>NZ_CAXUPF020000003.1:0-585844 GCF_964252805.1 Polaromonas sp. LjRoot131 | reverse complement strand
CCAATACCGAATACCTGAAGAAACAAGGACTCGCCACGGCGAGTCCTTGTATGTGTTTGTCTTCTTTGTGTTTTCGTTTTCTGTCTTCTTTCCCCGATCCCGATTGCCCCGTCCTGGCTGGGCCGAGGAGCGCAGAGACAAGCGGATCAGGGCTGGCGTTGTCTGAGCGAAGCGCAGCGTAGCGAGTTTAGCCAGACCCCGCCGTAGTCGAGCACCGCAGGTTGCCCGTAGCGAAGCGTAGGGACCCAGACTGCGGGTCGCCTTTCTTTGGTGACTTTCTTTTGGCGAAGCAAAAGAAAGTTACTTGCTGCCGGGCAATCCCCGGCCAGCAACCCTCGGAAGAGAGCGCCCTGCCGGAGCAAGACCGGCAAAAGCTACCGAACCCCATCAACCTTGAACATAGCCTTAATCCCCCTAACAGCCTGCCGAATCCGAGCCTCATTCTCAATCAAAGCAAACCGAACATAGTCATCCCCGTGGTCGCCAAACCCAATCCCAGGCGACACACAAACCTTGGCCTTGTCCAGCAGCTGCCTGGCAAACTCCAGCGAGCCGAGCTTGCGATAGGCCTCGGGAATCCGCGCCCAGATGTACATCGAGGCCTTGGGGCAATCCACCGGCCAGCCGGCTTCGATCAAACCTTTGTAGAGCACGTCGCGCCTGGCCTGGTACTGGGCGGCGATGTCTTTCACGCATTGCTGGTCGCCTTCCAGCGCGGCGATCGCGGCCACCTGCAGCGGGGTGAAGGTGCCGTAGTCGTGGTAGCTCTTGATGCGGGCCAGCGCCGCCACCAGGTCGGGGTTGCCGACCATGAAGCCCACGCGCCAGCCGGCCATGTTGTAGCTCTTGGACAGCGTGAAGAACTCCACCGCGATGTCCTTGGCGCCGGGCACCTGCATGATGGACGGTGCTTTCCAGCCGTCGAACACGATGTCGGCGTAAGCCAGGTCGTGCACCACAAAGATGTCGTGCTTGCGTGCCAGCGCGATCACCTTCTCGAAAAACTCCAGTTCCACACACTGCGCCGTCGGGTTCGAGGGGAAACCCAGCACCATCATCTTGGGCTTGGGGTAGCTCCCGCGTATGGCTTTCTCCAGCTCGGCGAAAAAATCCGTGTCCGGCGTCAGCGGCACCGAGCGTATGTCGGCGCCGGCGATCACCGCGCCGTAGATGTGGATGGGATAACTCGGGTCCGGCACCAGCACGGTGTCGCCGCGGTCCAGCGTGGCCAGCATCAGGTGGGCCAGGCCCTCCTTGGAGCCTATGGTCACGATGGCTTCGGTGTCGGGGTCTATCGCCACCTGGTAGCGGCTCTGGTACCAGTGCGCGATGGCGCGCCGCAGCCGCGGGATGCCCTTGCTGGCCGAATAGCCGTGGGTGTCGGGACGCTGCGCGACCTCCACGAGCTTGGCCACGATGTGCGCCGGTGTGGCGCCGTCCGGGTTGCCCATGCTCATGTCGATGATGTCCTCGCCGCGCCGGCGCGCCGCGAGTTTCAGCTCGGCCGTGATGTTGAAGACGTAAGGGGGAAGGCGGTCAATGCGCGCGAAGCGGCGCTTGCCTGGAGAAGCAGACATAGAAGGAGACTTTCACGTGAGCGCCCGGAACCGTCCGAGCGACGTGGCCGGCAATGGGGCCGGCCCAGCGCCATCCTACCCGAGATTTGTATTACTCCCTCGCCCCTTTGGGGAGAGGGTTGGGGTGAGGGGGACGGCTTATGAATGAAGGCAGCGCCCTATCGACCGCCGCCGGCCCTCACCCCAACCCTCTCCCAGAGGGAGAGGGAGCAAGCCGCGCAAGAAGAGACTCCAGCGCCAGCACGCCCAAAAATCCACAGGCATACGCCAGCACGTCCATCCAGTCGGCCACCGAGCCCAGCACAATCCTGAGCGCCCGGTTCTCGACGTGCCAGCCGTTCACGGCCGCCACGTACTGGGCAAGCTCGACCCCGCAGCCCACGGCGAACGCCAGCAGCGCGAGGCTTGGAATGCCGGCCTTGACCACGGTCTTGAGCAGGAAGTACACCCACACCACCGCCAGCACGTCGCCGACGAAACCCCGCAGCCAGGGGTGGTGCGACCACACGGTCGCGATCAGCACTTCAACAATGAAAATGAGGACGGCCCACAGCGCCGCCTCCCGGTCAAAACGCAGCTTCATGCGCGGCACCCTGCCTCATCCACATCACTCGGGCACATGGATGCGTGCCTTCACATGCTTGAGGTTGGCCACGATGGTGAAGGTCATCACCACCAGCAGCGACCAGGAACTCCATTTGCCCACATGCACGAGGGACCAGGCGCCGAGCTGGTTGGGGTAATGCCAGAGGCTGAAGAAGGTGCTGATGTTCTCCGCCACCCAGATAAAAAACCCGATCAGCAAAAAGCCCAGCAGCAGGGGCATGCTGCGGTCCCTGTCGTAGGGCCGGAAGATCACCGTAGACCTCGCGTACAAGCCCGCCAGGCAGGCCGCCATGTACCAGCGGTAGTCGCCCCAGTAATGGTGCGTGAAAAAATTGGCGTACACCAATACCGCGATCACCACGGCCATCCAGTGCGGCGGGTGATGCCGGATCCGCAGGTCGAACAGGCGCCAGGCCTGGATGATGTAGCTGCCCACCGCCGCATACATAAAGCCCGAAAACAACGGCACGCCGAACAGCTTGGTATAGGCAAAGTCCGGGTAGCTCCAGGACTGGATGGATCCCGAGGTCTTGAAGACCTCCAGCGCGAATCCCACCCCATGAAACAGGCAGATGGCTTTCAGCTCGTCCAGCGTTTCCAGTTTGGCCAGCACCATCCAGCCCTGGATCAGCAGCGCGATCACCAGCAGCAGGTCATAGCGCGGAATACCCGCCACACCGGCGCGCGGCACCAGGAACACCGCCGCAAAAAACAGCCCGGCAAACAGGCAGGCCCTCGCCTCCTTGAGGCCGAAGCAGCCGAACTCCACCAGAAAGCGGCGAAATCCCGACAGGCCCTCATGCGATTTTTCCCGGATCAGCCAGTTGTCCAAGGCCAGCAAAGCCATCGGCGTGTACCTTTTTTATTGATTGTTGTTGCCGGCCTGTTGTGCCGCCTTGCCGTGCACAGGCATTGACTCCCATTCGCCCAGGAGGGGGCGGATGAGGGCCGCAGCTTGTGCAAGGAACCGTAGTCTATCGCCTGCCGTCGGCCCTCACCTCTGCCCTCTCCCCGCGAGGAGAGGGAGAAAACCGGATGTTGTTGCGCCAGCATGTATTTACTCCCTCGCCCCCTTGGGGAGAGGGTGGGGTGAGGGGCGACGGCTTGTGCATAGAGGGTAGCTCATCAGTCGCCGCCGGCCCTCACCCCTGCCCTCTCCCAGAGGGAGAGGGAGTGAGAGTGGGAGAAAACTAGATCGCCACCAGCTGCCGCACGCCGTTGGTTTCCATGTCCTTGCCCTGCCCGCGCGCGATGAACTCGCCGCGCTCCATCACCAGGTAGTCGTCGGCCAGCTCCTGCGCGAAGTCGTAGTACTGCTCCACCAGCAGGATGGCCATGTCGCCCCGGTCCGCCAGCATGCGGATCACGCGGCCTATGTCCTTGATGATGCTGGGCTGTATGCCCTCGGTCGGCTCGTCCAGGATCAAGAGCTTGGGCTTGGCCGCCAGCGCGCGTGCAATCGCCAGCTGCTGCTGCTGCCCGCCCGACAGGTCACCGCCGCGGCGGCCCAGCATCTGCTTGAGTACGGGGAACAGTTCGTACAACTCGGCCGGGATAGGTGTCGACGCGCTCTTGTAGGCCAGGCCCATGCGGAGGTTCTCTTCTACTGTGAGGCGGGCGAAGATTTCGCGGCCTTGTGGGACGAAGCCTATCCCTGCCCTTGCCCGTTCGTAGGGGGTGCTGGATTGGATTTGTTTGCCGTCGAATTCTATGGTTCCGGTTTTGATGGGGACCAGGCCCATCAATGACTTGAGCAGTGTGGTTTTGCCTACGCCGTTGCGGCCCAGGAGTACTGTTACCTTGCCCAGGTGGGCGTCTAGGCTCACATCTCGGAGGATGTGGGAGCCGCCGTAGTATTGATTGATGTTTTTGGCTATGAGCATATGGGGTTCCTTACTCTTGCCGGAGGGGTTCTGATTTGAGCGTGCTCTGCTGAGGGTTGCTGACCGGGGGTAGCCCGGCAGCTACTCACTTTTCTTTTGCTTCGCCAAAAGAAAAGTAAGCAAAAGAAAAGGCGACCCTGGTTGCTGCGTCCCTTCGCTTCGCTACGGGCAACCTGCGGTGCTCGGTCCAGCCGGGGTCTCGCTAAACTCGCTTCGCTCAAACAACGCGATCCCTGATCCGTCTGGACCTCCGCTCCTCGGCGCATCCACAAGGGGTGGGGAGGGAATACCAAATCCAAATACTGAAAACCACAAGGACTCGCCAAGGCGAGTCCTTGTTTGTCTTGAGTTGTTCTTTGGTGTTTGTCTTCTGTTCCCGCTCCCGTTCCCGTTCCCGCTTGCCCCGTCCTGGCTGGGCCGAGGAGCGCAGACGTAGGCGGATCAGGGATCGCGCTTGTCTGAGCGAAGCGAGTTTGCGCGAGACCCCGCCGTAGTCGAGCACCGCAGGTTGCCCGTAGCGAAGCGTAGGGACCCAGACTGCGGGTCGCCTTTCTTTTGGGTACTTTTCTTTGGCGAAGCAAAGAAAAGTGCCTCGCCGCCGGGCGACCCCGGCCAGCAAAACTCAGAAGGGCGCGCACCGCCGGAGCAAGAACCGGCAAAGAAGCGTCCCTATCTCCCAAGATAAACCTCAATAACCCGCTCATCCGCCTGCACTTGGTCAAGCGTCCCCTGCGCCAGCACCGAGCCGTCGCAAAGGACAGTGACGATTTCAGAAATCGTCTTAATGAAACTCATATCGTGCTCCACCACCATCAAGGAGTGCTGCCCCTTGAGCGTAAGGAAGAGCTCAGCCGTCCGCGCCGTCTCCTCATCGGTCATGCCGGCGACCGGCTCGTCCAACAACAACAACTTCGGATCCTGCATCAACAGCATCCCAATCTCCAGCCACTGCTTCTGCCCATGGCTCAGGTTGCCGGCCAGGCGACCCACACTGTCGGCCAGGTGAATCGTCACCAGGATTTCGGCCAGGCGGTCGCTTTGGGCGGAGTCCAGCCTGAAGAACATCGAGTGCTTCACGCCCTTGTTGGTCTTCAGGGCCAGCTCCAGGTTTTCAAACACCGTGAGCTGCTCGAACACCGTGGGCTTCTGGAACTTGCGGCCTATGCCCAGCTGGGCGATTTCGGCTTCCTTGTGGCGCAGCAAATCGATCGTGCTGCCGAAAAACACCGTGCCTTCGTCGGGCCGGGTCTTGCCAGTGATGATGTCCATCATCGTCGTCTTGCCGGCGCCGTTGGGGCCTATGATGCAGCGCAGCTCGCCGGGCGCGATGTCCAGGCTCAGCTTGTTGATCGCCTTGAAACCGTCAAAACTCACGCTCACGTCTTCCAGGTACAGGATGCGGCCGTGGGTGACGTCCACCTCGCCGCTGGCATGGGCCACACGGCTGCCGCTGGCGCTGCGGCCGCCGGATTCGGTATTCGATTTACCGGCTTCGAGCGCAGCCAGGCGCTCTTCCACGCGGCGCGCGCCCTGCTCAAGAAGGTCGGGGGTCATTTGGCACCGCCTTTGCGCAGCTTTTTCACCAGGCCCACCACGCCATCGGGTAGGAAGAGCGTGACGCTGATAAACAGCGCGCCTAAAAAGTACAGCCAGAACTCAGGATAAGCCACCGTCAGCCAGCTCTTGGCGCCGTTGACGATAAAGGCACCAACGATCGGGCCGATCAGGCTGGCACGTCCGCCCACTGCCGCCCAGATCGCGATCTCGATCGAATTGGCCGGGCTCATCTCACTCGGGTTGATGATGCCGACCTGCGGCACATACAAAGCGCCGGCCACGCCGCACATCACGGCCGAGATCACCCAGATCGTGAGTTTGTAGCCCAGCGGGCTGTAGCCCGAGAACATCACGCGTGTTTCCGCGTCGCGAATCGCCTGCAGCACGCGGCCGAACTTGCTGCCCACCAGCCATTTGGCAAAGAGGAAGAAACCCAGCAGCGTCAGGCCCGTCAGCACAAACAGCACCATGCGCATCGAGGGCGTCGCCAGCGGGATGTTCAGGATGCGCTTGAAGTCGGTAAAACCGTTGTTGCCGCCGAAGCCCGTCTCGTTGCGGAAGAACAGCAGCATGGCCGCAAAGGTCATGGCCTGGGTGATGATCGAAAAATACACACCCTTGATGCGCGAGCGGAAGGCAAAAAAGCCGAACACAAAGGCCACGATGCCCGGCACCGCGACGATCAGGAACAGCGTCGCCGCAAAACTGTCGCTGAAAGTCCAGTGCCAGGGCAGCACCTTCCAGTCCAGGAAAACCATGAAGTCCGGCAAATCGCTTTTGTAATTGCCGTCGCGGCCGATCTGGCGCATCAAATACATGCCCATGGTGTAACCGCCCAGCGCGAAGAACACGCCGTGGCCCAGCGAGAGGATGCCGGTGTAGCCCCAGATCAGGTCCATGGCCAGCGCGCAGATCGCGTAGCACATGATCTTGCCCAGCAGCGCCACCACATAGGTGCTCATGTGGAACATGCTGCCCTCGGGCACCCAGAGATTCAGCACGGGCGCGAGGGCACAGACGGCGATCAGCGCCATCATGAAGGCGCTCCAGCCGCCGCGCGTCAGCAGCGGGCCTTTGGCGGGAAGATGCACGCGGGAGGCCACGGTGTTGGGGGTTGCCATGGGGGAATTGGTAGGGGCGCTCATGTTCAAGCCTCCGCCGATCTACCCTTCATCGCGAAGATGCCTTGCGGCCGCTTCTGGATGAAGATGATGATGAAGACCAGCACGGCGATCTTGGCCAGCACGGCGCCCGTCCAGCCTTCGAGGAATTTATTGAGGATGCCCAGGCCCAGCGCGGCATACACCGTGCCCGCCAGCTGGCCCACGCCGCCCAGCACCACGACCATAAAGGAGTCGACGATGTAACCCTGGCCCAGGTCAGGGCCCACGTTGCCCACCTGGCTCAGCGCGCAGCCTGCCAGGCCCGCGATGCCGGAGCCCAGCGCGAAGGCGTAGGTATCCACACGCGCCGTGTTCACGCCCATGCACGAGGCAATCGGCCGGTTCTGCGTGACGCCGCGCACAAACAGGCCCAGGCGCGTGCGGCTGATCAGCCAGGCTACGCCCAGCAGCACCGCCACCGCAAAGACGATGATCACCAGGCGGTTGTAAGGCAGCGAGAGGTTGCCCAGCACCTGCACGCCGCCGCTCATCCACACCGGGTTTTCGACACCGACGTTTTGCGCACCGAAGATGGAGCGCACCAGCTGCTGCAGCATCAGGCTGATGCCCCAGGTGGCCAGCAAGGTTTCCAGCGGCCGGCCGTACAGGAAGCGGATCACCCCGCGCTCCAGCGCCGCGCCCATCAGAGCCGAGGCCATAAAAGCAACAGGCACTGCCGCCAGCAAATACCAGTCAAACAGCCCAGGCAAATAGCGCTGGAACAGGCCCTGCACCACATAGGTCGCGTAAGCGCCGATCATCATCAGCTCGCCATGCGCCATGTTGATGACGCCCATCAGCCCGTAGGTGATGGCCAGGCCCAGCGCCACCAGCAGCAAGATGCTGCCCAGGCTGATGCCGCTGAAAATCGCGCCCAGCTTGTTGCCCCATTCGAGCGAGGCCTCCACCTTGGCCAGCGCCGCCTGCAGCGCCACCTTCACGTCGGCATCCGCCTCGGTGCCCAGGCGCTCTATCAGCACCGTCTTGGTCGCAGGGTTTTTGCTGCCGGCCAGCTGCGCCGCCGCCGCCAGGCGCTTGGCCTTGTCGCTGCTGCCCAGCAAAATGGCCGAGCGCATCAGCTCCAGCTGGTTCTTGAGCTCGGGCACGGTCTCGGCCGCGTAGGCTTTTTCGATCAAGGGCAGGCGCGCTTCATCGTTGTCGCCGCCCAGGGTCTTGATCGCGTCGCGCCGCTGCTTTTCGTCTTTGGAAAACAGCTTCAGCGCCGCCAGCGCGTTGTCGATCTCGCTGCGCATCAGGTTGGGGTTGATCACATCCTCGGCATCGGCCGGCAGCGGTGTCTCGGCGCCCGTGATCGGGTCAAAAGCCTTGTCGTCCTTCACGACAAACACCTTGTCGCCTTTGGTCTTCACCGCGTCGTCACCCAGCGCCTGGATAAACGCCGCCGTCTTGTCGTCCGCGACAGCCGCGGCTTTGGCCAAAGCCTCCACCCGCGCTTCCGTCTCGCCCAGGGCCATGCCCTTGACCTCGTCGGCGGTCAAGGCGTGGGCATGGGCTGCTGTCAGGAGCGTGAGGAGAGAGAAAAGTAAATGGCGTAGCAGCATGTGGAAAGAACCTGTAGGTTGGGCGCGCACCAGCTTATCGGTGGGGCGCCCAGACTGCAACTTCCTGTTGTTTGAGCTGGGTGTCAGGGCTTGAGGCCGCTGGCCCCCATCCCAGCCTTCCCCCAGCGGGGGAAGGAGCCAGACTCTAATCCCCCTCTGGAGGAAGGAGCCAGAATCAGATCCCCTCCCCCTCTGGGGGAGGGCTAGGGTGGGGGCCAACCGGCCTAAACCCACCCACAGCCTTTACTTCTTGGCAGGCTCGTCAGGCTTGGAAGCATTGCCTTCAATGTAAGGAGACCATGGCTTGGCCTTCACAGGACCAGGCGTCTTCCACACCACATTGAACTGGCCGTCCGCCTTGATCTCGCCGATAAACACCGACTTGTGCAGGTGGTGGTTCTTCTCGTCCATCTTGCTCACGATGCCCGAGGGTGCGTTAAAGGTCTGGCCGGCCATGGCGGCGATCACCTTGTCGGTATCGGTGGACTTGGCCTTCTCGACGGCCTGCTTCCACATGTTGATGCCGATGTAGGTGGCTTCCATCGGGTCGTTGGTCAAAGGCTTGTCGGAGCCGGGGAGCTTCTTGGCCTTGGCATAAGCCGACCACTTCTTGATGAACTCGGTGTTGGCCGGGCTCTTGATCGACTGGAAGTAGTTCCAGGCGGCCAGGTGGCCGACCAGGGGTTTCGTGTCCACGCCGCGCAGCTCTTCTTCACCGACCGAGAAGGCCACCACGGGCACGTCTTTGGCCTTGAGGCCGGCATTGCCCAGCTCTTTGTAGAAAGGCACATTCGAGTCGCCGTTGATGGTGGACACCACGGCCGTCTTGCCGCCTTGCGAGAACTTCTTCACGTCAGCCACGATGGTCTGGTAATCACTGTGGCCAAACGGGGTGTATTTCTCGTCGATGTCCTTGTCCGCCACGCCCTTGCTCTTCAAATAAGCGCGCAGGATCTTGTTGGTCGTGCGGGGGTAAACATAGTCGGTACCCAGCAGCACCCAGCGCTTGGCGCCGCCGCCGGCCTTGCTCATCAGGTAATCAACGGCAGGGATGGCCTGCTGGTTGGGCGCCGCACCCGTGTAGAACACGTTCTTGGACAGCTCTTCACCCTCGTACTGCACGGGGTAGAACAGCAGGCCGTTCATTTCTTCGACCACCGGCAGCACCGACTTGCGCGACACCGACGTCCAGCAGCCGAAAATCACAGCGACCTTGTCCTGGCCCAGCAGTTGTTTGGTCTTTTCAGCGAAGAGCGGCCAGTTGGAGGCCGGGTCCACCACCACGGGCTCGAGCTTCTTGCCCATCACGCCGCCCTTGGCATTGATCTCTTCGATCGCCATCAGCACCGTGTCTTTGAGGGTGGTTTCTGAGATAGCCATGGTGCCCGACAGGCTGTGCAGCACGCCGACCTTGATCGTGTCCTGGGCAAAAGCGGGCACGGCGCCCAGGGCGGCCAGTGCAACGGCGGCGGTCATCGCCTTGAGGGTAAATCGACGTTCTTGCATGTGATCCTCTCCGGTAGTAGATAGGTATGGGGGTAACTGAATCGCGTTTCGCTGCGCAAAAGCCTGTCAAAACAAGGCTTTGGCGCAACGATGAGTGGATTCTGGGGACCGGAGGGGGATTGGGGAATACGCCGGGTGGCGTATGTGGGGGTCGCGAATCAGGCTCTAGGGCGTTTTGCCACTACTGGCTTGTGCCCTGATGTTCGGAGCTAAGGCTCCACTCCGTTGGCCTTGTGCCCGTATATAGCGAGCCGCCCTGGCCGTGCCTTCCACCAGCGCCGCGCGCACGCCTCAAGCTACACACATCGGCCTTGAGCGGGATGCGCCTGTGCACACCGCCAAGATAGCCACCGCCAGCAGCAAGAGGTTTACCGTCCATCTCAACGATGCTCCCCTCGTCAGATACAGTGAACTCTCTGGGTCCGTGCAACGTACTTCGATAGATGAAAATGACCATGGTGCCCCCCTGTTTCGGGCACCATACGGAAGTGTGAGCTCGACAGCGACACTGTGGAAGCGTCCGGCGCGCCACCTGAATTCAGAGCGCCGCCGGCCCCGCGAAACGCCGTAGCTTGCTGTGCTAATCTAGTTTGCATGCAATACACACTAATCGCGGTTGTAGAGGGAACGCAGGGTCTCGACTATGAAAGCCATCTGGTTCTCAAGAACGAACTCACCCGCCCTCCAACTTCGCTGACCGACTTTGTTGGGGGCCAAAGTCGGTTCAGCGACGGCTATATCTCCAGAGTCGACGATGTTGTTGTTCGTCCGATAAGCGCGCACTCCAACGCAGTGGAAATCGTGCTGGGACGAGCGACGTGGACAGTGTCAGCCGGAACCCTGTTGACCGAAGGACAAGCACTGGACGTGTCCGGTGATGCGAAGTTCGACCAGCTCATCATCACTTTTGTCGGGAAGAAGTAGCGCGTTTCGGTCACGACCGTTGCCCCCGACAAGGAAGGGGGAACGGTCGCAGACTTGCTCGGCTCGGTGGAGGCTGTACTCATGCCAGCCTGGGATAGCCGTGCGAGGACGGTGGAGACCACCACAACAGGCGGAAGAAAGAGACAACCGTGCCAGATCCAGACAATAAATCCGTAGCCGCCAGATGCAGCGCCAATATAGAAGCGCTCAAGAATTCTGCGACCTTCGCCATGTCCTTGGGAGCGAAGGAGCTGTTCCACACCAACTTTCTGGCCTTCCTCCTTGAGTCGGAGGATCCGGAACTTGAGCAATTGCGCCGCGGCTTGCGCGTCGCCCTGAAATTTCCTGTCGAGGGCGACGAACTCTCCACATGTGCAGTCTGGCGGGAGAAAAAGCATATGGACCTGATATTGGTCCCGCTTTTGCGCGCTCCTGATGAGGCCGGTGAGCTTGTTCTGAACAACAAACGCGCGCACATCGTCGAGGCAAAGTTAAAGAGCGTTCCGACCAGCGAGCAACTCCGCCGCTACGATGCGGCTTTAAACAAAGGGTTTGAACTGGTTCACGAAAGCGATACATCGCAACAAGCGATATGGCTTGGTCCTGGAAACAAGAACAAGGTGCCAGTTCATACGATCACAAAGACACTGTTGTCCACCTCTGATCATGTTGTCCAGCCCGATTGGAAGCCGGCAACCTGGGCCGAGGTATCCGCAGCGATAGCCACAAGCCTACCTATCAATGACACGTCCGAAATGGCCACCATCCTCCGCGACTACAGCAAGTCCTTGGAGCAATTGGTCATGGTAGTGACCGCCGCGTCGGCCAGGGCGGCGGAGCTTTTGAAAACCAACGCCCCTTTTGCGCAACTCCTGAATGAGGCCGGAGACCCTCAATTTTCCCGAATCCGCCTCAAGTGTTGAATTGCACTGAAGTCTGACCCGAGTTTTCCATCGAATCTTGACCCACACTCTTTGTGAGCAGAAGCTGCTCACGATGTGGATAAGTTCTTGGTTTTCTCCTTTTTGGGCTGAGTGTGTGGATCTGCCTCAAAGTGCGCCGCTGTTTCCGCGATTTTGTTGCCTCGATTACCAGCCAGGTGGCCAGCTTCTCGGCGTAGGGATCGAGCTTGCTTGAGCTGACCCGTCTTGGGTACTTGGGCTCGCTCTCTTCCGATCGCAGGTGCTTCTTCACTGTGTTGCGAGCCAGGCCTGTACGCCTTGAGATCTCGCGGATGGACATCTGATCCCTCAATGCCCAACGTCTGATGACATTCAATGTCGCCACGTCTATCACTCCTGAATTCCCCTGCTTTTAAAACAAGCAGGGTAGTGCCTACGTGGGTCAGATTTGGATGGAAATTACTGCGCTAACTGGATCAGATTTCGACGGAATTCAACATAGCGGCGTCAATCCGTGACGATGTGAATGGATCTGCTTGCACTTTCAGTGATTCAGATCAACTGTGCCTCTGTCAATAACGCAGGAACACGGTTCATATCAAACGATCAGGAGATTGTATGTGGCCAAGAACGCTTGCCGCTCTGATAGGAACCCTGGCATCCGCTGCGTGGTCCTGCCCTGATAACGAGGTTGAGAACTGCATCTTTGGCGGAGCGTGTATCTGCTCCGCCAGAACGGAGAGGTTGGCTCCTGGGCTGGTAGTTCCTCCTGCGGGAGAAGTTACAAACAATCTCAAAAGAGAAACCGAGAGGCTAGGCCAGGACACACTGACCACAGTGCAAAACGCGGCCGGCGACATTGTTCAGAGCCTGCAGCAGGCTGGTGGCGACACGGTGGCGACCTTAAAAAAGGCTGGTAGCGACACGATTAATACTTATGTGAAGGCAGGGCAGGATGCATCCGCCACGTATGTCAAAGCGTGGAAAGACAGTGCGGAGCAGACGAAGCAAAGCTTTCAAGACACAGTGGACGCGGCTACCGCGGCGACGAACTACACCATCAATCAACTGAAGGCTTACGAAGACGCTACGCGCAATGCTGAAAAACGCCTCCGTGATGGCAAGGTAATCGATTCCATGTGGGGACTCGCAGTAGAACCTCTCCAGGCTTCGGAAGCAAACTTCGCGAAGGCAACTCAGGAAAGTTCACTGATTGCCACCGCCGCAGCTTCGACCGCCGCAGTTTATGGCGGCCCAGGCGGCGCCGCAGCCTATGCCGCTTGGTCGACATATCGAGCTACCGGTAATGCGGACCAGGCCTTGCGGGCTGGTCTGCTGGCCGCGGCAACCGCTCAAGCTGGGACTTCCGTCGCAAGTATGCCGAGCGGCACCATGGGTGAGGTGTTAAAAAAATCTGCAATGGCCGGTGCAGCCGGCGGAATCGCTATCGCGGCCGCTGGCGGAGACGAACAAGCCATCAAAGATGGCTTTTTAAAATCGGCTGGTGCCGTCCTGGTACAGGCCGGGAACGAAAAGGCAAAGGCGTACTCACCAAAGGTGAAAGGCGCCTGGGACACTGTGCAGTGCATCTCGGCGCGCGACCTCGACTGCGTATCGAAGACGACATGGGCAAAAGACGCAAGGGGCAAGATATTGACTGATGCCAACGGAAAGCCTCGTATTGATCCGACCAAACTGGATCCCCAACAGCAGGTTGGAAAGTGGACCGGGATCGATCCAAGTTCAGTGCAAGCCAAAAGGAATGCCATCGTTGCAAAGATCTCTCAATTGCCCAAGGTCGAGGCGATTCCGCTGATGAGGAACGAATGGGTTCTAAGCTGGTCCGCCGGCAAGACACAGACCGTCAGATATGGCGAGCCGACCGTGGTACTTACTTACATGGGTTCGAACCCGCCTTTTATTTCCTCGGTGAGCTACGGCCGCGGGGAGGCCGCGCCTTCGTGGATCAATGGAGATACAAACTCGAAGCTCGCAAGCTTCTACACATGTACGTTAGCGGGGGTCGATCGCACCGTCCGCGTGAGTAAGAGAGGCGGCGGCTGCGAAGCCATTTACCGTCGCGACGACGGTGAGAAAACCGACGTATACCACTCCAACTATTACCCCGACATCTGCGCAGGCGAGGCGGCCAAATTTGTTGCCACGTTGCGTTCTAAGGGAGTTCGCTGCACAGCGCATTAGACGAGCTTTGTCAGCGCGCGCCCTGCTCGTTGAGGTCAATAACAGCCTTAAGCGAAGTTCCCGCGAATGCGTCAAGAACCCTAGCGATTGATAATCGAACAGTATCGTTAGCCAGCTCTACCGCCTGACCTCTAAATCAAATTAGCGGCGTTTCCGTAGCCCGCCCGAAATGTGTGGGCCCCGCGTTGCGGAACACTTCGGCCACCCTCACCCCCGCAACGCAGCCAGCATCCACTCCTCAAACAGCCGAATACTCCGCTGCTCCCGCCGCTGAGGCGGATAAGTCAGAAAGTAGCCATTCCCGCTATCGACCTCAATGTCAAAGGGCTTCACCACCTTGCCCGAAGCAATCAGGTCCGTAAACAGCGCAGCATCGGCAATCGCAACCCCCAGCCCACGTTCAGCGCTCTGGACGCACATGTCCACCGTGTCAAATAATTGCTCACGCGCGCCCTGCAGCTCCGGCACGCCGGCGCCGCGCAGCCAGGACTGCCATTCGTGCCGGCTGGCCGTGGCATGCAGCAGGGTCACACTCGCCAGGTCGGCGGGCTCGCGCAGGCCGGCGGCCAACTGGGGTGTGCACAGCGGCACCAGGCGCTCGCGCATCAGCGGCACCTCTATCAAGTGGGGCCAACCGCCCTTGCCGTGGGCAATGATGGCGTCGGCATCGGTGTTGCTGAAATCGGGTGCATCGGTCCAGTGGGTAGCGACGCGAATCTCAAGTCCGGGCAGCGCTGCCTGCAGTGCCGGCAGGCGCGGCAAAAACCACCTGACGGCCATGGTGGGCGGGAACTGAACGCGGAGGACGTCTGCTGCGCCGCGCCGCACGCGTGCGCTGGCTTGGGCCAGGGTTTCCATCGCCTGGCGCACGGGCGCGAGTAGCTGCTGACCTTCGGCGGTGAGGGTCAGGCCGCGGGCCACGCGCACAAACAGCGGGCAGCCGTAATATTCCTCGAGCAGTTGGACCTGGCGGCTCACCGCGCCCTGGGTCAGGTTGAGCCGGGTGGCCGCGCCGGTGAAGCTGCCGCAGTCGGCAGCGGCCAGGAAGGCTTGCAGGGCATAGAGGGGCGGCAAGGCGGGCATGCGCGCAGTTTATCGTGGTGGCCCCGCCGCTGCGGCAGGCAGCCATGCGCGCCGCACATGGCTGACCCCAAAATCTTTCGTTGGTGCTGGTGCGCGGGCGCTCCTACGATGGCGCCCTGTTCATTTATTCATTCTTCTATCTCGCCCCCACACCATGGTCATCAGCTCAAACGCACTCGCTTATATCGACGTCATTAACAAGTACCTGGCCCTGCTGGCCGCAGGCGACATGCCCGGCGTCGTGTCGCTGTTCAGCCCCCAGGGCATGGTGAACTCGCCCTTCCTTGGCGTGCAGCCGGCGGAGGCATTTTTTGAGCAGCTCAAGGCGGCGACGCGGCGCAGCGTGCTGGAGGACCCCGAAGTATTTGTGAGCGCAGCCGGCTCGCGCCGGGCTTCGGTGTGTTTTACCTACCAGTGGGAGCTGGCCGACGGCTCGCATGTGAGCTTTCGCTGTGTGGACATTTTTGATTTCGACGAGCAGGGCCTGATAGCCACCATGACCATCATCTACGACACGGCGCCCATACGCGCGGAAGTGGGCGACAAGTACCGCCGCGCTGAAACGCATTGATTGATTCACCCCAACCACCAACCTCAACCCCAAGGAGAACCACCATGTCCAAGATGATTTTTGTCAACCTGCCCGTGAAGGACCTTACCGCCGCCCTGCGCTTTTACAAGGCGATAGGCTGCGAGCAGAACATGCAGTTCAGCAACGAGCAGGCCGCGATGATGGTCTGGTCGGACGCGATCAGCTTCATGCTGCTGACGCACGAGTACTTTGGGACTTTTACCGCCAAACGCATCGCCGACGCCCAGCAGACTTGCGAAGTGCTGCTGGCGCTGTCGCGGGACAGCCGCGAAGACGTGGACAGCATCACGCAGGCCGCGGCGGCCGCCGGCGGCAAGGCCGACGTTCGCCCACCGCAGGACATGGGATTTATGTACTCGCGCGCCTTCCAGGACCCGGACGGCCATGTGTTCGAGCCGGTGTGGATGGACATGGCGGCGGCGCAGGCTGCTGCCTAGGTCCTCACGTTTCTCACGTAGCGGCCTACGTAGCCGGACTTTGTCGAATTCTCCAGGCCCGCTCGTCGTAACAGGTAAGCAAGCCCAAAAGCCCGAGGGGGCCTATAGGGCTTGTCCCTGTTTTTTAACCCAAGGAGAAATCGATGAAGTTCCTGCACACTCTTTTCGCCCCGCTGCTCAGCGCCGCGGTGGCGCTTGCCACCATCGTCCCGGTCGCTGCCCACGCCCAGGACAGCAAGCCGGTCAAGACCGGCTACCTCAGCGTTAACGGCGTCAACTACCACTACCAGGTGCACGGCAAGGGCGAGCCGCTGCTGCTTTTGCATGGCGGCCTGGGCGACTTCGACATGTTCGGCCCGGTGCTGACGGAGCTCACCAAAACCCGCCAGGTCATCGGCGTTGACCTGTACGGCCACGGCCGCACGGCGCTGACCGAGCGGCCCATGAGCGTGGTCGACATGGGCGACGACATGGCGCAGATCGTCAAGCAGCTCGGCTACGACAAGGTGGACGTGATGGGCTATTCGCTGGGCGGCGGTGTCGGCTTTCGCATGGCGGTGCAACACCCCGAGCGCGTGCGGCGCCTGGCGCTGGTGTCGGCCGGCTACGCGCAGGACGGCTTCTTCCCGGAAATGCTGCCCATGCAGGCGCAAGTCGGCGCGGCGATGGCCGACATGATGAAGGACAGCCCGATGTACAAGTCCTACGCCAAGGTGGCGCCGCGCCCGCAGGATTTCCCCAGGCTGCTGGACCAGATGGGCGCCTTCATGCGCAAGCCTTATGACTATGCGGAGGACGTGAAGAAGCTGGCGATGCCGGTGATGCTGGTCTACGGCGACAGCGACATGTACCGCCCCGAGCACATCATGAAGTTCTACCAGCTGCTGGGCGGCGGGCTGAAGGACGCGGGCTGGGGCCGGGAGCACATGGCGAAGAACCGGCTGGCGATATTGCCGGGGTTCACGCACTACGACCTCTTCCTGGCGCCGGCCCTGGTGCCGACGGTGCTGCCTTTCCTGGATGGGAAGAGCAACACGGCCAGCTGGGCGCAACAGGTCAATGAGGGCAAGTAGCGGCTAACCGGTGCACCGCCCCCGCTCCTTCCCCCTTTGGGGGAAGGTTGGGATGGGGGCCTGCAGCGCTTGAGGCATAGCCGGCTTTAGATCGCAGGCCGAAGAGCCCCCATCCCTGCCTTCCCCCAGCGGGGGAAGGAGCAAGAAAACTCGCAGGGGCAGCACAGCTTGTCTGTCACGACAAGTCCCGCCTCTCAACCAAACACCCAGGACCCAGGCGGAACCCACGCGAACATAATGGGTGACGTCCGCTTGGGCGACAAGGGGCAATATGAAGCTTTCTCAATTTCTCACCGACCGCGCTGAGGATATTCTGGTGGAGTGGGAGGCTTTCGCGAAAACACTCGAGCCTGCCGCGAGCCTCATGAGCAGCGCGGCGCTGCGCGACCACGCCTCCCAGATGCTCAAGGCCATCGCGCTGGACATCGACAGCCTCCAGAGCGACGCCCAGCAGACGGCCAAGTCGCAAGGCGATGCGCCTTCGAAGTTTCCCAACAGCGCGGCCTCCATCCATGGCACGCTGCGCGAAGTCAGCGGCTTCTCCCTGGTGCAGCTCACGGCCGAGTTCCGCGCGCTGCGCGCGAGCGTCCTGCGGCTTTGGCTGCCTTACGTGCGCGAGTTCAACGAGAACATCCATGACGACCTGATGCGCTTCAACGAAGCGGTGGACCAGGCCCTGGCCGAGTCGGCGGTGACTTTCTCGGAGCACAACGACAAGACGCGCGAGCGTTTCCTGGCGATCCTGGGCCACGACCTGCGCACGCCTCTTTCAGCCATCAGCATGACCGGCTCGCTGCTGGTGCGGTCGAACTCGGCGGAGGGCAATACGGCGATAGGCAAGAGACTGGTCCGAAGCGCGGCCACCATGTCGACGATGGTCAACGACTTGCTGGAATACTCGCGCAGCCAGCTGGGCGGCAAGATGCCGATGGCGCCCTCGCCTTCGGACATGGGCGACATCGCGCAGGCGGCCCTGCACGACGCGGCGTTGGCGCATCCCGATTGCGCATTTGAGTTCCACTCGGACGGCGACCTGTCGGGCGTCTTCGACGGCGTCCGGCTGCAGCAGGTCATCGTGAACCTGCTCACCAATGCGGCCCAGTACCGGGCCAGGGGGACGGGCATCACCCTGGATGTGGAGGGCGGGCAAGACGAGGTCGCCATCGCCGTGACCAACCGTGGGCCCGCCATCCCCGCCGATGCCCTTAAAACCATTTTCAGCGCCATGGTGCAGCTTCCGGTCGACGGTGAGCAGCCCGGCCGCCCCCGAACCAGCCTCGGCCTGGGGCTGTTCATCGCGCGGGAGACCGCCCTTGCCCATGGCGGTGCTATCGAGGTCAGCTCCAACGATGCCGACGGCACCACCTTCACCGTGCGCATTCCGCGGGCGCCGGCCCCGGCCAAACCTCACACCGGCGCGTAAGCCCCGGTGCCGCCCGGCCAGGCCGTCAGCACCTCATAGCCCTCCGGCGTGACGGCCACCATGTGTTCCCACTGGGCGGACAGGGACCTGTCCTTGGTCACGACGGTCCAGCCGTCGGCCAGCTGCCGGGTTTCGCGTTTGCCGGCGTTGAGCATGGGTTCGATGGTGAACACCATGCCGGCCTCGAGCCTGATCCCTTCGCCGGGCCGGCCGTAGTGCAGCACCTGCAGGTCCTCGTGGTAGACCTGGCCTATGCCGTGGCCGCAGTATTCGCGCACCACGCTGAAATGCTCGCGATGGGCGACCGACTGGATGGCATGGCCGACGTCGCCCAGGGTGGCGCCGGGCCTGACCTGCCTGATCCCGGCCATCATGGCTTCGTAGGTGGTCGCGACCAGGCGCCGGGCCAGCACGCTGGGCGCGCCGACAAAAAACATGCGGCTGGTGTCGCCGAACCAGCCGTCTTTGATGACGGCGACGTCGATGTTGACGATGTCGCCTTGTTTCAGGATCTTGCCGGGCGAGGGGATGCCGTGGCACACCACCTGGTTGACGGAGGTCAGTATGGTCTTGGGATAACCGAGGTAGCCCACATTGGCGGGGATGGCGCCCTGGACGTTCACGATGTGCTGGTGGCAGATGGCGTCCAGCGTGTCGGTGCTGACCCCGGGCACGACATGCGGCTCAATCATGCTGAGAACCTCTGCGGCCAGCTGGCCGGCCCGCCGCGCCATCGCGACCTGCTCAGGCGACTTGATGACGACGCCGCGGGCCATCAGCGTTTGGCGGCCGGGGCCGGCCGCAGTTTGCCGGCCTGGGCCGTGGCGGCGGTGACGATGTCCAGGCCCCCCGCGAGTTCAGCCTGTACCAGCAGCTGGCAGATCTCGCGGTAGTCGAGGTCCGGGTGCATCTCGGTCAGCATGCCGACCCGCATCCAGTGCTCCGCCTGCGAATTGATGGACCGGCTCAGGGCATTGCCCGCCACGCGCAGGTTCTCGTGCATCAGGTCTGAAATTTTGACAATACCCATGGTTGGCCTCTACATTTTTCTACATGAAACGTATATGGATTATATACACTTCATATGGTCAAGGCTTTTCGAATCGGCGGGCTCGATGAGGCCATCTTTGGGAAACTGCGAAAGAATTTGTTGAAAGATGTCGATCCGGGTCCGCCCCGAACGTCGTCAGGGAGAAGATGGGCGAAAGCCGCCCGTCCGGCACCCAACGAGACATCAGCCAAGGAGAAACCACCATGACCCAGACAAACACCCTGCCCCTCCCCACCATCACGGCCTTTGAACGCTCACCCGACCGCGGCAGGGGCCTGGCGCGCGACTCACGCGTGCGCTGGGCGCTTGAAGAGGTGGGCCAGGCTTACGACGTTCGCCTGGTCTCGTTCGCGGCGATGAAGCAGCCCGCGCACAAAGCCCTCCATCCCTTCGGGCAGATCCCGACCTATGAAGAGAACGGGCTAACGCTGTTCGAGTCGGGCGCCATCGTGCTGCACATCGCGGAGCGCCATGCCGGCCTGCTGTCCGGCGATGCAAACGCCCGCGCACGCGCGATCGCCTGGATGTTCGCCGCGCTGAACACGGTGGAGCCGCCCATCATCGAACGCACCATGGCCATGCTCTTCGAACACGACAAGCCCTGGTACGCGGAGCGCCTGACCCTGCTCGACGAGCGCGTGCATGCGCGGCTGGGCGAACTTTCCAGCCGGCTGGGCGATGCCGACTGGCTGGATGGCGAGTTCAGCGCGGGCGACCTGCTGATGGTGACGGTGCTGCGCAGGCTGGAAAGCTCGGGCCTGCTGGCGAACTATCCGACGCTGTCGGCCTATATCGCGCGGGCTGTGGCGCGGCCGGCTTACCAGCGGGCTTTTGCGGCGCAGCTGGCGGTGTTTACGGAGAAGGCGGTGGGCGGCTGACAGGGTCGCTCAGGACTGGCGTGAGTTCTGCCGCCGCGAACTGATGTTTTGCGGCGCTCATGCCCGCTGTGGGTCGCAGCCGCGGCTAAGATGACTGTTTTCGGCCAGAAGCAGACTTACGACTTCCTCACCGCAAAGCAGACACGCACCTGGTGCGGCAACCGCGTGGACTGCAACGCTGGTGCGGCGACTTTGTCAGGGTTGTTATACCTGTCCATTCATACCGAATAGTGAGATAAGCCCATGCTTTCAAACAATTTTTTGAACCATAGTCGCCGGTGTTATCTGACTGGTGGCCATGTTATTCCGCAGTTTTGCGGGATATATCAAAGTTAGGCCGCGATGAGTACGAGCACTGTACGCACGCCAAGTACCGGGAGGTGGATCGCGGCGCTCGTAGCGCTCGTCGCCTTTGCGCTCGTGCCCTCGAAGGCGTGTGCCTGCCTTGAGACATACCAAATTTCACAGTTGCGCATCGTGCTTTCGGTCCTATTGCTTTTGATACTCGCGGTTGTTGCACTTTCCCCGCCTGGACGGAGCGCAGTGTGGGGTGCGGGAGCTGGCCTCGTAGCGTGTGTGTCAATCGCTGTAGCCTTGGCCATTGGGTCCTATAGCCTGCCGATTGCAGCCGCAGTTCTTGTGGTGCCGCTTCTGGCTGTGGTCTTGTTCGCCGCGTGGCATCGGCTTCGGGGTAGGAGGAGTGCGGGTGCGGTTTAACATGTCATTCGAACGGACCGCCTACGGCGTTCGCACACTTTCACATTAACCATCATGAAGCGCTGCCCCGAGGTCGATCAGCTCAATGGATTCTTTGGAGGTACACACGTTCAGGTGTACCCAGATGCGCCGGAAGAGTACAACACCCACCGTTTTGAGCGCGCTGCAGGCAATGAGCGAATAGTCTGTGAGGTACTTCCGGCGGAATACGAACTTCGCTTCATGTGGTGGGTGTCTGGCCGCCTCGCCCTTGACCTTAAACTTCAAGGCGTGCAGTCCTTGGACATTTCGCGTTCCGCTGGAGATAAGACACTTATTGGGAACGTTGATACTGATGGTCTGCGTCAACTATTCAAACTTCAGGTGAGTCCAACTGTATGCCTTCAATGGTCGTCCTCTTCCTACTTCGGCTAATGATGGTTAGCAGGTTGCTCGTCTCGGACAAGCAGCATCAGAATGCCGCTTCGCGGCCAATGCTGCGTGCCGGACAGCGCCGACGTTAGCCCTCGATGGATCCGCGCATAGACTTCGTGGAAGATGTCCTGGGTTTCCGGTTCGAAAATGGCTTTCGAGCCAAGTACGTGGAGCTTGGGGAGCCGATTGAGGATCTTGAGTTCTGGTTTCGAAACGCGCAGGTATTTTTGGAGGTGCTCAGAGTTAGTTCGATTCCAGAGCCAAAGCGGCACGACTTGCTTACACTTATCGAAACTATCCGGCTGGATGCGCAGACACTGTACCCGCCGCTCGAGGGGCTAGAAGACCTCGTGTTCGACACCTCGGCCTACCGGTTCTCAGCGGATGTCGAGTCATGCAAAGCTCAGGTGATTTCACTTGTTCTTGCACAGGAAGGTGTAAACAATTCGAGCGAGATGAGAAATTGAGGACTAACTTGTCTTTGAGCCCATAACAGAGATCAACAAGCAGCGTGAGCGAACATCCAGCCGGCTGGGTAATGTCGACTGGCTGGACGGCGCGTTCAGCGCCGGTGATGGGGGAGCCGGCGTTTTAAATGGCATCACCGGATGTAAGCCGCCAATTCCTCGGGGCTTCCTTCGGGAAAGGCCTCCTTGAGGAAATTCAGGAAGGCGGAAACCCGGCCGCTCAGCAAGCGACGCGATGGGTAGAGCGCCCATAGCGCCACCTCGGGCCCCGAGACGTCGCCCCATTGCACCAGCATTCCGGCGGCCAGGTCGGGGATGACCAGCGACAAAGGCAGGCGCGCCGCGCCGACATTCGCGCGCACCGCATCGCGGACCATGAACAGCGATGACAAGCTGAGGACGGGCTGGACCGTCAGGCGCTTCTTCTTTCCCTTCTCCGTCAGTTCCCAGACTTCCGTCTGTTCGCCGACCCCGCCACCCCGCAGCACGACCGGAATGGGTGCGCTGCCCGCGGGCCGCTGAAGCCCGGGGTGGGCCACCATCACGATGCGGTCTCTCAGGAAGATCCGGCCCACCAGGCTTTCGTCCGGGTCTGGATTCACCCGGATCACCAGGTCGTAGCCCTCTTCCACCATGTCCACGGGGCGGTCTTCCGTCGTGACCTCCAGGCGGATCGCGCGGTGTTTCATGGCGAACTGGGCCGCAAGCTTTCCCATCGCGGCTTGCGAGAAGAGCAGCGGCGCGCTCACCCTCAACCGCCCTCGCGGTTCGTCCCCGCCGGCGGAAATCGCCGCCGTCGCCTCGTCGAGCTCGGTGAGCAGCACGGAGGTCTTCTCAAACAGCGCCCGCCCTTCTTCGGTGAGCTTCAGCGTGCGCGCCCCCCGCTCGAAGAGCCGCAGGTTGAGGCCGCTCTCCAGGTCGGCCACCCGGCGGGACAGGGTGGCCTTGGGGCGGCCTGATTCGCGGGAGGCCCGCCCGAAGCCGCCATGCCGGGCGACAAGCGTGAAGTCAGCAAGAGCCAGTAAGTCCATGTGTTCCACCAGTGAGACAGATAGTCCAAATATAACGGCTATCGGACATTTGGCGAAACGATGAAGATCAAGGCTCTTTCAAACCAAACGGAGTAATTTTCATGACCATCCTTATCACCGGCGCCACCGGCAACATCGGCCGCCAAGTTGTCCAGCAACTCGTCAAGCGGGGCGCAGATGTGCGGGCACTCGTGCGTGACCCCTCAAAAGCCAGCTTTCCAGCGGGTGTGAACGTTGTACAGGGCGACCTGCTCGACGTGGACTCGATGCGCCTGGCCTTCAAAGGCGTCTCTACCCTGTTCCTGCTCAATGCAGTGGTCCCCGATGAATTCACCCAGGCCCTGATGACCCTCAACCTGGCACGCGAGGCGGGCATAGACCGCATCGTTTACCTGTCGGTCATCCACAGCGACAAGTACTTGAACGTCCCCCACTTCGCCGGCAAGTTCGGCGTCGAGCGCATGCTGGAGCAAATGGGCTTCGGCGCCACCATCCTGCGGCCGGCCTACTTTATGGACAACGAACGCACCATCAAAGACGTGGTGACGGGCTACGGCGTGTACCCCATGCCTATCGGAAGCAAGGGCCTGGCCATGATCGATGCGCGCGACATTGGCGAGATCGCCGCCATCGAACTGCTGCGCCGCGAACGCGCGTCCGGGCCGCTGCCCCTGGAGCGGATCAACCTGGTCGGCCCGGATACGCTGACCGGAGATACCGTCGCCGCGATCTGGTCCGGCGTTTTGAATCGCCCCATCAGCTATGGCGGCGACGACACGGCCGGCTTCGAGAAGAACCTGCGCAACTTCATGCCCGCCTGGATGGCATATGACATGCGCCTGATGAGCGAGCGCTTCCTGACGGAGGGCATGGTTCCCGAAGCCGGCGACGTTGAGCGCCTGACCAAGCTGCTGGGCCGCCCGCTGCGCTCCTACCGCGACTTCGCCGCCGAAATTTCGGCACCGGCCTGAGCGTTGGCCTTCAAAACTTCAACACTTCAATCAAGGAAACCATCATGATCTATTCGACCGCCACTGTTCCGGTTAACCCACAAGGCGAAGTGCCGCTCACGCGTTCCCAGGTGTGGGCCGGCCTGGTCCTCAAGGCGCGCGACGCGCGGCTTTTCCTGCCGCCCGGCCTCTGCACTGACTGCGAAGTCGTGGAAGAGAGCAAAACCCACATCGTGCGCGAAGCCACCATCGCCGGCACGGACCTGCGTGAAATCATCGCCTTTGAACCCGAGAGCAAGGTGACCTTCTTCCAGGCCAGCGGCCCGCGCGAAGGTGCGATCGTCAACGAACTCTTTGAAGATGATGCGGGGCAACTTCAGCTTCGTTTCTATTGCTACATCGGCCTGCGCGGCAAAGAGCCCGGCGGCCCCGAAGAGCAAGCCGAGCAGGCCTGGATGGACGGCGACAAAGGCTACAAAACCGCCCTGGCGTCGACGCTGAAACGCACGCGCGAACTGCTGGCTGAAGGCAAGCTGTCACTGTCAGGAGGTGCGCAATGAACTCCGTCAATACGGTGCAATCCGATCTTGCACGCCAGAAAATCCTGGTGATCGGCGCCACAGGCGGCACGGGCCGGTTGATCGTGAAGCAAGCCCTCGCACGGGGGTTTGCGGTTCGGGTACTCGTGCGCTCGCCCGCAAAGGCAGTCGGCCTGGAGGGCGCCGAGGTCTTCATTGGTGACGCCCGCGATGAAGCGGCCTTGCGCAAGGCGCTGGAAGGCCGCGATGCCGTCGTGAGTGCGTTGGGCACGCCGGTCAGCCCGTTGAAAGAGGTGACGCTTTTGTCGTCGGCAACGAAGGCGCTTGTGAACGCCATGAAGGCCGCCGGGGTCTCGCGCCTCGTGTGCATCACCGGCATGGGCGCGGGCGACAGCGCCGGCCACGGAGGGTTTGTTTTTGACCGCTTGATTCTGCCGGCCCTGTTGCGCAAGGTGTATGCCGACAAGAATCGGCAAGAGGCGATCATCAGGGACAGCGGCCTGGACTGGGTGCTGGTGCGTCCTTCGGTGCTGAATGACAAACCCGCCAGGCGCGAGATGCGAGCCATCACGGATCTCTCTAATTTTCATGGCGGGACGATTGCCAGGGCCGACGTAGCCAGCTTCGTCCTGGACCAGGTGCACAGCAACACCTGGCTGGGCCGCTCACCGCTCATCAGCTGGTGAATCACTAACGCTAAACAAGGAAGCAAACATGACATCCGCCGCAGCCACCGTCATCACGACGGTCGAAGCATCCAGGGAAAAGACGTTTTTGCACATCGTCCCCATAGCCCTCCCATCGATCTTTACCGGGTATGGCCCGCTGCCCTCGGTAACGCAGACGCTGAACCAGACCGGCCCGTGGGATGCCGCGGGCCGGACCCGAACCGTGGTCTTCTCCGACGGGAGTTCCGCCCGGGAGACACTGACAAGCTATGAATACCCGGGCCGGTTCGCTTATCGCATCACGGAATTCACAGGGGTGCTGCGCTTGCTTGCCAGCGAAGCACGCGGTGAGTGGTGGTTCGAAGACGTGCCGGGCCGCGCCGCCACGTCGGTTCGCTGGCGCTACGAGTTCATCAGCCGATCGGCCATCCTGAAGCCTCTGGTCACCTTTTTTACGCGGAGCTTGTGGCGTGGGTATATGGCTAAAGCGCTGCGTCTGTCCAAGGCACAGGTGGAAGGCTAGCAAGGCGGACTGTGTGTGCATGCGCACGGGAATAGCAGGGGCAGCCGCCGGTAAGATGACCGTTTTCGGCCAGAAGCAGACATCAGAACCCGCAGGGCGCAGTTATAGTGCTTCGGCGCAGTACGGTAGGCGGCAAGAATGAACGCTGACGGCGCACTGCCGAAAGTGCAATCGGGTCGACGGCTGGAGGAGCCTTCATAATTAAGGCCTTCCCCCGCTTGTTTGAGATGCCTACCTTCCGTCATGAATAAATTCTCGCTGCAACAGCAGGTGCTGAAACGGCTCGCCGAAGACCTGCTGCAAGCCGAAGACGCAGTGCGGGTGGCACACGAAACGGCGACCCACGCAGAAAATATCGCCGAAAACAAATACGACACATTGGGACTCGAAGCCGCCTACCTGGCCACCGGCCAAGTTCGGCGTGCCGAAGCCATCCGCCAGGCGATGGCCAAGTGGCGCCAATTCCGCCCGAATCCCTACGACGCCAGCAAAGGGATACAGCTCGGCGCGCTGGTCTGCCTGGTCGATTCCGACGACAAGCAGCAACAGCTCTTTCTCGGCCCGGATGGGGGCAGCATGCAGTTGGGCAGCGGCACTCAGCTGGTTCAGGTCATCAGCATGGAAGCCCCTTTGGGCAGGGCCATGCTGGGCAAATGCGAGGGTGATGATGTGTCGATACAGGTCGCTGCAATCCGACAGCAGTTTGAGGTGCTGCGGGTTCATTGAGCCGTAAACGACTCCTCTGGGCCCAAAGCGGTCTTTGCACATCCTTCCATGCAAACCTTCATTTCAGGCGGCAGGCTGGAGAGCTCGGGCCTGCTGGAGCAATATCCGACGCTGTCGGCCTATATCGCGCGCGGCCGTGGCGCGGTCGGCTTATCGGCGGGCTTTTGAGGCGCAACATTGCGTGTGCGCCTTGGAAACTTACTCAGCCGTCTCCCCCGAATCCTTGATCACCTTTCCCCAGCGCGCCATTTCGGCCTGGACATAGGCCTTGTGGCCGGACGCGCTGAGCCTGGCGTCGGTCACCAGGCGCAAGCCCAGCGCTTCCTGGCGCTTGATCAGGTCGGGGTCCTTGAGGGCTTCGCGCAGCGCGGCATTCAGTTTGGCGAGAACCTCCGGCGGCGTGCCGCGCGGCGCGTACACGCCATGCCAGACGGTGACGTTGAAGTCCGCGAGGCCGGCCTCGGCCAATGTCGGCGTTTGCGCAAGTGAGGGCAGGTTCAGGCGCTCTTTGCTGCTGACGCCGTACACCTTCACTTTTTTGCCCTCGATTTGCGGCACGGCGTTGGTCGCCTGTTCGCACATCAGGTCTACCTGCCCACCGATCAAATCTGTCATGGCCGGGGCCGTTCCCTTGTAGGGGACCGCGACCATTTTGGACTTGAGCGCACCTTGCAGCATCAGGCCGCAAAGGTGCGAAGCCGACCCGACACCCGCGTTGGCGAGATTCACGCGGCCCTCGGAATCAGCGATCCACTTGCGCAGTTCGGCAAGGTTGTTGGCGGCGAGTGTCGTCCGGCCTATCAGCACGGAGGGCGCTTCGTTGATCAGGCCCAGGTACTCGAAGTCCTTGAGGGTGTCATAGGGCAATTTTTTATACAGGGCCGGCGCGGTTGCCAGGCCGATGTGATGCACCAGCAGCGTGTAGCCGTCGGCCTTGGCGCGCGCAACGCGCGCTGCGCCAATGGTCCCGCCGGCGCCGGCCGTGTTGTCGACGATGACGGTCTGGCCCAGCGGCTTGCGCAGCGCTTCGGCCAGGTCGCGGGCGATTTTGTCGCTGGGCCCGCCGGCGGCGAAGGGCACCACCAGCGTCACCGGCTTGTCGGGGTACTGCGCCCAGGCCGCCGGCAGTGCCGACAGGCTGAGCAACACCGAAACCAGAATCCCTTTGAACATCCGCTTATGGTTTTTCATGCTTTGTCTCCTTTGTCGTTGCCAACAGAATCCAGAATCAGGCAGAGAGGGCTTGCATCTGGGCGTAAAGGTCGGCCTTGCCTTCAAACCCAATGCCCGGCAGTTCAGGCAAGCTTACATGGCCGTCGATCACCTTCACGCCATCAGGGAAACCGCCGTAGGGCTGGAACAGGTCGGGATAACTTTCATTTCCACCCAGGCCGAGGCCGGCTGCGATGTTGAGGGACATCTGGTGCCCGCCGTGGGGAATGCAGCGCGAAGGCGACCATCCGAACTGCTTGAGCACCTCCAGCGTGCGCAGGTATTCCACCAGGCCATAGGACAACGCGCAGTCGAACTGCAGCCAGTCGCGGTCGGGGCGCATGCCGCCATAGCGCAGGAGGTTGCGGGCGTCCTGGTGCGAGAACAGGTTCTCGCCGGTGGCCATGGGGCCGGGATAGAACTCCGAAATCGCCGCCTGCAAGGCGTAGTCGAGCGGGTCGCCGATCTCTTCGTACCAGAACAGCGGAAATTCGCGCAGCATCTTGGCGTACGCGATGCCGGTTTCCAGGTCGAAACGGCCGTTCGCATCGACCGCAAGCTGGGCCTCCGAACCAATCTCTTTCAACACCGCCTCGATGCGCGTCCGGTCTTCATCGAGGGAAGCGCCGCCTATCTTCATCTTGACCACGTTGTAGCCGCGATCCAGGTAGCTGCGCATCTCGGCGCAGAGCGCCTCGTTGCCTTTGCCCGGGTAGTAATAACCACCGGCAGCGTAGACAAAGACGCGCGGATTGGCCTCGCGACCATGGCGTTCGGCCAGCATGCGGAACAGGGGTTTACCCTCGATCTTGGCGACCGCATCCCATACGGCCATGTCAATGGTGCCCACGGCAACAGAACGTTCGCCATGGCCACCGGGTTTTTCGTTGCCCATGGCCGCCGCCCAGACCTTGGCGGGGTCGATGTTCGTGCCCTTGGCGTCGATCAGGCTTTCAGGCGCAGCGTCCAGAATACGGTCGAGGAAGCGCTCGCGGATCAGCCCGCCCTGACCGTAACGGCCGTTGGAGTTGAACCCGTAGCCCACGACGGGCTTGCCGTCCCGGACCACGTCGGTGATGACGGCCACCAGGCTCAAGGTCATCTTGCTGAAGTCGATGTAGGCGTTGCGGATGGGTGAACTGATGGGGAGGGTCTTCTCCCTGATTTCAACGATTTTCATGCTTGTCTCTGTGACAGGTTGTGATGATGATCGTTATGATCGCCAAGGCTGCCGCATTTGACCAATGCTGTTTTTCTTCTCTTCAATGCTTTCAAAGCACTGGGCATGAATTTCTCCTGGCTCGAAGACTTTTCCGCGCTGGCGACAACGGGCAACTTCTCCCGCGCGGCCGAAGAGCGCCACATGACGCAGCCGGCCTTCGGGCGCCGGGTGCGCGCCCTGGAGGAATGGATAGGCACGGAGCTTTTTGACAGAAGCTCACAGCCGGTCCGGCTGACCGAAGCCGGCCAGTGGTTCCAGGGCATTGCCCATGATCTGCAGGCCCAAGTGGCCCGCATACCGGGCGAGGCCAGGATCATTGCCGAAGCAAGCTCGCATTCCCTGCGGTTTGCCGCCACACACGCGCTGTCGTTTACCTTCATGCCGGCTTGGCTACGGAGTTTTGAAGCGCACACCATGGCCGGAACCATGCACCTGGAGTCCGACGTGCTGGCGCGCTGCGAGGCGCTGATGGAGCAAAGCAAGGTGCAGTTTGTTGTCTGCCATGCCCACCCTGGCGCGCCGGGGCGTCTGGACTCCGACGGTTTTCTCTCGATTCAAATTGGCGCCGACAGCCTGGTGCCGGTGACGGCGCTTGACGCTTCAGGCCTGCCCCTGCACACACTGCAAGCGGGCAAGACGCCGGTATCCCTTCTCGGCTACAGCGCCGAATCCGGGCTGGGCCGCATCCTGCGCGAAACAAGGTTTGAGGCCATGGAGCTTGTCGCCACACAAACGGTGTTCACGGCACACCTGGCCTCGGTTCTGAGAACCATGGTCCTTGAAGGCCGCGGCGTGGCATGGCTGCCGCAAACCCTGATTCATGAAGACCTGGCAAGCGGCCGGGTGGTCGAAGCGGGTGTGCCTGCCTTGCGCGTTCCACTGGAGATCAGGCTCTTCCGGTCCCGTAATTCCATGGGGCGGGCTGCGGAGGCGCTTTGGGATGCCGTGACGAGGGCGGGCGGCGTTGCTTGATGGTTTTTTCGATTGACCAAGCTCCGCTTCTGACCCATTACTGCCATTCTGGTTGAGGCCCTGGCCGGGTGTAGCCCCATACCCTGATCACTCCACCCTCAAGCGAATACGGGATGCTGTGGCGATTGAGTGCCTCGCGAAGCCAATTATTCGATAAAGCCTGTAGCTCCATCCATTCCAGGTCAGCAACCGGGTGGATGTGATAGTAGAACTCGCCGTCCCAATCAGTGCAAAACCCGGGCGGCGCAAAGACACTGCGTGCTCTGAACTTGGGGCATTGGTCCGGCGGAGCTGAAAGCATTTCAGCTCGAAGTTCAGCCCATTTAGTGTGATTCAACACCGGATGCAGTTCGCCACGCTTGATCATTGCAGACAAACGCTTCATGTCCGCCTCCTCCGGCCGCGGCATCGTCTTAGATTCCCGTCCGAATTCTGTTTTACTGGTCACGGTTTCTCCAGGCCCAACGTCCGCTTCTGCCTATAGCAACCATCGCTTAGTAGAGACGATAAGCCACGAGTGTTACGAATAGATCAATGTAAGAGCCACGAAAAAAGTAATCAAAAGAATGAATGCACCACGCTTAAAACGTTTCTCCGCAAGTTCGGGATTAGCTTTGAGCCAATGCATCAATGACTCCACTTCCTGGCGCAGTCGATTTCCTGACGGTAGCATTTTGACGAGCATCGTCACAGAAACGACCGCCAGGATGGCCAGCGCCAGCAGGGCTAACATCAAGAACGGGCCAGGATAAGAAGATATGAATTGCATGCGCGCAGCAGATATAACTGGTTTGTTGAAAATCGGTAAAGCGGTCACGGCAGTAGCAGCCACTCAGGGAGCCGAAGCGGGCATCTGCTGTAACGCGATGTTTTCACCCGCAATGGATGCGCCCCGGGCCAACTAAGCATCCATCTTTTCGAGAACATTCCGCCACAGGGTATGAGGTGGGATGGCAACGTACCCGGATTCCTGGGCATCGTTGCACTCGATCACGATCCAGCGCCCATCAGCCGTCCTGGCAAAGTCGACGACGAGAAAGGGCACCGCCACTCGGCGTGCGGCCTCCTGCGCGACCTCCAGTCCACTTGCGGCATCCTCCGGGTCATAGATGGGAACCTGGTACCAGTATCGACCCCAGCCAACGCACTCGCCATGCCACCAGAACGAACGGTATTCCATGGAGGGAACGACCTTGCCCGGCACATGGCCTGGCACAGGGGCCAGCGGGACGAACTCCCGAACGACCGGTTTCTGCCAATGCAGAATCGGGTCGCCCTTGTATCGCTGCATGACCTGCTCATACTGGCCGCGGTCTCGAACGATCGACAGCTCAGGGTTGTGTTTGCTGGTCTGCCGGGATCCCTTGATGAAGACCGGCCAAGCGAAATTCGCCTCGATGGCGTGAACCTCCGGCAGCTCGTCGAACATCAAGGTTCGGGGCGTCAGGTCGTCTATCAGGGGATACCAATGCTCCAGCTCACTGGCCAGCTTGTGTTCGGCCGGCGAGTTGACGAGGCGAAGCCCCAAGGCGGCCTTGTCGTTGAATTCGGTCTCGTAGTCTGCAATAGCGCCGATTCGGAGCACACAAGGAGCCTCTCTTTCTATCTGATAAGGATGTGAGCAGGGAAAGTGCAGCTCGAAGTTGAAGTCATACACCGAAACGCCGACAGCTTCGCTGACAACGAATAGCTTGTGATCAACTAGCGCAATGTTCATGAATGTCCGCTTGTGGTCGAGACGACATCTTATCCAGGACGTCCAGGCCCCATACATCCAAAGTTCCAAACTACTCATTCCAGCGTATCGAATGAAAGAACTTCCCCGCATTTCCTGGATGGCCATGAATAAAAAGTATGCGTTTCAGCTCCGTCATCCCGAGCCACCAACAAGCCAAGACAGCTCGTTCAACCGGGCAAACAACACTTTTGCACCCCGGCTGCCGTTAAGCCAAAGGAACACCGCGCGGGCAAGGGCCGCGCGCCACAAGCCCGAAACCCCGCAAAAAATGTCTCCAGGAAGACTTTCCCGCGCGAAGGCCGGGGCGGATGTCCGTAAGCTGGATAAGTAGAACCCCCACCCCCGCCCTCTTCTGATCATCGGGCGCACAAGGGAAAATCGTTGACAGTGTTTGTTGTTGCCCACGGCCCTACCCTTCTCCGGAAAAAATTCTCTCCATGACGCCCATCCCGCCAGCCGCTTCCGGAAGCGCCCTTCGATGAGCCCACGCGAGACCTGGGTCAACGTGCAGCTGGCCCACACCTTCATGCGCCATGCGCGGCCCACGCTGCACGCGGCCGTTCTGGTGATCGTGGTGGTGGTGGCGACGCTGTACCGGCACGTGGAGCCCTGGGACCTCTGGGTGTGGACGCTGGCCGCGGGCTCGGTGACGATGCTGCGCTACATCATCCTGCATGCCTACCGCAAGCGGCTGGCGGAGGCCGACGGTGTGGCGCTGCGGGAGTTCATGTCGCTGCACGGATGGGCCTGGCCGCTGAGCGCGGTGGTCTGGGGATCGCTGATGTTTGTGGTCTACCGCCGCGCGCCTGTCGAGGAGCAGTTCGTCTGCATGTTGATCCTCTCGGCCATCGCGGCGACCGCAGTGTCTTCGTCGCCGCCGTGTTTGCGGACTTTTTCAGCGTATTGCAACGGCCTGGGCGCTTCGGTGCTGGCGGCCCTGCTCTGGCGCATGGACCTGCAGGGCGGCGTGCCTTCGGTGCTCGACACCGGCGCCGAGATGATGGTGGTGCTGGTGTTCCTGTGGGTGGCGCACGTGACGGGCCGGCGCATGTATCGGGCCCTGCGCGTCAGCCTGGAGCTGCAGTTCGACCGCCAGCAGTTGATCAAGGCGCTGGAGGACCGCAAACGCGCGGTGGCGGACGCGGAGGCGGTGAGGACGCGCTTTATCGCGAGCGCCGCGCATGAGCTGCGCCGGCCGGTGCATGCGCTGGGCCTGTATGCCGACTGGCTGACGCGGGAGCCGGAGTTCGCGGTGCAGATCGCCCGCAAGATCGGCGATTCGACGCGCACGATCGACGAGCTGTTTGAATCGTTGTTCAGCCTGGCGGGGCTGGATCCGGCTTCGCTCAACGTGCAGCTGCAGCCGGTGGACCTGGCCGCCCTGATCCACACGCTGGCCGAAGAGCACATGTCGCTGGCACGCGAAAAAAGCCTGCGCCTGCGCACGCGGGCTGGCGCCGGGCGGGCGCTGTCGGACCCGGTGCTGCTGGCGCGGCTGGTGGGCAGCCTGCTGTCGAATGCCTTGCGCAACACGCACGACGGCGGCGTGCTGCTGGCGGCACGGCAACGCCAGGGCCGCTGGCGCATAGAGCTGTGGGACACGGGCACGGGCATCGCGCATGAGCGGCAGCAAACCTTTGTGCAAGGCATTCCGCAACAGGGCACGGCCGAGGGCTTCGGCCTGGAGCTGGCGGGCATTTACCGGTTGAGCCAGGCGCTGGGGCACCCTGTGGGGATGGCTGCGCGCCAGGGCGGGGGGAGTGTTTTTTGGGTTGAGTTGGCGAGATATGAAGGGGATGGGTCAGGAGTGGCCTGACCGGCCGGGTCTTGTCCCGGCAGGCGCCGCTCCCTCTGTGCTCTCTTCCAAGTTCTGCTGGCCGGGGTTGCCCGGCAGCAAGTAACTTTCTTTTGCTTCGCCAAAAGAAAGTGACCAAAGAAAAGGCGACCCGCAGTCTGGGTCCCTACGCTTCGCTTAGGGCAACCTGCGGTGCTCGAGCCAAGCGGGGTCCGGCTAAACTCGCTTCGCTCAGACAACGCCGGCCCTGATCCGCTTGTCTCTGCGCTCCTCGGCCCATCCAGGACGGGGCAATCGGGAGCGGGGACAAAGACAGGAAACCAAGACCAATGCAAACAAGGACACGCCACGGCGTGTCCTTGTTTCTTCAAGTATTCGGTATTGGTATTCGGCTGTTTGGTATTCCTTCCCCACCCCTTGTGGATGCGCCGAGGAGCGCAGGTTCAGGCGGATCAGGGATCGCGTTGTTTGAGCGAAGCGAGTTTAGCGAGACCCCGTCTGGACCGAGCACCGCAGGTTGCCCGTAGCGAAGCGGAGGGACGCAGCAACAAGGGTCGCCTTTTCTTTTGCTTACTTTTCTTTTGGCGAAGCAAAAGAAAAGTGAGTAGCTGCAGGGCTACCCCCGGCCAGCAAGCCCATGCAAAGGGCACAGGCGCGCAAAGGCCGGAGCAAGACCCGGCACCCTCCCCCGTCGGTCTACGCCTACAGAAAGCACCGCCGCCAAGCTCTGGCGCCGGGCGCCAGCCCCAGGGAAGATTTCCCCATCATGCCCAGCACCACGGCGCCGGTCCCCGCCGATCCCTCATCCGACTCCACCGCCACCTCATCGCTGTGGCCGCGCGTGCGCCGCTGGGGGTTCCCGGCGCTGGGCATTGTGGTGCTGGGTTTGCTGGTGTCGCATGCGCACAAGGTCGACTGGGCCGGTGCCTGGCAGGCGCTGTGGCGCTATTCGCCGTGGCTGCTGCTGGGTGTGCTGGGCCTGGCGACGGCCAGCCATGCGCTGTATGGCTGCTTCGACCTGATCGGCCGGCGGCACACGCGCCACACACTGCCGCGCCTGCAAACCTGGGCCATCGCGGTGACCAGTTATGCGTTTAACCTGAACCTGGGCTCGCTGGTGGGCGTGGCATCGTGCTGTCGCCCGTTCGTGCTCGTGCTCGTTATCGTCCGTTCATGGCGTTCGTGTTGTGACCTACTTCTCGCTAAACTCGCTACGCTCAAACAACGCGATCCCTGATCCGCCTACGTCTGCGCTCCTCGGCCCAGCCAGGACGAGGCAATCGGGAGCGGGGACGGGAACGGGGACAGAAGACAAATACCAAAGAACAACCCAAGACAAACAAGGACTCGCCTTGGCGAGTCCTTGTTGTCTTAGGTATTCGGTATTTGGATTTCTTCTCCCCGCTCCCACCCCTTGTGGATGCGCCGAGGAGCGCAGGGCCGGACGGATCAGGGATCGCGTTGTTTGAGCCGAAGGCGAGTTTAGCGATACCCCGCCTGAACCGAGCACCGCAGGTTGCCCGCAGCGAAGCGAAGGGACGCAGCAACCAGGGTCGCCTTTTCTTTTGCTTACTTTTCTTTTGGCGAAGCAAAAGAAAAGTAAGTAGCTGCCGGGCTACCCCCGGCCAGCAGAATTCAGAAGAGAGCGCAAAGGCCGGAGCAAGACCGGCCTCAACAAACTCAGCCCCGCTTGGGAATAGCCAACCCCTTAACCACCGCCGGCCGCGCCACAAACACCTCCAACACCCTCTTGACATTCGGGAAATCAGCAAACCCCACCAACTCCCCAGCTTCATAAAAACCAACAAGATTCCGAACCCACGGAAAGATGGCGATATCAGCAATGGTGTACTCATCACCCATCACCCAAGACCGCCCCTCAAGCCGCTGCTCAAGCACCCCCAGCAGCCGCTTGGACTCCGCAACATAGCGGTCGCGAGGCCGCTTGTCTTCAAATTCCTTGCCGGCAAATTTATGGAAGAAGCCGAGCTGGCCGAACATGGGACCTATGCCGCCCATCTGGAACATCACCCACTGAATGGTTTCATAACGGCCTGCCGCATCCTGGGGAATGAACTTGCCGGTTTTCTCGGCCAGGTAGAGCAGGATGGCGCCGGACTCGAACAGGGGCAGCGGCCGGCCGCCGGGGCCCTGGGGGTCGATGATGGCGGGGATCTTGTTGTTGGGGTTGAGGGAGAGAAAGGCCGGCGACATCTGGTCGTTGGTCTCGAAGCTCACGAGGTGCGGCTCATAGGCCAGGCCGGTCTCCTCGAGCATGATGGAGACCTTGACGCCGTTGGGCGTGGGCAGCGAATACAGCTGGATCTGCTCAGGGTGCCGGGCGGGCCATTTCTGGGTGATGGGGAAGTCTTGGGGGAAGTTTTTGAGTTGGGTCATGGTGTGGCGGATTGTTAAACGAAAGTTTGGTGCACGGCGCAGCGCCCACTGTATTCCGGGTGGAGGAAACGGGTATTTGACTCTTATCCCCCTCTCCCTCTGGGAGAGGGTTGGGGTGAGGGCCGACGGCCTTCTATCAGCACGCACAGCAATCTTCCAACGCCGGCGGCCCCCATCCCTGCCTTCCCCCAGCGGGGGAAGGAGCAAGACTGTGGCCTCACTGGAATATGCGTGACCCGATCAACACCCCCAGCTTGCGGTAACTTTCCCACTGGGCTTCGTCGAAAAACTGGTCAAAGGTGGTCTGCTGCGGGAACGAGGGGTTTCTGGCCTGGTACTGGAACAGGTCCAGCGGGGCGCTCCGGATCAGGCGCGGCTTGAGCACCAGCAGAATGCTTTCGTCAGTGCTACCCGCATACTGCACGCGGTAGAGCAAGGCGCACTTGTCGTCGGCAACGGCCGAAAGCTTGCCTTCAGGGCCGGGCGGCGAGCACAGCTCGGCTTCATCATTCGCGAAATAAGGCGCCAGCCGCTCCGCATCAGGGGCGAAGCGGGGGACGTCGGCGGGCCTCACGCATTCAAATTCCGCGCCGAAATCGATGCGCGCCAGGCGCATAAGGTTGGCCAGGTCCGCGAAGCCGTAATTCGGGTCGGCGCCGCAATCGCAGCACACGATAAAGCCCACGCGCCGGCGCAGCAGCTCGAACACGCCGGTGTTCTCAAAATGCCCGCCGTCGCTGAGGTACCAGTGTGAGCCGTCGGTGCCGAGGAAACGCGCGCGCAGTTCGCGCTGCAGATAGGCCTGGTTGCGCCACAGCGGCGACAGTTTTTTGGCATCCCTTTTTCCGGAGTTCCACCACCAGCCCAGGCGTATGTTGATGAGGGTGAACAGCATGGCCTGTCCCAGCGAGGTGCCGCGGCCCAGCCCGGTCGAGAAGGCCGCGCCGGACACGCCCATCCACTGGCCTATGGACAGCTCGGGCGGCGGGCGCCTGGGGACCTTGGCGGGCGGCGGCATGCCCGCGACGTGGCCGCTGCGGCAGTCCCAGGGCAGGCCGTCCACCGTGATGCCCGCGGGCGTGACCGCCAGCGGCAGGCCCTGCCTGTCGCGCTGCGTGAGCTGGTCGCCGGTGCCGGTGGTGGCGTTGATGGTCACGTTGATGAGGTGGGCCGGCCCGAGATGGTTGTGGCGGTAGTAGGCCTCGCGCGTGAAGTCGTCGCTGGCGTCGGCCTCGGTGACGTCCATTTTGGGTTGCGCCGGGTCGAAGCGCCGCTTGTTCGACGCGCCCAGGTAGGCACGCGTGAGGCGCGCACCGTACATCACCTGCAGGCTGGACAAATTGATGAAGCCGAGGAAGTAGCCTGCCGCCACCGTGGCCAGCAGGCAGAAGGCCATCAATACCGCAGGGTACACATAGCGCAGCGGCCCGGTGAAACCCAGGCCGGCACCGGCCTGGGTGAACATGGCTTCGACGATGAGCCCCGGGCCCGGGGCCGGCGGCTGCAGGCCGAGCAGCAAGGCCGCCGCCACGCAGTTCCAGGCCACGGCCAGCAGCAGGGCCAGCGCCAGGCCGACGACGCCGAGGATGGCGTTGAGCGGAAGCCGGCTGAGCCAGCTGTCCTTGCCGGGCTGGGCCAGCAGGGGCGCGAACTGCCGTATCGCCGCCACCAGCGCGGTGACGATGCCGGCCAGGCTGAACACCGTGCCGGGGGTTGGCGCGCTCGCCGCCATCCAGAGGTAAAGGGTCTGGCCCGCGGTCTCCAGCAGCGCGAGCAGGCCGACGACCCATGACACGGTCAGCACGTTCGACAGCCACCGCGTGATGCGGTTGCGAAACAACCGGGGCGATTGCCAGGGGACATACTTCGCGGCAAGAAACACCAGCAAAGACACGAGCAGGGCAAGGTCCATCAGCGCCAGCAGGGTGAGCGGCACGGGAACATCGAGGAGCCCCGAAGCAATGCCCGGCGCTTTCGGCCAGAGCAGCCAGGCGGCGGCGATGCCCAGTCCCAGCAGGGCGGCGGCAGCAAGGACCGGCTTGGGGATGGGCTGGTCGGCCTGGGCCGTGGGTTGATCCTGGTCCAGCCAGTAGGCCACGCCGCAGGGCACGACCGCGAGCAGAAACCAGGCGCCCAGCACACCGAACCAGGGGCTGTACCAGACCCGGAAATCCTTCAGCGGCAGCGCCGGCTGCATGAAACGCTCCAGCCCGGCCCCCGCGTGGCTGAGCGCATCGAATGGAATTTGCAGGCTGGCAAAACGCAAGGCGAACATCAGCAGGAACACGGCCAGCAAGGTGACGCCCATCACATAGTGCACGGCGCACAGGTTGCGGATGGCGATGGCGACGTCGTAGAACAGGTCGCCGGTGTTGTTGGGCGCGAGGTAGCGGCCGTTCTCGCGCAGCCAGCGCAAGGGCCGGTCGGGTGTGGCGGGCGGTGTGCAGGTGAGCGACGTCCGGACTTTGCTCAACCTGCCGGGGGGATCTGTGGCGAGCGCCGCGTAGGCTTCGTTCGCGAGTTCCACAGGCGTGGGTGCCGGCGTCGGCGCGGATGCAGGCTGGGACGGCTGCTGCGGCTCCCTGGCACGGAACAGCGCGGAGAAGAATCCCCCCGTGTATCCGCCACCGCTGACGGTGGACAGGAAGTCAAAGCGGGCCAGTAGCGGCCATGCGCCGGCGGAGGGCGGCTGCGGCGCCTTGGGCTCCGGGCCATTTTTTTCCGCCGGTACGTTGAACGGGGCTTTCGCCAGCGCTTGCAACACGCCCAGGCAAAACGTCGCGCTGCGGATGCCACCGCCCGACAGGGCCAATCCCCAGCTTTCCTCGGGTCCCTTGCCGTCCGCGTAGACAAAGGCGCGGCGTGACGCGATGGCTTCAAGCTCCGCCGTCAGGCCGCCGCCTTCAGCTGCCTTTCCTTGTACTCCTCCTGGCGCTTCCGGTTTCTCGATGGTTTGTTCCACCATGTTGTCCCCCTTCTGCGAAAGATGGGACCCAGCTTAGACAAGGCCAGTGGAAAAGGCAATGGCCCGGGCTTCGTGTCCAATACGGGGATGGAACATCCCCAAAACGACCCGCAGGCTGCGCACGGCAGCGACACCGACCAGCGCCTGACCGAACTTGAAATCAAGGCGAGCTTTGCCGAAGACCTGCTGGACCAGCTCGACAAGATCATCGTGCGCCAGCAGCAGCAGATAGACGCCTTGCTGCGCGAAGTCGCCGACCTCAAGGCCGCGCCGGTGCGGGACGGCGACATCACCACCGCGCGCAGCCTGCGCGACGACCTGCCGCCGCATTTCTGAAGAAAATCTATATCCGCAGATTACGCAGATTTACACAGATGAAGACCCTCAGATGCAAAGTCGCGGAGAGTGAAATTTCAATTAAAACTTCTTGCTTTTAATCTGCGTCAATCTGCGAAATCTGCGGATGAATTTGCATCCCCAGATTACGCGGCACGGGCTACCAGAGGTTCTTGCCGTCTATCACGGTGACAGGCGCCGTGGCCGCATCGAAGTCATCGAACAGGCGTGCGTTGACGCCTATGCGGCGGGTGCTGCCGTCCCAGCTGCCGTCCATCTCGAAGGCCGGACTGTCGCTGTAGGTGGCGATGCCGCACTCGGGGCAGAAGTGATGGTCGACCAACTTGGTTTGCCAGCGATAGATCGCGTCGGCGGCCGCGGGTGTCGTCACATGGAACTGCTCGGGTGTGTAGTACGCGAGCAGCGCGCCGCGCTTGCTGCAAAAGGAGCAAGTGCAGCGCGTGAGCTGGGCCGGCATGTCGCCGTCTATGCGAAAGGCGTTTTTGCCGCAATGGCAGCTTGCGGTGATGATCGCCATGCGCCGTCTCCTGATTGAACTGCAGTGAAGCCAAGCCGCGTCAGGCGGCGGCCATGAGTTCCTGTTTACGCGCGTCTATCTGCGCGCCCAGCTCCACCATGTCCAGCCGGGTGGCACGGGCCTTGGGGAAAATCTCGTTCTGCTCTTCCTTGACGTGGTGCTTGACGTACTCGGACATGACCTTGATCTTGGCATCGAACATTTCGCCGTCGGGCTCCAGGCCCTCGACCTGGGCGATCAGGTCCTTGAGAGTGGCGTGCTCGACGCTGGCCTCGGGAATCAACTCGTGGTCCTTGAGGGCGGCCTTGACGGCGGGATAGAAAATTTCTTCCTCGACCTGCGCATGCACCGTGAGCTCCTTGCAGATCTGGGCGACCAGCTCCTTCTTCTTGGCGGTGGAGCGGCTTTTTTCGTACTGATCAAACAGCTCACTGACCAGCTTGTGGTCGGCCCTGAGCATGGCGGTGGCTTCCTTGTGCACGGGCGAGGCCTTGGTGGTGGTGGGCATGGTGGTTCCTTCAATGGGTTGATGAAAAGTCGTCGCAATCCGCGAGCGGGCTGTTCCGCGATTCTTGGGAGGCCGCGATCAGCGCGGGGTAGGCCAAGCCTGCCAGCGCATGTAGGACGCGCGCGGGGGGAGCCACTCACGGTCTCACAAAAGCCGAGGGCGAAACATCGCACTTCAGGATGCGTGCCATATAGGCCAGCGACTGCTTGTGGTATTCCGCCGATTCAGCGGCGCAGCAATCGGAGGGCACCTGCAGCTTGAAGCCGCGCAGAAAGCCGTCCATGGCGGTCAGCTGCACGCACATGTCGGTCGCTACGCCGGTGATGATGATGTCCTTGACGTCCATGCGGGCCAGCAGCAGGTCCAGCGGCGACCCAAGGAAGGCCGAGTGCCGCGGCTTGAGGACGGTGAGGTCGCCGCGCCCGGGCCGCAGCAGGCGCGCCATCTCGCCGGAAGCGCCGCGGCTGCCGGCGCAGCGCTCGACCAGGCTCTGGAAGTCGGACTGCCATCCGCCGTAGTTGTCGTTGGCATAGATGGCGGGCACGCCCTGTTCGCGCAGCACGGCTTTGAGGGCCGCTGTGGCGCGCGCGGCTTCGACGGCGCTTGCGGCCAGGTCTTCGGCACCCGGAAAATCCATGGGGTTGATGAAGTCGATCAGCAGCAGCACACGGCGGCTGCGCGGAAGCTCATCCGTGTTCACGGGACAGGGCCAGCGGCGGGCTGGTGGTTTCCTTGAGGATGCTGATCTTTCCGTCGGCCTCGAGGCAGGCGAACTTCATGTCGGACTGCTCGCAGTCGGCCTCGCGCAGGGCCTGCTCGATGTCGGCCATGGGAACCCGATGCTTCTTGAGGACCTCGTCGAATATTTTCCCGTCGCGCCCGACCAGCACGGGCCGGCCTTCCATCACGGTCTGCAGGCGGGCGCTGCGCGAGGTGGCAAAGGCGACGAGCACGTTCAGGGCCACCAGCGTGGCGGCGGCCAGCAAGCCGCCGGTCACCGATTCCTCACCCCCGTTCAGCCCGCTGGAGACGGCCTCGCTGAGCAGCATCACGACCAGCAGGTCAAAGGGCGTGAATTGCCCGACGGTACGCCGGCCCGAGACACGGACCATGGCCAGCAACGCGCCGTAGATGATCGCGGCGCGCAGAGGCAGTTCCCACCAGTCGGCATGGAGGTCGAACATGTTTGGTGCGCACAGGGCCGCTTATTTTTTCGCGAGGTGGGCGCGCACGGCCTCGGCCGAATGGCCCACCGCCTTGACGGCGTCGCGCAGTTGCTGCTCGGTGCAGCCCAATGATTTCATCCAGTCGCGCAGCTCATGGGCCTGCTCGAGGGAGATCAGCTTGCGGTCTGCGCCTGTCTTGCTTTTGTTGTCGGACATGGGTTTCTCCTGGAGGGAAAAGCCGCATCGTAGGCTTCGCCCTTTGGCCCGGCCTGTAGGACGGCAACGCCTCGCGCGGGCAGCGCTTTCCCATGGCCGGACGGCGTGAGGCCTAGTGCGTGGCCGCGGCCGGCTTGGCGCCGGCGGCCGCCGCGCCCGCGGGCCTGAGCAGCACGGCGCCCAGCACCGCGGCCACGGCCGCGAAGATGGCGCCGATCACAAAGGCCAGCTGGTAGCCGCCGTTGAGCGCGGCGACCGCCTCCACGCCGGCGCCGGACAGTGCCGTGGTGCGTGCGGCCGCGAGGCTGGCCAGCACGGCCAGGCCCAGGGCGCCGCCCATCATGAAGGAGGTGTTGACCACGCCGGAGGCGATGCCGGACTCTGCCGGGTCGACGTCGCTCATGGCGGCCAGCAGCACGGGGTTGAAGGCCATGCCGGCGCCCAGGCCCAGCAGCAGCATGCCGGGCAGCACGTCGAGCGCGAAGCTGCCGGCCACGGGTGCGCGCGCGAACAGCGCCAGGCCCAGGGCGGCCAGCAGCAGGCCGGCGGCCAGCGGCGCGCGTATGCCGAAGCGCATGACGATCTTGGCCGACAGGCCCAGCGAAAACGCGGCCATGATGAGGTTGGCCGGCAGAAATCCCAGGCCGACCTGCATCGCGCTGTAGCCCAGCACCAGCTGCATGTACAGCGCCGAGATGAAGAACCAGGCGAACATGGCGGCAGCCCAGAGCACGCCCACGACGTTGGCGGTGGCGACGTTGCGCAGGCGGAACAGGCCCAGCGGCATCAGCGGCGTCTGCACTTTGGACTCGATGGCCAGGAAGACGGCCATGAGCACCGCGGCCGCGCCCAGCAGGCCTAAAGTCTGGCCCGAGAGCCAGCCGGCCTCGTTGCCGTTGACGATGCCGTAAACGGCCAGCATCAGCGAACTGGTGACGGTGATGGCGCCCCCCACGTCGAGCTTCGCGCCGGTGGACTGGCCCTTGCCGCCGGGCAGCAGCATGAGGCACAGCGCGAAGACCGCGCCGCCTATGGGCAGGTTGACCAGGAAAATCCAGTGCCAGCTCAGCGAGTCGGTCAGCACGCCGCCCAGCAGCACGCCTATGCTGCCGCCGCCGGCACAGACAAAACCGTAGACGCCCATGGCCTTGGCGCGCTCGGCCGGCTCGGTGAACAGATTCATGATGAGCGACAGCGAGATCGCCGAGACCACCGCACCGCCCAGGCCCTGCACCGCGCGCGCGACGACCAGCAGCGCCTGCGAATTGGCGATGCCGCAGGCCAGCGAGGCGACGGTGAACAGGCTGAGCCCGGCCAGGAAGAGCCGGCGGTGGCCGTACAGGTCGCCGAGCCGGCCGCCCAGCAGCAGGAAGCCGCCGAAGGTCAGCATGTAGGCGTTGACCACCCAGACCAGCGAGGTCTCGGTGAAATGCAGGTCGGTGCGTATGGATGGCAGGGCCACGTTGACGATGGTGGTGTCGAGCACGATCATCAGCACCCCGAGGCACAGCACCATCAGGGCCCACCAGCGCTTGCGGCTGTCCATGTGTTGTCTCATTTGCGGTTTCTCCTCTGCTTCATTGATGAATGTTGAATGTCTTCCGTCAAATCAGGGCAGGTTCTGGTCGATCCGGCGCGCAAACCATGCCGTGGCCGCGCATGTTACGCCAATGTCCGGTAAAGCCGGCGGTCGGCATGCGTCGCGCCCTGTCCTACAAACGCCTCGGATTTTGGCGGATAGCCAGGCGGGATCACGCTGGCTAATTTAGAACCGATTCTTGAGGACAGGAAACGGGAGCCTTGCGGCATTTTTAAAACACTCGCAACACGCCGCGCACTTTTAGCCATGGGATGTATTTCATGCGGATGACACCATTGCCCCGCCTCGCAGGTCGGGTCCTGAAGACGGCCGGGCTGGGCGCCCTGGCGCTGCTGGGCGGCGCGGCCCTGGCCCAACCCTCGCCGGCGCTGGACCGCGCGAGCTTTTCGATAGGCGCTTTCCACGCCGACCCGACCTTCAACGCGGCGGTGAACACCAACTTCGGCCGGCTGGACTCGGGCGACTCCAAGAGCAGCAGCGTGACCATGCCGCGCATCAAGGCCGACGTGCTGCTGTTCGACAGCCAGGGCCTGTCCTTCGACTATTACCAATTCAAGCGCGGCTACGGCGACTCGCTGGCCAGCAACTTCAACACCGGCAGCGGCACCGTGACGACCACGGGCACGGCCAACCTCGACGTGAAGGTGGACTTCGCCAAGCTGGCCTACAAATGGTGGCTGGGTTCGGGCAATACCGTGTTGGGCCTGGGCCTGGGCGCGGCCTACTACCGCGTGGGGCTGGACCTGAACGCCACCGCGGCGGTCACCGGCGGCGGCACCGGCAGCATCCGGCAAAGCGACAGCGACGACGCGGTGGCGCCGCTGCTGGAGGTGGGCCTCAGGCATGCGATTTCGCCGGACCTGCGCCTGTTCGCCGACGCCTCGGGCGTGAAAAAAACCGGCAGCAGCGTGCGCGGCGAAATCTACAACGCCGCTGTGGGCGTGGAATGGTTCCCGATGAAGAACGTCGGCGTGGTGCTGGACTACGGGTTGACCGACATCGACCTGCACCGCGACAGCAACAATGCGCGCTTTCGCGTCAAGCTCAAGGGGCCTTCCGCTTTCGTCAAAGTACGTTTCTAACAGCCGCTTCATGCCGCGGGCCCTTGCAGTTGGCTCAAGGCGCGGACCCGGCCGGCGAACCCGCACGCGCCTGCCGCAGCATGACGGCCGCCAGCACGGCCGTGCCCAGAACCAATGCCGCGCTGATGCCGGCCGTGACCTGGAAGGCCTGGGCATAGGCTTCGCGCGAGGTGTCCAGCAATGCCGTGCCGCTGGGGCCCGGCAATTCGGCCGCCACCGCCACGGCGCCGCCCAGGGTGCTGCGCGCGGCCTCGGCCGCCGCGGTGGTCACGCCGCTGAGCACGCTGCCTTCCATCGCGTGGCGATACACCCCTGTCACGACGCTGCCCAGTACTGCGATGCCGAGGGCACCGCCAAATTCCGAACTGGTTTCTGAAATCGCCGCAGCGGCGCCTGCGCGCCCGGGCGGCGCGGAGCCCACGATGAGGTCGGTTCCCAGGGTGACCACGGGTGCCAGGCCCAACGAAAAAATCACACTGCCGGTCACCAAGGTGGCCAGGCCCGAGGCGCCGTCCACCTGCGTGAGCACCCCGAACCCCGCGAAGGCCAGCGCCAGGCCGCCGGTGACCGCCAGCCCGGGGCGGATGCGCCGCGCGATGACGGGCGCCAGCATGGAGCCCACCACAAAACCCAGGGCCGAGGGCACGGACCACAGGCCGGCCTCCAGCGGCGACAGGCCGATCACCAGTTGCAAATACTGTGCGATGAAAAGAAAGGCGCCGAACGCACCGAAAAAGCAGAAGGTGTTGATGGCCAGGGCCGCGCTGAACGCCGGTTCGCGAAACAGGGCCAGGTCAATCAGCGGGCTGGCCAGCCTGCGCTGCCTGCGCAGGAAGGCCGCGCCTATCCCCAGCCCGGCGAGGATGCAGCCGACGGCCAGCCAACCCGGGCCGCCTTCGGCGATGCGCTTGAGGCCGTAGATGACGGCGAGCACCGCCGCCAGCGACTGCATCGCGCTCAACAGGTCCAGCCGGCCAGCATCGGGGTCGCGGTATTCGGGCAGCAGCACGGGGCCCAGCACCAGCAGCAAGACCATCACCGGCACGCTGACCAGGAACACCGAACCCCACCAGAAGTGTTCGAGCAAGACACCGCCGACCAGCGGACCGATGGCGCCGCCCACCGAATAGCTGGTGATCCACACGCCGATGGCCACGGTGCGCTCGCCGGCATCGAGGAACATATTGCGGATCAGCGACAACGTGGAGGGCGCGAGTGTGGCCCCGGCCACGCCGAGCAGCGCGCGCGTGGCGATCAGCATTTCGGCGCTGGTGGAAAACGCGGCCAGCACCGACGCGGCCCCGAAAGCCGCCGCGCCCATCAGCAGCAGCCGGCGCCGGCCTATGCGGTCGCCCAGCGTGCCCATGGTGATCAGCGAGCCGGCGATCATGAAGCCGTAGATGTCGACCATCCACAAGAGCTGCGCGCCGGTGGGCTTGAGTTCGGCGCTCAGGTGCGGCACCGCCAGGTTCATGACCGTGAGGTCCATCGAATACAGCAGGCAGGGCAGCGCGATGACGGCCAGCCCTATCCAGTCGCGGCGCGTGGCTTTGGGGGACACCGTCATGCGGCGCCGGCCTCGGCGTGGCAACAGGCCTGGGCCATGGGACCCGCCGCGCCGTATTTGTCATGGTGGCGCACCCAGGCCATGGGAAATGGCAGGCCGTCTTCACCGCGGCCCCTGGGCGTGAGGTCCATGTAGTTGTAGGCGCCGACCAGCAGGTCCGCGCCGCGTGCGTAGCTCGAATAGGTGTGGAAGACGTGGCCCTGGCCGTCGCGCGCGAACACGCTGACGCCGTGCAGCTCTTCCATGCCCGCGGCATCTTCCATGCGGTAGTTGTAGTTGACCTTTCCGCCGGCGAGCTCTTCGGGTGTGAAGGAGACGTGGTGGTCGTGGTTGAAATCGCTGCCAAAGGACGACACCCACTTGAAGCGCCAGCCCATGCGCTGCTTGAAGGCGGCGAGTTGGGCCAGCGGCGCGCGCGAGACCACGGCCAGCGTGATGTCGCGCGCGGCCAGGTGCGCGAGGGCGCCGTCGATGTGGTCCGACAGGAAGGAGCAGCTGGGGCAGCCCTCTTTCCAGTCCGGGCCGAACATGAAGTGGTAGACGATGAGCTGGCTGCGCCCTTCAAACAGGTCGGCCAGGCTTTCGGGCCCTTTGGGGCCGTCGAACACATAGGCTTTGTCGACCGGCAGCCAGGGCAGGCGGCGCCGCTCGGCGTTGACCAGGTCGCGCTGCGCGGTGAGTTCTTTTTCGCGGGCCAGCAGCAGGCGGCGGGCGGCGAGCCATTCGTCTTTGGACACGAGGGCATGCACGGCGGGGTTGGCATTCACGGGGCGGGACTCCTTGGGGCGAAGCAGGTGGATCAGTGGTTATGGATGTGCAGGATGTTGCCGTCCGGGTCCTTGAACCAGGCGCCCTTGAAGTCGCCGGCGACATGGGCGTCGCCCTGCAGCGCCATGCCGGGCATGTCGTAGTGTTCGAAGACCACGCCCTTGGCCTTGAGCGCCTTCATGATGTTGTCGAACTCGTCGCCCACCGACCAGGTGCAGGACGTGGCCTGGTTGGTGCCGGCGAATTGCGAGACATAAACCAGGACGGTGGCGGTGCCGCTCTGGTAAGTGAGCACGTCCTCTTCCTCGGCTTCCAGCGGCGTGAGGCCGAGTTTTCCTTCGTAGAATTTTTTCGCGGCGGCGAGGTCCTTGACGGCGATGGTCGCCATGGCGTTTCGGTTGGCCAGCATGGTGGACTCCTTTCAAGATGATGTGTGTGGGTGAGGGTTCTCAGGTGCGGGACGATTCAAGGGCAAAGAGTTTGTCGAGCTTGGCGAAGGCGCCGGCCCAGCCCTGGTTGTGGCTGTCGCGCGCGGCCTGGTCGAAGAATTTCTCATGCACGAACACAAGCTCGGTGCCGCCACCCGAGGGCCTCAGGGTGACCGTGACGCGCGACACGCGTTCAGGCGTGCTTTGCCAGCCCCAGTCGAACACCAGCTTGTGGGGCGGCTCGACTTCAAGGTAGGTACCGCTCACGTTATGGGTTTCCTGGCCCGGCACGCCGAAGCGGATGTGGTAGCGGCCGCCCACGCGCACGTCCATCTCGGCAAGGGTGACGACGCCGGCCGGGTCGGGGCCGAACCACTGCGCTAGCGCTTGCGGGTCGGTCCACGCGCGCCAGACTTTTTCGCAGCTGGCGGGGTAATGCCGGGTGAAGTTGACGGACGGCTTGCCTTGCGTTGCGCTTCTTTCCATGGCGGGTTCAGCTCCTCTTGGTGGTACAGGTAGCGGCCCAGCGCGTCGAGGCGCGCGGACCAGAACTTCTCGTAACGGGACAGCCACATGGCGGCCTCCTGCAGGGGCTCGGGCGAGATGGCCAGGTTGACGACCCGCCCGTCCTTGGCGCGTGTCACCAGGCCCGCACCCTCGAGCACGCGCAGGTGCTTCATGAAGCCGGGCAAGGACATGCCATGCGGCTGGGCCAGCTCGCCGACGGACAGATTGCCGCGCTCCAGGTCTTGCAGCACCTTGCGGCGGGTCGGGTCCGCGAGCGCGGCGAACACGGCATTGAGGGCCTCGTCGGGATCATCTTTATACTTAACCATTAGGCTTAGTATTGAGCGGGCAGCCGCGACTTGTCAACCCGGATGCAGCGGGAAAATGTTTTTTTATGTTGTCGCGTGCAGCCTGTCCACATTGGCGCGCGGCACGCTCCTCCTCTTGCCCCTTCCCCCTTTGGGGAAAGGCAGGGATGGGGGCTCCCCCGGCTACATATTCAAAGCCGGCCATGTCATCGATCGCTGCCGGCCCCCATCCCAACCTTCCCCCAGAGGGGGAAGGAGCGAGAGCGGCATCAGGCGATTGCGCCGTTTTCATCAAATTCAAGCTTTGGCGCGGAGATATCCCGCAAAGAAATGTGTCCGGCGTCCGCCCTCAGGTAAACCGGCGCAACACCCTGCAAGAACACTGGTATTGGGGCCGGGGGTAGCATCCAATGGTGCTTAGACAACTCCCCCAGGAAGACCATGAGACAGCCCACGACAACGACGACCCCTTCCCGTTTGAACCGTCCCCGCATCCTGATGCTGGGATCCCTGCTGGCCCTGGCCGCCGCGGCCGCCCTGCTGGCCGCGCAGGCGAACGCCCAGACCCCGGAGCCGGCGGCAGCCGCCTCGGCACCCGCAGCCCCGGTCGTCGTCTACTACGACCCCAATGACCTGGAACGCGCTTTCAAGTTCATGGACAAAACCGGTGACGGCAAGGTCAGCCGCGACGAGGCGTCGAACTTTCGCGGCGTCTCGAAACACTTTGACGAGGCCGACGTGAACAAGGACGGTTTTCTGTCACGCGAGGAATTCGACAACGCCATGAACCGCAGCAAGGCGCCCTAGCCGTTCAAACAACCCTCCTGGCGTTGTTGCGCCGCCTTGCCGCGCTGTAGCACTGTCTGCGGCGTCGCGCCCGGCCAGGACCGCTTCGCTGGGTTTTGTGAACGGCTCTGAGCTCGGCGATACAACACAAAAAAAAGCCGTGCGGCTTATGGCCGCACGGCTTTTGCTTTTCTGAACCTGCCTGGTTTCAGTTCTTGAGCTTGACGTTCCAAAAGAAAGGCCACAGCGCAGGCTGGTAGTTTTCGAGTTTGGTGGACTTGGCCGACAGGCTGTTGAACTTGCCGATGTCGATGTAGGGCACTTCGTCATACACGAGCTGCTGCACCTTGCCCCACAGCGGCGCACGCTTGGCGGGTACCGGCGTGTGGTTGAACTCGAGCAGCGCAGCCTGCTTGCCGGGTGTGTTCCACCAGCCGGGCGCGCCGTCGCCGAGCTGCGGCGGCGAGAGCATGGGTTCGGGCAGCAGGCCCGAATGCGTCACGTAGATGTCCCAGGCGGCGGAGTCGTTGCGGCGCTGCACCAGCGTGGCCCAGTCGACCACCGTGAGCTCGGCCTTGATGCCGGCGCGCTTGAGCTGCTCTGCCATGACGACCGCCATGTTGTAGTGGAAGTCGTACTGGCGGCTCGTCAGGATGCGCACCGTCTCGCCCTTGTAGCCGGCGGCTTCGGCCAGGCCCTTGGCTTTCACCGGGTCGCGCTGGTTGTAGCTCTCGCCACCGGCGGCGGAGTAATAAGGCGAGCCCTGCGGGAAGTGATTGGCCTCGGCCGTGAAGAAACGCGTGTCGCCGAAGCCGGCGGCCATCATCTCGCCGGGGCCTATGGCGGTCTGGATGGCCTGGCGCATGCCCTTGTTGGCGTTGATGCCCTCACGCGTGTTGAACACCAGGTAAGGGAAACCGAAGGCCGGGGTGATCACGGCGGTGGCGCGGCCGCCGGCTTTTTCGAGGCGGGCCAGCGCGTCTATGGGCAGCAGGTCGGCGAAGTGGAACTGGCCGGACATGGCGCCTTCGACGCGCGTGTTGGGCGTGGGCACGGGGATGAAGCGCAGCTCTTCAATAAAGGCCTCGCGCTTGCCGCCGTAGCCGTTGGCCGGCTCCTTGCGCGAGGTGTAGCCGTCAAAGCGCGTCAGCACCACGTACTGGTCGGTGCGGCGTTCCTTGAACTTGTAGGGGCCGGTGCCTATGAAGTCGCGCAGCGGAATCTGCACCGCCTCCTTGGCCATGATGGCGGCCATGCCGCTGGGCAAAGCCAGCTGCGCGAGCAGCGGCGCGTAAGGGTTGCGCAGCGTCAGCTCCACCGTGAGCGGGCCGGCCGATTTGAGTTCGACGATTTCCTTGCCCACGGCCTTGCCGCGCGGCGCTTCCTTGATCCAGCGCTTGAGGCTGACGACCACGTCTTCGGCGTCGAGCGCGCGGCCCGAATGCAGCTTCACGCCCTTGCGCAGCGTGATGGTGACGACCTTGCCGTCGGCCGAGAAGCGCGGCATGCCCTCGGCCAGCATGGGCACCACGTTCCACTTGGCGTCAAAGGTGTAAAGCGGCTCGTACACGTGCTGCATGATGGTGCCGACCAGGTCGGTGGTGGCCTGCATCGGGTCCAGCGAGGGCGGCTCGCCCACCATGGCCAGGTTGGCCGCCGAGGCCGTGGTCTGGGCCAGCGCGGGAGCACCTCCCTGCAAGGCGGCCATCAAGCCAAAAACCAGTGCCGGCAGCAGCCGGCGTGTCTGTATGCGGTAAGCCATAAGCACTCCTACGTGAAAGTTAATTTCAGAATTCGTAGGATATTTGGCTAATTGTGAGATTATGTAAGTGATTACCCTGGGAGTCGTGCGCTTAGTTTGAAATTAAATTTCGTTTTACAGGGAAGTTGAATTTGCAGCCAGGAATCGCCGCAGGCTGCGCAGCCGCATGTCCGGCCGCATGACAGGGCTGCCGCCAGGGCCTAGACTGAAGGCAAGCCCAGGCTTTCAATCCCATGCAACGCTCACCCCATCCCTTGCTCGCGCCCTACGTCAAGACCGCGTGGGCCAGCCTGCCCGCGGCCGCTGAGGCCAAGGCGGTGCCGGCGCGCGAGCACGTGCTGCCGACCGGGCTGATGCATCTGGTGTTCCGCCTCTCGGGGCCGGCCGTGCGCATCTTCGACAGCGCCGCCGACGGCGAAGGCCGGCAGCTCGGCCATGCGCTGGTGGGCGGCCCGCGCGCGGGCTTTTACGCCAAGGACGTCACCGCCCCCTCCCCTTCGGTGGGCGTGCAGTTGCTGCCCGGCGCGGCGCAGGCCTTGCTGGGCCTGCCGGCCGATGAACTGGCGGGGCAGCACGTGAGCCTGGAAGACCTGTGGGGCAGCGGCGCCAGCCTGGCGCGCGAGCAGTTGCTGGCCGCCGCGACGCCGCGGGACGCGCTGCACCGTCTTGAAGGCTTGCTGCTACAGCGCCTGCGCGCCGGCCCGGCCCAGGCCGCGCACCCGGTGGTCATGCTGGCCTTGCGGCAGTTCGAGGCGGGCATGGGCGTGGAGGACGCGGTGGCCCGCAGCGGCTACAGCCACCGGCAGTTCATACGCCTGTTCTCGCAGGCGGTGGGCCTGGGCCCCAAGCTGTATTGCCGGGTGCGGCGCTTCCAGAAAGCCCTGCCGGGGGTACAGGGCCCGCTGGCCCTGGCCGCCGTGGCGGTGGAGGCGGGCTACAGCGACCAGCCGCATTTCAACCGCGAGTTCCGAGAATTCGCCGGCCTCACACCCGAGCAGTACCGGCTGGCGCGGCCGGCCTCGGCCAACCATGTGCCGGTGCCCGGGCTTGCCGCATCTCTTTCGCGGCCGCATGTCAATTTTGTTCAAGACCGGATGGGCGCTGGTCTATAGACTTCGCGCATTCCCTTTCAGAGGAGCCGGCATGGCCATCCACGAACTGTTTGCCTACATCCACGTCAAGGGCGCTGAAGAGGCCCTGGCGTTTTACATCTCGGTGTTCGGGGCGACCGAAAAATTCCGCCTGACGGAGCCCGGCGGCCGCATAGGCCACGCCGAGCTCGACTTCGGCGGCACCACGCTGATGCTGTCCGACGAGTTCCCGGAATGCGGCGTCGCGGCGCCGGCGCAGGGCGCGGCGGCCAGCGTCACCCTGCACCTGCACGTCGACGATTGCGACGCGCTGATCGCCCGCGCGCTGCAGGCCGGCGCCACGCTGGAGATGGCCGCGCAAGACCATTTCTACGGCGAGCGCTCGGGAAGCTTTCGCGACCCCTTCGGCCACCGCTGGAGCGTGGGCCACAGCATTGAAACGGTGACACCCGAGGAGATGCAGCGCCGCTATACGGCGATGATGGAATCGCCCGGCACCTAGGAGCTGTTGGGCTGCCGGCAGCCTTACTCGAGCTCTATTTCAGGCGGCCGGGCAAGGCCCAGCACCCGCCTCAGGGTCTCCAGCAGTTCCTGGTTGGAGGTCTTGGCCTTGACCAGCACGGCGGTAGCGCGCGCGGCCTGGGCCCGGGTCGCTTCGATCGCGGAAAACACCACCACCGGCGGCGGCGACTCGAGCGCCTCGATGTCGGTCAGCAGGTCCCAGCCCGAGCCTTCCTTGAGGTTGATGTCCAGCAGTACCAGATCGAAAGGCTGGCTGTGCAGCCGCGTGCGCGCTTCCTGCAGCGTGGCCGCGAAGACGAAGGTGGCGAAGTCCTGCGCGATGGTGGCGGCGATGCGCTGGATGTCGGGGTCATCCTCGACGTGCAGGATGACGGGCTTGTTTTCGGCGGCACCCGCGATGGCATGCCGCACGCCCAGCACCAGCAGGTTTTCGTCGATGGGTTTTTCCAGCCAGTCCGAGACGGTCAGCGCCTGGTCGTTGAACTGCACCTTTCCTTCGCCGGCCCAGGCCGAGACCACGACCACGGGAACGTCGCGCGTCAGCAGCCGGGAGCGCAGCGAACGGATCAGCGCGATGCCGTCCTGGCCTGGCAGCTTGAGGTCGACCGTGATGGCGGCATAGTGCTGCTGCTCCAGCATGGCCAGGGCCGCCTCGGCACTGTAGGCTGGGTCGGCGTCGAAACCACCCTTGTCCAGCATCATGCCGATCAGGCGGGAGATGTCGGGGTCGTCCTCGCAGACCAGCACGCGCGGGCGGTCGCCGGTGATTTCCACGGGGCGTGTGGGCGGCGGCTCCACCCATTCGGGCAGTTCGAAGTAGAAGGTGGTGCCCTCGCCGGTGTGGGTCTCAAAGCCTATGCTGCCGCCCAGGCGCTCGATGATGGCGCGTGAGATGTTCAGGCCCAGCCCGGTGCCGCCCTTCTGGCGCGTGTCGGAGGAGTCGGCCTGGGAAAACTTCTGGAAGATGCGCTTGCGGAATTCCTCGGGGATGCCGGGCCCGTGGTCGCGCACTTCGACGCGTATGCTGTTCACGGTGCGCATCACGTGGATCTCCACCACGCCGTCGTTCGGCGAAAACTTCATGGCGTTGGACAGCAGGTTGGTCACCACCTGCGTGAGCCGGTCGCCGTCGGCCCTGACCATCAATTCTTCGTCGTCGGGAAACTGCAGGCTCAGGCTCACGTTCTTCGCTGCGCCATACCCCTCGTTGGCGGCCAGCGCCTGCTCCAGCAGGGGTTTGAGCTCGATGATCTGCAAGTCCAGCGTCATCTTGCCGGACTCGATTTTTTCGATGTCCAGGATGTCGTTGATGAGCCGGATCAGGCGCTCGCAATTGCTCTTGGCGATGCCCACCAGGGTCTTGACGGCCTCTGGCAGTTGGCCGGCCACGCCGCCGGAGATCAGGCCCAGCGAGCCGCGTATCGAGGTCAGCGGCGTGCGCAACTCATGGCTGACGGTGGAGACGAACTCGCTCTTCATGCGATCTATGCGCTTGAGCTCGGTCACGTCGTTGGCCAGCGCGTAGAAGCCGATCACCTTGCCGTCGTCGGCGCCGTCGCCGTAGCGCGGGAAGTAATTGACCACGTAGTCGCGCGTGCCGCCGCGGGCGGTTTTTTGCGAGCGCTCGTAGACCACCGGGTAGCCCTGCAGCACCTCTTCCACCCGGGGCCTGATCAGCGCATACATCTCCTCGCCCACGATTTCCCGGATGGTCTTGGCTTCGAGCTGCTCGCTCGTCATGCCGAAGACTTCCTCGTAGGCCCGGTTGTGAAAACGCAGATTCTGGTCTGCATCGGCGTAGGTAATCCAGGCGGGTATGGTGTCGGTGATTTCGCGTAGTTGCGCTTCGCTGGTGCGCAGCGCCTCTGTGACGCGGCGCATTTCGGTCATGTCGCGGCCGGTTCCCCGGTAGCCGGTGAACTTGCCGTCGGCATCGAATTTCGGCACGCCGCTGATGCTGAAGTAGCGAGTCCGGCCCTTGGAGTCGCGCCGTGTGGTTTCCATGTCGCGGAAAACCTCGCGCCGCGCGACTATGGCCTTGTAGTCGGCCCAGCCGGCGTCGGTCATCTGGCTGTAGTCGAGCTCCCAGGGGGTCTTGCCATAAGCCGATTTCTGAAGGCCCGACGCCGTCGGGGCCTCGCCGGAAACTTCGACAAAGCGGAAGTTCTCGTCCTGCTCCCAGAACCAGTCGGAGGACAGCGCGGTGAGCGCGCGAAAGCGTTCCTCGCTCTCGCGCAGCACCTTCTCGGTCTCCTTGCGTTCGGTGATGTCCTGGATCTGCGCGATGAAGCGCAGCGGCTTGCGGTCCTCGTCGCGCACCAGGGAGCAGCTCATGTAACCCCAGACGGTGTGGCCGTCCTTGTGGATGTAGCGCTTTTCCGTGTGGAAGGACTCGATCTCGCCGGCCAGCGCGCGCTTGCGCTGCTCCAGGTCCCATTCGATGTCGTCGGGGTGGGTGAGGTCGTAAATGGTGCGCGCCAGCATCTCGGCCTCAGAGTAGCCGAGCATCTGGCAAAAAGCGTTGTTGACCTTGAGGCGGCGCGAATCTATGCCTATCAGCGTCATGCCGATGGCGGCATGTTCAAACGCGTTGCTGAACTGCTGGTCGTTGAGCATGAAGGCGTCGTTGTCGCTGCTGAAGGGGGCGCTGGTGGGCGCCTCCAGCGTCGAGAAGCCCGATTCGTGTTCCATCTCGGCGGCCTGCGCGGCCAGGGGCTCCTCACCGGCCCCGGCGCCCTGCCCGGCCGCGGCCTGGTCGCCGCCCAGCGAAAAATAGAAGGTGCTGCCTTCGCCGACGACCGATTGCCCCCAGATCTTGCCGCCGTGCCGGTCGATGATGCGCTTGGCCGTGGCCAGGCCTATGCCGCTGCCGGCGAACTCCTCGGGCGAATGCAGTCGCTCGAAATTGCCGAACAGCTTGTCGACATAGGCCATGTCAAAGCCCGCCCCCTTGTCCTTCACGAAGAACACGGGCAGCGAATCCTTGCCGCGGTGGCGGCCGACTTCGATTTCGACCTGCTCTTTCTTGGCGCTGAACTTCCAGGCGTTGGCGATCAGTTGCTCCAGCACCTGGGCCAGCATGCCCTGGTCGCCGCGCGCGACCATCCCGGGCTCAATCGCGATGCGCGCGGCGCGCCCGGCCTCGGCGTCCGTGAGCCGCTTGGCCACGCGCAGCGCTTCGGCGCTGATGTCCACCGTGTCCCAGACCATGCTGGTGCGCGACAGGCGCGTGAGGGACAGCAGCCCATCGGTGAGTTCGCCCATACGCCGCACGCTGCTGCGTATGCGCTCGAGGAAATGCAGGGCGCGCTCGCCGGCGGTGGGCGGCATGTGTTTTTCGAGCAGCGCGCAGAAGCCGTCTATGGTGCTCAGGGGCGTGCGCAGGTCGTGCGCCACCGAGTACGAGAAGGCTTCCATCTCTTTGCCGGCCGCTTCGAGCTGCGCCGTCCTGCGCAGCACGCGGTTTTCCAGGTCGACATTGAGCCGGACGATTTCCACCTCGGCCTGCTTGCGCTTGGTGATGTCGGAGATCGAAGTGACAAAGCCGGTGGGAACGTCGCTGTTGCCGTCAAACAGCGGCTGCACGTTAATGAGGCCCCAGAAGGTGCTGCCGTCGGGCCTGCGGTAACGCTGCACGACGTTGCTCTGCGCCTGGCCGCTGGTTTTGGCGCGCACGCTGGCCCATTCAACTTCGGGCATGTGGGTACCGTCCTCGCGCAACCGCTCCCAATCCAGCGCCGCCGAGGTCAGGCCCTTCATCTGCGCCAGGCTCTTGCCGAAAATGCGCTCCGCGCTGGCGTTGCAGTCGATGATTTTTCCCTCGGCGTCACGCAGCACTACGCCTTCGGCAAGCGCCCCGACCACCACCCGGAAACGCGCGCTGCTCGCACGCAGCGCGGTTTCGTTCAGCTTGCGCTCAGTGATGTCGCTTCCCACGCCGCGGTAGCCTTCGAAGGCTCCGTCGTCGCCGAACACCGGCTCTCCGCTGACGCTGCGGTAAATGGCATGTCCATCCGCCTTGACCAGCCGATACTCAAAATTACGGAACGGCAAATGCGCCTGCAAGGCGGCCTTGTGCTCCTCCCACGTGCCGACAAGCGGCTCAGAATTGGGCAGGTCCCATCGGCATAGCCCCTCCCCAATGACCTGGGTTCCCAGGGCAAAGCGCTGCGGATCGTTGGAGACAAAGATGTTGCGGAAGTTTTTGTCCTGTTCCCAGTACCAGTCGGACGAGAGCTGGGTGAGGCTTTGGAACCGCGCCTGGCTGCGGCGCAGGCGGTCCTCGGCGCCCAGGCGCTCGGTGATGTCCTCGGCCGTGAGCAGAACGTGCGTGACGGCACCGCCCCCGTCCTTGAGCGGGACCTTGCGCATGTGCACGCGGATATTTCCGCGGTCGCGCGTCATGATGACCCTGTCGGGGAAATCCTGCATGACGCCGCTGTTGGCCACCTCCACATCGGACACGTTGATCCGGTCCGCGTGCTCCTGCGGCCAGAGGTCGTGCACGGTGCGGCCCATGGCGTCCTCGCGCCGGATGCCGTACAGGTTCTCGGCGGCCTTGTTCCATGCCACCACGCGCAGGCCGTCCTGCACCGACTTCAGGTGCACGGCAACCGGCATGTTGTCGACGACGTCGTCGAGGAAGCGCGCGGCCTTGCGTTCTTTTTCCTCGATGCGCCTGGCCACCGTGATGTCCCGCGTGATGCCGCGGTAGCCGGTGAACTCCTGCTGCTTGTTGAACACCGGCACGCCGCTGGCGGAAAAATAATGGGCCACGCCGTCGAGCACCCGGATGTATTCGAAATCGCGAAACGCCCGGCGCGCCTCGAGCACCGCGCGGTGGTGGTCCCAGGACATGCTCAGGGGATAGGCGCCGGCCAGTTCCCAGCGCTGCTTGCCGATGGCGCTGGTGAGGTCCGGATCCGCGGCGGTGCCCGTGCCTCGCGTGCCTCGCTCGGTAGAGAAGTCGGTGAAACGGCAATCGGCGTCTTGTTCCCAGTACCAGTCGGATGAGATCGAGGCCAGGCTGCGCAGGCTGTCGACGTCGTCCTGGAGGGCTTCGGCGGCGCGGCGCTGCTCGGCGAGCTCCTGCGCCAGGGCCTGGTTGGCCTCAGCCAGCGCCTGCGCTTCGGCCTGCAAGCGCTCGTTGGCCTGGGCCAGGGTTTCGTCCCTTTTCACCGCGGCTCCCCGGCGCGCGAAGTCCGCGGCACGGCGGCGGACCATCCCGCCGGGCCATGCTGGCGGCGGGCTGCGGTCAATGCGCCTGGCGGACGGGGCTTCATGCGCGGCTGTTAACTTTCTTGTCAAAGGCAAGTCGCCTTGGTGCATTTTGCACGGCGTTGCGCAGCTCGAGTGTGCTGGGCCGCAAGAAAATCCGCCATAGGACAACACCCTGTCTTCTTTTGGGTGGGGCAACCGGCGGGTGCGCGCCGAATCTGAAAACTTAAGACCTCTTTTTTGCAGATTCCTGCCGGATGGCAGAGAGGCAGCAGCGAAAAGGTGTTTTTTACCCTTTCACACGGCGTGCGGGTACTCCAGCGACAGCCCGGCGGCCTGCCAGGCGTCTATGCCGCCATGCAGCGGGCGCACGTTTTTGAAACCCGCGGCCATCAGGCGTCTGGCCACCTGGGCGGCCGAGGCGTCGTTGGGGCAGGCGCAGTAGACCACCACGGCCACGTCGTGCGGCAGGTCCAGCGTGGCCATCTTGCGGTCCGGGTCCGACCACAGCAGGGCGCCCGGGATGATGCCGCCGCCGCCGCGGCTGAGCTCGGTGCGCACGTCGAGGATCACGGCCGGCCGCTCGCCTTGCGTGAGCTGCAGCAGCTCCTGCGGCGTGATGCGCGCCATGCGCAGCTGGCGGTAAAAGCGCTGGCGCTGCCACCATTTGTGCGCCAGGAAGAGCGCGAAGCCGGCCAGCAGCGCCATCAGGCCTATGCGCCCCATTTGCTCGAAGACGGCCAGCACATCGGCCACCGCGTCATGGAACAGCATGCCGATGCCCAGGCCGACACCGGCGTACAGCGCCGCGCCTATGGCGTCAAACAACAGGAAGCGGCCGAAGGGCACGCCGGTGCGGCCGGCCAGCGCGGTGGCCAGCGAGGCAAAACCCGGGATGAACTTGGCCAGCACCAGCGACTTCACGCCCCAGCGCGTGAAGATGGATTCGGTCTGCCGCACGCAAGAGTCTGGCGAGAGCGAAATCCGGCACAAGGTCTTGAGCACGCGGCTGCCGTAGCGGTGGCCGGCCCAGTACCAGATGCTGTCGGCGATCAGGCAGGCTCCCACCGCCGTCGCGAGCAGGCCGCCGGCCGAATACTGGCCGTTAAAACTCAGGGCGCCCGTCAGTATGAGCACCGGGTAGGCGGGGATCGGCAGGCCCAGCTGTTCCAGCACGATGTTGAGGAAAACGGCGGCCAGCCCGTACTGCTGCAGCCACAAGATGATCTGGTCCATGGCGTCAATGTAGACGGGCGCGGCGCATCGGTAAATGGCCGGCGCGTTAATGCTCTGTTTCACGGGGTCTTGCTCCTTCCCCCGCTGGGGGAAGGCCGGGATAGGGGCCGGCGGCGCCTGCGCTACCATGAACCCCTCCCCAATTCCCGCTACCCAGAGAGCGCTCCCCTTGAAATATGTCGTGGCCGTCAGGGCCCTGTGCGAGTTCACCGCCAAGCATGGCGACCTGGACCTGCGCTTCACCCCCTCGCCTTCCGCCCAGGAAGGCATGGCCGGCCATGCCCTGGTCGCGTCGCGCCGTGGCGAGTCCTACCAGTCCGAAGTCAGCCTGGAGGGCGACTACCAGGCGCTGACGGTGCGCGGCCGCGCCGACGGCTACGACCCCGAGCAGAACCAGCTGGAAGAAGTCAAAACCTACCGGGGCGACCTGCACGCCATGGCCGACAACCGCCGGCACCTGCACTGGGCGCAGCTCAAGATTTACGGCTGGCTGTTGTGCGCCGACAGGAATCTGCCCGACATCAACCTCACACTGGTCTACTTCGACGTGGCCAGCGCGCAGGAGACGCCGCTGACCGAACATTTCACGGCTGCCGCGCTGAAAGACTATTTTGAAGCCCAGTGCGAACGCTTCCTGGCCTGGGCCACGCAGGAGCTCGCGCACCGCCAGGCGCGCGACGCGGCGCTGACGGCGCTGGAATTTCCGCATCCTGCCTTCCGGCCCGGCCAGCGCGAACTGGCCGAGGCCGTCTACAAGACCGCGCAGGCCGGTACCTGCCTGATGGCGCAGGCGCCCACGGGCATAGGCAAGACCATAGGCACGGTGTTCCCCCTGCTCAAGGCGGTGCCCAAAAAGCAGCTCGACAAGCTGTTTTTCCTGGCGGCCAAAACACCGGGCCGCCGGCTGGCGCTGGACGCGCTGGACCGCATCAAGGGCAGCACCCAGGCACTGCCGCTGCGCGTGCTGGAACTGGTGGCGCGCGACAAGGCCTGCGAGCACCCGGGCAAGGCCTGCCACGGCGACGCCTGCCCGCTGGCCAAGGGCTTTTACGACCGCCTGCCGCAGGCGCGCAGCGCCGCCGTGAAGCACGCCGCCGCGCAGGGCCCGCTCGACAAGGCCGCGCTGCGCGAACTGGCGCTGGCCCACCATGTGTGCCCCTATTACCTGAGCCAGGAACTGGTGACCTGGTCGGACGTGGTGGTGGGCGACTACAACTATTACTTCGACACCAGCGCGCTGCTGCACGGCCAGGCCCAGGGCAACCAGTGGCGTGTCAGCGTGCTGGTGGACGAGGCGCACAACCTGGTGGAGCGCGCGCGGAAAATGTATTCGGCCACGCTGAGCCAGGCGCAGCTGCAGCAGGTGCACGCCGGCGCGCCGCGTGCCGTGCGCGGCGCGCTGGAACGGCTCAATCGCAGCCTGCAGGAACTGCACCAGGCGCAGGATGAGCCCTACCAGGTGCATCCCGAACTGCCCGCGCCTTTTCTCAAGACCCTGGGGCAGGCGCTGACCCAGGTCACCGACTTCCTGCTGGCCAACCCGACGCGCATGGACGGCGAGCTGCAGGACTTTTATTTCGAGGCCCTGCATTTCTCGCGCATGGCCGAGGCCTTCGGCGAGCATTCGCTGTTCGACGTGACGCTGCAAGCCGACACGGGGTCCAGCACTTTCGGCCAGGCACTGGGCCAGCCGCTCGCCGTGCTCAACATCCGCAACGTGGTGCCGGCGCCCTTCCTGGCGCCGCGCTTCGCAGCCGCGCAGTCGGCGGCGCTGTTTTCGGCCACGCTGAGCCCGCAGAACTATTACGCCGACACGCTGGGCCTGCCCGTCGGCACGGTGTGGACCGAGGTGGAGTCGCCCTTCCTGGCCGAGCAGCTGCGGGTCTCGGTGGTCAGCGACGTCTCCACGCGCTTCCAGCACCGGGGCGACTCGCTCTCGCCCATCGTCGACCTGATGGCGCGGCAGTATGAGGGCCAGCCCGGCAACTACCTGGCGTTCTTGAGCAGCTACGACTACCTGCAGCAACTGGTGGCCCTGTTCCGCCAGCGCTATCCGCAGATCCCGGTGTGGGAGCAGACGCGCGGCATGGAGGAAACCGCGCGCGATGCCTTCCTGGCGCGCTTCACGCCCGGCTCGCAAGGCATAGGCTTTGCCGTGCTGGGCGGCTCCTTCGCCGAAGGCATAGACCTGCCGGGCGATCGCCTGATAGGCGCCTTCATCGCCACGCTGGGCCTGCCGCAGATCAACCCGGTGAACGAGCAGATCCGCGAACGCATGGGCGCCAATTTCGGCGCCGCCCAGAGCTACGACTACACCTACCTCTACCCCGGCCTGCAGAAAGTGGTGCAGGCGGCCGGGCGGGTGATACGCACGACCTCCGACCGCGGCGTGGTCTACCTGATCGACGACCGCTTTACCCGGCCCGAAATCCAGAGCCTGCTGCCGGGCTGGTGGAAGGTCACGCGCTTGCGCGCCCGGCGCAAAGAACCGGCCGCCGCACTGTAAGCGCCCAGAAAAAAGCCCGCTGATGCGGGCTTTTTCTCGAACGGACTTGGACGCCGTTCGCCGTGCGGGGGCCGGAGAGCCGGTCACAGAGCCCAGCGAAGCGGTCCTGGCTAGGCGCGTCGCCGCAGACAGTGCTAAAGCACGGCAAGGCGGCGCAACAACGCCAGGAGGGTTTTGTGGACGGCTCTAAAACACGCCCAGCAACATGAGGATGAGGATGACGCTGAGCGGAACGCCGAGTAGCCAGGCAATGATGGGCATTTGTTTCTCCTAAATGTAGTGAAGGTTTAAAAGACAAATCCAATGTAGGCGGCGCGCCGCGCGGCCGGTGCCAGCCTGAAGGCCTGCTGCAAGTAAGGGATGGCTGACGCGCCTGTAGTTGTGCCGGTAGGCGCTTGCAGGCCTGCGCCGCACGGAAAGCGCCAAATCCATCGCTCGGGAATATTGGCAAAATCTCATATATTGAGATTTGCGTTTGACAGCGTTTGGGGCCGCAGCGACAGTGGAGGCACTGATCCACACCGAGAGCCGCCCCCATGGAACCGCAAGCCGCGCTGCAATGCCTTCACCTTTATTCGCCCGACCCGCTGCAGGCCGCGCGCTTTTACAGCAGCGCCTATGGCATGGCGATGGCACCCGCGGCGGGCGGCTACCTGTGCCGCGGCCCGGGGCGTGAACTGAGGCTCTCCACAGGCCCGGCCAACCAGCTTCATTACGCCCACTACGCCCTGGCGGACGCCGGCGCCTGGCAGGCTTTCGCGGCCCGCGTCGAGAGGCTGCCGCATGAGGCGGTGCCCGCCGATTTCGCCGTGGGTGAGGCCATCGCCTTGAAAGACCCCGACGGCAACCTCGTGGTGTTCACGCCGCCCGCGGCCCCGGACGGTGCGCAGGCGACGGCGCTGCCGCCCGCCACGCTGCAGCATTTCGCGCTGCGCACACCGAACCTGCCCGGTATGCTGGCCTTCTACACGGACCAGCTGGGCTTTGTGCTGTCGGACGCGGTCAAGGACGGCGAAGGCACGCTGCGCGCCTGCTTTCTGCGCACCGACGCGCTGCACCATGCGCTGGCCCTGTTCTTCGCGCCCGCCGCCTGCTTCGACCACCAGTCCTTTGAAACCCCCGACTGGGCCGGCATGAAAGTCTGGGGCGACCACATGGCGGCGCTGAAAGTGCCCATCGTCTGGGGCATAGGCCGCCACGGCCCGGGCAACGACGTGTTCTTCATGGTGCGCGACCCCGACGGCAACCTGGCCGAGATTTCCTCGGAGATCGAGCACTGCGCGCCCGGCCGCCCCGCCGGCACCTGGCCGCACGAGGAGCGCACGCTCAACCTCTGGGGCAAGGCCATCCTGCGCAGCTAGCCCGCGCACCGCCACTGAAAGACACCACCATGGCAAGCACCAACCGCATGCTGCGCATCCTCGGGCTGTTCAGCCTGGAGAGGCCGGTCATCACGCCCGAATGGCTGATGCAGGAGCTGGGCGTGTCGCGCGCCAGCGTCTACCGCGACCTGGGCCAGCTGGCCTCCGCCGGCATGCTGGAGCGCGTGGCCGACCGCGGTTATGTGCTGGGGCCCATGGTGGTGGAGCTGGACCGGCAGATACGCCTGGCCGACCCGCTGCTGCAAGCCGCTGACGAACTCCCCGGAAAACTCGCGGAGCAGACCGGCGGCACGGTGCTGCTGTGCCGCTTTCACGGCAGCAAGGTGATGTGCCTGCACCAGGTCAAAGGCCGCAACCCGGCGCTGTCGGTCAGTTATGAACGCGGCCGCGCCATGCCGCTGTACCGCGGCGCGACGTCCAAGATCATCCTGGCCTACCTGCCGGCCGCGCAGCTCAAGCAGCTCTGGGCCTCGGAACGCAAGACCTTGGTGGCCGCCGGCCTGCCCGACGACTACGCCCAGCTGGCCAAGGTGCTGCGCGGCATACGCGAGGTCGGCCACTGCATCACCGAAGGCGAGGTCGACCCCGACGCCGTGGGTTTTGCGGTGGCGCTGCGCGACGGCGAACACCTGCTGGGCAGCCTCAGCGTGGTGATGCCGGCGGCCTCGCTGAGCGCCGCCCTGCGCAGGACCACGCTGGCCCGGCTGCAAAGCGCCGCCGGCCGCATCGAAGGCCGGCTGCAGGACCAGCGCGACAAAGCCCGCGCCACCAAAAAAACGGAAGCCCCATGAACGCCCCCCTCCCCTTGTCGGCCGTGCCGGTCCTGCCGGGCCAGCAGCAGCATGTCCCCGTCGTGATCGTGGGTGCGGGGCCCACCGGCCTGATGCTGGCCAACCTGCTGGGCATGCAGGGCGTAGAAGTTCTGGTCATTGAACGCAACACCAGCACCGTGGGTGAGCCGCGCGCGGTCACTATCGACGATGAAAGCCTGCGCACGGTGCAGGCCACCGGCCTGATCACCGAAGTGCTGCCGCACGTGGTGCAGGGCTACGGCGTGCATTACTACTCGTGGCGCAACAAGGTGTTCGCGCGCATCGAACCGCAGGCCATGGAGCACGGCTTTCCCAAGCGCAACGCCTTTCGCCAGCAGGTGCTGGTGGGCCAGCTGCGCGACGGGCTCCAGCGCTTCGCCGGCTCGGCGATCTGGTTCGGCCATGAGCTCGTGAAATTCCACGACGATGGTGAGAACGGCAATGGCGTGCAGCTCGAACTGCGCCATGGCGGTGAGACCAAACACATTCGCTGCGACTGGCTGGTGGCCTGCGATGGCGGCCGCAGCGGCGTGCGCGAGCAACTCGGTATTCAATTGACGGGCAGCACCTATGACGAAAAATGGCTGATCGTCGACCTGCTGGAGCGCAACTCGGCCTTTCGCCATACGCGCACCTATTGCGACCCGGCGCGCCCGGCGATACGCCTGCCCGGGCCGGACGGCACGCTGCGTTATGAGTTCATGCTGCACGAAGGCGAAGACCCCGACGAGATGCTGGACGAGGCCCGCGTGCGCGCCTGGATTCATGCGCGCGAACCGGCCGATGCGCAGCTGCCCATCACGCGCAAGGTGGTCTATGCCTTCCATGCGCGCGTGGCCGGCCGCTGGAAAGCCGGCCGCGTGCTGCTGGCCGGCGATGCGGCCCACCTGACGCCGCCTTTCGCGGGCCAGGGCATGAACAGCGGCGTGCGCGATGCGGCCAACCTGGCCTGGAAGCTGGCCGCCGTGGTCAAGGGCCGGCTGCCGGCCTCGCTGCTGGACAGCTACGAGACCGAACGCAAGCCGCACGCCTGGTCGCTGATCCAGATGGCGGTGCGCATAGGCACCTTCATGCAGCCCAAATCGGTGCCGGCCGCCATGCTGACGCAGGGAGCGCTCAAGCTCTTCAGCGTCTTTCCGCCGGTGCGCGACTACGTGCTGCAGCTCAAATTCAAGCCCAAGCCGCGTTTCTTTGAAGGCTTCTTTGTGCCGGGCCATGCGGCCGCCGCGCGGGTACCCGCCGGGCAGTTGCTGCCGCAGCCCCAGGTGGAGCTGCCGGGCGGCGCGCAGGCCGCACTGGACGACCTGCTCGGCAGCGGCTTTGCCCTGCTGTCCCTGGCCGATGCCGAGGGCAGCACCGTGGCCGCCGCGCAGGCGGCACTGGCCGCTGCGGGCCTGGACTGCCGCCACATCCCGGTGGTGGCGCAAAGCGACGACTTCCTGCCGCACACCGGGCCGGACGCCTCGCTGCGCGACTGCGGCGGCACGCTGGAAGCCATCCTCCGCAGCGCCGGCGCACAAGCCGTGCTGCTGCGGCCGGACCGCTATGTGCTGGCCTACCTGTGCCGCGGCGACGGACAAAGCATCGCGCAGTTACGACAGTTGCTGCAGCCGCATTCGACTTCCATTCCCCAAGCGGCGTAGACCGCCTTTTATCCACCCTGGAGACAAAACCATGACGCACGCTTTCCCAACTTCTTTCACAACCTGGCGCAGGCCCGGCCTGGCTTTGGCCGCGGCATTGCTGGCCGCGATTACCGCCACCGCCCACGCGCAGGACTTCCCGAGCAAGCCGGTGCGCGTGGTCACGCCCTTCCCGGCCGGCAGCGGGCCCGAGGTCGCGCTGCGGCTGGTGGCCGACAAGCTGTCAAAGATCTGGGGCAAGCCCGTCGTCGTCGACAACCGGCCAGGCGCCAGCGGCTTTATCGCGATAGAGGCCATCAAGCGCGCCGCGCCCGACGGCCATGAACTGCTGCAGATGGACAACGCGCAGATGGCGGCCCAGCCCTTCCTGTTCAAGAAGCTGCCCTACGAGCTGCTGCGCGACTTCGAGCCCGTCACGCCGATCCTGCGCAACTACTTCTTCGTGACGGTGCCGGTGGGCAGCCGCTACAAGACCATGGCCGACCTGGGCGTCGCCGCGAAAGCCGGCCCGGGCCAGGTCAACTACGGCTCCTGGTTTGTCGGCAGCCCCGGCCACATAGGCGCGGCCATGCTGGAAACCGCCACCGGCACAAAGATGACACACGTGCCCTACAAGGAAATGTCGCAGCTCTACGTGGCCGTGGGCAACCAGGAAGTCGACTGGGCTTTCGGCAGCGCCGCCAGCGCGGGCGCCATGCAGCGCGCGGGCCGCACGCGCTACCTCGCGGTGGCCGCGCCCAAACGGGTGGCCGGTTTCCCGGACGTGCCCACCGTCGCCGAATCGGGCGGCCCGGCGGGTTTTGAGCTGAGCGCCTGGACGGCGTTGCTGGCGCCCAAGGGAACGCCCAAGGCCGTGGTCGAAAAAATCCAGAAGGACGTGGCGGCCGTGCTGGCTGAGCCGGACCTGAAAGACAAGTACGCCGCCATGTACTACGAGCCCTACTTCCTCAACACCGAGCAGTTTTTTCAGCAGCTGCGCAATGACTCCCAGCGTTATGGCGAGACGCTCAAGCGCCTGAACATCTCGCTGGACTGAGCCCGTTTTTTTAATCCCACCACCGAAAGCACACCGTGAAAATCACCAGTTACCAACACCAGGGACAGCCCGGCTGGGGCGTGGCCACCGAGGCCGGCGTCCTGCCCCTGCACTCGGCGCGATACCCGACGCTGCTCAGCGCGCTGCAGGCCGGCAAGCTGGACGAGATCGCCGCCACGCCGACCGCCGCGTCCGCCCTGCCGCTGGACGCCATCGCGTTCCTGCCGGTGATCCCGGCGCCGGGCAAGATTTTTTGCGTGGGCCACAACTACGAGGCGCACCGTATCGAGACCCAGCGCGACCCGACCCAGCACCCGCTGCTGTTCATGCGCGTGGCCGAGTCGCAAACGGCACACCGCCAACCCATCCTGATGCCGGCCGAGTCATCGCAGCTCGACTACGAGGGCGAGATCGCCGTCATCATCGGCAAGGCCGGGCGGCGCATCCGCGAGGCCGACGCCTGGGCGCACGTGGCGGGCTACAGCGCCTACAACGACGGGTCGGTGCGCGACTGGCAAAAACACACGCTGCAGTTCACCGCCGGCAAGAACTTCAGCGGCACCGGCAGCTTCGGCCCCTGGATGGTGACGCGCGGCGAGATCGCCGATGGCGAGGAGCTCACGCTGGAAACCCGGCTCAACGGCCAGGTCATGCAGCACACCACCACGGCCTCCATGATCTTCAGCATCCCGGTGCTGATCGAATACATCTCGGCCTTCACCTCGCTGCAGCCCGGCGACGTGATCGTGACCGGCACGCCGGGCGGCGTCGGCGTCAAGCGCACGCCGCCGGTGTGGATGAAGCCGGGCGACCAGGTCGAGGTGGAGGTCAGCAAGGTGGGCGTGCTCGTCAACACCATCGCGGCCGACGCCACGCGCTTTTGAGCATGGCGCCCCCACTCGAAGACAGCCTGCTGGCGGCCGAGGAGGCCAGGCGCCTGGCCATGCTGGCCGCAGACATGGCCGCACTGGATACGCTGCTGTCGGATGCGCTGGCCTACACACACTCGACCGGCGTCATCGACAGCAAGGCCAGCTACCTGCAATTGCTGGCCGGCGGCGCGCTGCGTTACGAGGCGCTGGAATTTGTGGCGCCGCAAGCGCGCCTGGTGGGCACGGCTGGCCTGGTCAGCGCGGTGATGCGGGCCACGGTGCGCAAGGGCGAGGTCCGGCGCGACATCGCGAGCAGCTACCTCGCGGTGTGGGAGCACACGGCTTCGGGCTGGGTGCTGCAGGCGGTGCAGGCGACGGCGCTGCCCGCCCAAACATCATGAACGCCATCACCCCCGATCCGGCCCTGGCCCGGCAACTGGTGCTGGCCAACCGCATCCTGCACGCACGCGGCGTGGTGGACGGCTTCGGCCACGTCAGCGTGCGCCAGCCCGGTGCTGAAGAAGTTTTTCTGCTGTCCTGCAGCCGTGCGCCCGCGCTGGTCGAAACGGCCGACGTGGGCTGCTACGGCCCGGACGGTGAGCCAGTGGGCACCGCCACGGGCAAGCCCTACCTTGAGCGTTTCATCCACAGCGAGATATACCGCGCCCGGCCCGACGTGATGGCCGTGGTGCACAGCCATTCGCCCCGCGTGATTCCCTTCGGCATCACCGGCCAGCGATTAAGGCCGGTGTTCCACATGTCGGGCTTTCTCGGCAGCGGCTCGGCACATTTCGAGATCCGCGATACGGTGGGCGACAGCGACCTGCTGATACGCAGCCCTGCCCTCGGCAAAGCCCTGGCCGCATCGCTGGGCGACTGCGCCTGCGTGCTGATGCGCGGCCACGGTAGCACGGTGGTGGGCGGCTCGCTCGAGCATGCCGTCTACCGCGCGGTCTACACCGAGGTCAACGCCGGCCTGCAGGCCTCGGCCATGGCGATGGGCGCCGTGACCTACCTGACGGAGACCGAAGCCGGCCTGGCCGCCGCCGCCAACGACGCGCAGATTCCGCGCGCCTGGGCGCTGTGGCGGCATGAGCTGGCACTTTGATTCCTTAACGACCTCATTCCTGGAGTACCGCATGAAAACATTGAATGCCATCTTGAAAACCTGTTGCATCGCGCTGGCCTGCCACGCGCTGGCGCCGGCCGCCCTGGCCCAGACCTGGCCCGCCAAATCGGTGCGCATCATCGTTCCCTACGGCACGGGCGGCGGCGCCGACATCCTGGCGCGCCAGCTGGGCGCCAGCCTGCAGCAGGCCTGGGGCCAGGGCGTGGCGGTGGAGAACCGCACCGGCGCCTCGGGCAACATCGGCTCGGAAGCGGTGGTGCACGCGCCGGCCGACGGCTACACCTTGCTGCTGCAAAACAGCACCATGGTGGCCAACATGGGCCTGGGCGTCAAAGTCAACTACGACCCCGAAAAAGACCTGACGCCCATCATGCTGCTGGGCACCACGCCGATCGCGCTGGTGGCCCATCCCAGCCTGAACGTGAAGAACCTCAAGGAACTGCAGGACTACGCGAAAGCCAACCCCGGCAAGCTCAGCTACGGCTCCTGCGGCGTGGGCACGCCCATGCATTTCGTGATGGAACTCGTCAAGCAGAAGACCTCGCTGGACGCGGTGCATGCGGGCTACAAGGGCTGCGCACCCGTGGTGCAGGACGTGGTGGGCGGCCAGATTCCCCTGGCCATCATGAGCGCCAACCTGGCCGCGCCCTATGCGAAGTCCGGCCGGCTGCAGGTGATCGGCGTGGCCAGCCAGAAGCGCTATTCGCTGCTGCCCGATGCCCTCACACTGGAGGAGCAAGGCCTCAAGCCGCTGGATTTTTCGACCTGGTTCGCGCTGATGGGACCGGCCAAGATGCCGCCGGCCGTGGTCGCCAAAATCGTCGCCGACGTGCAGAAGGTGCTGGCCGACCCTGCCGTGCAGTCGCGCCTGTCGAACGCAGGAGTGGAGTCCTATGCGGGCAATGGGGCGGCGCTGGTCAAGCTGATACGTTCCGACAAGCTGCGCTACGAACAATTAGCCAAGGCGGCCAATATCAAGCCGGAGTAAACGCTTAGCGCTGGCTCAGCTGCAGCGCACCCAGCATGCGCTGCAAGGGCTGGGTTTCGGGCAGCACGTAGACGATGCTGCGGCTTTTGCCGAGGACGGGGCCGACCACGCTTTCGTAGAAGCTGACCGGCACCACCACGCAACCCATGGAGATGCGGTTGTCGTCGGGCGTCTCGGAGGCCAGCCGCTCCGCGCGGCGCTCGGCCGCAGCCGCAGGGCGCAGGCGGTGGATGGCCAGCTTGGCCGCGTAATCGATCCAGACGATGGCTTCGCCCTGGAGGTTGTGGCCGGGCTCGGACACAAAGCGGCCTGCGGGCGTGGTGCGTTCGTCCTCGCGCAGGCTGGCCACGCTGCGCTGCGCCATGCCGGGTACGCCGTGGTCGCCGGGCGCCAGGCCCGTCAGCGCGGGCGATGCGCCGCGCAATTGGCCGCCGGCCTCAAACACAAAGATGCGCCCGCCTTTTTTGTCGACGATCACAAAAGGCAGGCCTTCGTTGTCGTGCGCCGCCACCACCCAGCGCAAGGCCTGGCGTGCGTCGGTGGAGGCGGACACCAGCGCCATACCGGTGTCGGGGCTTGCGACCGTCATGGAGGCACTGTCGGTGTAGGGCGCCAGGGGCAAGGCCGTGGACAGCAAAGGGACGGCGGCAAAGGCGACAAGGATCGCCGTGCGGGCGATGTGTACGTGCTTCTTGCTCTTGCCTGTGAACAACATCCGGGTCCTGTGCGTAGCGCCGAAAAAAGTGCGCGAACGCACATCAGAAAAAACCGGGTCACCGCCTGTTTGAGGCACCCCGGCACGGTTGCACCATGTTAACGATGCAAGCAATTGTGCTCAACGGAGAAACCCTGAATCGCCTCAGACGATTGCTATCGTTTAAATAGCAAAAAACGTCCTGAACATCATGCGATAGCGCGGTTTTTGCGGACTTCCCGAGCGCTCAGGCATTGATGTAACAGTCGCCGGAGACGGATTTTTTCCGCATCGCAGATGCGCGCGCGCAACATCCATGCGCACGGCGAGGCGGATGCCGTTACAAGTTACAAATTTCGACCGGGGAATCCTGTCACTTGCCGCCGGGCTTGGCCCTCTGCGTGGCATCAATTCCAGGCAGCCCGTCAAAGCCCCGCTTCGCAAGCTGCATCAACCGCCGCCGGCCCTTGGCGTCCGTGGTGCGCCATGCCGTGCGGGCCATTTCAATGAATGCGTTTTCGGCGGGATTGAAGGCGTCGCCGCCATGGTCCTCATCCATCCATCCTTTGGGTTTTCCTGAGCGACTCTCGATCTGCGCTGCGGCGGCATCGCCGATGTTTCTGCCCGAACCGCTCGCGTCTCCCTTGAACTGGCTCAGCCCGCCGGCGCTCAGGCCCAGCTCTTTTGCGAGCCTGCCCAGCATGCCGACCGGTGATTCACCGGCGGCCAGCTCTCTTTCGCTGTATTCGCGAATGATGATCAGCAGGTTATTGCGCCTGGTTCGGTTGATGTCCGGGGAGTCCATGTGACGTGATTGCAACAATCAAAATTATTTTCCATCGCCTCGTTGACGATGACGTAAAAAGATTTTACATTACCTTCCATCGCTACTTTTTGACATCAACTCTTTCCGCACAACCATCATGAAACCGATAGCCGCCATCGCAAGAAACAGCACCGCCGTCCTGGCCAGTGTTGCCGTGCGTCGCCTTGACGTTTATCCGGGCCAATGTGGTGGGCAGAGTTCATTTGAGCCGTCCGTGTTGCGGACCGCCATGCCCAAACAGAACCACGAGGATTGCACACCACCGGGAGGAGGAGACGCCTGAGCGTACCTTCTAAATCTCTGACACCCAGAGGCCCGGTATCCGCAAGGAACCGGGCCTTTTTGTTTTCCCCTGACGGTGATCGTGCCGTCTGTGCGCTTCAAGCGCGGGGCTCTTTAAAAATTCAGCAGCAGGACCGCGGCCACATACTGGAATGGCAGCGAGTCCCGCAGAAATTGCGGACATAGCTCAGTGGGTAGAGCGTGAGCCTTCCAAGCTCAATGTCGTCGGTTCGAAGCCGTCTGTCCGCTCCATTTCGGGTGTGCCTGTTTCACGTCACCTGCGCGAGATCGAGGAAACGATCTGGCGGCGCGTGCGCTGCAGACGGGGGGTTCATGGCCCTCGGGAAAGCAGTGCAGCGGGAGATCCCGGTCCGGCTCGATGCCGGCCGCCCGCATGCGGGTACAGCCGAAATGGATTTGTTTTTTCCAAAATATTCGTCACGTTCGTCTAGCTGGCTCAGGACACAAGATTTTCATTCTTGTAGACAGGGGTTCGAATCCCCTACGTGACGCCAATTCCAGGGCGAGAGGTCGAAATATTTCGACTTCCCGCCCATCAGTAAAGAAGCGCAGTGCCCGCAAGGGCGTAGTGCGGAAACCGGCCTCAAAGATAGGGTGGCACCGGAACTCGTAACCGGAGATTTTTTTGGAAGATTGGCCGAGTTGGTCTAAAGCACTCGCTTGCTAAGCGAGAGCCCGCGAAAGCGGGCTCAAGGGTTCGAATCCCTTATCTTCCTCCAGACCTTTCAAGGCCGTTCGCCAAGTCAAGAACCTGCTTACGGCCTGCTATTCATTTTTTCTCGCGTTAGCTCAGTCCGGAATCAGAGTATCTGCCTACGAAGCAGAGGGTCGGAAGTTCAAATCTTTCACGCGAGGCCATTCAATTTTTTAACGGAGCGCGAGCAGAACTGGCTACTGCACCGGACTGTAAATCCGGCGTCTTCGGGCATACGGGGTTCGAGTCCCTGGCACTCCACCATTTTTAATCCGTGTGTGGCGCAGCTGGTAGCGCGCGTGCTTTGGGAGCATGAGGTCGCAGGTTCGAGACCTGCTACACGGACCACCCTCTTTCCGATATCACTTCACTTTTTGGTCTGTTAGCTCAGCTGGTAGAGCACTTCCCTGTCCAGGATGTGGTCACGGGTTCGATTCCCGTACAGGCCGCCAGTAACAACGCCGCGATTCCCCCGGGGCGCATTCCTATTGGTGCGTAGCTCAAGCAGGCAGAGCAGCGGTCTCCAAAACCGAAGGTTGGAAGTTCGATTCTTCCCGTGCCAGCCAATGATCTCCGGCGGTGTACCCAAGTGGTCGAAGGGCGCGGATTGCAAATCCGCCTGCGTCAGCACACGTCAGTTCGAATCTGACCACCGCCTCCAGCTTCTCTTTAGCTTCCCTCTAGCGCCTGTAGCTCAGCCCGGATAGAGCGACGGTTTTCTACACCGGTTTGTCGGCCGTTCGAATCGGCCCAGGTGCGCCACTTCTTCCACATCAACCAACCTCAAGGAGATTGCCATGACAGCCAGAAACACAGCAGCCTCCAAGAGGCCAACCCAGCCCCGCAAGCGCATTGTTCGCGCACTCCTGAACGGCGTCATCGCCGCCGGCCGCGCTCGGCTCGCCCACACGCAGCCCAAACGCAGGCAGGCGCTCGATGAGCGCGAGCTGGACCAGCGCGTGCGTGAATGCGGTGAGTGGTGACCGATTCCTTCTTATTCCACGGTAGCTCAGCAGGTAGAGCGCGCGACTGTTAATCGCGTCGTCCCTGGTTCGATCCCAGGCCGTGGAGCCATTTTTTTCAGTTTTCCGGTGCATGTGGCGCAGTTGGCAGCGCAGCGGGATGTGACCCCGCGGGTCACCGGTTCGAGTCCGGTCGTGCACCCCATCTTCATACGCGGGCATAGCTCAGAGGCAGAGCAGCCGGCTTTTAACCGGCAGGCCGGGATTTCGAAATTCCCTGCCCGCACCATCATTCATTCAACTCAGGAGGCTTTTTGATGCACCATGTTCTTCAGCTCGACATCCAGGGGACGCCCCAGGCCTGGATCACGGCTGAAGAGGCGGCCCTGCACTACGCCACGAATACCGTCGCATGGGAGCAAGGCGAAAGCCCTCTGGTCACGCTGCGCGGCGGCTGGAACGTCGCGCGCGGCCGGCAATCCACGCTGGTGATCCACCCCATCATCGCGCTGCGCGGTGCGCCTCGCCGCAATCTCCACGATGTGGTACCGGCCGTCACCAAGCCCAAGCTGCTGCGCCGCGACCGTTGCACTTGCGCCTACTGCGCACAGGTGTTCCTGGAAAAGGATCTCGAAGCCGAGCACATCGTTCCGCAGAGCAAGGGCGGGGCCTATTCCTGGACCAATCTGGTCAGCGCCTGCCGCCATTGCAACGGCAGGAAGAAAGACCGCACGCCCGAGCAAGCCGGCATGCCCCTGGTCTACCTGCCCTATGTGCCGAGCCGGTATGAGGACTTCCTGCTGCGAGGCCGCAACGTCCGTGCCGACGTGCATGAATGGCTTTCGGCAAGGCTTCCGAAAGGATCAAGATTGAATTGAGCCCAGCAGCCAAAGCGGCGCATTGCGAAAGCGGTGCGCCGCTTTTTTTCGTCTTGCAGGCGGTGTGTTCAGCGACGGGCTAGACGGCGCCGCCCTGCTTGAGCGCAAGCGCATGCGCCGCCGGAAACACCTCGGCCAGCGGCTTGACTTCGGGCAGTACGTAGACCACGCCATAGCTGGCATTGAAAGCGGGCTTGAGCACGTTTTCAAAGAAGGCCACGGGCATGTTGATGCAGCCGTAAGAGATGCGGTTGTCCTCGGTGGTGGACGATGCCAGGCGCTCCAGCCGGCGCTCTTTGGGCTCGGTGGTGCGCACGCGGTGCATGGACACGGCCGCGTCGTAGTCGACCCAGACCACGTCCTCACCCGTGGCGTTGCGCCCGGGCTCGGCGACGAAACGGCCCGCGGGCGTGGTGCGTTCCTGGGGCTGCACCAGGGCGATGGGCCGGCCGCCTATGCCGTCCACCGAGTCGTCACCGCGCGCCGCGCCTATCAGCACCGGCGTGGCACTGCGCAGCTTGCCCGAGGGCTCGAAGACAAACACCTTGGTGTTGAGCTTGTCGAGAATCACAAAAAAGAGTTTTCTGTTGTCGCCGGATGTGACGACCCAGTTGGCGACTTCGCGCGCTTCGGCCGAGGCGGGTTCGCCGCCGAAGTCCGCGAAGCGCGGTGTTTGCCGGGAAACATCGGCCTGGACGGCGGCATGCACTGGTGTAGGCGCAACGGGATTGGGCCGGAAGAGCGGCAAGACCAGTACCGCGATGGCGGCGCCCCAAAGAACGCCTTGTTTGATGCCGTCAAAAATATCGGAACGCCGCGTGCCCGACGGCCCCGGCCCTGCAGCAGCGGGCTGCGGCTGAAGATCAGGCACGGGAGCAGGCATGGTGGACTGAATAAAGCAAGCCGCACAAAATACTCCGGGCCGCAAAAGCGACCCGGAGCGTTTTCATGCGGAAATGCATGACGGGCTCGCCTTAGTTGCGGTCAGCCTGTGCGGGACGCTCGGTCGGCGTGACGGCCGTGTCCGTGCTGGTCGAAGGCGTGCTGGGGCTTGTGCTGCCCTGGTTCTGCATGGTCTGGTCTGCCGGCGTGGCGGGCGTCGTGGTGCTGGTGTCCTGGGCATAAGCCAGGCCGATAGCGCCAACCACGGCGGCTGCAGCGACGACGGAAGCCAGGGGTTTCGATACTCTCATGGTGTACTCCTAAGGTCATGCCCATCACAGGCAATCGGTTGGTAAATGGCTGGCCTGATTGCCAGCTAAGTCCAATTTACGGCGAGGAGCGGGGGTGTTTTCGTCGGCCTGCTACAGCGCGAGGTGTAGGACAAGCGAGGTCACAAAATGCTACGAGGCTCACGGGCTGATGCATGCTACCGGCATGAGGGCACCGCCCTCGAGCCCCTCATTCAAGGGGATTGTTGCCCCGGATGCCATGCTCCGCCTTGATGGCAAGCTGGAGTCTTTCAAGCGCCTCTATGAGCTGGTCAATCTTCGCGAAATCCTTGACCGGCGCCGCCTGCAAGGCCTGCAGCTGCGCGCGCATGCGTGCGTAGTCGGCCTCCAGGTCGCGCTTCATGCCGGCACCGCGCCCGGCTTGAGGTGGCCGTTGGTGGCGGGTCGCTTGTCGGAGCCGCTGGCGGGGGATTTGGGTGCGGGCGCGGCGAAGAGTTCGGCCTGCAAGTCGTCCTCGCTGCGCGGTCCATACTGGAGGTCCGGGCCGACCAGGCGCTGCAACTCGCCGTAGCCGGTGGCCAAGGCCGTGTCATAGGCTTCGAAGGTGATGTCGGAGGAGGAGACCGACTCGAACACCCGGGGGTCCTCGCGGCTTTCAAGAATGCGCCAGCAGAATTCGCCGGGCGCGGGCTCCTCGACGGTGAGGGCCAGGGAACGCAAGGGAGCTTTGAGTTGTGCGTTGACCAGTGTGGAATGGCTCATGGAACGGGAATCCTCCAAAAATATCCGGGCAGGCCGGACGTGGCCTTGCAGCGCAGCTTGGAGCGCGGCAAAAAAATATCAAGGGATGCAAACGTAACTTTCAGCGCAAGGGCTGACGGCAGGAATGACGGCGATGGCGAGGGAAAAAACGAAACGGCAAAGGCTTGCGGGCCAGTGTCCGGTTTCATCTCTGCAGCCACGTCGGGTTCCATATCGGGTTATTTGCAATGCCGCCAGTTTAAGCATGGAAATATGACAGGCTGCGGTGATTAGTACCCGAAAAATGTAGGAGAAGGCCGACAGGCGCCGGACGGCGGAGGCGTCAACTGAAATGGTTATATTGCAGGCATGGCCAAGCCCGCATGTTGCGCGGCGGCACGAATAAAGAATCCATGAAAAGCCTTTACAAATATTTCTTTCGCGGCCTCATCACCATCCTGCCGGTGGCCTTGACGGTCTACCTGCTGTATATCTTCCTGGCCTGGATGGAAACTGCGGCGCTGTGGATTCTGCGGCCGCTGATCGGCAGCTTTTACATTCCGGGGCTGGGCCTGGTGTTCGGCGTGCTGAGCATCCTGGTGATCGGTTACCTGGTGTCCAAGCAGAGCGTACGCAAGCTGCTGTCTTTCGCGGAAATGCCCTTCACCAACCTGCCGGTCGTCAAAAGTATCTACTCCTCGCTCAAGAGCTTTGCCGATTACTTTTCGCCTTCCGGCAAACAGGGCGAGCAAAGCGTGGTAATCCTGCGCATGCCCGGCCATGCGATGGAAATCGTGGGTTTGATCACGCGCCGCAGCTTCGCCGACCTGCCCGCCGGTTTCCTGCCCGGCGAGCGCGTGGCGGTGTATTTGCCCATGGGCTACATGATCGGCGGCTATACGGTGTTCGTACCGGCCGACTGGGTACAGCCCATAGACATGTCGGTGGAGGAGGCCATGCGCTCCTCGCTGATCGCCTGGATGGCGCGCCCGCCGGCCACTGGCGCGGGCGGCGGCAGCAACGCCGGCTGAGGGTTTCATCCCGCGCCGGGCGGATTGCGTAAAGATTGTGATCTGTGGTTTCCCACATTGGACAAATCACATGGCAGGGCTATATTGAACAGCCTGATCACCACCGCGCACAGCCTGACGCGCCCCGGCCATGACAACAAACACAACGACGACAACAAGCCGCAAGCAGCCCCTTTACAAATCACTCTACTTCCAGGTGATCTGCGCCGTGATCGCCGGCGTGCTGCTGGGGCATTTTTACCCCGAGGCCGGCAAGCACATGAAGCCGCTGGGCGACGGTTTCATCAAGCTCATCAAGATGATGATCGCGCCCATCATCTTCTGCACCGTGGTGATCGGCATCGCCGGCATGGAGGACATGAAGAAGGTCGGCAAGACCGGCGGCCTGGCGCTGCTGTACTTTGAAGTCGTCAGCACTTTCGCGCTGATCATCGGGCTGGTGCTGGTCAACGTGTTCAAGCCGGGCCAGGGCATGAATGTCGACGTCTCCACGCTGGACACCAAGGCCATCGCGGCCTATACCGGCCCCGGGAAGATGGTCGGCACGACCGACTTCATCCTGAACATCATCCCGACTACCGTGGTAGACGCCTTCGCCAAGGGCGAAATCCTGCAGGTGCTGCTGATCGCGGTGATGTTCGGCTTCGCGCTGCATCGCTTCGGCGGGCGCGGCACGCTGGTGTTCGATTTCGTCGAGAAGGCTTCGCACGTGCTGTTCACCATCGTCGGCTTCATCATGAAGGTGGCACCCATAGGCGCTTTCGGCGCCATGGCCTTCACCATAGGCGCTTATGGCGTCGACAGCCTGGTGTCGCTGGGCAAGCTGATGGCCGCTTTCTACGCGACCTGCCTGATCTTCATTTTCGTGGTGCTGGGCACCATCGCGCGCATCCACGGCTTCAGCATCTGGAAGTTCATCAAGTACATCAAGGAAGAGCTGCTGATCGTGCTGGGCACTTCTTCCTCCGAGTCCGTGTTGCCGCGCATGATGGAGAAGATGGAGAACCTGGGCGCGAAAAAGACCACCGTGGGCCTGGTGATCCCGACCGGCTACTCCTTCAACCTGGACGGCACGTCCATCTACCTTACGATGGCGGCGGTGTTCATCGCGCAAGCCACCAACACGCCGATGACGCTCACGCAGGAGCTCACGCTGCTGGCGGTGCTGCTGCTCACGTCCAAAGGGGCGGCCGGCATCACCGGCAGCGGCTTCATCGTGCTGGCCGCCACGCTGTCGGCCGTGGGCACCGTGCCCGTGGCCGGACTGGCACTGATCCTGGGCATAGACCGCTTCATGTCGGAGGCACGGGCGCTGACCAACCTGATCGGCAATGGCGTGGCCACGCTAGTGGTGGCCAAATGGACCAACGAACTGGACACCGACAGGCTCAAAGCCGGGCTCGACAATGAGAGCTGGGTCGAGGCCCAGGAACCCGAGGTGCTGCTCAACAAGAAGACCGAACACATGGCGACCGGCCGCCACTGAAATAGCGCTGGAAAAATGACAAAGCCCGGCAGGCGGAGAAAAATCTCCACCTGCCGGGCTTTGTGCTTTGTGGCGCGGCGAGCCGCCGGCTTAACGGGCCTGGCGTGGCGCGGGGCCTGGGCCGCGGCCTGCGATGTGTCGGAAGGTGATCCGGCCCTTGCTCAGGTCGTAAGGCGAGAGCTCCAGCGACACCTGGTCGCCGGCAAGGATGCGGATGTGGTTCTTGCGCATCTTGCCCGAGGTGTAAGCCACAAGCTTGTGGCCGTTGTCGAGCGTGACGCGAAAGCGCGAATCCGGCAACACTTCGTCGACCAGCCCATGCATTTCAATCAGTTCTTCTTTGGCCATGATGTAACTCCTAGGGAATTGAAAAAATTGTCGATGATGTCTGTTGCGTCGGGCAAGGCTTCAGGCGCAGGCGGGCGCCGAGCGCTCATTGATCCAGCGCAGGGCGTGTTCCGTCGCGTAATGCACGGCCGCGGCCGCGCTGTCGAAGAGGCCGCTGAAACGCAGCACGCGGTCGTGCGTGGCGCTGCCGCGGCCTGAGCGGATGGAGACCGATGCAGCGTAGCCTTCGCCTTGCTGTTTGGCCAGTGGTGAGACAAGGTACTTGCCCACCGCGATTTTGGTGTGATCTACGTTCATAAAAAGTCCATGCCGGGTATGTGTCCCGGCTTGATAAATAAGGAGAATCGGCTTGCGAGCAAGCCGGCGGGTGTTCGGTGTCCACCCACCTGGCCCTTGGCAGGGGCTGGGCTGGTTGAGCCATGCGTGGGCACTGTCGGGAATAGTGCTCGCCGGGAAAACGGAACAATGTTGAGAGGGTTCAGGGCTGTATGGGCACTGAAAACACTGTGGATTCGGGCTCTGGGAAGCGCCGCAATTGAGAAGGAAACCTGTTGGGAAAAGGCTTCGATGAAAAAAGCTGATGCTTTACCGAAGCTCTCATTATAACCGCCCGACGCAAATCGCGCTTTTGACCCGGCACAGCCAACGGCGGGCCCTGTCTTCTTGCAAGTAGGGGCCGCGGAACCGGCTTTGCCGGGCCGCAGGCGCAGCGCCCCCTCGGGGGGCAGCGCAGTACGCGAAGCGACAAGCGTGGGGGCTCTATCTTTAGCCTTCAAACTGCGGGTGCAATTGCCGGATCCGGTTCATGGCCATGCCCGCGGCGGCGGTGCGGGTTTCCACGCCCAGCTTGGCGTAGACGCGCTCCAGGTGCTTCTTCACGGTGGCCGGGCTGGAGCCCAGGATGTCGCCGATGTCGCGGTTGGTCTTGCCCTTGACCACCCAGTACAGCACTTCGGCCTCGCGGGCCGTGAGCTTGAAGCTCAGGCTCATGGCCTCCACCACCGCATCGTCGGAGATCTCGCGCATCACGATCAGCCAGTCGCCGCTGACACCTCCTCCACTTCCAACGCCGCCTTCGCCGTCGCCGGTCTGCCGGTGCAGCCGGAAGGTCAACCGGCGCGGCCCCTGCTCCACCGCCAGGCGCGGCGGCTCGACCTGGCGTTCCGCGTCCGCCATGTGGCTGCGCAGCCAGTCCAGCACCGGTTCGGGCGTCTGCGGCGCCGAGGTACCGTAGTAGCGCATCAGCAGCTCGCGCGCCAGCGGCGTCTGCCAGACCAGCCGGCCGTCGGCCGAGCCGCCCATGCGCACCGTGATGCTGGCATAACCGAAGGCGTCCAGCGCGTTGCGCGCCTGGCCGGCCTGGCGCGCCTCCTGGCGGGCGCGGCGCGCGCCCTGCAGGTGCACACCCATGCGCGCCATCACTTCCTTGGGCTTGATGGGCTTGGTCACGTAGTCCACGCCGCCGGCCTCCAGCGCGGCCACCAGGTGCTCGGTTTCAGTGAGGCCGGTCATGAAGATGATGGGGATGTGGTGGGTCTCGGCCATGGCCTTGAGGCGCTTGGCGACCTCAAAGCCGTCCATGCCAGGCATCATGGCGTCCAGCAGCACGATGTCGGGCCTGGCCTGCAGCGCGCGCTGCAGCGCGGCCTCGCCGCTGGTGGCCACCAGCACGGTGTAGCCCGATTCATCGAGGGCGTCGTGCAGCACCGACAGGTTATCGGGCACGTCGTCCACGATAAGCACGACGTCGCTGTTGGCCCGGTCCAGCGTGCGGTCCAGGCTGCGGTTGAGCAAAGGGGAATCTTCAAGCACGCGGCTCATGGTCGGCCTCCTGGTTGGCGAGCTGGCGGCCCATGGCTTCGAACTGGAACTGCCGCGCCAGCACCCGCATGTCGTCGACAAACGCGGCGGTGTCCGGCTGCTGCCGCTCAATTTCCGCCAGCATGTTCATGATGCCGCGGTAAAAGCCGAGGCTGACCACCTCCTGCAGAGCGGCCAGTTGCGAGTCGTTCGGCAGCACGCGCCGCGGGGGCGTTGCCGCGGGCGAAGCCTCCGCGGCCGGCGTTTCATAACACCACACCAGCGACAGGCGCCGCTCCAGCCAGGCGATCAGCTCGGTGTGGCGCACGGGTTTGAGGATGAAGTCTTCGGAGAGGATGCCGGCATCGTTCTCCATGCCCTTGTCAAAGGCATTGGCCGACACAATGGCCAGGTGAATGCCTTCATGGCCGGAACCGCGCACGCGGCGCAGCGTCTCCCAGCCGTCTATGCCCGGCATGGCCAGGTCCATGAAGATCACGTCGGGCTGGTAGCCGGCGGCCAGCAGGTCCAGGCAGTCGTGGCCGCTGGCGGCGGTGCGCAGCTCAAAGCCCATGGGCTGCAGCAGTTGCACCAGCAATTCGCGGTCGGGCTCCTCGTTGTCAACGACCAGCAGCTTGCGGCGCACGCCCTCGTAGCCGTGCGGCCGGCGCCGCACCGGCGGGGCGGCGGTGTCCCTGGCGGCGCCCGCCGGCAGATGCACCTCGGGCAGGAACAGCCGGATGCGGAAGACGGAGCCCTGGCCCGGCGTGCTCACCACCGTCATCTCGCCGCCCATCAGGTCGGTCAGCATCTTGGCGATGGTCAGGCCCAGGCCGGCGCCGGGCGTGCCTTCGGCGCTCTGGCCCGCGGCCGCGCCGCGCGCGAAGGGCTCAAAGATGCGCGCGAGCTCGGCCTCGCGCATGCCGGGGCCGGTGTCCTCAATATCGATGTAGGCCATCTCGCGCGCATGGCGCAGCCGGAAGGTCACCTGCCCCTGCACCGTGAACTTGATGGCATTGCCCAGCAGGTTGATGAGGATTTGCCGCACACGCTTTTCGTCGGCGCGCACCAGTTCGGGCAGGTTGCCGCTGGCCTCGAAGTGGAAGGCCAGGCCCTTGGCCGCGGCCTGCAGCTCGAACATGCCGGCCATCTCATGCACACAGTCGGCGAATTGCATGGGCTTGACGTTGAGCGTGAGCTTGCCGGCCTCAATGCGCGCGATGTCCAGCGTGCCTTCGATCAGCGACAGCAGGTGCTCGCCGCCGCGCTTGATGACGCTGACGGCCTGCTTGCGGTGCGGCGGGATGGCGTTGTCCTCACCCATGAGCTGGGCATAACCCAGGATGCTGTTGAGCGGCGTGCGCAGCTCGTGGCTGATGGCGCTGATGTAGCGGCTCTTGGCCTGGTTGGCCTGGTCGGCGTGATGGCGCGCCTCCTCGGCCACCTGCTTGGCCTGCTGCAGCGCCTCGTCGGTCTGGCGGTGTGACTCGATCTCGCGCATCAGCAGATGCGTCTGGCGATTCGATTCCTCCTGCGCGACCTGCCGGCTCTTGTGCGCCAGCACCAGCCACCAGGCGACCAGGCCGGCGATCACCAGCAGCGCCATATAGGCTTTGAGGAAACCCGACTTCAGGGCCGGCTCGGACGGCGTCAAATCAGTCAGCGCGCTGAGTTCCTGGTGGTAAAGCAGGCCGAACACGCTGGCCAGCAGCGGCACGATGATCAGCATCAGCAGCAGGAAGTGGCCCAGCCCGGTGTCCAGGTAAGGCCAGGCGCGGCGCGGCAGCAGCCAGCGCAACGCCCCCGACCACTGGGCCGACAAACTCGCATGCGGCTTGCACAGGTCGCCGCAGCGCGCGTCCAGTGTGCAGCACAGCGAGCAGATGGGCCCCTGGTAGGCCGGGCAATGCGCCATGTCCGGGCCCTCGTAGGCACGCTCGCAAATCACGCATTGCTGCGTCGCATAACGTTTGTAGGCGCCCTCGCCAGCCGCAGCAACTGAACTACGAGCGATGTAATAACGGCCCTTGGTCGCCCAGGCAATCAGCGGCGCCGTGACAAACGCCGTGCCCATGGCGATCACCGCGGAAAAGGCCTGCGCCATTTCGCCGTACAGCCCCAGGTGCGCCGTGATGGACAACACCGAGGCCAGGGCCATGGCGCCGACACCGACCGGGTTGATGTCATACAGGTGCGCGCGCTTGAACTCGATGCCCGGCGGGCTCAGGCCCAGCGGCTTGTTGATGACCAGGTCGGCCACCACCGCCATCACCCAAGCAATCGCGATGTTGGAGTACAGGCCCAGCACGTCGCCCAGCGCCTGGAACACGTTCATCTCCATCAGCATGAAAGCGATCAGCGTGTTGAACACCACCCACACCACGCGCCCCGGATGGCTGTGCGTGATGCGCGAGAAAAAATTCGACCAGGCCAGGGAGCCCGCGTAGGCGTTGGTGACGTTGATCTTGAGCTGCGACACCACCACGAAAAGCGCGGTCGCGGCCACGGCCATGCCGTAGTGCGGAAACACGTATTCGTAGGCCGCGAGGTACATCTGGTTGGGGTCCACCGCGCGGTCCAGCGGCACCATGTTGGAAATCGCCAGGTAGGCCAGGAAGGCGCCGCCCAGCATCTTCACCACGCCCAGGAGCACCCAGCCCGGCCCGCCGGCCAGCACACCGCCCCACCAGCGCCAGCGGTTGGCCGGCGTCTGCACCGGCATGAAGCGCAAATAGTCGGCCTGCTCCCCCATCTGGGTGATCAGCGCGATACCCACCGTCAGAGCAGCACCAAATAGGTGCAGATTAAACTCGCCGCCCGTGCCCCTCTCACCGCCATAGTGCAGCACGCCGGAAAAAGCACCAGGATCGCGCAGCAGCACAAACACAAAGGGCACAACCAGCATGACCAGCCACAAGGGTTGCGTCCAGACCTGCAGGCGCGAAATGGCCGACACGCCGTGGGTGACCAGCGGGATCACCACCAGCGCGCAGATCAAATAGCCCCAGCTGGGTGGGATGCCCAGCGCCAGGTCCAGCGCATAGGCCATGACGGCCGCCTCCAGCGCGAAAAAGATAAAGGTGAAGGAGGCGTAGATCAGCGAGGTCAGCGTGGAGCCTATGTAGCCGAAGCCGGCGCCGCGCGTCAGCAAATCCATGTCCACGCCGTAGCGCGCCGCGTAGATGCTGATGGGCAGGCCGGCCAGGAAGATGATGAGGCCGGTGGCGACGATGGCCCAGAAGGCGTTGGTAAAGCCGTACTTGACCAGCAGCGTGGCGCCCACCGCCTCCAGGATCAGGAAAGAGGCCGCGCCGAAAGCGGTGTTGGCGACCCGCCATTCCGACCACTTGCGAAAGCGCTGCGGCGTGAAGCGCAGCGCGTAGTCTTCCATGGTTTCGCTGGCCACCCAGCTGTTGTAGTCGCGCCTGACCTTGATGATGCGCTGCAGCGGCGCTTCGACGCCGGCCGCCAACGGCGCGGCCGTGGCCGCATCGGGCGGCGGTGGCGGCGGCAGGGGCGTGAGCGGGGCGTCCATGGGTGGGCAGATGCGCCGGGCGCGTGGTGATTGACCCTGCTCAAGTGCATGTTCTGTGCCATGCCCCCGCTCAGCCCGGCCAGGCTGGACCGTGGACGGCTTCTTATGGCACCATTCTTGCACCCCGGCAAGCATCCCCAAGCCGGCAGCCTGCCCTGAGAGAGCCCCATGGAATTGACGCCCCGCGAAAAAGACAAGCTGCTTATTTTTACGGCTGCCCTGCTGGCCGAAAGGCGCCGCGCCCGCGGCTTGAAGCTCAACTACCCCGAGTCCGTGGCGCTGATCAGCGCCGCCGTCATGGAAGGCGCGCGCGACGGCAAGTCCGTCGCCCAGCTCATGAGCGAGGGCCGCACGGTGTTGACCCGCGCCGACGTGATGGACGGCATCCCCGAGCTGATCCCCGACATCCAGGTCGAAGCCACCTTTCCCGACGGCACCAAGCTGGTCACCGTGCACCAGCCCATCGTCTGAGCGCCGCACCCCATTTTTCGCCTCAAACTGCCACATCGCTCAACAGGAGATTGCCGTGAGTTTTTCCTTGATGCCTTCATCCCGCAGCCTGCGCGCCTTGCTCCCTCTCGCGGCTGCGCTGCCCGCCGCCGCCTTTGCGCACACCGGCGTGGACGGCCACTCGCACCTGGATTTCATGACCGGCTTCCTGCACCCGCTGACGGGCATGGACCACCTGGCGGCCATGGTGGCCGTGGGCCTGTGGAGCGCGCTGGCTGCGCGCCGCGCCGGGCCTGGGCTGCTGTGGGGCCCGCTGGGTTTTGCCGGCATGCTGCTGGCGGGCGCAGTGCTGGGCCTTCAGGGTCTGCAGCTTCCGGCGGTGGAGCCCATGATCGCGGCCTCGCTGCTGGTCACCGGCCTGCTGGTCGTCACGCGCTGGCATGTGCCCGGCTTCGCGGCCGCGCTCATCGTCGGCATGTTCGCGGTCTTCCACGGCCTGGCCCATGGTCATGAACTGGCCGGGTCGCCCAGCGCGTTGGTCACGCTGTCGGGCATGCTGGCCGCCACTGTACTGCTGCACCTGGCGGGCCTGGGTGCCGGCTGGGCGCTGCGCAGCGCCAATGCATGGCTGCCGCGCGCGGCCGGCGGCGCCGTCGCGCTCTTCGGTGTGGCCCTGCTGGCCCGGCTGGCCTGAGGACGCAGCATGATTCCCGGCGAACTCATCACCGACGGCGCGGACCACACGCTTAACGCGGGCCGGCGCACGCTGACCATCGTCGTGCAAAACACGGCCGACCGGCCTATCCAGGTCGGCTCGCATTACCACTTCGCCGAAACCAACGGCGCGCTCGGCTTTGACCGCGACGCGGCGCGCGGCATGCGGCTGAACATCGCGTCAGGCACGGCCGTGCGGTTTGAGCCGGGACAGCAGCGCACCGTCGAGCTGGTGGACTTCGCCGGTGAACGAAACGTCTACGGCTTTCGCGGCCTGGTCCAGGGCGGGCTCTGAGCCCCGCCAACCCAGGGCAAAGCCATGACGACACTGTTCATCTCCGCGTTTTTCCTGGGGCTGGTCTTTAATGCCGCGCCCGGCGCGGTATTTGCCGAGACGGTGCGCCAGGGCGTGCGCGGCGGCTTCCGGCCGGCCTTCCAGGTGCAGGCGGGCTCGCTGGTGGGCGATGCCGTCTGGGCGGTCCTGGGCCTTGCAGGCATAGGCATGGCCATGCAATTCGACGCCTTGCGCTGGCCGCTGGGCCTGGCGGGCGCCGCCTACCTGGCCTGGCTGTCCTGGGACAGCTGGCAAGCCGCGCGGGTCGAACACACGATGGACAACGCCGGCGCGGCAACAGCCGGCCAGGGCGCCCTGAAAAAAGGCATGGCGCTGTCGCTGACCAACCCGCAGAACATCGCCTACTGGGCCGCCATGGGCGGCGCCATGGGGACGGTAGGCGTGGCGCACCCTGGCGCCGCGGACTATGCCGTCTTTTTTGCCGGCTTCATGGTGGCGTCCGTCGTGTGGTGTTTTGTGTGTGCCGCCGTGGTTGACCGCGTGTTCCGCCGCCTGGGCGCGCGCTGGGCCCGCTTCACCTATCGCCTCTGCGCAGTGGCCCTGCTGGCCCTGGCCCTGGGCACGCTGCGCGAACTCTTTTACCCGGTGGCAGGCGGTGAGACCAACGGGCCGCGCACCGGCCAGCCCACAACGCCGGCACCGAAATTTTTCTGAATCAAGGACACAACGATGGCAACGATTGGACGCCGCGCCTACGCGGAAATGTTCGGCCCCACGGTCGGTGACCGCCTACGCCTGGCCGACACCGAGCTGCTGGTCGAAGTCGAGGCCGACTACACCTTGCGCGCCGGCAGCTACGGCGAGGAAGTCAAGTTCGGCGGCGGCAAAACCATTCGCGACGGCATGGCCCAGTCGCAGAAGACCCGGGCTGAAGGCAGCATGGACTGCGTGATGACGAATGCGCTCATCATCGACCACTGGGGTATCGTCAAGGCCGACATCGGCCTCAAGGGCGGGCGCATCGCCGCCATCGGCAAGGCCGGCAACCCCGACACCCAGCCCGGCGTCGACATGATCATCGGCCCCGGCACCGAAATCATCAGCTGCGAAGGCATGATCGTCACCGCCGGCGGCATCGACTCGCACATCCACTTCATCTGCCCGCAGCAAATCGAGGAAGCGCTGGCATCCGGCATCACCACCATGCTGGGCGGCGGCACCGGTCCGGCCACCGGCACCTTCGCCACCACCTGCACGCCCGGCCCCTGGAACATCGAGCGCATGCTGCAGGCGGCCGACGCCTTCCCCATGAACCTGGGCTTCCTGGGCAAGGGCAACGCCAGCCTGCCCGCCGCGCTGCATGAGCAGATCAACGCCGGCGTGATCGGCCTGAAGCTGCACGAGGACTGGGGCACCACGCCGGCCGCCATCAGCAACTGCCTGGACGTGGCCGAAGAAACCGACACGCAGGTTGCCATCCACAGCGACACGCTCAATGAATCGGGTTTTGTCGAGAACACGATTGCCGCGACCAAGGGCCGCAGCCTGTGCGCCTTCCACACCGAAGGCGCGGGCGGCGGCCATGCGCCCGACATCCTGCGTGTGGTCGGCGAGGAGAACTTCCTGCCCTCCTCCACCAATCCCACCATGCCTTACACCGTCAACACGCTCGACGAGCACGTCGACATGCTGATGGTGTGCCACCACCTGGACGCCGGCATCGCCGAAGACCTGGCCTTTGCCGAAAGCCGCATCCGCAAGGAAACGATTGCCGCAGAAGACGTGCTGCACGACCTCGGCGCGATCAGCATGTTCAGCTCCGACAGCCAGGCCATGGGTCGCGTCGGCGAGGTCATCATCCGCACCTGGCAGACCGCGCACAAGATGAAGCTGCAGCGCGGCAAGCTGCCCGGCGACAGCGAGCGCCACGACAACTTCCGCGCCAAGCGCTACATCAGCAAATACACCATCAACCCGGCGATCGCCCACGGCATCTCGCACGAGGTCGGTTCGGTCGAGCCCGGCAAGTGGGCCGACCTGGTGGTCTGGAAGCCGGCCTTCTTCGGCATCAAGCCATCGGTGATCCTCAAAGGCGGCTTTATCGCCATGGCGGCCATGGGCGACCCCAACGCCTCCATCCCCACGCCGCAGCCGGTGCACTACCGCCCCATGTTCGGCAGCTTCGGCAGCGCCATCGCCAGGGGCTCGCTGACCTTTGTCTCGCAGGCCGGCCTGAACGCCGGCGTCAAGGAACGCTTCGGCCTGGCCAAGACCCTGAGCGCCGTGAAAAACGTGCGCGGCGTGCGCAAGCAGCACATGGTCCACAATGCCTACCTGCCCAGCATGGAAGTCGACCCGCAGACCTATGCTGTGCGTGCCGACGGCCAGCTGCTGACCTGCGAGCCGGCCAGCAGCCTGCCGATGGCACAACGCTATTTTCTTTTTTAGATGAAAGCCCCTTAAAAACCGTGGACCTGGAAGAACGTTTTGTCTGCACCGTGATGGGCGCCATCTGGGGCGCCCTGCTGGGCCTGATGCAGGCCATGGCGCTGTCGCTGGTCCGGCCGCTGTTGAACCACAACGACTATCTGGTCTTCAACTGGGTCGAGCTCATTGCCGCGTGCTCGGCGCTGTTTGCCGTGCTGGGCCTGCTGTTCAAGACATCGATCGCGGCCATCCTGGGAAACCTGATCGCGCTGACCTACACCCACGGCCTGCGCCGCGAAGCGCCCGATGGCCTGCCCTGGTGGATCCAGGTCTTGTTTTTCGCCGCGGTGGCGGCGCTGGCCTACTGGTTTTTGTGAAGCCCGGACGGGGCCCGGCCCTCTCCAGGATGCACGCTTGTTCCCTGTTCTGATCTGATGCACGCCTCAAGACGCCCCAAGCCTTTTACGTTCTGGATGCATACGTGCGTCGTGTTGGCGGGAGGGTTTCTGCCGTCGCTGTCGCAGGCGACCGCCCCGTGCGAGGGAATCTGGTCGGGCACGCTCGGGGCCATCCCCATCACGATGGAAATCACCGGAACCTATGGCCGGTATTACTACCGCGAAAATCTCTCGGATCTGGTGCTGGTGTCGACCAACTCTCTCGCCACCGAATGGCAGGAGTCGGACTCCAAAGGCAAACAAACGGGCCGCGCCTATTTCAACTGCGAGCCGGGAAAACTCCAAGGCATCTGGATGAGCGCGGACGAAAGCAAAACGCTCTCGATCAACGCGGTCTCGAGCACATCCTATGACGCCCGTAGAACGGCCAGGTTGCCCCTCAAAGTACGCAAAACACAAACATGGGGGTCGCGTTCGATTGACACGGTCTTTGTCAACGGCATTCCTTCCTTGAATTCACTTCGCCTCCGCGGGGAAGGGCCTGGAATACAGCGGGTTAACAGATTGCTGCAAAAAGACCTGGCCGACAACGTCAACAGTCACCTGCGCTGCGTCGCCGGGAGCCTGGCGACCGGCCGGTTCGAGGATCCCTGGGGCGACGAGCTTGACCAGCAAGCCGTATTCTGGGCGGGAGATGTTTTGTCCGTCCAGACTTCATACGGCGGTTACTGCGGAGGAGCGCATCCTTATCATGGGCAGTCTTACCAGACCTATGACACATCGACAGGCAAGGCCATACCCATTGCGAACTGGCTGGACACCGCCTATCGCAAGAAGGTGGACCTGGAATCCACCCTGGGAAAGATGATCAAGGCAAAGCTGCTGGGTGGAAAAAAATCCCCAGAGGGCTTGCCTACCGATGAGCGGGAATGCGTCGAGGAAGCCTTGACCAAGGCTGCGTACATTACCGCTATAGAGAAGCAGGGGATTGGCTTTAGTTTTCCTTTCTCCTACGCGATGAGTCCTTGCCAGTTGGATCACTTCATCCCATGGACCAAAATGCGCCCTTTCCTGTCCGAAGAAGGAAAACGCCTCTTGAACGAAATCGAACGGAATTAGCATGAGCACCGCACCCCTGACATCCTGCAGCAAGATCATCCCGCGCGGCCAGGGCCTCGCCCCCGTGCTCGTCAAACGCGCCGCCAGCGTCGAACTTGACTGGGACGTGCGCCAGAAAAGCCGCTTTGACGCAACCGACTCGCTGGGCCGCCAATTAGGCGTGTTCCTGCCGCGCGGCACGCTGGTGCGCGGCGGCGACGTGCTGCTGGCCGAAGACGGCTCCATGGTCAGGGTGATTGCCGCGCCGCAGGCGGTGTTGCGCATCACCGCCTGCGCTTCGCACGGCTCGCCCTTCGACCTGACGCGCGCGGCCTACCACCTGGGCAACCGCCATGTGCCGATAGAGCTCAAGCCCGACCATCTCAAGATAGAGCCCGACCATGTGCTGGCCGACATGCTGCGCGCCATGCACCTGATCGTGAACGAAGCCGAAGAAGCCTTTGAACCTGAAGGCGGCGCCTACAGCTCGGGCGGCCATGGGCATGGGCACGACCACGGAAAGCATGCGCACAGCCATGCGCCTGGTGCTGCCGCTGCAAGCGAAACAGTCCCGCACGTGCACGGCCCCGGCTGCAACCATGGCCATGATCACGGCCATGCACACGAGGCCAAGCCCGTGGCCATCCAGGTCCACCCGCACAAGCCGCACAGCCACTAGGCCGCCCGTGGACACGCCCACACCGCCCGCGGCCTCCTTGCCGGCGTCCAGCCTGCTCCAGCTGATATGGCTGGCCTCACCCGCCCTGCCCGTGGGCGGTTTTTCTTATTCGGAAGGCCTGGAAGCCGCCGTCGACTGCGGCGAGGTCACGACCGAGGACATGGCCGCGCGCTGGCTCAGCGACCAGCTCCAGCTGGCCCTCACCCGCGCCGACCTGGCCGTGATCGCCCTGGCGATTCCGGCCTGGCGCGAGGGGAAGCTGGAGCGCATCGCTGAACTGAACGCCTGGGTGCTGCAAACGCGTGAGACCAGCGAGCTGCGCGCGCAGGCCGAGCAAATGGGCCGCTCGCTGCTCGAATGGCTGCGCAACCATGAAGGCGCCAGCGCCGCGCACATAGCCGCCTGTGCCGCGCTGCAGCCTACCTATCCCGTGGCCTATGCGCTGGCGGCCTCCCAGACCGCCGCCGGCGTGCGCGACTGCCTGCTGGCCTATGCCTTTGGCTGGGCCGAGAACATGATGCAGGCCGCGATCAAATCCGTGCCCCTGGGCCAAAGTGCCGGCCAGCGCATCCTGGCCCGCTTGAGCCGGGACATCCCCGATGCCGTCGAGACAGCCCTTCGCCTGCCCGACGGCGAGCGCCAGGCGTTTTCGCCGATGCTGGCGATTCTGTCGTCGCAGCATGAAACCCAGTATTCGCGGCTGTTCCGCTCCTGATCCCGTCCACGCCGCCCTCCTTCACGATCTTCAAGGTATCCCCATGAGCTTGCACCACATCCCCAACCGCACCAAAAAACTTCCACCTTTGCGCGTGGGCATAGGCGGCCCGGTGGGCTCCGGCAAGACCACGCTGCTGGAAATGCTGTGCAAGGGCATGAAGGCGAAGTACGACCTGGTGGCGATCACCAACGACATTTACACCAAGGAAGACCAGCGCCTGCTGACCGTGAGCGGTGCGCTGGATGCCGAACGCATCATGGGCGTGGAAACCGGCGGCTGCCCGCACACAGCGATCCGCGAGGACGCCTCCATCAACCTGGAGGCGATTGACCGCATGCTGGTGGATTTCCCCGATGCCGACGTCGTCTTCGTGGAGTCCGGCGGCGACAACCTGGCGGCCACCTTCAGCCCCGAACTGAGCGACCTGACGATTTACGTGATTGACGTGGCGGCCGGCGAGAAGATCCCGCGCAAAGGCGGCCCGGGCATCACCAAAAGCGATTTGTTCGTGATCAACAAGACCGATCTGGCACCTTATGTGGGCGCGGATCTGGAGGTGATGAAAAAAGACACCACCCGCATGCGGACCACATCCAAGGGTTTGAAACCATTTGTAATGACAAACCTCAAAACCCAGGCCGGCCTGGCCGAGGTGATTGCCTTCATCGAAACCCGGGGAATGTTGTTGCAGCCCAACACAACAGCCGCCTGAGGCAGGCGATGCGTGAATCGGCCGGCGACGGGAAGCCGGCGTAGGCCAGAAGCGTTTAGCCCTGGAACTCGCTCGGATGCACGGTCTCGTACATCTTGCCGTCGCGGAAAAAGACCACCATCCAGTTGCCGAATTTTTGCGAGGGGTGGGTGGGAATAACCTCGTTCAAGGCTTGGGCGATCGACTTTTTGACCGGCAGCTCGATCTCCTGGGCGTCCGGCGTCAGGGCGTCCACGCTGATCAGCATGAATGTCCCTCTGTCTTGCATGTCCACCCGCGGAAACGACCAGCGGGCGGCGGTTGCCTTGACAAAAGCGGTGGCCACCTTTTCGGCGACTTCGGGGTGGAAAGCAGGAATTGTCATGGGATTGGGGCGCCCTTCTACGCTGTAACGGAATGTTTCTATGATGGCCTTGCGCGCCGCATTCGTCACTGTCCTGAAAAAGGTTTTCAGAACTGGGCGGCAATAGTTCCAGGAAATAATTCCGTTTTTTCGAGTCTCTTTGTTGTCGCGGGGACATAAAGAGTACCTTTGACTTGCCACAGCTCGGGCCAGTGAGGCTTTTTGGTTGCAAATTAGTTGTCGCGTAACCCGGCCAAAAAATCGCGCAGATAGTGGTGAAAAAGCCTGAACGGCCCATCAAACCGGCAGGATCCAAGCAGCGACAAACGCCGTGTTGGCTGCGAGCCATGAGATTGAACGGGGGAATGTCTGCGCACTGAGGTGCGGTTGCAGCAACGGTGGCTGGACCGGAGTGCGGGATTTGAGTGGCGTTAAAGCCGATGCCACTTAGGTGGCGGAAGCGGTGAGATTCGAACTCACGGAGGACTTGCATCCTCGGCAGTTTTCAAGACTGCTGCATTCAACCGCTCTGCCACGCTTCCGAGTCGGGTAGTTTAACCGCATCGTTTGTAGTGACTGCGAACGAATCGAGGCCAGGGCGGGGTATCCGCATAGGCAGGCCGCGAAGCCAGCCAAACGGGACTCTCGAGCAGCCGGCCGGTCCCTCTCATTTAGCCTACGTTAGACTGAGATCGAGTCCTTACGCAAAGCCATCCAGGCATCGAAATGTGGCTCAATCTCATCACAATCTGTTTTTTTCACCCAGGAAGACCCATGCCGATACGCGACGCCGGAATGACACTGCACAAAAAAATCGGCCGCAAGCTGGCCATTCTGGCGAGTGTGGTTTTGCTGTCCGTCGGCCATGCGAATGCAAGCCCCCTCGAGCCGAAACCATCTCCTGGTTCTTCGAAAGACTGTGCGCTTTTGAGCGAGATCAACTACAACAACCACGATGAAGCCGTTGCACACCTTCGTCACCTGTACCAGACATCCAACTTCACCGACCTTGACGCAATCCTGGCCTGCCTGGTACGCGATCCCAGGCGATTCCAGTCGGGCAAGCCAGGCGCCAGCGCCGCATACTGGTTCTTCCGGCGTGAAATGCCTGCCCCGGGCGTAGATGCCGCACAGGGGGCCCGAATCAAGGAATGGCAGAGACAAAATCCTGATTCTGTCTTCCCTGCATTTGCGGCTCTCCGGCTCCAATACGCGCTCGCCTGGAATGCGCGCGGATCAAGCCCGGCAAAAGATGTGCCCGGCGGCGGCATGCAGTCATTTCAGCAAGGCTTGCTTCATACCGAAAAATTACTTCTCGAAGCCCGCAAGGAGTTTCAGCAAACGCCTATATGGCAGAACCTTCTGCTGGCGGTCAGTCTTGATGCGGAACAAGGAAAATCAGACCCGAACTCCGTTTTCGAAGACGGCGCCAGGCGCTGGCCGAATTACTACGATTTTTACGAAGTTGCCTTGACGCGACTGGTTCCCAAATGGGGAGGCAGCTGGGAAACTGTCGATGCCTTCATCACTGGCCGGACCAAGCAGTTGCAAGCAAGTGAGGGAGAGTCTCTTTACGCCAGGTTGTACGCAAGCGTTGCTTTCAGCGGCGCAGACCCTCGTGAAACCCGTCTTGATTGGCCGCGAATGAAAAAGAGCCTTGACGACCTCATCAAGCGCTACCCCGACCCTGTTCACAAAAACTGGGCCGCTGCATTGGCATGTGTCTATGGCGACTCGGCCTACTACAAGGCTTCCATACAGCGCATCGGTGCCCGGGAAATGAGGCCCCAAGCATGGATTCGTGGAACCGACCCGGCCTCATGTTCGCGCCAATACCAATAACGGGGACCGCAGAACGCCCGCCATCATTCCCCTCCCAAAAAGGCTAGCGCCTACAAGAAACAGCGGCAAGCGTCCCATGTGTCATGGCGTCGTCGCGCGGTAAGCTCCAGGCGATGCCTTCTCAGGATATGTCCACCGTTCGAAAGGACCGCACCATGCGTTCGTTGATATTGGCAGCCCTTGCCACCACCTCGCTCCTGATGTCGGCCTGCGGAACCGCCCCCGCCGGCCAGGCACCCGATCCCGCTCCCGTGTCAAGCCGCTGCAACGCTGCGCCGGCCCAGTTCGCCATGGGACGCAATGTGGATGCCGCGCTCGAGAATGAAGCGCGCACGCGTGCCGGGGCGAAGACCGTACGGACACTCAGGCCCAACCAGGTGGTGACGATGGAGTTCAATGCCGAGCGGCTGAACCTCACGGTGGATGGTGCGGGTCGGGTGACGCGGGTCAGCTGCGGTTGATGCTGCCGGCCTGGCCGCCGCTGCGCCGATGATCAGCGTTTGTCTTTGGCGGCTTGCTGAAGTTGACGCTTGCGTTTGGCCTTGTTGAGCGACTCGGGTTCGGCCGGGCGGTTGCGCAGTGCCGCGGCCGCGCGCTCTTCGGCAGCCTTCTTGCGTTTCTTGTCGCGGAAGTGCACAAAGAGCCGGCCCAGTCCGAAACTGACGGCGCAGCTGACAACGAGAAAAATAAGGGCTGGAGTTTCCATGTGGTGAAGGGCTTTTCCGTTTAACCGGCCAGGAACAAGGACTGCAGGTCGTTCAGAAAATCAAAGCCACGCTCCGTGGGTTTGACGTGCACGAAATCCCGCTCTATCAAGCCCTTGCGCTCGGCTTCTTCGAGGCCCTGCTGGATGGCGGTGATCGGCAGGCCGGTCTTCTCGCTGAAATCCTGCAATTTAAAACCATCGCGCAGGCGCAGGGCGTTGAGCATGAATTCAAACGGCAGGTCGGCACGGCTGACTTCGGTCTCTTGCGTCACGGCTTCGCCGGCCAGGGCTTTTTCCATGTAGAGCTTGGGTTCGCGATAGCGCACCTGGCGTACCACACGATGCGCGAAGCTGAGCTTGCTGTGGGCGCCCGCGCCTATGCCGAGGTAGTCGCCAAACTGCCAGTAATTGAGGTTGTGGAAACAGCGGTGGCCGGGCTTGGCGTAGGCCGACACTTCATAACGCTGCAGGCCCGCGGCTCCGGTCATCTCGGTAATCTTGTCCAGCATGGCATAGGCCGTGTCTTCCTCAGGCACCACGGGCGGGAATTTGGCGAAGTAGGTGTTGGGCTCTATCGTGAGATGGTAGATGGAGATGTGGGGCGGCTGCAGGGCCAGGGCCTGGCGCATGTCGCGCTCCAGGCTTTCCATCGTCTGCCCGGGCAGCGCATACATGATGTCCAGGTTGAAGGTCTCAAAGGCCTGCGCGGCTTCCTCAACCGCGGCGATGGCCTGGGCGCGGTCGTGCACGCGGCCCAGGGCCTTGAGATGCTGGTCGTCAAAACTCTGCACGCCGACGGACAGGCGGGTGACGCCGGCGGCGCGAAAGGCCTTGAACCGGTCTTTCTCAAAGGTGCCGGGGTTGGCTTCGAGCGTGATCTCGCAATCAGCCTCCAGCCGCAAACGCGCCCGAATGTCGGCCAGCAGGCGGTCTATGGCTTGCGGCGAAAACAGGCTGGGCGTGCCGCCGCCTATGAAAATGCTGTGCACGGTGCGGCCCCAGACCAGGGGCAGCGCGGCTTCGAGGTCGGCGATCACCGCATCGATGTAGCGCTGCTCGGGCATCTCGCCCACCGCTTCGTGCGAGTTGAAGTCGCAGTAGGGACATTTGCGAATGCACCAGGGCAGGTGCACATACAGCGACAGCGGCGGCAGCGCGGCCAGCCGAAGCGTGCCGCTGCGCATGTAGTGCTGGATGTCCTGCGGCGCCATGGCGAGTGTCAGGGTGTGGGCAGCCACTGTTCGCGCATCAGCGCGATCATCTGGCGCGCGGCCTTGCCGCGGTGGCTGTTGGCGTTCTTGACCTCGACCGGCAGTTGCGCGAAGGTTTTGCCGAACTCGGGGATAAACATCACGGGGTCGAAGCCAAAGCCGTTGTCGCCCAGGGGCTGGGGCGCAATCTGTCCGGCCACGCGACCGGAGGCAATCAGCGGCTCGGGGTCCTTGTCGGAGCGCACGGCCACCAGCGTGCTGACCAGCGCGGCGCGGCGTTCGGAAGGCTGCGCCAGGTGCGCCATCTGCTCAAGCAGGGCCTTGACGTTGTTGTCGTCGCCCTTGGTGTAGCCATAGCGGGTGGCATAGAAGGCGGTATCGACGCCGGGCAGGCCGCCGAAGGCATCGACGCATAGGCCCGCATCGTCGGCAAGCGCGGGCAGGCCGCTGAGGCGCGAGGCCTGGCGGGCTTTGGCGAGGGCGTTTTCAACAAAGGTGCGAAAAGGCTCTTCGGCCTCAGGCAGGCCGAGCTCGGCCTGGCTCACGAGCTCTAGCCCCAGGGGCGCGAACATGGCCTTGAGTTCGGCGAGTTTGCCCTGGTTGTTGGAGGCTAAAACGATTTTTTTCATGGTGACAGGCGCTCAACCGGCCAGCGCCTGCTTCTGCAGACCGACCAGCTCGGTGATGCCTTTTTCGGCGAGCACGAGCAGCGCATCCATTTCCTTGCGCGAGAAGGCCACGCCTTCGGCCGTGCCCTGCACTTCCACATAATTGCCGGCGCCCGTCATGACGACGTTCATGTCGGTGTCGCAGGCGGAATCTTCGATGTATTCGAGGTCCAGCAGCGGCGTGCCCTGCACGATGCCGACCGAAATGGCGGCGACGTGGTCAATGATCGGGCTTTGCGTGAGCTTGCCGCCGGCAATCAGGGTGTTGACGGCGTCCTGCGCCGCGACAAAGGCCCCGGTGATGCTGGCGGTGCGGGTGCCGCCGTCAGCCTGGATCACGTCGCAGTCAAGGTGGATGGTGCGCTCGCCGAGTTTTTTCAGATCGAACACCGAGCGCATGGAGCGGCCGATCAGACGCTGAATCTCTTGCGTGCGGCCGCTTTGTTTGCCGCGCGCGGCTTCGCGGTCGCTGCGGGTGTGGGTGGCGCGGGGCAGCATGCCGTATTCGGCAGTGACCCAGCCTTCGCCGCTGCCTTTTTTGTGGCCGGGGACTTTTTCTTCGACGGAGGCGGTGCACAGCACCTTGGTGCCGCCGAACTCGATCAGCACCGAGCCCTCGGCATAGGCGGTGTAGTGGCGGGTGATGCGCACGGTGCGCAGGGCGTCGGCGGCGCGCGCGCCGCTTCGTTCAAACTGGCTCATCGGAATAGCTTTCTGGCAAAAACGCCGGGGGTTCAGCGAAGTGAAAAAATCAAGGGGAAAAGCGGGTGATCCGGCAGCGCCGGCCCCGGTATCAGGCTTTTCTGGCGGCCGAGCGGCGTATGGCTTCGTTGATCTCGGCGATGGATCGCTCGATGGTGGCTTCGTCGAGGTCGTCGACCATGGTGTCGAGCACGCCGGCCTGGATGGTCGAGGCGAACACGCCGTCCATGATGCTGTCGGTGGAGACGCCGCGGGTGGACTCGAAGGCGTCGGGCGTTTCCCACTCCATGGCCAGCACGGTGACGTTGTCGCTGTGCTCGCCGCCGGTGCGCAAGGCGTTTTCGACCAGATCGGGCACGGCGTCGGACACGCCCTTGCTGGCCAGCTGGCGCACGATTTCGGCGTCGCTAAGGCTGCCCCAGAGGCCGTCGGAACACAGCAGCAGCTTGTCGCCCTGCTGCAGGGTGACGGGGCCGGCGACGTCGAAGACGGGCTTGGTGGGCGAGCCCAGGCAGGTGAAGAGGATGTTGCGGTTGATGCGCTCGAGCTTGATCACGCCGGCGCTTTGCTGCTCAAGGTAGGAGTGGTCGCGGGTGCGTGTGAGCAGTTCACCGTCGCGCACGACGTAAAGGCGCGAATCGCCGCAGTGCACCCAGGTGGCGCCCGTACCCTGCAGGATGGCGGCCACCAGCGTGGTGCGGGGGGTGTCCAGCATGCCTTTTTCGCTGGCGTAGCGGATGATCTGGTGGTGCGCCGCCATCAGGGCGGTGGAGAGGAATTCGGTGGTGTCTTCAATGACGGGGCGCGCTTCCTTCTGGTAGAGCGCCGAGATGGTCTGCAGGGCGAGCTGGGCCGCCACCTCGCCTTCAGGATGGCCGCCCATGCCGTCGGCCAGCACGAAGAGGCCCGATTCGCGCGTGTAGCAATAGCCCATGCGGTCTTCGTTCTTTTCGCGCCCGCCTTTGCGGCTGACCTGAAAGACTGAGAATTTCATTTGAATTTGGTCGCGTAGCCAGTGGCCTTGCGCGCGGATTTTTTGGTGTCGGACACCATGTTGTCAAACTGCAGGCGAACCTTTTCGCTGACGGTGAGCTTGGTGTAGCGGCGCTCGCCTTCCCGGCTCAGCTCTTTTTGCAGGGCGAAAACCGACTGGGGGCGGGACAGCGGGTCGAGGGACATGCACCACTCTACAACCTCGATCAGGTTATCGGAATAGACGCCGCGCAAACGCGACAGGGCAAGCGACAGACGGTCTTTTTCGAGGCGCTGGGGCGCGTCGTTGGGCGGGTAGCCCTGCATCGTGGCGTAAATGCAGGCGCCGATGGCGTAAATATCGGTCCAGGGGCCCATGGAGGAATCGCGGCGGTACATCTCGGGCGCGGCGAAGCCGGGCGTGTACATGGGGCGGATGAAGTTGCCTTCTTTGCTCAGCACCTCGCGGGCGGCGCCGAAGTCAATCATCACGGCGCGGTTGTCGTCGGTGATGAAGATGTTGGCGGGTTTGATGTCCAGGTGCAGCATCTTGTGCTGGTGCACGATGCGCAGGCCGCGCAGGATCTCGTCGAACAGCGAGCGGATCGTCGATTCACGGAAAACCTTCTGCTTTTTGAGCTCCCGAGCCGTGATGATGAAGTCCTGCAGGGTGCCACCCTCCAGGTAGTTCATCACCATGTAGACGGTTTCGTTCTCGCGGAAAAAATTCAGCACGCTGACGACGGAACCGTGGGAAATCTGGGCGAGGGAGCGGCCTTCCTCGAAAAAGCTCTTGAGTCCCAGGCGGTACAGTGAGAGTTTTTCAGGCTGGACCTGGGGAAGCAGTTCGCCGGGCGAGCGGCTGGCCAGGGAAGACGGCAGGTATTCCTTGATGGCGACCTGCTGGCCCTCGTTGTCCACGGCCAAGTAAACTACCCCGAAGCCTCCGGCCGAAAGCTTTCGCACAACACGATAGCCACCAATCACGGTGTCGGGCGGCAACGGTGCAGGCTTGACCTTTGACATAATTTGGGGCTGCCCGGGCGTGACAATGTCGGCCTGGGTCTTGGTTCTCTCTCTAGTAAAGCGTATCTACAAATGTCAGTTTACAGCATGACGGGTTATGCAACCGTGCAATCGAGCATGGCGCAGTCCGCCCCGGAAACTGAATCGGGCCCGGACGCCAACTCCCGTCTGGGTGTCGAAATACGCTCCGTCAACAGCCGTTTCCTGGACCTGGCCTTCCGCCTGCCCGACGAACTCCGGCAGGCCGAACCGGCCCTGCGCGAACTGCTCACCGGCAAACTCAAGCGCGGCAAGGTCGAAGTGCGGGTGTCGCTCGAAAGCGCCTCGTCGGGCAACCTGCGCGCGCCCTCGTCGGCCACCCTGCAGCGCCTGGGCTCACTGGAAGACAGCATCAAATCCTGGCTGCCGCAGGCCGGGGCGCTCAGCGTCGCAGATATTCTCAGAATTGCGACGAATGAAGACAAAAAACCACACGACTACAGCGATGAGCTGCTCAAGCTGGCCAAAAAGGCCCTGAAAGAGCTGATGGCGGCCCGCGAACGCGAAGGCGCCCGCCTCGCGGAGATGCTGCTGGACCGCACGGCGCAGTTGCGGGCATTGGCCGCGCTGGCCGTACCCATGGTCCCCAAGCTGGTGGAGCAGCAGAAAACCCGCTTCCTGGAGCGCTGGAAAGAGGCCATGGCCCTGTCCGACGGCGGCGCGCTGCCGGAAATTGCCCAGGACCGGGCCCTGACCGAAGCCACCGCCTTCGCCATCCGGATCGACGTGGCGGAAGAAATCACCCGGCTGTCATCCCATCTCGACGAAATCGACCGCCTGCTCGCCGGCGGCGGGGAGCTGGGAAAGCGCCTGGATTTCCTGATCCAGGAACTGCACCGCGAAGCCAATACACTGGGCTCCAAATCCGCCTCCCTGGAGCTGACCCGCATCTCCGTGGACATGAAAGTGCTGATCGAGCAGATCCGCGAGCAGGTCCAGAACATCGAATAAGCCCCTGTAACGCCCGACAGCCCCGCCCCTCTAATAACTCAGCACTCAACGCCCTGTACGCATGGACTATCCCGGAAACCTTTTTGTCGTGGCCGCCCCGAGCGGGGCGGGCAAATCCAGCCTGGTGAAGGCCCTGATGGAGCTGGACTCGCGCATCCAGCCCTCGGTGTCCCACACCACCCGCCCTCCGCGCGGGCAGGAAAAGCACGGCAGGGAGTACTTTTTCCTGTCGCCCGAGGATTTCGACGGCATGGTGTCTCGCGACGCCTTCCTGGAGTGGGCCCATGTGCACGGCCACCGCTACGGCACCTCGCGGCAGACCATCGAGGAGCGGGTGGCCCATGGCGCCGACGTGATCCTGGAGATCGACTTCCAGGGCGCCATCAACATCAAGCGGATTTTTGCCAATGCGGTGCTGATCTTCATCCTGCCGCCCAGCTGGGAAGAACTGCGCTCCCGCCTGCAGCGGCGCGGCGAGGACAGCCCCGAGGTCATCGAACTGCGGCTCAAAAACGCGGCCACCGAGATGGCCCAGGCCCGGGAATTCGACTTCGTTATAATCAATGAGTTGTTTGAGCGGGCAGTTTTCGACCTGAAAACCATTGTGCATGCCCAGCGGCTCAAGTTTTCGGCCCAGCGACGCGCCCGTGCCGAGACCTTCCAGGCCCTTCAAATTCCCTGATTTCAGCGCTTTTCACCTTATCGATCACACCGGAGATCACCATGGCCCGCATTACCGTCGAAGATTGCCTCGAAAAAATCCCGAACCGTTTCCAGCTGGTGCTGGCCGCCACCTACCGCGCGCGCATGCTGAGCCAGGGCCATGCCCCCAAGATCGAAAGCAAGAACAAGCCCGGCGTGACCGCCCTGCGCGAAATCGCCGACGGCAAGATCGGCCTTGAAATGCTGAAAAAAGTCCCCTCCTGAAACACTGTTCAGGCTCGCAAAAAAGCACCGAATATCGGTGCTTTTTTCATTTTCAGACCTCCAAAGTCCATTTTTTTCAGGTTTTTTTCATGCCGCGATACATTTAAGGCATGAGCGCCATGCTTTCGCCCGTTGTTGCCAGCAAATCGACCCCGGCCGCCGCCAATGCCGCGGCCGCGAGTTTTGCCGCGCTCACGGCCAGGCTGGACTACATGAGCGCGGCCGACATCGACAACGTCCGCCGCGCCTACCGTTTTGCCGATGAGGCCCACCTGGGCCAGCTGCGCAACAGCGGCGAACCCTACATCACCCACCCGATCGCCGTGGCGCAGCAGTGCGCCGAATGGAAGCTGGACGCGCAGGCCCTCATGGCCGCCCTGCTGCACGACGCGATTGAAGACTGCGGCGTCACCAAGCCCGAATTGATAGAGCGCTTCGGCGCCCCGGTGGCCGAACTGGTGGACGGGCTGACCAAGCTCGAGAAGCTGGAATTCAACACCCGCGAGGAAAACCAGGCCGAATCCTTCCGCAAGATGCTGCTGGCCATGGCGCGCGACGTGCGCGTCATCCTGATCAAGCTGGCCGACCGCACCCACAACATGCGCACGCTGGGCGACGTCCCGCGCGCCAAGTGGACCCGCATTTCGCGCGAAACCCTCGATATCTACGCGCCCATTGCCCACCGCCTGGGCCTGAACACCACCTACCGCGAGCTGCAGGACCTGTCTTTCCAGCACCTGCACCCCTGGCGCTACGCCACCCTGACCAAGGCGCTGCAAAAGGCGCGCGGCCGCCGGCGCGACGTGATCAAGCGGGTCCAGGGTGAGGTCGAGTCGGCCTTTAGCAGCGCGCAGGTGCCCGTGCTGATCTCGGGGCGCGAAAAGACGCTGTATTCCATCTACCGCAAGATGGACGAGAAGCACCTGTCCTTCGCCCAGGTCACCGACCTCTACGGCTTTCGGGTGATCGTGAAGGACCTGACCGCCTGCTACACGGCGATGGGCGTGCTGCACCAGCTCTACAAGCCCCTGCCCGGCAAGTTCAAGGACTACATCGCGATCCCCAAGATCAACGGCTACCAGTCGCTGCACACCACCCTGGTCGGTCCTTTCGGCACGAATATCGAGTTCCAGATGCGCACCGAGGCCATGCACGTGGTGGCCGAGTCCGGCGTGGCGGCCCACTGGCTGTACAAGGCCACGGACCCGGACAGCGACGCCTCGCAACGCCTGGGCACGCAGTGGCTGCAGTCGCTGCTCGACATCCAGCATGAAACGCGCGACGCGGCCGAGTTCTGGGACCACGTCAAGATCGACCTGTTCCCCGAAGCGGTTTATGTGTTCACGCCGAAAAGCCAGATCATGGCCATGCCGCGCGGCGCAACCATCGTGGATTTCGCCTATGCCATCCACAGCGACGTGGGCCACCGCGCCGTGGCCGCCAAGGTCAACGGCGAACAGGTTCCGCTGCGCTCCGAACTGCACAACGGCGACGTTATCGAGATCATCACGGCTTCCGTCTCCAGCCCCAACCCGGGCTGGCTGGGTTTTGTGCGCACAGGGAAGGCGCGCTCCAAGATACGCCACCACCTGAAAACCATGGCGCTGTCGGAATCGCAGGACCTGGGCGAAAAAATGCTGGCCCAGGCGCTGCGCGCCGAGGGTATAGAGCGCGAGCGCCTGCCCGAGGACGATGAGGCCCACCACGCCACCTGGGAAAAAATCCTGCGCTTTACCGGCAACCGCACGCGCGCCGACCTGCTGACCGACATCGGCCTGGGCAAACGCATCGCCAGCATGGTCGCAAAGCGCATCGTGACCCTGCTCGCCGAGACCGGTGAAAAACCCAACGCGCTGCTGATGAGCCGCGAGCGTTACACCGCCCATGAGTCGGTGTCGCAAGGCGCCCTGGTGATTGACGGCAGCGAAGGCGCCTCGGTGCAGTTCGCGCCCTGCTGCCGGCCCATCCCGGGCGACGGCATCGTCGGCTACCTGGGCCGCGGAGAGGGCCTGGTCATACACACCGACGACTGCGCCGTCGCCAAACGCCTGCAGCATCGCGACAGTGAGCGCTTCATCGCGGTTGACTGGTCGGACGAGCCGGTGCGCACTTTTGAAACCAACCTGCTGGTCACGGTGTCCAACGGAAAGGGCGTGTTGGCACGCGTCGCGGCCGCGCTGGCCAGCGCCGAAGCCGACATCACCCATGTAGACATGGAGCAGGAGCCCTCGCACGACGCGACCGACCTGCGTTTTGGCGTGGCGGTGCGCGACCGTGTGCACCTGGCTTCGGCCCTGCGCAGTGTCAAGCGCACGCCCTCAGTGCTGCGGGTTCAGCGAGCCAAGTCGACCGGTTAGTAGCGGGCTGCTCAACCGGCCGTACGCTCATCAGGCGCCGGGTAATCCACCTTCAGCACCTCCAGCGTCTGCAAGCCTTGCGGCGTCACGAGGCTCACCTCATCCCCCACCCGCGACTTGAGCAGCGCCCTGGCGACGGGCGATATCCAGCTGATTTGCCCCAGGGCGCTGTTGGCCTCGTCGATGCCGAGTATGGTCACCGTGCGCTCGGCGCCGCTGTCATCGGCATAACTCACGGTCGCGCCGAAGAAGACCTGGTCGCTGCCGTGATGGAGGGAGGGATTGCTGATCTCCGCGATCTCCAGCCTCTGCGTGAGGAAGCGGATGCGCCTGTCAATTTCCCGCAGGCGCTTTTTGCCATAGTGGTAGTCGCCGTTTTCCGAGCGATCGCCGTTGCTGGCAGCCCAGTGAACGATTTCCACCATCTTGGGGCGCTCGTTGTCGATCAGGTCCAGCAGTTCTCTGCGCAGGCGCTCATAGCCCTGCGGTGTGATGTAGTTTTTGCCGCCCGCGGGCAGCGGCGGGAGCGCCGGCTCGTCGTCTTCGGCGTCGGTTTCTTTGGTAAAGGCTTTGTTCATGCTCCGGCCACCATAGCATTCATGGCCGCCGGCCGCGAATGCCTCTAGAAATCTTCCATTTTCAGCGTCAGGGGATTGTCTGGCGTGTAGTTCACGCCCGCCACGACCAGGTCGGCGGCCCGGGCGTGAATCATTTCAGCATCACGCTCGTAGGCTTTTTTGAGGGAGTCCGGCTCCGGCACGGCACCGAAGAACTCCTCCATCGCCTCGCGCGAAATCCTGACCGGAATGGTGCTGCCTGCGTGCGACAGGCCAAAACTCAGCCAGTCGCCGTGGTCCTCGACGTTCAGTGATCCCATGTCTCTCCTCCGGAATGAGCTTCCAGAATAGCTGAGCGGCTGGTGGACGTACAGCCCCGGAAAACCACTAAAAACACCGGCGCAAAGAAAAATAGCCTAGAGGGGTGAGCCTCTAAGCTATTGAAATCACTAATAAAAGTGGTGCGGCTGGCAGGAATTGAACCCACGACCCCTTGGTTCGTAGCCAAGTACTCTATCCAACTGAGCTACAGCCGCTAAGCCTCAAATTATAGCTTATTTAAATGGTAGGGCGTGAGTGACTTGAACACTCGACCAAAGGATTATGAGTCATGCCAGCGGTTTTACAGTCCAACGTCATATCGCATCAAGCGGGTTCAAGACGTCTCAGAGCGCATCAAGCCGATTTAGAAATACCCTTTTAAATCAGTCACTTAGCTGGATTTTTTTCCTCGACAGTCATACATTGACGAACAAAGGAGCAACAGGACGATTACGAAATCGGTAACTGGGTACGAGTTAGCAATGCACCAGCGACTAAATGCCTCGAGGATAAAAAAATCAACTCAACTCGCCCACTCGACAGGCCGTGAGCTGTGGTTGAGTGACGACCATGGGGCTTACGGGATGGGCCGGTTGGTTTTACGGATCTCACCAGGCGGAGCCCGGCGCTTCTATTACAGGCCGCTCCGTGCAGCTGGACAATCAAAAGCCGTTCCTCTTGGGCTTTATTCCAGAATAAAGCAGATTGGATACCTGACCCTTTCTCAAGCGCGAAAACAGGCATCCAATCTAGGAGTATCACTTGAGAACTCACCCATCGTCGATGGGGGCGAAATAGCCACCCCGACGCCAACACCTCCAGCAATAGCACCGCCTGCGGACAACCCAAGACCTGCAACTACAGAGCCTTCAAACCTTAGCCTTATTCAAATGTGCCGCTCATATGCCCGGCACCTCAAGGACACCGGTAAATCCTCTGCGCGAGAGGTGGAGCAACTGCTCGAGCGGTTCGTTGCCCCCTCTGAGCTGGCGAACCAGCCAGCGCGACAAATCACACCGATCGCATTCACCAATTTTCTGAGGGAAGTTATCAGCGAATCCTCCGGCCGAACCGCAGGAAAAGTGCGCTCCTACTTGCACGCCGCATATGCTCGCGCGCAAAGCGCACAGTTAAATCCGTCAGCACCCAAATCACAACTTGACTATGGAATCGAATCAAATCCGATCTCCGGAATCGACTCATTAGCACAGTACCAGACGGCCCGGACTCGCTACCTGCGCGACGGTGAGTTCAAGGAGATATGGCGGCGTATTCAATCGAAGACCAAACCCACCATAGCGAAGAGAGGCTTACGCCTGTGCATTTTGTTAGGCGGGCAGCGTGCCGAGCAGGTGGTATCAATCAAGGTTGCTCATGTTGACCTTGAAGCCGGAACAATTCTGCTCTTCGATGGGAAAGGACGCCGCGTAACCCCGCGGCAACATCTGCTTCCCCTTCTCCCCCACGCCATGGAAGAGGTGCGGTGGCTAGTGAACTACGCAAAAAGTGCCCACTCATCCTACTTGCTACCAGGCTCAAGACAAGACACCGCGCTCAATGCTGAGTCGATTTCCAAAGAAGTATTGCGGATCCGCCGCGAGTTGGAAGCGGAGGGCCTTTGCGCAGAACATTTTGAGTTCTCAGACTTTCGCCGCACTATCGAAACAAAACTGGCGTCGTTAGGCGTTTCTAAAGACCATCGCGCGCAGCTTCAGTCTCACGGTCTAAGCGGTGTTCAGAACAAGCACTATGACAGGCACGACTACATGCGTGAGAAGCGAGATGCTTTGGCACTCTGGGAGAAATATCTATCGACATTAACAGAGGACCTTCCGTCAATCGCGAGTTGAGCAGGCCCGCACACACTGAAGGAACTAGCATATGACCACAATCCCGGACGACGCGATTACTGAAGCTATTCAGTACTTCGGCATGGCGCATGTGCAACGCATTCAACAAGAGCTGGTCGAGGGCATGCGTAACGGAGAACCACGCGGATATGTCGCGCTCCGCGGATTGCTCGGACAGCTTGAACAAATCTCGCTGTTGACGGATAAACAGGTGGAACTCGCGACAGATTGGAACGTCATTGAAGACCTGCAGGATCCCGAGCTTGCACCGATGCTCTCGCCGGCCCGATACATCAGTCTGCTCGGGATCGACGTCGAAATGTTGTCTCGGAATGCCCAAGTGTCTGTAAGCGCAATCACGGAGAGGCCAGGCACGGCCAAGATCCAAGTACATCTCAGGAAAAACCTCCTCGTCATCAAAGCCGCCTATGACGCATCAGGCAGCGATCTACCGAAAGCGCTGCATTGGTTCCGATCAGAACAGCTTTCTCCATTTGGTCAAAGAACCGCGGAGAAAGCAGTTGCGGACGGCCGAGCGTACGACGTGATCCGCCTGATTGAGTCCCTCCACGCGGGCGCTGCAGGCTAGTTATCTGCAATTTCGCCAGGAGTATTCAGTGCAGCTCAAAGGTATTGAGGCAGTCAGCGTGGTCGATCAAATCAGGTGCGATCGATGTGACAAGGAAGTCCATCGTACCGAGTCCGATTTCGAACAAATGACGTCCATTGGCTTTGACGCGGGCTATGGTTCGATTTTTGGTGATGGGAATAGAGTGGAAATCGATTTATGCGAGCCATGCTTGCGTGCAACCCTCGGTACCTGGCTTAGAGTGCTTGCGCCCTGGAGTATTGATCAAATGCCCTTGTGGCAAGTTTGGACCGCTGTCGGGCGGCCGCTACCAATCATGGACAGCCAGAATCCCGGTCGCTTTATGCATCCATACAGAGTGCTGACAGTCCAGGAGATGGCGGATCATCTGAAGTGCTCGCCCGAGGCGGTTTATGAGCGCGCACACGCCGGTGAATTCATTTTCCTTTCGTCGCCAGACCGAGTCGATGACCAGCGCTACCCTGCGTTTCAGCTCGATGAACGCTTGGACAAGTCGCTGCTGAAGCAAATCATCCAGAAATACCTTGAAGCCGACGTCAGTTCGACCTTGCTCTGGAGTTTCTTGCGGAGCCCGCAAAAGATATACGCCGGCCTGACCGCCATTGAAATGCTGCTGGGCGGTATGCCGCCTCAATATGACACTCTGACGCCCGAAGAAAGGGCCGACATATTCCTCGACGTGGTGGACGAAGAGATTTCCCGCGTGCGCTGGTAGCCTATTCGATAAAGAAAAGCTCGAACATGGAAAAGTTGACACCTTGGTTTGATGCCAAGTTACATTCTCCGTCCCGCGAGGGATGGTACGACTGCAAAGAATGCAACGCCAGGCATTATTTTAGGGATGGGCTTTGGTACAGAAACCAAAAATCAATCCGTGACGGAAACATGACGATCCGGAAGATGCACTGGAGAGGTCTGAGACGGGAGTCATTGGTCACAGGATTTTGATTTTCTCTGAAGCGCTGTGGCCTTTGTGTTCAACAGAAACCGCAAGGAAGTGCGTATGAAATCCTCCGATGTGACCGGGGAAGATACTCCCGACGACGAAAAAGAAGTCTTGGTGCCAGAAGACTTCCCTCACGATCCATTTCCCACTACGCTGACCGGCACGCAACCGAAAGTTGCTGCACGTGAGGTCGATGGCCGCTATGTGGTTGGCCTGACTGAAGAGGAACGCCGTGGACGGTACCTTATGTGCATAGATCTTGTAGAGCAACTGACCGACTACACCGAAAGGAAGCGCATTGAACGCCACGATCTGACTTTGACCAAGCTATTGGATGAGGTCGATGTCGGCATCAGGCGTAAGGGATGGGAGCTTGGCAAAGTCGAGTTCGACTGGATCATGAGTAGATTGCGATCGCATTTCCTGTGAAGCCTAAAGAGCACGAATGTGACGCGTATGCATACGCTTGCCAACCGCACATTCGAGGATATGCTTGATGCCCATGAGTTCCCCCGAGCCGTCGCCCAGTTATCCGCGCACCTTGGATTTGAAAGGGATGCTCCGGCGTTCAGTGGAGCTCGACCTCGCGGCGCTCGACATCCTGCGGCCAGAGTCCTATGAGTTGCACGAAGAGGCGCTCGACACGGTTCTTAGTTTCAGCGCGGGCGAACTTGGCATCCAGCACGCGCGAGCGATTCGAACGTTGGTGGCCGAAGGCTTCGATCCGTCGGCAGCGTCTTTGTTGCGGCTCCAATTCGAGGCACTGGTCAGATCGATCTGGCTCGCTTGGGCCGCCGAAGAGAAGCATCTTTTGGCGCTCGATGCCGAAGTATCGCTGGACGCTGAGCTCGCGGCCGGCAAGGCGCTGCCAGGCGTCACATCAATGATCAAAGCTTTGCGCGATGTTGGCCCGTCGGGGTGCTTTGAGATGCTCGACGGATTCCGGGCAATGATTCTGCCGACGCTGAACTCGTTCGTGCATTCCGGCTTCCATCCGTTGAAGCTGCGAAGCGCCGGCTACGATGAGAATTTGATGATCCGATTCTTGAAAGACTCTAATGCGATCTTCACCATGACAGCCATGCAGCTTGCCGCCCTCACAGGCGACCCGGAGATCATCTCGCCGATGTCCAAAATTCAACCGCACTTCGCCGACTGCCTGCCACCTCTTCTCAGATCAAGCGCGTAAGTGTGCCGGTGCCATTTCGAGGACTCAACTTCTATATTTGCTGTACAGCTAAGAATGCATCAATAGCTAAGGAGTGTGAAATACATTCGTCATTCAGAAGTCGAATATATTCGACTATCCCTATGGCTTCTGCTATGGTGCCAGCATGGCCATCCTCAGTGAACTTTCGCATGTTGTAAAACGCCAGAGATCCGACATGGGTCTCAGCCAGGAACGTCTTGGTGAGTTGGCAGGCCTATCGCGTGCAACGATCAACGCGCTTGAAACCGGGAAGCTAGCCAATCTAAGTCTCACGCGTGCCGAACGCTTAGCTAACGTGTTGGGTTACGGCCTGGGGGTTACGGGCATCCGCAAGTCAAAATCAGATGAACAACCTGGCAACGCGCTAGAAATGGCAGCACGTTCAGGCAGCATTAGCTACAGCGAGCCTATACCGCCCGCCACCCTGCGTCACGCACTGGTCACCGGCACAATTCCTCCCAAGCACATTGCACAGATGCGGGCCGTGCTTGACGAGGCTCCGTTGAGCGTGCTGTCTGCGGCCGTGGCTCAAATAGAGTTGGAGAACGGTGCGTCGCGCAAGGTAACGTGGCAGAGAATGCGCCAACTGGCAGGGGTAATGGCCTGTACCCGCGATATCTGGTCTTGACTGAGGTCCTCCTTCACTGCGGGAAAGCCGTCAATCGCGCCGGGCTCTGGAAAGAAAGCGCAAAGCTTGACCGCGACACGCTGCCGACGGTGGGCCACGTCATGGCGTCGTTGGCCAGGCTCGCGGACGTGCCAACCGAAGTGGATGCCGCGCAGATCGAGAAGATCAACGTGCATTACGATCACGCCGTCCGCCATGACCTGTATTGACGTCGCGAATCCTTCGAGGTGGCATCGGGACTTGGGCAACGTCAGATGCTTTATCTTGGGCGGATCAAACCCTAAAAGCGCTTCCGCTCAGGATCGTCCCTGACGAGGTGAGAGACCTCTCTGTGTTAATTCGCGTCGCAGTGTGGTTTGTGACCGTTCAACTGGCATCCTCTCCGACGGGTACGTCAGCCGGCATATTGGCTTGTCTCTGCACTTCGCCAGATCCGCAGACTCGCAGCGCTTTCCGTTTCCTTATTGCGATTGTTAAAAGCACTAGTGCTATGAAGCATTAATGCTTCATAGCATAACACATTTTTCTTTGCCCGTAAACTCTATATTTCTCAACCCGAGCATTAAAATGAAGCATTAATGCTTCATTTTAATGCTCGAGGGTGCTCAGATGATGCTAGCTTTGCCTCTAAATTTCTTCTTAATGGTAAGAACCTTAGAGCCGCACGGCTGAGCCAGGAGATCGGAAAACTAACAAAAAATGTGTTATGCTTTGCAGCGTTAACGCTGCAAAGCACAATAGGTCAATCTAGAAGCTTGGGTGGTCAGTATTTGCCAAGATTAAAAGATTACTTCATACTTGGCAGCATCAATGCTGCCAAGTACGTTCATACACATCAGGAAATACTATGGCACGCTCTCGAATTCAGATTGCCAAAGCAGACATAGTCAGTCACTTCGATCAGCTTCCTAACCCTGTTTTGAAGCTCAAGGAAGTGAGGGATATTCTCACGACGCAAAGAAGTTTTTGGCGCCTAGCTGCCAACACAACGGCTGCCCAGTTCATCTCTTTCCTTAAAGACCATTCAAAGCTGAAGATCTACGAGTTCCCATTTCCTCAGCGCAGTGAAACTGCATACGTATGGGGGGATGTTCCGCTGCTCCAAGTTTTGCTGAATATCAAAAAAAACGTTCACTTCAGCCACTACACCGCTGTGCGCATGCTTGGGCTAACTGAACAAGTTCCCAACAGCATCTATCTCACGAACGAGAGAGCAACCTGGCCAACAGATCCACCTGAACTCACTCAATCAGAAATTGACGATTCGTTTAAACGTCCCGAGAGACTGACGGCCAACTGGATTGAACAAGGTGACAAAAAGATATTTCTACTCAACGGCGCGGGCACAGGGCATCTGGGCGTAGTTGTCCAGCCGGCAAACGACGATGACGGCCGGGTAGTGCAAGCGCGGCTAACTAATATGGAACGCACCTTGATTGACATCACGGTGAGACCAGCATATGCCGGAGGTGTATTCGAGGTAGCCAAAGCTTTTGAACTGGCGAAAGACCGAGTCTCAGTGAACAAGCTAGTGCCGATGCTTCGCAAGCTCGACTTTGCTTACCCATATCACCAAGCCATAGGGTATTACTTGGAAAGAGCTGGCTACAAACCTGCGCAACTGGATTTGATACGCCGTCTACCTATGGTGCATGATTTCTATCTTGCCCACGACATGCCTGATACCAGGTATGAACAGGCTTGGCGACTATTTGTCCCAAAAGGGTTTTAATTTATCGATGAGCTTCAGCACGTAAGCGAAGTAGAAGTCGAACTCCTTGAGTTTGAAGTCTGGGGTAACGGTTGCTTCAACTGACGAATATGCTGCCGCGTGAAAATCATGGGTTTGCCCAACCTTCCCCAAAAAAGCTAACGGCACTTTCTTCAACTCGAACATGGCGGCCAGTATTTCAGCCGCCTTGTTCGATGTCATATCCAACTGCAACGTGTCCACGAGCACAAAGATGTCCAGAAAATCACGAGGGCGGGGGGTGCTGCCACGAGTTCGCTTAACGATTGGCCCGTATTCGGGCATTTGCTGGCAAATTGCACGGAGCTTTTCACAAACAATCATCTCGGGCGAGTAGACGTAGATGAGGTAGCCGTCAAAATCGAACTCTTGCTTGTGCTCAACATACTCAAAGCGGCTGATATCGATCAAAAACTTGGGGCCTTGGCCGAGATTGATCGATAACCTTCTCAGAACCTCAATGTCAGTGGAGTTGGCCTTGAAAACTTCAGCGGTGACAAGCTTGAATTCCACTTTGTAGCCGCCCCAGAAATGCTTCATGTCATCCGAGATGGCCTTTGGGGTTTCACACATCAAGAAATCTATGACGTGGTAACCCTCGGCCTCGAACTTTTCGCTCAGCGCTGAAGCAATTTGAGACTGGACCTCCGCAATTGCGTCACCAAAATCCTGTTTCAAAGAAAAGTCCAAGTCGACGGATGCGCGCGCGCTGACTTGATGGATTAAGGCCATGGCATTGCCACCTTTGAGGACGAGTTGCTCCAGCAGTTCATCCTCCGAAAACATGGCTTGGATGGCCCAAGACTTAATCTGCACTAGCAGCTTGCCAAATTCGTCCGAGTTAGTTTTTGCTTTCGCCATGATTGCCTATAGTGAACCACGTCAATTTTCCCACTATCTTCGCCACAGGTGAGCCGGTATTTGGCATCTGCCTGAGCCTCCCTCCTCTGACGCTTGATGCCACACCGCAATATCGACCTGCCGATCGACCTGTGGCAGGCGGGGTGGCCTGATTTGACAGGCTCAAGACAGACCTGTGACCGTGAAGAGCTCGGTGCTTAGCCAAGAATCCAACGTCGAAATTCTCACGAAATGGGTAGGCACACGGTAGGGCGGGTGAACCATCCAGTAGTAGATGTCCCTGCTGACGTACAGCTCCACATAGCGCTCTGGAACTTCGGCGGGCTTCGGCCATCCTAGGAGCTCCAGCATTCGGGTTCGGTGCTGCTCCAAGAAGATACCTCTGCGGAGCACCTTTCCAATCTGGCCCTTGTCGTCGTCCTTGCGCCCAAAAATCTTGTCGCGAATCCGGCGACCGTCCTTCATTGTGTAGGCCGGCTGGTTGTACTTGCATTCGACCGCGACCAAGAGATTTTGATCGGGCCAATACGCGAGGACGTCGAAGTCACCAACATCTTCGAATCCTTCATCCCGAAACCTCCGGTAAAAGTCGATGCCTCGCGCGACAAACGAGGTGTGCCTGCGGAAGATCTCTTCACTGCGGAACTCCAGCCGCTTCTCGATGCTGGCCTTCACCTGCCGAACTGCGGGTTCGATGTTAGGCCAACCGAAATCGGCAGGCAGGTAGCCATCGCGCACCGACGACATCCAATTGAACATGCAGCGACTTGCCGCCTCCGCGCCCCAGCGCAGCTCATCACCGAGCCGTACCAGTGGGCGGATGGCGTATCGGTGAACGCGCTTGCTATGCTCCCAGTAGGGTACCTCCTCCTCTTGGACGTCCCGGCCGGCCAGTCGCAGAAGGCCGGTCTCTGAGAGGGTCAGGAAGGCAACGATGCGCTCTGCCTTCTCCTGTCCAAGGTCCTTGACCTCCGAGGCAAGCTTCTCTGCCAGTTTGACTCGGCTTGCGCCATACGAAAGCGACAGATCCTTGGCGAAACCATGGTGCTGAGCTTGGGCCAGCACGGATATGGACGTGAACAGGTCCGACAGGTTGAACCCAAGGTCGGTCTCAAAAGCGTTGTTGAAATCGACTGACTCCAACAGGGCCTCCGACTCGCCCTCGACTACGTCCTTGCGGTTTTCTCCCAGACCAAGTCGTGTCTTGGCGTACTCACGCGCGAACCGAATCTCCCGGTCATTGGAACCGTCGGAGTAGAAGACCTCCGGGATGAACGAATCGTTGATGGTGACGCCCGCAACATCGAACCCGTTGTGGAGGACGTCGCTGGCTCCTGCAAGCGACATAAGCCAGTCAACTTTGCCGACCAGCTCGCGCAGCACATCGGGAGTGACCTCACCGGGTCCAGATGCTTGGCTACTGACGGCCTTCTCCAGCAAGTATCGATAGTGACGAGCTAAAGTGCCGTATCGCTCGCGCGCCTCTTCAACAGCATCAACTCGGTCATAGTCCACCTGGTGAGACAGGCTCTGGCGGGCTCTGTCAATCCGCCCTCGCTCGGTGGCTAGGAGCGCATCGTGCTGTTCGATGCAAGCTCGAATCAACTGAAGTCGGTCGAGCTGAGCGAGCCGCCCTTCGATGCGAAGCCTGAACTGGGCGCTGGCTAGGTCAATTTTCTCTTTGGCCTCAGACAGCGCGTATCGGCCAGGCGCCATGCCTAGGTCTCGGATCACCTCAGCGAGTTGCTTGCGAGCCAGCTTGTAGTCGGACATCCTTGGAATGACCACCGGTGGGTGGTCGGGAACGTCGACGCGCCGAGTGGCGACCCGCAGCGTGTATCGGGCGAGCTCACCTGACTTTGATAGAACTGATTCTTCCAGCCCCTCCGGCAGCGACATGCCAAGGGCGTCGTGGCTCTTGCGCACCGCCTCCACAAGGCACTGCACCTCGAAAGTCCCGTTGGTAGCGTCAGTCAAGCCTGCGAGTACCGCACGAACATCGACATCAAGGTGAACAACTGCAGCTCTACCGAAATGTCCTTCGGCAGCAGCTACGACCGGACCTGCATTATTAGCCGCGCCAGAGTCCGCTTCACCATCGTCAGTGATGGTGCTGGACGCGCTGCGTTTGCAAACAAACAGAACATGGTCAAGCTGGAACAGGGGCGCGGCGGCCAGCAGCCCACGGCACCTGAAAGAGCTGTCGGCGAGAATCTGGATGAACAGGTCGACCATGCGCCCATCTTCCAAGTCCAGGTCGCCCTTGATTTCCAGCAAGGCTTGAACAGTGCAGGTGCCGACGAGCGTGGAGTAGGCGATGACCTTGCGGCCGCGCGAGCTCATCTCGATGACGCCTTCGGTCCCTGGACGCAATCGCCAGCCAGATGTGCGATCTGGAAAGACGCGAGGAGCCCTTGACCAGAACTCCGCGAGTACCTTGAACCGCCACGAAGTGCCCCAGCTTGGGTCGAGGCTGATCATCGTGGGCTCGACGGCGCCATCAACCAGAACCGCGTCGGTGTCCTTAAATGAAGCGAAGAGATCGACAGGACCGCGGGAGAAGGGATTTAGGGCCGACCCCTGCCTATCGCAAAAAGCCCAGTAGCGCTGCAGATCCTCCAGATTCTTCAGGCTGTCGAAGATGGTAATGAGATCCGCGAGCGGCAGGAGTCGCAACGGTTCGTCTGGATGGTTCAGGAGCCCCGCAGTGGTAGCTGCCAAAGTAGGCGCGAGGATAATGCGCAGCTCATCGGCTGACGGGCCATTGACGCCGTCCTTCGAGAGCAGGACCTCTGGGCCTCCAGCGATCTTGAAGCGAATGTGCGTTGCTTGTCGGGCCTTGGCCAGAACGGCGGCCGCAACCGCCGACTGCTTGTCAAGCAGTTCATGATCGCAAGCGCAAACAAGGTACACACCTGTCGGCGCGGAGGTCACACTGCTGATGGGCAGCTCTGTGCATATCTCGCCGCCGAGAATCAACATCAGCGGCCCTGGCAGCGTGTCGTAAAACCGTTCGAGGACAAACTGGCCCAGCCTCCTGTGCACTTGAGGGCTGACACCCGAAGCGTTCTTCTTTGCCCAGTGGTCGACGACTACCCCTGGAGCGCTTCGTACCGCCATCGGATACCAGGTTCCGGCGACATTGACGCCCAAGAAGGGAACGGCATCGCCAGTGAATGCTGCGTCGCCGAACGATTCCCACGTTAGCGGAGCCTTGTAGCCACCGACTTCCCCTTCGAGAGAGGTTCCCGCGCGCTGGCGGCGGGCGACAGTCTGTCGAGCGATGTTTTGCAGCACGTCCCTGCACGGAAGCCAGAAATCTTCCGGGGGAAGTTCCACAAGGCCGGATTCGGTATCGACAACAGGGGACTGCGTGAGGTGTGGAATGGCTTCAATGATCAGTGCCTGCAGCTCGACGACTAAGTCCATGTGGGCCAGGGCGTCGGGCACATCGGCGTAGGTGATTCGAAAGGCTTCCATGAAGTCCGGAACCCGCTCGATGCTACTGCCGTAAAAGACCGGTACGAACCGGTCGCCGAGGCTCACCTTGGTCTGTCCCCAATCCGCTTCAGGAGAGAAGTCTTCAAGGGTAGGAAAGTGGGGCCAGGTGGCATAAAGTGCATCGACAAACTGTTGGAAGTCGGAATAGCTCTCGATTCTTCTACTGCCGCGTCCTTCGAGCGGGGTGTCCAGGAACACACACCATGCGAACGCATGTTTGACGTGGCTACCGGAATTCGCCGGCCAGAGCTCGGAAACGCCGATCGCACGCGCTACGTCTGCGGCATCGTACTGGCACAGGAGGGCGCGGGTCTCCCTTACTTGGGAGAGGAATGTGTCCTTCACCTGTGTGCGCTCGCCAAAATGGTCAGGCATGCTGATCATCTGGCGAAGTAGAAAACCAGGATCCTCCGCGATCTTGGCAAATCGTCGCTCGCGCTTCTCTCTGGACTTTCTACCCACGAGGCCTCCTTGACGTTCTTGAAAGCTCACCTGTTGCCGATTTCTGGTACTACAGCGCAGCAGAGGAAATACTTGCGACCCAGCGCATATTTATAGGTGAGTGGACAACACTTGCCTAGAGCGAATGTCGGTCGTCTTTTACGCGACCATAGAGTGCTCGCAAGGCACCGAGCCTCGGCTAACTAATTTACCTTGCATTGCTGTCGACAACTGAAATATTCGAGCGGCTAACTATCGAAAATTGTCGATTATCGATAGTCAGCCGCTGAGACTGCTTTGGGCCAGGTGGCGATGGCTTTGGCGCGGGTGTACTGGATCCGCGCGTCACACCTCTGCTACAAGCCTGTTTATGAGCACCCTCGTTCCGCCGCTGACTGCCGGATGAACGGCCTTTCTGCAAGTGTCTGCGCGTAGCACGATTTATTTGAATATTCTCAAGCCGTGGTCACTGCCTAGCTTGAGTCCGATCCCAGCCTGTACAGGGTGTTAATTCGCAAAGTCCTGCAGCAGCTGTGGCGCCAAATATATGTGCTGAGACCGGTCATTCGCGAACGACAGCACTACACGGCCACTGCCAAAGCCCTGAATCGCGAGATCTCGCCGTAGGCCAAAACGCGGGGGTTCTGTGTTGCGACTGGGAAGCGACTCAGAACAAAATGCTTGATCGCTGTCAGACCCAACTCCCCCAGGAGCACCTGCTCGCGACCGCGCTCCTTCTCGAGGGCCTTCCGGTAGGCCCGGTCAAGGGAACCGTTGTAACGGACAAACCTGCGCATGTCGGCCTCGATCCGATTCAAGTCGACGAGGTTGTTCTTGCACTGGACGTTGTAGATCACATCATCTAGCGTCGCAACGACGTCAAACTCGGCGCGTCCGACTCTTTTGATCTCCGTGACATCGAACCCTTGCGTCCGCAGCGCAGCTTTGACCGACTTCTCGAAAATGAATCCGGAACGGATCTGGTATCGACGAACGCGGTTCAGACAAACATTCTTCCAGTGGTTCGCGAATCGACTGAGCAAGGTAACCGAAGTGACCAGGTCGCAGCCGATGCGAGTGAACGGCGCGTAGGTGCTGGTGTTGTCGACGTAGTCGGAGCCTTCAACAACAAGCGCTTTTCTGAGGGTATCGGATAGCTTTTTCTCTGAACACAACTCGTCGAAGCGCTTGACTGGCAGCCGAACGAAATACTCTTCAACAACGAGAGGAATCAAGCTGCGGATGAACGCGGCCAACTGACCATATGACGTGTCGTGGAGGTTGAACTCCGAGTATGCCGCGGCGATGAGCGCGAGATTGTTCTCTAGCTCCGCCTTGGAAAAAATAAGTCGGCGGTTCACTGGGACACGTTTGACTCCGGTGAAATCGACGTCGGCCATTTCGGTGATAGCCACTCGCTCAGGCTCCAGAAACAACAAGTCCAGCCCGTTGAAACTGTGGCTTGCCAAGATCCCCACCTCATCGACGTCCAAAGCGAAGTCCGGGTACACCTGGGCCAGCATCAGGTTTTGATGCATCGACGTTGTCCCTAGGCCGGCGGTCTCGATCAAGTACAGGAACTGATTGAGGCCGTCCAGCTCGTGCAATCGCTGAGTTCCCCGGCAAACGGCGGGAATCGTGTGAAGCAGAGCCAGCAGATGTCGTCGGCGCGACTGCAAGTAGCCGATGGCCGTGCCGACGGTCGCCATTTCCCGAGCTGCAGGCAGCTGGTGCGTTGCAAACGATGTGACGATGGCATGCAGCTGAATGAGCGTGTGCATCAGCCGCTGTGCTACCAAGTGGGAGAAGCGGGACTCCAAGCCTGCTTTGATGGATGGCAATGCCAGGAGCACTCCGCCCATGTCAAGCAGGTCCAAACCCACAATCTCTTCAAGGAGCGGCTCGCCACACAGTTCTCCAGGCAGGTTGATCAGCTCTTCGATACCGCGGAAGGTCGAGAACCAGACCTCGAATGTGCTTCTTGGCTCGAAGGGCGCCAGAGACGATTCGATGCCAACCCGAGAAAGGGTAAGCACGCGAATAGCTTCGGCCTGCGCGGCCGCGCCCGTCAATCGTTGTTTTACCATCCATCGGATCCTTGGGCAAGGCGCTGAATCGTCGCCCAGCGCCATCTTGTGTTTGAAGCAGCCTAATATAGAGTAGATCCGCCGCAAGGGCGGCCGTCGAGCGCATCGCTTCGGTGTCAGCTGACGTGCGGTCGGCCTGCAGGCCTCAGAATGACTTGTACGCTCGTTTCACCCATAGTAGTGGGGCAGGATGGGTATTACATTCCAGATGGGAAGATCAGCTACCGCTGGAGAAAGCACCTGAGAGACCGAAAACCAAGTCTTCTGCTCATATGACCTATATCCAGACGCTTGATCCAGCCCAAGAGATCCGTATTGAGGCGGTGCACCGCGGCTTCCTGTATCAGCATTTATATGCTGCCGCGTGTCTTCTTACTTCAGGGCAGATCGGTGCGAGTTCCGTGATGATCGAGCGTGACGAGGACATCGAACTTGTCACGCCGGCAGGGCGAATTTACATTCAGGTCAAGACGCGCGGCCAGGCAATCATGCCGGCGGACATCAAGTCGGCTCTGGAACGATTCGACGCGCTTCGGCAAGAGCACCTGCAGGGTCGACGGCCCGGCCGAGCGACGCTCGTAGTGGTGGTCAACCGCGCCTTGGGTCCGTCCTTGATTGAACAGGTCGAGACGGGAAAGCTGGCGGGCGACGTTGAAATCCTGTGGCCAGGCCGCGTGTGTTCTGGTGACTTTGGTCAACTTCCGCCGGCTTGGGCAGACATCGATGAAGCAGTCTTATGGTGCGTCGATCGAGCGGAGGCAGTACCGCTCGCCATGCTCGCGCCTGATTCCCTAGTGTGGAAACTGGCTGGACGCGTCCAAGCTGCGGCCGCCGGGGAGTCGCCCCATGCGGATCACACTTTCGTGGTCGCGGATTTGCCGACGCTATTCGACCAGATCCTGATTCAGCTGCAGGAATTCCCTGCGCCGCCGGAGCAGTACCGTCCCCAGGAGAACGAACCTAAAATCGACTCTAGTTCCAGGATCCGGATCGTTTCCGGCTTCTCGGGCGCAGGGAAGACCGCATGGGCGTCACAGGCGGCCACCTTTAGCAGCCACAACTGCGCTTACTTCGACTGCTCGGAGACGCCGGGGGAGGCCCTCGCCCTATCACTGGTGCGTGAGCTGGCTGCCAAATTGGCCGACGCTGGCTCGGATGCGGTGCGCAAGGTCCTGTTGCCGGGCGCCACTGGCGTCGAGTCACTGCGCCAGCTGGACATCTATCTTAAGGGCGAGGGCCTCTCACCGATCGTAGTGCTGGACAACGTGCATCGTGTTTCGGCCGAGAGCCTCAAACGCATAGTGAATGTCACATCGGCGCTGAAATTCGTGCTCCTGGCGCAGCCCCTCGGAACATTGCCCGAGATCGAAGCCCTTTTGGGCCTGACGCGGGAAACGCTGAATGGGTGGGGTGTCGACGATGTGGCGGTGGCGGCGGCTGGGTGGGGATGTCGAGGTGATGCAGCCACCATGGGACGCCTGAAGATGCTGACGGCTGGCATGCCTCTGTTCGTCAGGAGTGCCGCGACGATTGCTCGCGAAGAATACGGAGGGCGTATCGACCAAATGTGCGACGCCGTGGACGCGTTGACCAACCTGACCCAGACAGCGCAAGAGATCATCTTGGCGAAGGTCTTCGGCGCGTTCCCGCTCGCCGCGCGAGAGACAATCGCGGTGCTGAGCCTGTCCGATATCGGCCTGCTCCCAACTGAGATCAACAAGCTGCTGGACGCGGCCCTTGAGATGGACGAGCGAGCGGTTGCCTGCGTGATCCGGGCATTGAGAGCCGCTGGGGTCGTGGAGATCTATGGCAACAAGGAGATCAGACTGCATGACGCCATTCGTATTGTAGGGAGCCAGCACCTTTCAGGCATGCCTGCAGAGGTCGCGTCACGGGCTCGCGTTGCCCTCAAAAAACTGATGGTCGAGGCGTTCGAGCGTGATCGCAATACGGCGCGCTTCTCGCTCTACACCCGGCTGCTGCTGGCCACTGGGGATGTCAAGACGCTGGTAGAACTCATCGGCGAAGAGATGTTCCACGAGATGGGCGTTGCCGTAGAGGTCTGGCAAGGCCTAGAGGCTCTGGTCGCCAAAGACGGATCAGATCCGGAACAGCGGTATTGGGCTCTCGATGGTCTTGTCTTTTCGGACATGAAGCTCGGGAACATGGATCGTCTGGCGCCTAGGTTGGCGGCGATGGAGCAATTGATCGACAGCGGCGTGCTCGGCGAGGACGAAGTTCTGTCCTTCTTGATGAAACGCATGCTTCACTACTCGAATCAAGGCGACGAGGACGGTGTTCGACGCGCGATTCGCGAGTTGGACAGCCGATTGCCGGACAAACCTGTCCACCGACGCATCTTCCTATACAACGCGGCAGCAGCACTCTTTCGTCTTCAGCGCTACGAAAGCTCCATGGGTGTGGTCGAGCAGGTGATAGACGAGACGTTTGCGGTTCTCGGCATTCGCCCCGAGCAGGTCGTTGGCGCAAAGAATGCTTCGCTCTGGGCACTCATCAACAAGCCGGGACTTGATCACGCAGACATCAAGCGACTCGCGGATGCGCTTGAACTCAAGGCCATGTTGGCCGACAAGCTCCACGTGCTCGCGCCTTTCGCGCGAATCCATGCCATGAAGTTCTACAACATGGCCGGTGCCATCGACTCGCTCATACGAGTCGGACAAGACCTCGCCGACGAGTTCGTAGCTCGACATGATTTCGTCGGCGCGCGCGAGGTTCTTGAGTTGTACGTCATGCCGGTGGTCGTGGACAACCAACTGCTGAATCGACACTTGAATGTCCGCGCGCAGTACGCCGTCGTTCTGGCCTACTGCGGGTTGTACTCTGAGGCGGAGCGGGAGATGGCGCGGCTTCAGGCTTACGAGGCAGGCCTGACGCCCAAGGCCCGGCTGACCCTCGCGAACCAACGCCAGCTGATAGCGGAAATCAAAGCGAATCCCATACCTCAGTGGCGTCCGGGAGGGCATCCTCCGGCAATCCAAAGGAGCAAGCCGATTTTCGCGGGGGTCAAGATCGGGCGCAATGAACCCTGCCCTTGCGGTTCTGGCAAGAAATTCAAGAAGTGCGACTGCGTGTTGGCGTCAACTTAAATTTGCCCCACCGTGAGTGACCTGCTGACCTCAAATCAACTCGGGTGTTCCATTTACCCCGCCCGTGATATGCACAAATGGGCGGCGGTTCGAGCTTGGCATCGGCTCCCTTAAGAACCGTTTTCGGATAAAGCCGGACTTTTTGGACAATTCGCAATTACCGCTTTCAGGCGCTGAGTCTGGTTACTCGGAATCCGCTTTGTCGTCGAAAACGGTCAAAAAGCTGACCAACGACAATATTGCATTATCGATAGTCAGCGCACTTTACTATCAACGTTTGCATCGCGTCTTTGGTAGCAGATCCGCCCAGGTTCACGATTCGGCTGTCGACGTATGCGAGGCCCAGTGCGTGGCTAAAACTCCTATACGGAACAGACTGATAGTAGACGCTCCATCGCAGTTGGCCAAGATATCCGTTCTTGCTCAAGTCGCACCTGCTGTTCCCAACGGTTGCTTCGGATACCGTCATAAACATCGAATTCCGCCTCCGTAAGGTTGTCAAATGACTCAACCTTGCTGGGTTTCTCTTCTCGAACCCACATCGACCGGTGGCTCAGGAGCGTCTCTTCGGTCATAAGAACGGAAACCATCGCCGGGAAACGCCGCCTTGCCCGCGCCAACGCAGCAAAACCGTGCGTGTCCAGGTCGCCCCAATACACCTGTAGAAAGGCATCGCGTATCCATCCGATAGGGTCTAGTTGATCAACTGCCAACCCAAGACGCATAAAGACCACGGCACCTGCGATGTTTGGGAGCGCGATCCCTGTATTCTGGTTCTCCACAACTATGCAGGTGCGTGGCCGAATAGGGAGCGAAGCGAGCTCGGCAACTGGAGCCTCGATATCGCATAACCCGCCCAGCTGGCCCCTAAGCTGAGGGCATAAGACTCGAATTCGGATCCGGGATGGTTCCGTCAGAAGTCCACATACCTGGTGCAGGCTAGTGGTGTCGGGCGCATTGAAAAGGTGACGAACCAAGTCGGAAACGGCACCACGGCGTCTCTCGACCCACTTTGTATCAACGTCAGGAACTGGCAGCTGACGCAAATATAAACCTGAACGGGGACAATCGAGAAACCACTGCAGCAGGCTATTGAGCCGCTGGAAATCCTCATCGCTGTACTCGACAAGAACAGCGTCGCTTTGTCGGGCAGCAGCCTTGGAACCTGCCAATTTCGGGAACCGCTCGCACCATTGGGCGTACCTGCGCTTGGCACGATCCCAAACTGACTTTTGGCCGAGGAAAGCGGCCGCAGCCTCAGCCGAGGGGATGACGAGCCGCGTCGGCAATTCCTGGTCCCCCGACGGCCATCTGCGGCTGACCCACTGCACAGAGCAGCTACCGGGATCCCAGGCCCGCCACGTCTGTACCCATTTCCGAGTCTCTGCAAGGCCGGAGGACACGTCCTTCTGGGTAAGCTCGTGAAGGAGCACCGTGAGAGGCCAAGTTGCTTCCAGCGGCGAGACGAGCCAACTGGAATGGTACGCATCCCATTTCTTGCGAACAAGAGCATGGACTTGCTGTGGTGTAAGTCGCTTCGGCTCGGTCATGCAACAGGCTCGCCCGCTGGGGCATCGGCAGAATCTGCTGTCAGTTCCTCGGCCAAAACCTCTTGGGCCTCAAATGGCAGATCCAGCCGGCCTGTCTGATCCACGTAGGTAATGGCCAGCGCTTCAGAGTGCTTGCGGTCGCGAATACTCACAAATGTCCCGCCACCAATGAATGGCTCCAACGCCATTACATTTTTCACCGGCGTTGCCGCCACGACCTGAAACCCGAAACTCTTAAAAATGTTCATCACCATCGCAGTGAATTCATTGTCTGCACGGTCGAAGGCTTCGTCCATGACAACGGTCGAATAGGTAGGCCAGACGCCGTCTTCGCCCGCGAGTTGATAGCGCAGGGCCGCAGCCAGTACAGTGGTGGTGAGTTTCTGCCGCTGGCCGCCTGACTTTCCAGCCCCGCTATCGTAAGTTTCCACCTCGATACTGGTGTCATCGAACTCCGTTGCGGAAAAAATCACGTGCTGACGCACGTCCAAAACCAAGCTGCGCCACTTCACGTCGGCAGGCTGCTGGCTACCCAAGCGCTGCACAACAGCGTTCAGGGCAGCGAAGCGTCTCTCCATCTCCTCGTCGTCATCGTCCTTGAAGCTGTGACTCAGGGCCGCTTTCAGTTGTCCACGGAACTCGATAACTTCTTGCGTGGGCTTGTCGTCGTAATTGATTTTGAGGTAGGTGTTCTCGTTGAACGCGCACCGGCGAAGGCTGTCGTTAACCTGCTCCATGCGCTCGCCGATGTTGCGGCGTTCCTGGTCGAGCTTCGAATGCAGCACGGCTAAATTCTGGTCACTCTGCTCGCTCAACAGCGCTTTGAAGCGGGCGACGTACTCGTGGAGGCCGTCCGTTTCTAAGCGCTGAAGCTTGGCCATGAAGTCAGGTGCAGATTCCAACTTCGGGTCGAGACCTTGGGCTTCCGCCGTCCATCGGTTGCAAAAGAGGTAGAGCTTGTGTTCAATACCCTGCTTGATATCGGCAGTCTTGCCTATTGCAGTGCTTTCTTCATCGCCGATAGCTCTGACCATGGCCGTGCAGGCGGAGTCGAGCTGATCCACCGTCATTTTCTTGCCCGTTTTTTCAAATCGCGCAGCTAGCCGCTCCTTCTGCGTGGGCGACAGCGGAAACGAGAGTTTCTCCGCAGGCAACTCGTCCACGCGCTTTTGCGCATTCGAACACTCCCGCCTCACGCCAACAGCGTCGCCCTGGGCATCTAGCAAGGCCTTGCGCGCTTTGTCCCAAGCCTTGCGCTGCAAACCAACTTTCTTGTCCAACTCGGACAACTCGGGCCTCGCCTTGAACTCCTGCTCGATGCGTGCTTTGAGCGACCGGATCTCGTCAAGCAAAGCTGCAATGTTGCTATTTTCCCAGCTGAGATTCACCAAATTCTGACAATGTTCGACCTGCCTGCTCTCATTCTTCGCGGTCTCGCGCGCCTGCTCAAGTGCCTTTTCAGCCTTGTCAACATCGCCCTGTAGCGTGAAAAACTCTTCTTGGTAGGCCTGCAGCTTCTCCGCGTTTGAAAAACCCAGAACCCAGTTGCTTCTGTCATTCACGCGGCGGGAGTCGTCCTTCTCGTGAAGGCTTCGGTTGTGCTTGACTTGACCGGCCAAGGTGACGCCGCGCTCGAGCTTTCGCAATTCCTCGGCGGTATCGACGCATGCGTAGTCAAACCGTCGCAACTCTTCACTGAGCCAGTCCTTGTGTTTCGGCGCGATATCCAGCTTCCGCAGCAAGGAATTGGCGGCTGGTTGGGCTGTCGAACTCTGGGTGGCCCGACCCGCCATACGGCGGTAGCCAAGACGCAAACCCAAATGGGTGCGGTCTACCCAGGCGGCGACATCGCTGTAGTAGCGCTCTTCAACAAGAATATCTCGCGCTAAGCCCCCAAGCACCCGTTCGACGGAGCCCGTCCATTGGCTCTCCTTGGCCTTGACCTGAAGCAGCTCACCAACGAAAGGCAGTTCCTCTTCGGGGATGCCAAGGTCGTGACACATGCGCTCGCGAATTTCGAGAAGGCGCGCCGGCAGGTTGGACGTACGACCTTCCATCGCGCGGATTTCTTTCAGGAGCGCGGCGAAACGCTCATCCAAGGCATTTTTTTCCTTCTTTCTGTCATCGAGCAACTTCTCATGACGGTCGGCCATCGTTTCGCGCCCTTCGAAGATCACACGCGCCTCGGACTGGGCGATTGCGAACGTCTCCGGTGACGCTGGTAGCGCCCAATCTAGTGCCTTGCAACTCAACACCATGCGCTGGTGATTGGCGGATACGTCAGGCACCCTGACACGCTCAGCCTGCTCTACCTGCGCCTGCAGGTGCGCAAGCACATTTCCACCGGCGCCGGCCCGGATCGTCAGAAGCGCGTTGAAGTCGTCTTCTTCCCGCCTGTCCCTTGTTTTGAGTTCCTCAATACTCGCCTCAAGGCCCTCCCACTTGATCGTCAACTCTCGAATTTGCGTCAGCAGCAACTCGTTTCTGTTTTGCTCGCGCCAGTACTCGACCCCGACCTTTTCCTCAGCCAACAGCGATAGCAGCAATTTCGTCTGTTCATACGCGGTAAGACCATCACGGACCGGACGAAGCGCGTCAATCTGGTTGCGCGCCGTGAGGACAGCCTCGTGCGCAGCGTGGAGAACCTGGAACTCATTAACCAGGGTGTCAGAAACTTTAAAAGTCTCCGGGGGATCCAGCATGAAGTCGCGTAAAAATTTGTTCAAGTCGCCCAGATCCTTGGCGGACTGGGTCTTGTGCAGTAAGCGCAGCGCACGGTCGCTTTTAATATCGAACAGACGCATGAAACGGGTCTCATAGGCACCGAATTCATCCGTGAAATATAGATCCGAAAGCTTCGCCTTTAGTCGTCTAACTTCGAAGCCGGCACCCTCGTCTTTGAAAAACTCGAGCTCCCGCAAGTTGAACTCATGTGTCGCGATGAAGAATAGCCTGTGTACATCTGACTCCGCTGATGCGTTCCCCTTGATCCAGAGAATGCGTCCGAGCACGACTGTGCGACCGGTTCCATCCTGGTAAGTCTCTGAAATAGCGGACCAAGTGGTTCCCGTACGCAGGTAGCGTTTGACCTTCTCGCCCTCCTCTCCGGTCTGCGTAGCCCATGCACCTCGAACATAGGTGGCGAGGCTGCGGTCGCCTGAGCCCTTTTCGGAGCTGCGGGCCGCAGTATTGAAGTCCAACCAGCGCGGAGGTGTCAGTAGGGAGGTATGGCCATCCAGAAGCGTCGATTTACCTGAACCTGATGGCCCAAGCACCAGGTGGCCTTGCGACGCAATGTGGATTTCCCGCAGCTTGTCGAATGTGCCCCAGTTATAGGTCTGGATACATCGAAGCTGGAACTGAAATTCCCGCCCAGGATGAAGTGCCATGGCGGCTCGGAGCGTAGCGGGAGGAGACAGTTCCCCAGCGATGGTGATGGTATCCATCAAAGCGGCCCCTCCGCCGTAGAAACGGAATCCGCCGGCAGGTGTCGCCGGTAGGCCTCAGTGAGGGCCTGGATTTCCTCCGCGGGAAACAGCAGTCGCAGGCTGGCTGAGATTTCGAAACGGTCCTCTGCGCCAGGCAACTTCAGAAGCACGCCTAGCTTTTTGGCCTTCTCGATGGCACCTTCGGTCTGGCGTCCGAAGCGGGACATATCGACGTTGTCGCTGCGCTCATAGGCTTTCAGGTACTCGGTCATTTCCAGTTGATCGACGACCGCCCGCTCTGCCTGCGCGTCGGAATGGGTGAACTTCTGCCGCAGGAAGAGCAGCAGCACCGATTCGAGGAAGCTCAGGCTCTGCTTGCGCAGCAGTATAGGCACCTCGACCTCATCGGAGACAACCTGACGCGTAAACGCTACCTTGGTCTCATTGTCTACAACGAGCTCCAGGAAGATGTCGTGCAGACGGGACTTGAGGTCTCTTTCATACCGCTTGAAGACGCCCCAGAGCTTCTCGTGCCGGCGGGCGTCCAGGGAGGGGCCTTGCAAAAGACGAACCAGCACGCGGCGCGCCGGTATCGGCAGCGTGCCCGTATCGCCCGCAAAACGTGCCTCATTTTCCAGAGCAACATCGTCCTCCCCCTGGTCGCTATAGTCGAAGTCGTCTGAATCTGTGTCAGCGGGCGAATTCATGTTCTTTTTCCTTCAGGAAGTAAACGGCCGGGACGACCGCGCTGCGCGCAACCGCATCCATGCCCGTCCAGTTCACTTGTGCAATGCTAGGGGTCACTTGTCCGTAGCGCAGGGCCAGATGGATGTAGCCAACAACCGACCCCAGCCCTTGACTGGCCGGATAGACCCGCAGTAACTCCTCAATGCCTACCACTGGGGAATGCTGCAAGCACTCGTAGATGTTGCGGCGCAAAAGACCGAAGTCGATCTCGGAGTTGCGAACCATGCTCGCGATATCTTGCAGACTCATGCTTGATTCGGGGGCGTCCTCCATACCGCCAGGCGCAGCACGGTCTGCCGGATCGTAGAGCCGCCATTGAGCCGCCGACCGCAACTGGGCGCTCGGCAGCCATAACGAGAAGCCAACATCCTGATTGGGTCGAATATGCTCCTTGATGGACAAGGCGTCGCGTTGGGACACTCGCAAAAGAGCACTGAAACGTCGCTGCTCCTGATATTCCCGACTCTGGACAAAGTTACGCAAGCTGCGCGAGAACGTCTGCAGCACCTCGTGTACGTTCCCACCCTCGTCGAGCAATCTGTTTGTCAAATTTCGAAGGAACTTTTTTTCGCCGGCACCAAGTTCGCTCGCAAAGTCGCGCGTGACCACTTCTGTGAGCGACTCAGAGAAGATGGTGGCCTGCTCGATGTCCGTAAGTAGTCGCCAAAAGGCGTAAAAGGTTTTTCCTGCAGGTGTCTCGCCAATGAGGTCCATGCCTGCAAACAGCTGCTCCAGAACCTGACCGCGACTACCCTCATTGTTCAACAGGTCGGCGCGGAGCTGTCGATTGAGCTGATCGAAGTCCTCTCGTACGCGCCGGAAGTCTGCCACCAGTTCATCAGCTAAGCCGATGATGTCCCGAGCGCGTTCCAGCGCGCGCTCGGCGGGCAGCGTCTCAACTATCCCGCGTCCCACCTGCTCGAGCTCCCGGTCGATTCGGGCGCGCTCGGCTAGTAAAGCAGAGCGTCGGCTACTCGGGTCGGGGTTAGTGTCCTCAGCCAGTTTCGTGAGCTGCTGCATAACAATGGCCAGCCGGCTTTCCGTGGCCATGGCGCGAGGCTGTAGGACACCTTGCAGGAAGCGGATGGCAGTGACCGCGTCCGTTGTAAGTTCGTATTGCTCCTCTTGGGCGCCGGCGGGCAGGCGCCGCGTAAGCCATCCCTCCGACAACCACAGAGCCAAATACGCTTGGGCCGTCTGCGCCATGTCCTCTCCGGCGCTTTTGAGTAGCAGCAACTCTTGCTGTAATTTTTCGAGCAGCACCGAAGCGGAAACGACCTTCTCCTCCCCCAGCAGCAGATCTTGCAGCACCCCTAAGACCATCGGAGCCTTATCTGAGGCCAGCAGCCTCCACAGCGGCTGTTCTCGCAGCTGCCGCAGCTGAGCAATTGTCTTGACTGCGCTCACTATTCGCCGTTAAGGTTTTCGTGGAACGGTCGAAAATGGAGCACCCCGCAGCGAAGTCCGCAAAACATTACGTTGCTTGCGTTCAGGATGCTGAAATTGGCTCGACAGTACATGCGCCTATGCGCCAAAAATAGCCAATGAATGCCGGGGTTCATGCCACTCCGTCCAAATCCATAGTAGACAACTATCTTTACTTTGTTGCAAGCAACCATGCAACCCTCACTAGGGCTCCATTTTCGCTTTGGCGACAACGTTGTACCTATACGGCTGACTCGGATTTTTCGGAGCTCCGCCTGGAGCCTACGCGTTCGCATTCCGTGAGGTTCAAATGGCGATGTTGCGAACGCCCTTGTTATCCTCTAAATAGAGGAGGTGCTTAGCGGGACCACCTGTCACTATCTTAGATATGGCTGGGGACGCCATGAGCTGTTATGGACGCTCGGCCTGCGCGAGATGTCAAGGTTCCGGTGGCCGTTCCATGGATGTGCGGCTACAGTTAAAAGGCAATTACGACTTCGATCTATCTGTACCGTGCGTAGCCCTACTGAGCGATACGAGTGAGAACGGGACACGAAACGTCATTAATAAGAGGGGACTATGCATATTGAAACCGTCTGGGTCCGCAACTTCCGGCGCCTACAGGATGCCCGCATCGATCTTGCGTCGGACATATCCATATTCGTCGGGGCAAACAACAGCGGCAAGACGTCAGCAGCGCATGCATTGCAACTCTTCACTGCGGCTTCGAGAGAACGGTTCTCGCTTCACGACTTTAGTTCTGAATGCTGGGATGCCATCAACGCTTTTGGGGAAGGGACACCAGGCACCGAACTGCCGCACATTTCCATAGACATTTGGTTTAGCGTCCAGCCCGCCGATCTGCATCGAGTTGTGGATCTGTTGCCGAGTTTGACCTGGCAAGGCAGCCGCGTCGGGGTTCGGGTTGAATTGGCGGCCTCAGACGCCTTGGCGTTAAAAGGCAGCTTTCAAGAGGCCCGAACTCGAGCACGGCTCGCTCACGCGCAAGCCGCAGGGGAAGCTCAAGCTCCGGCTGACGCGGTGCCAGCTCCGGCCAACGGTGGCTACAACCCACAGCCGCGCACCCTTTGCGACTACCTAGAAGCCTCCACTGGCGACCACATGCGGCACGATTTCGAGCTGCGTTACTACGTTCTCGACAGCGCGCAGTTCGGCGCCAATTTGCAACCCGCTGAGGACTATGTGCCGCTGCGACTAATGCCTGACAAAGGCCGCAGCGGCAAAGATGTGCTGACCAGCCTCGTCAAGGTCGACTTTCTGCATGCCCAGCGTCATTTGTCAGACTCCAATGGGGGTGCGCGATCAGAAGATCTGTCCCGCTGTCTGAGTCGTTTCTACGAGAGAAACCTCGAAAAGCGTGGTGAAGACTATGAGGCCCAGCAGGCATTGTCGCAATCCGAAACATTGCTGAACGATCACTTGGAGCGCGTCTTCGGTCCCACGCTTGCGCGCCTGGCCGATCTTGGATATCCCGGCGTCCACAATCCTCGGCTGCTGATCAAGACTGCCCTGAATCCGGCAACGATCCTAAGCAGCAACGAAGGGGCTCGTGTCCATTACGCGGTAGGACCCATGGGTCGCGCGGGCGGCGGGGCGACCTTGCCTGATCGCTATAACGGCCTTGGCTTTAAAAACTTGATCTACATGGTTGTCGAGCTGCTCGATGTTCATGCCCGATGGCTAGACATCGAAGAGAACCGTCCACCCCTCCACCTAATCTTTATCGAGGAACCGGAAGCACACCTGCATGCGCAACTGCAACAGGTTTTCATCCGCAAAGTGCTTGACATTCTGGCGGTGTCGGCGGAAGACAGGCCGTATTGCACCAGCCAACTCGTGGTCTCAACGCATTCACCGCACGTACTCTTCGAACGCGGTTTTCGACCCATTAGGTATTTTCGCCGGACCGCCGATGCAGGAGTCCAGCGCTCCCAGGTCCTGAGCCTGGCGGCCTTTTACGAGACGGCCAATGATCCTGACGATCCGACTGATCGCACTCGAGATTTTCTTGAGCGCTATTTAAGGCTCACGCATTGCGACCTATTCTTCGCCGATGCTGCCATCTTGGTTGAGGGTAGTGTCGAACGTCTGTTGATGCCGCAGATGATCGCCAAGACCGCACCACGGCTGCAGTCGACCTATCTGAGCATTCTTGAGATCGGCGGCGCGTTCGGCCATCGATTCAAACACTTGATCGACTTTCTAGGCCTGACATCCCTCATCGTGACAGACATCGACAGCGTATTGCCACCGGCGGCAGGCTTCGCAGCAGCAGCTGCGGGACACGAGCCGATCGATGAGGACGATCCCAACTCAGCCCCTGACGGCGACGAAGAGGCAGAAGAAGCGGAGGTGGCTCGTCGTGGACGAAAGGCATGCATGGTCCATGAGATTGGAGCGCTCACGTCCAATCAAACGCTGGTCAAGTGGCTTCCGGGGCGCAGGAGTATCGCTGAGCTGCTCGCTGCCACCGTTGATCAGCGCATCCAGCCGCGCGTGATAGCTAGCGACGCGCTCGTGCGAGTTTCTTACCAGACCCCGGTTGAGGTGACTTGGCGCGGAACGATGGAGCTTAAGACCGGCAGGACGTTAGAGGAAGCTTTCGCATTGCAGAATCTGGCGTGGTGCCAAGATCCCGACCGAAAACACCTCGGTTTACGCGTCAAGGGCTGCAACACGCTGGATGTTGATTCCATTGCGCGTAGCTTATATAGGAAAGTTAAGAACGCAAGCTTCCATAAGACTGATTTTGCGCTCGCGCTGCTGGCCCAAGATCCCGCTGCATGGACAGTGCCTGGCTACATCTCCGAGGGCCTTCAATGGCTTGAGGAGCAGGTCGCCCCTCCTCCCGCGCTTGTGCCGGAACCTCAAGCGGGCAACGCGGATGCTGCAGTATGACTAAGCGCGTCGGCCAGCCTGACACGCAGGCAGATCTGGAACTGCGCGCTTGCCTGGACGAGCGGCCCCAACGCAGCTTCGTGATGGTCGCCGGGGCCGGCTCGGGGAAGACGACGTCGCTTGTAAAGGCTCTAGCTCATCTTGGGCGGACTCGAAGAACAGAGCTCAAGATTCGCAGCCAGCGAGTCGCCTGCATCACCTACACCGACGTGGCGGTCAAGGAAATCTGGGGCGACGTGGGGAACGATTCGTTGTTCCATGTTTCGACTATTCACAGCTTCTTATGGACTGTGATCCGGCCGTTCCAGGTCAATCTGAAGGCCTGGATGATTTCGCGGATCCACGAAAAAATCGCCGATGCACAGGAGCACCACGACAGGCCCAGGACGCAAGCGGCGACCCGGGAGCGTCTGATCGGTGACATCGCTCGTTACCGGCATCAGCTGGTGACAGTAGAGCATCGAACCCATTTCTCGTATGGTGCGGGCAGCGACTTCACGCGTGGCATCCTTGGCCACACCGACGTCATTGCGGCGGCCGTAGATCTGATCCAGCAGAGTCAGTTGCTCCGCGACGTCATTGCGAGCCGGTATCCTTTGCTGTTCGTAGATGAGAGCCAGGACACCAAGCCTGAAATTGTGGCCGCCTTTCGTCGCATAGCCGAGACCACTCCTGTGGAGTTCTGCCTCGGATTTTTCGGCGACCCCATGCAGAAAATCTACATGGACGGCGCCGGTGCGATCGATGCCCCCGGCGATTGGCGACGGGTCACCAAGCCCGAGAACTTTAGGTGTCCGAGCCGCGTATTACGCATTGTGAACGCAGTTCGCCAACCGGGCGATGGCTTGGTTCAAACGCGCGGCCGTATGACGTCAGTCGACGGCGCCCCAGTCGTGGTCGAAGGATCCGCGCGAATGTTTCTGCTCTCCGCCGATGATCACCGCTCAGCGAAGCTGGCAAAAGTTCGAGAATGGATTCGACGGCGTAACAACGATGATCTTTGGGTAAGTGAGGATCGCGCGGCTGATGTCCGGGCACTGGTCGTCGTGCACCGTATGGCTGCAACCCGGCTCGGCTTCCCCAACCTGTATGCGGCTTTGAATGACGACGCGCCTTCAAGCATCAAGGAAGGCTTGAAGGACGGCACTGCATGGCCGCTCCGTCCTTTCCTGACCTACTTGCTGCCGTTGACCATGGCGGTGCGCGAGAACCGCAACTTCGATGTGATGACGCTCTTGCGCTCCGAATGTCCGTTGCTAAGTCCGGCGGGCCTGTCCGGCGCGGATGCCCCAGAAGTCCTGGCGGGGTTGCGAGCATCCACCACAGAGCTGGTCCAAATAATGCGGTCGAACAACGCGACCCTTAGGGATGTCCTCGCCTATGCTTCTCATGCCCGAATACTGCAGCTCGACGATGCATGGACAAAGTACCTCGACGCAGATCCCGCGGCGCTCGTTATTGATGATGACCCTGAAGTGGTTCCCGTGACAGCCCTACTGAACTGCGGTGTCGCCGAGCTAACCGGCTACCGTCACTACCTTGAGGATCTTTCGCCGTTTGCCACCCAGCAAGGAGTCAAGGGTGCAGAGTTCGAGCGAGTGCTCGTGATAATCGATGACGAGGAAGGCAAAGGACAAAGACATTTCTCCTATGAGAAGTACTTTGGTATGACTGCACTCTCAAGAACGGACAATGAAAACATCGCCGAGGGCATCGACAACGTTGTTGAGCGCACGAGACGGCTCTTCTATGTTTGCTGTTCACGCGCTACACGCGATCTGGCTGTGGTTATGTTCGTAGCCGACATCCCCGCAGCCCGAGCAAAGATCGAGGAGGCCGGCCTCTTCGAGCCCGGTGACATCGTGGACGAACCGGCTCTTGAGGCTGCTTTGGCCTAAGAAAACAGCAGCTCCCCTAGTTTGGCCTCTTAAGACCAAGTCTTTTCGGTCACATAGCGGCGCCAACCCCGGTCCAAAGCATCCTCGATTGAAAAGACGCTAAGTGGAGCCTGCGCCCCCTGGCGAAGAAGGTGAGCCTATTTCTCTCCAACGGGACTGTTGAATTCAACCTCGTGGAAGCACAATGGGCGTTCAAGCTGGCCGACCTGTCGGCGGCAATTTTTGTCTTGTTGGAGCCCATACCGCATATGAAGAAGCCGACCATCAAGGAGTTCAACCGTGCCTACGTCAGACTCTACGGCATAGTCAAGAAGCAGGGAGACTGGGAGGAGTTTAAGGCTCACTACAGGGTAGAAATTATTGAGTTCGGTACGCGCAAACACGGTGATTGCGGTGTGCGAGTCCTTGACACAGATGGTGCACCGGCAACTCTTGGGAGTGTCATTCCGAACAAGATCACTTACAGGTGCTTCGTAGAGCCTTCACGGACGACGTGGGTGGAGTACTTCAGAGAGGGTGACACCACTAGGTGCGAAACGATTTCTGGGTAGCTTGTCCAACCAGGAGCCCAGCTTTCTAACCTCCTCAATTGCCTTGTAAGCTTCACCGAGTCAACATAGACTGTAGGAGGCAGTAGCCACCCCTAACACCCGCATCACAGTGGGTAACCAGGCTGCGGGTATCAAGGCTCCCGATAAATTATGCGAATTAGTGTTTATGTGAATTAGGGTATTAGGCAGATATTCACCAAGGTGAAAAAAACCTTGGCCTTGAGAGTGGGAATGACCGTACGCAACCTCCGTGTCGAGAGCGGAATGAGCCAAGTTGTTTTTGGTGAGCGCTGCGGTTTTTATCAAACGTACCTCAGTCGACTTGAACGAGGTCAAGCCAACCCCACGCTCAATGCGCTTGAGGTCATTGCTGGTGCATTCAATCTCTCGATTTTTGAGTTCTTCGAAAAGGTAAGGTCCTCCGGCGAGACCAAGTAATGCCTTAGGGCGGGCCTAATCGTGTCAGCCCACCCCGCAGGTACTGAGCCCCTAGCCGTCCTGTCCAGCGATCCTCCCCAAGAAGTGATTGAAACAGGCGCGTTATCTCAGGGGCCTCTATTGGCCACAGAGGAGGGCGCTTGAGCGCTTCATCCAAAGCATCAAGAGTCGGATCCCAAACACCGCAATCACATGCCATCACAGTGCTAACAGCGCACTGTGCTGAGCTCCCTTGTGGCAAAAAACACAAAAATTACGCAGCGAACCAGGTAGGTTCATGAGTATCCATAGCGATTCATGCCCTTTTGACGCGCTCCCAAATGTTTACCAGTTACCAATTTCAGGAAGCGCGTAAAGGTGTTTTTCTTCACACAGGGTATTACTTCGAATATGCTCTGGATCACATAAACACTAATTCACATAAGTACTCATGACGGCCGGCAAGCGCACCTCTTAAAACCTGGTGTGTGCGCCCTACAAATTGAAGTTCCACCATCGAACATAGGCGCAGTTCTTTGTGAAAACAATTCGAGTAAGTGCTGCGATTAAGCATATGAAAAAACGGCTGGAGGCCGACGACTTAGAGGGCTTCCTGGCGGCATATGAGAACTACGTGCTCACCGTAGTATTTGAACCCGCTGCGATACCCCTTACACAAGTTGCCCTCCCCTCAGCGCTGCGTAGGGGCTTCGAAAAAGGGAGCATCACAGCCCTTACGCTAGTGACGTTATGGCGGCTTGTGCTGAACGGAAGCTTGCTACTCGTTGAGGACGACCTGAGAGACATGATCAATCAGAACATCGATGGCGCCCTGAAGACGCTAACAACGCCTACTTCTGACTCTCCTGCTAAGGCGCTGCCTACTATAGTTGAGACAGCGCAGAAACTTCCTGATTCTGTTCGACGGTATCGCAAGCCCACCCCCACTCCAGAGTGCTCACAGATAAAGCGTATCTCGATCATCAGCACATTCTCTATTCGCGCCTGGTCCGCGTCCGACGCGCTCGACTTTCGGAGGAACCTGTGTTTAAGCAACCAAGAGAGAGAATTCCTGCGCGCGATCCGTCAGTATTTTCCCTCGATGCAGTCCTATCCAAATATCCCGCTGCGCAACTTCATCAACCTTGATGAGATTGGACTCTCCATACCCACTAGTTTTCGAGAATTTGCATGGCAGTCTCAGGTTGACACTCTTTTGTGCACCTGCGACGAGGATCCAGTAGCGGGCTTCGAACTGGACTCATCTTGGCATGACAACGAAGGTGCGGCTCGTCGTGATGACATCAAAAACAAGCTGTTCCAGTTGGCGGGGTTGCCGCTATTCAGGATTCGACCAGCCGACCCGCATCTCGTCCGTGCTGAAGATTTCTACGATCTTCTGAATGCCGAGCCTGCCCTGGAGACGATTCGTCCCCGGCGTATGCGACCTCGGCGTTCTCACGACGGGTTAGCTCCTGAAAGCGCAGAAACTGTCCGCCGCTGGTGATGACATAGGAAGCTGGGCAATGAGAGATACAGATCGATCAGCCTTCGCAAGCTTTGATAGTCTGCCTTCTTCGGCGGGTGTCCGCCTTCCCGTTGTCGCTGCTCTATTCGCGATCTCGCCGGCAACCGTCTGGCGCTGGTGCAAATCAGGTCATCTACCGCAGCCCACTCGAATCGGTAGAGTGACGTTATGGAACGTTGGGGAGTTGCGCCTTCGATTGAAAAGCGCAACTATGCAAGCAATCGAACCACCGGAGGCCAGAGAAAAACCATAACTGCGAAAAACTCACCATCGCTGATTGCGCGCCAGCGGAGCAACCGATAACCGTTAAATCGTGATTAATTTGGACTCATCTTGGCGTTAATTACTGGGGATCTTATTGCTACAGGTCACTTACCAAACTAATTATCTCTGCTGTACGGAGAGCCACCATCCGGGATTTCTTTCTCCTGAGGCCACACAGCGACACTCTTTGATGACTTGAGCAATAGGGTCAGACTGAGAAAGAAAAACTCTTGCGGCACCGGTCCACAAAATAAGCACTGCTCTGGTGGGCGCATCACAATCCTGGCCAGCCTCTCTCAACGCCTCAATGAAGCGTGTGGCTGATTCATATTGGCCATGAAGTGTCGCCAGTGCCATGATATCCGCGGGATCGGCAATGGACTCGCACGCCTGCTCAGCGAAGCTGACCTGAAGGCTTTGAATATCGCTCACAAACCCACTTGTGACCAAAACCTCGGACGCTTCGATATGCTCCGGAATCTTCGGCGCACCTATTCCCCCACGGGAATCGTCAGATGCCATCGGGGCTGCCGGCAATTCAACAAACGGCACCGGTAGCAGATCCAGCTCCGCCGCCCGCTCTTGACTCACTTTTATGGACACCGGATTAGAGCCCTTTTCGGGATCCGGAAGCGGCAAGCACCGCATCTGTTTTCCCAGTGCTAACTGGTGCCAGTAGCCTCGACCGGGTGTTGGGACGTCGTATGCCTTGCACTTTCTGCCAAGGCCGGAACCGGAAACACCAAGTTCCTCGGCGATTCTCGTCACCGGACAATTCCATACCCATTTATAGAGCTGCTCGCGGGTCAATTTCATTATTGGCCCACCTCTGCCCAATCCTGAGCGTTCTTTATCCAGTCAAACACAACGCAGCTCCGCCACACGGTTATTCTTCCGGTTATTTTGAAGCCTGCGGGAAATTTTCCGTCTTTGACCCACCGTCTAAAGGTGGATTGCGACACCGGAATCAACTGAAGAATTTGCCTCTCGCGCAACAGTGAAAGATCTTTTGATTGCTCTTTTTTGGTCATCATGCTCGCCCAGTGAACCGTAATGAGGCCACATGCTGCGTTAGGCGCGAGCAAAAGAAAAGTTAACTAGATATTTCTCCCCGCGGTCGAAAGGCCTTAACCCTTTCCAAGGGGATAAATTCAGCTACCACTCGGCTTTAGGACGCCTGCCGATGTGGGCAAAGGATGGTCGAAAAGCTGCGGCGAAAGCTTTACTTTGGTAGGCTGAATATCCCTTGCCCACAAAGAATTTCATCAAATCTGGTTCGGTTGACGGGCACCCAGGGATAACAGTTCCCCCCTCGGTAACAGTTTTCCAAAGTTGCATCCCTTCCCACATATCTCGTAGCTTTGGCGGTAAGGACGCCGCATCGAAAGGCAACCTCTCCCGCGTCGGCGCTCGCTGTGGATAAGCCCTCAATCGCTGATCGCTGACATAGGACTTGAATCGTTGGAGCGTCGTAAAGCTTTGCAGAAGATCTGCAGCGACTTTGACGCAGACAAGCTTTCCCTGATCAATGTCCAGCAGCAAAGGCGGCACAGCACCAACAAAATTTAGCAGTCGAGTGCTTGAAGGCAGAAGCTCGTGTGCCACTCGCTTTAACTCACCCAAGCGGCCTTTCCTGCCCAAGCCCAGGACCGCGGGGTCCATGTAGTGATGCAGTGCCAATGCCTCCCAAACGCGAAGTTGTGGGATGCCGTGGTAGCGCTGATAGGTGTAGTCGTCGGCCTCAAGACGCTTGGCGAACTCTTTTAATTCGTCTTGAGTTAGCTCGGCTAACGGTTTAGGACGACTCGCAACCAGTTCGATTCCGCCCATTGAGTGATTCAAAAGAGGCTTCAACAGCTCGGCTCGCTTCATCGCCCGACCCTTTCGCAGCAAAAACGGCAACGAAGTGGCAACTGAGCGCTGTTTAGGCCAGGCACATGTTAGCGCACACTCTCGCCGAAAAGCTTTATTTAAATGGTAGGGCGTGAGTGACTTGAACACTCGACCAAAGGATTATGAGTCCTCTGCTCTAACCAACTGAGCTAACGCCCCACACAAGAGGGAGATTGTAAGGGCCTCCGAGGACCTGCTCGCGGGCCTATTTGCTGTGGCTCAGGGCGGTGCTGACCAGTTTGGAGGTGATATCGACGATCTGGATCATTTTTTCGTAGGGCATGCGCATGGGGCCAATGACGCCCAGCGTGCCCACGACCTGACCGTCGACTTCATAAGGCGCGGTGACCACCGACAGCTCCTGGTAGGGAATGACCTGGCTTTCGCCGCCTATGTAGATGCGAACCCCCTCGGCGCGGCTGGACACGTCGAGCAGGCGCATCAGCTGCGCCTTTTGCTCGAAGAGGTCGAACAGCTTGCGCAGGTTGCCCATGTCGCCGGAGAAATCGCTGACGGCCAGCAGGTTGCGCTCGCCGGAGATGACGACCTCGTCGCGCGATTCGATGGCTTCGGAGCTGACCTTGACCGCGGCCTGCATCAGCGTGGCGATCTCGCCGCGCAGCGCCTCAACCTCGTTTTTCAGCCGCTCGCGCACTTCCTCGATCGCCATGCCGGCGTAATGTGAATTGAGGAAATTGGCGGCCTCCACCAGTTGCGACTGGCTGTAGTCGGCCTCGGTGAAGATGACCCGGTTCTGCACGTCGCCGTCGGGCGACACGATGATCACAAGGAAACGTTTTTCGGACAGGCGCAAAAATTCAATATGACGGAACACCGACGTCCGGCGCGGCGCCATGACGACGCCGACGAACTGCGACAGGCTGGAGAGCATGTGCGCCGCGTTGCTGAGCACCTTTTGCGGCTGGTCGGGCGCCAGCCGGGGGGCGCCTATCTGGCCCGCGGCGGGGAAGGGGTCGCGCTGCGTGGTCAGCATGGTGTCGACGAAGAGGCGGTAGCCGCGCGCCGTGGGGATGCGGCCGGCGGAGGTGTGCGGGCTGACGATCAGGCCGAGCTCCTCGAGGTCGCTCATCACGTTGCGTATGGTGGCGGGGGACAGCTCCAGGCCCGAGGCCTTGGACAGCGTGCGTGAACCCACCGGCTGCCCATCGGCAATGTAGCGCTCTACCAGCGCCTTGAGAAGCAACCGCGCACGATCATCAAGCATGCCGACATTCTACGAAGCTTGGGGCGGATGTTGTGATGTAATTTGCCGATGAAATCGCAATTCCGCCATGTCGCACTGATCGGCAAGTACCACGCACAGGGTTCCCGGTCGGCGCTGGAGGACATTGCGCATTTCCTGGGCACCCAGGGCTGCGAGGTGGCAATCGAGCAGGACACCGCCAGCAACACGGGTCTCACGCAGTTTCCGACGTTGGATGCGGCCGGCATAGGCGCGCAGTGCGACCTGGCCCTGGTGGTCGGCGGCGACGGCACCATGCTGGGCATAGGCCGGCTGCTGGCGCAGTTCGGCATTCCACTGGTGGGCATCAACCAGGGCCGGCTCGGCTTCATCACCGACATCGCCTTCGAGGACTACCAGAACACCCTGATTCCCATGCTGCGCGGCGAGTACGAGGAAGACCGCCGCTGGATGATGCAGGCCAAGGTCGTGCGCGACGGCCGCTGCGTCTTCAGCGCCACCGCCATGAACGACGTGGTGGTTAACCGCGGCGCGACCGCCGGCATGGTGGAGCTTCGCGTCGAGGTGGACGGCCGCTTCGTGGCCAACCAGCGCGCCGACGGCCTGATCATCGCCTCGCCCACCGGCTCCACGGCCTACGCGCTGTCCGCCGGCGGACCCCTGCTCCACCCCTCGATTGCCGGCTGGGTGCTGGCGCCGATTGCACCGCACACGCTGTCGAACCGGCCCATCGTGCTGTCGGACTCCGGCGAGATCACGATTGAAATCGTCGCCGGCCGGGACGCCAGCGCCAACTTCGACATGCAGTCGCTGGCCAGCCTGCTGCACGGCGACCGCATTACCGTCAGGCGCTCGGAGCACCAGATGCGCTTTCTGCACCCCAAGGGCTGGAGCTACTTCGACACCTTGCGCAAAAAACTTCACTGGAATGAAGGCGTGGCCTGAACGGCACGATTTATTTATGAGCCTCAAAAGCATCTCGCTTCGCGATTTCGTCATCGTCCACGAACTCGAGCTGGACCTGTCCGGTGGGTTCACGGTGCTGACCGGTGAAACCGGCGCCGGCAAATCCATCCTGATCGACGCCCTGCAACTGGCCCTGGGCGCACGCGCCGATGCCGGCGTGATCCGCGAAGGCGCGGCGCGCTGCGAGATCAGCGTCGAGTTTGACAGCCCCAAGGGCCTGGCCGCCTGGCTGGAACAAGCCGGCTTCGACGGCGGCGACACCCTGCTGCTGCGCCGCACGATAGACGTGCAAGGCAAAAGCCGCGCCTGGATCAACGGCAGCGCGGCAACCGCCACGCAGCTCAAGGAGATCGCCGACCACCTGGTGGACATTCACGGCCAGCATGCCTGGCAAAGCCTGACCCGGCCCGACGCGGTGCGCGGCCTGCTGGACTCCTATGCGGATGTTTCCACGGATGAACTCTCGCGCCGCTGGCAGCAGTGGCGCCAGGCCCAGAAGACGCTGCTGGAGGCGCGTGACGCCCAGGACAGCCTGCAGCGCGAACGCGAGCGCCTGGCCTGGCAGATCGGCGAGCTGGACAAGCTCGCACCGGGCGCCGACGAGTGGGACGAACTTAATGCCCAGCACGGGCGCCTGTCGAATGCCCAGGCCCTGCGTGACGCGGTGCAAACCGCCGTCGATGCATTGCAGGAAGCCGACGAGAACGCCAACGCGCTGTTGGGCCGCGCGATTGCGGCGCTGCAAAACCAGGAACACATAGAGCCCGAGTTCAAGGCCATGGTGGAAGTCCTGAACGGCGCCCTGGCGCAGATGGAAGACACGGTCCACTCGCTCAACGGCTATGCCCGGCATGCCGAACTCGAGCCGCAACGGCTCGCCGAACTCGACGAGCGCCTGTCGCAATGGGTCAGCCTGGCGCGCCGCTACAAACGCACGCCGGCCGAGCTGCCTGAGCTGCTGGCCTCCTGGCAGGCCGAACTGCAAAAACTCAATGCCGCGGCCGACCTGGCCCAGCTTGAGAAGAACGAAACCCAGGCCAAGGCGGCCTACCTCGAAGAAGCCGGCCAGGTGTCCAAGGCTCGCGCCAAGGCCGCACCCAAGCTCGCCAAGGCCATCACCCAGGCCATGCAGGGCCTGGGCATGCAGGGCGGCAAATTCGACGTGGCACTGGCCAAGCTCGAGCAACCCGCCCAGCACGGCCTGGAACAAGCCGAATTCCTGGTGGCGGGCCACAGCGGCAGCACGCCGCGCCCCGTCGGCAAAGTAGCCTCCGGCGGCGAGCTGTCGCGCATCGCGCTGGCCATTGCCGTCACCACCAGCCAGCTCGGGCAGGCTGAAACATTGATCTTTGACGAGGTGGATTCAGGCGTGGGCGGCGCCGTCGCCGAAACCGTGGGCCGCCTCATGAAACAGCTGGGCAAGGACCGCCAGGTCATGGCCGTCACCCATTTGCCCCAGGTGGCGGCCTGCGCCGACCAGCACCTGGTGGTCGCCAAACGCTCCGAGAACGGCGTCACCCTGAGCGCCGTCGACCATGTCAACGGCGAGCAGCGTGTGGCCGAGATCGCCCGCATGCTGGGCGGAGAACGCCTTTCCGGCACCACGCTGGCCCACGCCAAGGAAATGCTGGGGCAGTGATGGCGACGCTGGAAATGGTCCTCATCACCGGCATGTCGGGCTCGGGAAAATCCGTCGCCCTGCACGCGCTGGAGGACGCCGGCTACTACTGCGTCGACAACCTGCCCCCCGAGCTGCTCACGCCTTTCGTGGCGCTGGAGCAAAAGCACGGCGCGCAGAAAGTCGCGATCGCCATGGACGTGCGCAGCGCAACCTCGCTGCCGCTGGTGCCCCAGCAGCTGCGCCAGCTGCGCGAGTCCGGCGTGGTGGTGCAGTCGCTGTTCCTGGACGCCAACACCGAAACCCTGGTGCGCCGCTTTTCGGAAACGCGCCGGCTACACCCGCTGTCGCGCATAGACGCCTCCGACCAGCACCGCGCGCTGGTGGACGCCATCGAGCTCGAACGCGAGTTGCTCGGCGAAATGCGGGAGCAGGCCCATGTGCTGGACACCAGCATGATCCGGTCCTCGCAGTTGCAAGGCTATGTGAAGTCGCTGATTTCCGCGCCTACCACGCAGCTGACGCTGGTGTTCGAGTCCTTCGCGTTCAAGCGCGGCGTGCCGCTGGACGCCGACTATGTCTTCGACGTGCGCATGCTGCCCAATCCGCACTATGAATCCGGCCTGCGCCACCTGACGGGGCGGGACGAGCCGGTGGCGGACTACCTCAAGGCGCATCCCGAGGTCGGCGACATGTTCCGGCACATCGAACAATTCCTCAGCCACTGGCTGAATGCGCTGGTGCGCGACCACCGCAGCTACGTGACGGTCGCCATCGGCTGCACCGGCGGCCAGCACCGTTCGGTCTACCTGGTCGAGGAACTGGCGGCGGCTTTCAGCCCGCACTGGCGCACGCTGAAGCGGCACCGCGAACTCGACGCCGGCTGAAAGGGGTGCCGGTCAGGCGACCTGCGCGAGCAGCTTGCGTATAGGTGCCGGCAGGCCCAAGGCGGGCCAGGCGCTGGGGCCGAACCAGGCACCCGGCCGCTCCTCCGACACCATGGCCTTGGGCAGCGCCTGGCCGGCGCCAAGGCCCGCGACCCACGGCGACAAGTACAGATCCTTATGCGTGAGTACATGGACAAACTGCGGCAGGGGAGCTAGCCGAGACTGCAACGCGGGCGGCAGCACTGCTTTCAGCTCATCGTCGCTCTCGAAGACCGGCAGGCAATACAAACCGCCCCAGACACCCCGGCCGGGACGCCTTTCAAGCCAGACCGAGCCGTCGGGCCGCTGCGCCCACAACAGGCTCAGGCCCTGGGCGCTGCGCTTGAGCTTGCGTGTCTTGACGGGGTATTTGCCGGGGTCGCCCTCGGCAAAACCTCGGCACAGCTTCTGCACCGGGCACAGCAGGCACTGCGGCTGGCGTCCGGCGCAAATCGAGGCGCCCAGGTCCATCAACCCCTGGGTGTAGCGCGGCATGGTGTCTGGCAGGTTCCGCTTGGGCAGCAACTCTGTGGCCAGATTCCACAGCGCTTTTTCATTGGCGCTTTGGGCGAGGTCGGCGGAAAACGCCAGCACCCGCGTGAGCACCCGCTTGACGTTGCCATCCAGAATCGCGACACGCTCGCCGAAGCAGAAGGAAGCAATCGCGGCCGCCGTCGAACGACCTATGCCGGGCAGAGTCTGGAGTTGCTCCGCCGTGCCCGGGAATTGCCCGCCATGCAGGGCTACAACGTCTTTCGCACAGCGATGCAGGTTGCGCGCGCGGCTGTAGTAACCCAGCCCGCTCCACAGGCCCAGCACTTCATCTTCGCTCGCGGCGGCCAGTTCGGCGACCGTGGGGAAGCGATCGAGAAAACGCGCGTAGTAATCAAGGACCGTGGCGACCTGGGTCTGCTGCAGCATGATCTCGGAAAGCCACACGCGGTAAGGATCGCGCGTGTTCTGCCAGGGCAGGCTGTTGCGCCCGTGCGTGCTTTGCCAGCGCACGATTTCCCCGGAAAAACCGGGAGGCGGGGTTTGCAAGGCGGATTGCTTCATCGCCGGCTTTGCGCCCTGGGAGGAAAAAGGCGCTGGATGGCTGACTGGCCTGCCGGCAAGGCTCAGGCTGCCTCGGGAACGGCCGCGTTCTGGGCGGCTGCAGCGGCCTGCGCCTTGTCCTGCGCAGAAGTGCCGCCCATCAGGTGGGCGGTCAACTCGGTGAGCTTGTTGTCCAGCTCGTTGAGCACACCTTCCTGCTCGTCGATTTCGGCGATGCGTTCGTCCAGGCCCGATGCCGCTTGCTGGATGCGCTCAATGGCCTCCAGCCTGCGCCCGAAATTGCGGCGCCGCTCGCGCAACTGGGCATCCAGTTGCGAGGCCGCCGACTTGTTCCAGAGCTCGACCTCGCCCAGCGCGGTCTCGTAGACCACGCGCAGGCGCGTGGCCAGCGCACGCACCAGGCGCTCGGAAAAGTCCGCCTGGGACAGCTTGATCACATTGCTCAGCCCGAGGTACTGCAGGTGGCTACGCTCTATCAGTTCGAGGTCGTGCTCGTAGCGGATCAGTTCCGGCTCTTTGGGCGCCTGCAGCGAGAAGCTGAATTCGGCATTGAGCTGGCGGAAGGACGCAGTCAGCATGGACTGGATCTCGCCGCTCAGGATCTGGGATTTCTGCAGGCCCTCGCGCAGGCGAGAGAAGGTCTGCCCGTAGGCTTTTTTGACGCCCAGCTTGATGCCCGGCTGCTTCAGCGCCTGCGTGAGTTCGGCCAGTTCGGCCTTGAGGGTCGGCGTGCTGAGCAGGTTGAACAGGTCGCGCAGCATCTTGAGGTGGACCGAACGCACCGCGTGGATCTTCGAACCGCTGGTGTCGAATTCGGCTTGTTCCTGCTCGATGCGGCTGCGCATGTGCTTGATCACCGACACGTTTTTGCCGCGCAGGCCGCGCAGCTCGATCATCTGCTCGGCCAGGTCGCGCCGGCGTATGTGCATGGCGCGTCCGGCTTCCGTGCGGAGTTCGCCGATGCCGGCGGCTACCGCCGAGCGCAGGATTTTCTGGCGCTGGCCCATCACGCCCTGGCCCAGCGCGAGCTCGAGCGCCGGCAGGTGGCTGGCTTCCAGCAAGGCCTTGTCGCGGGTCACCTTGGCCACCAGGCCCTTCTGGGCCGAGACGGGGATGACCTGGGACTCCGGCAGGCCCAGGATTTCGGCCGAGGTCGCGCGTTGCCGGTCGATCTGCGCCTTGATTTGCTCAGGCGTGCTCAGCGCGTCCCAGAGCGTGTCTATCTTGTTGAGCACCACCAGGCGCGCGTCGCTGCCCTCGCCCTCGGTGATCAGGTGTTCGCGCCAGATCGCCAGGTCGGACTTGGTGACGCCGGTGTCGGCGGCCAGGATGAACACCACGGCATGCGCCTGGGGAATCAGGCTCACCGTCAGCTCGGGCTCAGCGCCTATGGCGTTCAGGCCGGGCGTATCGAGGATCACCAGGCCCTGCTTGAGCAGCGGGTGCGCGATGTTGATGAGGGCATGGCGCCACTTGGGCACCTCGATCAGGCCGTCGGGGCCGGCCAGCGGGTTGTCGTCGGGGCTGCTGTCGTGCCAAAAGCCGAGCGCGCGGGCCTCGTCCTTGGTGACGTGGCGCACTTCTGCGACTTTTTCCAGGGCTTGGGCCAACTGCGCCGGGTCGTTGACGTCCAGGTCCAGCCGGGTCCACTTCTCGGGGGCCGAGCGCCATTCCATCAGGGCCTGTTTCTGCAAACGCGTCTCGATGGGCAGCAGGCGCAGGCAGGGCGGCACGTCCGCGTCGTAGCCGAGCTCGGTCGGGCACATGGTGGTGCGGCCGGCGCTTGCCGGCATGATGCGGCGGCCATAGCCGGCAAAAAAGATCGCGTTGATCAGTTCGGACTTGCCGCGCGAGAATTCCGCCACAAAAGCCACCATGACCTTGTCGGAACGCACCTGGGACTCCAACCGCTGCAGGCGCTCCTCGACGGCCGCGTCGAGCAGGTCATGGTCTTTCATCCACTCAGCAAGCAGCTTCAGGCGAAGTGCAAATTCACGCCGCCACGCGCCATGCTGGTCAAATTGTTCGTTAAAAGACATCGGTCTTCCGTTAAGTGTGGTCGGTCAATATAGCATCGCAGCCCCGAAAGGCCTATTGGCGCCTCTACGTATCCAGGTTCAAGGTTTCTGGCAGGCCGCGCAATAAAAAGTGGAACGCTGGCCCTGGCGGATGCTTTTGACGGGCGCGGCGCACACCCGGCAAGGCTGGCCGGCCCGGTCGTAAACCATGGCTTCGAGCTGGAAATAGCCCGATTCGCCCCAGGCATTCGAGAAGTCCCGCAAGGTGCTGCCGCCTTTTGTAACAGCCTGCGCCAGCACCTGGCGTATGGCCGCGTGAAGCAGCGCCGCGCGCGGCTTGCTGATGCGGCTGGCCCGCGTGGTGGGGCGTATGCCCGCCAGGAACAAGGCCTCGGAGGCGTAAATATTGCCGACGCCGACCACCGCCTCGCCGGCCAGCAGGACTTGTTTGATGGGCGTTTGCCGCAGTTTGAGCGCCTGGTGGAAACCGGCCGCATCAAAAGCGTCGCTGAGCGGCTCCACGCCCAGGCGGCCGAGCAGCTTTTGCGCGGCCGGGGCGTTTTCACCGCTGGCATAGACCACCGCACCAAAACGGCGCGGGTCGTTCAGCCTCAGGGTTCCCAGGCTGGTGGCCATATCGAAGTGGTCGTGTTTGCCCGGTGCGGGAAAGCCGGTGCCAAAACTCACGCTGCCGGACATGCCCAGGTGGATCATCAGCAGGCCGTCGCTCAGGTCGACCAGCAGGTATTTGCCGCGCCGGCGAACGGCGAGCACCTGCCGGCCGACCAGCTGACGCGGCTGGCAGCCCAGCGGCCAGCGCAGGGGCTTGCCCATTTCGACGCGCTCGATGCGCGCGCCCGCGATGCGGTCCGCAAAACTCAGGCGGGTGACTTCGACTTCCGGCAGTTCAGGCATAGGGGTGAAAGTTAGGGGCGCCGGTCCGCTGGCGCAAGGGGCGGTTCACGGCGCCGTGCAAGGCCGGCCACAAAAGCTTTCAAGGCGGCAGGGTAAAGCGGGAGCGCGACCCGGAAGCATCAATTATCATGGTTCGATGAAGAAAAAATCTGGCCTTGTCGGCCTTGCCCTCAGCGGCCTGTGGTTTGTCGCACCCCTGGCCCTGGCGCAGACCGACGAGCCTGTTTCCGCCGCGCCCGCCACGCTCAGCGAGGCCAAGGCCGCGCAGGAAGCCACCCCCTCCTCGCTTCTGGACAGCGCCCTCTTCTACCAACTGCTGGTTGGTGAAATGACTTTGCAGGACGGCGAGCCGGCCGCCGGCTTTGCCCTGATGCTGGATGCCGCCCGCAAAACCAGCGACGCCCAGCTTTACCAGCGCGCCACCGACATCGCCCTGCAGTCGCGCTCGGGCGACGCCGCCCTGCAGTCGGCCCGAGCCTGGAAACAGGACCAGCCCACCTCGCGCGAGGCCAACCGTTACGTGCTGCAAATCCTGGTGGCGCTCAACCGGATTGCCGACACGGTGGAGCCGCTGCAGACTGAAATCAAGCTGGCCCCGGACGTGGAACGGCCTTCCGTCCTGACTTCGGTGCCACGCGTCTATGCCCGCGCGACGGACAAAAAACTGGCCAGCACCGTGGTGGAAGAGGCCCTGGCCGACTACCTGGGCAATCCCGCCACCGCCGGCGCCGCCTGGACCACCGTCGCGCGTATGCGCCTGGCCGCGGGCGATGCCGGCGGTGCGCTGGCCGCCGCCCGCCGCGGCCAGGCCGCCGCCCCGCGCGCCGAAGGCCCGGCGCTGGTGGCGCTTGAATTGATGGACCCCAAGCTGCCCGAAGCCGAAACCGTGATCCGCAATTATTTCGAGGGCAACACCAAGGCCATGCCTGAAATCAGGATGGGCTATGCCCGGGCCCTGCTGGACGCCCAGCGTTATGCCGAGGCCTCGGCCCAATTGCAGGTCGTGACGCGCGACAAGCCCGACCTCCCTGAGGGCTGGCTGGTGCTGGGTTCCCTGCAACTGCAGGACAACCAGTTGGCGCAGGCGCAAAGCTCGCTGGAGCGCTATGTCGGCCTGGCGCAGCAACAGACTGCCGAAGGCGAACGCAACCGCGGCCTGGCCCAGGCTTATTTGTCGCTCTCGCAAATTGCGGAAAAACGCAAGGATTACGCCGCGGCGGAAAGCTGGCTGGCCAAGATCGAGAACTCCTCCGACCTGGCGCTGGCGCAGACCCGGCGCGCTTCCATCCTGGCCAGCCAGGGCAAGCTTGAAGAAGGCCGCCAGCTGATCCGCAAACTGCCCGAGCGCAACCCGGCCGAGGCCAGGATCAAACTCAATGCGGAAGTGTCCCTGCTGCGCGAGTTCAAGCAATACCAGCTGGCCCACAAGGTGCTGGCCGAGGCGCTGGTGAAGGCGCCGGAAGAAACCGAGCTGATTTACGACCAGGCCATGATGGCCGAAAAGCTGGGCAAGCTCGATGAAATGGAAAGCCTGCTGCGCAAGGTCATCCAGCTCAAACCCGACTACCACCACGCCTACAACGCCCTCGGTTACTCGCTGGCCGATCGCAGCGTGCGGCTGCCCGAGGCGCGCGAGTTGATCCGCAAGGCGCTGGAATTCGCCCCCGCCGACCCGTTTATCCGGGACAGCCTGGGCTGGGTGGAATTCCGCATGGGCAACAAGGCCGAAGCTGCGCAGATCTTCGAGGCCGCCTACAAGGCCAAGCCCGATGCGGAGATCGCCGCGCATTTCGGCGAAGTACTATGGGCCATGGGCCAGCGCGACCGCGCCATCGCCATCTGGAAGGAAGGCCGATTGCTCAATCCCGAGAACGAAACGCTGCTGGAAACGCTCAAGCGCCTGCGCGTGAAGCTGTAAGCCGGGATACCCATCTTGCCCTTCACCCTCCACATGCGCCTGGCCCGGCTGGCCCTTGCTTTTGCAACCCTCTTCACCGTGTTTTTTCTTGCCGGTTGTGCGCAAATTCCCAGGGCCGCAGCCCAGGATGGGTTGAAAAACGACTTCTGGACCGGCCGCATCAGCCTGCAGGTTCAAAGCGAGCCGGCGCAGTCTTTTTCGGCCAGCTTCGAACTCAAAGGCCGGGCCGAACGCGGTGAACTCACGCTGATCAGCCCCTTGGGCAATGTGCTGGGCGTGCTGCGCTGGTCGCCCGGCGAAGCGGTACTGGACTCGGGCGGCGGCAAAGTCCAGCGTTTTGCCTCCGTCGACGAACTGATGGCCCAGGCCACGGGTGCGGCCGTGCCGATAGATGCGCTGTTTGCCTGGCTGCGCGGCGACAATGCCGCCGCCAGCGGCTGGTCGGCGGACCTCTCTCGCCAGAAGGAAGGCCGGATTTCGGCCAAAAGGTCGCAGCCGGCGCCGCAGGCCGACCTGCGTGTTGTGCTCGATCAGTAGCCATAAGTACCACCGCCGCCCTGTCCGGCTTTTGCTTTTCTTCATGACCTCCATCGCTCCCGCCTCAGGCACCGTGTCGCCGCTCAAGGCCCTGTATGACGTGCCGGCACCCGCCAAGCTCAATCTTTTTCTGCACATCACCGGCCGCAGGCCCGACGGCTACCACCTGCTGCAGTCCGTCTTCATGCTGATCGACTGGTGCGACACCCTGCACTTTGAGGTGCGCACCGACGGCCGCATCAGCCGGGAGGACCTGGAAACGGACGGCCACGCGGCAGAAGCTTTGCCGGCGGACGACCTGGCGGTGCGGGCCGCCCGGGCATTGCAAGCCGCCAGCGGCACCTCGCTGGGCGTGCACATCGGCCTGCAAAAGCGGATTCCTTCACAGGCAGGCATGGGCGGCGGTTCGTCCGACGCGGCCAGCTGCCTGCTGGCCCTGCAGCGGCTGTGGGGCGTGCGCTTGCCGCCTCAGGAACTGCGCTCCCTGGCACTTTCGCTGGGCGCCGACGTGCCTTTTTTCCTCTCGGGCGGCCATGCCTGGGTGGAGGGCATAGGCGAGAAAATCACGCCGCTGGCGTTGCCGCCGGCCCGGTTTGTGGTGGTCAAACCGGCGGCCGGGCTCCCCACGCAAGGTATTTTCAGCGCGCCCGGGCTCAAACGCGACACAGAAACTGCTACAATCCAAGGCTTTGCTGCAAATGCTGAAGGCCAGTCGAAATCGCTTGATTTCGGATTCGGCCGCAACGACTTGCAGCCGGTAGCGCAGGAGATGTGCCCGCAGATAGGCCAATCGCTCGATTGGCTGAAAAGCAGACATCTTCAAGGGCGCATGACCGGCTCCGGAAGTGCTGTATTTGCGCAACTGCCGCATGAAATGGATTTGCCGGACACCTCAGGATTGCCTGAGGGCTGGAAAGTCCGCAAATGCGGTAATTTGGAGGCGCATCCCCTGGCCGGTTGGTAAAATAACCGCTCTCGAAATGTGTTTCCAAGCGACCATAAATGAATAAGTTATAGGTCTGTTGTTGGCAACAACAACTGTCCTGTGTAGGGGTGTCGCCAAGCTGGTTAAGGCACCGGATTTTGATTCCGGCATTCGCAGGTTCGAATCCTTCCACCCCTGCCAAATTTAAGACTGAGGGCCACAGCCCCAGTGTTGCGGACCCGCCCGGAGCGGGCCCGCGTGACTCCTGACAGACCCGCATGATGTGTATCAGCGGGTCTGTATGTTTTTGGAAACACGGCAGCCAAGCGGCGCTCACTGCCAAGCCCGTAGCAACGTGTTGTCCCCCGTGCGTATTTTGCTTTGATCAGAAATTTCAGCCACGTTCAAGTCCTTGTAGCAGCTGGGCCCCACATGCAAACGCACCATCCCGACTTCATGGTTTTTACCGGCAATGCCAATCCGAGCATGGCCTCCGACATCGCCCAGCACCTGGGCATTTCGCTGGGTGCGGCCCATGTGGGGCGTTTTTCGGATGGTGAAGTCACCGTCGAGATCCAGCAGAACGTGCGGGCTCGCGATGTGTTTGTGGTTCAGTCGACCTGCGCGCCGACCAACGACAACCTGATGGAATTGCTCATCATGGTCGACGCGCTGAAACGGGCTTCGGCCGAGCGCATCGCCGCGGTGATCCCCTACTTCGGCTACGCCCGGCAAGACCGCCGCCCGCGTTCGGCGCGTGTGCCGATCACGGCCAAGGTGGTGGCCAACATGCTGCAGGCCGTGGGCGTGTCGCGTGTCTTGACGATGGACCTGCACGCCGACCAGATCCAGGGCTTTTTCGACATTCCGGTTGACAACATTTATGCATCGCCGGTGCTGCTGGGCGACTTGCGCCAGAAGAACTACGCCGACCTGATGGTCGTCTCGCCCGACGTGGGTGGTGTGGTGCGCGCCCGGGCGCTGGCCAAGCAGCTGGGCTGCGACATGGCCATCATCGACAAACGCCGCCCCAAGGCGAACGTATCGGAAGTGATGCACGTGATCGGCGACATCGAAGGCCGCAACTGCGTGATCATGGACGACATGATCGACACGGCCGGCACGCTGGTCAAGGCCGCCGAGGTGCTCAAGGAGCGCGGCGCCAAGAAGGTTTACGCGTATTGCACGCACCCGATTTTTTCGGGCCCGGCCATAGACCGCATCGCCAAGGGTGACGCGCTCGATGAAGTGGTGATCACCAACACCATTCCGCTGAGCCCCAATGCAGAAGGCTGCAAGAAGATTCGCCAGCTCTCCGTGGCGCCGCTGATCGCTGAGACCATACAGCGCATCGCCAAGGGAGAGTCGGTCATGAGTTTGTTTTCGGACCAGGACAACCTGTTCTGATCTGAGACCAAAAGGTAGCTGCCCTCGCCCCGTGATATTTGTCATGAGGCAAAAGCAGCTTTTTAAACCAGAACGAGACTGGTCGCGGTCCGTTCTTTATTGGAGTTGATTATGAAATTCGTCGCTTTTGAGCGCGCAAAGCAGGGCACGGGTGCGAGCCGCCGTCTCCGCATCACGGGCCGTACGCCCGGTATCGTCTACGGTGGCACCGGTGAACCCACGCTGATCGAACTTGATCACAACGCGTTGTTCCACGCCATCAAGAAAGAAGCTTTCCATGCTTCCATCCTCGAGATGGAACTGGCCGGCAAAGAACACAAAGTTCTGCTGCGCGATCTGCAAATGCACCCGTACAAGCAGCAGATTCTGCACATCGACTTCCAGCGCGTGGAAGCCAAGACCAAGATGACCGTCAAAGTGCCCGTGCACTACAGCGGTGAAGAAGAGTCGCCGGCCGTCAAGACCGAGAACTGCCTGGTCAACCACGTGATCACCGAGCTGACCGTCTCCTGCTTCCCGGCCGACATCCCCGAATTCATCGCCGTCGACCTGAAGGGCCTGAAGAAGGGTTCGCCGCTGCACATCAAGGACATCACGCTGCCAAAGGGCGTGAAGTTCGTGGCCAAGGGCCAGGACAACCCGGTTCTGGTGTCTGTGTCCGCTGTTTCCGACGAAGCCGAAGCCGATGCCGCAGCAGCCGCTGCCGCAGCCGCACCGGTGGACCCGAAAGCCGCCAAGGCCGCAGCCGCCAAGGAAGCCAAAGCCGGCGCCAAGGCTGACGCCGCCAAGCCTGCCGCCAAGAAGTAATCTACTTCCCGCGCAGGCCTGAAAAGGCCCACGGCCCTTGTCCTCTTGCGGGACAAGGGCCGTTTTTCTTGGTTAGCGCTTCAACCAGAACCGCCGGCTTGCAAAGACACAAGGCCACGCACCCTAAAATTGGACAGATGGAAATCTCCAAATGATCAAATTGTTTGTCGGCTTGGGCAATCCTGGCCCCGAATACGAAGCGACCCGCCACAACGCCGGTTTCTGGTTTATTGACGCCCTGTCGCAAGAGCTGAAAGCCCCGCTGAGCCTGGACAAGAGTTACCACGGCCAGGTCGCGCGCATCACCATCAACGGCCAGAACGTCTGGCTGCTCAAGCCGCTGACCTTCATGAATGTCTCCGGCAAATCCGTGGCGGCTCTGGCGCGCTTCTTCAAGGTCGCGCCTGAAGAGGTGCTGGTGGCGCACGACGAGATGGACATCGTGCCGGGACAGGTCAAGCTCAAGTTCAGCGGCAGCCACGCCGGCCACAACGGCCTGCGCGACATCCATGCGCAACTGGGCACGGCCGACTACTGGCGCTTGCGCATCGGTGTGGGCCACCCGGGCGTGAAGGCCGAGGTGGTCAATTGGGTGCTGAAAAAACCCTCGCAGGAGCACCGCGTGGCGATCGAGGACTGCATCGCCCGCTGCATCAAAGCCGTGCCGGAGCTGCTCAAGGGCGAGATGGAAAAGGCCACGATGATGATCCACACCAGCACGCCGCCGCGGCCCAAACCGCCGCGCAAACTCGTCGAACCCGGATCCGAACCGAATCCAAAGACTGGGGATTAAACCCTCAGCGCGCCGCAATGATGGGAATCACGGCCTGCAGGCGCTGGTATTTTTCCCACAGGGTTTCCCGCGTTTCGATGTGCTGCGGGTTCAGGGGAATGCAGGCCACGGGGCAGACCTGCACGCACTGCGGTTCGTCGAAATGGCCCACGCATTCGGTGCACTTGTGCGGGTCGATCTCGTAGATCTCCTGGCCCAGGTAGATCGCCTGGTTGGGGCATTCTGGCTCGCAGACGTCGCAGTTGATGCATTCGTCGGTGATCATCAAGGCCATGCTCAGCCTCCCTTATCCGCTTTGGCCGTCCGGTACGCGGCCGCCAGGGCCGACGCCACTGCGGGGCTCACCATCTGGGCGACGTCGCCGCCCAGCTTGCTGATCTCGCGCACCAGTGTGCTGCTGATGCACTGCAGCGGCGCGTCGGGCAGCAAAAACACGGTTTCCACCTGGGGGCGCAGCTTCCGGTTCATGGCCGCCATCTGGGCCTCGTAATCAAAGTCCGTCAGGTTGCGGATGCCGCGCACCACGGCCGAGGCTTTTTGCGCCGCGCAAAAATCCATGATCAGGCCGTCAAAAGGCAGCACGGCCACGCCGGCAATGCCCTGTGTTTCGGCCTTCACCTGCGCCACGCGGGCCTCCAGCGAAAACAGGGTTTTCTTGTGGTGGGCCGCGGCCACGGCGATGACGATCTGGTCAAACAGCCCGGCCGCGCGGCGCACCACGTCGCCATGGCCCAGCGTGAAGGGGTCAAAAGTGCCGGAATAGACAGCGATGCGCGGGGTGGCCATGCTGGAATTATGCCCGCCCCACCGCTGCAACCGGGCCACTGGCCCCTTGTAACCACGCGGCAGGCAAGGCTGCGGAGACGGCAGGGTTCAGGTAGCCGGCGCCCCCAGCCCGGCCAGCAGGTGGAAATGCACGGCACCGGCCTTGCCGTTGCGGTGCAGTTTGAGGCCCAGCGGCAGCAATTCCTCGTCACTCCAGGCTTTGGGGGATTCCAGGTAGACCAGGCCGGTCGGGCCTATGGCCCGCGCCGCGGCCTGCAGCGCGGATTCGAACAGCGTGGATTCAAAGGGCGGGTCCAGCAGCACCAGTTGCAGGCTGCCAGGAGCAACGCGCTTGAGCGCGCTGAGCCCGTCGCCGCGCTCGATGCGGCACATGTCGGCCTTGAGCCTGGCCTGCACCGCCTTGAGCTGCAGCACCAGGGCCGGGTCCTGCTCACACAGCAGCACGTCGGCGGCGCCGCGCGAGGCGGCCTCAAAACCCAGCGCGCCGGTGCCGGCGAACACGTCCATGCAGCGCCAGCCCGTCAGGTCCTGGCCCAGCCAGTTGAACAGCGTTTCGCGCACGCGGTCGGGCGTAGGGCGCAGGCCGGGCTTGCTGGGCACCGGCAGCTTGGTGCGTTTGTACAGCCCGCCGATGATGCGGATTTCCCCTGGCGGCACGGTCTTGCGGCCCACCACCTTGCCGCTTTTGGGACGCGGTTTTTTACCGGCGGGGGTTTCTGTGGGTGCGGGGGTGTATTTCATGGTGCGGCGCCGAGGATAACAGTGACCATTTTCTCAGGCTGCAGCTTGCGCGCAAAGGCGGCCTTGATGTCGGCCACCGTCACCTTGTCCACCTGCTGCGTCCAGGTGTCCAGGTAATCGAGCGGCAGCTTGTTCCAGGCGATGCTCGCGATGTTGTCCAGCAGCTTGCGGTTGCTGTCGATGCGCAGCGCAAAACCGCCTATGAGGTTGTCCTTGGCGGCCTTCAGCTCGGCCTCGGTGGGGCCGTTGACGACAAAGTCCTTGACCACCTCGCGCGCCAGCTTCACCGCCTGGTCGGCCTGGTCGGGCCGCGTCTGCAGGCCCACGGTGAAGCTGCCGGCATGCAGGCCGGGCGAGAAATAGCTGTAGACGCCGTAAGTCAGTCCCCGCTTTTCACGCACTTCCCGCGTCAGGCGCGAGACAAAACCGCCGCCCCCCAGGGTGTAGTTGCCGACGGTCAGCGCAAAATAATCCGGGTCGGCGCGCTTGAAGCCGGGCTGGCCTATCAGCACATGGGCCTGCGCCGAATCAAAGGGAATGCGCTTTTCCTCGGCCTGGGCCAGTGGTGCCACTTCGGCCACCTCCGGCAGGGGCGGCAGGCTGGCGCAAGCCACCTGCGGCAGGCGCGACAGCAGGCGCGTCGCAATCGCATCGGCCTGCGCGCGCGTCACGGCGCCCACCATGCTGACGCGCGCGCGGCAGGCCACCACGCCGGCGCTGTAAAAGGCGCGCATGTCGGCCACGCTGATGCGCGCCAGCGTGGCCTCGGTCACTTCGTAGCCGTAGGGGTGCGTACCGTAAACCGCTTTCGCATAGGCACGGGCAATGACGCTGCCGGGCCGGGTGTAGGACTCCTTGAGCGAGGCCACCGTGCGCTCGCGTTCGCGCTGCCAGATGGTGCTGGGAAAGGACGGCTCGGCGATCTGGCGTGCCGCGAGCGCCACGGCCTTGTCGAGCAGTTCAGGATCGGTCAGGGAGCGCAGGGAAAAACCCAGGCGCTCACCCGTGGCGCTGGCACCGAACTGTGCCCCCAGGTCGGCCCAGGCCTCGCTGAGCGCATTTTCGTCCATGGCGGGTTCGCCGTTTCTGGCTTCCAGGCCTTTGTCCAGCATGGTCGTCGTCATGCTCGCCAGGCCCGCCTGGGCGGCCGGGTCGCGCCGGGTGCCGGCATCAAAATCGATCTGCACATCCAGCATGGCGATCGCCGGGCTTTCGACCAGGTAAATCTGCGCGCCGTTCGCCTGTGTCCATTGCTGGATGGGGATGGCCGCGTCGGCCGTTGCCTGCAGGCACAGGCAAAAAAGGCCGGCAACCCAGGGGGTGAGAGAGCTGCGAGCCCCGTTTTTCGTGGCGATGTTCATGAGGATTCGGGTGTCGGGTTCAGGAGCCGTCATGGCGGATGGGGAGCGCCGGCTTGCGGGGTTTGCGATTGGGGTCCACGGGCTGCGGCAGCAAGGAGACCTGGGTCATCTGGTCGTCGCCGAAGTATTTGGCGGCCACCGCCTGCACTTCGGCGGCGGTGACGCGGCGCAGGCCGGCAATCACGCGTTCGCTGCCGTCCAGCGGAAAGCCCTGCACCCAGTTGGAGCCCAGTTCGCGCGCCTGGCTGAACACGGAGTCGAGCTTGTAGGTCTCGCTGGCCACCCACTGGGTCTTGACGCGCTTGAGTTCCGCCTCGCTCACGCCTTCGCGCGCGACACGCGCCACTTCGCGGCGCAAGGCCTCGGCCACCTGCTGGGTGGTCTTGCCGTCCGCGGGAACGCCGTCGAGCACAAAAAGCTGCGGCCCCCGCCCCACCAGGCCATTGGAGGCGCCCGCGCCGTCGGACAGCCGGTTGTCGCCCTGCCCCAGGGCCCGTTCCAGGCGTGCGCCGCCATAGCCGTCGAGCACCGCGGCCAGAACGGTCAGGGCCAGCGCATCGCGGCTGCCCGCCGCCGTCGGTGAGGCCGGCGCGCCGGTGACCGGATCCGCAAGGTCGGCCGGCTCCAGCTTGGGCACCTTGAAGGACATGCCAACGTAAGCCTGGCTGGCGGGCGCCTTGTAGTCCAGGCGGCGCAGGCCGTCCTGCTCGGGCTCATCGCGAGGCTTGCGTACGGGCACCGGCCGGGCGGGAATGCCGCCGTAGTATTTCTCGACCAGTTTCCGGACCTTGGCGACGTCCACGTCACCCGCCACCACCACGGCCGCATTGGCCGGCACATACCAGCGCCGGTAAAAATCGCGGACGTCGGCCGGCGTCATGGCGTCCAGGTCGCTCATCCAGCCGACGACGGGACGCCGGTAAGGCGAGGCCATGAAGGTCATGGCCGTGCCCTGTTCGTGGAGCATGGCGCGCGGCGAATCCTCGGTGCGCAGGCGGCGCTCTTCCTTGACCACTTCGATCTCGCGCTTGAACTCATCATCGGGCCACTGCATATGGGCAAAACGGTCGGCCTCCAGCCGCATCACCTCTTCAAGCTTTGCGGCGGGAATCTGCTGGTGGTAACCGGTGCTGTCGCGGCTGGTGAAGGCGTTGTCGCGGCCGCCCAGCGCGGCAACCCGATTGGAAAACTCACCGGGTTTCACCGTCGGCGTGCCCTTGAACATCATGTGTTCCAGCGCATGGGCCACACCGGAGGTGCCATCCACTTCGTCCATGGAGCCGACCCGCACCCACAGCATGTGCGCCACCGTGGGCGCTCTATGGTCGGGTTTGACAATCACCGTGAGGCCGTTGGCCAGCGTGAATTTCTCCACCACCGGCACAGCGGCGGGCGCCTGTGCGAAGGCGGCGCCTCCCAGGCACAGCGCCAGCAGGGCGGCCAGGGCACGGGGAAATCGAAAAACGGGACGGGAAAGGGGTACTGGGGGCGTCAAAAGGGTTTGTCTGGGGTGTTTCATAGAATAGCTGGGTGGCGCCGCACGTTGCCCCGCAATGGTGCAACAGCCCACTAGGACTCCGCAAGCATACCCAATGTTCAGTTTTTTCAAGAAAAAATCCCCTCCCCCCGCCGCCGCGCCCTCTCCGGGCCCTGACGCCCCGACCACCGCGGCCGTGGACAGCGCAGCGGTGGCGGCCCCAGCGCCGGCGCCCGCCGGAGGTGGGTTGATAGGCAGCGCGCTGGTCACCCCCATCGCCATTCCGGTCCCGGGTGCCATCGCGCCGGAGCGTGAGCGCTGGCTGGGCAAGCTGCAGGCCGGCCTGCGCAAGACCGGCTCCAGTATTTCGACCGTGTTCACCGGCAGCCGCATCGACGATGCGCTTTACGAAGACCTTGAGACCGCGCTGCTGATGGCCGACGCCGGCACCAAGGCCACCGAACACCTGCTGGCCGACGTCAAGCGCCGGGTGCGCGAGGGCGGCATGACCCATCCGGTGGCGGTCAAGAACGCGCTGGTGGACTCCATCTCGCAGTTGCTCAAGCCGCTGGAACAGCCGCTGGTGATCGGCCAGTACCAGCCTACCGTGATCATGGTGACCGGCGTGAACGGCGCCGGCAAGACCACCTCCATCGGCAAACTCACGCGCCACCTGGCCACCGAGGGCGCTTCGGTGCTGCTGGCGGCGGCCGACACCTTTCGCGCGGCGGCGCGCGAGCAACTCAGCGTCTGGGCCGACCGCAACACCGTCGAGATCGTCAGCCAGGAAGGCGGCGACCCGGCCGCCGTGAGTTTTGATGCCGTGAGCGCCGGCAAGGCGCGCGGCAAGGACGTGGTGCTGGTCGACACCGCCGGCCGCCTGCCCACACAGCTGCACCTGATGGAAGAGCTGCGCAAGATCAAGCGTGTGGTGCAAAAGGCCGACGCCACCGCACCGCACGAGGTACTGCTGGTGATAGACGGCAACACCGGCCAGAATGCGCTGGCCCAGGTCAAGGCCTTTGACGACACGCTGCAGCTGACCGGCCTGATCGTGACCAAGCTGGACGGCACGGCCAAGGGCGGCGTGCTGGCGGCCATCGCGCTGTGGGCCCGCGAACGCGCCCTGGCTTCGCCGGCGTTGCGCCCCGTGTCGGTGTATTTCATCGGCGTGGGCGAGCAGTTGGAAGACCTGGAAACCTTTAACGCGCGCGAGTTCGCGCAGGCCCTGCTGGGCTGAAGCGCTTTCTTCAGGCGCCGCCAAGCCGCAGCAGCAACACCGCGGCCACCACAAAGACCACAATAAAGACGGTTTCGGTCACCAGCAGCGCCACCGGCTTCCAGCCCAGCTTGAGCAGGTCCTCGAAACTGGTCTTGACGCCGGCGGCGGCAATCGCCGTCACCAGCATCCAGCGCGAGGCGTCACCAGCCAGCTGAACCAGCGGCGGACTGATGAGGCCGGCACTGGCCAGCATCACCAGCACGACAAAAGCCAGCAAAAAGCCCGGCACCAGCGGCACTTCGGTTTCCGGGACCTTCACGGCCGGATGCTTGCGGTACATCACCGCCACCGCCAGCACCACGGGCATCAGCAGCATGACGCGGAACAGCTTGACCACCGTCGCCGTATCGCCGGCCTGCGGGCCCAGCATCATGCCGGCCGCCACCACTTGCGCCACGTCGTGGATGGAGCCGCCCAGCACGATGCCGGCCTGCCCCGGCAGCAGGCCTATGGCTTGCAGGCTGAAGGGGTAGACCACCATGGCCAGCGTCGACAGCACCGTGACGCCCACGACGGCTAGCAGCGTGAAGCGCTCGTTCTCTTTGGTCTGGGGCAGCACAGACGAAATCGCCAGCGCCGCCGACGCGCCGCAAATCGCCACCGCGCCACCTGAAAGCAACCCCTCATCGCGTGAGCACTTGAGCCAGCGCGCCAGCAGCAGGCCCAGCCCTATGGTGAGCAGCACCGCCAGCACGATCACCGCCGCGGTCCCCAGGCCCAGCTGGGCCACCTGCGAAAAGGTGATGCGCGCACCCAGCAGCGCCACGCCGACGCGCAGCACCACACGGCCGCAAAAACCTATGCCTTTGGCCGTCTGGGGGTTGCTGTTGAGGAAATGAAAGGCCAGGCCTATCAGCAGTGCATACAAAAGTTGCGGCCCGCCGTAATGCTCGGAAACAAAAGTGGCCGCCAGCGCAATCACCATGCACACCAGCACACCGGGGAAATACGAAGCCAGCTGCAAGCGCCATTTGAGAATCATCGGGACCCAGTCAAAATAAATCAGGAAGAGATCGGCAAGGCGATGCCCGCCTCATGGGCGCTTGAGCACGTCTTCGAGCAAGGCGGCGCCGGCCGGGCTGCCGGCCACCAGCATGCGGCTTTCCAGCAGGGGCAAGCCGTCCATCGCATGCATCACGGCACCGGCTTCGCGCAGCAGCACCGCGCCGGCCGCCGCGTCCCAGGCGCCCATGCCGCGCTCCCAGAAAGCATCGACCCTGCCGGCCGCGACATAGGCCAGTTCCAGCACCATCGCGCCGCTGCGGCGAACCTGCCCGAAGATCTTCAGCACGCGGCCGAATTCGGCGAGGTAGTCATCCATGAAGGGCGCACCGGGTTTGGGAAACACCGTGGCGACCAGGCACTGGCCCGGCAGGCGCGGCTCGGCGCAGGCGATGCGCTGCCCATTCAGCCGGGCGCCCAGGCCGTTCGCGGCCGTGAAGACTTCATCGCGCGAAGGATCGACCACCACGCCCAGCACAGGCTCGCGCCCCACGCAGAGCGCAATCGACACCGCGTACTGTGGATAGCCGCGCGCGAAATTCGCCGTGCCGTCAATCGGGTCGACCAGCCAGGTAGGCTGGTCCGTCAACTCGCCGCCGCCCTCCTCGCCGACAAAGCAGCCCTCCGGCAGGGCCTGCTGCAAGGCTTCCTGCAAATCCTCTTCCACTTCGCGGTCAAAGCGCGTGACCCAGTCACCGGGCGCTTTTTGGCTGACGTCGGCCGGCCGCAGGGCAACTCGCGCCTGCCTGATGCGGACGGCCGCTTCCATGCCGGCAAGCCGGGCTTTTTCCAGTAAAAAACCAAGGTCCATGCTCATGCTTTCTTGGACAGCACACTGACATAGTCGTGTGCCTGGGTGTTGATGGTCGACACGCGGTACTCCACCGGCTTGTCGCCAAAGGTCAATGCCAGCCGGTGCACCTCCATGACCGGGGCGCCCGCCGCCACGCCCAGCACGCGGGCCGTGGCCTTGTCGGCCGCCGCCGCGCGTGCGCGCTCCTGGGCGCGCAGCACGGTGATGCCGAAGTCGGTCTGGTAGAGCGCGTAAATCGTGCTGGGCCTTTCGACGAAGCGCTTTTCGGTGAGGTTGCGAAACAGGGCCGCCGAAATCGAGAGCCTGTCGTGCATCACCACGCGGCCGCCCAGGGCGAGCCGGTTCTCCACCCTGAACACGGGCTCGCCGGCCTTGATGCGCAGGGCGGTGGATTCGAACTCGGTCGCCCGTTCGCGCGCAAAGGCAATGCAGTCGATCTCGGGGTAGTCGCGGTCGCGCGCCGCATCGTCGTCGCCGAAGTTCCAGCGCGGCTCGACATGGAAAAACTGGAACATGAAGCGGGCATTGGTGTGCGGCGCCACAAAAGTGCCCTTGCCCTGGCGGCGCAGCAACACGTGCTCATGCACCAGTTCGTCCACCGCATGGCGCAGTGTTCCCACGCTCACTTGCAAAGTCCCCGCGATTTCGGTCTCGCTGGGCAGGGGTTTACCCGGACCGTAGTGCCCCGCTTCTATGAGTTTTTGCAGCTCGCGCTTGACCTGGCGGTACAGCGGCAACGCGTCCCCGCCCGCCAGCGGGCGCAGGGGAGTGGATAGTTTTTTTTCGATCACGGCCGCCATTGAAACACCGATGGCCGGGTCGTACAAGTCATATATATGAGTGAATTGACAAGGCCCCGACCGTCCATAAAACTGGCGGCTCGAATTAACCCAGGCCCCTTGATGGAGAACCCATGATTCATTTTGTATTGCATGACGCCAAAGACACCGTGGCCGTTGTGGTGGTGGAAGGTGTGAAGGCGGGAACCGCCATGACCGGCTGGATCATGGACGAGGACCGCATGATCAATGTGCAGGCCCAGCAGGACATCCCCATAGGCCACAAGGTGGCGCTCAAGGACATGGCCGTCGGCGATACGGTGCTGAAGTACGGCATCGACATGGGCAAGGTCGTCGCCAACATCAAGGCGGGCCAGCATGCACACGTACATAACATCAAAACAAAGAGGTGGTAGTTGATGGCTTGCCTGGCTACTGCGCGGGCGGGATGCTGCGTTGCAAATCCTCGCCGGGCACAAGCCCGTCTGCGGTTTGCGCCTTGCCTGCCGCCCGCTCGCTACGCCATCCAAACCATCAACTCTCAAAAACTTTAAAGGACTCCTCATGTCAGTGATTAACAAAGACACCACATTTCTGGGTTATCGCCGCGAGAACGGCCGCGTCGGCGTGCGCAACCACGTCATCATCCTGCCGCTGGACGACCTGTCCAACGCGGCCGCCGAGGCCGTGGCCCACAACATCAAGGGCAGCATGGCGATCCCGCACCCCTACGGCCGCCTGCAGTTCGGCGCCGACCTGGAGCTGCACTTCCGCACGCTGATAGGCGCGGGCTGCAACCCCAACGTCGCGGCCGTGGTGGTGATCGGCATTGAAGACAGCTGGACCAAAAAGGTGGTCGACGGCATCGCGACCACCGGCAAACCCGTGATCGGCTTCGGCATCGAAGGCCACGGCGACCACGAAACCATCATGAAAGCTTCCAAGGCGGCGCGCGAATACGTGCAATGGGCCAGCGAGAAGCAGCGCGAGGTCTGCGGCATCTCCGAACTCTGGGTCTCCACCAAGTGCGGCGAGTCCGACACCACCTCCGGCTGCGGCGCCAACCCCACGGTGGGCAACGCCTTCGACAAGCTGCACCCGCTGGGCAACTACCTCTGCTTCGGCGAGACCTCGGAAATCACGGGCGGCGAAAAAATCGTGGCCGACCGCTGCGCCAGCGACGCGGTGCGCGACCAGTTCATGTTCATGTTCAACCGCTACCAGGACATGATCAACCGCCACAAGACCAGCGACCTGTCCGACTCGCAGCCGACCAAGGGCAACATCGCCGGGGGCCTGACGACCATCGAGGAAAAAGCCCTGGGCAACATCCAGAAGATCGGCAAGGTCTGCACCGTGGACGGCGTCATCGACAAGGCCGAGAAGCCCACGCATCCGGGCCTGTGGTTCATGGATTCGTCCAGCGCCGCCGCCGAGATGGTGACCTTGTGCGCGGCTTCCGGTTATGCCGTGCACTTCTTCCCCACGGGACAGGGCAATGTGATCGGCAACGCCATCGTTCCGGTGATCAAGATCTGCTCGAACCCGCGCACCGTGCGCCTGATGAGCGAGCACATCGACGTGGACACCTCGGGCCTGCTGCAGCGCGAGATCACGCTGGACCAGGCCGGCGACAAGCTGCTGGAGAACATGTTGCGCACGGCCAACGGCCGCCTGACCTCCGCCGAAGCGCTGGGCCACCGCGAGTTCGTCTTGACCCGCCTGTTCGAATCAGCGTAAAGCGGAGGACGCATGGCGCGCATAGTCATCTGTGAATTCATGGACGAGCGCGCCGTGGCGCGGCTTGAGGCGGCACACGAGGTGCTCTACGACCCGCAACTGGTGGGTGATGCCACCCGCCTGCGCGCCGAGGCGGCCAAGGCCGATGCGCTGGTCGTGCGCAACCTGACGCAGGTACGCGGCGAGCTGCTCGCAGCGCTCACGCGCTGCAAGGTGGTGGGCCGGCTCGGTGTCGGGCTGGACAACATCGACGTGCCGGCCTGCGAGGCCAAAGGCATCAAGGTGATCCCCGCCACCGGCGCCAATGCGCTCAGCGTGGCCGAATACGTGATCGCCAGCACCATGCTGCTGCTGCGCGGCGCCTTTGCCTCCAGCGCGGCGGTGGCCGCCGGCGAGTGGCCGCGGGCGGCGCTGGGCAACGGGCGCGAAACCGCCGGGCAAACACTGGGCATCATAGGTTTCGGCTCCATAGGCCAGACCACGGCGCGCCTGGCGCGTGGTCTGGGCATGCAAGTGATCGCTTACGACGCGATGCTGGCGCCCGATGCGCCCCTCTTCGCGCAGGCCGGCGTTCGTCATGCCGGGCTGGACGAACTCATCAGCAACGCGGATGCCGTCACATTGCACGTTCCCCTGGTGGATACGACGCGCGGGCTGTTCAACGCGGCTCGCATCGGCCAGATGAAAAAAGGGGCCGTGCTGATCAATACGTCACGGGGCCACATCGTCGACGTCGCTGCTGTCAGCGCGGCACTGCGGTCGGGGCAACTGGGCGGTGCGGCCATCGATGTATTCGACGTCGAGCCCCTGCCGGCGAGCGCGGCCTTGCAAAGCTGCCCCAATCTGTTGCTTACACCACACATATCGGGTGTCAGCATGCAATCAAATGAACGCGTATCGTTCATGATTGCAGACAAGGTGATGGAGAGCCTGAAGTAATGGTCCAACTGTCTATTGAGGAAGCAACCCGACTGGCCACGCTGGCGCTGCGCAAGGCGGGCGCGGCGCAGGCCATGGCCGCCACCACCGCGAGAGCACTGGTTCGCGCCGAAGCACAGGGGCTCGCTTCGCATGGTTTAAGCCGCGTGCCGCAATACGCCACCCATCTTCGCAACGGCCGCGCAGACGGCCATGCCGTCGCCGTCGTCGCGCACAAAAAAGGTGCGGCGGTGCTGGTGGATGCAAGGCAGGGCCTCGCCTTCCCCGCCTGCGACCTGGCCATCTCCACAGCCATCACCACCGCCCGGGAACTGGGCGTGTGCTTTGCAGGAGTGACCAACAGCCACCATTGCGGCGTATTGGTGGACCATCTGCGCGCCGCAACCGATGCGGGCCTGGTGGGCCTGGGCTTTGCCAATGCACCGGCGGCCATGCCGGCGGCAGGCGGCAAACATCCGGTATTTGGAACCAACCCGATTGCCGCCGCCTTTCCCCGCAGGAATGCCGACCCCCTGTTGATTGACCTGTCACTGAGCGAAGTGGCGCGCGGCAAGGTGATGGTTGCAGCCAAGGAGGGCAAGGCCATTCCGCTGGGCTGGGCGCTGGATGTACAAGGCCGGCCCACAACGGACGCACAGGCGGCCCTGGAAGGCTCCATGCTGCCGCTGGGTGCCGTGAGCAGCCCCAAAGGTTCCATGCTGGCGCTGATGGTGGAGCTGCTGGTGACAGCCGTGATTGGCGCGCAGTTCGCTTTTGAGGCATCATCGTTTTTTGTCGATGAAGGTAATCAGCCGCGTATCGGCCAGGCTTTCATCCTGATTGACCCGGGCGCGCTTGCAGGCGCTGACACCTATTTTGAACGCATGGAAACCGTGATCGCCGAAATGCTGCTGGATGAAGGCGTACGCCTGGCCGGCGCGCGGCGCCTCGCACTCGAAACGAAAGCACTACAGACGGGACTCAGCATTCCCGACGCACTCAAATCACAGTTGGATCAGTTAGTGGGTTAACAATTATTCAATCAAGAGGAGATAGGCATGAAGCGTCGTGACATCGTATTGGCATCAGCAGGTGCAGCCCTGACGGGCGTTCCGGGCCTGGGGCTGGCCCAGCAGACCTTTCCCAAGCCAGGCAGCACCATCAAGTATGTGGTCCCGTTCACGCCCGGCGGGCTGACCGACATGATGGCCCGCACGGTTGCCCAAAAGCTCTCCGAAGCGTGGAAAACTTCCGTGATTGTCGAAAACAAGGCCGGTGGAAACGCGCAGATCGGCGCCGAATTGGTCGCCAAATCACCGCCCGACGGCAATACCATCCTGGCCATCACGTTGACGCACGCCGCAAACGTGTCTCTCTATCCCAACGCACCCTTCAGTTTCACCAAGGATCTGCGTCCTGTCGCCCTGCTGGCCAATTCGCCGATGCTTGTGGTGGTTCCCACCGCCAGTCCCATCAAGGACTTCAAGGACCTGATGGCGGTGTCCAGAACCAAGCAGCTGAGCGCGGGCTCGAGCGGCAACGGCACCCCGGCGCACCTGACCATGGCTTTGTTCAACGAGCTGAACAAGACGAAGATGATCCATGTGCCTTACCGCGGTGGCGCGCCATCGATGGTCGACCTGATCGGCGGCCAGCTGGACGTGGTCTTTTCCAACTATCCGGAATCGATCGCCCATGTCAAAGGCGGCAAACTGCGCGCGATCGCGATCTGCAGCCTGGGCCGGCACCCGGGGGTGCCTGATGTTCCGACCGCCCTGGAAGCGGGCATGCCTGGTCTCTTTGTCGAGAACTGGACAGGCGCCATGCTGCCGGCCAAGACACCGGATGACATCGTGGATAAATTCTCGCGTGAGATGATCAAGATCATGTACAGCGCTGAAGTGGAAGAACGCGCCAAGCAGCAAGGCTTTCGTGTCTCACAAAAAGGTTCAGAAGAGTTCGGCCGCTTCCTGAAAAGCGAAATAGACCGCTGGAGCCGGATTATCAAGACCGCGAAAATCACGCCAACCTGATCGGCAAGCGGAGCTGCCAGGCACAAAGTTCGCAGGCCGCTCCCGGCCTGCGTTACCTTGTGTAAAACGCCGCTCCGGTTCTTGCGGCCTGGCGGAAAATCCGCCCATAGGCAATCCCCGTCACTGGAGACAACCATGAACGACATAGCGGACATCCCTGATGCCGTTGCCGAACCACGCAAGGTCGACCAACTGCTGGCGCACTACGGCGAAAGCCACCAGAACCCGCGCAACGAACTGATCCACTTCATCGCCATCCCGCTCATCATGCTGAGCCTGGTCGGCATGCTGTTTGCGCTGCATCCCTATGTGGCCTATGCCTTTGTCGCGGCCAGCATGGTCTACTACGCGCGCCTGTCCGCGGTGTTTTTTGCGAGCATGGCGTTGTGGTCGGTGGTGTTCCTGGCAGTGATATTCGCCATGGGCCCGCTGGTGCTGCCGATCTGCATCGCCATTTTTGTCGGCGCCTGGATTTTGCAGTTCATCGGCCACAAGATCGAAGGCAAGAAGCCCTCGTTCTTTGAAGACATCCAGTATCTGTGGGTCGGCCCGCTGTTTGTGCTGAGCAAGCTGTTTGTCAAGCTGGGCATTCGCTGGTGATTCATCCGGCATGGCTCCCCAGCTTGAAATAGCGCCTCCTGGCTCCATGTGGGAGGTTTAAACCTTTTAACGGGTGCTCCGCTTTGATCAGCAAAATTTTGCGTTTTTTCCTCAAACTGGTGCTGGGCCTGTTTGCGGCGGTGTTCGCCGTCAGCCTGCTGGTCGCCGCGCTGATCGTCGTTGCGCTGAGCCTGCTGAAGTCCTTGCTTACCGGCCGCAAGCCGGCGCCTGCCATGGTGTTCGGCCGCTTCCAGCGCTACTCGCCCCAGGGTATGTGGCCGGGCGGTGCCGGCCGTGACGCCAACGCGCCGCGCGCTGGCGACGTGGTGGACGTCGAGGTGCGTGAAGTGCGCGAGGACAAGCGCCTGCCCTGAGCGCCGCGCGAGGCCCAGTTCCAGGGCGTCCGCTTTTCCCCCTATTGCTCCACCAGTTCCACGCGACGATTCTTCGCGCGGCCGGCTTTATTCGCGTTGCTGGCCACGGGAGCGATGTGGGCCGTACCGCGCGATCGGCCGCATGGCCTCAATAGTGACCCGCATCAATCCCGAATAAAAAACCCTTCGCCACCTGTTTTTCGGCCAATTTACTGGCAAAATCCATTTTCGTATACGAAATAACGGATGCCAACCATGACCCCCACGCTCCCCTGGCTGACGGAATCGCCCGCCGGGCATTTCGACACCGTGCGCGACATCCCGCTGTCCAAGCTGGTCCGCGACGACATGCTGGCGCTGATCCTCAAGGGCGTCCTGGTGCCGGGCCAGCGCATCAATGAGCCGGACGTGGCCAGCCGCCTGCAGGTTTCGCGGGTGCCGGTGCGCGAAGCGCTGCGCGAGCTCGAAAGCTCGGGCCTGGTGATTTCGCGCAAGCATTCGGGCGTGTTTGTGCGCCAGCTGGATGCGGCCGAAGTACGCGACCTCTACCAGATGCGCGGCCTGCTGGACGGCTTTGCCGGGCGCTGCGCCGCACGCCTGCCGGATGCGCAGCGCGAAACACTGCTCACCGTGCTCGAAACCTCGGTCAACGCCATGCAGCAAGCCGCCGCGCAGCATGAGGTGCAGCGCTACTACTCGGAAAACCTGCTTTTTCACTGGGCCATCGTCGAGGCCGCCGGCAACCGCCAGCTCTCGGAAACCTACCGCGGCATCGTGCAGAAGCTGCACCTGTCGCGGCTGAAAAACCTGTCGCAGGACGTCGGCATGAAAGCCTCGATCGCCGAACACCTGGACATCGTGCAAGCACTGCGGGACGCCGACGCCGAACGCTGCGAAACGCTGATGTCGCACCACGTGGGCGATGCCTACCAACGGCTGCAAAAAGCCGGCCTTCCCAAACCCGCCGCGGCAGGGGCCGCCGGATCCGTGACACCCGAATAGCGGACAGCCAGGCGCCCAGACCGGTTCAAGCCGGCGAAGCCTGACTGCCCTTCCCTCATCAACCCTGGAGACAAAACCATGAAACGACGCACCCTGCTGCATGCGGCACCGGCCCTTATTTACGCCCCCGGACTGGCATTGGCCCAGCCCGCTTATCCCAGCAAGCCCATCCGCTACATCGTGCCGGTGGCGGCCGGCGGCGGCAGCGACCTGGTCGGGCGCACCATCACCGAACGCTGGGGCAAGGTGCTCAACCAGAGTTTCATCGTCGACAACCAGGGCGGCGGCGGCGGCGTGATCGCCTGCCAGGCCACGGCGCGCGCCGCGCCCGACGGCTACACGCTGATGCAGGGCTACGTCGCCACGCACGGCACCAGCCCGGCCACGCGCAAGCTGCCTTACGACCCGATCAAGGACTTCACGCCCATAGGCATGATTGGCGCGACCCCGAATGTGCTGGTGGTCAACGCCAGCCTGCCCGTCAAGAACGTCAAGGAACTCATCGAGTACCTCAAGAAGAATCCCGGCAAGGTGAGCTACGGCTCGGCCGGCCCCGGATCGCTGACCCACCTGACGGCCGAGCTGTTCAAGCAGGCCACCGGCTCCTTCATGGTGCACATCCCCTACCGCGGCATCGCGCCGGCGATTACCGACCTGATAGGCGGGCAGACCCAGGTGATGTTCCCGGGGCTGGCCGCCGCGCTGCCCCACCTCAAGGGCGAACGCATGCGCGCGCTGGCCGTGACCGGGCGCAAGCGCCACCCGGTGCTCAAGGATGTGCCGACCATGGAGGAATCCGGCTTCAAGGGCTTTGATGCCATCCAGTGGTACGGCGTGGTCGGCCCGGCCAAAATGCCCGAAGCCGTCGTGAAGACACTGAGTTCGTCGCTGGCGCAGGTGCTGGCGCAGCCCGACATGAAGGGCAAACTCTCCTCCGAAGCCATCGAGCTGGTGCAGATGTCGCCCGAGTTCTTCGGCACCTTCATGCAGATCGATATCGCTCGCTGGACCAAGCTCGCCAAGGAAAGGAATATCCAGCTCGAGAGTTAACGTTTTCCTTCCCGCGCCCGCGCCACCCTCCCGCGGCGCGGGCAGCCTATCCCGGCATTCACCCCTATTCGCAGGATCCCCTGCTGCTTCAGAAGAAACCTATGGCCCGCAATACCCAGGTCGCCGCCGACCACAACGCCCCGCCCGTCACGCAAATCCTCGCGCAGTTCGTCGCCACCCATCCGTCGCGCGGCTGGAGCGACGCGGTTGACCATGAGGCGCATCGCACCTTCATGAACTGGCTGGGCTGCGCCGTGGGCGCGGCCGGGCATGAAGCGGCCGACGCGGCACTGGCCGCGGTCCGGATGCTGCAGCCCGCGGCGCAAGCCAGCGTGCTGGGCCGGCGGGAGAAGGTTGACATGGCGAGCGCGGCGCTGGTCAACGGCATCACCTCGCACACCTTCGACTTCGACGACACCCACCTCAAGACCATCATCCACCCGGCCGGCCCCGTGGCTTCCGCCGTGCTGGCGCTGGCCGAGCACACCGGTGCCTCCGGCCGCGACCTGATCGACGCGCTGGTGATCGGCATCGACGTGGCCTGCCGCGTCGGCAACGCCATGTACCCGGAACACTATGACCGCGGCTGGCACATCACCGGCTCCACCGGCACCCTGGGCGCCGCCGCGGCCTGCGCCCGCCTGCTCAAGCTCGACGTGCAGAAGACCGCCATGGCGCTGGGCATCGCCGCCTCGCAGCCGGTCGGCATGCGCGAGCAGTTCGGCACCATGACCAAGCCCTTTCACCCGGGCGCCGCCGCGCGCGCCGGCCTGATGTCGGCGCTACTGGCCAGCCAGGGCTATACCGCCAGCCCGAAAGCGCTGGAAGCGCCGCGCGGCATGATGCAGACCGTCTCGACCAAAAACGACTGGAATGAAATCACCGGCGAACTGGGCCAGCGTTTTGAAATCTCTTTCAACAGCTACAAGCCTTTTGCCTGCGGCATCGTGATCCACCCCAGCATCGACGCCTGCGCCCAGCTGCGCGCCCAGGGCGTGACGCCGGAACAGATAGAGCGCATCGAGCTCAAGGTGCATTCGCTGGTACTGGAGCTGACCGGCAAGAAGGAACCCGCCGACGGCCTGCAGGCCAAGTTCAGCGTCTACCACGGCTGCGCCGCGGGCCTGACTTTCGGCCGCGCCGCCGAGGAAGAATTCTCCGACGAGATCGTCAACCGTGCCGACATGGTCGCGCTGCGCCGCAAGGTCGTCGCCACGGTGGACGACTCCATCGACGAAGCCAGCGCCGACGTGACGGCGGTCCTGAAGGACGGCCGCCGCGTGCATGTGTTTGTCGAGCACGCCATCGGCTCGCTGCAAAACCCCATGACCGACGCCATGCTGGCAGCCAAGTTCCACGGCCTGTCGGACGCCATTCTGGGCGCCGGGCAGGCCGGCGAGCTGATCGAGGCCTGCTGGGCCGTGGGCCAGGCCGCCAATGTGTCGGCCATCACCGCGCTGGCGGCACCGAAGGGCTGATCCGGTCGGCCCGATTCGGGCTTAAAAACCTCTCCTCCACCCAAATTGGGCAATTTCGCTATTGAAAAAATAGCGGAATTGCCCATTTTTGTGTCATCGGCGTTTGTCTGGCTCGACCGGCACACCCAAGGATTACCAGCGTTTACACCCCGGAAACCAAAGCCCACGAACCAAAACCGTCTCCTTTGGTCATACTGCAGACCAAGGGTTACTACTTATTAGCCTTGCGCTATCCGAGTCATTGAACCTATTGCTTAGCACTCGCTCCAACAGAGTGCTAATATTTAGCACTAGAGAAAAGGAGTTCTGCAGTGTCATATGCTCTTTCCCCCCAATCGCTGACCGCTGCCGTGGCCGTGCCCCAGACGGGCGCCGTCGCAGCCGTCAACCCTTGGTCGCTGGTTCCCCCGCTGGGCAACCTGGACGCTTACATTTCCGCCGTCAACCGCCTGCCCATGCTCACCTTGGAGCAGGAGCAGGAATTTGCCAAAAACCTCAAGGAAAACAACGATCTTGACTCGGCCGGTAAGTTGGTGCTCTCTCACTTGCGCCTGGTGGTGTCGATTTCGCGCAAATACCTGGGTTATGGCCTGCCCCACGGCGACCTGATCCAGGAAGGCAACATCGGCCTGATGAAGGCCGTCAAGCGCTTCGATCCGGACCAGAACGTGCGCCTGGTGAGCTACGCCATGCACTGGATCAAGGCCGAGATTCATGAGTACATCCTGAAAAACTGGCGCATGGTCAAGGTCGCCACGACCAAGGCCCAGCGCAAGCTGTTTTTCAACCTGCGCTCCATGAAGCAGGGTTTCAAGGACGACGCCGACGTGGCGACGCACCGCGACACGCTGACCGAAGGCCAGATCGATTCCATGGCGAAGACGCTGAACGTCAAGCGCGAGGAAGTCATCGAGATGGAGCAGCGCATGTCGGGCGGCGACGTGCTGCTGGACCCGAGCCCCGGCGACGACGGTGAAGACGCTTTCGGCCCGATTGCCTACCTGGCCGACGCGACGCAGGAACCGACCGCCTTGATGGAATCGCGCCAGCGCGACAACCTGGCCTCGGACGGCATCACGGCCGCGCTGGAAGAACTGGATCCGCGCGCCCGGCGCATCGTGGAAGAGCGCTGGCTCAAGGTGAACGACGACGGTTCAGGCGGCATGACGCTGCATGACCTGGCCGCCGAGTACAAGGTCAGCGCCGAGCGCATTCGCCAGATCGAAGTCGCCGCGATGAAGAAGATGAAAAAAGTGCTTGCGGCCTACGCATAAGCGAAGACGCATAAAGCGGGGCCCGCCCGCTTTCACCAAGCCCGCACCCTCCACAGTGCGGGCTTTTTTGTGGGCGCATTCCGCCTCACCTGGTCTGCCGCCATAAATTGCCGTTGCGCATGCGCACTACTTCACGCGCGCACGGGAGGCCGGCGAAAATTTAAAACTTTTTGCCCGCGCGCGGCCGCACAATGAATTTGTGCTGATCTATCACGCGCTCACCGGCAAGCCCGGACGCTTTCAGCAGTTCGTGCGCGCCCTTCTCTGCGGCAATGGCATCAGGGGAGTGCTGGCAATGTGCCTGCTGGCTTGCGTCATGCCGGGATGGGCACAGCAAGGCGCCGACGCGCGGCTTCCGGTGCTACAGCTCAACGCACCCGACGGCCATATTCCCCTGGCTGAGCACAGCCAGTTCTGGATCGATACGACCGGCCAGGCTGTGCTGGAACAGGTGGAGGCCTGGGAGTACGACCTGCCGTTCGAGATGCGTCCAGCCGGCCATACCGTCATGCTGGAAGGCCAGGTGATGTGGCTGCGCTTTAACGCCATGCAGCCGGACTTGTCGCAGCGCTGGGCGCTGGAGGTGAGCAGCGCCGGCGTCGACCGCGTGAGCCTGCACTACCGTGACGCCGCTGGAAACTGGGTCGAACAAGCGGCCGGCGACAAAATCCCGGTGAGCCAGTGGCCGCGCCCAGACCGCTTTCCGGTCTTCGATCTGGACACCGAGCAGACCCGGCCGGTCACCTATTTCATCCGCATAGAGCAGGCGCGCAGGCCGTTTTCAGCGCCGCTCTTTATTTACAAGCACCCTGCCTTGCTGGCGCAGCGCATGCAGGAACAATTCCTGCTGGGCGCCTACTTCGGCCTCGCGCTGCTGATGTCCCTGGTGGCCGTCGCCAATGCCGTGGCGTTCAGGGACAGGAGTTTCGCGGCGTATGCCGTCTACATCTCCGCGCTGGCGGCCGCGCAAGCCGCGCTGCTGGGCGTAAGCGGGCAATACCTCTGGCCGGACTCACCGACATGGAACGACCTTTCGGCCTTCCTGCTGCCGGTGCTGGCCACCTGCAGCGGCCTCTGGTTTGCCCGTGTGGTGACTCGCCCGCGCCAGTTCTCGGCTGTGCTGGACTGGTTGTCGCTCAGGCTGATCACCGTGCTGGCACTGCTGACACTGCTGGACACCATGTTCCCGGCACGCGCGGGCTTCATCGCCGTCACGGCCCTCATCGTCACGGCCTTGGTGCTGATCTGCGTGATGGTGTTCATCGCGTGGCGAAGCGGAGACCCCACCATGCGCTGGATCGCGCTGGGCTTTGTGCCGGTCGCGGTCGTGGTGCCCTTCCCCATCCTGCGCGACCTGGGCCTGATCCCGATCAGCTTCCTCACCCAGTACGGTCTCACCCTGGGCGCTGCGCTGGAAACACCGCTGCTGTTTTACGGCTTGTTGCGGCGGGCCGCGCAGCGCCGCGAAGCCCGGGCGCGCGCCGCGGCTTTGGCGCAGGTCGAGCCGCTGACCGGCCTGAGCAACCTGCACACCTTCGAGGCGCGGCTGCAGGAGGCGCTGCTGCGCTCCAGCCGCTACCGGCACCGCAGTGCACTGCTGATGATTGACCTCTCCAACCACGGCTGGTTCGCCAAAGAGCACGGGCGGCAGATCGCCGACTATGCGCTGGTGCTGACGGGCTCCTGCCTGCGCAAGCTGGCGCGCGACATCGACATCGCGGCGCGCGTCGGCGACAGTGAATTTTCCCTGCTGATCGAAGGCCCCGTGAGCGCCGCGCAGGCCGTGGCCGCGGCCACGCAACTGGTGGCGCACGCGCTGCAGCCGTCCGACTTGCTGCCGGTGGGCTCGCACCTGAAACTGCATGTGGCGATTGCCATGGTGCCGGACGCGCATTGCGGCGCACAGCCGGATGCCGCGCTGCACCTGGCTTATATGCTCAACTCCCTGCGGGAGATGCCGGCCAATACGCGCAAGTCCATCAAGACGGTGAACTTTTAAGCCGGCCGCTCAAGCCGCTCAGGAATTCTTCAGCAGCAGGCGAATGTCGGATGCCAGCGCTTCCGCGCCGCTGCCGTAGCGGTTGTAAAGGCGTATGCGGCCCTTGCCGTCGAAGACGTAGCTGCCCGCGGAATGGTCCATGGTGTAGCTGCCGGGGGTTTTGCCGTCGACCTTTTTGTAATAGACCTTGAAGTCCTTGGCGACCTCGGGCAGCTGGGCCATGGTGGGCCGCAGCGCCAGAAAAGCCGGGTCGAAATTGCCCATATAGGCTTTGAGCAGTTCAGGCGTGTCGCGCTCCGGGTCGACGGTGATGAAGATGGCCTGCAGCTTGTCGCCGTCGGCGCCCAGCAGCTTCTTGACCTGGGCCAGCTCGGCCATGGAGGTCGGGCAGACGTCGGGGCACTGCGTGAAGCCGAAGAACACCACCACCACCTTGCCGGGGAAATCCTTCAGCGTGCGCACCTGGCCGTTATGGTCGGCCAGCGTGAAGCCCTGGGCGTAGTCGGCGCCGGTCAGGTCTATGCTTTTGAACTGCGGCTTGTCGGGCGCACAAGCGGCCAGCAGGCCGGCCGTGGCGGCAAGCGCCGCGGCGCCGGCCAGGGTTTTGACGGCGCTGCGGCGCGTGGACAAGGTGCTTGGGGTTTTCATGCGGTATCAGACAAGGTAGTGGTCCAGCAGCAGGGCCGCGAACAAGACCGAAAGATGGATCAGTGAAAAACGGAAAGTCTTGCGCGCCAGCGCATCGGAATAATTGCGCCACAGGCGCCAGCCGTACCAGCTGAAACCTATGCTCAGCGCCACGGCGGCCACCAGGTAGAGCCAGCCGCTCATTTTGAAGATGAAGGGCATCAGGCAGGCGGGAAACAGCACCAGCGTGTACAAAAACACCTGCAGGCGCGTGAACTCGTTGCCATGCGTGACGGGCAGCATGGGCAGGCCGGACTTGCGGTAGTCCTCGACGCGGTAGAGCGCCAGCGCCCAGAAGTGCGGTGGCGTCCACAGGAAGATGATCAGGAAGAGGATCAGCGCCTCGGGGCCGACCGAACCCGTCATCGCGGCCCAGCCCAGCACCGGCGGCATGGCGCCCGAGGCGCCGCCAATCACGATGTTCTGCGGCGTCATGGGCTTGAGGATCACGGTGTAGACCACCGCGTAACCGATGAAGGTGGCAAAGGTCAGCCACATGGTGAGCGGGTTCACCCACACATACAGGATCCAGGAGCCCAGCGCGCACAGCCCCGCTGAAAAGGACAGCGTGAGCGGATTGCTGAGTTCGCCCTTGGCCGTGGGGCGCCAGGCGGTGCGGCGCATGCGCGCGTCGATCTGCTGCTCGACCAGGCAATTGAAGGCCGCGGCCGCGCCCGCGACCAGCCAGATGCCGGCACAGGCGACCAGCGCGAGCCGCACGTCGGACCAGCCGGGCACGCCGGGAACGGCCAGCACCATGCCGATCAGCGCGCAGAACACGATGAGCTGCACCACGCGCGGTTTGGTCAGCGCGTAGAACTGCGCGAACTTCGACGGAGCGTGGGGCGTGGCGGAAGCCGGGGCGGCGGACGGGGTGCTGGGGTTCATGGGGAGTCGCTAGGCATTCAATTTTGACGCATGTGGCGCAGGGGACCGGCTGCGGCCGGAAAAGACCACGCCGCTGAGCACAATCACCAGGGCCGCGGCGCCGCCGGTGTGCGACACCGCCGCGAGCAGGGGCCAGCCCAGAACCGCATTGCTGATGCCCGTGACGGCTTGCAGCACGACGAGCCCGGCCAGCCAGCGTGCGGGCATGCGAAAGGCCGGGACACGGTGCAGGAAGAAGGCCAGCGCCAGGAACACGGCAAACACGAGGTAAGCCGCGAGGCGGTGCACATAGTGGATGGCAGTGAGTGCCTGGAAGCTGATGTTGGCGCCGTCATGGCCCGCGCCCAGTTCACGCCACAGCGTGAAACCCTGGCGGAAGTCCATGGCCGGCCACAGCGAGCCCTGGCACGCCGGAAAGTCGGTGCACGCCAGCACCGCGTAGTTGGTGCTGACCCAGCCGCCCAGGGCGATCTGGATCCAGAGCAGCGCAAAAGCCGCCACGACGGCACGCCACAGGCCGGTGGAAAGAGCGGTGGCGTTTGCACCCTGCGCCTGCGCCTGCGCATACCGCACAGCCTGCGCGCGCAGCAGTGCCAGCAACACCAGGCCGCCCAGCAGGTGCAGCGTGACGATGGCGGGGAACAGCTTCATGGTGACGGTCAGCGCGCCAAACGAGCCCTGCAAACACACCCACACCAAGGTGACGGAGGGCCACCACGGTGACACGGCTATGCGCTTGCGCTCCAGCCAGCTGGTCACGGTGAGCGTGAGGATCAGCACCCCGACGCCGGTGGCCAGGTAGCGGTGGATCATTTCGATCCAGGCCTTGGAATGCGTGACAGGCCCGGTCGGCATGGCGGACTGCGCGGCCTCGATATGCACCTGGGCACCTACCGGGCTGGCGCTGCCGTAGCAACCGGGCCAGTCGGGGCAACCCAGGCCCGAATCGGTGAGCCGGGTGAAGGCGCCGAAGATCACCAGGTCAAAGGTGAGGAATAGCGTGACCAGCGTCAACACCCGCAGGCGCTGCGCCACCGGCGCGTTCTTGTTGTGCACCCACACCCAGGCCAGCGGCCCGAGCGCAACCGCCAGGCCCATGATCATCAGGCGCAGGGCGGGGCTGAGGTCGTAGAGTGCGGCGCTTGACATGATGATGCGGGATTTAGACGTTGAGCCGGCTTTGCAGGCTCAACGACCTTCCTTGTCCCAGCTGCTGGAGGCGCGCAGCAGCCGCTCCAGGTCACGCTTGGCCTTGGCCGCTGCGGCGGCATCCATGTCCGCCGGGAAACGCATCATCCAGTTGCCGATCGGGTCGACCAGGTAGAGGTGGTCTTCCAGGCGCTGGCCCGCGGCGGGCTCCAGCCACTTCGCGAGTTCGGCCGGCGCCACGCGCAGCACGGCCGACGAAGCCAGCGCCGGCAGCAAGGCATCGCGCACGGGTGCCTCGTCGGCCACCAGCCAGACGCGGTCCAGGCGTTCTTTTTCCTTGCCCAGCGACTCGCGCAGCTGGCGCTGGAAATACAGGTTCTGCTCGCAGCGCGTGTCGCAGGCGCCACCGGCCACGCTGATCAGCAGCCACTGGTCCTTGAGCGCCGTCAGCGTGCCGCTGCGGCCGTCGAGCGCGCGCGTGGCCAGCGGCGGCAGGGGCCGCTGCGGGTCGATCAGTTCGCCGAAGTTGCGACGGCCTTCGGGCCGGACCACGTAGTAGGTGAAATAGGAGGCGACCACCGGTGAGGCGCATACCAGCAGCACGGCCAGCATCTTCCAGCGGCCGGCGACGGTGCTCGGCGCGCGCGTGGCGGACTGGTCCGGCACGGGCATGGTGTGCACGGTCAGGCCCAGAGGCTGGTCCTGCAGGGCGGGCTTGGGGGAGGTGTCAGGCGTAGTGGTCACGGCAGTTGATCGCGGCTTTTTGGGCGGCGTGATGAAGTACGGGCACGAAAGGGAAGAACCAGCTGAAACCAGCCATAGAGGATGAACACCAGGGCGCAGAGGCCGAACCACTGGAAGGCATAGCCGTAATGCTTGTCCACGCCGAGATTGGGCGGCGCCCATTCGCGCAACAGGCCTTCGCCCGCGGCGCCGGTCTGCAGCAGCGAAACCTCCAGCAGCGGCAGGCCGGTTTGCGACCGGTAGGCAGGCAAGTCGAGATTTTGCCGTATCCGGCCGGTCTCTATGCCCTGGAACTCATAAAGCTTGGAGGGCGGCGGGGCAATGCGGCCCTCCACTGTGACGGTGCCCGCAGGCGTCGCCACCTCGGGCAGGCGGGTGCGGTCGGCGAAATTGCGCGGCACCCAGCCGCGTTGCACCACGATGGCCTGGGTCGTGCCTTCCAGCACCAGCGGCGTGAGCACCCAGAAACCCGTCTTGCCGCTCATGGGCCGGTTGTCGAGATAAACGGTGTGTTCCGCCCGCCAGACACCCTTGAGCACGGCCGGCCGGTGGATATCGTCGGTGACGTTTTTGGCCGCGAGCAGCGATTGCGCATCCAGCGCGGGGAGCCGGCCCTTGGACTCGATGGCGGCCTGCAAGGCCTCCTTTTGCGCGGCGCGGCGCAGCTGCCATTGGCCAAGCGAAAACGTGGTGCCTGCCACCAGCACGGCGGCCGCGGTCAGCAGCCAGAAGCGCGGAGAGTGCAAAGCCGGTGTCATGCGCCGATAATCCTGTTCATGACTTACCTTGTTGCACTGGCGTTTATCGCCATCTTCGCCAGCCTGGCTTCCGCGCTTTTTTTCATGCTCAAAGGCGGCAAGGACCCCGAAGGCAGCAAACGCAAAACCAGCAACATGGCGCGCGCCTTGGCGTTCCGTATCGGGTTTTCGGTCTTGCTGTTCATCTGCATTCTGATCGCCTGGAAGTTGGGTTACATCCAGCCCACCGGGATCCCGGTAGGCAAATAAGTGCCACTTCAAGTGACGAAATAAAGAACAAAGGCCGCATTGAGCGGCCTTTGGTTGAGCGGCCGTAGCCGCAATGGTTCCAAAGAACCTGTTCACGACCTAAACGGGGCCGCGTTGGGGTGCAATCGGGATGAGTGGGCCGACCGGGCACGCCGCATGGGCTAATGCCCATGCAAGGGCTCGGGTGGCTCAATCGCCCGATTTCACCCCAACCCGGAGGGCAAGTGCCTTCTCGGGCGGTCTGCGGCGTTGCGGCGCTAGCCCATAGCTGCACTATGGGCGTCGCACCGCGCCTTGCATCCCATCCCGAGAAGGCGCTTGCGCGGCCCCGTTTAGGCCGTGAACAGGTTCTTACAGCCAGTACACCAGGATGTACAGGCCCAGCCACACCACGTCCACGAAGTGCCAGTACCAGGCGGCGCCTTCAAAACCGAAATGCTTTTCAGGCGTGAAGTGGCCTTTTTGCAGACGCAAGGTGATGAACAGCAGCATCAGCATGCCGACGAACACGTGGAAACCGTGAAAACCGGTGAGCATGAAGAAGGTCGAGCCGTAGACGCCGGAAGACAGCTTCAGGTTCATCTCGTGGTAGGCGTGGAAGTATTCATAGCCCTGCACGAACAGGAAGACCACACCGAGTATCACCGTGGCCCACATGAAGCCGATGGTACGGGCACGCTTGCCTTCGATCAGCGCGTGGTGGGCGATGGTGATGGTGACGCCGGAGCTCAGCAGCAGCGCCGTGTTGACCGTCGGCAGGGAGCCCATGATGCTGGCCCAGATGCCGCCGCCAATCATCAGCGGCTTCATCGCGGTGAAAGGCTCGATGATGTCGGCGGGCGAAGCGGTTACACCGGCGGCGAGGCTGGGCCAGACGGCTTTGAAGTCCGGCCAGAGCAGCGCGTTCTCGAGGCTGCCCAGCGCGGGCAGCGAGTGCGCGCGGGCCCACCACAGGGCGGTGAAGAAGGCGCCGAAGAACATCACTTCCGAGAAGATGAACCAGCTCATGCTCCAGCGGAAGGACATGTCGATCTTGCGGCCGTACATGCCGCTTTCGCTTTCGCCGATGGATTGGCTGAACCAGCGGTACAGCGTCACCAGCCACCACACCATGCCGAAGGCCAGCGACCATTGGCCCCAGTCGTGGCCGTTGATCCATTGGCTGGCACCGAGAATGACAAAGAACAGGCCGATAGACGCCATCACCGGGTGGCTCGATGGGCTGGGGACGAAATAGTGGGGGGTTGACCCGTGGGTTGCTGATGACATCGCTCGACTCCTGTTTTTCTCTCGAATTTCCAATAATCTCTTAACTCACACCGTGATGGGCTGCGGGTGCCGCAGCCTCAGCGCGCGACCATCCACTTGGCCAGCAGCACCAGGACGGTGACAAACACCACCACGGCGATCAACCCGACCACAATGATGTGGAGGGGATTCAAATTCTTCACGTCTTCTTCGTAATCGCCGCGCGCGCGCAATCCCACAAAGGACCAGGCCACGGCCTTGACCGTGCGCCAGAAAGAGGGTTTTTTGGCGGGTGCGGCAGCCATGCTCATGCGCCTGCCTGCTTTTCAGGCACCACGGCGGCGGTCGGCGTGACCGGCGCGGCGGGCGTCTTGCCGCCGACTTCAAAGAAGGTGTAGGACAGCGTGATGGTGCTCACGTCTTTCGACAATTTCGGGTCGATGACAAAGGCCACCGGCCACTGCTTTTTCTCGCCGGGCGCCAGGGTGTACTGGCTGAAGCAGAAGCATTCCAGCTTGTTGAAATGCGCGCCGGCCTGTGCCGGGGCGTAGCTGGGAATGGCTTGGGCCGACATGGTCCGGTTCTGCACGTTCTGGAATTCGTACATCACCGTGGTCAGCTCGCCCGGGTGCACCTGCAGCGTGTTTTTCGCGGGCTTGAAATGCCAGGGACCGCGCGAGTTCGCGTCGAACTCGACCGTGATGGTGCGGGTCAGGTCCACCTGGGTATTGGCCGGCTGGCTGGACGTCGCTCCGGGAATCTGGCGGTCGGAAAGGGCCAGCACGTTAATGCCGGTCATCTCGCAGATCGCCTTGTAAATGGGCACCAGCGCGTAACCGAAGGCAAACATGCCGAGCACGATCACGCCCAGCTTGCCCATCATGTTGAAGTTTTCGCGCTTGAGCCGCATCACAGTGGTACCGGTTTTGGCTCAGCGGCCCAGAAAAATCATCTTGGCCATGAAGCCCAGAAAAAAGACGATCGCGACCGAAGCCAGTATCAGGGCCAGCCTCAGGTTGCTCTTCTTTTGTTCAGGTGTCGTCATGGCTGTTTACCGATGGGATTCGAATCAGCCGATCACGCGGGTTGCCGAGGCATCCAGCTTGGGCGGGGTTTCATAGGTGTGGAAAGGCGCGGGGGATGGGACTTCCCATTCCAGGCCTTCGGCGCCCTTGCCGCCTGCTTCGTCGAGCCAGGGGTTCTGCTTGGCCGGTGCACCCTTGCCGCGCATCGTGGGCACCACGATGAACAGGAAGAAATAGAGCTGCGCGAAGCCGAAGAAGAAAGCGCCCACGCTGGCCACGGCGTTGAAGTCGGCGAACTGCATCGGGTAGTCGGCATAGCGGCGCGGCATGCCGGCCAGGCCCAGGAAGTGCATCGGGAAGAAGGTCACGTTGAAGGAAATCAGCGACCACCAGAAGTGGATCTTGCCGCGGGTTTCGTTGTACATGACGCCGGTCCATTTGGGCGACCAGTAGTAGTAGCCGGCGAACAGGGCGTAGAGCGAGCCGGCCACCAGCACGTAGTGGAAGTGGGCCACGACGTAATACGTGTCCTGCAGCTGCGTGTCGATAGGCGCGACCGACAGGATCACGCCGGTCAGGCCGCCGATGGTGAACACGAAGATGAAGCCCACCGCGAACAGCATGGGGGTTTCAAAGGTCATGGAACCGCGCCACATGGTGGCGATCCAGTTGAACACCTTCACGCCCGTGGGCACGGCGATCAGCATGGTGGAGTACATGAAGAACAGCTGGCCCGTGACCGGCATGCCGGTGGTGAACATGTGGTGTGCCCACACGACGAAGCTCAGGATGGCGATAGAGCCGGTGGCGTACACCATGGAGGCGTAGCCGAACAGGCGCTTGCGCGAGAAGGCGGGAATGATCTGGCTGATGATGCCGAAGGCCGGCAAGATCATGATGTAGACCTCGGGGTGGCCGAAGAACCAGAAGATGTGTTGGTACATCACCGGGTCGCCGCCGCCGGCGGGGTTGAAGAAGCTGGTGCCGAAGTGGCGGTCGGTCAGCGTCATGGTGATGGCGCCTGCCAGCACCGGCATCACGGCGATCAGCAGGTAGGCGGTGATCAGCCAGGTCCAGCAGAACATCGGCATCTTCATCAGCGTCATGCCGGGAGCGCGCATGTTCAGGATGGTGACGATGATGTTGATCGAGCCCATGATGGACGAGGCGCCCAGGATGTGCATCGCAAAAATACCGGCGTCCATGGACGGGCCCATCTGCAGCGTGAGCGGCGCGTAGAGCGTCCAGCCCGCGGCGGGCGCGCCGCCGGGCATGAAGAAGGAGCCGCCCAGCATCAGGCCGGCGGGAATCATCAGCCAGAAGCTGAAGTTGTTCATGCGGGCGAAGGCCATGTCGGCCGCGCCGATCTGCAGCGGGATCATCCAGTTCGCGAAGCCCACGAAGGCCGGCATGATGGCGCCGAACACCATGATCAGGCCGTGCATGGTGGTGAGCTGGTTGAACAGCTCGGGATTGACCAGTTGCAGGCCGGGCTGGAACAGCTCGGCGCGGATCATCAGCGCCAGCACGCCGCCGAACATCAACATGAAGAAGCTGAACAGCAGGTAAAGCGTTCCGATGTCTTTGTGGTTGGTCGCGAAGACCCAACGGCGCCAGCCCACGGGGGCGTGGTCGTGGTGGTCGTCGTGCGCGTGGTCGTGATGGTCTAGAACTGCACTCATCTTGGCTTCCTTTGGTGGCTTTTTTGGCCTGTAGCTTTATCTTGGCGGCCGGCGCACATATGAATATGGCGCCGGCGAATTCTGGTCGTGGGGGGCGGATCGGCTTACTTGCGGGCAGCCTGCACTTCGGCGGGCTGGACGATCTGGCCGGTCTGGTTGGACCAGTTGTTCTTGGAGTAGCTGATCACGGCGGCGATGTCGGTGTCGCTGAGCGCCTTCCAGGAAGGCATGCCGCCCGGGCCGCCCTTGCCATTCAGCACGATTTCGATCTGCTTGCCGTGGTCGGCATCCAGCACGATGGGCGAGGCGTCCAGCGGCTTGATGGGGCCGGCGCCTTTGCCGCTGGGCAGGTGGCAGCTGGCGCAATTGGCGTTGTAGACTTTTTCGCCGCGGGCCTTGAGGTCGCCCAGGGTCCAGACCTTGGAAGGATCATCGGCCTTGGCGGCGGCTTCCTTGGCCTTGACGGCAACCCAGGCGGTGTAGTCGGCGGCGGACACGACCTTCACGTGGATGGGCATGTAGGCGTGTTCCTTGCCGCAGAGCTCCTGGCACTGGCCGTAGTAGTCGCCTGGTTTCTCGGCGCGGAACCATGTGTCGCGCACGAAGCCGGGAATCGCATCCTGCTTGATGCCGAAGGCCGGCACCGCGAAGGCGTGGATCACGTCGCTGGCGGTGGTGATGATGCGGATTTTCTTGTTGACGGGAACGACCAGCGGGTTGTCGACCTTGAGCAGGTAGTTGTCGGGAGCTTCGCCGGCCTTGGGGCCGCCGTTGTTGGACATTTCGCGGTGGGTGTTGTCCAGCGTGGAGACGAAGCCGATGCCTTCGCCTTCGCCCTTGATGTAGTCATAGCCCCATTTCCACTGGATGCCGGTGGCCTTGATGGTGAGGTCGGCGGCGGTGGTGTCCTTCTGGGCGACCAGCACCTTGGTGGCCGGCAGGGCCATGGCGATCACGATGATGAAGGGAACGATGGTCCAGGCGATTTCAACGGCGGTGGACTCGTGGAAGTTGGCCGACTTGTGGCCCACCGACTTGCGGTGCTTCAGGATGGAATAGAACATCACACCGAACACCGCCACGAAGATCACGAGGCAGATGGCCATCATGAACCAGTGCAGCCACTGCTGCTCTGCGGCGATCTTGGTCACGGCCGGGTGCAGATTCAGCTGGTTGACGGCCGGGCCACCGTCCAGGTCCTTGACGGCGTAAGCGGCGGTGCTGACCCAGGCGGCCGCAGATACCAGAATTGCGCCTGCATGCTGCATGCCAAGCCGTGTCATTTTGCTCATGGTGTTGCTTACGTTCATCGTGATCACTTTTTCTGCTTCAATTACCGACCAAATTAACCGGCTGATTATAAAGTTAGCGGCGGGTCCCCCCGCCGCACCTGAACTGACGCGAGACTTTCAGCGCCTCTTCAACCGCCCCGCAACGCCATCCGGATCTCGCGGGCCAGGGCCGGGCGCAGTTCAGGCCGCACATGCCGCCCCACCTGCACCGACCGCCCCTGCCCCGACACTTCGATCAGCGAGCCGTCTCCATCCGTGGGCTCGATTCGCACCCATTCGCGGTTGAACTCCGCGCGCTCGGTGCGCCCCGCCGTCTCCAGTTCCACCACCAGCTGCCCGCCTTCGAGGACGATTTTTTCACCGTCCCCCGCATGGCGGGCATACACCACAAAAGCCGCGCCCACCGCGAGCAACTCGGCCCAGGCAAAAGGCATCACCATGGTGGCGCCCTGGGCCCAGAAGAATGCCGCGATGCCCAGCGAAACGCCGCACAGCGACACGTACAGCCACCCCAGTTGGGCCGGGGTGAGTGAACAGTGACGCTTGAGAAGCCACAGCACAGCATCGTGGCTGTGGGTGCCCTGCGCGGGCAGGGTGGCAAAACGAAACGCTGGCGTTGGCTGCAGCATGCGGCAACCCCCCAAAAAAACAACAGTCCATGCCGGGCATGGGCCGCATGAGGCTTGGGAACATCCCCAAAATTCTGTTGTGAATTGTAGCCGGTTTGCCCTGCCGCTCCCCTGAAAAAGCCCCTGAACCGGCGCTCGCGGCAGGCGCTATGGGCGCCCGCGCAACAGCCCGGGCCCGAAGCAAGTTCTCAGGCGCCGGGCCGCCCGCCCTGCAGCATGCTGCGCATGTCGGCGACCGACACCGCGCTGAGCGCGCTGACCTTGACCTTGGGCGGTGCCTTCAGCGCGTGGCCGTAAATGACTTCGAAGGTCAGCGACAGGCGCCCGTCCTCGCCTTTGGCGAGATGGCGGCCCAGTGCGTCTTCAAGCCGCGCCCTCCAGGCACGCCCGCGCAGGGCCGGAAAGCGCGCAGGGTGGAAGTTGCGGCCCAGCTCGGCAAGGTCCTGCAGCAGCCGCGCGGGTGTCGCGTAAGTCAATGTGATGCGCTCCATGTCCATCACCGGTTCGGCAAAACCGGTCTGCACCAGCATGTCGCCCCAGTCGTGCATGTCGGTCAGTTCATGGCCCGCGGGCGGCCAGCCCAGTTGCGCATAGACCTCGCGCAGCTCCTTCGCGGTGTCGGGGCCCAGGCAGGAAAACATCAGGAAGCCGTTGACCTTGAGCGCCCGGTGCCATTGGGCCAGCAAGGCCTGCGGGTCGGCCGATTCATGCAGCGCCATGTTGGCCCACAGCATGTCGGCACTGCCGGCCGGCGGCGCTTCGAAGCGCACCGGGGCGGCCGTCCAGCGCCGCGGCGTCCACCAGGGGGCCACGATGTGCTTCATCGCCTCCTGCTGGCGCCCTGGCCCGTTTTCCAGCACGAAGGCCGTCGCACCCGGGTAGGTTTTCGCCAGTTGCGCATGGGCCTGCAGCCCGCCGCGCAGCGCGCCCCAATGCACCCAGGCCTGCGGCTGCAGCTTGATCCACTGCAGCCGGTCCATCATGCGGCGCGCCACTTCCTCATGCAGCCACGGCGAGGCCAAAGGCGCGCTGCGCTCCCAGCGGCTCACGGCAATCGGGTCCAGCGTGGGCGGGCGTTCGGTGGGGGTCATGGAGGAAGGCAAAGGAAGAGAACGTGTATCGCTGAAAAGTACGCGAGTATATTGACACGGTGTTCACCCGCCTGCTTGCGTCCCCCGCATTCCTCTCACCCCTTTCCGGCTTTGCCTCCGGAATCGCCAGCCAGTGCGCGGTCTGCCGCAGCTGGCCCGCGCGGCAGGTGTGCGCGCCTTGTGTGGCCCGTTTTGCACCGCCGGCACAGCGCTGCATTTGCTGCGCGCTGGCCTTGCCGGCCGATCTTTCCGGCGGGCTTCGATGCGGCCCGCCGCTGTGCGGCGCCTGCGCCATCGAAGCGCCCCCGCTGGACCGCGCCTTCGCCGGCGTGGCCTATGCCTATCCCTGGTCCACGCTGGTTGCCGGCTACAAGTTCGGTGAACGGCATGGCTGGGCCGGCTTTTTTGCGGCGCTGCTGCTGCAGTCGCCCGGCCTTGCCCAGGTGTTTGGCGAACTGGGGCCCGACGACTGGCTGCTTCCGATACCGCTGTCGGCGGAACGCCTGCAGTCACGCGGCTTCAACCAGGCCTGGGAGCTGTGCGCCGCGCTGGCCCGGCAGACACAGACATCCGCCCGCCCCGACGCCCGGCTGCTGCTGCGCGTCAGGCACACCCGCCCGCAAAGCCTGCTCAAGCGCCCGGAGCGGCTGGCCAATGTCAAAGGCGCCTTCCAGGTCGACCCGCTGCGCGCGGCGGAACTGCGCGGCCGGCGCGTGGTGCTGGTGGACGACGTGATGACCAGCGGCGCTTCGCTGTACACCGCCGCGCAGGTTTTGCGGGATGCGGGCGCTGCGCACATCACGGCCGTGGTGCTTGCACGAACGGCGCCCGCCTAGAATCCCGGGCTCCCTTCACCGGTCTCCCGCATGTTCAATATCGTTCTGGTCGAACCCGAAATCCCGCCCAACACCGGCAATGTGATCCGGCTGGCGGCCAATACCGGCTGCCGGCTGCACCTGGTGGAGCCGCTGGGCTTTTCGATGGACGACAAGCACATGCGCCGCGCCGGGCTGGATTACCACGAGTACGCGCAGCTGCTGCGCCATGCGAACTGGCAGGCCATGCTCGAAAGTGAGCAACCACCCGCAGACCGCCTGTTTGCCATGACCACCCGGGGGTCGGGCAGCATTTATGACATGCGCTTCCTCCCCGGCGACTGGCTGGTGTTTGGCGCAGAAACCCGCGGCCTGGCGCCGGAGTTGCGGGAGTCCTTTGCCCCCACCCAGCGCCTCAAAGTGCCCATGCGGCCCGGCCAGCGCAGCCTGAACCTGTCCAACAGCGTGGCCGTCACGGTGTTCGAGGCCTGGCGGCAGAACGGTTTTGGCGGCGCGGCGCAAGGCTGACGACCGGCTGACGGCCTACCCGCCGTCCATCTGAGGGCGGCCCAAATGCCTTGCCAGAAAGTAGGTGAAAACCCTATGATCGATCCTTCGACTTTTTAAGCGCGTGGATGCCGACACCCGGCGAATCCGGCCTTATCCCTTCCCATAGTCCCAGTTCACAAGACTGGCTGGAGTCTTCAGTGAACACGGTCATCAAACGTATTTTGGGCATGGCGGCGCCTGCCTTTTCCGATTCCGGGCGCCCGGTCGACCGCGTGCCGCTGGAACAGGTCCGCGAAAGCCTGCTGGCCTTGCTGCACGACTGCCGCGACATGCGTTCCCAACGGGTCATCTACCGGATCAACATGGCTAAAACGCCGGCCGAGTTGTGGCTGCTGCGCAGCGACCTGCACCAGTGCATCGCACAGACGCACAGCCAGGGCGAAGCGGCCGAACGCATCAACAGCCTGATCGAAGTGTTTGAAGGCTGGCTGCCGGCCGGCCAGCTGCTGCGCATCTAGGCGCCCGGACTCCCCACCCGCTCAGGGATAACGCCGCACCAGCGACTCGGCCACGCAAACCGGCTTGGCGGAGCCCTCACGCTCCACCGTCACTTCCCAGTTCATCTGCATGCCGTCCCCGGCGACGGCCTCGGCAGCCAGCAGCTTCATGCGCCCCCGCAGGCGGCTGCCCACCGGCACAGGCGCCGTGAAGCGCACCTTGTTGAGGCCGTAGTTCACGCCCATGCGCGAGCCGGTGATGTCAAAAGACGACTCAAAAAAGCGCGGCAGCAGCGACAAGGTCAAAAAACCGTGCGCGATCGGCCCGCCAAACGGCCCGGCGGCGGCTTTTTCGACATCGACGTGTATCCACTGGTGGTCGCCCGTGGCCTCGGCGAACAGGTTGACCTGCTGCTGGGTGATGGTGATCCAGTCGCTGACGGCGACTTCCTGGCCGGTGCAGGCGGCCAGTTCGGCCAATGTCTCAAAAATTCTCATGCCGCCACTGTAGCGGCAGGGCCGCGCAGCGTTTGTCGGCTCAGCGACAAGCCCCCACGCCGAAGCCCGTTCTCAGCGGTCCAGCCACTGGCAGATGGCTTTCCACTGCTCCATGTCTTTTTCGACCCGGCTGGGCGCCACGTCGAACAGGGTCAGGCCGCGGGCCGCCAGGTGGATGTAGTTCTGTGTGTCGCGCAGGTAGCCCAGCACCGGCAACCCCAGGCCTTCGACGAAGCCGCGCAGCTTGTCGGCGGCGATGGTGCGCGAGTCCACGCGCATGCCGACAATGCCCACCTGCATCTTGCCGGCGTGTTTGTGCTCGGCGAGCTGGTCCAGGAAAGTGCGGGTGGCGAAGATGTCGAACACGCTGGGCTGCAGCGGCACGATGACCTTGTCGGCCAGCTTGAGGACGTCGTTGAAGCGCCAGCCGTGCAGGCCGCCGGGGGTGTCCAGCACCACGTGCGTCGTGCCCCTGGGCGGCTTGACGATCAGGTCGGCGTTCACATCCCAGGTGGCGATCTGCCGGGCGGCCGGCGGCCTGAGGCCCAGCCACAGCCGCGAAGACTGCTGCCGGTCGGCGTCCCCCAGCATGACCGAATGGCCCTGGCTGGCGAAGTATCCGGCAACGTTGGTGGCCAGCGTCGTTTTTCCGACGCCCCCCTTCGGATTGGCGATCACAACCACGGGCATGCGAATCTCCTCGGTTTGGAACTTGTCGTTCTGGGGAACTCTTGGTCTTGCTTTTCCGCTATGGTAACGGCATGGACAGCGTTATCACAACCACAGAAAAACCCACGGACGGCACGGCCAACCCTGACATTTATGTCATTGCGGCCCATCCGGCCTGGCGCGAATCGCGGGTCAACCGCCCCCTGATGGAGGCCGCGCGGGCCTTGCCGCGCGTGCAGGTGCAAGACCTTTACTCGAGTTATCCCGACTACGCCATCGACGTGCCCAGGGAGCAGGCCGCCCTGGAACGCGCGCAGCTGGTGGTGCTGCTGCACCCCATCCAGTGGTATTCCATGCCCCCGCTGCAAAAGCTCTGGCTCGACGACGTCTTCAGCTACGGCTGGGCTTACGGCGAAGGTAATGACGACGAGGGCCACGGCAAGGGCCGGGCGCTGCAAGGCAAGGACTTGTGGCTGGTCGCCACCACCGGCGGCCCCGAGGACTCCTACCACCCGCAAGGCTACAACCGCTACTTTTTTGACGCCTTCCTGCCGCCCTATGAACAAAGCGCGGCCCTGTGCGGCATGCGCTTTTTGCCGCCGCTGGTGCTGCACGGCGCCCACAGCGTCGACCGGCAGACCGTCGCCAGCCACGTCGCCACCTTCAGCCAGCGCCTGCAAAGCTACCCCGACTGGCCCGAACTCGAAGACCTGGAGCAATGCGCCGCCTGCGTGGTGCCCATGAAGGACCGGCTTGTCGAGCACGAAGCCACCACCGATGCCGTGAGGGCCCTCTGATGGAGCACGCGCCGACCTGGCTGGTCAACAGCTTTATTTATCTGGCCGCCGCCGTCATCGCGGTGCCCCTGGCCAAAAAACTCGGCCTGGGCTCCATCATCGGCTACCTGGCCGCCGGCATAGGCATAGGCCCCTGGGGCCTGGGCCTGGTCACCAACGTGCAGGACATCCTGCATTTCGCCGAGTTCGGCGTGGTGCTGATGCTGTTCCTGATCGGCCTGGAACTCGAACCCAAACGCCTGTGGAACCTGCGCCGGCCCATCTTCGGCTGGGGCAGCGCGCAGGTGCTGGGCTGCGCCGCCCTGCTCACCGGCACGGCCATGGCTTTCGGCGTGGGCTGGCAGATCGCGCTGGTCGCCGGGCTGGGCCTAGCGCTGTCGTCCACCGCGATCGCGCTGCAGGCCATGGGCGAGCGCCACCTGATGCCGACCTCGAGCGGGCAGGCGGGCTTTTCCATCCTGCTGTTCCAGGACGTCGCGGCCATCCCCATCCTGGCGCTGCTGCCGCTGCTGGGCGCCATGGCCGGCGACAACGAGGCCGTCAGCCACAGCGGCCGGGCCCTCGAAGCGCTGAAGATCGTCGGTGCCATCGCCGCCATCATCCTGGGCGGCCGCCTGCTGCTGCGCCCCCTGCTGCGCTGGATCGCCAACAGCGGCACGCCCGAGATCTTCACGGCGGCCTCGCTGTTGCTGGTGGTCAGCATCGCGGCGCTGATGCAGTTCGTCGGCCTGTCCATGGCGCTGGGCGCCTTCCTGGCCGGCGTGCTGCTGGCGGAAAGCGAGTACCGGCGCGAACTGGAAACCGACATCGAACCCTTCAAGGGCCTGCTGCTGGGCCTGTTCTTCATCGCCGTGGGCATGAGCATCGACTTCGGCGTGCTGTGGCGCTCACCCGGCCTGATGGCCGTCATCCTGTTCGGTTTCCTGGGCCTGAAGCTGGCCGTGATCTATGGCCTGGCCAAACTCATGAAGCTGCCCTTCCAGGAGCGCCCGGTGTTCGCGGTGCTGCTGGCCCAGGGCGGCGAGTTCGCCTTCGTGGTGTTCCAGGCGGCCGCCGGGGCCCAGGTGTTTTCCGCCGAGACAGCATCGCTGCTGATAGGCGCGGTGGCGCTGTCCATGCTGCTGAGCCCGCTGCTGCTGGTGGCCGTCGACAAATTCTGGGTGCCGCGCTACGCCAACTGCAACCTGCCCCAGATGGAGGAAATCTCCGAGCAGCAGGAAGCGCCCATCATCATCGCCGGCTTCGGCCGCTACGGCCAGATCGTCGGCCGCATGCTGCTGGCCCAAGGCATCCCGGCCACGGTGCTGGACCACGACGCCGAGATGATAGAAACCGTGCGCGCCTTCGGCTACCGCGTCTTCTACGGCGACGCGACGCGCCTGGACCTGCTGCGCACCGCCGGCGCGGCCACGGCCAAGATCCTGGTGCTGTCGGTGGACGACATGGAGCAGTCGCTCAAGATCGTCGACATCGCGCGTGAGAACTTCCCGCAGATGCAGATCGTCGCCCGAGCGCGCGACGTGACGCACTGGAACGCGCTGCGCGACCGCGGCGTGATGCTGGTCGAACGCGAGGTCTTCGAGTCCAGCCTGCGCAGCGCGCGCAGCGTGCTGGAACTGCTGGGCCAGCCGCCGCACGAAGCACGCCAGGCCGCCATGCGTTTTCGCCAGCACAACCTCGACCTGTTCGAGCGTATGTACCCGCACCGCAAGGACCGCACCAAGGTCATCGCCGTGGCCACGCAGGGGCGGCTGCAACTGGAGGAGCAACTGGCCCAGGAGCGCCAGCAGCAGGCGCAGCGCCGGCCCGCCGGCTGGCAGGACGGCCCGGAAGCGCCGAACGCGGAATAAACAGGAAAGGGGCGGGGAAGCGCCTCTGTGGAGGTCCCCGCCTCGCGTTTAGCGCCTGAGCTGCTCGGCCTCGCGCCGCCGCTGCTCCATCGCGCGGCGCTCCACACACACCGGATGGTTGGTGAAGGCCGGCTTGGCGCATTGGTCATTCATGCAGATCTGGAAACCGATCAGCATGCGGTCTTCACAGGCCTGGCGCGGATTGCCGGACGGCGCGGATGACGGCGCCGGCGCGGCGGCATGCTCGGCGGCCGCCGGCGTGGCCGCGGCGCCACCAGGTTTGCCCTGTGCCGCCTGCTGTTTGGCCTGCCGCTCCTTCTCCAGGGCGGCCTTCCTGGCCGCAAGGGCCTGGGCCGCCGCGGCCTTGGACGCAGGAGACAGGGGTGCGGCCGCTGTGGCCGGAGCCGACGCCGTCGCCGCTGCGGGCTGGGCCTGCGCGGCCTGCACCACCGGCTCCGGAGCCTTGGCCGCCGGTGCAGGCGCCGCCGCACCGGCATTGGCAGCCGCAGCCGCCGGCAAGGTGGACTCCGCCACCGGCGCCTTCGGCTTGCTGCACTGTTTGAGGCCTATCCCCAGGAGGGCCAGGCCCACCAGGCCGGCCACGCCCAGGGCCAGGTAGCGGGATGTCGGTGCGGAAGTTTTTGCGGCGGCCACCGGCTCGGCCGGGCGGGGCTTGCGCCTGGACTCCGCCCTCGCCGGCCTGGCGGAGGACTCGGTGGCGGCAACCGGCGCTGCGGGGTTGGCGGCAGCCGCTGCGGCGGCCTTGGGTTCTGCTGGCGACAGGGCGGCGTCGCTGAACACGGTTTCAGGCCACTCGGAAGCTTGTTCCTGCGCTGGCGGCTGCGGTTCGGCCTGCGCCGGCATGGCCATCACCGGCGCACCCAGCCGTGTGGCATCCGGGTCGTCCGCGGCGGGCGCGGGCGGCATTGCGGGGGGCGTCACCGGCGCCTGCGCCGCGGCTTCCTCCAGCGCCTGCCAGGCCATGTCGGTCGACGTGCCCGAACCACTTGCCCCGGGCACGGACGCGTCCAGGTCCACCGGGCGCGGAACGATCAAGGTGCCGGTGCCCAGGCGCCTGCCGATGTCGGAATCCTCACCGCCCGGCACACCCATCTTTCTGAGGCGGCGGCGCGCCAGGTCGGCATAGATGCCGGAGGGGAATTTGGTGAGAAAACCCTGGATGTCTTCGACATCCATGGATTCCTTGATCTCTTTCCAGTAAACCAGTTCGAGTTCCTGCGTCACCACCGAGATGTTGGCGCTGGTGCCCGACTGCAGGCCGACCAGCGCTTCGCCGGCCAGCAGCGTCGACGTCCAGGTCGAGTTGGTGCCCGGCCCGGGCGGCAGCGCCGGCGGCAGCACCTTGGTGTCGGCCGCTTCGCGGGCCGCGGCCTGCAGCGCCGTGAGGAATTCCTGCGCGCCGGCATAGCGCTGGTCGCGCGACTTGGCGAGGGCCTTGAACACCACCGCGTCGATCGCGGCGGGTAGTTTGGGGTTGAAGCTGCTGGGCGCGGCGGGCGTGTGGCCCACGATCTGCTGGATGGTGGAGAAGTCGGTGTCGCCGTCGAAGGGCCGCTTGCCCGTCAGCAGCTGGTACAGCACGATGCCGGCGGCGAACAAATCGGCCCGCGCGTCTATCGGCCGGCCCTGCACCTGCTCGGGCGACATGTATTTGAGCGTGCCCACCATGGAGCCCTGCGTGCGCGTGGCCTCGCCCGAATCCTGGATGCGCGCCACACCGAAGTCGGTGAGCTTGACCCGCCCGCCGGTCTCTATCAGCAGGTTGGCCGGCTTGATGTCGCGGTGCACGATGCTTTGCCGGTGCGCATAGTCCAGCGCCGACAGCAGGTCGCCCATGATGCCCAGGGTCTGCTCCAAGGTGTAGAGGTCACCCCTGTCCAGGTGGTGCTTGAGGTCGTCGCCGTCGATGAATTCCATGACCAGGAAGGCGATGTCGCCGTCGCGGTCGGAGTCGTAGACGCTGACGATGTGGGGGTGCTGCAGGCGTGCGGCCGAACGGGCCTCGGTGCGAAAGCGCACCTCGTATTCGGCGGCGGCTTCCTCGGAGAGGTTTTCCACCTTGATGGTCTTGATCGCCACGCGCCGGTCCAGGTTCGGGTCGCGTCCCTCGTACACCAGCCCCATCGCGCCCTTGCCGAGGACGCTGATCAGATCGTATCGGCCAAGCTTCTTGAGACTCATGAGGAGGTGGAATTGGGCGAAATGGGCGGGGCGGCAAAAAAGGCGGGATGGCCTGCGGGCTGCCCGGAAGCCCGGCTACGTCTTGAAACAAAAACGATTCTAGCCTGCATCGCCGGACGGACAAACCTTTGAAAACCGGTAACTTTTTCCGGCCCGCCGCGCCCGTCCGCGCTCAGGTGCGTATCGAAAACGCGACCAGCGGCGCGTTGTCGTCCTTGCGGTCGCAGCCCGGCACGATGTGGCCGCTGCCCACCAGGTAGCACTCGGTGCGCCGCAGCACCACCGCTTCGCTCTGGTTGCCCAGGTAGACCCAGGTGCCGTAGCTGGAAGCGTCGGTCAGCACGAATTGCCCGCCGCGCCACTCCAGCGTGGCATGCATGCGCGAGACGCGCGGGTCGTTCAGGTTCAGCGCCGCGTCGGCGCCCCGGCCCAGCGCCAGCTTGCTGCTTTTGGCGTCCAGCCGCACCGTCTGCCCGGCAAAGCTCAGCTCCAGGAAGGCCTGGCTGGGCGAGGCGAACATGGAGCGGCCGGCCATGGTGGCGTCTTCGTCGCGCCCGGTCTGCCATTCGACCCGATAAACGTGGCTGGCCTCGGCCCGGCCGCGCAGGTACATCGGGCCCATGCTGCGCAGCGCGGCCCTTTGCACCGGCAGCAGCGCCGTCCAGACGTTTTCGGTGGTGAGGATTTGCGCGGCGCCGGCCAGGTCGGCCAGCCGGGCGGCGGAGTTCACGGTGTCGCCGAAGCAGTCGCCGTCGATCTCGACCACTTCGCCCGACTCGATGCCCATCTGCATCTGCACCGGCGCGCCGCTGCCGCCGGGCTTGATGGGTTTTTCCTGCAGGCGCTTCTGGATGCTGATGCAGGCCGAGAGCGCGTCGCCCTCGTTGGGGAAGACCACGAACAGGCCGTCGCCCAGCAGCTTGACGACCCGGCCCTGGTGCTGCTGGAACACCTGGCTGAGCACGCCGATGAGCTGCGTCACGAAACGCGACGCGGTCTCATCGCCCAGCCGTTCAAACATGCTGGTGCTGCCCACGAGATCGGCAAAAACAACGGTGGTCATGAAGGGAAGGTCAACTGCAATGTAAGCATATTGTTCTCATGCCCGCGATTCTCACAGAAATTCGCGAAATGCATGCCGGTAAAAGTCCCCGGGGCCGGGCTAAAACCCATCGGGGCATGGGGCCGCGCTGGCATCACACTGGACGCGAGAGGCGAATAGCGCTAAGGGCTGCCCTCAGTGAAAGCCATCCCAGAGCAATTTGCAGCCGGTCAGCAGCATACCCACGTAGAGCAGGCGGTAAAACAACACCGGGCTGATGCTGCGCGCCATGCGTACGCCCATCCACACGCCCAGCGGCGCCAGCGGCAGCAGGGCCAGCGAGGTCGCCATGTTGCGCAGGTCCAGCAGGCCCAGCCAGGCATAGGGAATCCACTTGGACAGGTTGATGACAAAAAAGAAGGCCGCCATGGTCGCCGTGAACTTCACCGGGCTCAGGCGCATGGGGATCACATAGGCGCTCAGCGGCGGCCCGCCGGCATGGGAGACGAAGCTCGTGAACCCCGAAGTCACCGTCAGGATCGCCCCCAGCCAGCGCGGCGGCGGCGGGCTGTCGGGCCGGGGCGGGAACAGCAGGCGCTGCGCCAAAAACAACAAGGTGAATATTCCCACCAGGGCCGCGACCACCTTGGCATCCAGCACCTTGAACAGCAATGCCCCCACCAGCGTGCCCACCAGGCCGAAAGGAACCAGGAATTTGAGGAACTTGAAATCGAAGTCGCGGCGAAAGGCCGCCAGCCCCAGCAGGTCCATCAACAGCAGCACCGGCATCAGGATGGCGGCGGCCTGCGGCACCGTGACCGCCAGCGCCATCACCGGCACCGCCAGCGACCCGAAGCCCGCGCCGAAACCGCTTTTGCTGACGCCCAGCATCAGCACGGCGGGAACGGCGACTGCGTAGAAATAGGGGTCGGTGATCAGCGGGAAACTCACGGCGTGTCTTTCAGACTGGGGGCAAGCCAAGGCCGTGGTGTACAGGCGCAAGGGGCGGCAGGCGCCATGTTATCCGGCAGCGTCACTCCACCGTGGCGCCGGAGACTTTCACAATGTCCGCCCACTTGGCGCTTTCCCGGCGGATCAGCGCGGCGTACTCGGCCGGTCCGCCCAGCAAGGGCACCGCGCCCTCCACGCCCAGCCGCGACTGGAAATCCGCGGTGGCGGCGATCTTCAGCATCTGCTCCGCCAGTTCCTTGACCACGGCCGGCGGCGTGTTGCGCGGCGCGAGGATGCCGTAGGTCAGCGTGCTCTCGAAGCCGGCCAGGCCCGCGACACCCGACTCGGCGACGGTGGGCACCTCCGGCAGCGAAGGCAGGCGCTGGTTGCCCGTGACGGCCACGGCGCGCAGCCGGCCGCTCTTGACCAGCGCCAGCGCCGGCGGGATCACGCTGAACATCATCTGCACCTGCCCGCCCACCAGGTCGGTGAGGCCGGGCGCCGTGCCCTTGTACGGGATGTGGCCTATCTTCACGCCGCTTTTCTGCTCGAACAGCTCACCCGTCAGGTGGCCGCCCGTGCCGCTGCCGCTGGACGCGTAGTTGAGGCTGCCCGGTTGGGATTTGGCCAGGGCCACCAGGTCGGCCACGGTTTTCACGGGCGACGCGGCCGGCACCACCAGCACCAGCGCCGACGAGGCGAACATGGCGACCGGCGCCAGGTCTTTCTGCGGGTCGAACTTGAGCTGTTTGTAGAGCGCCGGGTTGATGGACACCGTGCCCGAATGCCCGAGCAGCAGCGTGCTGCCGTCCGCGGCGCTGCGCACCACCTGCTCGGTTCCCACGTTGCCGCCGGCACCGGGCTTGTTGTCGACGATGACGCTCTGCCTGCGCAGTTCGCCCAGGCTTTTGGCCATCTGGCGCGCGAACACGTCATTGCCGCCGCCGGGCGCGAAAGGCACGATGATCTTGATGGCCTTGCCGTCCTGGGCCCATGCCGGCAGGCCGGCCGAGGCCAGCGACACCAGCAGCAGCGCGCGGCGTTTCAGCGGGGCGGAGTCCATGGGAGGCCGCCGCTCAGACGCGCTCGAGAATCACCGCAATGCCCTGCCCCACGCCTATGCACATGGTGGCCAGCGCATAACGCCCGCCGCCCTTGTGCAGCTGGTTGACGGCCGTGGTCGCCAGCCGCGCGCCCGAGGCGCCCAGCGGGTGGCCCAGCGCGATCGCGCCGCCGTTCGGGTTGACGCGCGGGTCGTCGTCCCGCACGCCCAGCATGCGCAGCACGGCCAGGCCTTGCGCGGCGAAGGCTTCGTTGAGTTCGATCACGTCCATCTGTTCGATGGTGAGGCCGGTCAGCGCCAGCACTTTTTGCGTGGCCGGCGCCGGGCCTATGCCCATGATGCGCGGCGCGACGCCGGCGGTCGCCATGCCGACGACGCGGGCGCGCGGCGTGAGGCCATTTTTTGCGGCCGTGGCTTCATCGGCCAGCAGCAGCGCGCAGGCGCCGTCGTTCACGCCGCTGGCATTGCCGGCGGTCACCGAACCGTCGGGCCGCACCACGCCCTTGAGTTTGGCCAGCGCTTCGAGCGAGGTCTCGCGCGGATGCTCGTCCTTGCTGACCACGATGGGGTCGCCCTTTTTCTGGGCAATCGTCACCGGCGTGATCTCGGCATCGAAGTAGCCGGCCTTTTGCGCGGCCACGGCTTTCAGCTGGCTCGCCAGCGCCATCTTGTCCTGGTCTTCGCGGCTGATCTTGTAATCGGTGGCCACGTTCTCGGCGGTCTCGGGCATCGCGTCGACGCCGTACTTTTCTTTCATCAGCTTGTTGATGAAGCGCCAGCCGATCGTCGTGTCGTAGACAGCATTGGCGCGACTGAAAGCGCTTTCGGCCTTGGGCATCACGAAGGGCGCGCGGCTCATGCTTTCAACGCCGCCGGCGATCATCAAGGTGGCCTCGCCCGACTTGATGGCGCGCGCCGCCGTGCCCAGGGCGTCCAGGCCCGAGCCGCACAGGCGGTTGATCGTGGCGCCCGGCACGTCCATGGGCAGGCCGGCCAGCAAGGCCGCCATGCGCGCCACGTTGCGGTTGTCTTCGCCGGCCTGGTTGGCACAGCCGTAGATCACGTCGGTGACGGCCTGCCAGTCGACATTCGGGTTGCGCGCCATCAGCGCCTTCAGCGGGATCGCGCCCAGGTCGTCGGTGCGCACGCTGCTCAGGGCGCCGCCGTAGCGGCCGAAGGGGGTGCGGATCGCGTCGCAGATAAAAGCTTGGGTCATGGTGTGTGGTCTTTGTCGAAGAGGGTGGGGTTCAGGCGGCCGCGATCGGCAGGCCGACCAGTTTTTCGAGTTCCGCGTGCGAGAGGCCTTCGACGGTGTCGATCAGCTTCAAGCCATGCGGCGTGCATTCCAGTGTCGCCAGGTCTGAATACACGCGCTTGACGCAGCCTATGCCGGTCAGCGGGTAGCTGCATTGGCTCACCAGCTTGCTGGCGCCCTGCTTGGTCAGCAAGTCCATCATGACCCAGGTCTGCCGCGCGCCTATGGCCAGGTCCATGGCGCCGCCCACGGCCGGAATCGCGCCGGGCTCGCCGGTGCTCCAGTTGGCCAGGTCGCCGGTGGCCGAGACCTGGAAGGCGCCCAGCACGCAGATGTCGAGGTGGCCGCCGCGCATCATCGCGAAGCTGTCGGCGTGGTGGAAGAAGGCGCCGCCCTTGAGCAGCGTCACCGGCTGCTTGCCGGCGTTGATCAGGTCGTAGTCTTCCTGGCCTTCGGCGGGCGCCGGGCCCATGCCGAGGATGCCGTTCTCGCTTTGCAGGATGACCTCGCGCCCTGCCGGCAGATGGTTGGCCACCAGCGTGGGCTGGCCTATGCCGAGGTTGACGACGGCCCCGTCAAAAATATCCTGCGCGACGCGGGCGGCGAGCTGCTCCTTGCTGCGGCGTTGGTAAGTCATGGTCATGCCGCTTTCTTCAAACCGCCGGCCTGGGTGGCGATGCGTGGGATTTTGACGACGTGGTGGACGAAGATGCCCGGCGTCACGATGGTTTCGGGATCGAGTTCCCCGAGTTCAACGATGTCATGCACGGTGGCAACGGTTTTCTTTGCCGCCGTCGCCATCACCGGGCCGAAGTTGCGCGCCGCCATGCGGTAAGTCAGGTTACCCCAGCGGTCGCCGCGTTCGGCCTTGATCAGCGCCACGTCGCCGTAGATCGGCATCTCGAGCACGTACTGCCGGCCGTTGATCTCGCGGGTTTCCTTGGCGCTGCCGTCGGCGTTCAGGGCCAGTTCGGTGCCGAAGCCCGTGGGGCAAAAGAATGCGCCTATGCCGGCGCCCGCCGCGCGTATGCGTTCGGCCAGGTTGCCCTGCGGCACCAGCTCGAGCTCCAGCTTGCCGCTGCGGTACAGGCCGTCAAACACCTGGCTGTCGGCCTGGCGCGGAAAGCTGCAGATGATCTTGCGCACGCGCCCGGCCTTGAGCAGCGCGGCCAGGCCGACTTCGGCATTGCCCGCGTTGTTGTTCACCACTGTGAGGTCCTTGGCGCCCTGCGCGATCAGGCCGTCAATCAGCTCGTTGGGAATGCCCGCAGTGCCGAAGCCGCCTATCAGCACCGTTGAGCCGTCTTTCACATCCGCCAGCGCGTCGGCGACGGAAGCGGCAATCTTGTTGATCATCCAGAAGTCTCCAGGTACGGCGGCTGCCTCACATTGAATGGGGGCCGCGTCAAATATTGTTCGACATTAGAACAAGAGTTCGTATAATGAATTTTAGGAGATTTCCCCCACCATGGCAAACGCCGCATCCACGCCCGCCACAGCCCACAAGCCGGGCGACGGCTATGTCCAGTCCTTTGCGCGCGGGCTGGAGGTCATACGCTCCTTCAGCGCCGACGCGCCGCGGCAGACGCTGACCGAAGTCGCCGGGCGCAGCGGCCTGAGCCGCGCGGGCGCGCGCCGCATCCTGCTGACGCTGGAAACGCTGGGGTATGTCACTACCGACGGCAAACTCTTCAGCCTCACGCCGCGCATCCTGGACCTGGGCTTTGCCTACCTGTCGTCCATGCCGATCTGGAACCTGGCCGAGCCGGTGATGGAAGCGCTGGTCGGCGAGGTCAAGGAATCGTGCTCGGCCGCGGTGCTGGACGGCACGGACATCGTCTACGTGCTGCGCGTGCCCACACATAAGATCATGAGCATCAGCCTGGGCGTGGGCTCGCGCCTGCCGGCTTATTGCACCTCCATGGGCCGCATGCTGCTGTCGGCCCTGCCCGAGGCCGAACTCATGAAGTGCCTGCAGGCCTCAACATTGACGGCCCGCACCAAATACACCGTGACCGATGTGAAAGAGCTGGTGGCCAAGGTGGCCCAGGCGCGCAAGCAGGGCTGGTGCCTGGTGAACCAGGAACTGGAAGAGGGATTGGTGTCCATGGCGGCGCCGATTACCAACCGCGCCGGCCAGACGGTGGCCGCCCTCAACATCAGCGGCCAGGCCAACCGCACCAGCGCCAAGGTCATGCAGGAGAGCATGCTGCCGCAACTGCTCGAAGCGGCTCAGACCATCTCGCGCCTGCTGAGCGTTCAACGCAACTAGGGCGTGTTAACGCTATTTACGACGCGACGGGGAGACACTTCCCCCTCAAGGGATCATTGAGGTCTTGTTTTCAATCTGCGTTCATCTGCGAAATCTGCGGATAAATTCTTTCAAATCCGCAGATGACGCAGATTTACGCAGATGAAGTCAGATCAGCTTTTCTTGAAGCCCACGACCAGGACAACCGCACCGAGAACGATAGCCCCCAGGCTCAGCCACTGCGGAATGTTGACCGACTCTTTTTCCTTCACGGTCAGCTGGATGGGTCCCAGCTTGGCGGCCGTCGTGTCCTTGGTGAAGCTGAAACCGCCGGTGAAAAATCCGGCCAGGCCCAAAACGATCAGGACAATGCCTGTGATGCGTGCTGCGTTCATTTGAAAATCTCCTCGCCGGGCTTGTGGATGGTTATGGAGTGGCCTTGCCCCGGGACTGCGCCACTGTGCTTCGTAATATAGGCAGGGGCAGAAAAACTGTCTGTAGGACGTGACCGGGGAGCCCCGTGGCCCAAGCGCTGAAAAGCACAACCCCAGGCCGGCATTGGAAAACACCCGCGTGATACGCTTTCGCCCATGTTCACGCCCTCGCAAGCCGACGTTCGCCGCTTCTTCTGTTCCGTCTATGCCAAAGGCCGCGCCGGCCAGCCCATGGAAGCGATTGAAACCATCGCCAGCCAGTGGATAGCAGAACACCCCGAATACCACGCGGATTTCGCCGATGCCGACGCCGCGCTGGAAAAGATGTACGACGTCGAGGCCGGCAAGACCAACCCGTTTCTGCACCTGTCCATGCACCTGTCGATCAGCGAGCAATGCTCCATTGACCAGCCGCGCGGTATACGCCAGGCCGTGGAACTGCTGACGGCCAGGCGCAACTCCCTGCACGACGCCCACCATGAAACCATGGACTGCCTGGGCCAGATGGTCTGGGAAAGCCAACGTGCGGGGCGGCCGCCGGATGGCGCTGCTTACATAGACTGCGTTCAACGCCGGGCAACAAAAGATTAACTAGCCCCCACGGTCGCTCACTGCGTGTAGCTCCCTGCCCCCCGAGGGGGCCGCTGCGCCTGCGGTCTGGCAAAGCCAGTCCCGCGGCCCCGGCTGGTAGAAACCGGGAGAAATCAAGCCATAAAAAAAGCCGCTGGAACAGCGGCTTTTTTGTTGGGCGGAATCTTCCGGCTTAGCGGAATTTCTTCTGCGGAATGGTCTTCAGGTCGCCGTCGATGGAGGCCAGGTAGTTGGCCAGCAGCTTCAACTCGGTATTGGTGTAAGGCTTGATCATGGCACCCATGACAGCATTGCCACGGCCGACCTTGGGATTGCCGGGATCCATCTTGTACGCCTTCAGGGCCACAAAGAGATAGTCGGCGTGCTGGCCGCCGATCTTGGGATATCCCTCGTTCGGAAGGCTGAAGTTGCTACCGTGGCAAGACGCGCAATTGGCTTTGTCCAGCAGCGCCTTGACTTCAGCGCTGGGTTCCTTGCTGGGCTTGGGGGCGTCAGGGGCCTTGGCCGATGCGGAGGCAGCCTGGGCCGGCGCGGCGACGGCCTTGGCCAGCTCGGCGGCTTTGGCCAGTTCGGCGGCCGTCATGCCGTCGACGCTGTAGTGGGCGGCGAGGTCGGCGATGTCCTGGTCGCTCAGGGAGTCGGCGATGGCACGCATCGTCGGATGTTTGCGCTCGCCTTTTTTGTATTCATTGAGCGCGGCGATGATGTATTTGGCGCTCTGGCCGGAAATTTTCGGGACCTTGTAGACCTCGGGGAAGGAGGCCTGGTAACCCTGGATGCCGTGGCAGCCGATGCACATGGCATTCTTGGTTTCGCCGGCCTTGGCGTCGCCCTTGATCTCCTGGGCCAGGCTGGCGGCCGTCGCACAAGAGACAGCAACGGCAAATATCGTGGTGAACAGCTTATTCATTTTGCGCGCACAATCAGGTGGGAATTCATCTTATAAACAACCCCGGATTATATCTGGGCCTGTTGCCCCAAAGCACCGGCTGCTTTCAAACCAAGAGAATAGCCCCCCAAACCCGCTCACATTGACGCCAGACCATGAAATTCCAAGGATCCAAGAACTACGTCGCCACCCAGGACCTGATGCTTGCCGTGAACGCCGCCGCCGCCCTGAAAAAGCCGCTGCTGGTCAAGGGCGAACCCGGCACCGGCAAGACCATGCTGGCCGAGGAAGTGGCCGAATCCCTGGGCCTGCCGCTGTTGCAATGGCACATCAAATCGACCACCAAGGCGCAGCAGGGCCTGTATGAATATGACGCGGTGTCGCGCCTGCGCGACTCGCAGCTGTCCACCGTGGACGGCGGCGAAAAGGTCAAGGACATCCACAACTACATCGTCAAGGGCGTGCTGTGGCAGGCCTTCACCTCGGAAACGCCGGTGGCGCTGCTGATCGACGAGATCGACAAGGCCGACATCGAATTCCCCAACGACCTGCTGCGCGAGATCGACCGCATGGAGTTCTATGTGTACGAAACACGCGAACTCATCAAGGCCAGGCACCGCCCGCTGGTGTTCATCACCTCGAACAACGAAAAAGAACTGCCCGACGCGTTTTTGCGCCGCTGCTTCTTCCACTACATCAAGTTCCCCGACGCCGACACCATGAAGCAGATCGTGGACGTGCACTTCCCGGACCTCAAGAAAGAGCTGCTGACGGCCGCGATGAAAACGTTTTACGACGTGCGCAACCTGCCCGGCCTCAAGAAGAAACCGTCCACCAGCGAACTGCTGGACTGGCTCAAGCTGCTGGTCGCCGAGGACATCCCGCTGGACGCCCTGCAAAGCAAGGACGACAAGGTCGCCGTGCCGCCGCTGGTGGGCGCGCTGCTCAAGAACGAGCAGGACGTGACCCTGTTCGAGAAGCTGGTTTTCATGCAGCGCAACAATCGCTGAACACGGGATTCATCCATGAGCCAAAAATCCTTGCTGGTCGAAGGCCTGTCCGACGCGGTCGGTTTTATCGGCGGCGCGCTGCTCGGCTTCTGGGCCGGCCATTTGCTCGGCTTCGATATTTTTGAATCCGGCTACGGCAACGGTGCCATCGCCGGCATCGCGCTGGTCGGCCTGGGCGGCGGCGGCGGTTTGCAGCTTGCGCGGGCCTGGCGCGCGCGCCGCAAGAAAGCCGACTGACCCGCAGCACCTGACCGGAAGACGTTCATGCAGCACTCAACAGCCCCCATCCGCCGCGCAGCCGTGCACGGCAGTTGCCTGGCGGCATTGCTGGCCTTGGCACTGCTCCCCGTTCCGTCCCATGCCTTCTGGGGCGCCCTAGGCAAACTCGGCTCCGCTGCCGGAAAAGGCGCCGGCGCCGCCGGTGCCGCCGGCAAAGGCGCGGCTGGCGCAGCGGGCGTGGCCGGCGCCGTCGAAGTGACACAGGGCGCCAATGCGGCGGCGAAGGCAGGCAAGGCCGCCGGCGCGGCGGAGCTGGGCGCGGGCGACGCGGCAGCCGCGGCCGGCGCCGCCGAACGCAACGCGGCGGCTGGCGCCATGAGCGCCGACGAACTGTCGCGCGCCTCAGGCCTGGGCAAGGCTGTGCCCGACGAGGTCGCCGCCATGCTGACGGCGCCCGGCCGAAAGCTCAGCGATGTGCCTGACGCCGGCACACGCTCCTGGCTGTCGCTCCCGCGCAAGCAGTTGACGGCGACGGATGCCGACCTGATGGTCCATGACTACGTGAAGCTGCTGGAAGGCCGGCCCGCCGCCGGGCCGCCGAGCCGGCGCGCCAAGGTCTCCCTCGAATCCGAGAAGGCCGCCGCCGCGCGACCGGTGCCGCCGCACCGCCCTGCCGCCGACGTCCCCTGGCATGCCGTGGAGCTGTTGGTGCGCGCGGCCCATGCCGGCCACGCCGGTGCCAGGAATGAACTCAACAAACTGTGCCGGGACAATCCGCGCGGCCAGGCCGCCGCGGCCTGTGCCAGGCTGCAGTCCACGTGAACACACTGCTCAACAGGAAAAGGATTGCCGGATGGCCTTCGTAGAACCCGTCACTCTCACGGCGCGCGGCGTCAAGCTGGTCCCGCTCGCGCTCGAACACGAAGCCGGCCTCCAGGCCGCGGCCGCCGACGGCGAACTGTGGAAGCTGCGCATCACCTCCGTGCCCGAGCCGCATGAAACCTGCGGCTACATCGAAACAGCCCTCGCCACGGCCAACCGCTTCGCCTTCGCGGTGACCGACGCGGCCAGCGGCGAGGTGCTGGGCTCCACGAGTTTTCACGACATCGTGCCCAACCTCAAGCGTGTCGAGATCGGCTACACCTGGTACGCCGCGCGCTGCCAGCGCACCCACGTCAACACCACCTGCAAGCTGCTGATGCTCACGCATGCCTTCGACACCCTGGGCTGCAACATCGTCGGCTGGCGCACCGACAACTTCAACTTCGCCTCCCAGCGCGCCATAGAACGCCTGGGCGCGCGCAAGGACGGCGTGCTGCGCGGCCATGCGCTGCGCCGCGATGGCACGATTCGCGACACCGTGATGTACAGCCTCGCTGCCGGCGAATGGCCCGAAGTCAAAGCGCAGCTGCTGTATTTGCTGGACAAACCCCGAACCTGAAGCGTTAACAGGCGCCAAGGAGTCTTCCATGCTCATCGATTTTTTCTACACCCTGCGCTCGGCCAAGCTGCCGGTCTCCGTCAAGGAATACCTGATGCTGCTCGAAGCGCTGCAGGCCGGTGTGGTCGGCCCGAACAGCGACAAGCTCGAAGCCCATGCGGGAGAAGGCGCCTGGAAGATCGACGACTTCTATTACCTGAGCCGCACGGTGCTCGTGAAGGACGAAAAAAACTACGACAAGTTCGACCGCGCCTTTGCCGCCTACTTCAAGGGCGTCGAAATGCTGGCCGACTTCACCAAGGACATCCCCCTCGAATGGCTGCGCAAAAACCTTGAGCTCGAACTGAGCCCCGAGGAAAAAGCCAAGATCGAAAAAATGGGCTGGGACGAGCTCATGGAAACGCTCAAAAAGCGTTTTGAGGAACAGAAGGAACGCCACGAAGGCGGCAGCAAATGGATAGGCACGGGCGGCACCTCGCCCTTCGGCGCCAACGGCTTCAACCCCCAGGGCATACGCATAGGCCAGGAAAAAAGCCGCAACAAGAGCGCCGTGAAGGTCTGGGACCAGCGCGCCTACAAGGACTACGACGACACCCAGGAACTCGGCACGCGCAACATCAAGGTCGCGCTGCGGCGCCTGCGCAAGTTCGCGCGCCAGGGCAACGTCGAAGAGCTGGACCTGGACGACACCATACGCTCCACCGCGGCCAATGCCGGCTGGCTGGACATCAAGATGGTGCCCGAGCGCCACAACAACGTGAAGGTGCTGCTGCTGATGGACGTGGGCGGCACCATGGACGAGCACATCCACCGCGTCGAGGAAATGTTCTCGGCCGTGAAGGCCGAGTTCAAGCACCTGGAGTTTTATTACTTCCACAACTGCGTCTACGACTTCATGTGGAAGAACAACCGCCGCCGCTTCAGCGAAAAATTCCCGACCTGGGACATCATCCGCAAGTACAACAAGGACTACAAACTCATCTTCGTCGGCGACGCGACCATGAGCCCTTACGAAATTTTGCAGCCCGGCGGCAGCGTGGAATACAACAACGAAGAAGCCGGCGCCGAATGGATGCAGCGCCTGACCAACGCCTTCCCCAAGTTCGCCTGGATCAACCCCGAGCCGCAAGGCGTCTGGCAGTACCGGCAAAGCATCGCCGTGATCCAGCAACTGGTGAACCAGCGCATGTTCCCGTTGACGATAAAAGGCCTTGAGGAAGCGATGCGACTTTTGTCCAAATAAGGACGGCCTCCTACGCGGGCACGCGGGAGTGCTCAAGTAAACTGCCCCCGTGACCCCTCCCAGCACCCACAGTTTCCAGTGCGCACGGACGGCCACCCCGGCAGGACTGATGACAGCCAGCGCCGGCCTCATCCCTGCCCTCGCCCTCTTTGCGGCCCTGCTGGCGCTCCCGGCCGGCGCGCAGACGGCTGCGCCCATGGACAGCAGCACGACCCCACCCTCCGGCGTCACGCAGACCGCGCCCGCCCCGCCCCCGCCCCCTGAAAAAGTCACACCCGAGCCCACACCCCAAGGCGCCACCGGCCCGACCAGCGCCCAGCCCGAGGTCACGGCCTTCGACATCGCCGTGCGCGCGCCGCAGCCCGTCAAGGACCTGCTCGAAAGACACCTGGAGCTGCAGCGCTACCGCGCCGTCACCGACCTCGACGAGGCCGAACTCGCGCGGCTGATGGTGCTGGCCGAGCGCAATGTGCGCAACCTGGTCGGCACGCTGGGCTATTTCAGCCCCACGATCACCATCACGCGTGAAGGCGGCACCGTGGCCTCGGGCCAGCGGCCGACCATCGTGGTGGCCGTGGAGCCCGGCCAGGCCACCACCATAGGCGCCGTGGCCATCGATTTCGCGGGCGACATCGCCCAATCGCCCGACCCCGACGCGCAAACCCAGCGCGCCAACATCCAGCGCGACTGGCGCCTGTCCGTGGGCCAGCGCTTCACCCAGGACGCCTGGGACAGCGCCAAGACCCAGGCCCTGCGCGACCTGGTGGCGCGCCGCTACCCCGCCGGCAAGCTGGCCGGCAGCCTGGCCGACGTGGATGCGCCCGAGCACAGCGCGGCGCTCAGCCTCAAGCTCGACTCCGGCCCGCTGTACCGCCTGGGCCCCATGCAGGTCACCGGCGTCGAACGCTACGACCCGGTGCTGGTGCCGCGCCTGGCGCGCCTGAGCACCGGCGCGCCCTACGACCAGTACCAGCTCGTCGAGGCACAGCAGCGCCTGGCCGCCAGCGGCTACTTTGATTCGGCCTACATCTTTGTCGACCCCGAAAGCGACCCCAACGCCGCGCCGGTTCAGGTGCAAGTGCGCGAGGCCAAGCTGCAAAAAATCATCCTGGGCGTGGGCGTCACCACCGACACCGGCCCGCGTGCCTCGGTCGAGCACACGCATTTGCGCGTGCCCGGCACCAACTGGCGCGCCGTCAGCAAGCTGCAGCTTGAAAAGAAAGCCCCCTTCGCGCAGACCGAATGGACTTCCATTCCCGACGAATCCAGCTGGCGCTGGGTGGCGCTGGCGCGCGCCGAGCGCGTCGACGACGACGAACTCGTCACACGCTCCGGCCGCCTGCGCTTCGGCCGCACCCAGGCCGGCGACCGCATAGACCGCAACGTCTACCTGCAGTACGACAGGGCCAGCGTCAGCGGCAGCGGCCAGATCAACAGCTCCGCCGCCGACGTCGGCGACGGCTCGGCCCTCACGGCCAACTACGTCTGGACCGGCCGTTACTTCGACAGCCTGATCGCCCCCAACAAGGGCTACGGCCTGGGCTTTGAGCTGGGCGCCGGCAGCACCATGGGCTCGCAGCACCTGCCCCTGGGCCGCGCCGTGGGCCGCTGGCTCGGCATCGTGCCGCTGGAGCGCGGCCGCATCGCGCTGCGCGCCGAAGGCGGCGCCGTGATCGCCAAGGACTCGGCGCGCATTCCCGGCACCCTGCTGTTCCGCACCGGCGGCGACACCACGGTGCGAGGCTACGGCTACCGCGACATCGGCATCAAGCTCGACAACGGCGTCATAGCCCCCGGCCGCTACCTGGCCGTCGGCAGCGTCGAATACCAGCGCCCCATGATGAAAGACGGCCGGCCCAGCGAGTGGGAGAACACCTTTTTCATCGACGCCGGCGCCGTCGCCGACAACCCCAAAGACATGAAACCCTCCGTCGGCATAGGCACCGGTGTGCGCTGGCGAAGCCCCATAGGCCCGCTGCAGATCGACCTGGCCTACGGCGTCAAGCCCAAGCAGTTTCGCCTGCACGTCAGCGTGGGATTTGTTTTCTGATGGACACGCCCGCCATTTCCACACCGCCGGCGGCCCCCTCCCGACCGCCCCGCCCGCCGCGCCGCTGGCTGCGCGCCACGGCCTGGGCCGCGGCCGGCGTCGCCGCGCTGGCCGTCACCGTCACAGGCGGCGCCTGGTGGTGGGCCGGCACCGACGGCTCGCTGGCCACCGCGCTGGCCTGGATGGCCCGCTCACAACCTTTGAGCGCGGACCGCGTCACCGGCTCGCTTCGCGCCGGCGGCCACGTGGACCAGTTGGTCTGGCAGCAGGACGGCCTGCGCGTGGACGTGCGCGACCTCACGCTGGCCTGGCAGCCCTGGTCGCTGCTGCACGGCACGCTCAAGGTGAATCGCCTGGCCGCCGCCGGCGTGCAGGTCGACGACCAGCGCCCGCCCTCCACCACACCCTCGGTGCCGCCCTCGGCGCTGGGCTTGCCGCTGCCGGTGCTGCTCGAAGGCTTTTCCGTCGGCCGGCTGCAATGGACCGGCGGTGCGGCGTTTACCGCGTCGAATATCAGCGGCCACTACGCCTTCAACGGCCTGTCGCACCAGCTTGAATTGCTCAGCGCGCAGCTCGCGCAAGGCCGTTACAGCGGCAAGGCCTCGCTGTCTTCGCGCGGCGCGCTGCAGCTCGATGCCAGCCTCAACGGTGCACTCGATGCGCCCCTCCCAGGCGGCAAGACTTCGGTTCCGTTAGCCTTCAAGGCAACGGCCAAGGGCCCGCTCACCGAGCTGCTGCTCAAGGCCGATTTGCAGATGCAAACGCCGCCACGCAAAGGCCAGCCGCAACCGCAAGCCAGTGCCACGGCCCGCGTCATGCCCTGGGCCGCGCAGCCGCTGCCGCAAGCCGACGCAAACTTCCGCGACCTCGACGTCGCCGCCTTCTGGCCCGAAGGCCCGTTCACCCAGCTGACAGGCAGCGCCAGCGTGCGGCCGGCTGACAGCGCGCCGGTGTCGGCGGCTTCCGCCTGGGGATTGCAACTGCAGCTCGCCAATGCCCAGCCCGGCCCTTGGGACCAACACAAGCTGCCGCTGGAGCGGCTCGAGGGCCAGGGTGAATGGCGCGGCGGTGCGGCCCTGGTGCGCACGCTCAAGGCCAGGCTGGGCGGCGGCGAGCTGCTGGCCAGCGGTGAGTGGGTCGATGCGCCCGCTGGGGCCACAACGTCCAAGGCACCCGCCTGGAAACTGCAAGCCAGCCTGCAACAAATCAACCCCGCCCTGCTGCACAGCCAGCTTGCGCCGCTGCCGCTGGACGGCAAGGCCCAGGCCCACAGCCAGGGGGCAGCAATTGCCTTTGACGCGAATGTCCAGGCGGCGCGCAACGATGCCAACGCGAAGAACAATCCCCTGGGCGCGCTGCGCCTGCGCGACGCCAGCGCCACCGGTAGCTGGAACTCTGAACAAGCCGGCGGCACCCTGCAACTCTCGGCCCTGCGCGTGCGCAGCGACGATGCCGAACTGAGCGGGCAGCTCGAAGCCCAGCCCGCCGCGCAAGGCGGCAAAGGAAAGCTGGTGCTCACCGCCCCCGGACTCGATGCGCAAGTGCAGGGCGAGCTGCGGCCCGCCAGCGGCAAGGGCGGCTTGAGCCTGCGCGGCCGCGACATGGCGCAAGCCTTGCGCTGGCTGCAAAAGCTGCCCGGCATCCCCGCCTCACTCAAATCCGCCTCGGCCGCCGGCAGTGCCGAGTTGCAAGCCGGCTGGCAAGGCGGCTGGCAAGACCCGGCCCTGCAGGCGCGGCTGGACCTGCCCTCGCTGGACTGGCGCATGGCGGCATCGGCGCCAGATGCCGAGCTGGTCAAGGTCCGCGCCTTCCAGGCCACGCTCTCGGGCCGCCTGAGCCAGGCGCAGCTCAACACCCAGGGCCGCGTCGAAACCGGCGCGCGCCGCTACACACTGCAGCTCGCGGCCCAAGGCGGGCGCGGCACCACATCGCGCAACACCTCGCTGGCCGAATCGGCCTGGCAAGGCTTGCTGCAGCAGCTCAGCCTCAGCGTGCAGGACCCCGCACTCGGCACCGGCGCCTGGCAGCTCAAAACCCGCGCGGCCGTCCCGCTTAAATGGACGCCGGCACGCAACGGCGGTGCATTTGAAAGCGGCGCCGGCGAGGCACTGCTGGCCGCGCCGGCTTCCGGTGCTTCAGGCTCAGGCGCACCTTCGCAGGCCACACTGGCCTGGCAGCCTGTGCGCTGGCGGCCGGGCCGCGAGCTTGTCACCGCCGGCAAACTCAGCGGCCTGCCCCTGGCCTGGATAGAACTCTTCGCCGGCCCGCAAATGGCCGGCGCCGGCCTGGGCGGCACCCTGCTGCTCGACGGCGACTGGGACGCCACGCTGGGCGACACCTTGCGCCTCAAGGCCAGCCTGGCGCGCAGCAGCGGCGACATCACGGTGCAGGCCGAAACCGCGCAAGGCACCTCGGCGCGTGTGGCGGCCGGCGTCAAGGAAGCGCGGCTCTCGCTGCAAAGCGAAGGCGAGGCCGTCACGGTCGCGCTGCGCTGGGACAGCGAACGCGCCGGCACCGCGGAAGGCCAGCTGCGCACACGCCTGGCGCGCGCGCCCGCCACGGCCGGCGGCGGCTGGCTCTGGCCCGCCGACGCGCCCCTGGCCGGCCAGTTGCGCGCCCAGTTGCCGCGCATAGGCGTGTGGTCGGTGCTGGCGCCCCCGGGCTGGCGGCTGCGCGGCTCGCTGGGCGCCGACGTCGCCATCAGCGGCACACGCGCCGCGCCGCAACTGGCCGGCGACCTGCAGGCCGACGACCTGGCTTTGCGCTCGGTGGTCGACGGCATCGAGTTCGGCAACGGCAAACTGCGCGCCAAACTCGACGGCACCCGCATGCGCATCAACGAGTTCACGCTGCAAGGCGCCGGCGACAAAGGCACGGGCGGCATCCTCACGGCCCAGGGCGAGGCCGGCTGGGTCGACGGCAAACCGCAGGTGCAGCTCAACGCCAAGCTCGAACGCCTGCGCGCCAGCATACGCACCGACCGCCAGCTCACGGTCTCGGGCGAGGTGCAGGCCGGCCTTAAAGGCCAACAGAGCGAACTCACCGGCAAGCTGGTGGTCGACCAGGCCCGCATCATCCTGCCCGACGAAGGCACACCGCAGCTGGGCGACGACGTGGTGGTGCGCAGCACACGCGGCGCGGCGGCCGGCCAGAAGGCGCCGGCCCAGGCCGGCAGCGACACCGCCGACCGCGACGCGCGTCCCGTCAAGCTGGCCGTCGAGCTCGACCTGGGCCGCGACTTCCGCATCCAGGGCAAGGGCATAGACACCCGCGTGCGCGGCACCCTGGCCCTGAGCGGCGACACCCTGCGCGACCCCAAGCTCAACGGCACCATCAACACCGCCGGCGGCCAGTACCGCGCCTACGGCCAGCGCCTGGACGTCGAGCAAGGCATGCTGCGCTTCACCGGCGCCATCGACAACCCCACGCTGGACATCCTGGCGATACGCCCCAACCTCACACAGCGCGTCGGCGTGCAGATCACCGGCACCGCCCTGCTGCCCCGCGTGCGCCTCTACGCCCAGCCCGAGCTGCCCGACGCCGAAAAACTCTCCTGGCTGGTGGTGGGCCGATCCTCCGCCTCCGGCGGCGCCGAAGCCGCGCTGCTGCAGCAGGCAGCCCTGGCCTTGCTCGGCAGCAAAGGCGGAGGCGGCATGTCCGGCGGCCTGGCCGCCTCGCTGGGACTCGATGAACTGTCCTACCGCGGCGCATCGAACAACACCGACGGCAGCACCACCGAAAGCGCCCTCACCCTGGGCAAGCGCTTTTCGCGCAACTTCTACGCGGCGTATGAACGCACCATCTCGGGCGCGCTAGGCACGCTGTATGTGTTCTACGACCTGTCGCAACGCTTCACCGTGCGCGCCCAGGCCGGCCAGCAAAGCGCGGTGGATTTGATCTTCACCGTGCCTTACGACTGAGGCTCTTCGGAGGCACAGGAGGGGGCCTCCACCACCGAATACAATCACGGCTTCTCTCCAAGAGACGTGCGGCCATAGTTCAATGGATAGAACGGCCCCCTCCTAAGGGGCAGATAGGGGTTCGATTCCCTTTGGCCGCACCATCATCTTCATTCATGTTTTCGACAGCCGTGTGATGTACGCATAGTGCACAAACTCAGCAATGAGATATGCCTTCCACACCTTGCCAATGTCGGAATCCTTGTTGATCCTGCCGCTGTAGAGGCCAAGCAGCGCACAGACTCAACCCAAAAAAGAGAAAACCAAGAACGTATCCACATCGTGAGCACCTTCTGCTCACAAAGAGTGGGGGTCAATATTCGATGAAAACTCGGGTCAGACCTCAGCGGAATTCAACACCATTCGAATCTCCTCTAATCGAAGGAGGCGTTATGCATGCGTTCATGTCACGATGGACCTAGAGCATCGAAAGACCATCAACGCATGCGCGCAATCGCGCTCTTTCTGAGTGATTGCCTAGAAGTGCAGCAGGATGGAATTTCGGTTCTATAAAGATTCACACGGGAGGATCTAATGCGCTTACAAAAATTGCGAGTGAGTGTCTTCGTTTTTGCACTGCTCTCGATATTAGGGATGCAAGGTTGTACGCAGTTGGACGCAGTTAGAGTGAAGGACGGCAAGTCCATTGCTGCAGAAGGTGCGCCGTATAACCTTACATTCACCCAATACGAGATTGCGGTCACCAGGCGTCTTGCCTCATGTATTGATGACAAGACCCGAACGCCGCTGATGAAAGTGGTAACCACAGCGGATGCAACGCGAAAAGAAGTTCGCGATCCCACTCGGGAGTACATCATCGACTTTGCTGCTCTTCGTAGCTTCTTCAAGACATCGGATATCACCATTGAGTACTATGACAACGGTTCCCTAAAGACCGTCAATGCCTCCGTTGCCGATAAGACAGGTGAATTTCTCAAAAGCGCATTCGCTTCCGTTGGGAAGATTGCTCTGATGACTGCCGGTGGTGGAGGTCCAGCAGAAGCTTGCACGCCCGAAATCGCAAAGATTGTCCTGGCAGCTGAAGTTGCCGAGAAATCCTTAGTGGCAAAAAAAAACGACCTTACGCTTAAGACGGGACGACTCGAGAAGCGCATTGCTGTATCGGCTGCACAAGGCCGTGCTCGAAGTGACGAAGAGCGCCGGGCCTTTGGTCGCGAAGTTGATGCGCTCTTCCTCGCAAAAACAGATGTAGATGCAGCACAGAAGGCACTTGCCTCGCTTTTGAAGAAATTGACCATCTCCTCCAAACTGAAATGGCCTTCGGATGGCAGCACATTCGAGGGGCAACTCGTCACTCCTCTAACCCCTGATGGCATAAAAGATTGGGGAAGTTTGTCAGACGAAGGCGAAGCCAAACTTAGCGCTGGAACTGGAGTGTGGGCAAAAATCACCACAGACAGTCCCATGGGGCGCCACGCGATCTCCAAGGGCGTCCCTTGTCCGGATGACGAGCCCAAGAAGGGACTTAACGCGATCTTCAAGGGGGTCACTTGTCTGGATGACGAGTCCAAGAAGGGGCTTAAGTACCGCATACCGGTCCCCGGAACACTACTCCTCTGCAGCAGCAAGGATTGCAAGGGAGAAGACGCAGTCTTGGCAGAAATTCCGGACCTTTTTAGCCAATTGGGCCCCATATTGACACTACCTCTTCGCAACTACCCTTTCATGGATCAGACCGTTGTGTTGAACTTCAATGAAGCCGGGCAACCGACGAAAATTGGTTACAAGTCCACGGCCGCTGCCGATAAGGCTGCAGACGCGTTCGGCACCTACGTGGATGAGCTTGGTAAAGTACGGTTAGCGCGCAAGCCGAAGTCCGAATTGGACGTTATCAAGGAAGAGACTGAGCTCCTGGAAGCTAAAGCCAAGCTAGCTTCTGCGAAGAAGGGACTTGAGCCTGCTTCAAATGCACAGCAGGCCGTCGCAACATCAGCATTGAAGGCGGATACGGAACTTCTAGAGGCAGAACTTGCGAAGATGAAAGCACAAGCGGCCCTAGATGACGCGCGCAAGCAATCGGTGCCATGAACGTTCCGTCTGAATTGAAGAGGCGGGCAGCGTCGTCCATGAATCGCATAATTTTCACCGGAGCACTTCCGGATGATCAGGAGGTTCATGCGCCTGAAATTCAAAGAGCGCCCCAAGTACTCGTGGAGGTTGGGTATCCCGATCGGTTTAATTGGGATACTCTTGGAGTAATCCCAGACCCGGGCACTCAGCTCCCACTCATGGCCTGTGTGTCTTATGCCGCGTCGGCGGTTGTTGCAGCTCGAGTGAAGATCAAAACAAGCACTACAGTCGTATTGGCACCTAGAGCAATGCACCTTTGTACCCTGGATCTTGCTCCTTCGTCCGGCACGAGTTCGCGGCTTCTCGTAGAGAGCGCGCTACGTCATGGATTTCCTGTTGCTGGACCGAATTCCAATGCGGCACTTTCAAGGATGACGCAGAAAGCTCAATGTCCGATAGCATCGGAACTCGCTAGGCTACCCATAACCGGAGCATTTGCCTTCACGACACCCGAGGATGTCAAACGTGAGATCAGTTCCCGCGGCCCTGTCGTAGCGCACATCAGTTTGTATAGCGACTTCGGGGATTATCCTGGCGGAATTTATTCTCCCAAACCACCGATGCCTAAAGGCGAGCACGCCGTTTGTCTGATTGGCTACGACGACTTGCAGCAGTGCTGGATCGGGCTAAATAGCTTTGGCACGGAATGGGGGGAGCGTGGTAGGTTTCGACTGCGCTACGGCACTTGCAACCTTCTTGCTCAGTACAAACCGACATATTCGCTGGTGGTCTAGCCGTCGAACTTGCGCGGGTATACCGATGACCGTTTGCGGCGACCCCACGTCTGCTTCTAGTGGGCCGAGGTAGCTTCTGGGTCAGAAAAGTCGATCTCGGCATCCGGTTCCGCGAACATCCGGTCCATTCCGGGCACCGCTCCAGGCCCAGGATATGCAAACCGTCCATGCTCGCGATGCCGGCGACCATCAGGTGGCGCGGGCTGAAGGCGCGCGTTGGCGGTGATGACGGCAATCTCGCTCTGCGGGCCGTGGAGCAGCCTGACAACGGAGACTTGCAAAAGCTGGAGTCAGCGCCGGCTCGTCCGGCGGCCTGGGTGGGGCCTGGACCAGTCCGCGCTGCAAGCGGCTAGTGGCCGTAGCAGGTGGAAGCAAGCGCCAGAAATGGCGGCAATGCAAGGGCTTTGTCCAAGCCCTTCTCTAACCTCTCCTCTTCCCCAGGCTCAAAAATGAATGACTCAATCTCGTGAGCCGTCTCTGCGGATAAAGAGTGGGTACGGTACCAGCGCAGCGTCACCAACTCTGTATGGATGGCGCCAACGGCATCTTCGGTGTCAATGGCTTTTTTGATCAACAGCTGCAATTCGCTGACGGCTGCCGCTCGAGCAGAAGAGAAAGCCGAATCAACGACCTGCCTCTCATGCGTCTCGACGATGGTTCTGTAGAACTGACGGCAGCAGTCTTCGTTGTGATACGGTTCGCTGCGCGTAGTTGTGTAGGTTTCAGTGATGTGCCGGTCCGCCGCGGGCGTGTATTGCAATTGATGGACGGACTGGATGGTTTCAATATTGCTGGATGCGAAGTGGCCTGACTTCAGCTGTAGCTGTATGGCCATGAAGTGGGTATTGAACTGCTGAATGAGAACCCGCTCGAGCGATTCCATCTTCTGCTCACGCCCAAACACGATCGCCGACAACACCTTCCGCACGTCGCGCTGTTGCTTCGTGGCGATATCCGCAAAGTCCACGTACGCAAACATCGGGCCCAGCGCGCCGACCTTGGGCTCATGCTGAAAGATGTAGTTGAGGCTGGTGTTCAGCTGGACAAATCCGCTGGACGTGACAACATCAAATTTCGCTGCAGCCCCCATCTGCTCGAACATGGTGCGCAAGCTGGATAGTTCGAAGTATTTTTCTTCCAGGGCGTGCGCATTCAACTCTTCCGCAACGATTCCCCTGATCACGACGGGTAGCTGGCTTACCTTTTCGTAGATCGCGATGTTTTGCTGCCTGATGAGCTCCATGCCTTGCAAAATCGCATTGAGGTAGGGCTTGAGCTTTTCGACGGGATCCGTGACTTTGGGCTTCCCACCGAACAATTGTTTGATCTTGTCGATGGCCTCCGCAGCCTGGATAACGACGGCGATGACGGTACCTGGGTCCATTTTTTCCCCTCCTCAGTTATTGATTGAGCCATCGATCCAGCGGATCGATAACAAAATGTAACTGCAGGACCTCCGGGTGTCATTCGGAAATCAATGGTGAATATTGACAAAAATGGCCATGAAAAAACATGGAAGGCCTCAAGGCTCATAGAATTTTTTATCCTGACCTCATAAAGGCGCATCCCGCCTGCGCAGCACCCGGCCGGCATCCACGTTGACGCTGAGGCCATCGCGGCAGGCGAGGCGGCCGTTGACAAAAACCGCATCGATCCCCGAACTGAGCTCGGTAGGGTTCTCATAGCTGGCGTTGGCGGCGATGCGGTGCTCATCAAAGATGACGACATCCGCGTGGTTGCCGGGCGCCAGGATTCCCCTGCCGGCGAGGCCGAAGCGCCTGGCGCTGAGTCCGGTCATTTTGTAGATGGCGGCCTCGAGCGAAAACAGCTTTCTCTCGCGCACGTAATGCCCCAGCACGCGCGGGAAAGTCCCCCACAAACGCGGATGCGGGCGCATGTCATGCGCCAGGCCGTCCGAGCCGACCATGGCCATCGGATGGCTCAGGATGCGACTGACGTCCTCTTCGCTCATGGCGAAGTAGATGGCGCCGGCCGGTTGCAAGGCCCGCGCCACCTCTTCCTCGCTCTGGTTTCTCTCGCCGGCAAGTTCTTTCAAGGAGCGGCCCGCCACACCGGGCTCGGGCTGGGACCAGGTCACCAGCACGTCGCTCGACTGCTTCACACGCGACGGCAGCAGCATGGTGGACGAGGCGTTGTAGGGATAGCAGTCAAAGCAGACCGACTGCCCTCGCGCCGCCTGCTCCAGCATCGCCAGGGTCTGCACCGAGCGGCCGTGGTTGGCCGTGCCGACCAGCTTGTGGTGGGAAATGACGGTTCCCACGCCCAGTTCCCGGCCTATGTGCAGGGCCTCGCGCAGCGCCTCGTCGATGGCGTCGCCTTCATCGCGGATGTGCATGGCCACGATGCCGCCGGCGGCCTTGAGCTGCGCGCCCACGGCAATCACCTCTTCGGCCGTGGCCGCTTTCGCGGGCGGATAGTACAAGCCCGTTGACAGGCCGATGGCGCCCGCGGCCAGCGCGCCGGCGAGTTCCGCCGCCATGGCCGCCGATTCCGCGAGGGTGGCGGGCCGTTCAAGGTCGGCCATGTGCTTGACCCGCAGCGTGGCGTGGCCCACGAGGCAGGCGACGTTGACGGCCAGGGGGGACTGGTCGAGCGCATCCAGGTAGGCGGCGAAGCTCGGGTAGATCCAGCCGTCCGTTCCCAGGATGTCCAGCGGCGGCGGCGGGTGGCGGGTCTGCAGCGGGGCCAGGCTGACGCCGCAGTTGCCCGACACCACCGTCGTCACGCCCTGCGACAGCTTGGGGTGCGCGCCCGTGGCGGGCAAGAGCAGCAGGCGGTCGTCATGGGTGTGCACATCGATAAAACCCGGCGCGACAATTCGCCCGTGCGCACTGACCCGTTCGCGTGCGGGGACGGCCGACAGGTCGCCGATGGAGAGAATTTTTCCCTGGGACATGCCGAGGTCGGCGCGCACCCGGGCGGCGCCGGTCCCGTCAATCAATTCACCGCCTTCAATGATGAAATCGAACATGCGCGTTCAATCCACCTGGACGCCGGCGCGTTTGACGACCTCCGTCCACATCCGCGTCTCGCGCAGCGCCCGGTCAAACAGCCGGTCGGGCGAGCCTATGGTGGTCTCGAAGGAGATGGCGGCATAGCGCTCATTGACCGCGGCATTGCCCAGCACCTTGTTGATTTCCCCGTTGAGCCGCAGCACGACCTCGCGCGGCGTGCCCGCCGGCGCAACAATGCCGCCCCAGGCGGTCGTTTCATAACCTTTGACGAACTCCCCGATGGTCGGCACCTCGGGAAACAGCGGGCTGCGCGCCCGGCCGGAAACGCCGAGCGCCTTGATGCGCCCATTCTTGATGTGCGGCGCGATGGACGACAGGTTGTCGAACATCAGGTCGACCTGCCCGCCCATGAGATCCTGGATGGCCTGCGGGCTGCCGCGGTAAGGCACGTGGGTCATGAAGGTGCCGGTCATGCTCTTGAACAGCTCGCCGCCCAGGTGGCCGGTGGTGCCGTTGCCCGGAGACGCCATGCTGAGTCTTCCGGGACTGGATTTGGCCAGGGCGATCAGCTCGGCCACGTTCTTCACGCCCAGGTCGTTCCTGACGACGAGCGCGTTCTGCACATAGCCGAGCAGCGCCACGGGAACCAGCTGTTTGTCCGGGTCGTAGGGCAGCTTGGAGAAAAGCGATTTGTTGATCGCCAGCGTGCCCACATTGCCGTAGCCCAGCGTGTACCCGTCCGGCGCCGCGCGCACGATTTCCTGCATGCCGATATTGCCGCTTGCGCCGGGCTTGTTGTCGATCACAAAAGGCTGGCCCAGGACTTTCATCAACTCGCTGGTCAGGATGCGGCAGATGTTGTCGGGCGAGCCACCGGCGGCGGAGGGCACGATCAGGCGTATGGGCCGGTCGGGCCAGGCGGCGCGTGCCAGCAGGGGCGCTGAGGCCATCGCGACAGCCCCCAGCTTGAGGAGTGTTCGCCGCGTTGTCCGGGAGTCGGTCATGGAGGTCACCTTGAATTCAGCAATGAGGAAACTGAATGATGCGTGGACAAATCATTGGCTACAAACGACAATTTCTGCGTCTTCCATGCTTTTTTCTCATGCACCATGATGTTGCGCGCCCCCTCCACCATGTCCCTGGTCTGCCTTGAAGCCAGCGCGCGCCTGCGGTCTTTCACCGCCGCCGCGCAAGAGCTGCACCTGACACAAGGCGCGGTCAGCCGCCAGATCATGGCGCTTGAAAGCCGCCTTGACGTCCAGCTCTTCGTGCGGCGGCGTGATGCGGTCGTGCTCACCGAAGCCGGCCGCTACTACCTGGACGAGGTCGGCCCCATTCTCCAGCGCCTCGAGCGCGCGACGGCCAACGTGATGGCGCTCAAGGGGCGCGGGGGTTCGCTGGCCGTGTCGGTCGGCGCGTCGCTGGGCAGCTATTGGCTGATCCCGCGCCTGCCGGACTTCACGCGGGCGCACAGCGAGATCACCCTGAATTTCGCCACCCGCGTGGGTTCGGTTGATTTCAAGAGCATGGCGGTCGATGCCTCGCTCGAATTCGGCGACGGCAAGCGTGCCGGCCTGCGCAACGATTTTGTCCTGCCCCTGGCAATGGCGCCTTACGCCGCACCGGCATGGATCGCCAGACACGGCAAGTCGCTGACGCCCCGCACGCCGATGTCCGCGCTGGTGCACCACACGACCGTGCTGGACGCTTGGCGCAATTGGTTCGACCACGCCGGCATCGAAATAGGCAGCGGGCAGGAGGGGCCGCGCTATGAGCTGATGTCGATGGCACTGAATGCCGCGATAGCGGGCCTGGGGGCGGTGCTGCTGCCCGACTTCATGGCCAGCGATGCGCTGGCGACCGGCCGCCTGCGCCGGCTGTCGAAGAAACAATGGATTTCGCCCCGCGGCTACTACCTGGTGTATCCCGAGGAATCATCGAAACTTGAGGCGCTCACGGTGTTCCGCACCTGGTTGCTCGCGCAGGCAACGGCCGGGAGCAGCCGCACGGATCCGTAGCAACCTGCAACCCCCTCAAATAGCCGAATGCAAAAAATTCACCATGGTGATGAAATCAAACACCGGCAGCCCTGACTGCTGCCGGATCGCTTCCGAATAAGGCGGCAGGTCTGTGCACTCCAGGACAAAAGCCCGGATGCCCGGATGCTTCTGGAGCGCGCCAAGTGCCGTGCCCAAAACTTCCTGCTCGATGACATTGAGATCAATCCCGGCATCCGGTTCGGCGAACATCCTGTTCCACTCCGGGCATTGCTCCAGGCCCAGGATGTGCAGGCCGTCCATGCTCGCGATGCCGGCGGCCCTCAGGTGGCGCGGGCCGAGGGCACGTGCGTTGGCGGTAATGATGGCTATCTCGCTCTCGGGGCCGTGGAGCAGCCTGACAAAGGGGACTTGCAACAGGCTGGAGGTCAGCACCGGTACGCCGGCAGCCTGTGCCAGTTCGCGCTGGAAGATGGCGTTGAAGCCGCAGCTCGTGGTGATGGCCTTGATGCCTTTTTCGGCCACCATGGCCGCGGCGTCGGCCATCATGGTCGCTAGCACTTTGGGGTCCGGGTTCTCCAGGATCGTATGGACGTTGGCGCCACGCACGGGATGGAAGCTCACGGGATAGGCGTAGGACGCGGGATTGGTGCTGTTGCCGACCAAGGTTTCAAGTTGCTGCAGCCCCCTGGGCACCTGCCCGGTCTCCCAGCAGAGGACGCCGATCTTGGCCGCTTCATCCCTTACAGCCGGCATGGGGTGCTTTCGCGGGTGTGTTTGTTGTTCATGTTTTTCGATTCAAAACCTGGCAATGCGGTAGGGCGAGAGGTCAAAGGGTTCAGGGTCGCCGCTGACCATTCCTGCGACCAGCTGGGCGGTGATCGCCGACAGGGTCAAGCCGAGGTGGCCGTGGCCAAAGGCGTAAAACACCTTGGCGCAGCGCGGCGAGCGTGCGATCACGGGCAAGGAGTCGGGCGTCGAAGGGCGGTAGCCCATCCATTCGCGCTGTATCGCCTGGCCCATGAGGGCAGGCAGCACGTTGCGGGCAAAAGGCACCAGGGCGCGGATGCGCCGGAAGTCCGGCGGCGCAACCAGGCCCGCGAGTTCATCACCGCTACTCAGCGAAATGCCGTCGTGCATGGGCGAGAGCACACACTGCTTTTCCGGGAAACACACGGGGCGGCCCAGCAAGGATTCACCGGTCGAGGCAAACGACAGGTGATATCCCCGCTCGGTGTCCAGGCTGACCTTGTCGCCGACCTGTGCGGCAAATTGTTTGGACCATGCGCCAGCCGCGACGACCACGGCGTCAAACTGCCGCGTGGCCTGGTCCGTCCGGATGGATACACCGCCACCGTCGACGGGCCGCAGTTCCAGCACCGTCTCCTGAAGGTAAAGCGCCTGCCGCTGCCGCGCGCATTCGAAGTAAGACTGCGCCAGCGCCCGGGGGTAGTTGACGAAGCCGCTGTCAGGCTGGAACAAACCGCGGGTGTAGGCATTCTTGTTGAGCCGGGGCTCAAGCTCGGCGACCTCGGCGGGCTGGAGGACGGAAAAATGCACGCCGTGGCGCGTCATCAATTCACGCTCCAGCGCGCTGGCCGAAAATCCGGCGGCGGAGGTATAGAGTTTCAGCCAGCCGCCGGGCCGGATCAGCTCACGGGCACCACTCATGTCGGCCAACGCGAGGTGGGCCTGCAGGGACTTGGACACGAGCGGATGCAGGGCCGCTGCGATGCCCACCACCCGCTTTGGCTGCCCTGCTGCGATAAACCTGAGAAGCCAGGGCAGGCTGCGGAAAAAATGCGCCGGCCGCAAAACTGCGGCACTGTTGGGGTCCAGGAGGTAGGAGGGAATGGAGCGGATCACGCCCGGCGTGGCGGTCGGCGTGACGGCGCCCGTCACGATGGCGCCGGCATTTCCGGAGCTGGTTCCAGCGCCGACTTCACCGCGGTCGATGACGGTGACGGCGTGGCCCCGGGCCGCGAGCGCCAAGGCCGTCGCCGCACCGACTACGCCGGCCCCCACGATGGCGATGGAGCGCCCGCCCTGTGTTTCATGCCTGCCCGTGTCAGTCATCCCATGTCTTTCTGAAGTGTGTGCCGCCACATGCGGCGGCCGTGATGACGGTTGATCACCACCAGCCCGGGCTAGTGGTGAAGAATCTTTCCGAGGAACTCACGCGTGCGTTCACTCTGCGGTGCGGTAAAAAAGGCTTCGGGCTTGGCGACCTCGACCATGACGCCCTTGTCGATAAAGGCCACGCGGTCGGCCACCTTGCGGGCAAAACCCATCTCGTGCGTGACCACAATCATGGTCATGCCGTCTTTGGCCAGCGCCACCATCACGTCCAGCACCTCGTTGATCATTTCGGGATCGAGCGCGGAGGTCGGCTCGTCGAACAGCATGACCTTGGGCTGCATGCACAGGCTGCGGGCGATGGCGACGCGCTGCTGCTGCCCGCCCGACAGCTGCTGCGGATAGGCGTCGCATTTGTCCGCCAGGCCGACCTTCTCGAGCAGCTCGCGGCCGCGGTCGGTGGCTTCCTTGCTGGAGAGCTTGCGCACGTGGATGGGCGCGAGCGTGACGTTTTCAAGCGCGGTCTTGTGGGGATAAAGATTGAACTGCTGAAAGACAAAACCCAGCTCCATGCGAAGCTTGCGCAGGTTCGCCTCGCTGGCGACCGGCATGCCGTCGACCGTCAGCGAGCCGGCCTGGAATTTTTCCAGCCCGTTGACGCAGCGGATCAGTGTGCTTTTGCCGGAGCCGCTGGGCCCGCAGACCACCACCACCTCGCCTTTTGCGACATCGAGGTTGATGTTCTGCAAGACGTGGTGCGTGCCGTACCACTTGTTGAGTTCGCTGAACTGGATCATCCTGGGTATTCCTTTATCAAGCCTTTTCCAGCCGCCGCGACAGATACAGCAGCGGATAGCAGATCAAAAAGTAGCCCACGCCCACCGCGGTAAAAACCAGCAGCCCGTTGGGAACGGACTGCACGATCACCCAGCCGGAGCGCGTCAGGTCGAGGAGCCCGATGGCGGAGACCACCGATGAATCCTTGACCAGCAACACGTATTGCCCGACCAGGGAAGGGACGATCATGCGGGTGGCTTGCGGCATCACCACCAGCCTCAGCTGCTGGAAGCGGCTCAGCCCCGAGGATGCGGCCGCTTCGAGCTGCCCTGTGGGCACGGCCCTGATCCCGGCGGCCACGATTTCAGAGATGAAGCAGGCCGCGATGTTGGACAGGGCAATCACGCCCGCCGTGAAGGAGTCGAGCTCGATGCCCGCCTCGGGCAAGACAAAAAAGACGACGAACACCTGAACCAGCACAGGTGTGCCGCGAAACAGGTCGGTGTAGGCCCCGATGGCGAACGACAGCCACTTGCGCGGGCTGGCGCGGCCTACGCCCAGCACAAAGCCGAGCACCGTTCCCGCAAAAATCCCGATGAAGGACAGCGCCAACGTGACGCCTATGCCCTTCAGCACAACCGGGTAGTACTGGGCCATGCCGTAGAGCTGCTCGAAGAAGAGGGTCATGGTCGTGGCTTTCAGCAGCGCCCGGGCTGCCGCCCGATGCGAACCCATGCGGCGGCCGCGAGCTTGAGCCCGAAATAGATGATCAGGTAGCCGACGGCGGTGCTTGCCAGGCCTTCAACCGGCATGAAGCGGTCATTGGCCAGTGTCTGCCCCACGCGCGTGAGCTCCAGCACCGAAATCAGCGACAGCAGGGACGAGTCCTTGACCAGCACAATGGCCTGCCCGATCAGCGGCGACACCATGGGCCGCACGGCCTGCGGAAGAATGATGAGGCGCATCTGCTGCCAGTAGGTCATGCCCGAACTGGCGCCCGCCTCCAGCTGCCCCTTAGGGATCGAATGGATGCCGGAGCGGATGATCTCGCTGACGTAGGCGCCGCTGTTGATGGACAGGGCGACGATGCCGATCATGATTTCCGGCATGATCACGCCGAAATTCGGCAACCCGAAATACAGAAAATACAGCTGGGCCAGCAAGGGCGTGGCCCGGATCACGTCCACGTACACCACAGCCGGCGCCCGGACGACGCGCGAAGACTGCAGGCTCATCACACAGGCCAGCATGCCGATGGCGACGGCGCCCGCAAACGCGGCCAGCGAAATGGACAAGGTGGAGACAAAGCCCCCGAAGAAATCGGGGAGCGTCTCCCCTATCACCCTGAAGTTCAGGTTCAGCAGCATGCGCCGGCCCCGACATAAAGGGCGTGAAGGGCTTGCGGCACGGGAATCGACACCATGGTCATGAGGCCGGCCCGTGCTCAGGTTCGGAAATCAGTGCTCTTCTTTCCACTTGGGCGTGTTGACCCAGTAGTCGAGGTTTTGCTGAAGGCGGCCGTCCAGTGTGGTCTGGTCGATGAACAGGTTGATCCAGCTCAGAAGATCGAGGGAGTCATAACGGGTCGCATAAGCCAGGGGTTCCTTGGCCAGCAGTTCCGGCATGACCTTGAAGGTTCCCTTGGGGTATCCGGCCGCCTGGCCTGCCACCGCCGAGCTGTCATTGAGCAGGCAGTCGGCCTGGCCGTTTTTCACGGCGTCCAGCAGCAAGGTTCCACCGCCCTTGTAGCTCTTGATCTCGCCCTTGGGGAAAACGGTTTTTGCGAGCTTCTCGCCGGTGCTGCCGAAAAGCACCGCGATCTTGGTGCCGGGCGCCTTGCAGGCATTCGTGGAAGTGAATTTGCTTCCCTCCTTCGAAGCCACAACAGGCCCTATATACATAAAGGGCTTGGTGAAGGCGACTTTGGTCGCGCGGGCCAGCGTGGGCGTCATGTCGGCCGCGAGCAGGTCGGCCTTGCCGGAAATCAGGGCCGGCAGCAGCCCATCCCAGTCGAGGTCGAGGAACACCACCTTGACGCCCATTTCCTGGGCCATCAGTTTGGCAAGCTCCACCGAGCTGCCGGTGCGTGCGCCGTTTTTGTCGATCATCGAAAACGGAGGGCCTTGTGTCTGCACGGCGATGCGCAGTTCGCCGCGTTTCTGGATGTCCTCCAGGGTGCCGGCATGGGCGGCGCCGCACACACCCAGGAAGCCCGCGCAGGCCAGCAGCCCTGCGGCCAGGGAATTCGAGATCTTCATTGCTTTCTCCTTTGACAATCTCCCCGGAGGAACATCCGCCGGGGACGAGCTCATTTCCCAGCCGCTGCGGGCTGAGGGGGCGGCGGCTCGGCGCCGCCATCGGCGCCCTGCTCCCAGCAGCCGCGCGGCAGGTTGACCCATTTGTTGCGCGACTTCATGACCACAAAGGTCTCGCTGCGGCTGATGATCCCGGGCCCGGCGACCCTGGGAAGCAACTCGCTGGTGAAACGGTAGAGGTCCTGGACGTCCCCGGCCACCAGCACCTCGACGATCAGGTCGAAACGGCCGGTCACCACACTCACGGAAGTCACGAAGGGCAGCTCCGCGAGTTTTTGCGTGAGTTCGTCAAGGTGTCCCTGCGCGTTGGCGCTGATGCCGACGATGGCGCCAATCAGTTCCGGCCGTTCCGACAGGTTCAGCAGGCCGACGATCTTCAGGGCGTTTTTTTCGATCAAGGCCTTCAGGCGCGTGCGGACCGTGGGCGGGCTCAGCTGCATTTTTTCCGCCAGCTGGTTCACGCCGTCCTGCGCGTCGTCGGACAGCAGCCGGGTCAAACGGCGATCGGTGGCATCGAGGAGTTCACGCATGGAGTTACTTAGAAAATTAATGTCGTTTATTTTTCTAAAAAGAAAATAAACGTCTTATTAATTACTTTATTGGTAAATTTTCTATGGCGTACTGTCGTTTACACCTACTGCGCTGCCATGCTCGGTGCCCCGCGCCGCAGCATAATGCTCGTTAAATCAATCATTATGATGCTAAGGCTTGATTAATCGATCATCGATGGATCATTAGCAGTTCATCAAGTAAAATGCTCGTTAAATCGATCTTTATCAATATAACGAATGATTTGACGAACATGAAAATAGACCAATCCGCCATACTCAGCCCGCAGCTTGCGCGGGAGACTGCTCACCTCGGACATCTTCTTGCGCGGCTGCGCCAGGCGCGCAAGGTCAAACAAGCCGACGCAGCGCTGCGTGCGGGCTTCTCGCGCAATACCGCCTACCGCCTGGAAAAGGGTGACCCCGGCCTGGCGATTGGACAGGTGCTTCGCTACCTCGATGCCATCGCGCCAGGGGCCACGCTGGTGGACCTGTTGACGCAGGCCGACCCGGCGCTGATTACATTGCAGGCCCGCGAATCGACAAAGCGCGTTCGTGACCTGACGGCCGCCGAGCTCGCCGAGTTGAACTTCTGATTTATCAGGCGGCTGAGCCCCAGACGATTAGCGCCGCCGGACGGCGGAGCTATCAAACTTGCTCTTGCTTAAAAAGCGAAGCGCATGCCCAGGTTTCCGCTCCAGGTGTCCGCGGCCCCACTGCTCAAGCCTTTGCTGTAGTTCACGCTGGCATACAGCGTGGTGTTAGCGCCAAGCTGGGCATTAAAGCCGGCCCCCAGCTGCGCGCTGGTGCCCAGGGAGTCCGATGCGAAGGAGATGCCGCTGGCCGTGATGCCGCGGTCTTTCAGGAACTCGTGAACCAGGTTGCCTTCGGCGTACAGCGTCCATTGACGGCTGGTGTTGGGGTTGAAGGCCTTCTTGATGCGGGCACCCACGCGCCCCTGCAAACTTTCCCCGTCCTGCAGGTCGACCGTGACGCGGTCCGCATCGACGAAGGTGTCGAATTTGATCTTCTGGTAGGACAGCTGCGCCTGGGGCTCGATGACCAGGCCGCCGCCGATATCCATGGGGTAACCGCCTTCCACCGACAGGCCCAGGCCCAGTCCATCGGGCGCTCCCACCCGGCCGCGCTCACGGGTCTGGATGCCGGAGGTGTAGTCGGTGAGCTGAGCAACACCATCGAGATACCAGCCCGCCGCCGTCTGGTAGGTCGAGGTCAGGGCGAGCGTTGTGCCCTTCAGGTCCACCTGGGCGCCGGATGCAGCAACCCGCAGCTTGGACTGGCCGCGGCTGAGCGCACCGCCGATGCGCAAGATGGAGCCATCTGCCATGTCGCGCCCGAACACATAAGCTCCGGCCTGGAGGTAGTCGATGTCCTGGTCGTAGCCCGACGCGCGGTTGCCGGTGACGTCGCTGCGGGAGCCGTTCACACGCACAAAGAATGCGCGCTCGCCTTGTTCGCTGCTGCTGCCACGGCTTGCCGCCAGGTCGCGCAACTCGCCCTGCCGCTTGTGCACGGAGTCCAGCAGCGAGGCCCCGTAGCGCACGGCGCCCGTGGGCATGGCCTGGTAGCCGGCGATCTGCGGCACGGCAACCGGCCTGCCGCTGGCGTCCACCACCGATTGCAGGCGGTAGTCATAAAACGGCACGGCCCCCAGCAAGGGATCCGCCTGGCTGGCGGCCGAGCTTGCGGGGTCGAACATCCGCAGCTGGTACTGGTAAGGCCCGGCGGCGGCATACCCGCCCGCCAGCTGGAACGTGGTGGCCGCGCTGGTACCGCCCACCTGGACGATGGAAATGCCGTCGGTGTTGCCGGATCCGGTCAGCGCACCCGTGCCGCCCGTGTTGATGGTTTGTATGCTGGTCGTGCCGCTGGCGTTGCCCGTAATCACGAGCCTGTCGGCGGGAGAGCCCGTGCCCCCGAGCACGCCTTCGATTTCCAGTACTCCACCGCTTCCCACGTAGTTGCCCGCGATCAGCAGCTTGCCGATCGAATTGCCCGGTGCGATGGTGCCGCCGGCGAAGTTTGTTGTGTTGCCGACCCTGCCGTTGCCCTGCAGACGCCCGCCGAGCACGTTCACGGCGCCGGTGAGCGTGCCATTGACGGAAAGGGTTCCGCCTTCGACCGCCGTGGTGGTGATGGTGGCGGTGTTGCCGAGCGTCAGCATGCCGCCCTTGACGTTCAGGGTATTGGCCGCCACGGTGCCGTCAAGCCGCACGGTGCCTGAATTCATGACGATGCCGTTCATGCCGCTGATGGCGTAGGCCGCACCGTGGGTAAAGCTGTTGGTGCCGAGGTTCAGGTTCAGCGCATCGGCGCCGTCGCCCGTGATGTTGCCGTTGATCGCGCCGCCGGTCATGGTGAGGGTGTCGGTGCCGCCGCCGAGCACGACGGCGCCATTCAGGGTGCCGGCGGTGGTGATGACCGAATTGCCGCCGATTTCGTCGATGCCGTCGCGGTTCAAGTCGCCGTCGCGCAGCGCCACGCCGGAGGCGCCTGCGTTGAGCACGGCCCCCGCGCCGATGTTGACGGTGCCGCCTCCGGCGCCCGAGGTGTGGACAGCGGCGCCGAAGCCGCTGCCGCCGGTGGCGGTGCCGCCTGAAATGTCGACTGCGTACGTGCCGGTACCGATAGAGGCGAGGATGCCGTCGCCGTTGTTCCCGGTGGCGGCGACCGTGCCGCCGCTCATCTGGAGCAGGGTTGATCCTGTGCCGCCGTTCCGCGCCCACAAACCGTTGCTGTTGGCCCCTGAGGACACAACAGAACCACCAGTCATGGTGAGGCTAGACGTACCGATGCGTGCGGCGCTCGCGATCGACGATTGGGCGCCTGAGCCGACTGCCTGGATAGCGCCACCGGTGATCAGGACAGTGGTGTTGCCTGTCCCAGTGGGGGTCGTCAGCGTGGCAATGATCCCGCCGCCCGTTCCGGTGTTCAGGACTTGCCCGCCGGTCAACGTCACCTGGGCATTCCCTGTCGTTTGGGCGAGGCCCGCCGACACGGTGTTGGCCGCCCCGGTTGTGGTGAGCGTTCCGCTTTGGACGTTGATGGAGGAAGTCCCGCCGACACCTTGGTTGGTGATCGTCACGGCGGAGCCCGTGGCGGTGATTGTGTTGACGTTGGTCACATTGACGGTCAACTGGGGGTTCACCGGGCCGACCACAGCCTGAATGGATACCCCTTGAGCGCCCGTCACCACCATGGCCGGATTGTCCAGGTTGAGCGTCAACCCGTTGGAGCTGGTATAGGCGATGCCGGTCGCATAGTTCGCGGCGGAGCAGGTCAGCGTGTCCTGCCCCGCCACCTCCGTACCGCACTCATTGGCGGCGCGTGCGACCTGGGGAGACGCGGCGAGCAGTGCGACTGCGAACGCTGTTGCCGAAATCGCAAACCCGGAGGCCTTGTTTGTAGCGGGGCCGCCTGGCGCGGCCACCGAACCCTTCTTCCTGCTTGACATGAGACGCTTGAGTTCCGGTTTTCCTGCACACGATTTCATCAAAAAATCCTTCAGATTAATGTTCAGGAATTATCAGAGTACATATGAGTTACAACGCCCGCCCCATCAGCATTAGGTGTTCATTGCGGCGCTTTCTTTTGTAAGTGTGGGTTGATAGAGACAAGCGGCACGCGCAGTGGCCGCCCCACCCTCAATACGCGGCCAGCACGTTCAAAAACCAGCCACGGCTGCGGTAAGACAGATCGGTCAAATCATCCGAGTACTGCGTGAAGTTGTAACCCACACCCACCTTGACGCCCTTGCCGAGGTGGCGGTAGATACCGAGCAGCGCGCCGGCTTTTGCATCCTGGGCTTCGGTGGCGCGCAGGTTGCGCAGCTCGACCAGAGCGTCCCATTCCTTGACCAGGTGCAGGTCGGCGCGCAGGATCAGCAGGTCGGCACGGCTGGAGAACCATTCGCCGCCGGCCACCGGTGACTTGAGTTCGCCGATACGGAAGGCGTACTTGGCGCCGACCGACAGCCAGGGCTTCACGTCGTAAATCGTGTCGACCGAGAAGACCTGGCTGCGCTGTGCGTAGTCGGCTGCCTGGCCCGAAGGCGTGAGCTGGCCGGCGGTGGGCACGTTGTTCAGGTTGGTGTACTTGAACAAGGTGTTCCAGCGGTCGTTGTCGACGGGCCGGTAGGCGCTGCCGATGACAAACTCATGGTAATTGCCGTCGACGAAGGCGCCCTGGCTGTTGCTGGAGCGCGAGACGTTGAGCTTGCCGAGCAGGCGCCAGGCCGGGTCAACCTGCAGGCCGACGGTGTTGCGCATGAGCCAGGTCGTGCGTTCACCCGAGATGTTGCCTTTGTCATGGCGCCACTCGAGGTTGCCGCCGTACTTGAGGCCGTCTTTTTTGTAGCCGATGGAGCCGCCCAGTGCGCGGCGCTTGAGGTCGCCGGCCAAAGGATCGGAGACGGTGCCGAACTCGACTTTCGCGCCAAAGTTCCAGCGGTCGTTGGGCGACCAGTCGGTGCCGAAGGCCTGCGTCAGGCTTTGCGGGCCCGCGCCGTTGACGGAGCGGCCTTCGCCAAACACGCGCAATTGGTCGGACACGCGCGTGCTCGCGCCTGAGACCAGCGTGCCCTGGCGGCCGCGCCAGGCGACGTCGGGGCTTTCGGTTTCCACGGTGTAGGCCAGGTAGGCATTGCTGCGGTCGGAGATGCGGTAGTCGGCGCCCAGTTTGCCGCCCACGCCCATGCTGCCGCTGGAGGCTTCGCCGCTGAGTTTCACGCGTTCGCTGACTTGCAGCGCGCCGCCCAGGCCGACGCGGTTGTTGGGATCGCGCGTGTCGTCGCGCTCGAGCGTGCCCTGCACATAACCGTAGGCCTCCCAGTCTTCCTTTTCGCCGGGCTTGCCGCCCTGGCGATCAGGCCGGTAGTCGGCACGCAGTTGCGCATCGGTGCGCGAGCCGGTTTGCGACAGCAAGGGGCTGGCGTTCGGTACGACATTGGAGCGGTCGTCGGCGCGCACGCCGACGGCGACTTCCCATTCGCTGTTCAGCGTCTGGCGTACCGCGAGTTCAGCGTTCTGGCTGTCCTGCAAATCGCCATCGCGCTTGTCGGCCTTGAGCAGGATGCGCGTGCCCGGCATCACTTCCACGTCGGCGGAGGCACCGGCCTGCTTGACGGCTTCGCCGCCAATGCCGATCTGCCCCGGGGCCGAGTAGCCGCGGTCGCGGTTCTGCGCGTAGGCGGTGACCTTGCCCTTCATGCTGTCGGTCACTTCGGCCAGGTCGACCGAGGCTTCGAGGCGTTCGGCGCCGGCCGACTGGATGGCGCCGCTGCTCAAGGTGTTGAAGCCGAAGCCGCCGTCAATCGAGGTCTGCGCGCCGTTGCCCGGGCCCTTGGAGCGGGCCGCCTCGAACTTGAGCCAGGTACCGGGCTTGTAGCGCAGCGTGCCGTCCACGCCTTTGAGCGTCTGGCTGGAACCGGTTTCGCCCTGGTGGTAAGTGCTGGCACCCAGCTGGAAGTGGTCGTTGATCCACTGGCTGGCGCGCAGGCCGGTCGAGAGGTTGCTGATGGCGGTGACGCCGGGCGCGAACTCATAGGTCGTGACCAGGTAGACCGGCTGGCCGCCGACCGCCGAGGTCATGATCAGGCCGGCGCCGCCGCCGGTAGCGGACAGCGGCGACTGCAGCAGGATGCGGCCCTGCAGGTAGTTGACCTCGTAGTCCTGGGTGGGCGCGAGCTCGCGGCGCTCTATCACCATGCCGGAATCCTTGTCGCGCACTTCGATCCATACCCGCTCCGAACCCTGGGTGATGTCCAGGTGGCGCAGGTAATAGATGGAGCCGCCGGTGCCGCGGAACTCTTCGCGCGAGGCCAGGGTGCCCGGGTCGGCCGCGAAGGCGTCGATCTGCGTGCGTTTCTCGCCGTAGGCCGTGGCTTCTTCCGAGCGGTGGCGCAGCTGCGCGCCGTACAGGCCGCGCGAATATTGCATCAGCTCGGTGCCGCTCCAGGAGGTCTGGAAGTTGCCCCACATGACGTGCGAATCGCCTTTTTGCAGCTTGACGAAAAACTTGCCCTGCGTGGGCGCGTCGTCCACGGTGGTGCTGTCGTCGCCGTAGACCGGGTAGTACAGGTTGGGGTCTATGCTGCGCAGCAGGTACTTGGGGTCCTTGCTCGAGAAGTTGGAGAACAGGTCCTCGATGGGGCCTTCGCGCGTGTCGGCCGACGCCGTCAGCAGCCACTCGCCCTTGATCTTGCCCTTGAGGTAAAAAGCGGCGCGGCCGTCGACGTAGACCTTGTCTTCGTAGTGGCTCAGGTCGCCGGTCACCAGCTTGGCGGGGCCTGAGACATTGTTCTTGCCGACCGTCAAATCACCGAGTGCCAGGTAGAACCAGTCGTCGGCCGCGATGTTGAGGTTGCGGCGGAAGGTGGTGGCCTTGCCGTCGGTCTCCTTGAGCGTCACTTCCACCGACTGCGGGCCGGCCGGCATGATCTGCTTCATCGCAAACTTGCCTTGCGCGTCTATGGGCAGCTCCAGGCCCAGCGCCTCTATGCGCTGGCCCGGTTTCAGGTTTGTGCCGTTGACCGTGACCGTGCCGCCCGCCACCGGGATGTTGCGCAAGGCCAGGCTGTTCTCGCCATACCCCGTGAGGCGTTCGCGCTCCAGCTTGTCCTGGTCCTCATTGGCCGGCATGGCGCGCGCCAGCAGGTTCAGCGCCTTGAGGCTGGTTTCGTCGAAGCGGCCCTGCGCGTCGTAGACACGCAGCAGGTAGAACACCTGGTCGCCCGCGGTGTGGGCCGGCACCGTCCAGCGGCTGGCGCCCGACCATCCGATCGGCACGATCTCAAACGGCTGCTCCTGGGTTTTCTGCCCGGGGCGGAAGAGGCGCAGCTCGGCCTTTTTGATCCACGGAATGTAGTTGGACCAGGCGCGGAATTCCACGGCTTCGCCCTTGACGGCCGTGCCGGGTGTGGCCCAGGCGTTCATCAGCGGCACGGCGGCCAGGCTGTCGTAGCGGACCTGGATGTCCGCCCGCTCAAGCGCGACGTCGGCGCAGCGCTGGCCGTCGGCCTCGTTCGGAATCTCGGCCGTGTTGATGGGCTCGCCGTCGATGGTGATGCGGAAGGGCACATTCGACTGGCCGACCGATTGCGGCGTGCACGGCGGCAGCGTGGCCGCGGGCGGCGGCACAGGCGCGGCTGCCAGCGCCGCGGGCTGGAACCACACGCGCAGTTCGACACGGCGGTTACGGGCCATGCCTTCGGGTGTCGCGTTCGAAGCCAGCGGTTGGCTTTCACCCTCGCCCTGGATCGAATAGGTGATCGCGGGGTTGTTGAGGACTTGTTTGAGATAGGCGGCCACCGCCAGCGCACGTGCTTCGGACAAGCCCTGGTTGTCCTTGAAGATACGTTTGGTCTCGGGCGCCAGGCGCTGGTTGTCGGTGTGGCCGACCACGGCAATGCGTGTGGTCGAAGACATTTTGGCTTTTGCGCCAATACCCGCGGCCATGGAATCCAATACCGCACGGGCCTCGGGTGTCAACTCGGCTTTTCCGGAAACAAACAGGTTGGAACCACCGATCTCCTGGAGTGAACGATCGACCTGCGCAGGGCGTGCGGGCACTTGCGCGGCGAGGCTGCGCATGGAAGCAGCCTCTTCGCGCGTCACGCCCGAGGGCATGGGATAGGCGATGGCGGGCTGCTTTTCCGCCGGCGGCGGCACGCTGAACAGGTCTATGCGCCCGTTGTCGATCCGTTTGCCGCTGACTTCGGTGGCGGCCCAGGTCGATGCGCCCGCGCAAAGCAGGCCGGCGGCGACGGCTATCGCATGTGTACGGAAATTCATTTCGCCGTCTCCAGCTCGGTTTCAATCATCAGGGGGTGCAGGGGTTCGCTTTCGGCGGACTCATTCCCGTCTTTCCTCTTTCGTCTGGCCTCCCACAAGGCCTGTATTCGCTCACTGACCGCAGCCACGCGTTTTTCGGCAAGGCCGGCCGCCTCGCCGCTGTTGCGGTAGGCGATGCGCAGCACCGACGGCCGGGCCGCGAGTTGCTCGGGCAGCTTTTGCAGGGTGGCGAGGTAGGCGGGCTGCAACTCGGTGCTGTCGTTTCCGCTGAAGGCGGCGCCCGAAAGCTCAAGCCGGACCACGCGGTGCACGGTGGCGCCGAAATTGAGCTTGACCATCTTGCCGCGCGTCACACGCACGTCGCGCGGATTCTCCGTGGTCAGGCGGTAGCCCGAGGGCAAGGTCCGCTCGTCCACCTTCATGACGAAGTTGGAACCGCGGTCGGCGTTCGGGATCGCCGCGCAGGCGACGTGGAAACGGCCGTCGTGGTCGCTGGTGACCAGCAGGCCGCGCGCCGTGGCGATGCGCACGTTGGCGATGCCGGGCTCGTCCTGGTCCTGGTAGCCGTTGGCGTTCTTGTCGTCGAAGACCTTGCCGATGATGTCGGAGCAGTCGAAGGTCGGGTCCGGCACGACACGCACGGCGGCCGTCGCGGTGTTGGATATCTGCGCATTGACCAGGGCGTTGCGGGCCGCGACCTGGTTGGTGTAGGTGCCTTCGGACACGCCGGTGCCGACCACCAGCAGCATGCGCCAGGTCTTGCGTTCACCGGCGGCGAACACCTGGTTGGCCCAGGTCAGGTTGCGGCCGCTGATGGCCGGCTCCAGCGCCGCGCCGTTGAGCGAGGCCGAGCCGGTGCGGTAGCGAAAGCCCGCGGGAATCAGGTCCACCACACTGACGTTGCCGAGCACGGCGTTCAGCGTGTTGGTGGCGGTGATGGTGTAGGGCACCAGGTCGCCGCGCACCACGTTGACCAGCGGCGTGCTCTTGGTCATCAGGATGGCGCCGCCCAGGATGGGGTCCAGCGGGATGTGGTTGTTCAGCACGTTGGCGGAGCCGGGAATCGCGGCAAAGGTGAACGTGAAGAAGTACTGCGTGGTGGCCGCGCCGCCCGCCAGGGCCAGCGTGTTGTTGGGGCAGGCCGCGGGGTTGTGCTGCGGCACGCCGGTGCCGGGCGCGAAGTTGCTGTTCTGCACCAGCGCCGGGTCCGGGCTGGGTGGCGCCAGGCCGACGCCCAGGGTGGCCGTGCAGGCCGGGATCATGGCCGAGGGGCCGGGCAGGTAACCGGCCGGCGAGGTCACGGTGAGCGTGTACAGCGTGCCGCCCACGGGCGCGCCGCCCAACAGCAGGAACTGGTAGGCGCCGTCCGCGCCGGTGGTCTGCGTCAGGCTGCCGCCAATCACGTCGGCCGCGGTGAGGCCGGGTGCGGAGAGTGTCACGACGGCGCCGGGCACGGGCTGCCGGGTGACGGCGTCGTAGACCACGCCGCTAGGGTCCAGCGGCAGGCTTTGCGCCACCGTGGTGGTGCCAGCGGCCAGGGTCAGGCCCTGCAGGGTGCCGTCGGTGTTGTTGGCACCGGCGGGATTGGCGTTGGCGTTGGGCGTGCCATTGGTATACGGCAAGCCGGTTTCATTGGGCACCGGGCGGCCGTAGATGCGGCCGCTGGTCGGCTCGCGGAAACGGATCTGGTAGCCCGTGCCGGGCGCCACGCTCGGGAAAGCGTAGGCGCCCCTGGCGTCGGAGGTGGTGGTGCCGACCACCACGCCGCCCAGCGTCAGTTCCACGATCCAGCCGGGGACCAGGGGCTCGCCGGGGTCCTTGATGCGGTCATGGTTGAGGTCGCGCCATACCGTGCCGCGCACCGCGGCCACGTCGGAGATCACCGTGGGGTCGGTGGCGGTGTTGTTGCCGTTGAAGCCGGCGGGCTCATTGCCGCCCGAAACCACGGCCGTGTTCACCAGCACCTGGCCGGAGAGGCCCGCGGCAACCGCCACGCGCACCGTGAAGACAGGGGCGGTGCCGCCCGCGGCGATCACGCTGGCGGTGGTGCAGGTGACGGTGGTGACGGCGCTGCTGCAGGACCAGGTGGCGCCGCCGGCGACGGCGGCCACCGTCATGCCCGCGGGCAGGGTGTCGACCACGGTGATGGTGCCGGAGGTCGCCACCGTGCCGACGTTGGAGACGGTGATGGTGTAGAAGCCGGTGCTCGAGCCCTGCGCGAAGCTGACCGGCGAATGGGTCTTGGCGATCGCGAGGTCGGGCGCGGCGCCGGGGATCTCGGCGAAGTTGTTGTCGGCCGACACGGCATTGGCGGTGGCCAGCGGAATCGCCGAGATAGCGGACACCGGGTTGGCCGGCAGGGTTGCCACGCCGCCGGTGCTGCCCGCGAGGGTCTGGCCGTTGGTCGTGCCCGCCGCCTGCGGCAGCGGCTGCGTGACGGTGTAGTTGCCTTGCGCCAGGCCGGTGAAGCTGTAGCGCCCGTCGGCCGTCGTGGTGGTGGTCCTGGAAACGGCCAGGCCGTTGATGTCGGTGCCGGTCAGGTTAATGGTCTGCCCGCCTATGCCGTGGTCGCTGCCGTTGACCGCGCCGTTGTTGTCGTAGTCCAGGAAGACCCGGCCGGAGATCGTTCCGCCATTGGCCACTTCGGCGAAGTTGTTGCCGGACGAGACCGTGTTGGGCGGCAGCACGAGGGTGCTGATGCGGCTGGGCGTGACGGCCGGCGTGGTGGCCGTGCCGGGCGTGCCGCCATTCGGTACTGCACCGGCGGTGGTGATGCCGTTGGAGGTTCCGGCGGGCTGCGCGGGTTCCACCACGGTGTAGGAGCCGGGCAGCAGGTTGCCGAAGCTGTAGCCGCCCGCGGCGTCGGTGACGGTGGTCGCCAGCAGCGCGTTGGTGCCGGGGTCACGCAGTTCAATCGTCACGCCGGGCAGCGGGTCGTCGGCGCCATCCTGCACGCCGTTGTTGTTGAGGTCCTTGAAGACCTTGCCGTTGATGGTCGAAGGCGCGACTTCGGCGAAGTTGTTGTTGGCCGAGCCGGAGATTTCGCCGCCCGCGCCGTTGCCGTTGAGCGTGATGTTGGTGACCTGGCTGCTGGTCGCGGTCGGGTTGGACGCGGTGCCGGCCGTGCCGGTGCTGCCGTTGATGCCGCTGATCGGGCCGGCCGTGGTGATGCCGTTGGTGGTGCCCGCGGGCTGCGCGGGCTGGCACACGGAATAGCTGCCGGCCGCCAGCGACGAGAACAGGTAGTTGCCGAGCGCGTCGGTCGTGCCCGTCGCCAGCAGCGCGCCGCTGCAGTTCACGCCGCTGCGCAGCTCAATGCTCACGCCGGCGATGGGCGTGTCGGTGCCGTTCTGGAAAGTGCCGTTGGGCGTCGGGTTGTTGTCCTTGAAGACCTTGCCCGAGATATAGCCCAGGGTGCTGATGGTCAAGGGTGCGTTGGCGGGCGCCTGGTTGTTGCCCAGGTTGGTCTGCAGCGCGCCGGCCGGAATGTTGTTGGTGTGCGTGCCGGCGGTGAGGCCGGTCACGTTGACGTCAATCGTGCAGCCGCCCGCGGGAATGGTGCCGCCGCTGTTCAAGCGCACGCTGGTGGCATTGGCCGCGGCGACCACGGTGCCGCCGCAGGAGGTCGTCATGCCGGGCGTGGCGGTCAGCTGGATCTGGCCGGGCGCAGTGGGCAACACGTCATCAAAGTTCGCGCTCAGCGTCATCGCGGTGGTGTTGGCATTGCCCAGCACGATGCTCAGGCGCGAGGTGCCGCCCGGTGGGATCACGGCCGGCGAGAACTGCTTGCCGACGGTGGGCGGGGTGGAAACAATCAGCTGCGCGCTGGTGGGCTCCTCGTTGCTCACGCCTTCGTTGGTGGTGATGCTGCCGGTGGGAACCGTGTTGGTGTAGACGCCCGAGATGTTGCTCAGCACGTTGACCGTGACCGTGCAGGAGCCGGCCGCCGCGAGCGTCGCGCCGGTCAGGCGCACGCTGGTCGTGGAGGCGGCCGCGACGACGGTGCCGCCGGCGCAGGTGGTGGCCGCCGCCGGCGTGGGCGCGACCACCAGCCCCGCGGGCAAGGCGTCGGTCAGGGTCATGCCGGTCAGGGGCGTGTTGTTGGGGTTGTCGAAACGCAGGATCAGCACGGCCGGCGCGCCGGGCGCCTTGCTGTCGGAGCCGGTGGTGAAGCCGACCGGGTTGCCCGCGTCCAGGGTGCGGGCGCTGAAGGCCTTGTGCACCACCACCGGCGATTTGGCGCGCAGCGTGTCGCTGGTGGGCTGCGTGTTCGTCAGCGGGTTGCCGCCGGCGCTGGCGGTCAGCGCGTTGGCGGGAATGGTGTTGACGTAGTCGCCCTGGGCCGCGACGAGCACGTCGATTTCAACCTGGCAGCTCGCCGGCGTGTTGCCGGCCGCGGCGGGGATGGTGCCGCCCGACACCTGCACGCTGTTGACGGTCGAGGACACCGTCGCGCCCTGGCAGGTCGTCGTCGGGTTGGCGCCGCTGGGCACGGTCACGCCGGCCGGCAGGGTGTCGGTGACGGCGAGCGCGCTGACGGGCTGCGAGAGCGGGTTGTAGAAGGTGATGCGCAGGCGCGAACGTTCGCCCGGCTTGACCACGTTCGGCGTGAATTGCTTGACGACGCCGATGTTGGCGCTGATGGCCAGGCTGGTGGTCGCCGGGTTGCTGTTGCTCAGGTTCTGGTCGGTCACGATGGCGCCGGCCGGAATGGTGTTGGTATTGCCGCCCGTCACGGTGGAGGTGACGTTGACGCTGAGCTGGCAGCTGGCGTTGGCCGCGAGCGCAGCGCCGGCCAGGCTGACCAGGCGGGTGTTCGCCACCGCGGTGACCACGCCGCCGGGGCAGGTCGTGGCGGGCGCGGGGTTGGGCGTCAGCACCCAGCCGTTGTTGGTGCCGCCTGCCGTGCCGCCCACGGTGAAGTAGTCGGTGAAGCGCAGGTTGGTGACCGCCTGCGTGCCGTTGGCGATGTTGATCGTCAGGCGGCTGGGCTCGCCCGGAAAGGTCAGCGAGCTGATGGAGGTGGTCTTGCTGACCGCGATGCCGGTGGGAGGGGTGAACAGCAAGGTGCCGCTGACCGGCGCGACGTTGCGCACACCACCGTCGGCCAGGATGGAATCGGGCGGAAGGGTGTTGACCCAGTTCGCCGCACCGGTGGCAACCACGTCGAACAGGAAGGCGCAGTTGCCGCTGCCCGCGATGCTGGCGCCCGTCAAGGAAATGCTGCCGGCGCCGGCGGCGCCGGTGATGGCCGTGGGGCCGGCGCAGGTGGTCTGCCCGTTCGGCGGGTTGGCCAGCACCATGCCCGCGGGCAGAGGGTCGGTCACGCTCACGTTGGTCAGGGCCAGCGCGCTGGCGTTCAGCAACTGCACCGTGACGGTGGACTTGCCGCCCGAGGACACGTTGGCCGGGTTGAAGCTCTTGGCCGCGCTCAGGGCCGAGGTGTAGGTCAGCGTTGCGGTGTTGGTGGTCACGGGGACCAGCGCCTGCGTGCTGCCGTTGCCGAAGGTCTGCGTGCCGCCCACGGTGGCGGTGTTGGGGTAGACGCCTGCCGGGCCGACGACGTCGACCTGCAGCACGCAGCTGCCGTCGGCGCCCAGGCCGTTGCCGGCGCGCGCGGGCACGGTGCCGCCGTTCAGGCCCACCGAGGTGGAGCCGGCAACCGCGGTGATGACCGGGCTGCCGCAGGTGCTGGCCGCGTTCGCGGGATTCGCGATGCGCAGCTGCCCGCCTCCGCTGTTGGCCAGCTGCAGCGTGTCGGAAATCGAGACGTTGCTCAGCGGGTTCGCCGACTTGTTCGTCAGCGTGATGGTCATGCGGACGATGGTGCCCTCGGCGAACGTGTTGACGCCGGGAGACGATTCGGCGAAGGCCTTGGTGGCCGCCATCACGGGGGCGTTGGTCGTCACGCCGGTCGAGTTGGAAGCGCCGCCGTTGCAGGTCGCGCCGGCGTTGTAGCAAACGCCGCCGGCCGCAATCGTGTTCGCCGAAGACGCGACCGCCGTGGTGGACGTCATGGCCCACATCGTGATGACGCAGGCGCCCGGCACGCTGACACTGGCGCGAGCCGGAAGGGTGTCCACCGTGAACACCGCCGTGGAGCTGCCAACGGGACTCGCGGAATTGACGTTGCCGCAGGCTGCGCTCACGGTCGGGGTGTAGTTGATTCCGCCTATCGTGCCGGTCAGAAAGGTCTGGCCATTGGTGAAGTTGTCGGTCACCGTGAAGTTGTTGATCACGCCGGCGCCATAGTTCTGCACCGTGACCTGGTACTGGATCGGGTTGCCGGGCGCGACCGGGCTGGCCGGCTGTGCCGACTTGAGCACGCGCAGGTCGTCGGCCACGAGGATGGTGGCCGAGGCGCTCTGGCTCTTGATGGCGGCGTTGCCCACGTCGACCGCGCCTTGCGGGATGTTGTTGGTGTAGGTCACCGGAACGCCCGAGGCCTGGACAAAGCCGGTGTAGTTGACGGTGACCGTGCAGCTGCCGTTGGCGGGAATGGTGCCGCCGGTGAGCCGCACGCCCTTGTTGCTGTTGATGGCGGCGGCCGCGCCGCCGGCGCAGCTGGTGGACGCCGAGGTGACGTTCAGGCCGGTAGCGGGGTTCACGCCGCCCAGGCCGTCGATCGGGCTGTCGTCGAAGGTGGTGACGTTGAGCGGCGTGCCGCCGCTGTTGCTCAGCGTGATGGTGAGGCTGCCGGCGGAACCGCTGGACAGCGAGGTGCCGGAAAAGGCCTTGGCCACGCTGAGCGGCGACCTGGCGGTGATGTTGGCCTGCGCGTTGGCCTGCGCGGGGATGCCCAGCGCATTGCTGAAGTCGCTGCTGCGGTTGATCAGGTTGCTCTGGGCGTTGGTGGTGTACTGGCCGTTGGTCTGCGACGCTTCCACGGCGACCACGAACGTGCAGCTGCCGTTGGCGGGAATGTCGCCCGTGCCGGTCACGCTGGTGGCGCCTGCCGCCGGCGCCGGGTTGAAGGCGGGCGCGGGCCCGCTGGTGCAGCTTGCGCTGGCGCCGGGCACGGCGGCTACCTTGATGATGGCGCTGCCACCGAGCTGCGGAAAGTTGTCGGTGATGCTGAAGCCTTCGATCGCCACCGGGTTCGGGTTGGTCAGCGTGATGGTCAGGTTGGTTGCCGCGCCTCCGAGCACCACGGTGGAACTGCCGAAGGCCTTGGCAATCTGCGGCTGCTGGAGCGCGCGCACGTTGAAGGTCTGCGAGACGTCGCCGCTGTTGCTGCCGGCGCTGCTGCTCACCGCGCCGTTGAGGATTTGATAGGCATAGGAGGTCGCGTTGCCGGTCGAGGTGCCTGCGGTGACCGGGATGTCGATCACGCACTGGCCGTCGATTCCGCCGGCGGCGGCCGGAATGCTGCCGCCCGTGAGGTCCAGCACCTGCGTTCCGAGGGCTGCCGTGAACGCGCCGCCGCAACCGTTGGTGACCGCGCCGGCCACCTTGAGGCCGTTGGGCAACAGGCCGGGCAGGCTGTTGCTGAACGCCACGTTGGTCGCCGCCACCGGATCGCTGTTGGACAGCGCGATGCGCAATGTCGCTATTTCACCCGGATAAATACCCTGTGCCGGAATCACGGCCGTCACCGAGGCGGTCAGGGCAAAAGCGGCCGCCGGCAGCAGTCCCAGACCGAGCAAAACGGACCCCGGGCGGATCCAGGAAGCCGGGGTCGGCAGCTTGCACAGGGGTTTCGCGCAACGTCGGAATAGTTCGAGCATAGTTGTGACAGGAGGTAATAGGTACTAGCGCGGCGGATGATAGGAGGCCTGTCACAAACAGAGGGTAAATCCTTGTTTACACTTACGAATTACCAACACTCGAGGCGAAAAGGGGTGGGCAGACAGTTGTCAGACCACTAAACTTGCAAAGCTCCAAACCCCAAAACATGTAACTGCAAGTAACGATTCGGCTTAATCCGCCGGCACCTGAATCCGTATGCCCCACACCTCCGCCCCCCGAATCGCCTACCTGGAGGACGAGCCTGAAACCGCCGAAGCGGTGTGTGGATGGATCCGGGAAGCCGGCCTGGCGGTGGACCTGTTCAGCCGCGGCGCCGACTGCGCCCGGGCCGTGGAAAGAGGGCAGTACGCGGCCTGCCTGCTGGACTGGCTGGTGCCGGACATGTCGGGGCCCGAGGTGCTGACCAGGCTGCGGCTGCAGCTCAAGGACGCCTGTCCGCCGGTGATTTTTCTGTCGGCGCGCGACAGCGAGGACGACGTGGTGCAGATGCTGTCGGCCGGCGCGGTCGACTACCTGGTCAAACCGGTTTCCCGGCCCATCCTGCTGGCGCGGCTCAATGTCGTGCTGCACCGCTCAGGGCTGAAACAGGAAACACGGCGCAGCGCCTGGGGGCCGCTGGAAGTGGACTTCAGCACCCGGCAATGCTTTCTGGAGGGCCGGCGCGTGGAGCTGACCGACCTGGAAACCGATTTCGCCCTGCACCTGCTGCAAAACGTGGGGCGCCTGCTGACGCGCTCCCACCTGCTGCTGACGGTCTGGGGGCACAACACCGACGTGGAGTCGCGCAAGGTCGACGTACAGGCCAGCGCCCTGCGCAGAAAGCTCAGGCTGTCTCCGGAGTCGGGCTGGCGCCTGGTGTCGGTCTACGGCCAGGGCTACCGTCTCGAGTGGCTGCATGACTGAGGTCCACTCACCCTCTTCCCGCCAGTTCGAGCCGGGCCCTCGCCCTCGCGGGCCGGCATGTTCCGGAAGCCTTTCCATGTACAAAAAAATTGCCGCCGGCGGATTTCTGTCGCTTGGCATCGCCGCCTTCGCACCGGCCCAGCCTTTGCCCGCCGCCGGCGTGCCCGACAAGGCGTCCAGCGCGCCGGCCTGGCTTTACAGCGTGCGCCCCGGGGACACGCTGATCAGCCTGGGCCAGCGCCACCTGGTGGAACCGCAGCGCTGGGACGTGGTGCAGCGGCTCAACCGGATTGCCGATCCGCATCGCATCCCGCCCGGCACGGTGCTGCGCATTCCCGCCTCCATGCTGCGCAGCAGCCCCGGCCAGGCCACCTTAAAAACGGTGCACGGCAGCGTGCGCTGGCGTGAGCCCGAGGGCGCGTGGAAAACCGCGTCCACGGGACAGGTCTTGTCGGTGGGCGCCGAGCTCCAGACCGAAGCGCTGGCCAGCGCCACGCTGGAGCTGGCGAACGGCACGCAGCTGCGCGTGCACCCGGGCTCGACGCTGGTGCTGGACACCCTCAGCCTGTATGCCAACGGCCTGATGGCCGACACGCGGGTCCGCCTGCTGCGGGGCCAGACGGAAATCACCGACAACCCGGGAAAGCGAGCCCAGCAGAATTTGCGCGTGCTGACGCCCAGCGCCCAGGCGGTGGTGCGCGGCACGGTGTTCCGCGTCGGCGTGGAAGCCGGCCAGACGCGCGAGGAAACCCTGGAAGGGTCCGTCGGCGTGGATGCCACCGGAAAGACCGTGGTGGTGGGGCCCGGCTTCGGCACGGTCGCGCGCCCGGGCGAAGCGCCCTTGCCGCCCCGCGCCCTGCCCCGCGCGCCCGACGTGTCCGGCCTTCCGACGCGCCTGGAGCAACTGCCGCTGCGCTTTTCATCGCCTCCCGCGCGCGGCGAACAAGGCGCTGTCTTGTGGGGCCAGGTTTCCCAGGACAGCAACTTTGACGCCATCCTCGCGGAAAGGACTTCGGCGCCGGGCTCAGGCGTCCTGAGTTTCGCCGACCTGCCCAACGGCCGCTACATCCTGCGCGTGCGCGCCCTGGATGCGCTGGGCCTGCAGGGACTGGAAGCGCGGCACGGCTTCACCGTCGCCGCCCGCCCTTTCGCCCCCGCCTTGCAGGCACCGGGCCGCGCCGCCACGGTGCGCTCGCCGCGCCCGGCCCTGCGCTGGACCAGCGCGGTGGACGCCGCGCGCTACCGCGTGCAAGCCTCCAAGTCTGAAGATTTCGCGCAAGCCCTGCTGGACCAGCCCGTGGCGCAAACCGAGTGGCTGCCCACGGACGACCTGCCCGAAGGCAAGCTGCACTGGCGCGTGGCCAGCATCACGGCGCAGGGCGAACAAGGGCCGTGGTCTGCCGCGTCGTCCTTCAGCTACAAACCCGCGCCGGGGATGCCCGACCTGGGCCAGGCCGCCCTGCGCTACGAAACCGACGCGCTGCTGCTGGATCTGCCCGCGCCGCCGGCGGACCATCACTACCGGGTCTCGGTGTCGGCCACGCCCGGCATGGCGCCCGAAGACCAGCAACAGGACTCCTTCGACGGCGCGGTCCGCCTGCCCCGTCCCTCGGGCGGTACGCATTTCCTCGGCGTCCGCCTGGTCGACAACCAGGACGGCACCGCCGGGCCGCCCATGCTGCAGAAGATAGACGTGCCCTCGCGCCATCCCTATCTATGGCTGCTGGGCTTGCCGCTGTTGCTGCTGTAGGCCGGCATGCAAAACACGCCTCCGCCCCGCAGCGCGCACAGCCTGCGTGAACTCCTGGGCATGGGCCTGGTGCTGGCCGCGCTGGCGCTGGGGGTGAGCGCCAGCGGCTGGCTGGCGCGCATCGACCATTTTGTCTTCGACCTGTCGCAGCGGCTGGGCGCGCAGCCCGCGCCGTCCGGCGTGGTGATCGTGGCGATCGACCAGGCCAGCCTGCAGGAACTGGGCCGCTGGCCCTGGCCGCGCCGCGTCCACGCCGAGCTGCTGCAGCAGATATGCCGGGCTTCGCCGAAAGCCGTGGCGATGGACATCGCCTTCAATGAGGTCGGTGACGATACCGCCGGCAACCAGGCCCTGGCCAAGGCCATGCGTGCCTGCGGCAACGTGTCGCTGCCCGTTGTGATGGAAAGCGCCCGCCTGGGCGGCCAGTTGCTGGAGTCGCCGCCGATCCCGCTGCTGGCCCGGTCCGCCGCCGGCCTGGGGCGCGTGAGCGTGCGCCTGGACGACGACGGCGTGGCGCGCGGCGTCGACCTGTGGGAAGGCGTGGGCAGCGCCGACTGGCCCCTGCTGGCGCAGACCGCGCTGCAGATCAGCGGCTGGCAGCCTCCGGCCGATGCCGCCCACCTGCAGCCCGGCGATGCGGCACGGCCCGTCACCGAGCAGGCACCCACACTGGTGCGGCGCGAGCCGCGCCTGCTGCGCTTTGCCGGCCCGCCGGGCACGATTCCCACCGTCTCGGCGGCGGAACTCATGCGCCCCGGCGAACCCGCGCAGGCACTGCGCGGCAAGGTCGTCTTCGTGGGCGCGACGGCGGCCGGCATGGGCGACATCCTGTCCACGCCGGTCACCACCAACGGCGCCGCCATGCCGGGCGTGGAAGTGCTGGCCAATGTGCTGCTGAACCTGCGCGACGACCGTTTTATCGTGCCGCTGGGAAGGGCCTGGACGCTGGCGCTGAGTGCCGCGCTGGCGCTGGTGCCGCTGCTGTGGGCACTGCGCTTCATGCCGCTGCCGGGCCTGCTGGTCAACACGGCATGGTTTGCGGCGCTGGTGGCCTTCAGCGTTGCCCTGCCCCTGGTGTCCGGGCGCTGGTTCGCGCCCTCGGGCGCCCTGGTCGCCGCGATCGCGGCCTACCCCTTGTGGAGCTGGCGCCGCCTCGAAACGGCCAGGCGCTACCTGGACTGGCAGCTCCATCAATTGACCGGCGCGGCGGCGGACAGCCCGTTTCACCGGCTCCGGTTCGAGCAGCGCATCGACCACGTCAAGCAGGCGCAGCAGCGCTTTCACGACCTGCACAAAGAGCGCGAAGAGACCCTGGCCTTCCTGTCACACGACATCCGCGTGCCCCTGGCCGCCGCCGTGCAGCAGCTGGGCGGCGGAACGCTGGACGAAACCCACCAGCACCGGCTTTTCCAGCAACTGCGCCGCGCGCACAAGCTGGCGCAATCCTTTCTGTCGATTGCCCGCGTGCAAAGCCTGGAGCAGAAAGACCTGCGCGAGATCGACCTCGGCAGCGTCGCACACCAGGCCACCGACGCGGTCTACGAATCGGCGCAGGGAAAATCCGTGCGCCTGCTGCGCCACATCCCCGATGAGCCGGTGTGGATACGCGGCGACTTCCACCTGATCGAGCGCGCGCTCGACAACCTGCTGCACAACGCCCTGCGCTTCTCGCCCGCGGGCAGCACCGTCACCCTGACGCTGGCCCTGCAAAACGGAAAAGCCGAACTGTCGGTGGCCGACCAGGGGCCCGGCGTCAGCGCGGAAATGCTGCCCCACCTGTTTGAACGCTTCAGCACGCAAAAAGCGGCGCAGCAGACGGCCCACGGCACCGGCCTGGGCCTTTACTTCGTGCACAGCGTGGCCGAGCGGCACGGCGGCCAGGCGGGTTATGAAGCCCTGGCACCCACGGGTGCGCGTTTATGGATACGGCTTCCGATGCTGTAGCGCTTTACGCGCTTTCCAGGCTCAGGCCCGCCGCCCCAGCCGCACCGTCGTCACCCCCGGCCGCAATTGCCGCAGCGAGGGCATGACCAGCACGCAGTCGTCATAAGGCGTGAGCACTTCGCGGCCCGCATCGACGGCGATCATGGTGCCGGCTTTGCGGATGGTTTCGCCGCCGGTGTAGTTTTCGCGAAAACTGAAATCCATGGACGTCGCCACCACACGGTCGGTGACCACCACAGGCGCGGGCGGCTCCCGGTCGGGGAGCAGCCAGCCGACAGGCACTTCGCGGCGGGCCAGCGCGCCGGCCTGCACCAGGAAGCGCATCAAGGTGTCGCGCGCGGCGCTGACGGCGCGCGGGTCCCAGTGCTGGCCGGCCTCCAGCAACAGCGCGATGCGCCCGCCTTGCTTGTTCGCAAATTCGCCGTAGTCGCGCATGCGCACGCCGTTGGCATGGCCGGCGTCGACGATGACTTGCCCCGCGGTGCGCAAGCCCTGGGCAAACGCGATGTTGCGCGCCAGGGTGCCGGTGACCAGCAAGGGCGCGCAGGGTTCGTGCATGGAATGCAGGTCCAGCAAATGCGTGGCGCGGTCCACAAAAGGCCTGATCTGGCGCGCGCGGTCCAGCTCGGCGCTGCGGCGCGGCCCGTCGAGCACGTCGGCGGCCCAGACGCGGTTGAAGTCTTCGTCGACAAAACGCGAGGCGTCGGGCTGGGCGGTGTCGAAGCGCTCAAAGGCGGCGACGTTGCAGAAGGCCAGCGTGACCCGGCCGCACGCCGGTTGCCAGCCCGCGGCCAGCAGTTCGGCCAGCGCGATGGCGCCCGAAAATTCATTGCCGTGCACCAGCGCCGTGACCAGGATCTCGGGGCCGGGCGCGGCGCCGCTTCGCTCATGCACATAAGGAACGCCGGTGGGTGACTTCGCCCAGCGCGCCAGCTTCGGCGGCAAGGTCAGGACCGGGTGGTGTTGCATCAGTTCGCAGCCCCGGTGCTAACGGCCTTGTTGACGACGGCGCGCACGCGCTGGGTTTCGGCGCGCACAAAAGCCGTGAGCGCCTGGGGTGTGCCGCCTTCGTTGGAGATGCCGGCTTTTTGCAGTTTTTGCCAGACGGCTTCCTCGCGCAGGATGTCGTTGAGTTCACGGTTGAGCCGCGCGACCATAGGCGCCGGCAGTTTGGCGGGGCCGAAAAGGCCGAACCAGACGTTCATGTCATAACCCTTGAGCCGGGGATTCTCGGCCAGCGCGGGGATTTGCGGGGCGGCGCGCGAGCGTGTGGGCGTGGTGACGCCGAGCGGAATCATCCTGCCCGACTCGATATGGGGCAGCGCGGAGGACAGCACCGAGACGCTGAACTCGATGTTGCCGCCCAGCAGGTCCTGCAGTTGCTGGCCCGCGCCGCGGTAAGGCACGTGGCGGAAGCTGGTGCCGGCCATCAGGTTGATGAGTTCACCGGACACGTGCAGAGGCGTGCCTATGCCCGAAGACGCAAAGCTCAGCTGGTTGCGTTCGCGTTTGGATTTGGCGATGGCTTCTTCGATGGTCTTGACGCCGGTCTGGGTGTTGGTCACAAACACCATGGGCGTGACGCCTATCAGCCCCACCGGCGCCAGGTCGGTTTCGCCGTTGTACTTGATGGCGGCGTTGTAGAGCCTGGCGATGGACACCTCGCTGCCCGAACCCAGCAGCAGGGTGTAGCCGTCGGGATTGGCGCTGACGACCTTTTGCGCGCCTATGGTGCCGCCGGCGCCGCCGACGTTCTCGACGACGACGGGCGTGCCCAGGCGCTTGGCCAGCGGCTCGGCAATGATGCGCGCGACCAGGTCCACGCTGCCGCCGGCGGGGTAGCCCACCACCAGCGAGATCGGCTTGGCCGTGGGCCAACCCTGGGCCTGGGCGGTGGAAAGGCCCGAAAAGGCCAGCAACGCCAGCAGGGCGCGGCGGGAAAAGGTGGAATGTGGGGGCATGACGACGGTCTCCTTGTTTAGTGGAGCCAGTCTAGGAAGCCCTCCCTGGACGCCGCATGCGCATCACGCATGGGCGCATGCGGATCATCAGTTTGTGCTTGCGGCCCAGATTTTCTGCACCAATTCGTTGCGCGGGCTGCGATTGCGGTACAGCCGTATCTCGAAGCGCACGGCCAGCGCCTGCGGGTCGGCCGCGACCAGCCGGCCGCTGCGCAGGTCGTCGCCGACCAGGCCGCGCGGCAGCCAGGCCAGGCCCACGCCCTGCAGGGCCTGCTCATGCAGGGACTCGGCGAAGTCGGACTCGGTCACGGTGTACAGGAAGAACTCGCGCGCATCGCGGCTCAGCCCGTCCTGCAGGACCTGGCCGAGCGCCAGCGTGGGCGCGTAACCGAGCACGCGCGCCGGCTCGCGCGCGCTGCCGGGCAGGGTATGCAGCGCCTGCCCGTCGGGGCGCGGCGCGCTCACGGCCACCAGTTCGTCGGTGCCCAGGGTCAGCCCCTCGAAAGCCTGGTCGTCCAGCCGCATGGGCAGGCGCGGGTGCGTGAAAGACAGCAGGAAGTCGGCCGCGCCCTGCTCCAGCGCAGTGGCGCCTTCGTGGATGGAGCCGGTGAGGATGCGCAGGCGGAATTCGCCGGCGCCGCGCTTGACGCGCGCCAGCCAGGCCGGCACGGTGGTGCGCGACAAGGTGCGGCCGGTGGCCAGCGTGACCCAGTCGAGGCCGCCCTGCGCATGGCGTATGCGGGCGCGCACGTCGCCCAGGCCGTCCACGGCGCGGCGCGCCACGGGCAGCAGTTCTTCGCCGGCGGCCGTGAGCGCCAGCGGCACGACGGCGCGGTTGACCAGGTCGGCGCCGGCCCAGAGCTCCAGCGCGCGCACGCGGCGCGAGAACTGCGGCTGGGTCACGTGGCGCAGTTCGGCGGCCCGCGAAAAGCTGCGCTCGCGTGCCAGGGCGATGAAGTCTTCCAGCCATTTATGGTCCACGGCAGCACCTTGTTGGGAAAATGAAACGATGGTATCGCCTGGGCCTGCGAAAAACGCTGCGGGTCTGGCTACTGGTTTCCCCCGATTTGCCTCGATTTACCTCTGGCGAAGAGCGCCAAACTGTGGGTAAAAGGCGTCAGGGCGGGGCCTGGGCCCGTGTAAAATCGCCCAAAACACAAGAGGGCGCCGGTATCCGGGGCCACAAGGGGGGCACGGTGAATGGTTTGTGATCGGCCCGATCAGTCATTGAGGTCATCCACCCACGAGTCAGTTTTGCGCTTCGAATTCATCATTCTCGAATGGTCGGCCTATGCCGACGGGCTCACCCGTCATGACGACTGGCTCAGGTGGGCCAAAGGCTTTCCCCAGCTTCCCCGTCCCCTGGTGGAGACCGTGCCCGCGCTCGCGGAAATGCCCGCCATGATGCGGCGCCGCGTCGACCGCCTGGGCCGCCTGGCCTGCCAGGTCGCCTACTGGTGCCAATCCCCCGCCGGCGCGCCCATGGTGTTCGCTTCGCGTTACGGCGACGCCACCCGCTCCCTGGCACTGCTCGGCGACCTGGTGCAGGGCCAGCCGCTGTCGCCGGCCGGTTTCGGCCTTTCCGTGCACAACGCCGTCTCGGCCCTGTACTCGATTGCCCAGGGCCATACCGACAACACCGTGGTGGTGGCGGGCGGCCGCGCCAGCGTCGCGGCGGCGCTGACCGAAGCCGCCGCCCTGCTGGCCGACGGCGCGCCCGAGGTGCTGGTGGTGTATTACGAAGCGCCCCTGCCGGATGGCTATGCCGAATTTGAAGACGAGCCCGCCTGCGAATACGCCTGGGCCTGGCGCGTGGCGCGTCCAGGGACTTCGGGTCAGAACGCTTCACCGGCACTGAGCCTTGAACTCTGCGGCGATGAGGCCGACGGCATCGCCGACCCCGGCACCGCGGGCTGGCCCGCCGGCCTGGCCGTGCTGCGCCACTTGCTCCAGTCCATTGCTTTGCGGGACATCACCGCTCCCGCGCCGCTGCTGCGCCATGACAGGGCCGGCACAAGCTGGCGCTGGAGCGCCCATGCTTAGGCGCCTGAATTACGCCTGGCGCCTGTTTGCGACCGCGCTGAGTTTTACCTGTTTCGGGCTGGGCGGCCTGCTGCTGTGGATTGTGGTGTTCCCGGCGCTGTCGCTGTTCATCCGCGACCCTGGTCGCCTGTCGGTTTCGGCGCGCTGGGTCATCCACCAGTCCTTTCGCGCCTTCGTGGGCCTGATGCACGGGCTGGGCATCTTCAGCTACGAGACGCACGGCCTCGAAAAACTCAAGCGCCAGGGCCTGCTGGTGCTGGCCAACCACCCGTCGCTGATCGACGTGGTCTTCCTGATCTCGTTCACCGCCCGGGCCGACTGTGTGGTCAAGGCTGCGCTGGCGGCCAATCCCTTCACGCGCGGACCGGTGCTGGCCGCGGGCTTTATCTGCAACAACGGCGGCCCGGCGATGGTGGAAGACAGTGTGGCCTCGCTGCGCGCGGGCAACAACCTGATCATCTTTCCCGAAGGCACGCGCACGCCGATCAACGGCGCGCCCGGCAAACTCCAGCGCGGCGCCTCCAACGTGGCGGTGCGCGGCAAGGTGGACGTGACGCCGGTGCTGATCCAGTGCAACCCCTCCATGCTTGCCAAAGGCGTACCCTGGTGGCGTATCCCGGCGCGCCGCCCGCATTTCCGCATCGAGGTGCGCGACGACATGCCCATCGCTTCCCTGGTGGACAGCTGCGGCAGCGAGGCCCTGGCCGCGCGCCGCCTGACCGAACACCTGGCCGACTATTTCACCACGGAGACACGCAGTGACCCAAGACACGCAAACGCTTGAAAGCGAGATCAAGGAACTGATCATCAGCGCCTTGGCCCTCGAAGACCTGACGCCCGACGACATCAATGCCGCCGAGCCGCTGTTCGTCAAGGGCCTGGGGCTGGACTCCATCGACGCCCTCGAACTGGGACTGGCCCTGCAACGGCGCTACGGCGTCAGCGTTTCGGCCGATTCCGAGGAGACGCGCAACTACTTTTCCAGCGTGCAGGCGCTCGCGGCCTTTGTCGGCTCGCAGCGCACGCGTTGATTTCACTGCAGGACGCCATCATGACCAAAAACGAAATATTCCAGCGCATCGTGACCATTCTTGTGGAAACCTTCGGCATCGAAGCCGAGCGCATCGTGCCCGAAGCCCGGTTGCGCGACGACCTGGACATCGACAGCATTGACGCGGTCGACCTCATGGTGCAGCTCAAGCCGCTGGTGGGGCAAAAGCTGCAGCCCGAAGCCTTCAAGATGGTGCGCACCGTGAGCGACGTCGTCGACGCCCTGCACAAGCTGACGGCCGGGCATGAGGCGGCGGATGCCTAAACATGTCATCGGCGTACTGCTGGCGCTTGTCACGCTGGCTTATCCGCTGATTGTTTACCTCAGCCTGGGCCGGCTTGAGCCGCGCTGGCTGGCCTTGCTGCTGCTGGGCCTGGCGCTGGCGCGCCTGGTGGTGAGCCGCACGGCGGTGACCTGGGGTTTTGCCGCCGGCGCCCTGCTGCTGGCCGTCTTCAGCTGGGCCGGCAATGCGTGGATGCCGCTCAAGCTCTACCCGGTGGTTGTCAGCGCCGTGCTGCTCGCGCTGTTTGCCGCCAGCCTGGCTTATCCGCCCAGCGCCATCGAACGTTTTGCGCGCCTGCGCGAGCCCGATCTTCCGCCTGAAGCCGTGGCCTACACACGCCGTGTGACGCAGGTGTGGTGCCTGTTCTTCATCTTCAACGGCATCACGGCTTTCGCCACGGCGCTGTGGGCCAGCGATGCGACCTGGACGCTGTACAACGGCCTGGTTTCCTATTGCCTCATGGGCGTGCTGATGGCCGGGGAGTGGCTGGTTCGGCGCCGCGTGCGCGCCCGCATTGCCGCCAGCAGCGCGCAGGGCTGACAGCATGGCCGACTGGTGGTCCCTGAGCGAGCTGGCCTGCCGCCCGCCGGATGCGCGGCGCCGAGTGGCGCTGCGCGCCGACGGTGGGCACCTGTCGCATGCCGACCTGCTTCACAGGGTGGCGTGCTGGCAGGCCGCGCTCTCCGCGCGGCCCGAATCCCATTGCGCCATCTACTTCAACGACCCCTTTGAGTTCGCGGCGGCGCTGCTGGCCGTCTGGCACCTGGGCAAAACCGCGGTGCTGCCCGGCGACGACCGGCCCGACACGCTCAGCACCCTGCTGGAGGCCGGCTACCTGCTGGCCGGCGACCTGCCCGGCGCGCTGCAGGCCGGCACTGAATCCCAAGCCCCGGCGACGGCCCGCGAGCCCCTGGACCCTCACGCGGCGCGCCTGCGGCTTTACACCTCGGGATCGCAAGGCCGTCCCGAGGCCATCGACAAACGCCTGGACCAGCTCGTATCCGAGGTCGGCGCGCTCGAAGAAGCCCTGGGGCAGCGGCTGGCCGACGGCGCACCCACGGTGTGGGCGACGGTGTCGCACCAACACATCTACGGCCTGCTGTTCCTGGTGCTGTGGCCGCTGGCCGCCGGCCGGCCTTTCGGCTTGCGCCGGCTGCTCTACCCCGAAGACCTGGCCGCCTGCCTGGGCGCCCAGGCGTCCATCCTGGTGTCCACCCCGGCCCACCTCAAGCGCCTGGCCGAGCCGCCGGACTGGCAACTGGCCCGGCAGCAACTGCGCGCCGTTTTCTCTTCGGGCGGGCCCCTGCCCTTTGAGGTGTCCCAGTCCGCGGCCGTGATCCTGGGCCACACGCCCATCGAGGTTTTCGGCAGCTCGGAAACCGGCGGCATCGCCTGGCGCCAGTGCGCTGCGGCGGACCAGCCCTGGCAGCCGTTTGCCGACGTGCAGTGGCGCCTGGACGGCGAGTGCCTGGCCGTGCAGTCGCCGCGCCTGCCCGACACCGCCTGGTGGACCACCAGCGACCGCGCCGCGCCGGCCGGCGCCGGCAGCTTCCGCCTGCTGGGCCGTGTCGACCGCATCGCCAAGATCGAGGAAAAACGCGTCTCGCTCAGCGCGGTCGAGCAACTGCTGCTGAAAACGCCCTGGGTGCAGGAAGCCAAAGCGCTGGTGGTCGACACCGCCGTGGGCGCCCGCGTGGGCTTGGTGGCGGTACTGACCCCAGAGGGCCGCGAGCGGGATAGCCAGGGCCGGCGCGGGCTGCTCGAGTCCTTGCGCGAAGCCTTGTCCAGCGGCGTGGAGGCCCTGGCCATCCCGAGGCGCTGGCGTTTTGTGGAGGCCTTGCCGGTCAATGCGCAGGGCAAGTCGCCGGAAGCGCTGCTGGCGGCGCTCTTCGCAGCCCAGGCGCCCGCGGCGCGCCCTGAAATGCCGGCCGTGCAATGGCTGGAGCGCGGCGACACCGACGCGCTGGCCACGCTGGATATCCACGCGGGCCTGACGGTGTTCGACGGCCATTTCGAGGTCGCGCCCATCCTGCCGGGCGTCGCGCAACTCGACTGGGCGCTGTCGCTGGGGCGCGAATGTTTTGCCCTGCCGCAACACTTTGTGCGCCTGGAAGCCCTCAAATTCGTGCGGCCGGTGCAGCCCGGCACGGCCTTGTACATGGCCCTGCAGTTCAAGCCCCGGCTGGCCGACGCGAGCCTGTGCAGCCTGAGCTTTCGCCTGTACTCGCATGAGGGCTCGGATGCTTCCGGCGCTTCAACCCCGAACGAACACGCCAGCGGCCGCGCGGTCTGGTCTTATGGAACCGGGGCCGCTAATGCATAAAGCTGTCGCGGTCATCCCCTGCTACAACCACCCGCAAACCATAGGCACCATGGTGGCCGCGGTGCGCGCCCATGGCCTTGAAGTGGTGGTGGTCGACGACGGCAGCGACGCGGCCTGCGCCCAAGTGCTGGACGAACTCGCCGCGCTGCACGGCGCCGGCATGGTGCTGCTGAGGCTGGACCACAACCAGGGCAAGGGCGGCGCGATGATGGCCGGCCTGCGGCATGCACTGTCGCTGGGCCATACCCATGCGCTGCAGATCGACGCCGACGGCCAGCATGAAGCGGCCGACATTCCCCGCTTCCTCGCAGCCTCGGCAAGCCACCCCGATGCCGTGGTCTGCGGCGTTCCCATCTATGACGAGTCCGTTCCCAAGGCCCGGCTGTATGGGCGCTACGCGACCCACGTCTGGGTCTGGATCAACACCTTGTCGCTGGACATCGCAGATTCGATGTGCGGCTTTCGCGTCTACCCGCTGGCGCCCGTCGTGAAGCTGTTCAACCAGGCCCGCCTGGGCCGGCGCATGGACTTCGACTCCGAACTGCTGGTGCGCCTGCACTGGCGCGGCGTGCGCATCGTCAACCTGCCGACGCGGGTGCGCTACCCGGCCGACGGCGTGTCGCACTTCCAGCTGGTGCGCGACAACCTGCTGATCTCCGGCATGCATGCGCGCATGCTGGCCGGCATGCTGCTGCGCCTGCCGATCTTGCTGTGGCGCAAGGTGGCCTCATGACGCCGTCTCTCACGCCGCCGGCCGCGCCGCACTGGGCCAGCCTGGGCGAACACACTTTTGTCGCCGGCGTGCGGCTGCTGTTCTGGGTCTACCGTGTGCTGGGCCGTCTGCCCTTTCGCATTTGCCTGTACCCGGTAGTGACGTATTACTGGGCGACACGCGGCGATGCGCGGCGCGCCTCGCTGGACTACCTGCAAAAACTCGAGACGGCCACCGGTAGCCTGGGCCATGCCCCCGCGTGGCGCGACACCCTGCGGCATTTCCTGGCCTTTGCCGACGCCATCCTGGACAAGCTGCTGGCCGTGAGCGGCGGCCTGCCACAAAGCGCGCTTCGCGTGGAAGGCGAGGAAGGCCTGCTGGCCCACCGCGCCACGGGCCGGGGCGCAGTGATCGTCACCGGCCACATCGGCTGCATGGAGCTGTGCCGCGTCAGCGCTGAGCGGCATCGCGGCGTGCGGCTCAACGTGCTGGTGCACACGCGGCACGCGGAACGCTTCAACCGCATCCTGCAGCAGCTGCACCCCGACAGCGAAGTGCGTTTCATCCAGGTCACCGACGTCAACCCGGCCACCGCCATGATGCTGGCCGACAAGGTGGCGCAGGGCGAGTTCGTCGCGATCGCCGGCGACCGCGTGCCGGTGCGCCAGAGCATGTCCGTGCCGGCCCGCTTCCTGGGCCACGAAGCGCAATGGCCGGTCGGCCCCTATGTGCTGGCCGCCCTGCTCAAATGCCCGCTGTATGCCATGGCCTGCGTGCGCGAAAGCGGCGTGCAAGGCAGCGGCTACGTGCTGCGCGTGCACTGCCTGGCCGAGCAGGTGGCACTGCCGCGCAATGCCCGCCGCGAGGCGATGGTTGCCCATGCGCAGCAATTCGCCGACTGGCTGGAAGTACTGCTGGCGAACGCGCCGCTGGCCTGGTTCAATTTTTTTCCTTTCTGGGCGCAGGCCATCCCGCCGCGCACCGCACAACCTGATCGCGACCATGACCGCTGAAGCTATGCAACCCGTGATTTTTGACGGCCGCCGCCTGGGCGTGGAAGACGTTGTCGCGCTGTCGACGCGCGCCCGCCCCGCGGTACTGGGCCAGGCCCCGGCCTTTCGTGAGCGCATCGTGCGCGGCGCGGCTTTCCTGGACCGCCTGCTGCGCGAGGACGGCGTGGTCTACGGCGTGACCACCGGCTACGGCGATTCCTGCACCGTCAGCATCCCGCCCGAACTGGTCGCCGAGCTGCCGCACCACCTCTACACCTTTCACGGCATTGGCGCCGGCCGCTGGCTGACGCCCGAAGAAACCCGCGCCGTGCTGGCCGCGCGCCTGGCCTCGCTGTGCCAGGGCGTGTCGGGCGTGAGCTGGGAACTGCTGATGCAGCTTGAGCAGTTGCTGGTGCACGATGTGCTGCCGCTGATCCCGGCCGAGGGCTCGGTGGGCGCCAGCGGCGACCTGACGCCGCTTTCTTATGTGGCTGCGGTGCTGTGCGGCGAGCGCGAGGTGCTGTTCGAAGGCCGGCGCCAGCCTGCCGCCGAGGCGCTGGCCCGCATCGGCCTGCAGCCCCTGCGCCTGCGGCCCAAGGAGGCACTGGCGCTGATGAACGGCACCTCGGTCATGACCGGCCTCGCCTGCCTGGCCTGGGAGCGCGCCGACGGCGTAGCGCGCCTGGCGACCCGGCTGACCGCCTGCAACGTCTGGGCCAGCGACGGCAATGCCCACCATTTCGACGAAACGCTGTTTTCGCTGAAGCCGCATGCGGGGCCGCAACTTGTGGCGCGCCGCCTGCGCGAAGACTTGCTGTCCGACCGGCCGGCCCGCAACGAGAGCCGCCTGCAGGACCGCTATTCGCTGCGCTGCGCGCCGCACGTCATCGGCGTGCTCGAAGACGCGATGCCCTGGCTGCGCCAGCTGATCGAGAACGAACTCAACAGCGCCAACGACAACCCGCTGATTGAGCCCGACGAGGAGCGCGTGCTGCACGGCGGGCATTTCTACGGCGGCCATATCGCGCTGGCCATGGACACGCTCAAGAACGTGGTGGCCAACGTGGCCGACCTGCTGGACCGCCAGCTCGCGCTGCTGGTGGACACGCGTTTCAACCACGGCCTGCCGGCCAACCTGTCGGCCGCCACCGGGCCGCGCGCGGCCATCAACCACGGCCTGAAGGCGCTGCAGATCAGCGTCTCGGCCTGGACCGCCGAAGCCCTCAAGCAAACCATGCCGGCCTCGGTGTTCTCGCGCTCGACCGAATGCCACAACCAGGACAAGGTCAGCATGGGCACCATCGCCGCGCGCGACGCGCTGCGCGTGCTGGAGCTGACCGAGCAGGTGGTCGCCGCCCTGCTGATCGCCGCGCGGCAGGCCCTGGCCCTGCGCCTGCCCCTGAGCAAACTGCCGCTGCCCGCACCGCTGGCCGGCTTCCTCGAACGCCTGTCCAATGAGATCGCGCTGGTCGAGGAAGACCGTGCGCTGGACGCCGACCTGCAGCGCCTGCTGGCCGGCATGCGCGCGGGGCAATGGAGTCTCTACCATGGCTGAAGCATCCACACCCGCCGCAAACGGCCCCGACCTCAGCCACGAGATCGAACTGAGCCCGGCCTTCCATGACCTGGACCCGATGAACATCGTCTGGCACGGCAACTACGTCAAGTACCTGGAGCTGGCGCGCAACGCGCTGATGGCCAAGTTCAACTACGACTACCCGCAGATGCACGAATCCGGCTACGCCTGGCCCATCGTCGACCTGCGCGTGAAGTACGTTGGCTCGGTGCGTTACGGCCAGCGCATACGCATACGTGCGCGCATCGTCGAGTGGGAAAACCGGCTCAAGATCGACTACCTGATCCTGTGCGCCGAAACCAATGCACGGCTCAACAAGGCCAGCACCATCCAGGTCGCGCTGGACATCAGCACGCTTGAAATGTGCTGGGTCTGCCCGCCGGTGTTGTGGGAACGCCTGGGCGTGAAGGGGCCTGGCGCATGATGCAGCGCCGCGCCTTCCTCTCCCTGCTGCCGGCCGGCCTGACAGTCGTTTGCGCTGGCGCATACGCACAGAACGCGCCCGAGCTGCTGGCCGAGATAGGCCGGCGCCTGGAGAACCCCGCCGTGCTGCGCGGCGAGTTCGAGCAGACCAAGACCATCAAGGGCTTCAAGCGCCCGCTGGTGTCCAAGGGCACATTCGTCATGGCGCGTGACAAGGGCGTTCAGTGGGTTACGGCCCAGCCTTTCGCGTCCACCGTGGTCGTCACGCGCGAACGTCTGCTGACGCTGGGCGAAAGCGGCGCCAGCCGCCAGATCGACACGCGCCAGGAGCCGGGCCTCAAGGCCGTCAATGAAATGCTGATGGCGCTGCTGGCCGGCGACGTCAAGGCTTTGGCCGAGCGCTTCCAGGCCGAAGGCGCGCTGCAGGGCGCGCAGGGCTGGCGCCTGGCGCTCAAGCCGCGCGACGCCAACCTGGCCGGCTTCATCACGCGCATAGAACTCGAAGGCCATCGCCATGTCGACAGCGTGAACCTGTACGAGGCTTCGGGCGACGCCAGCCGCATCCGCTTTTTCAACCACGCGGCGTCCAGCCTGAGCCCGGCCGAAGCCGGGCGTTTCGGCCCATGAGGCTATCGGCCCGCCTGGGCACACCGCAGTGGCTGGCACTCGCCTGGTTGCTGGTGGTGGCCGCCATAGGCTGGCACCAGTGGCAGTTCTGGCAGGCACCCCGGCTCGACACCGACGTCTTCGCGCTGCTGCCACAGGACGACAAAGCCCCGGTCGCGCAGCGCGCCATGCGCCAGCTCGGCGAGCAGGGCGAGCGCCGCGTCGTGGTCATGCTGGGCGCGCCCGACTGGCGCGGCGCCCAGGATGCGGCCGCGCGCTTTGACGCTTCCGTGGCGGCTGCGCATGCGGGCCTGCGCCGCGCGAACGACGGCAGTGTGGCCACGCAGTCGCTGGATTTTTACCGTCCCTGGCGCGATGCGCTGCTCACCGACGGCCAGCGCGAGGAGCTGCGCAAGCCCGACACTTCCACACTGGCCGCGCAGGCGCTGGAACGGCTGCACGGCCTGAACACCGGCCAGCCGACGGCCTGGCTGGCCGACCCGCTGGGCCTGTGGACCGACTGGTGGTCGCAACGCGGGGGCCTGACAGCGGCCCGGCCGCGCGACGGCCTGCTGTGGGTGGCCGACCCGGACGGCAAACGCGACTGGGCGGTGCTGCTGTATGAAACCGAAGGCTCGGCCTTTCGCCTCGACGGTGAGCGCCGCTGGGGTGACGCGCTGGACGCGGCCGGCCGGGCGGCGGCCGAAGCCGGCCCGGTCACCCTGCTGCGCGCGGGCGTGCCCCTGCATGCCGAAGCCGGCGCGGCCCAGGGCAACCGCGAGATGAACACCATAGGCTGGGGCTCGCTGGCGGCCGTCATCGCGCTGGTGTGGTGGGCCTTCCGCGCGCTGCGGCCGGTGGCGCTGATCGCGGTGTCGCTGCTGGTGGGCTGCGCCGCGGCGCTGTCCGTCACGGTGTGGGTGTTCGGCCAGGTGCATTTGCTGACGCTGGTGTTCGGCGCCAGCCTGGTCGGCGTGGCCGAGGACTTCGGCATCCACTATTTCACCTCGCGGCTGGCCTCGCCCGGCACCGCGCGCTGGCCGCTGATGAAACACCTGCTGCCCGGGCTGGCGCTGGCGCTGCTGACCAGCGTGCTCGGCTACCTGGTGCTGGCCGTCGTGCCTTTCCCGGGCTTGCGGCAGATGGCGGTGTTCTCGTCCGTGGGGCTGGTCGCCGCGTTCCTGACCGCCGTGTGCTGGTTTCCCGCGCTGGACCGCGGCACGCTGCGCGGCAGCCGCATGGCGAGCGCGGTGGCCGCCAACCTGGCGCGCTGGCCTGCGCTCAAGGGACGCCGGCTGTGGGCCCTGCTGGCGGTCTTCACCCTGCTGTGCGCCTGGGGCGTCTCCCGCCTGCAGGCCAACGACGACCTGCGCCAGCTGCAGTCCTCGCCGCCGGAGCTGATCAAGGACCAGATCGAGGTCAGCCGCCTGCTGCAGATACCGAGCCCGGCACAGTTTTTTGTGGTGCGCGGTGCCACGCCCGAGGCCGTGCTGCAGCGCGAAGAAGCGCTCAAGGACAAACTACGCAGCGACCCGGCCAAGGCCGGCAAGCCCGCGCTCAGCGCCGTCTCCGACTGGGTGCCGTCCGCCGCGCGACAGGCCGAGAACCGCCGCCTGAGCAGCGAGGCCGAACAACAGGTGCTGCGCAAGGTCAGCCAGGCGCTGGGCGAAGACCTGCAACGCCCGGCCTTCAACCCGGCGCCGCTGGAACTGCAGGCCTGGCTGGCCAGCCCCGCTTCTGCCGCGGCGCGCGCCCAATGGCTGGGGCCCATCGACGGCGGTTATGCCAGTGCCGTGCTGATACGCGGCCTGGCCAACCGGGCCCAGGCCGAAGCGCTGCACACGCTCGGCGAACAGGTCGAAGGCGTGCACTGGGTGGACCGGGCCGGCGACATGTCGGGCTTGCTGGGGCGCTTTCGGGTCACCATGGGCTGGCTGCTGCTGGTGGGGCATGTGGTGGTATGGTCGGCCATGGCCTTGCGCTTCGGGCGCTCGGCCTGGCGCGCCTGGCTGCCGACTGCACTGGCGTCGCTGGGTTGCCTGGCCGCGCTGGGCTGGCTGGGCGAGCCTTTCCAGCTCTTCAATTTGCTGGCGCTGATGCTTTTGCTGGGCATGGGCGTCGACTACGGGATTTTCCTGCTCGAGCACCAGGGCGAGGACCAGGGCCACGCCTGGCTGGCCGTGCTGCTGGGCGCGCTCAGCACCGGCCTGTCCTTCGGCCTGCTGGCCCTGTCCGCGACACCGGCCCTGCATGCCTTCGGACTGACCCTGCTGATAGGGCTGGCGCTGGTGTGCCTGCTCGCGCCCCTCTTTCGATTACATCAACCCAACCCAAGGCAGGCATGACACAAGAACACACAGACATCCTGATCATCGGGGCCGGCCCGGCGGGCGCCGTGGCTGCGGGCCTGCTGCGCCAGCAGGGGCGCCAGGTATTGATCCTTGAGCGCGAGCAGTTCCCGCGCTTTTCGATCGGCGAGAGCCTGCTGCCGCAAAGCATGGAATACATCGAGGCCGCCGGCATGCTGCGGGCCGTCGTCGAGGCCGGCTTCCAGTACAAGAACGGCGCGGCCTTCACCTGCGGCGACCGGCACACCGAATTCGACTTCCGCGACAAATTTTCTCAGGGTTGGGGCACCACCTACCAGGTGCAACGCGCCCGCTTCGACGAGGTGCTGGCGAACGAAGCGGCCCGCATGGGTGCCGAAGTCCGCTACCGCCACGAGGTGCTGGCGGTGGACGTGGCCGGTGAGCGGCCCAGCGTGCAGGTGCGGGACGCCGACGGCCGCACTTACGGCGTGACCGCCAACTTCCTGCTCGACGCCAGCGGTTTCGGCCGCGTGCTGCCGCGGCTGCTGGGCCTGGAATACCCCTCGGGCTTTCCCACGCGCGGCGCTATCTTCACCCACGTGCAGGACAAGGTTCCGGCCGGCGCGGGCTTTGACCGGCAAAAAATCCTGGTCACCGTGCACCCCGAACATTGCGACGTCTGGTACTGGACCATCCCGTTTTCCGACGGCCGCTGCTCGCAGGGCGTGGTCGCGCGCACCGAGTTCCTCGCGCAATACACAGGCAGCGACACGGAGCGCCTGCAGGCGCTGGTGAGCGAAGCGCCCGGCTTGCGCGCCCTGTACGCGAATGCGGTGTGGGACACCCCGGCGCGCAGCATCACGGGCTACTCGGCCAACGTCAAGTCGCTGTGGGGCAAGAACTACGCCCTGCTCGGCAATGCCGGCGAATTCCTGGACCCGGTGTTTTCCAGCGGCGTGACCATTGCCTTCAAGTCAGCCAGCCTCGCGGCCGCCTGCCTGAAGCGCCAGGCGGCGGGCGAGATCATCGACTGGGAAAGCGACTACGCGCGCCCGCTCAAGGCCGGTGTCGACACCTTCCGGGTGTTCGTCGAGTCCTGGTATGCCGGCGGTTTCCAGAAAGTCATCTTTCATGAAAACGCCAGCCCCGAGATACGCCGCATGATCTCGTCCATCCTGGCCGGTTATGCCTGGGACACCGGCAACCCTTACGTCGCCGAGTCCAAACGGCGCCTGGCCGTGCTGGAGGAATTGTGTTCGGCCTGAAGTACCTCGCCGCCGTGCTTGCCGCCGCAGCCGTGCTCGCGGGCTGCGCGTCTTCGCCGTCCTCGCCGCCGGCCGCCACGCCGCTGCTGCGCCTGGCCCCGGCCTCACTGGGCCGCGAACTCGCGGTGGTGCAGCAGCTCGACATCCAGGCCGCGGGCCAGTCGCGCTCGCTGGACGTGGCGCTCGAAGTTGACGCCCAGTCGGTGCGCATGGCCTTTCTGCAGCTGGGCCAGACCGTGGCCCGCCTTGAATGGGACGGCCGGCAGCTGGAGCAAAGCCTGGCACCGGGCTGGCCCAAGGTGGTGAGCGCCGAACGCGTGCTCAGCGACTTGCAGCTGGTCTGGTGGCCGGCTGAGGCCGTGCGCGCGGGCCTGGCGCCGGGCTGGCAGCTGGCCGAGTCGCCGCAAACGCGCGAGTTGAGCCAAGATGGCCGTGTGCGGGTGTCGGTGCGCAAGCTGGCGGCCGAGCATGTCGAGCTGGTCCAGCATGCCGAAGGCTATACCGTGCAAATCCATACCCGCGGCGCATCGCCGGTTTTTTCATCGCCATGAGCACGATTTATCTTCACCCTCCCGGCCTGGTCTGCGCGCTGGGCCACGGCCTGCCCCAGGTGCGCGAAGCGCTGTGGAATGCGGCCGGTCCCGGCGGGCTGGTGCAGACCGAGCGTTATTCGCCCGGGCGCAGCCTGCCGCTGGGCGAAGTCCAGGCGGCCCTGCCCAGCCTGGACCATGCCGCGCCGCAGTTCCGCGTGCGCAACAACGCCATCGCCTTGCTGGCCCTTGAAGCGATTCGCCCCGCCGTGGAGGCCGCGATCAACCGCTTCGGCCCCTCGCGTGTCGCCGTCGTGGTCGGCACCAGCACCTCGGGCCTGGCCGAGGGCGAGGCCGCGCGTGCGCTGCATGAGCGCAGCGGCACCTGGCCCACGGGATTCAGCTACGCCCAGCAGGAGCTCGGCAACCTGGCCGACTTCCTGGCCGCCGAATTGGGCCTCACGGGCATCGCGCACGTCATTTCCACCGCCTGCTCATCGGGCGCCAAGGCGCTGGCCAGCGGCGCGCGGCTGCTCAACGCCGGCATGGCCGATGCCGTGGTGGCCGGCGGCTGCGATGCGCTGGGCGCCTTCACGGTGGCCGGCTTCTCGGCGCTGGAATCGGTCTCGGCCACGCGCTGCAACCCGATGTCGCTGAACCGGCGCGGCATCAACCTGGGCGAAGGCGCGGCGCTGTTCCTGATGACACGCGAGGAAGCGCCGGTGCGCCTGGCGGGCTGGGGCGAAAGCTCGGACGCCCACCACATGTCGGCGCCCGACCCAACAGGGCGCGGCGCGATGCGCGCCATGCAGGGCGCCCTGCAGCGTGCCGGCGTGGCGCCCGGCGCGGTGGACTACCTGAACCTTCACGGCACCGCGACACCGCACAACGACATCATGGAAAGCCTGGCCGTGGCCGAGGTGCTGGGCACCGGCGTGCCGGTCAGCTCCACCAAACCGCTGACCGGCCATACCCTGGCCGCCGCGGGCGCCGTCGAGGCGGCCTTCAGCTGGCTGACGCTGGTGGACAACCCGCAAGGCCGGCTGCCGCCGCACTGGTGGGACGGCGAGGCCGACCCCGCCCTGGCGCCGCTGCGCCTGGTGGCGCCCGGCGAAAGCCTGGGCCGCGCGCCGCGCCACGTCCTGAGCAACTCCTTCGCTTTCGGCGGGAGCAATGCCAGCGTCCTTCTGGGGAGTAGCTGAATGAGCATGATGGACACGTCCCTGCCGGTGGCGGACCTGGTTCCGCACCGCGGCACCATGAGCTGGCTGGACCGCATCCTCAGCGTCGACACCGAGCGCGTGGTGGCCGAGGCCGACATCGCCGAGGACAGCCTGTTCCTGCGCGACGGACAGCTGGCCGCCTGGATAGGCATCGAATACATGGCCCAGGCCATCGCGGCCTGGGCCGGCCAGCGGGCGCGCCGCGAGGGGCGCGCCATCACGCTGGGTTTCCTGGTGGGGACCCGTCGCTATGATGTGTTTCGCCAGTCCTTCAAGGCCGGCGAGTGCCTGCGCATCGAAGCCAATTGCGAGCTGATGGCGGACAACGGCCTGGGCATGTTCGCCTGCCGCATCCTGGTGGGCGGCGAACTGGCGGCTTCGGCCAACCTGTCGGTGTTTGAGCCCCCCGAAGGCGGGGCATTTATGGATAGCAAAAAGGGAGAAACATCATGAACCGCTGCGTGCTGGTCACGGGATCGAGCAGGGGCATAGGGCGGGCCGTGGCGCTGCGCCTGGCCAAAGACGGCTATGACGTAGCCGTGCACTGCCGCCAGCAGCGCGAGCAGGCCGAAGAGGTGGCCAACGCCATCCTCGAAATGGGCCGCGAGGCGCGCGTGCTGTGCTTTGACGTGACGGACCGCGCCCAGGCGTCCAGCATGCTGCTGGCCGACATCGAGGCCCACGGCGCCTATTACGGCGTGGTCTGCAACGCCGGCATCGCGCGCGACAACGCCTTTCCCGCCATGAGCGGCGAAGACTGGGATGCCGTCATCCACACCAACCTCGACGCTTTCTACAACGTACTGAACCCCATCGTGATGCCCATGGTGCGCAGGCGCGCGCCCGGGCGCATCGTCACGCTGTCCTCCGTGTCCGGCCTGATGGGCAACCGGGGCCAAACCAACTACAGTGCAGCCAAGGCCGGCATCATAGGCGCCACCAAGGCGCTGGCGGTGGAACTGGCCAAGCGCGAAATTACCGTGAACTGCGTGGCCCCGGGCCTGATAGATACCGACATGATTGAACCCCACGTGCTTGAGGAAGCCCTCCACATGATTCCCGCCCGCCGCATGGGCCGCCCCGAGGAAGTGGCGGCCGCCGTGTCCTTCCTGCTCTCGGCGGACGCCGCCTACATCACACGCCAGGTGATCTCCGTCAACGGAGGGATGTTCGGATGAAGCGCGTCGTCATCACCGGCGTGGGCGCCATCAGCCCGCTGGGCCACGACTGGCCCACCGTCAGCGCCCGCCTGCGCGAAGAGCGCAACGTCGTCCAGTACATCCGCGAATGGGACGACTACGTGGGCCTGAACACGCGGCTGGGCACCCGCGCCGCGCCCTTCGAACTCCCCGCGCGCTACAACCGCAAGGTCACGCGCAGCATGGGCCGGGTCGCCATCATGGCCACCCTGTCCGCCGAAACGGCCCTGGCCGACGCGGGCCTGGCCGGCGACCCGCTCGTTACCAGCGGCAAGATGGGCATCTCCTACGGTTCGTCCATAGGCTCGCCCGCCGCCATGGGCGACTTCGGCAACATGATTTCGCGCAAGACCACCGAAGGCATCAACGCCAACACCTACATCCGCATGATGTCGCATTCGGCCGCCGTCAACATAGGCGTGTTCCTGGGCGTCACCGGGCGCATCATCCCGACCTCCAGCGCCTGCACGGCCGGCAGCCAGGGCCTGGGTTACGGCTTCGAGGCCATCCAGAGCGGCCGGCAAGTCGCCATGCTGGCCGGCGGCGCCGAGGAACTCGACGCCACCGATGCCGCGGTGTTCGACACCCTCTTCGCCACCAGCACCAGCAACGACACACCGCACTTGAGCCCCCGCCCCTTCGACGCCGAACGCGACGGCCTGGTGCTGGGCGAAGGCGCCTGCACCCTGGTGCTCGAAGAGCTGGAGCACGCGCAGGCACGCGGCGCAAACATCCTGGCCGAGATCATCGGCTTCGGCACCAACAGCGACGGCACGCACGTGACCCAGCCGAACCCGCGCACCATGGCGCAGGCCATGCGCCTGGCCCTGGCCGGCGCCGGCCTGCCGCCCGAGGCCATCGGCTACATCAATGCCCACGGCACCGCCACCGAGCACGGCGACGTCGCCGAGAGCCAGGGCACGCACGAAGTGTTCGGCGGCCGCACCCCCATCAGTTCGCTCAAAAGTTATATGGGCCACACCCTGGGCGCCTGCGGCGCGCTGGAAGCCTGGATGAGCGTGGAGATGATGCGCGACGGCTGGTTCGCGCCCACCATCAACCTGCGCAACGTGGACCCGCGCTGCGGCGAGCTCGACTACGTGCGCGAAGGCGGGCGCAGCCTGCAGACCGACATCGTCATGAGCAACAACTTCGCCTTCGGCGGGATCAACACCTCGCTGATCCTGCGCCGCTGGCCCAATTGAACATGCGCACCCAAATTTCACCGGCCTGACACGTCACAATGTCCAGCCAACCCACCATCACGAAGGCCCGGAGGAAGCGTCCTCGCGCCTGAATGAAAAGCAGCCGGCCGGATAAGCCGGCACAGTCGTCAACCAAAGAGAGAGGGAACACACCATGAAATCGAAATTTTTTGCCGGCCTGGTTCTTGCCATGGTTTTTGCCGCCGGCCCCGCCAGCGCCCGCTGGCCCCTGCCCATCGTGAACCATCCGGACGTCCCGGTGGTCACCACCAGCGGCACCGCGCCCAGCGCGGCACGCGTCAAGGAAGCCATCCTGGCCGGCGCCGCCGCCAAGAACTGGACGGTCGCCCAGCAGGCCGACGGCAACCTGCAGGCCACGCTGAAGGTTCGCGGCAAGCACACCGTCATCGTGCAGATCACCTACACGCCCGTGAAGTACTCGCTGATGTACCAGGACAGCATCGACATGAACTACGGCCAGCGCAACGGTGAGCCCGTCATCCACCCCTTCTACAACACCTGGGTGGGCGAGCTCAAGGAATCCATCCGCGCCGAAATGCTCAAGCTCTGAGGAACACCGGGCCGGCGATGAGCACGAGCATGGCCCTGGTGACCCATCTCAGGCTTGAAAGCGTGGCGGCCGTCCATGCCGGCCTCTCCGGCCTGGGCCTGGACTGGCTCAGCCAGCAGGAAGAAGCCCGGCTGTCCACCATGAGCGCGCCGCGCCGCCGCACCCAGTTCATCGCCGGGCGTTGGCTGGCCCGCCAGTGCCTGGCGGCCCAGGGCGGCGGCCGATGGCAAGACTACGGCCTCTCGGCGCCCGACGACGGCGCGCCCCAACTGCTGGCCGCGCCGGTGTCCGGTGCCTGGTATTTCTCGCTAAGCCACAGCGGCGACTGGCTGGCCTGCGCGGTTTCATCGCTGCCCGTCGGCGTGGATGTGGAATGCAGCGACCGGGCACGCGATTTCCCGGCGCTCAATGAATGGATGCACGAACCTCAGGCGCTGGCAGACATGCCTGCCGACCCGCGGGAGCAGCAAGCCTGGTTTTATGCGCAGTGGACGCTCAAGGAGGCCTGGCTTAAGCAGGTGACTTCAGCCTCGTCATCAAGGCCGTCGATGCGATCGGCCCGGTTCACGCCTTGCCAGGACAGCAGCGGCTTGGCCATGGTGGGACAGGGGCAAGGTCTCACCGTAGCGGTCTATCCAGCCACACCCGCCTCGTTGCAATGGGAGGGCAGCGCCCTGGAGCAAGTCCAGTGGGGCAACTGGAAATGTGCTGATTGAGGCGCTGAGGTGTTTTAGGGTCCGGAGCCGGGGTCGCCCGGCATGCGACTCACTTTTTTTGCTTCGCCAAAAAAAGTAAGCAAAAAAAGGCGACCCGCAGTCTGGGTCCCTACGCTTCGCTTCGGGCAACCTGCGGTGCTCGACTACGGCGGGGTCTCGCGCAAACTCGCTTCGCTCAAACAAGCGCGATCCCTGATCCGCCTACGTCTGCGCTCCTCGGCCCAGCCAGGACGGGGCAAGCGGGAACGGGGAAAGAAGACAGAAACACCAAGAAGACAAATACAAACAAGGACTCGCCGTGGCGAGTCCTTGTTTCTTCAGGTATTCGGTATTTGGATTCGGTATTCCTTCCCAACCCTTGTGGATGCGCCGAGGAGCGCAGGTTCAGGCGGATCAGGGATCGCGTTGTCTGAGCGAAGCGAGTTTAGCGAGACCCCGCCTGAACCGAGCACCGCAGGTTGCCCGTAGCGAAGCGGAGGGACGCAGCAACCAGGGTCGCCTTTTCTTTTGCTTACTTTTCTTTTGGCGAAGCAAAAGAAAAGTGAGTAGCTGCCGGGCTACCCCCGGCCAACAGAACTAAGAAGAGAACACACCCGCCGGAGCAAGACCGGCCTTAACTCTTCGACCGACCCTAACTCCCAATCAACCCACCAGCCCTAAGCATCCCCACCACCCCAACCAATATCCAGAAAAGGTTCAGCAGCGAATAAGCCGCATCCCGCTTGAGCAACGAGCACCACGACAGCATGATCGCGTCAACGGTATTGAAAGCCCAGACAAACAGAAACGGACTGGCCGGCCCCATCCAGCTGACCAAGCCAAAGCTGAAGATGCGCATCAGCACACCGATCATCTCGATGGTCCGGATGTTGTCCCGGATAAAACCGTTGACCACGGCGAGCAGGCCCAGGCGGGCGGCACGGGCGGCGGGCGTGGCGGTGGCGCCGCTCAAGGTTTCACCGCCACGGCGTTGACCAGGGTTTCCTCGCGATCGGCCGGCAACGGCCGGCCTATCCACTCCAGAAAGCCCAGGTCGGGCCGGCTCCACCACAGGTAGGGCAGCGAAACGCGCGCGTCCGGCAGTTCAAAACCGGCTCGCCTGACCATGGCGATGTACTCGGGCGCGGTGCGCTGCACGTCCATGGGATGGCGGAACAACACGCGTATGGGCAGCGAATGGATGTATTTGCGTGTCGACTCGGCGAACAGCAGCACGCCGCCCGGCTTGAGCACCCTGAAGAACTCGGCCATGGCCTCTTCCTGGGCCACGATGTGGTGGAAGGTCTGGTGGCAAAAGACCATGTCGAAATGGTTATCGGGCCAGGGCATGCGCGAGGCGTTGCCGGCATGCAGCTCCACCGGGCTGGCGCAGGCCCTGGCCTCGGCGCCCGCGCGCTGCTGCAGGTCCGGGTCCATGTCCATGCCGACGATCAGCTGCGGCGAAAAGCGCTTGGACAGCTCGGCAAACGAATGGCCGAAGCCGCAGCCGACGTCGAGTACCCGGTCGTAGCGCGCGCCGGGCGGCAGCAGCGTCTGCAAATCATTCAGGGCGCGGTTCAGCACATGGACCTTCCAGGTCATGGTGCGCAGGAACCAGTTGCCGAAGCCGGTCTCCTCAACAAATGCGTCGACGGCCGACGTGGCGTTCATGGTCATTCAACTCCCCCCTTGTGTCGATTCTTTTGGGCCGGCCGGCGGCTGTGCGGACGGCAAGCCTATGGGCCAAACCGGGCCAGAGCCTGAATCGCGCCTGCCGCCCGGTGAAGGCTTGATTGTCGGGCATGCCGGCCTGCCCGGGCGGCTTGGGGTTGTTCTGAGGCCAGACACCCCTCACCCACCCCTCTTTCCCCCTCTCCCCCTGGGAGAGGGTTGGGGTGAGGGCCACCCGCACATCAAACACACAGCGCGCTCGTTTGCGCTAAAGGCAAAGCGCTGCAAGCCCCGGCAAAAGGCCGGGCTCCACCCGCCTCGCCTGGGCCACCGAGGCCAAATCGCCTCAAAAAACCCACCTCAGCAGTGCTCATCAGCACCAAGGCGCGAGCCTGCCCGACCTGGCGCGGCGCGACCGCAAAAAAAGGTGAATAGCACCCAAATCGCCAAACTTTGTCCGCCTGCGGACAAAGATGTAGCGAATCCCCAGCGAGCGCGGCGCCCAGCGCATAAGCTCCGCAGCGGTCAACCCGTCTTGCGCCGAAAAACAGCACATCGCCCGGTGAAAAAACACCGGCCCCGCAAGACCATTCACACCTTGAAACCGCGAAGGAGTCCAAAAATGCGCGAAGAACACCTGTTCAACAAAAGCCTGCTGCACGCCACCCGCATGGCTTTGGTCCTGATCATCAGCGCGGTGCAGCGCGCGCACGAAGCGACGGTGGCGCTGTGGCTGGCCGGGTCGTGGTGCTGCAACCCGGGTAGCAATGGCACAAGCGTGCCGCACTCGGAGCGGCCTGTCTGGAAAAGACACCAGATAAGCATGTACCCAACACTCTCCCCCATTCCCGACGGCTGGACCCAGATGAGTGTCGCCAGCGGCTACAAGCAGAACGACACCGACACCGGCACAGGCTTGAGGGCCGGTGCGCCGCAAAGGAGGTTCGCATGAAGGTAATTCTCTTCGCACGCCTGACCCTTGTCACGGTCGCCTCTATGCTGCTGGCCGCCTGCGGCACCGACACCATCGAGTGGAAAGAAGAAGTGCTGCTCCTCGACGGCCGGATGATCGTTATTGAGCGCAAAGTCAAGGGCGAAACCACTGGGTTTCTCATCACCCAACGCCATGATCTCGAGTTTGAACTGCACTACAAGCCGATGAATGTTCATTGGAAGGGACATGTGCAGCAAGTCGCATTCGAGATCATCGCGGGCACCCCATACATCGTGCAATGGTCAAACAACGCCGCGGAATTCTGCAAGGCGCGCCCACCAACAGACTTGCTCATCAAGGTTCTCAAGTTACAGGGGCAGGACTGGATTGAAATCCCGCAGTCCGAGTTTCCCATGGACCGCGCCAACTACAACCTCTATCAGAGTTACCGCGGCAACAAACCCAGCGAAGACGCCAAGGGCCTGATCACCTGGAAGCATAAGGGCTCATGGGATAGCTACCCCATTCCTCCCGGCTCCCATATGAGCAACAACATCCCTCGCCGCCCCTACAAGCTCCGCGAGTATTTTGAAAAAAGCAATTCAACTTGCGCGCGCTTTCAACAACCTTAAGTCGTCAAACAATCTCAGGAAATCATCATCATGCCCACCCCAATCGAATACAGCCTCATGTCCGCCAATGTTTACGGTAACTATCCGGACGTCGACCCTGTCAATCCAGTGCGAAGTGGACGCAACACTCTCCCCGTGCCCGACGGCTGGACCCAGATGAGTGTCGCCAGCGGCTACAAACAAAACGACAAGTCCACCAGCTTTATGACCGGTATGCCTCAAAGGAGCTTCGCATGAAGGTTTTTCGCCCCATTCTCATCGCACGCCTGGCCATCGCCGCGCTCGCTACCACGCTGCTGGCCGCCTGCAGCGGCACCGACACCATCGAGTGGAAAGAAGAAGTGCTGCTGCACGATGGCCGGATGATCGTCATCGAGCGCAAGGCCAAGGCTGCCAGCAGTGGATTTCCCAATGCCAATCGCGGGCGCGACCTGGAGTTTGAGCTGCACTACAAGCAGATGGATGTTCATTGGAAAGGCATTCAACCGCAAAGCACGTTCGAGATATTTGATGGCGTGGCATACCTCGCCGTTGCCGGCCCTGACGAACGAGAGGTTTGCAAGGACAAGCCGCCAAGCTACATCCCGCGGCAGATTCTTAAATACCAAGGAAAGGGCCAGTGGGTAGAAATTGATCAAGCGGACTTTCCAATAGACCAAGCCAACTACACGCTCTATCAGCGGTACTGGGGCAACAAACCCAGCGAAGACGCCAAGGGATTGATCACCTGGAAATACAAGGGTGACTGGGATGGCTACCCGGCCACTCAATGGCCGTACCACGACAGCAACAACATCCCCCGCCGCCCCTACAAGTTCCGCGAGTTCTTCGAGACCAATCCATTTACTTGCGCTTCTTTCCAACAACCTTAAGTTCAAACAATTCAGGGAGTCCCCTCATGCCCACCCAAATCGAATACAGCCTGATGTCCGCCAATGTTTATGGCAACTATCCGGATCCGGATGCTGGCTCCGCCAACCCAGTGAGAAGCGCGCGCAATACGTTGCCCGTTCCCGACGGCTGGACCCAGATGAGTGTCGCAAGCGGCTACAAACAAAACGACCTCAGCACAGACTTGAGGGCCGGTGTGCCTCAAAGGAGGTTCGCATGAAGGTAATTCTCTTCACACGCCTGACCCTTGCCATGGTGGCCTCTGTATTGCTGCCGGCATAGACGCGGTGCAGGCCAGCGTCAGCTACACCCTGGGCGCCAATGTCGAAAACCTGATCCTGACGGGCAGTGCTGCCATCAACGGCACGGGCAATACCTTGAACAACGCCATCACCGGCAATGCCGCCGCGAATGTGCTGAACGGCGGTGCGGGAGCTGACGCCATGGCGGGTGGCCTGGGTAACGATTCTTACGTCGTGGACAACGTGAGCGACGTCGTGACGGAAGCGGCCAATGCCGGGATAGACACGGTGCTGGCCAGCGTCAGCTACACCCTGAGCGCCAATGTCGAGAACCTGACCCTGACGGGCACGGTCGCGATCAACGGCACGGGCAACACCTTAAACAACACACTTGCCGGCAATGCAGGCGCGAATCTGCTGAACGGCGGTGCAGGAGCTGACACCATGGCGGGCGGCCTGGGTAACGATTCCTACGTCGTGGACAACGTGAGCGACGTCGTGACGGAAGCGGCCAATGCCGGGATAGACACGGTGCAGGCCAGCATCAATTACACCCTGGGCGCCAATGTCGAAAACCTGACCTTGACGGGCAGTGCTGCCATCAACGGCACGGGCAACACCTTGAACAACAGCCTTGTCGGCAATGCATTGGGCAACACCCTGAACGGCGGCGGCGGCAACGACGTGCTCGATGGGCGGGCCGGCAAGGACGTTCTGGCCGGCGGCGCGGGCAATGACACATTCCTCATGGGTCGGGGTTATGGCGCCGACACCGTGCAGGAGAATGACGCCACGGCGGGCAACTCGGACCAGCTGCAGTTCCTGGGCGGCATCGCCGCCAAGCAGCTGTGGTTTAGCAAAAGCGGCAACAACCTGCAGGTCAGCATCATAGGCACCGCCGACTCAGCCATCCTGCAGAACTGGTATCTGGGCAATGCCTACCACGTTGAGCAGTTCAGGAGTGGCGACGGCAAGGTACTGCAGGACAGCCAGGTCGATACCCTGGTGAAGGCCATGGCCGGCCTTGCGCCGCCGGTCATGGGGCAGATGGATCTCTCGGCCGCCTATGCGGCCCAGCTGGCGCCTGTGCTGGCCGGCTGGTCTTGAAAAAGAGAACCCGGATGGCTGAAAGGTGACGCCCATTCATTGGCCGTAGTTTTTATGAAATTGGGTTTTATACGGCCAATTCCTTCCCAACCAGCAGCAAAGCACTGGAGTTCCAACGCAGCCCCGGTGAACGAGGTCAGCCCGCCCACAACGCCCTCATCGCACGGGCAAAGGCCTGCGCACGCTCCGGCGAAGGCGCAGCAACGCGCTCGCCCGCCACAAACACCTCGCCAAACGCCGCCCCCGGGCTGGAAAACACCAGCGCGTCCAGCAGATGGCCGGCCGGCACGCCCAGCAGGGCGGGGGATTCCAGGTCCAGTGTCACAAAATCGGCGCGGTGGCCGGGCGCCAGGCCGGCCTGCATCTGGCCCGTCGCCGGGAAGCCGCCGGCCAGCGCGGCCTCGAACAGGCCGGCCGCGCTGCTTTCGTTATTGAGGACGCGCGCGGCGATGTTGCGCTGGCGCAGCGTGAGGCGCTGTGAATATTCGAGCAGGCGGAGCTCTTCGGGCCAGCTGCGCGTGACGTGGCTGTCGGAGCCAATCGACCAGCGGCCGCCCGCCGCAGCATAGGCCGGCAGGTCGAACACGCCGTCGCCGAGGTTGGCCTCGGTCGCAGGGCAGATCACGATGGCCGCGCCCGTGCCCTGCACACCCAGCAGTTCGGCCGGCGTGGCGTGGGTGGCGTGCACCAGGTTCCAGCGGGCATCGACGTCGGCGTTGTTCAGCAGCCATTCGATCGGGCGCTGGCCGGTGTGCTCCAGGCAGTCCTGGACCTCCTGCGTCTGTTCGGCGATGTGGATGTGCACCGGCAGGCCGGCCTCTTTGGCGGCGGTGCTGAGCTCATGCAAAGCAGCCGGCCCGGCGGCGCGCAGCGAGTGCACGGCGACGCCGACGTTGATGCGCGCATCGCCTTGTGTTTGCCGCTGCACCTGCTCGACCACGCGCATCACGCTCTCGGGCGTCGAGGCAAAGCGGCGCTGGTCTTCGCGCAGGCCCGCGGCCTTGAAGCCGGAGCGCATGTAGAGCGTGGGCAGCAGCGTGAGGCCCATGCCGGTGCGCTGCGCGGCACGCACCAGGGCCAGCGACATCTCGGCCGGGTCGGCATAGGCCGCGCCGCTGACGTCGTTGTGCAGGTAATGGAAATCGCAGACATGGGTGTAGCCGCCGGCCAGCAGCTCGGCATAGAGCTGGGTCGCAATCACCTCGAGTTGCTCGGGCGTGATGCGGTTGGCGGCGCTGTACATGCGGTCGCGCCAGCTCCAGAAATCGTCGGACGCATGGGCGCCGGCGCTGCGGCGTTCCGTGAGGCCCGCGATGGCGCGCTGGAAGGCATGGCTGTGCGCATCGACCAGGCCGGGCAGCACCGGGCCGGGCAAACGTGTTGCGCCTTGCTGTTGCTGCGCCGTGGCGCCGGGCAACACGCTGTGCCAGCTGCCGTTGGCCGCCACTGTCAGCAGGACGTCTTTGGCCCACGCGCCCTGCACCCAGGCCTGGGGCGCGAAAAATGTCTTGATGCCGCTGCTCATCATGGTGCCTCAGGCGTAAAGATGGTTGGCGGCTTGCAGCGCGCCGGCCACCATGTTTCTCAACAAAGGCTGCACCTGCCAGGCCAGGGCCTCGTCATAGGCATAGGGCGGCGTTTCCTGCATGTAAAGGCTTTGGCACATCTCGAGCTGCACGGCATGCACGTCCTGCGCGGGCTGGCCGTAATGGCGCGTGATGTAGCCGCCCTTGAAGCGGCCGTTGACGGCGGTGCTGATATGGGGCGCGGCATCGCAGGCCTGCACCACTGCGGCGGTGACAGACGCATGCGCGCTGGCGCCGCTGGCTGTACCGATGTTGAGGTCGGGAAGCTTGCCTTCAAACAACCAGGGAATCTGCGAACGTATGCTGTGCGCGTCCCACAGCAGGACAAAACCGTGCTGCGCCTTCAGGCGCACCAGTTCGGCGGCCAGGGCCGAGTGGTAGGGCTGCCAGTAGGCCTCGCGCCGCCGCGCGCGCTCTTCGGGGCCGGGCTCGCGGCCGGCCTGGTACAGCGGCGCGCCGCTGAAAAAATGCGTGGGGCATAACTCGGTGTTGGAGGCGCCCGGGTACATGGGCGCATCGTCGGGTGGTCGGTTCAAATCGATCACATAACGCGAGTAGCGTGGTTGCAGCACGCTGGCGCCCAGTGAGGACAGGAAGTTGTAGAGCCGGTGCAAATGCCAGTCGGTGTCTTCGACTTTCAGCGCTTCGGCCGTGTAGCCGCCCCGCAGTTCAGCCGGTATCTCCGTACCTATGTGCGGCATGCTGACCAGCAAAGGCACGTGTCCCTGATGCAAGGTAAAACCCCCACTGTCGTCTTTGATGTCTTTCATATCTTTCGTATCACTCATGTGATGTTGCCCTTGAAAACGGTTTGCAGGCGCGGGTTCGCGCCCAAGGCATAACTCAACTCGGCGGGGCGCCGCACGCCCCACAGCACAAAATCGGCCCGTTTGCCCTCTGCCAGCACGCCGCGGTCGCGCAGGCCCAGGGCGGTGGCCGCATGGCGCGTGACGCCGGCCAGTGCCTCTTCGGGCGTGAGGCGAAACAGCGTGCAAGCCATGTTGAGCATCAGCAGCAGCGAGGTGCAGGGTGAGCTGCCCGGGTTGCAGTCGGTGGAAATCGCCATGGGCACGCGCTGTTCGCGCAACAGGGCCACGGGCGGCAATCTGGTTTCGCGCAGGAAATAAAACGCGCCGGGCAGCAGCACCGCGACGCTGCCGGCCGCCGCCATGGCCTGTGCGCCTTCGGGTGACAGCCATTCGAGGTGGTCGCAGCTGAGCGCGCCGTAACGCGCCGCGAGCTGCGCGCCGCCACTGTCGCTGAGCTGCTCGGCATGCAGCTTGACCGGGATGCCCAGGGCCTTGGCAGCGGCGAAGACACGCTCGGTCTGCGCGGTGCTGAAGGCGATGCGTTCGCAAAAGGCATCGACCGCATCAACCAGGCCTTCAGCGTGCAATACCGGCAGCATCTCGAGCACGGCATCGACGTAGGCGTCGGTACGGCCGGCGAATTCGGCGGGCACGGCATGCGCACCCAGAAAGGTGGTGCGTATGTCCACCGCATGGGCTTGCCCCAGCGCGCGCGCGACCGACAGGGCCTTGCGTTCGTGCTCCAGCGCCAGGCCGTAGCCGGATTTGATCTCCAGCGTGGTCACACCTTCGGCGATCAACCGTTTGAGCCTGGGCGCGCTCTGCGCCTGCAGCTCCTGCGCGCTCGCGGAGCGGGTAGCCTTGACGGTGGAGGCAATGCCGCCGCCGGCGCGGGCGATGTCTTCATAGCTCGCGCCATTGAGGCGTAACTCAAATTCATGCGCGCGGTCGCCACCGTAAACGAGGTGGGTGTGGCAGTCGATCAAGCCAGGCGTGATCAAGGCACCGCCGGCATCATGCTGTGCGCCGCAGCGGGCCAGCAGCTCGGCCGGCAGCTCGGCACGCGGGCCGACCCAGGCGATGGTTTCGCCCTCCACCACCAACGCGGCGTCTTCCATCAGTCCATAGGGCTGGGCCGCGCCGGCTTGCAGCGTGGCGATGTTGCAGTGGGTCCAGAGTTGCAGGCTCATGCGGGGATCTCCATCCAGAGGGCTTGCTGCGCGGCGATGCGCACCGCGGCACTGCCCGCCACCGTACGCCAGGCCAAAGTGGCGGGGGCCAGTTGCAGCGTCTCCTCGTCAAACAGCACGGTGGCTGCCGAAGCGTGTGCGTACACGGCGATGGTGGTCCCGGTATGCAGGGTTTCCGAAAAGCGGCCGTCCACACGCAGCATGCGCGAAGGCTTGGCCCCCCTGCGCACCATGAGGTTGAAATCGCGCGTCTTGCCGTCTATCAGTTCGCAATCCGTGGCGGCCGCGCCGTCAAAGAACAAGGGTGTGTCGGCGGCCGTCACACGGTGCGGCACACCGGCCACATCGAGCTGCACGCCCGCGCCTTCGAGCACCGCGAACCAGCGCTCTATGCCTTCGAACTTCGAGAAGGGGCCGCTTTTGTCGACGTCGGCCACCGACATGCGCCAGGCCCAATCACCGGCGTCGGGCCACATGGCCAGCTCGCGCGTAACGCCGCCGCCGTTGCGCCAGGGCGTCGCCGGGATGTCGGCCAGGCGGACGATGTTCCAGCCGGGGTGGCTCGTGGAGTTCATGCGAGAGACCTCCGCGCTGCTGCGCTGCGGTATGAGCCCTTGGGGCGGCCCGGCGGGCTCATGCCTGAAACTTCCCGGCAAAGCTGTAGCGCGAGCCCGGATACACCAGGCGCGCCACGCTGGCGATGTTGCTGCCGCTCACGGTGCGCCGCATCATGGCCAGGCAGGGCTCGCCCAGCTTGATCTCCAGGTGCCTGGCCTCGAGCGCCGAAGGCAGGCAGGCTTCGATGGAATAGCTGGCCTCGGTCAGCGGCGCCTCGGCCAGCAGGTGGTGCGTGGGCGAGGTCTCGCTGAAATCGGTTTCCAGGTAGCGCGGTGCCGCCGCCGGGTTGACGTAGCGGTCTTCATACTGGATGGGCACGCCGTTCTCCAGATGGATCAGGATGGTGTGGAACACCCGCCCGCCTGATCGCAGGCCCAGGGTGCGCGCCAGGTCGGCGCTGGCTTTTTCGGATTCGGCCAGCAGCACGCGCGAGGTGTGCACATGGCCGCGCTCCACCACTTCTTCGTGAATGTCACGAATGGTAAGCGTGGACGAAATGCGGTGCAGTTCCGCGACAAAGGTGCCGGAGCCCTGGATGCGGGTGACCAGGCCCTCGCCCATCAACTCGCGCAGCGCGCGGTTCACCGTCATGCGGCTCACGCCGAACTGCTCCATCAGCACGGCTTCGCTGGGCACCGGGTCGCCCGGCTTCCAGGTGCCGGCGCTGATGCGTTTTTTGATGAATGCCTTGACTTGGCCGTAGGCAGGCAGTGGTGTGGTGGCCATGGTTCAACAGAGGTATAAGAAAAAATCATTGTCACCGCAAAAAGCAGCCAAGCGGCCCCTTGCGCGCACAGACCGTAGATTACGCCAGTTGACACAAGTTGTATAGACAACTACGATTTATACCAGTCGCCGTGCATTCCTTTTTGAAAACGTCCGAAAAGTTTTTGTTTTTATTTCCGGAGCAGCCCCATGTCCGACCTTTCCCAAACCCCTTTCCTTGACAGCAAGGCCCGCCCGGTGCGTGCCCCCCGCGGCAGCACGTTGAGCTGCGCCAACTGGCAGATCGAGGCGGCCTACCGCATGATCCAGAACAACCTGGACCCGGAAGTCGCCGAAAACCCCGACGAGCTCGTGGTTTACGGCGGCATCGGCAAGGCCGCCCGCAGCTGGCCGGCCTTTGACGCCATCCTCGACTCGCTGCGCAAGCTCAAGGCCGACGAAACCCTGCTGGTGCAGTCGGGCAAGCCGGTGGGCGTGTTCCGCACCCACCCGGGCGCGCCGCGCGTGCTGATCGCCAATTCCAACCTGGTGCCCAAATGGGCGACCTGGGAGCATTTCAACGAGCTGGACCGCGCCGGCCTCATGATGTACGGCCAGATGACGGCCGGCAGCTGGATTTACATCGGTACCCAGGGCATCGTGCAGGGCACCTATGAAACCTTTGTGGAAGCCGCCCGCCAGCACTACAAGGGCGACCTGGCGGGCCGCTGGGTGCTGACCGCCGGCCTGGGCGGCATGGGCGGCGCGCAGCCGCTGGCCGCCACCTTTGCCGGCGCCTGCTCACTCAACATCGAATGCCAGCAGTCCAGCATCGATTTCCGCCTGCGCACCCGATACGTCGACAAGCAGGCCGCCAACCTTGATGAAGCGCTGGAGATGATCAAGCACCACACTTCGCGCAAGGAAGCCGTCTCCATCGCCCTGTGCGGCAATGCGGCCGAGATCGTTCCCGAGCTGGCCAGACGCGCCAAAGCCGGCGGCCCGCGCCCCGACATCGTGACCGACCAGACATCGGCCCACGACATCATCAACGGCTACCTGCCCATTGGCTGGACAGTTGCGCAATGGAAAGCCGCACAGAAAGACCCGGCCCAGCATGCCGCACTGACCAAAGCCGCGGGCGAGTCCTGCGTGGTCCACGTCAAGGCCATGCTGGCCTTCCACGAGATGGGCATCCCCACGGTGGACTATGGCAACAACCTGCGCCAGGTCGCGAAAGACTTCGGTGTCGACAACGCCTTCGACTACCCCGGCTTTGTACCGGCCTATATACGGCCGCTGTTCTGCCGCGGCGTGGGGCCTTTCCGCTGGGTGGCGCTCTCGGGTGACCCGGAAGACATCAAAAAGACCGACGCGAAGATGAAGGAACTCTTCCCGGACAACAAGCACCTGCACCGCTGGCTGGACATGGCCGAAGAGCGCATCGCCTTCCAGGGCCTGCCGGCGCGCATCTGCTGGATAGGCCTGGGCGAGCGCCACCGCGCGGGCCTGGCCTTTAACGAGATGGTGAAAAGCGGCGAGCTCAAGGGCCCGATCGTGATAGGCCGCGACCACCTGGACAGCGGCTCCGTCGCTTCGCCGAATCGCGAGACCGAGGCGATGAAGGACGGCAGCGATGCCGTGAGCGACTGGCCGCTGCTCAATGCCCTGCTCAATACCGCGAGCGGCGCGACCTGGGTCAGCCTGCACCACGGCGGCGGCGTCGGCATGGGCTACTCGCAGCATTCGGGCGTGGTCATCGTCTGCGACGGCACCGCCGACGCGTCGGAAAAACTCGCCCGCGTGCTGTTCAACGACCCGGCCACCGGCGTGATGCGCCATGCCGACGCGGGCTACGACATCGCCAAGCAAAGCGCCAAAGACAACGGGCTGAACCTGCCCATGATAGGAAGCTGAAACCCATGTCCGATAGCACCGCCGAGATCCACCTCACCTACCTGAACCACCCCGACGTCCAGGCCCTGGCGCTGACCGACGCCGAGATCATCGCCGCCGTCGAGCAGGCCCTGCACGCGCAAGGCAACAAGCAGACGACCATAGAGCCGCGCATGCACCTGGTGCCGGAGAAAGACTACCCCGGCCACTTCAACGTGCTGCGCGGCTACATACGCCCACTGGGCCTGGCCGGCGTGAAGGTGGTGGGCGACTTCTACAAGAACTACGAGCAAGGCCTGCCTTCTGAGCTGGCCGTGCTCAACCTGTTCGATCCCAAGAACGGCTCGCCGATCGCCATCATCGACGCCTCGGACATCACCGACATGCGCACCGGCGCCATCACGGCGCTGGGCGCCAAACACCTGGCGCGCAAGAACTCGAAAATCCTGGGCCACATAGGCGCGCGCGGCACCTCTTACTGGAACGTGCGCCTGCTCGACTCGATCTACAACTTCGACGAGATCCGCGTGCACTCGCGCCGGCCCGAAAGCCGCAACGCCTTTGCCGCCAAGCTTGAGAAAGACCTGGGCAAGAAGATCACCGTGACCGAGGACTGGGAGTCCTGCGTGCGCGGCGCCGACATCGTGGTCGAGGCTTCGCGCCTGGAAAAACCCACGCCCATGCTGAAGACCGAGTGGATCAAAAAAGGCGCTTGTGTGATCCCCTACGGCACCATGAGCGCGGTGGAGCTCTCGCTGACCGACATCATGGACAAGATGGTGATGGACGACTGGGGCCAGGCCAAGGCCGGCCCGCTGGGCGCGCTGCGCGCCCACGTGGATGCCGGCAAGCTCTCGGAGGCCACGCTGCACGCCGAACTCGGCCAGATCGTCGCGGGCCTCAAGCCCGGGCGCGAAAGCGAGGACGAGACCAATCTGTTCTGGCATCGCGGCCTGTCGCTGTCGGACATCGCGCTGGGCGCCTTCATGCTCGAAAAAGCCAAGCGCATGGGCCTGGGGCAAAAGCTGCGTTTCCGCTGAGCAGGCCAGCAGGGTGCATGCCGTGAATTCACCACAAGCAGGGGAGGCACTGGTCGCCAACGCCCGCATGTACTCGGCCACGCCGGCGGCCAAAGCCGACTGGAAGGCCTTGCTGGCCTGGGTGCTGGACCGCGCGGGCCTGCCCTGGGACCTGATCGACTACGACGCGCCCGCGCCGCTGTCGGTGCTGTGGGCGCGCGATGACCTGGGCCTGGCCATGATGTGCGGCCTGCCGTTTGCGCAGCGCGGCGAACGGCCCACGCTGGTGGCCGCGCCGATTCCCTCGCCTGCGCGCTACGGCGGCAAGCCGGTGTATTTCACCGACATCGTGGTGCGCGCCGATTCGCCCTACCAAAGCCTGGAAGACACGTTTGGCGGCGTGATCGGCTACACGCTGGCCGACTCGATGTCGGGTGGTGTGGCGCTGCGCCACCATCTGGCACCTTACCGCCAGGCGAAAGGCTCGCGCCTGTACCGCAAGGCCGTGGGCGAACTGATCAACGCGCGCGGCGTGATCACGGCCCTGGCCGAGGGACGCATAGACGCCGGCCCGCTGGACAGTTATTACCACGACCTGCTCAAGGCCTATGACCCGGCCTTTGCCGCGCAGGTGCGCATTCTTGCCAGTACGGCAGCGCTGCCGATTCCGCCGCTGGTGGCCACCGCCGCCTTGCCGGCCGAAACGCTGTCGCGCCTGCGCGAGGCGCTGCTGGCAACGGGCACGGCGCCCGAACTCGCGCCGCTGATGCAACGCCTGCTGCTCGCGGGTTTTGCTTTCCCCGACGCGAACGACTACCGGCCCCTGGCGGCCATGGACGGCGGGCCCGCGCCCGCACTGGATGACATTTGATGAAGATCACACGACCCGTTTTTCTGGCATTGCTGCTCGCCGCCGCCTCGTTTGGCGCCGCAGCCCAGGCTTACCCATCCAAAGCACTGCACGTCATCGCGCCCTTTCCGCCCGGCGGACCTGTCGACGTGCTGGGCCGCGTGCTGGCGCAGGGCCTCTCGGACGCCATGGGCCAGCCGGCCGTGGTCGACAACAAAGTGGGCGCGGCCGGCAACATCGGCATCGACCTGGCGGCCAAGGCCGCACCCGACGGCTACACCCTGGCCATCGTCCCTTTGGGCAATATCGCGGTCAATCCTGCCCTCTACCCCAACCTGCCCTACAAGGCGGCCGACCTGGCGCCCGTCACCATGCTGGCCACGGTGGAGAACGTGCTGGTGGTGAACGCCGCCGTACCGGCCCGCTCCGTCAAGGAACTGCTGGCGCTGGCCGCGCAAAAGCCGGGCGGCATCAGCTTTGCCTCGCCGGGTGCCGGCAGCCAGGCCCATTTGGCCGGCGAGTTGCTGGCGCTCAACAGCGGCGTGCAGCTGCTGCATGTGCCCTACAAAGGCATAGGCCCGGCGCTCAATGACTTGCTGGGCGGCCAGGTCAGCATGATGTTCGCGCAGATGTCCTCGGTGCTGCCGCACATCAAGAGCGGCAAGCTGCGCGCCCTCGGCGTGGCCAGCCTCAAGCGCTCACCCGTCATGCCTGATACACCGACCATCGCCGAGCAGGGCCTGCCGCGCTTTGAAGCGGTGTCCTGGTACGCGCTGATGGTGCCGGCCGGCACGCCGCGCGCCGTGATCGACAAACTCAATTCGGAGACCGGCAAGCTCTTCGCGCGACCCGAGCTCAAGGAGAAGCTGGCCGCGCTGGGCATGGAAGCCGCAGCCGGAAAACCCGCCGAGCTGGCCGCCGCGATCCAGGCCGACACCTTGCGCTGGACCGAGGTGATACGGCAGAAAAACATCAAGCCCGAATAAACCCCGGCTGTCTCCTTCCTTTTCTCTTACCTTGGCAACACCATGACCCTCACCATTGAACCCGGCCGGCTGACGCTGGCCCAGTTGCGCGACATCCACACCACACCGCAAACGTTGGCGATGGACCCTTCTGCCACGGCCGGCATTCGCGCCAGTGCCGCGCTGGTGCAGAAAGCCGCGCAGGGCGGGGATGCCGTCTACGGTGTGAACACCGGCTTCGGCAAGCTGGCCAACCAGCGCATCGCGCAGGCCGACCTGGAGACCCTACAACTCAACCTGCTGCGCTCACACGCTGTGGGCGTGGGCGAACCCATGCCCGAACGCGTGGTGCGCCTGGTGCTTCTGCTCAAGGCCGCAAGCCTGGCGCGCGGCTACTCGGGCGTGCGTGAAGTGGTCATCGATACATTGATGGCGCTCTACAACAAAGGCCTCACGCCCGTGATCCCTTGCCAGGGTTCGGTGGGTGCTTCGGGTGACCTCGCGCCGCTGGCCCATTTGTGCCTGCCGCTGATTGGCGAAGGCGAGGTTTTTTACAAGGGCAAGCGAATCGCTGCTGCTGATGCGCTCAAGCAGGCCGCCATCACGCCGGTCAAGCTGTCGGCCAAGGAAGGCCTGGCGCTGATCAACGGCACGCAGGTCTCGACCGCGCTGGCGCTGGATGCGCTGCTCGCCACCGACCGCCTGTTTGAAGCCGCCGTGATTTCGGGTGCCGTGACGCTGGACGCCGCGCGCGGCAGCGACGGCCCCTTCGACCCGCGCATCCACGCGGTGCGCGGCCAGCCGGGGCAGATCGCCTGCGCCGCCGCCTACCGCGCCATCATGGTGGGCAGCGAGATCCGCCGCTCACACCTCGAGGGCGACGACCGCGTGCAGGACCCCTACTGCCTGCGCTGCCAGCCGCAAGTCATGGGCGCCTGCCTGGACCAGATGCGCTACGCCACGGAAGTGCTGATGCGCGAAGCCAATGCGGTGACCGACAACCCGCTGGTGTTCGCTGAAGACGAGACGCTTCTGTCCGGCGGCAACTTCCATGCGGAACCCGTGGCTTTGGCCTGCGATGCGCTGGCCGTTGCCATTGCCGAAATCGGCGCGATCACCGAGCGGCGCATCGCCATGCTGGTGGATACCGTGGCCTCGCGCCTGCCGGCATTCCTGACACCCGAGCCCGGCCTGAATTCCGGCTTCATGATCGTGCACGTGACGGCTGCCGCGCTGGCCTCCGAAAACAAATCGCTGGCGCATCCGGCCAGCGTGGACAGCCTGCCCACCTCCGCCAACCAGGAAGACCATGTGAGCATGGCGACCTTCGCGGCGCGCCGGCTGCAGCCCATGCTGCGCAACACCGAATACATCGTGGCCATCGAGCTGCTGGCCGCCGCGCAGGGCATTGAATTTTTGCGCCCGCTGAAGAGCTCGGCCGTGCTTGAAGGCGTGCTGCAACTGGTGCGCCAGGCCTCACCGGCCATGATGCATGACCGCAGCCTGGCACCCGACATGGAAAGGGTGCACCAATTGGTGGCGGGCGGGCGCATAGGCCTGGCCGGGGAGGCCCAAATCACCGAGTTAACCGCCTTGCGGCTGGCATGAAGCCTGCATACATTAGCGGTATCTCAACAGCCATCCCCACAGGAGCCTCTTCATGAAGCAACAACTCGCCCTCTCCCTGCTGGCCGTCGCAGCCGCCCTCACCATGGGCGCCGCCCACGCGCAGGAGACCAAGGTCGCCATCGGCATTTCGGGTTGGACGGGTTTTGCACCGCTGACCCTGGCCAAGGAAGCCGGCATCTTCAAGAAAAACGGGCTCGATGTGTCCATCAAGAAGATTCCGCAGAAAGACCGCCACCTCGCGATCGCCTCGGGTGACGTGCAGTGCGCCGCGACCACGGTGGAAACCTGGGTGGTGTGGAACGCCAACGGCGTAGCCACCACGCAGATCTTCCAGCTCGACAAAAGCTACGGTGCCGACGGCATGGTGGTGAAACCCGCCATCACCAAGATCAGCGACCTCAAGGGCAAGACCGTGGCTGCCAGCGCGCCGGGCACCTCGCCCTACTTCGCCCTGGCCTGGATGCTGAAGAAAAACGGCATGAGCACCAAGGACGTGAAAGTCGTCAACCTCGAGCCGCAGGCCGCGGCCAACGCCATGATCGCCGGCACCGACGGCGTCGATGCCGCGATGACCTACGAGCCCTACCTGGGTGCGGTGCGCGCCAAGCCGGAAGCCGGCAAGATCCTCGCCACCACGCTGGACTACCCCATGGTGATGGACACCTTCGGCTGCACGCCCAAGTTCCTGAGCGAAAACCCCAAGGCCGCCAAGGCTCTGGCCGACAGCTATTTCGATGCCGTCGAGATGATCCAGAAAGAGCCCAAGAAAAGCTTCGAGATCATGGGCGCCGACGTGAAGCAGAGCGGCGAAGCCTTTGAGGCCTCGTCCAAATACCTGCGCTGGCAGGACCGCGCGGCCAACCAGAAATTCTTTGCCGGCGAGCACGCCGCCTTCAGCAAGGAAGCCGCCGAGCTGCTGATGGAGGCCGGCATCATCAAGTCGCTGCCCGACATGGGCAAGTTGGCCGATACCCGTTTTCTGAAGTAGGCCGGCATACGCATGCGGCCATTGCAGCCCGTCTCACCCGGCGCGCGCATCGCGCTGGGGGTGAGCTTCTTTATCCTGTTCTTTGCCGTGTGGGCTTTCTTCACGCTGGGCGGCTACGTTTCCAAGACCTTTCTGGCCGACCCCCTCACCATGCTGAGGTCCGGCTACGACCTGCTGGTGAACCAGGGTTTCATCAAGGACATCGGCATGACGGTGTGGCGGGTGCTGGGCGGCTTTGCCGTCGCGGCCCTGCTGGCGGTGCCGCTGGGCGTGATGATGGGCGCCTACAAACCGGTTGAGGCCTTCTTCGAACCCTTTGTGAGTTTTGCGCGCTACCTGCCCGCGTCGGCCTTCATCCCGTTGCTGATCCTGTGGGCCGGCATTGGCGAGACACAAAAGCTCTCGGTGATTTTTATCGGCTCCTTCTTCCAGCTGGTGCTGATGATCGCCGTGAGCGTGGGCAACACGCGGCGCGACCTGGTGGAGGCGGCCTACACCCTGGGCGCGGCCGACCGCGGCATCGTGGTGCGCGTGCTGCTGCCCAGCGCCGCGCCCGAGATCGCCGAAACCCTGCGCATGGTGCTGGGCTGGGCCTGGACTTATGTGATCGTCGCGGAGCTGATAGGCGCGTCCAGCGGCATAGGCCACATGATCACCGACAGCCAGGCACTGCTGGCCACCGACCAGATCATCTTCGGCATCATCGTGATCGGCGTCTTCGGCCTCGTCACCGACCTGGCTTTCAAGGCGCTGAATCGCAAACTTTTCCCGTGGGCACAGTTGGGCCGATGACTTCTTCCTCTTCCACACCGATCCTGACCGTCACCCAGCTGTCGAAAACCTTTGCCGCCCACAAGGGCCCGGGCACAGTGGCGCTTCTGGCCACCGACCTGAGCGTCGCGGAAAACGACTTCATCACCATCCTCGGCCCCTCAGGCTGCGGCAAGTCCACCCTGCTGCGCATGGTGGCCGGGCTGGACACACCGACCAGCGGCAGCATCGTGCTGGACGGCAAGCCCATCGCCGGCCCGGGCGCAGACCGCGGCATGGTGTTCCAGAGCTACACGCTGTTCCCCTGGCTCAGCATTCTGCAAAACGTCTGCTTCGGTCTGCGTGAAAAAGGTTTGGCGCTGGACGCGCAACTCGATATCGCGCACCAGTTCATCAAGAAGGTGGGCCTGCAGGGTTTTGAGAACCACTTCCCCAAGCAGCTGTCGGGCGGCATGCAGCAGCGCACCGCGCTGGCGCGGGCCCTGGCCAACAACCCGCGCATCCTGCTGATGGACGAGCCCTTCGGCGCGCTGGACCATCAGACGCGCGAGCTGATGCAGGAGCTGCTGCAAGGCATCTGGGAAGCCGAACAGAAAACCGTGCTCTTTGTGACGCACGATATCGACGAAGCTATCTTCATGGGCAACCGCGTGGTGGTGATGAGCGCGCGGCCGGGCCGCATCAAATGCGACATCGCCGTTCCGCTGGCGCACCCGCGCCACTACTCGGTCAAGACGACGCCGGTGTTCACCGAACTCAAGGCGCGGCTGACCGAGGAGATTCGCATCGAAGTGCACAAGGCGGCCGGCCTGCAGGCCCCCACGGCTTAAAGCCCCAACCGTAGGGCAATCACCGCGCCCAGCACAAGCGCGGCGATCAAAATCGTCTCGCCTACCAGCATGGCCACGGGCTGCCAGCCCAGTTTCATGAGGTCTTCAAAGCTGGTCTTGATGCCGGCGGCTGCAATCGCCGTGACCAGCAGCCAGCGTGAGCTGTCACTGGCCACTTGGACCATGGCCGGCGTGAAAGCGCCTATGGTGGCCAGCAGCACCAGCACGATAAAGGCCAGCAGAAAGCCGGGCACCAGCGGGACTTCCTCGTCCACCGCCTTGGCGTCGGGGTGCTTGCGATAGCTGATGGCGATCAGCAGCACGATGGGCATCAGCAGCATCACGCGGAACAGCTTGACCACCGTCGCCGTGTCGCCGACCTCGGGGCCCAGCATCATGCCGGCCGCCACCACCTGCGCCACGTCATGGATGGTGCCGCCCAGGAAGATGCCGCCCTGCGCGGGCTCCAGCCCTATCAGCTTGAGGGCGAAGGGATAAAAAATCATGCTGAGCGTGGAGAGCACCGTGACGCCGACCACGGCCAGCAGGGTGAAGCGCTCGTTCTCCTTGGTCTGCGGCAGCACCGAGGAAATCGCCAGCGCGGCGGAGGCGCCGCAGATGGCGACCGCACCGCCCGAGAGCACACCCTCTTCGCGCGGGCGCTTCAGCCATTTCGCGAGCAGCAGGCCGAACCCGATGGTCAGCGCCACCGCGACGACGATCACCAGCGCCGTCTCTACACCCAGCTTGGCGACCTGCGTCAGCGTGATGCGCGCGCCCAGCAAGGCCACGCCGACACGCAGCAAGGTGCGGCCGCAAAAATCAACGCCGGTCTTGACCTTGGGGTTGCTGTTGAGGAAGTGAAAAGCCAGGCCTATCAGCAGCGCATACAGCAGCTGGGGGCCGCCGTAATGCTCGGACAGGAAGGTCGCCGCCAGCGCGATGACCACACACACCATGGCGCCGGGCACACTGGCTTTCAGGAGGGAGACGGAAGGAAGAAAGGACACTGGAGATGGGACCGGCGATGAGGCCGGGGTAAAGCGGAAAAAGGGCGAAAAGGGCACCGGTGGCCAGACTTCCGCTTGTTGTTTTGTTTATGCGGAAAACAGGGATCACCGGGTGATTTTCCGTCTTGCACGCGCTATTTCCATATGCTACTATTATTAGGTTGTATATACAAGTTGAGGCGCTGGACGCACCAGGATGGCGTGATTTCCAGGCACGGGATGTGCATACAAGATTTCATTTTCAATTCGATGCGAGAGTAGGCGCGTCGCCGCAGACAGTGCTACAGCACGGCAAGGCGGCGCAACGACCTATCGCGTTGAATTGGGAATGAAATCAAGCCGGAAGATTCCTTGTTTCAGTTCATTCGGAGATCAGTATGAAGATCAGCAAACTTTTGGCCCTGTCCGCCTTCGCGCTGGCCACCTTCGCGCCGCTCACCTCCCACGCCCAGCAGGCCGTGCGTGTCGGGTCCAAAAACTTCACCGAGCAGTTCGTGCTGGCCGAAATCTACGCGCAGGCGCTTGAGGCCGCCGGCATCAAGACCGAGAAAAAACTCAACCTGGGCGGCACGCTGATCGCCCAGAAGGCAATGGAAGAAAAGCAGATCGACTTCTACCCCGAGTACACCGGCACCATGCTGCTGGCCGTACTCAAGCAGGAGCCCATGACGGACGCCAAGGCGGTCTACGACAAGGTCAAGGATGCCTATGCCAAGATGGGCTTTGTGGTGCTCAACCAGTCCAACCTGAACAACGGCTATGTGATGGTGGTGCGCGCCGACACCGCGCAAAAGCTCAAGCTGGAGACCCTGTCCGACCTGGCCAAGGCCGCCAAAGACCTCAAGGTCGGCGCCGGCCCCGAGTTCCGCGACCGCAAGGACGGCCTGCCGGGCCTCAAGGCCAAGTACGACATGGTCTTCGGTGAAGACCTGCAGATGGCCATCGGCCTGCGCTACCAGGCCTTGAAGAACGACCAGATCCAGGTCGTCAACGGCTACTCGACCGACGGCATGATCAGCGCGCTCAAGCTCAAGCGCCTGCGCGACGACAAGAGCCTGTGGCCGCCCTACTTCGTGGTGCCGGTGATCCGCAAGGAAGCGCTGGACGCCAACCCGAAGATCGGCGAAGTGCTGAACCGCGTGAGCGCCCTGCTCGACGAAACCTCCATGGCCCAGATGAATTACCAGGTCGACGGCGAGAAACTCGAGCCCAAGGACGTGGCCCGCGAATTCCTGAAGGCCAAGGGCCTCGTCAAATAAACCCGCACCGTTTCAGCGCATCACGTGAAAGCTTGCACGCCATGACACTCGCGGTCGGGGAACAATGGCTGGGCATCCAGGACCTGGTGCGCGTGGCGCGCAGCGGCGAGACTGTTTCGCTGGCGCCGCAGGCGCGTAAACGTGTGGTGGCAGCGCGCGAGCTGGTCATGCGGCTGGCCATCTCGGGCCAGGCGATCTACGGCCTCAATTCGGCGCTGGGCGCCAACACCGGCGCTGTGCTGGCCGAGGGCGATCTTGAAGACTACCAGCGCCGCGCCGTGCGCGCCCGTGCCGTGGCCGTGGGCCCGGCCTACGACAAGGCCTCGGTGCGCGCCATGCAGTTCGCGCGCATCGCCGGCCTGTCGCGCGGCGGCTCCGGTGTCTCGCCCGCGGTGCTGGACGCCTGCATCGCGATGCTGAACTCCCAGGTGCATCCGGTGGTGCCCCGCTTCGGCTCCATCGGCGTGGCCGACCTGCCCCAGCTTTCGCATCTGGCCTTGCCCTTGTTCGGTGAAGGCCAGGCCGAGGTGCGCGGTGAAATTTTGAGCGGTGCTGCCGCCCTTGAGCGCGCAGGCCTTGAACCCGTGACCTTGGGCGCCAAAGACGGCCTCGCCTTGATCAGTTCCAATGCGGCCACCACGGCGCGGGCCGCGCTGGTGCTGCATGACGCCAACGTGGCGCTGGATGCCTGGCTGGCCGCCGTGGCGCTCGGTTATGAAGGCTTCAGGGCCAACCTGTCGCCGCTGCACCCTGGTGCGGTGGCAGCCCGCCCTGCGGCCGGCCAGGTCGAAGTGGCGCGCCAGTTGCGCGAACTGCTCAAAGGCAGCGCCCTGCTGGAGCCGGGCGCCGCGCGCCGTGTGCAGGACCCGGTGTCCATGCGCGTGGTGCCACAGGTGCACGGCGCCGTGCGCGACATGGTGGACGCGGCTTGCGCGCAGGTCGAGATTGAACTCAACAGCGCGGCCGACAGCCCGCTGGTGCTGGCCGAAGAGGGGCTGATGCTCTCCAACGGCAACTTCCACGTGCCGGCGCTGGCCTTGGCGCTGGACGCCTCGGCGATTGCGCTGGCGCAAGCCGCCAGCATGTCGGTGTCGCGCAGCCAGCGTTTCATGTCGCCGGCGCTCACCGGCCTGCCGCTGCAGCTCACGCGCCACGGCCCGGCCCATTCGGGTTTTGCGACAGTGCAGAAAACCCTGACCGCCCTCTGGGCCGAGGTGCGGCTGCGCGCCAACCCGGGATCGCTCGACTACCTGCCGGTGTCCGAAGCACTCGAAGACCATGCCTGCATGGCGCTGGGCGTGGCCGAGAAACTCGGCGAACTGGTGGAGCGCGTGCGCTACCTGATCGCCATCGAACTGCTGGTGGCCGCCCAGGCGGTGGATCTGCGCGAACTCGACACCAGCCAGATGGGCGAAGGCGCGCGGCGCGCCTTTGCGCAGGTACGCAAGCTGGTTCCCATGCTGGACGAAGACCGACCGCTGGGCCCCGACATAGACCGTATCCAGGGGGCCATCGCCGCAGGCGTGTTCGGCCCTGAAACCACTCACCAAGGCGCAGCATGAGCTGGTTTCTGCGCAACTGGCCCGACGTGCTGTATTCACTGTGGGAACACGTCGCGATTTCGCTGACGGCCCTGGTGATTGCCTTCGCGCTGTCGCTGGTCATCGGCATCGTGGCCGCGCGGCGCGAAAAGCTTTACGGCACGGTCATGACCGTCTCGGGCTTTCTGTACACCATCCCGACACTGGCTTTCCTGGCTTTTTTGATTCCCGTGGTGGGCCTGGGCCGCACGAATGCGATCATCACCATGGTGGCTTTTTCGCTGATGATCTTGATCCGCAGCGTGGCCACGGGCATACGCGAGGTGCCGGCCGACATCATCGACGCGGCGCGCGGCATGGGCATGAACAAGGCGCAGATCATGCGGCGCATCGAGCTGCCGCTGGCCCTGCCGCTGATTGTGGCCGGCCTGCGCGTCTCGGCCGTCACCGTGATCAGCGTGACGGTGGTGGCCGCCTACGTCAACGCAGGCGGGCTGGGCACGCTGATCTTCAACGGCATCGCCAGCGACCACCCGGCCAAGATCTGGACCGGCGCGCTGACCGTCTGCCTGCTGTCCGTCGTCGTTGACCTGGGCCTGGCCCTGCTCGAGCGGCGCCTGAAACACCGGCGCGCAGCCTGACCACCCAAGAGGCCCTGATGCTTGCCGACGCCTCGAACTATGTCCTTGCCCATCCCGCGCAGTTTTACCGCGCGCTCGGCGTGCACGTCGCGCTGTCCGCGTCGGCGCTGCTCATCGCCGCGTTGATTTGCATTCCGGCCGGCATTGCCGTGGCGCGCAGGAACGGCTTGTCGCTGGCCGTGGTCAATGCCGCCAACGTGGGCCGGACCCTGCCCTCGCTGGCCGTGCTGGCGCTGGTGATGCCGATTTTGGGCACCGGTTTTACCCCTGCACTGTTTGCCCTCACGCTGATCGCGCTGCCGCCCATCGTGACGCACACCATCGTCGGCATGCGCGGCGTGGATGCCGACGCGGTGGACGCTGCCATCGGCATGGGCATGACACGCGCCGCCCTGCTGTGGCATGTGGAGTTGCCCATGGCCATGCCGGTGATCTTTGCGGGCCTGCGCACGGCCGCGGTGCAGATCATTTCGGGTGCAGTGCTGGCCGCCTTCATAGGCGGCGGCGGGCTGGGCGACTTCATCACCGCGGGCATCGCGATGATGGCCGTTCCCCAGTTGCTGGTGGGCGCCATCCCGGTGGCGCTGCTGGCGCTGGGCACCGACTTTCTTTTTGGCGCGCTGCAGCGCCGCATGACTCCGCAAGGGCTTCGCGCATGATCACACTCGACCGCCTCACCAAGTCCTTCGGCGGCAGCGCCCAGTCGGCCGTCGACGGCTTGTCGCTGACCGTCAACACGGGCGAAATCTGCGTGCTGATCGGCCCCTCGGGCTGCGGCAAGACCACCACCATGCGCATGATCAACCGCATGGTCGAGCCCGATTCGGGCCGCATCGAGGTCGGCGGGCGCGACGTCACCAAGATCGACGCGGTCGAATTGCGCCGCTCCATCGGCTATGTGATCCAGCAGGTGGGCCTGTTTCCGCACATGACCCTGGCGGAGAACGTGGCCACCGTGCCCAAAATGCTGGGCTGGGATTCAGCCCGCATCGCCAGGCGCGTGGACGAACTGCTGGCGCTGGTCCACATGGATCCGTCGATTTACCGCCACCGCTTTCCGCGCGAACTCTCGGGCGGGCAGAAGCAACGCGTGGGCGTGGCGCGCGCGCTGGCGGCAGACCCGCCGGTGATGCTGATGGACGAACCTTTCGGCGCCATAGACCCGATCACGCGCGCGCGCCTGCAGGATGAATTCCTGCGCATCCTGCGCGAACTCGGCAAGACCATTGTGTTCGTCACGCACGACATCGACGAAGCCATTCGCATGGGCTCACGCATCGCGATCCTGCGCAGCGGCAAGGTGGTGCAGTACGACACGCCGGAACGCATACTCGCGCACCCGGCCGATGCCTTCGTCGAAGCCTTTGTGGGCGGCGACCGTTCGCTCAAACGGCTGGCCTTGCTGACGGCGGGCCCTTATGTGGAGAGCGGCACGCCCGCCGCCAATGCACCACGCCTGCCGGCTGCGACGCCACTGCGCGACGCCTTGTCGGCCATGCTGGACGCCGGCGCGAATGAGGCCGGCATTGTGGATGTGGAGGGCAAGCCGCTGGGCCGTGTCACGCTGCAAAGCATCCAGCAAGCCGCAGCGGTCGCTCGCGCTTAAGGCTGGCGCATACGCAAGGCGCTGCAGATTCCCGCCAGCGCCGCAAAACCGGCCGCCAGCCACAAGGCAACAAAGGAGCCGTGTCCGCCCTGCGGGTCGAACATCGTAAAAATCATCGCCAGCAGGACCGCGCCCAAGGTCTGGCCGGTCAGCCGCGCCGTGCCCAGCATACCGCTGGCGCCGCCGCTGCGGTGCGGTGGCGCCGAGGTGATGATGGTGTGGTTGTTGGGAGACTGGAACAGGCCGTAGCCCACGCCGCACAGCGCCATGCGCCAGACGATGTCGAGCTGCGACGGATGCGGCGGCAGCACGGCCAGCAGGACCAGGCCCAGCGACAGCAGCGCCATGCCGGTGCCGCCCAGCAGGCCACCCGAGTAGCGCCCTATCAGCCGCCCGACCACGGGGGAGGTGACCACAATGGCCAGCGGCCAGGCCGTCAGCAGCAGGCCGGCCTGCAGGTGGCTGAAGCCGTAATTGCCCAGCAGCAGGAAGGGCAGGCTCACATAGGCCAGGGTCTGCGCACAGAAAGCGCCTATAGACGTCCCCATGGACAGCGCGAACACCGGGATGCGCAGCAGATCCAGCGGAAACAGCGGCACCGGCTGGGCCAGCTGGCGCCGCACATAAATGACGCCGATGACGATGCCCGCTACGAGTTCGGCCAGCGGCAACCACAGCGAACCGGCAGGTGCGCCGCCGGGCACGGCTTCGACACGGACACCGAGGCCGTCGACGCCCAGGAACACCAGGCCGAACATCAGCGCATTGAGCGCCACGTCGAGCGGCGACAGCCGGCCCTGAGACCTGGACAGGTTGTCAGGCAAGGCCTTGCGGCCCAGCCACACCGACAGCAGGCCGAAAGGCACGTTGAGCGCGAACAGCCAGGGCCAGGAAGCCACGGAGAGGATGGCCGCTGCGATCGAGGGCCCGGCCACCGAGGCTGTGGCCACCACCAGCGAGTTGATGGCAATGCCACGGCCCAGCAGGTGTTTCGGGTAGATCAAGCGCACCAGCGCCGTGTTGACGCTCATGAGGCCTGCAGCACCCAGGCCCTGCAGCACGCGGGCCAGCGCCAGCGTGGTCAATGAATCGGCCAGTGCGCAGAGCAGCGAGGCCAGCGTGAACACCGACAGGCCGACCAGGTAGACGCGGCGGTAGCCGACGATGTCACCCAGTGTGGCCAGGGGCAGCAGCAGCGCCAGCGTGGCGACCTGGTAGGCATTGATGACCCAGATGGACTGCGCGGCCGTGGCGTTCAGCTCACGCGTGATGTCGGGCAGCGCGAGGTTGACGATGGTGCCGTCAAGCACCGCCATGACGATGCCGAGGATGATGACCAGCAGCGCACGCGTGCGCTCGCGCGCGGGCAAACCATCCTGAACAAGCATGCGGACCTTTGTTATTAAGCGGGCGGTCACTACGGCTGCCGCGCAGCACTTATTTTAGGAGCCCCTCCGGAAAAACCGCCGGAGCGGCTACCTTGCCCCAGTGCTGTCCTTGGGAAAGACGGTGCCGGATATGAGAAATCCCGGCATGCAGGTACATGGCCGGGATTTCCTGGGGGGCCGTGACCCCCGATGAGTGCCGCTGGACGCAGCCCCACATTACTTCATGCCGTACTTGGCCTTGGCGTCATTCTGGCACCCGTCTTTGGCGGCACCGGTCAACGCATCGCACCGCTCCTTGGCGGCCTTGTAATCGGCTTCACGTTTTTCCGAGCTGGCGTCTTTTTTGGCTTCGGCGACCTTGTCGGTCTTGTCCTTGCTGGTATCAGCGGCTGTCTTGGTGACCTTGGCGTCTTCCTTGGCCTTGACATGGGCGGCCTTGGCGTCCTTCACACAGACATCCTTGGCATTGCCCTTGAGGTCATCGCACTTTTCCTTGGCGGTGTCGTAGGCGGCATCGGCCTTGGCGAAAGCGACCTTTTCGGTGTTGCGCGGGCTGGGCTTGTACTGGGCCTCGTTTTCAGCCTTCGCGACTTTCTCAACACCCTTGGCCTCCGAGACGCAGATGTCCTTGGCGTTGTCCTTCAGGGTGCCGCATTTGTCGCGGCTGGCCTTGTAGTCGGCCGAGATGCGGTCGTTCTGGGCTTTGTACTCTTCTTTGGTCAGTGCCATGGCGTTGCCGGCGAAAGCGCAGGACATCACGGCGGTCAGCATCAGCAGTCTGGTTTTCATAGTTTGCTCCTTGGGATGGTGTAAATCGTTGTGGTCGCTAGGGTGTTGCGGATGAAAGAAGGTGGATCAGTAGCGCTCGAAGAAGTCCGTCGGGTTGCGGTCTTTCCACACGGCGACCTGCTTTTCAGCTTCTTCCTTGCTGATGCCGTGGCGCTCCTGAATCTTGCCGAGCAGCTGTTCGCGCTTTCCGGCGATCACGTCCAGGTCGTCGTCGGTGAGCTTGCCCCACTGCTCTTTGACCTTGCCTTTGAACTGGCGCCAATTGCCTTCCATGCGGTCGTGATTCATAGTGTTCTCCTCAAAAAAAAGGGTAATCCGCCCAGTGGCCGCAAGCACGACGCTTGCGGGAAAGGGACATGAATTCACCTTACGGCGGGTGCCGTCCGCCCGCCGTAGGCCCGCGTATTCGATGGGCGTAGGCTCATGCTTACAACTCGGTAAAAGGTGTGGCTTTCAAACTAGTTGCATAGCTAATTAATTACTGCTACAGTGCATCCATGTTTGACCACTGCCTTTATTTCAATACCACCGCGCTGGCCCGCCTGGTCGACAAGGAGTGGACGCTGGCTTTCAAGCCCTTCGGCGTCACCCCCTCGCAAGGTTTCATGCTGCGGCTGGTGCTCAAGCAACCCGGCATGCTGCAGCACGAGATCGCCGACGAACTGACAATTTCGCGCCCCACCGCCACGCGCCTGCTCGACGGCCTGCAGGCGCTGGGGCTGATTGAACGCAGGAGCCTGGAATCCGACGGCCGCCACTGGGCCGTGTTCCCCACCGCCGATGCCGAAGCAATGCATGCCGGCATCACCAAAGCCAGCGGCGACGTGACACGCCGCATCCAGCAACAGATCGGAAAGGAGAACTTCGATGAAACCGTAGCCCGTGTCAGGAGCGTGTCTTCCGCGCTGAAATGAAGCGCACGAAACGCTTTTCCATGTCCTTTTTTTTACCCATATAGTTGCATAGCTAACTATTTATTTCAACCCACCGGAGAAATCACATGCCCATCCTCAATGTCAAAGTCAGCCAGCCCGCCAGCCCCCAGCTGACGAACGCCATCGCCGAAACCCTGCTGGAGCTGACCACGCGCATCCTGCGCAAAAAACGCGAACTGACCGCCATCGCCATCGACTTCGTGCCGCCCGAGCACTGGATCGTGGGCGGCAGCACGCTGGCCAGCCAGGGCAAGAACAGTTTTTATTTCGACATCAAGGTGGTGGACGGCACCAACACCAAGGACGAAAAGGCGCAGTACGTGGCCGAGGCCTTTGCCGCCTTCGGCAAGCTGCTGGGCAATGTGCACGATGAAAGCTACATCTATGTGCACGACGTGCGCGCGGAGGCCTACGGCTTCGGCGGGCTGACGCAGGAGTACCGCTACATCAAGGCGAAGCCCTGAGGGCTGCCCCTTACTTTGAGCGCAGCGTGCGGCTCAGCAACGCCACCGGCAGCAGGCCGACCAACACCAGGGCCAGCGCCGGCAAGGCGGCTTCGCCGAGCCGCTCGTCGCGCGCCAGCTGGTAGGTGACGACCGCCAGGGTGTCGCTGTTGAAGGGCCGCAACACCAGCGTGGCGGGCAGCTCTTTCATGACGTCGACAAACACCAGCAGGCCGGCCGCCGCGACCGAGCGCTTGAGCAGCGGCCAGTGCACGCGCGCGAGTATGCCCAAGCCGGGTGTGCCCAGCATGCGCGCGCTGTCGTCAAAGCTGGCGGGAATGCGCGAATAACCGCTTTGCAGGCTTTGCAGGGCCACGGCGCTGAAGCGCACCAGGTAGGCCCAGACAATGCCCAGCACGGTCGCCGTGACCCAGTAGCCCGCGCCGGTTTGCGGCGCGGCCGCCTGCAGCCAGCCCACGGGCAGCAGCAGGCCGACCACGATGACCGCGCCCGGCACCGCATAGCCCAGGCTGGCCAGTTGCACCGCCACCCGGGTCAGCAGGTGCGGCTTGCGGCGCACGGCGAAGGCCAGGCCCAATGCCAGGCCGGTGGCCAGCAGCGCGCTCAGGCCTGCCAGCCAGACGCTGTTCAAGGTCCAGCCGAAGAATTTGTCCCACAGCAAATTGTCCCAGCCCAGGACCAGCGGGCGCAGCATGAACAGCACCGGCAGCACAAACCCCAGCGCGATCGGCACGGCGCACACACACCAGGCCGACAGGGCGCGCAGGCCTTGCAGTTGCACCGGCGCCGCGTCCTGCGCACCGGCGCGCGCGCCACGCCCGGTGGCAAAACGCATGCGTTTTTGCGCGCCGTGTTCTATCCACAGCAGCAGCGCGACGAAAAACAGCAGAACCGTGGCCAGCTGGGCGGCGGCGATGCGGTTGTCCATGGACAGCCAGGCCTTGTAGATGCCGGCGGTGAAGGTCTGGATGCCGAAGTAGCTGGAAACCCCGAAGTCGGCCAGGGTTTCCATCAGCGCCAGCGCGACACCGGCGGCCACGGCCGGGCGCGCCAGGGGCAGCGCCACACCGCGGATGCGGCGCGACAGCGGCGCACCCAGCAGCCGGGCCGCCTCCATCAGGTGAACGGCGCGCTCGGACAAAGCCGTGCGCGCGAGTAGGTAGACATAAGGGTAAAGCGCGACGGTGAACACCAGCACCGCGCCGCCCAGGCTGCGCACCTCGGGCAGCAGCCGGCCCTGCAGGCCGAACGACGAACGCAGCCAGCTTTGCAGGGGGCCGGCGTACTGCAGAAAGTCGGTATACGCATAGGCCAGCACATAGGCCGGCATGGCCAGCGGCAGCAGCAGCGCCCATTCAAACACCCGGCGGCCCGGAAACTCGAACAAGGTCACCGCGCTGGCCGTCGCCATGCCCACCACCGCCACGCCGAAGGCCACGCTGATGCACAGCAGCAAGGAAGTCGCTGTGTAGTCGGGAAGCACCGTCTGCAGCATCTGCAGCAGGATGGACTGTGCCTGGGCGTCGAACTGCAGCCAGGACAGCGCCACGGCGACGACCGGCAGCGTGAGCAGGGCCACCAGCAGAAAGAGCGCAACGGGAGGAAGAACAGAGATAAAGCGACGCAGCATGTAGCCCCGGAAACAGGCCTCTGCAGAAAAAGGGCCCTCCCCTTTGCTGCGTGCGCCATGGTGTTGCAGCGGTCACTGCAAATGAGAATTGTAAGCATCTACAATCGAACCCATGTTTCTGGATATCTCCCAGCTGGGCGTGCACTATGCCGGCCGTTCCAAACCAGCGGTCGACGGCGTGTCTTTCAGCCTCCAGGCGGGGGAGATCGGGGTCCTGATCGGCCCTTCGGGCTGCGGAAAAACCACCCTGCTGCGGGCCGTCGCCGGCCTGGAGCACGCCGGTGCCGGCAGCATCACGCTGGCCCGGCAGCTTGTCAGCAGCGCCACCGTCCATATTCCGGCCGAATCCCGCCGCATCGGCATGGTGTTCCAGGATTACGCGCTGTTTCCCCACCTCGACGCCGCCCACAACGTCGCTTTCGGCCTCACCCACCTGCCTGCCGCCCAGCGGCAGCAGCGCGTGGGCGAGGTGCTGGATCTCGTCGGCCTGGGCAATGTGCACAAGCGTTTCCCGCATGAACTCTCGGGCGGCCAGCAGCAGCGCGTGGCGCTGGCACGGGCACTGGCGCCGCAGCCGCGCCTGCTGCTGCTGGATGAGCCTTTTTCCAACCTCGACGTGGACCTGCGGGAACGCCTGGCGCACGAGGTGCGCGGCATCCTCAAGGCCGCCGGGGCGACCGCCCTGTTCGTCACGCACGACCAGCTCGAGGCCTTCGCCATCGGCGACCGCATCGGCGTGATGCACCAGGGGCGCCTGCACCAGTGGGACGAGGCCTATGCGCTCTACCACCGCCCCGCCACGCGCTTTGTGGCCGACTTCATCGGCCATGGCGTGTTCGCGCAAGCCCATATCGAGCAGCTCGGCGACGAGGTGGTGGTGCACACCGCGCTCGGCGACCTCACGGACATGCTGGAATGCCCCTTGCCGGGCGCTTATGCCGGCGGCTTGTGCGACGTGCTGCTGCGCGCCGACGACATCGTGCACGACGACAACGCCCCGGTCAAAGCGCAGATCCAGCGCAAGGCCTTTCGCGGGTCGGAGTTTTTGTACACGCTCAAGCTGCAGACGGGCGAGACGGTGATGGCGCATGTGCCTTCACACCACAACCACGCGCTGGGCGAGTGGATAGGCATACGGGCCGAGGTCGACCACGTCGTGACCTTCCCGCGAGAAACTGGTGCCTGAGAGCCGCTCACAAAACCCAGCGAAGCGGTCCTGGCTAGGCGCGTCGCCGCAGACAGTGCACCAGCACGGCAAGGCGGCGCAACAACGCCAGGAGGGTTTTGTTAGCGGCTCTCAGCCTGCTGCCGCAAGCTTTCAATATCTTCGCGCAGCGTCTGCGCCCACATTCGCCGCGTCTGCCCCTGGGGCTGCTGCGGCTCGCCGAAGACCACCACCGCCTTGAGCGGCGGCGCCGTCAAGGTCCGCCAGATCGAGCCGGCCAGGGTCTCGTCATCCACATAGCTGGGCGCGAAGCTCGTGGCGCCGCTGGCGGCATCGACGAACTTGAGCGCCACCGGCTGCACCGGCACCGAGGCCTCGATGGCCGCCTGGATCAGGTTGGCATGGAAGTGCTTGAGCGTGATGCCGTCGCCCGTCGTGCCTTCGGGAAACACCGCCAGGATGTCGCCGGCCTGCAGGCGTTCGGCCATCTGCGTGACCACCCGGTGCGCGTCGCGCCGCGACGCGCGCTCGATGTACAGCGAGCCGGCACCGTCGGACAGCGTGCGCACAAAAGGCCAGTCCCGCACATCCGACTTCGAAACAAAACGGCAGTGGCGCGAGGCATGCATCACCAGGATGTCCAGCCACGAGATATGGTTGGCCACCAGCAGCGCGGGGCCGGCGGCGGGCGGGGTTCCCATGACGATCAGTTCGATACCGACGATGCGCAGCATGGCGCCGGCCCAGACCTGCACGCGCGCCTCGCGGTCGGCCTGGTCCAGCTTGGGAAACCGCGTTTTAATCGTCCAGAAGCCTTGCACCGCGTGCACGGTGGCGCGCAGCAGCGTCCAGCAGAAGCGAAGCCATCTCATGGGCTTGCGTGCGCCTCAGTGCGAAGTTTCGTAGGCGAGCTGACCACCCACCACGGTCCATCGCACGCGCACCGGCATCTGGTGGCCAGAGAACGGGGTGTGCTTGCCCTGGCTGCGCAGCGCGGCCGGCTCGACCGTCCATTCGCCTTTGGGGTCGAACACGCAGAGATCGGCCACACCGCCTTTGACCAGCCGGCCTGAACTGCTTTGCAGCGTGCCCAGTGCGTCACCCAGCACGCGCGCGGGCTCGCTGGTCAGCACTGCCAGCGCGCGAACCATCCCGGCGCCGCTGTCGCTGCCCCACTTGCAGGCCAGGCCCAACAGCAGTTCCAGGCCCGTGGCGCCCGGCTCGGCCTCGGCGAAGGGCAGCGTCTTGGCATCTTCATCAACCGGAGTGTGGTCGGACACCAGCGCATCGATGGTGCCGTCGGCCAGGCCCTGGCGTATGGCGTCGCGGTCGCGCTGCTGGCGCAGCGGCGGATCCAGCCGCATGCGGCTGTCGAAGTAGCCGATGTCCACGTCGGTCAGGTGCAGGCTGTTGATGCTCACGTCGCAACTCACGGCCAGGCCCTCGGCCTTGGCCCTGGCGACCAGCGCCACACCCGCGGCGCTGCTGATGCGGCACAGGTGCACGCGCGCGCCGGTGGCGCGCACCAGTTCAAAAATCGTATGCAGCGCGATGGTCTCGGCGGCGACGGACACGCCGCTCAGGCCCAGGCGCGTGGCCAGCGCGCCGCTGGCGGCCACGCCCTGGCCCAGGTAGAGCTCCTGCGGCCGCAGCCACACGGTGTAGCCGAAGGTCGAGGCGTATTGCAGCGCGCGCATCATCACCTGGGTGTTGGCCAGCGGCACTTCGGCCTGGCTGAAACCGACGCAGCCGGCCTCGGTCAGCTCGACCATCTCGGTCAGCGTTTCGCCCTTGAGCGCGCGGGTCAGCGCGCCCAGCGGGAACACGCGCGACTGGTGCAGCTTTTCGGCGCGGAACTTGAGCATCTCGACCAGGCCGGGCTCGTCGAGCACTGGGTCGGTGTCGGGCGGACAGACCAGGCTGGTCACGCCGCCGGCCACGGCCGCGGCCAGCTCGCTCTCGAGCATGCCTTCGTGTTCATGCCCAGGCTCGCGCAGCCGGGCCGACAGGTCAATGAGGCCGGGCGCGACGATGCAGCCCGTGGCGTCTATGGTCTTGTTGGGCGCGAAATCGGCGGGTGTGTTTTTGAGCGAGACGATGCGGCCGGCCGCGATGGCGACGTCGCAGGTTTCGTCGAAACCGGAGCCGGGGTCTATGACGCGGCCGTTCTTGATGAGTATCTTCATGCTTCGTTTCCTGCAACTATGCTCATGACCGCCATGCGGACCGCGATGCCGAAAGTGACCTGCGGCAGGATCACGCTCTGCGTGCCGTCGACCACCGCCGAGTCGATCTCGACGCCTCGGTTGATAGGGCCGGGGTGCATGACGATGGCGTCGGGTTTGGCCAGCTGCAGCTTCTCGGTGGTCAGGCCAAAGCTCTTGAAGAACTCCTGGCTGCTGGGCAGCAGCGCGCCCGACATGCGTTCGTTCTGCAGGCGCAGCATGATGACCACGTCGGCGTCCTTGATGCCTTCTTCGAGCGTGTTGCAGACACGCACGCCCATCTGCGCCATGTCGGCCGGCACCAGGGTCTTGGGGCCGACCACGCGCACCTCGGGGCAGCCCAGCGTAGTCAGCGCGTGGATGTCGGAGCGCGCCACGCGCGAGTGCAGCACGTCGCCGACGATGGCGACGGTGAGCTTGCTGAAATCCTTTTTGTAGTGCCGTATGGTGTACATGTCCAGCAGGCCCTGCGTGGGGTGCGCGTGGCGCCCGTCGCCGGCGTTGATGACGTGCACGTGCGGGGCCACGTGCTGGGCGATCAGGTAGGGCGCGCCCGATTCGCTGTGGCGCACCACAAACAGGTCGGCCGCCATGGCGCTCAGGTTGGCGATGGTGTCCAGCAGCGACTCGCCCTTGGAGGCCGAGGAGCGCGCGATGTCCAGGTTGATGACGTCGGCCGACAGGCGCGTGGCAGCGATCTCGAAGGTGGTGCGGGTGCGCGTGGAGTTTTCAAAAAACAGGTTGAAAACGCTCTTGCCGCGCAGCAGCGGGACTTTTTTGACTTCGCGGTTGTTGACGCTGACGAAGTTGGCGGCGGTGTCCAGGATTTGCGTCAGCGTGGCCTTGGGCAGGCCTTCGATGGACAGCAGGTGGATCAGCTCGCCGTTCTTGTTGAGTTGCGGGTTTCGTCGGTACAGCACGGTGTGGACTCCTCTTGTTCTCTTATGGGTCTCGTTTTATTCTGGAATGGCTCAGGCCTGGTGGTCCTGCACCTGGAAACTGAACTTGCCGTCTTCGGCGCGCGCCAGTTCCAGCGACTGCGAGGCCGGCAGCGCCACCCGCGCCACGGCAAGGTCGGGCTGCACCGGCAGCTCGCGCCCGCCGCGGTCCACCAGCACCACCAGCTTGACGCTGGCGGGTCGGCCGTAGTCAAACAGTTCGTTGAGCACGGCGCGGATGGTGCGCCCGGTGTAGAGCACGTCGTCGACCACGATGAGGTGGGCGCCGTTCACGTCGAAGGGCAACAATGTCTGCCCGCTGGAAGCCAGGCCGCGCTGCGAAAAATCGTCGCGGTGCATGGAGGACGACAAAATGCCGGCCTCGCCGGCCAGGCCCAGGTCTTTTTGCAGGCGCAGCGCCAGCCAGGCGCCGCCCGAGGCCACACCGACCAGCATGGGCGGCTGGGGATAGGACGCCAGCTGCTGGCGCATGCCGCGCAGCAGGTCGCTGTACAGCGCCTCGGCGTCCAATGTCAGGCTGCTCATGGAAGACTCCTTAAAAACTGTTCGAGGATGATGCAGGCCGAAGCGGCGTCGGCGTCAAGCGCGCCGCCGGCCAGGGCTTCGGTGGTGCTGTAGCGCTCATCGACTTCGAAGACCTGCAGGCCGAAGCGGCCGCGCAGCTGGCGGGCGAACTTCTGCGCGCGCAGGGTATTGTCGTGGCTGGCGCCGTCGGGGTGGAAGGGAATGCCGACCACCAGCGCATCGGGCTGCCATTCCTTGATGCGCGCTTCCACGGCCTTGAGGCGGGCATCACTGCCTTCCGCGGAAATGGTGGCCTGCGGCGAGGCGGTGCGTGTCAGCACATTGCCGGTGGCCACGCCGGTGCGCTTGAGACCGAAGTCGAAAGCCAGAAAGGTGTGAAGGTTGGAATTGGCCTTGACGGCCGGGGAAGGCATGGCCGCGAGGCTCATGCGTGGCCGGCCTCGGGAGAGAGCATCCAGCTTTGGAGGCCCAGCAGCATCAGCGCCTTGTCGTAGCGCTGCTCGACCGGCGTGTCGAAGATCACGCCGACGTCGGCGGCGACGGTGAGCCAGCTGTTGTCGGAGATTTCCGATTCGAGCTGGCCTTCACCCCAGGCCGAATAACCCAGGGAGACAAACACCCGGCGCGGGCCAGCGCCCGTGGAGAGCGCTTCCAGCACGTCCTTGGAGGTGGTCATTTCGAGGCCGCCGGGAATCGTCATGGTCGACGCATACACCGATTCGTTGCCGGGCATCATGGATTCGTGGAGCACAAAACCGCGCTCGGTCTGCACCGGGCCGCCCTGGAATACCGGGGCCTGCGTCAGGTCGTCGCGGCGCAGGGGCAGCTCGACTTTGTCGAACAGGTTTTTGAGGTTGATGTCGCTGGGCTTATTGATGACCAGCCCCAGCGCGCCGCGGTCGCTGTGCTCGCACATATAGACCACGCTTTTGGCGAAAGCTTCGTCATCCATCCCCGGCATGGCGATGAGGAAGTGATGCGTGAGGTTGATCGATGCGGAATCCGTGGCCATGGGAGGATTTTACGCGCACTCGACGGCCGGGACCAAGGCATGCCGTCGCTTTCGCTACCATCCCACCATGCAAAAGAAATACCGGGCCGGCCTGATGTGGTTCAGGCGCGACCTGCGAGTTCAGGACAACGCCGCGCTGTACCACGCGCTAAAAGCTTGTAAGCAGGTGTTTTGTGTCTTCGTGTTCGACAGTGACATCCTGGACACCCTGCCCCGGGCCGACCGCCGTGTGGAATTCATACACAAATCCGTGCTGAGCCTGGACGGCCAGCTGCAACGGCTGGGCGCCGCGAACGGCAATCCGCATTCGGGCCTCATCATGGTGCATGGCCGCGCCGGCGACACCGTGCCGCGGCTGGCTGCGGAACTGCCGGTTGACGCAGTGTTCGCCAACCATGACGACGAACCCCAATCCCTCGCGCGCGACGCCGCCGTGCAGGCCGCGCTGGAAGACCGGGATGTGGCCTTCCACAGCTTCAAGGACCACGTAATTTTTGAGCGCCAGGAGGTGCTGACGCAGGCGGGCAAGCCTTACACGGTGTTCACGCCCTACAGGAACGCCTGGCTCAAAAAGGTGGACGATTTTTACCTCAAGCCTTACCCGGTAGAGCGTTACGCGGCAGCGCTGGCGGCCGTGCCCGATGAAAAGCGTGCCGTTCCCTCGCTGGCCGGGCTCGGCTTTGAAAAGACCAATCTGGCGGCGCTCAAGATACCCACAGGCAGCGAAGGCGCAGACCGGCTTTTTGAGGAATTCAAAAGCCGCATGGCCAACTACAAGTCGGCGCGCGACTTTCCCGCCGTCAAGGGGCCCAGCTACCTGGGCGTGCACCTGCGCTTCGGCACGGTGTCGATCCGGCGCCTGGCCGCAGCAGCCCTGAGCCCGGAACACCGGGACAGCGAAGGCGCCGCGACCTGGCTCAGTGAACTGGTCTGGCGGGATTTTTATGCGCAGATCCTGGGCAACTTCCCGCATGCCGTGCACAGCGCGTTCAAGCCTGAATACGATGCGATTCAATGGGAAAGCGGCGGCAAGGCCGACAGGCTGTTCCAGGCCTGGTGCGAGGGCCGCACCGGCTACCCGCTGGTCGACGCCGCCATGGCGCAGATCAACCAGACCGGCTATATGCACAACCGCCTGCGCATGGTGACGGCGAGCTTCCTGGTGAAAGACCTGGGCATCGACTGGCGCCGGGGCGAGCGCTACTTCGCCGAGAAACTCAATGATTTCGACCTGTCGGCCAACAACGGCGGCTGGCAATGGGCGGCAAGCACGGGCTGCGATGCGCAGCCGTATTTCCGCATCTTCAACCCGGTGGGCCAGAGCGAAAAGTTCGACGCGGACGGCAGCTTCATCCGCCGGTATGTGCCGGCGCTGGCAAAGTTGCCCGCCCCTGCCATCCACAGCCCCTGGCTGGCCGGGCCGCTGGAACTGGCCGCCGCAGGCGTGGTGCTGGGCCGGGACTACCCGCTGCCCATCGTGCGGCACGACGAAGCCCGGGCGCTGACGCTGCAGCGCTATGCGGTCGTGAAAAAGGCCTGAGAGAAGCTCTCAAGCCTTTTTATTTTTCAGGAGCCACTTACCAGCGTCCCGCCTGGGCTGCAGCCTGATTTTGCTGCTTTTTTGCCTCAGGCGGAAGCGACGGTCTCGGCAGCACAGTAGTGCCGCACCAGGCTCATCAGTTCTTCTTCGGAGAAAGGTTTGCCCAGGTAGTGGTCAACGCCGAGTTCCTTGGCATGCTCACGATGCTTTTCAGCGATGCGCGAGGTGATCATGATGATGGGCAGGTTGTTCAGGCGCACGTCGCCGCGGATGTTGCGTGCCAGGTCGAAGCCGTCCATGCGCGGCATCTCGATGTCCGACAGCACCACCGCCGGCCGCTCTTCCTGCAGGCGTTCAAGCGCCTGCAGGCCGTCGGCCGCCATGGAGACACGGTAGCCTTCACGTTGCAGCAGGCGCTGCGTGACGCGGCGCACCGTGATGGAATCATCGACCACCAGAATCAGCGGAATCTGCGGAGCGGAAGGCAAGGCCGGCGCTTTCGCGACGCTGCCCGCCGCCGTGGCGCCAGCGCCTTCGAGCACGTGCGGCTCGGCGCGGTCGGTACTCCAGGCGCGGGCCTGCTGGCCGTACACGGAAGCCAGCGCCACCGGGTTGTAGATCAGCACGACCGCGCCGGATGCCAGCACGGACATGCCTGCCAGGCCCGGCAGGCGCGACAGCTGCGGCCCGAGATTCTTCACCACAACTTCCTGGTTGCCCAGAACTTCATCGACGTGCAGGGCGATGCGCTGCGCGGCGCTTCGGAAAATCACGACGGGCGTGGTCTTGCCCTGGACTTCGCCGCTGTGGTGCGAAGCCTGCAGCAGGGCGCCCGACCAGAAGAAAGGCATGGACTCACCGGCGATCTCCATCGTGCCGGTGTTGTAGGCCTGCTGCAGTTCCTTGGCGGACGCGCGGCGCACGGTTTCCACCACGTTGGCGGGCACGCCCACCGAGAGGTTGCCGGCGCGGATCATCACCACCTGCGTCACGGCCGTGGTCAGCGGCAGCACCAGCTTGAAGTGGGTGCCTTTGCCTGTCACGGTGGAAGTTTCAATCCGGCCGCCCAGCGAGTTGACCTCGGAGCGGACCACGTCCATGCCGATGCCGCGGCCGGCCAGTTCGGTCACCTGGGCGGCGGTGGAGAAACCGGGCATGAAGATCAGGTTGGCGGCGTCGCTGTCTTCCAGGGCCTGGTCCGGCGCGATCATGCCGAGGCTGACGGCTTTTTCGCGAATGCGGCGCAGGTCCAGGCCGGCGCCGTCATCGCTGAAGTCGACCGAAACGTCGTTGCCTTCCTGGCGCAGGTGGACGGTGATCAGGCCGACCGGGTCCTTGCCCGCGTTGGTGCGGGTCTCGGTGCTTTCAATGCCGTGGGCCACGCAATTGCGCAGCAGGTGTTCGAAGGCGGGGGTCATGCGGTCCAGCATGCCGCGGTCCATCTCGATGGTGCCGCCCAGCAGGTCCAGCTTCACCTGTTTGCCGGTTTCCTTGGAAGCCTGGCGCACCACGCGGTACAGGCGCTCGGAAATACCTTCAAACTCCACCATGCGCGTGCGCAGCAGGTCGCGCTGCAGTTCGCGGGTCTGGCGGGCCTGGGCGATCAAGTCGTCTTCCGTGGCTTCCACCGTGCGCTGCAAGGTGCGCTGCACGGTCGCCACGTCGTTCACGGACTCGGCCATCATGCGCGTCAGTTCCTGCACGCGGGTGAAACGGTCGAACTCGAGCGGGTCAAACCCGGCCTGGGCCTCTTTGGCCTGTGCCAGGCGCGATTGCATCTGGGTTTCGGCCTGGAGTTCGATGTCCCGCAACTGCTGGCGCAAGCGGTTCAAGTTACCGCTCATGTCGTTCAGCGAGCCGCGCAGCTGGCTGAGTTCGGCTTCCAGGCGCGAGCGCGTGATCATGACCTCACCGGCCTGGTTGACCATGCGGTCCAGCAGCTGGGAACGCACGCGTATCGAGGCATTGGCGGCCTGCCGCAGGGGCTGCATGGCCATGGCCTGCGGTGCCGGCACGGAGAGTTTGCGCGAGCCGCCAGCCGCGGCAGCGACCGGCGCGGCGCTTTCCGCCGCCGTTTCAGGGGTGCCGGGGGCAGCCGCTTCCACAGCCGGGGAGACCGGTTCGGGCTCGGCAGCAGCGAGGGGCGCCAGCACCACGGGTGCGGCGGCAGCCGCCGCATCGGCGTTGCGCAGCGCTTCAAACGCCGCTTCCATCGCGTCAAAACGGTTGATCAGAGGTTCGAACTCGGCCGAGGCCGCGGCGTCGGAGCCGAGGAACTCAATTTCGGATTCGATCCGGTGCGCCATTTCGCCGAGGCGCAGGGCGCCGGCGAGCCGGGCGCTGCCCTTGAGCGTATGCAGTGCACGCAGCACCTCCATGCGCGCGCCCTGGTTGTCGGGGCGTGCGGACCACTGCCGGAGCGCGCCGCCCAGCTGGGGCATCAGTTCGGCGCCTTCTTCTTCAAAAATCGGGAACAGGTCGGGGTCGATCGCGTCGACCGCATCGATTTCCTCGTCCTCTTCGTCGCCGAAATTCTGTGCGGGCGCAGCCGGCGTGACCAGCCGCACCGGCGGGGCGACAGCCACCGGCGGCGCGACAAACGCGGCAGGCGGTGGCACGGGCGCGGCCTGCACGGGTGCAGGTGCAGGTGCGGGGACTTCGATGACGGGGACTTCCTCGACGGCCTCCATCACCACCGGCTCCGGTTCGGGCTCAGGCAATGGAGCGGACTCCAGGGCCGGCTCTTCGGGCGCGAAATCGTAGTCGGAGAACTCGGTGCCGGGAGGCAGGACCGAATCGGAGAAATCGAGTTGCCGCAAGCGCTCAAGCACGCCGGCGTCCGGCTCCTTGAGGAAGCCCGCGGCGAACTGGTGCAGCAGGCGGCGTATGTCTTCCGCGGCATCCACAAAGATCTGGCCGTACTTGGCAGCGCCGTTGCGGTGATGCGCGCGGGATTGCTGCAGGGCCTGCTCCAGCGCGCGGGCCATTTCGGACAGGGCGGCGAAACCGACCGTGGCGGAGCTGCCGGCCAGGGAATGCGCCAGGGCCACGGTGGAGTCGCTGACCGGCTGGTTGCGCTCCAGCGACCACTCGCTCACTTCCGTCACCAGCCTGCGCGACCATTCGTCGGCTTCGTTCAGGTAGACGTTGTAGAGCGGGATGCCTATGCGCAAAGTGCCTATGACCTTGACCTGCTCATCGCCACTGCCCTCTGCGGACATGGCACTGTCGGTGGCTTCCACGCGGTCCAGCGCATCGAGTTCCTGGACAGGAGCGGCTTCGCCAAAGGCGGCTTGAGGCGCCGCCGCAAGCGGCTGCGCAGGCGACGAAAAGTCGAAATTCAGGTCGGTGTCGGCGGCCGGGCCGGCCGTCGCGGGCTCTGCCGCTTCGGCATGGAAATGCTTGTCGAAGTCCGCGTCGGACAGCTCGATGGCTTCGGCAGTGTCCAGTTCCAGCGCCGGGCCGGCATCGGCAGGAACACCAGCGTCGGCGGAAATTGCCGACAGGCTGTCGAAATCGATGCCGGCGATCTCGCCTGCGGGCACACCCACCGGCTCAGCGGGTTTGGCGGGCGCGGCAGCGTCCAGGTCGTCAAACACCAGGTCAAAGTCCAGATCGGTCGCGGGTGCCTGCGCTTCGGCAGGTGCCGCGCTCACGGCCGCGGGCGTACCGGCGTCCAGATCAAAGTCAGGCAGGGAGAAAGCCTCGGCGGCAGCCGGCTCCGCAGCGGGCGCAACTTCAGCAACGGCTGCGGCGGCAGGAAGGTCCGCAGCGGCCAGCACCAGCGGGCTGTAGCGGCCTTCGGTGCGCATCGCATCGGCGCTGTTGCGGAAGGCGGATGCCGCCCAGGCGCCGTCCTTGTTCGCGGCGATGTCCGCGATCCAGTCCGCGAAACCACTCATGGCTTCGGAGGACAAGGCCCTGAATTCGTCGGTGGTGGGCTTCTGGTCGGCCAGCCAGGTGTTGAGCATCTGCTCCAGCGACCAGGCGGCTTCACCGAACTCGTTGAGCCCGACCATGCGCGAGCTGCCCTTGAGGGTGTGGAAAGCACGCCGCAGGACGGTGAGCTGCGAAATGTCGCCCGGATCGGAGGCCAGCGCGGCCAGGGCTTCCTGGCCGTTGCCGATCACCTCGCGCGCTTCCTCCAGGAAGATGTCGCGCAGATCGTCTTCTTCGAAGTCGTCGGACGCGGCCGGGCTTGCAGGCGCGGCCGGTGCCGGCGCCACGGTGAAGGCCAGCGTCGTCAGCGCGGTGGCGGCGGCGTCGGCATCGCTTGCGGACACGGCAACGGCGGCGTCACGCGCGGTCTGGGCCAAAGCCGGCTGTTCGGCCAGCGCCGCATGGGTCGCCAGGGCATCGAGCTTGACGGTGAGGTTGGCGTCGGTTTCGCCCTGGCCGGCATCCTGCACCACGGAAATGACTTCCTGAGACAGCATGTCGCTGTTGACGGTAACGGCCGAAGCGGCGCTCGCCGCATTCTGCGCGCGCCCCATCAGCGGCCGGAGTTCGCCTTTTTCATCGTCGTAGACAAACAGCTTCTTCGCCAGCGCGGGCTGGTAGTTCAGCATGTCGATCAGGAAGCTCAGGGCGCCCAGGTTGTTGCCCAGATGTTCGAACGTGCCCGCGGCGCGCGCCTGCTGCTCGTCGACTTCGGTGACCAGCATCTGCTCGACGCTGTCGCGCATGCGCAGCACCGCGTGGGAAGCCTGGTCCAGCCCCAGCACCGACAGCACGCCGCGCATCTGCGACAGCTGGCCGGGAACGGCTTGCAGCGTCACCTTGTCCTGCGGATTGCGGAAGAAAACATCCAGGGATTTTTCAAGTTCGCCCAGCGAAATGCGCAACTCGCCCACCACGCTGCCCATGGTCTGCTTGTCGCTGACGCGGCGGTACAGCTCTTCCATCCAGCCTTCCAGCGGCTGGGGTTGGCCGCCGGCCCTGACGCCTTCCAGGCGCTCGGCGAGGTTGGCTGTGCGCACCGCCAGTTGCGGGTCGTTGGGGTCCAGGTCGTCGAACGCGGCTTCCAGGTACAGCACCGAAGTGGCCACTTCCATCGCCAGTTCGATGCCGGGGGCATGGCCCGAGCGCACCGTGGTTTCCACGGCACGGCTCAGGGCCTGCGCCAGCGGCTCGCTCGGCGGATGGAGCTTGAGCAGGGAGTCGGTCACCAGGCTGAACTGGTCGCTGACCGTCTTGAATTTGTTGGCGTCCCCGGCGGACAGCGACGACCAGGTTTCCTTGGCCGAGGTGATGCGCTTGCGGGCCTGGGCCAGCAGGGCCGGGTCAAAACGCCCGAATTGGACGAGTTCGTAATCGACGGGCTTGAAGCGGTTCAGGCCATAGGCCGAGCGCACGGCCGACAGCACCGGCGTGTCGCTGGCACGCGCGGAAACCGCCTGTGAGCAGAAAAACAGCAGGTCCTGCGCCAGGCGGTCCGAAACGGAGGTGTCGCCTTTGGCCAGCGAGGCGTACTGCATCAGGATGCGGGAAGCGGCGCGCTTGACATACAGGTCGGAGCCCAGCAGGTCGTTGGCGACCGCTTCAAAGTAGGCTGCGGCTATTTTCCAGAAAATACGAGGCTGGCGGTCGGCCTGCCGGGCGGCAAACCCAAGGCTGAGTTCCCTGAGGTTTTTGCCGGCCTGCGGGGCCTTGCCCTTCATGATCTGCAGAACCGACTGGTCCAGGACGGCGCGCGCGCCGTCGTCATAGTTGCGCGGTTCGGCCGTGGCCGGGAGTTCGGGCTCCAGCCAGCGCCATTCGAAAGGCCACAGGTCGGCGGGATGGATGCGGTCGGCGCGCACCAGTTCCTGCACGTCGCGGTATTGGGGGAACAGGGACACGGCCGAAACGCGTTTGTCGGCCAGCACGCCCTCAAGGTATTCCGTCAGGGCAAAGCTGGCCCGTTCGATCTTGCCGGCGGCATCCTGGTTGCATTGCTCGGGCTGCTGCACAAACTTTTGCACCGCGGCTTCCATCGCGCGCAGCACCAGCGCGGGGCCGGCCAGGCCGACCATCTCCAGCGCGCCCACGGCCTGGTGCAGCTGCTGGCGGGCAATCCGCAGCTGGCTGGCGTCCACGGCCGCGAGGTCGGAGCCGCGGGCGGCTTCCGCGTCCCGCACGAAACGCTTGAGCGCCTTGGCAGCGCCGTCCAGCGACTTGCGAAGCTCGTCAAGCACCCATGCGAGGGGGCCTAGATCGTTGACCGCAAGATCGAGCTCGGCAGCGGTTGAGTTCGGGACGTTGGATTGCATAAATGGCGGGCCGGTTCAGGAATCGGTGTCAGAGGCTAAGGCGGCGATCAGCGCACGACGGGCAAACTGGCATCAGGCGATCTTGAATCGGGACACCGACTGGCGCAGCTCTTCAGCCATGCGGGAAAGATCGCGCACCTGCTGCGCCGTGGAACGGGTACCTTCTCCGGTTTGCTCCGTCACCGCGAAAATGTGCTGGATGTTGCCGGCCACCACGTTGGCCGAAGCGGCTTCGCGGGAGGCGGAGTTGGAAATCTGCTCAATCAGGTCGGCGAGGCGGCGTGACACCTGGTCAATCTCGGTCAGCGCGGTACCCGCGTTGTCGGACAGTTTGGCCCCTTCCACCACACCCTGCGTGGAGCGTTCCATAGCGGCCACGGCATCCTGCGTGTCGGTCTGAATGGCTTTCACCAGGGCCGAAATCTGACGCGTCGCATCGGCGGAACGTTCAGCCAGTCGCTGCACCTCTTCCGCAACCACCGAGAAGCCTCGTCCGGCTTCACCGGCTGACGCCGCCTGGATGGCCGCGTTCAGCGCCAGCACGTTGGTCTGTTCGGTAATGTCCGAGATCAGCTCGGTAATTTCACCAATCTCCTGGGACGATTCGCCCAGCCGCTTGATCCGCTTGGAGGTTTCCTGGATCTGGTCGCGGATGGAGTTCATACCGCCGATGGCGTTCTGCACGGCCTGCAGGCCGGATTCGGCGGCGGTCAGCGATTGGCGCGCCACCTGGGAAGATTCCTGCGCCTGTGTGGACACTTCATTGATTCGGGACGCCATGTCGAGCACCGACTGGCCGGTTTCACGAATCTCGCGCAGCTGTTCGGTGGACGCCGCCAGCAGCTCGGTGGAGGTACTTTCCACCTGGGCCGTCGTCTGCGCAACCCGGGTAGCCGTGTTCTGCACGTTACCCACCAGCTGCCGCAACTCTTCCACCGTGTAGTTCACCGAGTCGGCGATAGCGCCGGTAATGTCCTCGGTCACGGTCGCTTCCTGCGTCAAATCGCCTTCAGCCACTGTCTGCAACTCATTCATCAAACGCAAAATGGCGGCCTGGTTGGCGTCGTTGACGCGCTTGGCGTCCTGTTCCTGGCCCTTGGCTTCCTGGCGCTGCGTTTCCGCAACCGATTGGCGCTGCTGGCTGTCCAGCACCTGCAGACGGGCCAAGCCCGCCGCGCAAAGCAGCGCAAAAGCAGCGGCACCGGCCAGAATACCCAGCGAAACCACGCTCAGGCCGGTTTGCGAGGACAGCTTGCCCTGCAGGTCTTCCAGGCCGCGGCGAAGCGGTTCGCTGTCGGCAATGATGGAGGACTGCGCTTCACGGGCGGACACCAGGCCCTGCAAGTTGCCCAGAATGGCGCCGGCCTGAACACGCGTCTGCTCATAGAGCGCCATCAGCGCCTCGAGGCGTTCACGGGTTTGCGGGTCCTTGGAGCCGGCCAGGCGCAGCTCGGGGCTGCCTTCCTGCAGGCCCTGGGCGATTTCCTTGAACGAGTTCAAGTCCTTGCCCAGCAGGAACACGGCTTCGGGGCTCACGCCTTCCATGGTCAGGAATTCGTTGGCGGATTTACCGATACGCTGGGTCAACATCACCAGCTGGCCGGAGGCGGAGATTTCCGCCGGTGCCGCATTCTGCTGGAGCTTGAGCGAGGACACGGTTTCTGCGATTTCCAGCAAGTCGGAAGACTGGCGGTTGATGGTGCGCAGCGCGTTACCCACCTGGGTCAGGATGTTCTGCTGGCCCATCACGGTTTTGGCGTTCTTTTCGGCGCGTTCCATGAAGGGGGTGACTTTTTCCACGTCGGCCTGCAGGTCCTCGCTGACCGGGGCCAGGCGCAGGCTGTCTTCACCGGACTTCAGGCCGCGCACGGTTTTGGACAGGACTTCGGAGCTTTCGCGCACGTCAGGGAAAGCCTGGGCACTGCCCACCAGTGCCTGCGACACGGATTTCGCCAGACGCTGCGACTGCATCAGCGACTGGCCGGTAGCCGCCACCTGTTGGGCCACTTTGTCCGCCTGGCTCAGTGCCAGGAAGGTCACCGTACCGAGCGCCGCGACGGCCAATGCCAGCAGAAACACCAGAATCCGCTGATGTTGGCCGATAGTCCTGCGGCCCAGCACGGGCAGGCTCAGGAGCTCGACGTTGGCGGCGGATGCCGATTCTTCAGCCGTCGCAATGCGGCTGGACCCAAAGGCATCGTCATTGCCGTCCGGCTGCCGCACCGCGGCGGTCTGCAGGGAGGCTTCATCCATGGCGCCGGTTGCCAGTGGATCTGGCGTGCCGACGGAAGCCATGTCCATGCTGTCCTCGGGCTGGACGGACTTGGTTTTAAACAGCTTCTGGATATTTTCAATAACAGACATGGTGAGCCTTCCGGGGAGAAACAGTGTGCGCTATGCGCCTATCGTCAAAAAATGCGCTTGCTGGGCAAGCAACTGAAGGTTGATTTCCTGCCAGGTTGCACCGTTGAGGTCCACATACTGGTTGCCAAAGAAATCCGGCGCGTCGGGCGCTTTTTCGGAGAAATCGCTGAACGCGTCCTGGTTGCGCAGCCCGGAGAGCTTGTCGATCAGCAGCGCGCAATTGACTTCCAGGGCGCTGTTGAGCGCCACGAGGCGGGAGTCGGTCCGCGCGAGTTCATTTTTGGGAGGCGGCGCCTGGCCGCTCACGTAGCTGGCGAGGTCCACCACGCCAAACAGGCCGCCCCGCAGATTGGCAACCCCGGCGAACCAGTTTTGCGTGTACGGAACCGGCTGCGTGCTGACCCAGGGGAAGATTTCACCGGACTGGCTCAGCGGAAACAGGTACTTTTTCCCGCCCGCTTCCACGGCCAGCCAGGACGCGGCAACGCCTTGCGTACGCGCAATCTGCAACCTGTCGGCCAGCCGGGTTTGTAGTTCTCTAAGGGCTTGTCTGTTCGCCATGCTTTGGTTTTACGCCGTAAATCAGCCGAGGGCCTTGATCTTGGCCATCAGCTCATCCGCATCCACCGGTTTGGTGATGTAGTCGCGGGCGCCCTGGCGCATGCCCCAGACCCGGTCAGTTTCCTGGTTCTTGCTGGTGCACATCATGATGGGGATATCGGAATACAGCGGATCGCGCGTGATGGCACGCGTGAGCTGGAAACCGTTCTGGCCCGGCATCACCACGTCCATGAGGATCAGCTCGGGTTTGTCTTCTGCGAGGCGCCGGAACGCGTCTTCCGCATTTTCAGCAGTTTTGACCGTGAAACCATTTTTGACCAGCAGATCGGTCAGAAACATCAATTCGGTTTTGGAGTCGTCAACTACCAGTATTTTCTTGATTGCCATCACACTACTCCTTGTTTGGCGCTGCCCAGTTCCTGAACGGTCTGCAGCAGCTGATCTTTGGTAAAAGGCTTGGTCAGGTAGTCTTGCGACCCCACCATACGACCGCGCGCCTTGTCGAAAACGCCGTCCTTGGAGGACAGCATCACAATGGGAACGTTAGAGAACTTCACATTGCGCTTGATAATCGCACAGGTTTGGTAGCCGTCGAGGCGCGGCATCAAGATGTCGCAAAAAATCAGATGGGGTTCGTAGTCGTTGACCTTGGAAAGGGCGTCGAACCCATCCTCGGCCAGCAACACTTCATGCCCTCCCTGTTTCAGGAATATCTCGGCGCTACGCCGGATGGTATTGCTGTCATCGATGACCAAAACCTTCAGTCCGGAACTGGGAATGCTCACTGCCTATGCTCCTCATGTTGCAGGCGCCGGCGGTTGGCGCCGGTCTGCGATTGTCCAGGCTGGTAGCCGGGCACTTAGATCTGAACCATTTCAAAGTCTTCCTTGCGCGCCCCGCATTCGGGGCAGGTCCAGTTCATGGGCACTTGGGCCCATGGCGTCCCGGGTGCAATACCATGTTCGGGCGCGCCGGCAGCTTCGTCATAAATCCAGCCACAAATTAAACACATCCACGTCGTTGATTGAGTCACAGCTTAAGTTGCCTTCGAATAGAATGCAACAATTGTATCGAGGCGGCGTTGCTTATTCGCGTACAAGGCAAAATCGCAGCCTATGGCAAACCCCAAAATCCCTCAACTGGACAGCCGACAGCTCCAAATCGAGGACACCGACGCATCACCGGCCTGCGTCATGACATTCAATGCCAACGATCCCAGCGGAGCCGGCGGGTTGACAGCGGATATCGCCTCCATCACCTCGGCCGGCGCCCATGCGCTGGCGGTTGTAACAGGCGCCTATGTGCGCGACACAGCCGAGATCTTCGACCACTTCGCCTTCGACGAGGAAGCTGTAACAGACCAGGCCCGCTCGGCGCTCGAAGACATGCCGGTCTCGGCCATCAAGGTCGGTTTCGTCGGCAGCCCCGAAAACATTTCCACCATCGCCGAAATCGCCTCGGATTATGCCGATGTGCCGCTGATCGCCTACATGCCCAACCTTTCCTGGTGGGAAGAAAGCGAAATCGACAGCTACCTGGACGCCTTTCGTGAGCTGATGCTGCCGCAAACCACGGTGTTGGTCGGCAACCACAGCAGCCTGTGGCGCTGGCTGCTTCCCGACTGGCCCGGCGAGCGCAACCCCACCGCCCGCGACATCGCCAAAGCCGCCGCCGACCTGGGCGTGCCCTACACGCTGGTCACCGGCATCCCCATGCCCGAGCAGTTCATCGACAACGTGCTGGCCACACCGCAGGCGGTGCTTTACAGCGAGCGCTTCGAGCGCTTCGAGGCGATCTTTGCCGGCGCCGGTGACACCCTGTCCGCCGCCCTCTGCGCCCTGCTTGCCAACGGCCACGACCTGCAGGCAGCCACCGCCGAGGCCCTGACCTTCCTGGACCACAGCCTGGACGCCGGTTTTCACCCCGGCATGGGCAACATCGTGCCGGACCGCCTGTTCTGGGCGCAGGCCGATGTCGACCCCGAGGACGAATCCGGGGAAGAAGCGGGCGATACCAACGACGACGTCGAACTGACGTCCAAACCCTCTCTTGACCTGCCCCCCAATGGAACAACCAAACACTAAGCAGCCCGCCGTTTCCCCGACAGCCTCCCGCAACGACGCCCTCTTTGAACGCGCCAAAAAACTGATTCCGGGCGGGGTCAATTCCCCGGTCCGGGCCTTCAAGGCCGTGGGCGGCACGCCGCGCTTCGTGCAGCGCGCGCAAGGCGCCTATTTCTGGGATGCCGACGGCAAGCGCTACATCGACTACATCGGCTCCTGGGGGCCCATGATCCTGGGCCACGGGCATCCGGCGGTGCTTGAGGCCGTGCAAAAGGCCGCACTGGAAGGCTTTTCCTACGGCGCGCCCACCGAACGCGAGGTCGAGCTGGCCGAGGAAATCGTGCGGCTGGTGCCCTCGCTCGAAATGGTGCGGCTGGTGAGTTCGGGCACGGAAGCGGCCATGAGCGCCATCCGCCTGGCGCGCGGTGCCACCGGGCGCAGCAAGATCATCAAGTTCGAGGGCTGCTACCACGGCCATGCCGATGCCCTGCTGGTCAAGGCCGGCTCCGGCCTGGCCACCTTCGGCAACCCGACCAGCGCCGGCGTGCCGCCCGAAGTGGTGCAGCACACCCTGGTGCTCGAATACAACCACATCGCCCAGCTCGAAGAAGCTTTTGCCCTGCACGGCAAGGACATCGCCTGCCTGATGATCGAGCCCATCGCCGGCAACATGAATTTCGTGCGCGCCAGCCTGCCCTTCATGAAACGCTGCCGCGAACTGTGCACGCAGCACGGCGCGCTGCTGGTGTTCGACGAGGTGATGACCGGTTTTCGCGTGGCCCTGGGCGGCGCGCAAAGCGTTTATGCCCGCGGCATTCCCGGCTTCAAGCCCGACATGACGGTCATGGGCAAGGTCATCGGCGGCGGCATGCCGCTGGCGGCCTTCGGCGGCACCCGCGCCGTGATGGAGCAACTCGCGCCCCTGGGCCCGGTCTACCAGGCCGGCACGCTCTCCGGCAACCCGGTCGCCACCGCCTGCGGCCTGGCAACCTTGCGCGAGATATCCAAACCGGGTTTTTACGAAGCCTTGGGCGAGCGCACGCGCAGCCTGGTCACCGGCCTCACGCAGGCGGCCGCCAAGGCCGGCGTGCCGTTTTGCGGCGACAGCGAAGGCGGCATGTTCGGCTTTTTCCTGCTGGGGCAATTGCCGCAGAACTACGCCACGGTGATGACCACCGACGGGCCGTCGTTCAATCGCTTCTTCCATGCGATGCTCGACAGCGGGGTTTATTACGCACCTGCGTTGTACGAGGCTGGGTTTGTCAGCTCGGCCCATAGCGCTGCGGATATTGAGGCTACTGTGGATGCGGCGGCTCGGTTCTTTGCTGCTTCCTAGGTTGTTCTGACGGCAGGGGTTTCTTCTCAGTCCTGCTGGCCGGGGGTTGCCCGGCGGCAACTCACTTTCTTTTGCTTCGCCAAAAGAAAGTAAGCAAAGAAAAGGCGACCCTGGTTGCTGCGTCCCTCCGCTTCGCTACGGGCAACCTGCGGTGCTCGGTCCAGCCGGGGTCTCGCTAAACTCGCTTCGCTCAGACAACGCGATCCCTGATCCGTCTGGCCCTGCGCTCCTCGGCGCATCCACAAGGGGTGGGAGCGGGGAGAAGAAATTCAAATACTGAATACCTGAAGAAACAAGGACTCGCCACGGCGAGTCCTTGTTTGTCTTGGTTTGTTCTTTGTGTTTGTATTTCTATCTTCTGTTCCCGCTTCCGCTCCCGTTCCCGCTTGCCCCGTCCTGGCTGGGCCGAGGAGCGCAGACGTAGGCGGATCAGGGATCGCGCTTGTTTGAGCCGAAGGCGAGTTTGCGCGAGACCCCGCCGTAGTCGAGCACCGCAGGTTGCCCGAAGCGAAGCGTAGGGACCCAGACTGCGGGTCGCCTTTTCTTTGGTGACTTTCTTTTGGCGAAGCAAAAGAAAGTTACTTGCTGCCGGGCAACCACCGGCCAGCAACCCTCAGCAGAGGAGCGCGCCCGCCGGAGCAAGTCCCGCCTTAGTGCCTGAAGTGCCGAACTCCAGTCAACACCATCACCACTTCCCGCTCATCAGCAGCAGCAATCACCTCATCATCCCGCATACTCCCGCCGGGTTGAATGACGCAGGTCGCGCCGGCATCCACCACCACGTCGAGGCCGTCGCGGAAGGGGAAGAAGGCATCGCTCGCGACTGCAGAGCCCTGCAGGGTCAGGCCGCCGTTGGCGGCCTTGATGGAGGCGATGCGGGCGGAGTCGATGCGGCTCATCTGGCCGGCGCCCACGCCCAGCGTCATGCCGTCGGCGCAGAACACGATGGCGTTGGATTTGACGTATTTCGCGACCTTCCAGGCAAACAGCATGTCGTGCAGCTGCTCCTGCGTGGGCTGCAGCTTGCTGACGACCTTGAGGTCGCCGATGGCCAGCTCGTGGTTGTCGGCGGTCTGCATCAGCAGGCCCGAACCCACGCGCTTGACGTCCATCAGGTTGCGGCCCTGCTTCCAGGCGGTGTCGCCGCCGGGCGGCAGGTCGATCTGCAGGATGCGCACATTGACCTTGCTCTTGAAGACTTCCAGCGCCTCGGGCGTGAAGGCCGGCGCCATCAGCACCTCGACGAACTGTTTTGAAATCTGCTGCGCGGCACGTTCATCGAGCGGGCAGTTCAGGGCGATGATGCCGCCGAAAGCCGAGGTCGGGTCGGTCTTGAAGGCCTTGCTGTAAGCCTCCAGGCCGTCCTTGCCGACGGCCACGCCGCAGGGGTTGGCATGCTTGACGATCACGCAGGCGGCGCCGTCCTTGATCAGGTCGAAGCTCTTGACGCATTCCCAGGCGGCGTCGGCGTCGGCAATGTTGTTGTACGAGAGTTCCTTGCCCTGCAGCTGCTTGGCCGTCACCAGCGAGCCGGGCGCGGGGTACAGGTCGCGGTACAGCGCGGCCTGCTGGTGCGAGTTTTCGCCGTAGCGCAGGTCCTGCACCTTGATGAAGCGGCCGTTGGCCTGGCCGGGGAACATGCCGTGGCTGCCGTCGGCCTGGATGCCGGAGAGGTAGTCGCTGATGGCACCGTCGTACTGGCTGATGCGGTTGAACGCGGCCACCGACAGGGCGAACTTGGTCTTGTCGCTGAGCTTGCCGCCGGTCTTCAGTTCATCGAGCACGCCCGCGTACTGCGAGGCGTCGGTCAGCACGCCGACGTCCTTCCAGTTCTTGGCGGCGGAGCGCACCATGGCCGGGCCGCCGATGTCGATGTTCTCGATCGCGTCTTCCAGCGTGCAGCCGGGCTTGGCGACGGTGGATTCAAACGGGTAGAGATTGACCACCAGCAGGTCTATGGTGTCTATGCCGTGGGTTTTGAGCGCCGCCATGTGTTCGGGCACATCGCGCCGGGCCAGCAGGCCGCCGTGGATCTTGGGGTGCAGGGTCTTGACGCGGCCGTCCAGCATTTCGGGAAAACCGGTGTGGTCGGCGACTTCGGTCACCGGCAAGCCGGCGTCGGCCAGCAGCTTGGCCGTGCCGCCGGTGGACAGCAGCTTGATGCCCAGGGCATGCAGCGCCTGCGCGAATTCGAGGATGCCGGTTTTGTCGGAAACGGAAATCAGTGCGTTCATGGTGGTGTTCTCAAAAGCCCACAAGGGAGCCGGTTCAAAAGTCCGATGGATGCCGAAAGGCCGGACGGGGAATTGTTATTTGATGAGCTTGTGCTCGACCAGCTTCTTGCGCAGCGTGTTGCGGTTCAGGCCCAGCCATTCGGCGGCGCGGGACTGGTTCTGCTCTGCATGTTGCATGACCACCTCCAGCAGCGGCTTTTCGACCACCTTGACCATCATGTCATACATGCCGTCGGGCTCGGTGCCGCGCAGGTCCTTGAAATAGCCTTCCAGGCTGGTGCGTACGCACTCTTCGATGTGTTTTTTGCTCATGCAGCAGCTTCTTCCTGATTTTTGTCTTTGTTCGCCCGTGCCTGCCCCGGCACGCCCTCTTCGTCCTCTTCGCCGGCGCCGGCCGGAATCCGGTCCATCTGCGCGCCCAGCCCCTCAAAAAAAACACTGACTGCACGCAGCTGCGCCTCGCAGTCTTCCAGCAGATTCATGCGCGCGCGAAAGGCCTCGCCGCCGGGCAAGGTCTTCACATACCAGCCGATGTGCTTGCGTGCCGTGCGCACGCCGGTGAATTCACCGTACAGATCGTAATGGTCGCGCAAATGGTCGACCAGCAGGCGCTCGACCTCCGCCACCAGCGGAGGCGCAAGATGCGTGCCGGTGGCCAGGAAATGCGCCACCTCGCGGAAAATCCAGGGACGGCCCTGGGCCGCGCGGCCAATCATCACGGCGTCGGCGCCGGTGCAGGCCAGCACGTCGCGGGCTTTTTCAGGGCTGCCGATGTCGCCGTTGGCCACCACCGGGATGCGCAGGGCGGCCTTGACGGCGGCGATGGTGTCGTATTCGGCCGCGCCCTTGTAGCCCTGTTCGCGCGTGCGGCCGTGCACGGTGACCATCTGCACGCCGGCGCTTTCGGCGGCGCGGGCGATCGCCAGCGCGTTCTTTTCGGCCTGGCACCAGCCGGTGCGCATCTTGAGTGTGACGGGGACATTGCGCGGCGCGCACGCGGCGACCACGGCCTCCACGATCTGCAGCGCCAGGGCCTCGTCCTGCATCAGCGCCGAGCCGGCCCATTTGTTGCAGACCTTCTTGGCCGGGCAGCCCATGTTGATGTCGATGATCTGCGCGCCGCGGTCGATGTTGTAGGCGGCGGCTTCGGCCATCATCTGTGCGTCGGTGCCGGCGATCTGCACGGCGATGGGTTCGGCCTCGCCCTCATGGTTGGCGCGGCGCGAGGTCTTCAGGCTGTCCCACAGGTCCTTGCGCGAGGTCACCATCTCGCTGACGGCGTAACCCGCGCCCAGCTTTTTGCTGAGCTGGCGGAACGGCCGGTCCGTCACGCCGGCCATGGGCGCGACAAACAGGTTGTTTGCCAAAGCGTAGGGGCCGATGTTCATGGGAAGGGTGACTGGGGCTTGCTGAAAAAGGAGGCACGATTGTACCTGCCCAAAATTTCAGCAATTGAAATCTGAACACGGACTTGTAAGCATCTTGCTGACAAGGCCGGCGGCCCGTCCTGCCTATACTCGAATGCATATATGGAAGCCTGGATTCACCGCCTGATAGAACTTTTGGCCTTGCCCGAATACGGCCTGAGCACGGTGTTCGTGGTGTCGTTCATTTCAGCCACCTTGCTGCCGCTGGGATCTGAGCCCGTGGTCTTCGGCCTGGTCAAACTCAACCCGGCGATGTTCTGGCCGGCCGTGCTGGTCGCCACCGCGGGCAACACGCTGGGCGGCGCGCTCGACTGGTGGATAGGCTACGGCGCCCACAAGGTGGTGGACAAGTACCAGCATTCCTCACACCACGGCCGCGCTGTGCGCTGGCTGGAAAAGCTGGGACCGAAAGCCTGCCTGCTGGCCTGGCTGCCGGTGGTGGGCGACCCGCTGTGCGCGGTGGCGGGCTGGCTCAAGTTCCCGTTCTGGCCTTGCCTGGCCTACATGGCGGTCGGCAAGTTCGCGCGCTATTTTTTGATGACGGGCAGCCTGATCTGGGCATTTCCCGGCATCGTGACCGGATAAATTAAAAACGTTCGTGCGGTAGCAAATAGCGCCACTGCCCCGGCTGCAGCTGGCTCATCGCGACTCGGCCTATGCGCAGCCGCTTCATGCCTTCGACCTTCAGGCCCACGCTCTCGCACATGTAGGCGATCTGCCCCGGCACCTCGCCCTTGAGGGCAAACCGCAAGCGGGTTTCGCTTTGCCAGCTGACCTTGGCCGGCGGCAGCAACACGCCCTTGAAGGTGAAGCCGTGGTCCACGCGGTTGAGCCGATCCAGGCCGCCGGGCTTGATCTCGCCGCTGACGTCGACGACCACTTCATGCTCCATCACGCGGGCGTCTTCGCGCAGCTTGCGCGTCACGCGCCAGTCCTGGGTCAGCACCACCAGCCCGCTGGCCGGTGTGGCCAGCGGCGTCACCAGTTCCACGGACGAGAAGTGTTTTTTGAGCGGGCGTATGCCGGAACTGTCGCCGGGTGAGCGCGTGGCCGCCGACAGCAAGGGGGCCAAAGAGGCCGCCCCGCCGTCCGGCCCTGCCTCATAACCCGCGGGCTTGTGCAGCAGCAAGGTCACCGGCGTCAGCGCCAGCAGGCTGGCGTCCTTGTCGACGGTGATGGCCTGGTCGAGCACGCGGAACTGCGGCTCTTCAATCACCACGCCGTCGACGCTGACCCAGCCGCCTTCGATGTACTGCTCGGCTTCGCGGCGCGAGCAGGACAGCATTTCGGCCAGGCGCTTGGCGAGGCGAACGGGTTCTGTCATCGCGGCGGGCCGGCGTTAAGGAACGATCAGCCTTGCGCCGCCACCACGCCGATTTCCACGTGGTACTTGGCAGCCGCCAGGCGCGGGCTCATGACCGTGGCGCGCGCCGGCGTGGCGCCGGGGACCACCCAGGCTTCCCAGGCACGGTTCATGTCGGCGAAGCTGTCCATGTCGGTCAGCCAGATGGTGGCGCTCAGCAGGCGCGACTTGTCGCTGCCGGCGGCGGCCAGCAGGCGGTCGATATTGGCCAGGATGCTGCGGGTCTCTTCGTACACGCCGGCGCCGGCGTCATCGCCGGCCACCTGGCCTGCCAGGTAAACGGTTTTGTTGTGGATGACGGCCTGGGACATGCGTGGGCCGGTTTCAATGCGCTGGATGGACATGGTGTTCTCTTTCAAAACGAGTGTGTTAACGGGGACAAGACTTCAAACAACCGCAAGCCATGACGTGCGGGGCCGGCCCCGGCACGAGCCGGGTGCGCCGCTGATCAGCTGCTGAACAGGAAATTCATCACGTCGCCATCCTTGACGACGTATTCCTTGCCTTCGCTGCGCATCTTGCCGGCATCCTTGGCGCCCTGCTCGCCCTTGTAGCTGATGTAGTCGGCGAAGGCGATGGTCTGGGCGCGGATGTAGCCTTTTTCGAAATCGGTGTGGATCACGCCGGCCGCCTGCGGGCCGGTATCGCCCACATGGATGGTCCAGGCGCGCACTTCCTTGACGCCCGCGGTGAAATAGGTCTGCAGGCCCAGCAGCTTGTAGGCCGCCAGGATCAGGCGGTTCAGGCCCGGCTCGTCCTGGCCGATCTCGGCGAGGAACATCTTCTTGTCTTCCTCGTCCATGTCGGCCATCTCGGCCTCCATCTTGGCGCAGATAGCGACCACCGGCGCCTTCTGGGCGTCGGCGTAGGCCTTCAGCCGGTCCAGCAGCGGGTTGTTGTCGAAGCCGTCTTCGGCCACGTTGGCCACGAACATGGCGGGCTTGGCGGTGATCAGGAAAAACTGCGTGAGCAGCGGCAGCTCTTCCTTGCTGAATTCCAGGGTGCGCACCGGTTTGCCCTCGTTGAGGGCGGCCTGGCATTTCTCGAGGATGACCACCAGCTTGGCGGACTCCTTGTCGCCGGAGCGCGCCGTCTTGGTCACGCGGTGCAGGGCTTTTTCGACGGCGGCCAGGTCGGCCAGGCAGAGTTCGGTCTGGATCACCTCGATGTCGGAGATCGGGTCCACCTTGCCGGCCACGTGAATCACGTTGTCGTCTTCAAAGCAGCGCACCACATTGATCGTGGCGTCGGTTTCCCGGATATGCGCCAGGAATTTGTTGCCCAGGCCTTCGCCCGTGCTGGCGCCCGCCACCAGGCCGGCGATGTCCACAAACTCGACGATGGCCGGAACAATGCGTTCGGGCTTGACGATCTCCGCCAATTGGGCCAACCTCGGATCGGGCACTTCCACGATGCCGACATTCGGCTCTATCGTGCAAAAGGGGTAGTTCTCGGCCGCGATCCCCGCCTTGGTCAAGGCATTAAAAAGGGTGGATTTTCCGACGTTAGGCAAGCCTACAATGCCGCACTTCAAACTCATGAGAAACCTTCAAAAACAGGCTGAGAAGTGTATTCGATGCGCGCCCGGCCAGGGTTGGAGTGCTTTGCGGCAGGTATTCGCCACCCTTTTGCTGGGTGGGTCTTTGCTGCTGCAGGCCGGGGCGGTGCAGGCCCAGCCGGTGCTGGCCCTGAACGACGACAAACCGGTCATGGACGCGCGCGCCGACGCCCATACCTGGATAGATGCCGAAGGCCAGGCCGGCATTGAACAGGTGGCGGCCGGCAAGGGCGGCCCCGCCTTCGCGCCCGCCGCGGACGACACCATTTATTCATTGGGCCCGCGCGCGGCGCTGTGGCTGCACTACCGCATCGCCAGATCACCGGGTTCGCACCAGGACTGGCTGCTGGCATTTCCCCTGCCCCTGCTGGACCTGGCGACCGTGTACCAGCGCACGGCGGCAGGCACCTGGATCTCGCAAACCGCCGGGGATACCGTGGCGGTTTCCAGTTGGCCCGAGCCCGGCCGCTACGGGCAGTTCGAACTCAAGCTGCCGGATAGCGGCCTGCACGACGTCTACGTGCGCATCCAGCACCAGACGGAAGTCAGCATTCCGGTGCGGATCAGCACCCGCAGCTACCAGGCGCAGCGCCTTCAACTGGAATACCTGGCCATCGGCGTGGTGTTCGGCGCACTGGTGCTGCTGATCATTGCCTGCGCCGTGCAGAGCTGGGTCTACCGCGACCGGGCCTACGGTTGGTATTCCGTGTATGCGGTCATCATGGCCCTTGTCGTGGCGGCATGGACGGGTGTCGCGGGCCATTTTCTCTGGGGCAGCTTCAGCACCTGGAACAACATGGCCCAGGGCTTCCTGGCCATCCTGGGCGGCGGCTCGGCCCTGCTGGTTGTGCATCACCTGTGCGGCACCGGTTCACGCTACAAGTGGTTTGAGCGGCTCGCCTTGCAGACCGGCATGGCCGGGGTACCGCTGGCGCTGGTTTATCTTTTTGTGGAGCGTGGCCTGGGCGTGGCCATTCTGGGTGCTTACCTGGTTGTCGTTGTGGCACTGGGAACAAGCCGGGCCTACATGACGTGGCGACGCCAGGACGTCGTGGGTTTCTGGGTACTGGCGGCGTTCTCTCCGCTGGGGCTGGTGACGCTCCTCACCGTCACCAGCATCCTCGGCCTGTTTTCCTTGCCGTGGCTGTATCACTACGGCCTGATGGCGGCGCTGGCCATGGAGGTACCCCTGCTGCTGGTCGCGCTGAACACGCGTTCACACGAGCGCCACGCGGTGGAAGCGCGCGAGCAGGCCATGTCAAGCCAGGACGCCCTCACCGGCCTTCTCGCCGCGCACCTTTTTCACGACCGCTTCAAGCAGGTGGTGGGCCGGGCGCAGCGCCACCAGGAACCCGCTGCCGTGGTGTACATCGAACTTGTCAACTACCGCTACATCAAAAAAACCTGGGGCACGGCAGTGGCAGAGCAAAGCCTGCTGCGCAGCGTCATCAAGCTGCGCCGGCTGCTGCGGGATGTGAATACCGTGGGGCGCATCGACGAAGCGCGCTTTGGCCTGATTCTTGAAGGTGTTTCATCGCGCGCGCCCGTCACAGACCTGTCGGCACGCCTGATCGCTGCCGGACTCATGCCGCTCAAGGGCCTCAAGCCGGAAGTCGTTTTGCAGTTCCATGTCGCAGGCGTGGTGCTGAGCGAGCGCCTTGGCAGCCACGAAGAAATTTCCACGGCCCTGGCCGACCTGCTGCACAGCATGGCAGCGCGCACCCGCAGGCCCATACGCTTTCTCGAGCCGGAGTCGACACACCCCATGCCCCTGGACACCGAATCAACGCTCGACACCATCTCCAGCGGCCCGCAGCCGCCACAGGCACTCCATGGGCCCTCGAAGGCCCACGCGCCACCTCCGCTGCGGGCGGTCAAAAGTCATTCAAACCGGTAGCTGGCACCCACGGCCTGGCCCACCTTGAGCTGGTGGTCTATGCCGGCCAGCACGATGGCGTTCATGCCGAAGGTCAGCGCGCCGTTGACGCGCGGATCCTGCCGGTAGGTCTGCAGCATGTCGTTCACCTCGGGACTGCTGATGGCGGTGGCCGGGTCGATGTTGGGGATCGGGCAGCGCGGGCAGGGCTTCACCGGCTTGAGCTGCGCGGAGCCCTGTTCCGTCGCGATCTGCAGCAGGTCGACGCGGTCCTCGTCGTGCGGCGCCAGGCCTTCGGCTCCCGGTGCGTCGCCCAGCACGAGGTTGGGGCGAAAGCGCTCCATGCCCACGGGCGCCACACCCGCGGCCGCCAGTTTTTCATTGAATTGCGCCAGCGAGGCCTCGCTGAGCACCAGCAGCGAATAGCCGTCGCTGAACTGGTTGAGCGCCTCCAGGCCGCCGGTCCACTCGGTGTTGCAGACCCGCTTGTGCTCGGGGTCGAAGCGCACCAGGCGCGCCGTCCGGCCCAGGAAATCGCTGAACCACTGGGCGGCGATGGGGCCCATGTCGTAGGCCTGGACTTCATCCTTCCAGACCTGCACGCGTACCGGCTCCTCCACCTGGTCCAGCGCGATGTGCAGGGCCAGCATGCCGGGGGCGCGCAGGATCATGTCGTGGTGCCTGAGCTGCGGCTTGATCAGCGCCATGCGCGGCAATTCGCGCTGCGTGAGGAAACAGCCCTTGTCATCCACCACCATCCAGGCGCGGTCGAACTCCAGCCCGGTCTCGGTCAGCAGGACATCCTGCACCTGCACGCCGGCGCAGGATTTGACCGGATACACATACAGGCGCGAGATCACCGCGTTGAGGTCGAAAGAGGTGCTGTCGGCTGCGGCGGCGGCAGGGATGTCGTTCAATGCGTGGCTCACGTCGTCAAATCCTTGTGAATGCGGGAAAGCATGGAAAAAGGGCCGGCCCGAAACACCGATTTTGCACTGCCTTCTAGAATGAGGCATGTCCAAGACTTTTGATGTCTGTATTCGCGGCGACGGCGTGGTCGGCCGCACGCTGGCCCTGCTGCTGGCGCGCGAGCGTCTGCGCGTGGCGCTGGTCACCCGCCCCGAAAAAGCCGCCGGTGCGCAAGCCGCCGATGTGCGCGCCTACGCGCTGAACAGCGCCTCGCGCGGCGTGCTCGAAGCCCTGCGCGCCTGGCCCGAAGCCGCCTTTGCCACGCCGGTGCTGGAAATGCAGGTCTGGGGCGACGACGGCGGCAAGCTCGATTTCACCGCCCACAGCGTGGGCCAGGAGGCGCTGGCCTGGATCGTCGACGTCCCCGCGCTGGAGCAGCAACTGATCCAGGCGGTGCGCTACCAGCCCCAGATCGAAACCGTGACCGAGCCGGCCAAGGCTGCGCTCCAGGTGATCTGCGAAGGCCGGGCAAGCGCCAGCCGCGACGAGTTAGGGCAGCAGCGCCCGGTTAATTGGACGGTCAAACCCTATCCGCAAAAAGCCATTGCGGCCCGCCTCGAACTGGAAAACCCCCATGGTGGCGTGGCGCGCCAGTGGTTTGCGGGTGGCGATATTCTGGCGCTCCTGCCTTTATCCGGCGCCCAGGGGAACTTGGCGGCGCTGGTGTGGTCAGTCTCTGTGGAACGCGCCGGCGCGCTGGAGAAACTGCCGCCTGAAGAATTCTGCAAGGCCCTGCAAGCCGTGTGCGGCCCCGAAACCGGCGGCCTGCGGCTGACCAGCGAGCGGGCCAGCTGGCCGCTGGCCTTGTCCAGCGCCGGCCACTGGGTGGGCCCGGGCTGGGCCCTGGCGGGCGATGCGGCGCACACGGTGCACCCGCTGGCCGGCCAGGGGCTGAACCTGGGGCTGGCCGATGCGGCCTGCCTGGCCGGTGTGCTGGCGCAGCGCGAATACTGGCGAGGGCTGGGCGACGAAAAACTGCTGCGCCGCTACGAAAGGGCCCGCAAGGCCGACGTGGCGGCCATGGGCGCGGTGACCGACGGTTTGCACGGGTTGTTCGCGCAGACCGACGGACGCTGGCAGGCTTTGCGCAATTGGGGTATGAAGGGCTTTGAACGCAGCGGTTTCCTGAAAAACTGGCTGACGCGGCAAGCCGCGGGTTTGTGACTGATTGAATATGTGAAATGGGCCGGCCGAAACATGCCGAACACCGGGAATAACCATGAGATTTCTGAAAGCTGCCACCGTCCTGGGCCTGCTGGCCTGCAGCCTGGGTTCCGCGTTCGCGCAGGAAGCCGCGATTCGCAAAAACCTGGCCGAAAGAATGCCCGCTTTCGCCAAGATCGACGAGGTCAGCAAGACGCCCATCAACGGCCTCTATGAAATCCGGGTCAATGAGAGCGATATTTTTTACACCGACGCCGAAGGCAACTTCCTGATCCAGGGCAACCTGATCGACGTGCGGGCCAAACGCAACCTGACCGAAGAGCGCGTGGAAAAACTCAGCGCCATCGACTTTGCCGCCCTGCCCGTCAAGGATGCCTTCACCATCGTGCGCGGCAACGGCAAGCGCAAGCTGGCGGTGTTTGAGGACCCCAATTGCGGTTATTGCAAACGCTTCGAGCGCGACCTGCAAAAAGTCAACGACGTCACGGTGTACATGTTTCTCTTCCCCATCCTGAGCGCGGACTCCACCGACAAGGCCAAAAACGTCTGGTGCGCCAAGGACCAAGGCAAAGCCTGGCTTGACATGATGGTGCGCGACCAGGCGGTCGCCAAGGGCAGCTGCGACACCTCCGTGCTGGAGCGCAACCTGGCCCTGGGCAGGAAGCACAAGATCACCGGAACGCCCACCCTGTTTTTTGAAGACGGCACACGCATTCCCGGCGCCATCAACGCGCAGCAGGTCGAGCAGCAGTTGGCCGCCGCCAAGCGCTAAAACGGCGGGGCCCGGACCTGGGGTATTCTGTGCACAAGATGCCAGGCCCCACACGAAACACCCGTCCCCCCGTCCACTACCGCGTCGAAATCGGCGATCTCCACGCCCATCTCTTTCGCGTCACCCTCACCGTCGCCCAGCCCGACGCGCTGCAGCGGGTTTCCTTGCCTGTCTGGATTCCCGGCAGCTACCTGGTGCGGGAATTCTCCAAAAACCTGCAGAAGCTCGAGGCCCGGCAGGCCGTGGGAATGCCGCTGCCCGTGGAGCAGCTCGACAAATGCACCTGGCAGGTTCAATGCTCGCCGGCCAGGCCCCTGGTACTGCGCTACGAGGTGTATGCCAACGACAACTCGGTGCGCACCGCCTGGCTGGACGCGCACCGGGGTTTCTTCAACGGCACCAGCCTGTGCCTGAAGGTGCAGGGCCGTGAAAAGTCCGAGCATGTGCTCGAGGTCCCGGCGCCCAAATCCCTCAAGGGCTGGTCGCTGGCCACCGGCCTTGCCGCGCGCGAAACCAGCAAGCACGGCTTCGGCAGCTACGTAGCGGCAGACTACGACGAGCTGGTCGATTGCCCCGTGGAAATGGGCGCCTTCTGGAGCGGCAGCTTCACGGCGCGCGGCGTGCCGCACCGCGTGGTGGTGGCGGGCGCCACGGCCAGCTTCGACGGCGACAGGCTGCTGGCCGATACCCACAAAATTTGCGAGGCCGAAATCCGCTTCTGGCACGGTGCCAGAAAACCGCCCTTCCAGAATTACCTGTTCATGCTCAATGCCGTCGACGACGGCTACGGCGGGCTGGAGCACCGCAACTCCACCGCGCTGATCTGCAAGCGCCAGGACCTGCCGCGCGTCGGCGAGTCGCGCACCAGCGAGGGCTACACCACGCTGCGCGGTCTGATCAGCCACGAATATTTCCACACCTGGAACGTCAAGCGCCTGCGACCCGCGGAATTGGAAAGTTACGACTACACCAGCGAGAACTACACGCGCTTGCTGTGGTTTTTCGAGGGTTTCACCAGCTACTACGACGACCTCCTGCTGCGCCGCGCCGGGCTGCTGGACAACGCCGGCTACCTCAAGCTGCTCAACAAGACCATCAACCAGGTCATGCAAACCCCGGGGCGCCTGGTCCAGTCGGTGGCCGAAGCCAGCTTCGACGCCTGGGTGAAGTATTACCGCCAGGATGAAAACACGCCCAACGCCACCGTGAGCTACTACACCAAGGGTTCACTGGTGGCGCTGTGCTTTGACCTCACGCTGCGCGGCGAGGCCAGGGAACATCGCCGCGCCAAAGCCGGCACGCTGGACGACGTGATGCGCGCCCTCTGGCTGCGCTGCAAGGCCGGCCCCATGCGCGAGGCCGACTTCGCGGAAGAACTCGCGGCGGCCGGGCACAGGCCGTACGCGGCGGAACTCGCCCGCTGGGTGCATGGCCGGGACGAACTGCCGCTCAAGGCGCTGCTGCAGCACCACGGTGTGGCGGTGCTGGAAGAGCCCGCGCAACTGGCCCAGCGCCTGGGCCTGCGCGTGGGCGAAAGCCAGGGCATGGTGCAGGTCAAAACCGTCTTGCGCGGCGGTGCCGCCGAGCGCGCCGGCTTCGCGGCCGGCGATGAATGGCTGGGGCTGGAACCCGCCACGAAAGCCGCGGCACGGGGCATGAATGGCGGCTGGCGCATGAGCCGGCTCGACGACCTCACGCACTACGCCGGCGACGCCAAAAAAGTCATCGCCCTGGTGTCGCGCGACAAGCGCCTGATGCGGCTGGAGCTCGCCATGCCGCCCGCGCTGACCACCTGGCGTCTGGCGGTGCAGGATGCCACGCTGATGGACCACTGGTTGGGCCCCAAGGCCTGACGGCTCATTCCCCCTTGAAAGCCGCCGGCCGCTTCTCCAGGAAGGCGGCCACACCCTCAAAGTAGTCATGCGTGCGGCCCAGGGCCGATTGCATGTCGCGCTCGGCATCGAGCTGCTGGTGCAGCGTGCGGGTCACGCCCTCGCGCATCAGCTGCCGTGTCGCCACCAGGGCCCGCGTCGGCAGCGCTGCCAGCCGTTGAGCCAGGGCCATGCCAGCGGCCACGGGCTCGTCCGCCACGTCCCAGATCAGGCCCCATTCCCTGGCCTGCGCCGCGGGTAATTTGTCGCCCGTGAGCGCCAGGCCCATGGCGCGGGCCAGCCCCAGCTTTTGCACCAGCAGCCAGCTGCTGCCCGCATCGGGCACCAGGCCTATCTTGCTGAAGGCCTGGATAAAACTGGCGCCGGGCGCGGCCACCGCCATGTCGCAGCTCATGGCCAACGAGGCGCCTGCCCCCGCGGCCACGCCATTGACGGCAGCCACCGTCGGCATGCGCAGCTGCAGCAAGCGGCGCGCCGTGGGGTTGAAGGCCTGGTCGATCAGCGGGCCCGGGTCGGCGCGTTCGACCAGGCCGGGGCCGGGTGAAAAATCAAACTCCGACAGGTCGGCGCCGGCGCAAAAGCCGCGGCCCGCGCCGGTGACCACCAGGGCGCGAACCTGCGCGTCGGCCTCGGCCCGGTCCAGCGCGGCCCACAGCTCGCGGTGCATCTGCCGGGTGAAACTGTTGAGCGCCTGCGGCCGGTTCAGCGTGATGAGGGCCACGGCGCCTTCCGTGGCGTATAAAACAGCAGGGTCGGCGAGGGAAGCGGGATCGGTCATGACGGGGGTCTCCTGCCTCGAATCTAGCATCTGCGGCGCCGTCGGTCGCGGCCCGGCTCATGGCATCATTGCCACAGGCATTCCCCTCGTATTTCCCGCCAAAGGACTTCTTTCATGAGCTACGAAACCATTGAAACCCGCACCGAGGGCCCGGACGGCCGCAAGGTGGGCATCGTCACGCTGAACCGCCCCAAGCAGCTCAACGCCCTGAACGACCAGCTGATGGACGAACTGGGCCTGGCGCTGAAGGGCTTCGACGCCGATGACGGCATAGGCTGCATGATCCTGACCGGCAGCGAAAAGGCCTTCGCGGCCGGCGCCGACATAGGTGCCATGGCAGGCTACACCTTTGCCGACGTCTACAACAAGGACTACATCAGTCGCAACTGGGAGCAGATCCGCAGCGTGCGCAAACCGGTGATTGCGGCCGTCAGCGGCTTCGCCCTGGGCGGCGGCTGCGAACTGGCCATGATGTGCGATTTCATCATCGCCGCCGACAACGCGCGTTTCGGCCAGCCCGAAATCAAGCTGGGCATCATCCCCGGCGCCGGCGGCACGCAGCGCCTGCCGCGCGCGGTGGGCAAGTCCAAGGCCATGGACATGGCCCTGACCGGCCGCATGATGGATGCCCAGGAGGCCGAGCGTTCGGGCCTGGTCAGCCGCGTGGTGCCGCTGGACAAGCTGATGGACGAAGCCCTGGGCGCCGCGCTGCTGATCTGCGGTTTCGGCCAGCCCAGCGTCATGGCCGCCAAGGAGGCCGTCAACCGGGCGTTTGAAAGCGGCCTCAGCGATGGCGTGATGTTCGAGCGGCGCCTGTTCCATTCACTGTTTTCCACCGAAGACCAGAAAGAAGGCATGGATGCCTTCGTGAACAAACGAAAGCCAGTGTTCAAGAACCGGTGAGCCCCCACGCTTGTCACTTCGTGTACTGCGCTGCCCCCCCCAAGGGGGCGCTGCGCCTGCGGTCCGGCAAAGCCGGTCCCGCGGCCCCTGCTGGATTTTGGTGATCCCCTCATGTTGCGGTGCGCCCTCAGTTTTGGCTATAATATTAGGCTGTCGGTCGTATAGCTCAGTTGGTTAGAGCGCAGCATTCATAATGCTGATGTCGGTGGTTCAAGTCCACCTACGACCACCAAGAATGCTTTCAAAGCCCCAGAGGGTCCCCTCCCCTGGGGCTTTGTTCTTTGTGTTCTGGGCCTTTGCGGGTTCTTTTGATGGCGCATTTTGGCCATTCTTTGCTATCCTTTTGATATTCAACAGCCTCTGGACACATACCATGAACCGCTGCAACTTCCGTCCGACTCCCTTCCTCGTGGCACTGGCCGCCTCCGCCGGTTTGCTGGGCCTGCCCGCCCTGGCCCAGACGGACCAGAGCACCCAGACCGTCCAGGCCACTTCGTCCACCGAAGCGGCCAAGCCCAACGTCCGGCAGTTCCCGGCCAAGGCCGTCCGCGGCGAAATGGTGGTGCTGGCGCCGCCGGTGATTTCCATGGACGGCAAGCGGGAACGGCTCTCGGTGGGCGCTCGCATACGCGACGCCAACAACCAGTTCACGCTGTCCGCGCCTCTGCTGAACAAGCCCGTGCTGGTGAACTACGTGCGCGACAACACCGGCCTGGTGCATGAAGTCTGGATCCTCAACGCGGAAGAGGCCAAGGAAAAGCGGCCCGGCGGCACCGCCACGCTGTTCAACTTCACCACCGACAGCGCCTCCAAGGCGCCCGTGGACAACGGCAAGACGCCGTACCACCAGTTGCCCGCCTACCAGCGCTGATTCGCGCCGCGCCGGGCATTCCCGGCGCGCATCCGCATTTCGCCCTCCCGGCAGAGCTCCGGCAAGCATCCCTTCAATAGCGAATCCAGCGGGCAATCACCCATCGCTAATCGCCAACAGATCATGAGTAAAAAAGTCTTTATCAAAACCTTTGGTTGCCAGATGAACGAGTACGACTCGGACAAGATGTCCGACGTGCTCCACGCGGCCGAGGGCTACGAACCCACGCAGGACATCGAACAGGCCGACCTGATCCTGTTCAACACCTGCTCCGTGCGCGAAAAAGCCCAGGAAAAAGTCTTCAGCGACCTGGGCCGCGTCAAGCACCTCAAGGAAAAAGGCGTGCTGATCGGCGTGGGCGGCTGCGTGGCCAGCCAGGAAGGCGCGGCCATCATCCAGCGCGCGCCTTACGTGGACGTGGTGTTCGGCCCGCAAACCCTGCACCGCCTGCCGCAGATGCTGGCCAGCCGGGCACGCCTGGGCAAGCCGCAGGTCGACATCAGCTTCCCGGAGATCGAAAAATTCGACCACCTGCCGCCGGCGCGCGTCGAAGGCGCCAGCGCCTTCGTGAGCATCATGGAGGGCTGCTCCAAGTACTGCAGCTACTGCGTGGTGCCCTACACCCGCGGCGAGGAGGTCTCGCGCCCCTTTGAGGATGTGCTGGTCGAGGTTGCCGGCCTGGCCGACCAGGGTGTCAAGGAAGTCACCCTGCTCGGGCAGAACGTCAACGCCTACCGCGGCCCCATGGGCGGCACGGCCGAAATCGCCGATTTCGCGACGCTGCTCGAATACGTGTCCGACATCCCGGGCATCGAGCGCATCCGCTACATCACCAGCCACCCCAACGAGTTCACGCAGAGCCTGATCGACGCCTACGCCAAGCTGCCCAAGCTGGTGAACCACCTTCACCTGCCGGTGCAGCACGGCTCCGACCGCATCCTGATGGCGATGAAGCGCGGCTACACCGCCATGGAATACAAGAGCACCGTGCGCAAGCTGCGCGCCATCCGCCCCGACCTGGCCATGAGCAGCGATTTCATCGTCGGTTTCCCCGGTGAAACCGAGGACGACTTCAACAAGCTGATGAAGCTGATCGACGAAATCGGCTACGACACCTCCTTCAGCTTCATCTACAGCCCGCGCCCCGGCACGCCGGCCGCTGCGCTGCACGACGACACGCCGCACGAGGTCAAGCTGCGGCGGCTGCAGCACCTGCAGGCCACCCTCGACGACAGCGTGCGCGCCATCAGCGCCAGCCGCCAGGGCACGGTGCAGCGCATCCTGGTCGAAGGCGCCTCGCGCAAAGACCCGACCGAACTCATGGGCCGCACGGAATGCAACCGCGTGGTCAACTTCAAGGGCCAGCCCCGGCTGATCGGCCAGATGCTGGACATCACCATCACCCAGGCCACGCAGCGCTCGCTGCGCGGCGAAGTCCTGACGCGGGACGTCGCCGTCGCGGCCTGAGGCCGCCGCCCTTGCTCAGGTACTCCACACGCATGCTGCAACGATTTTCGTTCCGGCAACTGCTGGTGATCGCTTTCCTGCTGATCGCCGCCCTGCTGGGCGCCGCCTCGCTGCGCGCGCTGTTCACTCTGGAAGACCTGTCGCTGCAAAGCCGCGACAACGCCGCCCGGGCGCTGGAACTCAGCGGCGCGGCGCAGTCGCTCAGCGAGCGCAGCGTCTCCATGGAGCGCACCTCGCGGCAGTCGGTGGTGCTCGACGACCGGGTGCTCAGGGATCGCTTTGGCGAAGAACTGCGCGAAGCCGGCGACATCCTGGCGACCCTGGCCCGCGAGGACATTCCCGTCGTCAGGGCCCGCCAGTGGCGCGCCCACCTGCAAACCATCGCCGGCCTGCTGACCGGCCCGCCCGACACCGCGCTGGACCGCGAGCGCCAGCTGGCGCAGGAGTTCCGTGAGCTGGAAAGCATCAACGCCGCCATCGCGGTGCAGGTGCAGCAGGCCATCCAGCAGCGCAACAAGTCGCTCGAAGGCAAGCTGGAGGCCAGCCGCCAGCGCCTGGCGCAACAGGTGACCTGGGCCATCGTGCTGGCCGTCGTCATGGCGCTGGCCTTCGGCGTGTGGTTCACCCTGCCGCTGCGGCGCCTGGAAAACGCCATCGTGGGCCTGGGCGAAAACCGGCTCGACCAGGTCATCGCCATCCAGGGGCCGGCCGACCTGGCGCTGGTCGGGCAGCGGCTGAACTGGCTGCGGCTGCGCCTGGTCGAACTGGACGCCGACAAATCGCGTTTTCTGCGCCACATCTCGCACGAGCTCAAGACGCCGCTGGCCTCGCTGCGCGAGGGCGTGTCGCTGCTGGAAGACGGCGTGGCCGGTGAGCTGAGCAACGACCAGCGCGAGATCGCACAAATCCTGAAGCACAACACCGGCGTTCTGCAAAGCCAGATCGAGGACCTGCTGCGTTTCAACACCGCGGCCTTCGAGGCGCGCCAGCTGCACCGGCAAAGCGTGGACCTGCTGCAGCTCATGGAAGAGCAGGTCTACGCGCAGCGCCTGCAGTGGCGCGCGCGCGAACTGGCGGTCACCGTCGTGGGCGAATCGCTGGTGATGGAGATAGACGCCGAGAAAATCGGCACCGCGATCGCCAACCTGCTGTCCAACGCCATCCGCTATTCACCGCCCAAAGGCCAGATCCGGCTCGAGCTCAGCCCGCTGAGGGGATTTGTGCGCATCGACATCCACGACCAGGGTGTGGGCGTGGCGCAGGCCGACCGGGAGCGGATTTTCGAGCCCTTTTACCGCGGCGAGCGCCAGCCGGCCGACGTGGTTCGCGGCAGCGGCATCGGCCTTTCCATCGTTCACGAATACATTGCCGCACACGGCGGAAGCATCACCCTGATGCCCGACCAACCTGGTGCACACTTCAGAATAGAGCTTCCCCATGCTTCCAAGTATTGATTTCCTTCCCCCACGGCCTGCGGCCCGCGTCCCCGGCCGCGGCCTGCTGTCGGCCCTGCTGGCGTCGGCCCTGCTGGCTGCCTGCAGCAGCGGCGGCCCAGCCCCTGAGCGCGGCGCCGACATCGCGGCCGCCCAGGCGGCCCGGGCCGCGGTCTCCGCAGCCCAGGCTGCGCGGCCCAGCGCCAGCCAACCCGCCGCGCCGCTCCCCGAGGCGGTGGTGTTCGCCAGCGGCATGACGCTGCGCATGCTGGCCTACGCCGAGCGCGTGCGCGTCATGCCGCCGGCCGAACTCACACAAGAAGCCGCGCGGCTGGGCGACGCCGCCAGTCCAGAGGCCCAGATCCAGCTGTCGCTGGTGCTGAGCCAGCTGCGCCAGTTGCCCGATCTGATACGCGCCCAGGAGTTGCTGGCCCGCGTGCTGGGCAACGCCGACGCCCAGCCATTGCACCCGCTGGCCCGCTTGCTGGCGTCGCGCTATGCCGAGCAGCGCCGCCTTGAAGAGCAACTCGACAAGCAGAACCAGCAGCTGCGCGACGTGCAGCGCCGGCTGGACCAGACCAACGAGCGGCTGGAAGCGCTCAAGGCGATTGAACGCAGCCTGACGAGCCGCCCGCCCGCGGCACCCGCCTCGGCCCCCGCCGCCAGCCGGCCGCGCGCCGCCCCATGATGAGCGACGCCGCCAGCGCCATTTCACCCCACCTGCTCGTCGTGGACGACGATGCGGACATGCTGCGCCTGCTCACCATGCGGCTCACCGCGGCGGGCTACCGCGTCACGGCCGTGGCCTCGGCCGAAGCGGCGCTGACCCAGCTTCACATCGAGCGGCCACAGCTGGTGCTCAGCGACGTGCGCCTGCCCGGCCGGGACGGCCTGGCGCTGTTCGACGACATCAGGAAGCAACATCCTTCCCTGCCGGTGATCCTGCTGACCGCCCACGGCACCATTCCCGACGCCGTGGAAGCCACGGAGCGCGGCGTGTTCACCTACCTCACCAAGCCCTTTGACGGCAAGGGCCTGCTCGACAAGATCGCCCAGGCCCTGGCCTTGAGCTCGCCCGCCACCCCGGCCAGGCGCGGCGGCCCCGAAGCCTGGCAAAGCCAGATCATCAGCCGCTCCAGCCGCATGGCCGAAGCGCTGGCCGAGGCGCGCATGGTGGCGCAATCCGACGCCAGCGTGCTGCTGCGCGGTGAAAGCGGCACCGGCAAGGAACTGCTGGCCCAGGCCATCCACCAGGCCAGCCCGCGCGCCGGCAAGCCCTTCGTCGCGGTGAACTGCGGCGCCATCCCCGAGGCCTTGCTCGAGTCCGAACTGTTCGGCCACGTCAAGGGCGCCTTCACCGACGCGGTGGCCAACCACAAGGGGCTGTTCCAGGCGGCCGACGGCGGCACGCTGTTGCTCGACGAAATCGGTGACATGCCGCCTGCCCTGCAGATCAAGCTGCTGCGCGTGCTGCAGGAGCGCGTGGTGCGGCCGCTGGGCTCCAGCCAGTCGAATCCCGTGGATGTCCGCATCATTTCGGCCACCCACCGCGACCTGGACGCCGCCATGGCCGAGGGCCAGTTCCGCGCCGACCTTTATTACCGGCTCAACGTCGTCACACTGACCCTGCCGCCGCTGTCGGAGCGCCGCGAGGACATTCCCCTGCTGGCCAACCACTTCCTGCTGAAGCTGGCTGCCAAGTACGACAAGCGCCTGAGCGGCTTCGCGCCCGAGGCCCTCAAGGCCCTGAGCACGGCCGCCTGGCCCGGCAACGTGCGGCAGCTCTACAACGTGGTGGAGCAGGTCTGCGCACTGTCGACCACGCCGCTGGTACCGCTGGCCCTGGTGCAAAGGGCGCTGCGTTCACCGAGCGTGCAAGTGCTGACGTTTGCCGAAGCCAAACAGCATTTCGAGCGCGACTACCTGGTGGGCCTGCTCAAGTTGACGGATGGCAACGTGGCCGACGCGGCGCGGTTGGCAGACCGCAACCGCACCGAGTTTTACCGCCTGATGCAAAAACACGGCCTCACGCCAGGCCACTTCAAGGCTTGAGCCCGAGAATCTGTCGCTCTGCCGCTGCGCGCCGTCGCCGGCCAGCGACAGGCATAAGGCCTTGATTTCAAACGATTTAATGAAGCATCCGCAGATGCTTGTCGCTGATCGGCGACAAAAACAGCGATTTCTGGCGCTTCTGGGCTGCCTTACATTTTGTTAAGTCAAGTATCACGTCCAAGTTATTGATTTAAAACAGTTTTTTGAAGCTGGCACAGGGTTTGCCCTAGTCATGGCATGCCAGCCTTTTTCCTGCCTTTTTTTGACGCCTCTGTGGGCCTCAAGCGCAGCGCCAACTTTTTGGTGCGGGCTCGAATTGCGGCCTGCGCAAGCCTGGCAGTCCTGACGCTTGCAGCGGGCCAGGCGCAGGCCTTCGGCCTCGACGATGTAGCCGCCAAGGCGCGCCAGCGCTCGGAAGCGCCGTGGCGCGAGGCCTCCCACGCCGTGCCCGCCGAACTCGCCAAGATGTCTTACGACGACTACCGCGACATCCGTTTCAACGCCGCCAGCACGCTTTGGCGTGTCGACAAGCTGCCTTACGAGGCGAACTTTTTCCACGTCGGCCGGCACGGTGATTCGGTGCGCATTCACGAAATCACGACAGATGGCATAAAGCACCTGCCCTACGACCCGGCGACCTTTAATTTCGGAAAAAACAAGTTGTCACCCCAGACCTGGGGTGACCTGGGCCACGGCGGCGTGCGTTTTTTCAGCCACCTCAATTCGCCCAGCTACAAGGACGAGCTGGTGGTGTTCACCGGCGCCACGTATTTCCGGGCCTTGGGCGCGGGCCAGCGTTACGGCCTGTCGGCGCGCGGCCTGGCCGTGGACACGGTGGGCGGCGGCAAGGAAGAATTTCCGCGTTTCACCGATTTCTGGCTTGAAAAACCCGCCGCCGACGCGAAACAGCTGACGGTCTACGCGCTGATGGATTCAGAGCGCATGACGGGCGCCTATCGCTTCGACATCACGCCCGGCGAACAGACCACCACCCAGGTCCAGGCGCGCATTTTCATGCGCCCGGCCGCCACCAGCGGCAACAGCGCACCCGTCGCCACCCTGGGCATCGCACCGCTGACCAGCATGTTTTTCTCCGGTGAGAACCAGCCCCGGCCCGGCGACTTCCGCCCCGAGGTGCACGACTCCGACGGTTTGATGATGGCCACCGGCGACGGCGAATGGCTGTGGCGGCCGCTGCAAAACCCCTCGGCCACGGTGACCACCTCCTTCAGCATGAAGTCGCTCAAGGGCTTCGGCCTGATGCAGCGCGACCGTAGCTTCGCCAGCTACGAAGACACCGAAGCCCGCTATGAGCTGCGGCCCAGCGCCTGGGTCACGCCTGTCGGCGACTGGGGTCCGGGCCGCGTCGAGCTGCTGCAATTCAACACGCCCGACGAGACGCACGACAACGTGGCGGCCTACTGGGTGCCCGAAAAAATGCCGGCCCCCGGGCAGTCGCTGGACATCGCCTGGCAAATCAGCTGGCAGGGCAAGAACCCGCAGCTGCCACCCAACGGCTGGGCCACGCAATCGCGCCGCGGCTTCGGTTTTTCAAAACCGGGCACCGACCTCACAGGCCAGGTCCAGTTCATCGTCGACTTTGCCGGCCCGGCGCTGGACACCTTGCCCGAGGACGCCAAGGTCGAAGCCGTCTCCAGCGCCAACGCCAACGGCCGCGTGCTGGAAAGCCTGGCCTACAAAAACCCCGTCACCGGCGCATGGCGCATGGCACTGCGCGTGCAGCGGCTGAACCCGGCGCAGCCGGTTGAGCTGCGCGCTTTTCTCAAACATGACAACCACACCGTAAGCGAAACATGGACCAACCTGATCACACCCTGATACCGTCCGGCGCGCGCAGCCTGCTGCGCGAGGAACGTCATCCGAATTCGGTCACGGCGCCGCCGCTGAACCGCGGCTCCATGGCGCCGCGCCCCTGGCGCGGCTTCTGGAACAGTATGGCGACCGCGCTTTTGCTTCCGCTGGTGGCGACCTTCAAAACCGGCGGCGCGGCGCCCTTGCGCCCGCTGCCCGCCGCCCGGCCCGAGCCCTGGCAGCGCGCGGCCAGGCGCCGCCGCGCGGTGTTCCTGCTGCTCACGCTGGTCAGCACCGTATTGGCGACCAGCATCTTTGCCGACATGCAGCCCGACTACGACAACGCCTGGCTGCAGTACGGCCAGATCAGCCTGTTCGCGCTGCTGTCGGCCTGGGTGGTGACCGGCTTCATGACCGCGATGATGGGTTTTTACGTGACGATCTACGGCGACAAGCACGCGCTGTCGGCCAAAAAAGTCCAGCATGTTCCGTTGGATGCATCCACCCGCACCGCGATCATCATGCCCATCTGTAATGAAGACGTGCGCACCGTGTTCGCCGGCCTGCGCGCCACCTGCGAGTCGGTGGCGATGACCGGCCACGTGCAAAGTTTCGACGTGTTCGTGCTGTCGGACAGCAACAACCCGGCCATCATCAAGGCCGAGCGCGCCGCCTGGGAAGACCTGCGTACCCAGCTGGCCGGCCATCCGGACCAGCCGCAGATCGAGGTCTACTACCGCCTGCGCAAACGCCGCACCGACCGCAAGGCCGGCAACGTGGCCGACTTCTGCCGCCGCTGGGGCAAGGACTACCGCTATATGGTGGTATTGGACGCCGACAGCGTGATGAGCGGCGACTGCCTGGTCTCCATGGTCAAGCTGATGGAAGCCAACCCCAAGGCCGGCATCATCCAGACCGCCACCCAGGCCATCGGCCATGTGACCTTGCATGCGCGCGCGCAGCAGTTCGCCTCGCGCGTGACGGGCCGCCTGTTCACGCTGGGCATGCAGTTCTGGCAGATGGGCGAATCCCACTACTGGGGCCACAACGCCATCATCCGGATCGAGCCCTTCATGAAGCACTGCGCGCTGGCCCACATCCCGGGCACCGGCGGCATGGCCGGCAGCATCATGTCGCATGATTTTGTCGAAGCCGCGTTGATGCGCCGCGCCGGCTACCACGTCTGGCTGGTGGGCGACCTGGTCGGCAGCTACGAACAGCAGCCGCCCGACCTGCTGGCCGAGCTGCAACGCGACCGCCGCTGGTGCCAGGGCAACCTGCAGAACTCGCGCCTGATCGCAGAGCCCGGCATACACCCGGTGCACCGCTCCATGTTCGGTACGGGCGCCATGGCCTACCTGTCGGCGCCGCTGTGGCTGTGCTTCCTGACCCTGGGCACCGCGCTGTGGCTGTCGGGCTCACCCATGATCGCCGACTGGACGCTGCTGCCGGGCGAGCTGATGTCGCTCTGGGCCTGGACGCTGTGCATGCTGTTCCTGCCGCGCATCCTGGGAATCGCCGCCGTGCTGATCAACCGCCAGCAGCAATCCTACGGCGGCACCGCCAGCCTGCTGCGCAGCGCGCTGCTGGAAACCCTGATCGCCCTGCTGCAGGCGCCCATCCGCATGCTGGCGCATTCGCTGTTCGTGGTGGTGGCGCTGACCGGCCTGAAGCTCGAATGGAAGTCGCCCCCGCGGGAAGCGGCCGCCGTGCCTTGGCGCCATGCGCTGGCGCAGCTGGCGCCCATGTCCGGCGTGATCGCACTGCTGGCCGTCGGCATCGCCGTGATCGACGCGCGCGCGCTGATCTGGCTGATCCCGGTAGGCCTGCCGCTGTTGCTGTCCATCCCGATGACGGTGCTCACCAGCAAGGTCGGCGTGGGCACGGCCCTGCGCGCGCAGAACTACCTGCTGATCCCGGAAGAGACCCGCTCTCCGGCAGTGCTGCGCCGCGCCTGGCTGCATGCCAGCCGGCTGGCCAAGCCGCTGCTAAAGGCGGCTTGAGTCCGGAACACCCATGAAAAAAAGCCGCTTCGAGCGGCTTTTTTTATGGGCATTGGATCCTCAGAACTTGGGCATCCCTTTCATTCCCCCCATGCGCTTCATCATCTTCATCATGCCGCTGCCCTTCATCTTTTTCATCATGCCCTGCATCTGCTCGAACTCGTTGAGCAGGCGGTTCACCTCCTGAACGTGCACGCCTGAACCCGCGGCGATGCGGCGCTTGCGGGTGGCCTTGATGAGTTCGGGCTTGCGGCGCTCCAGCGGCGTCATGCTCAGGATGATGCCCTCCTTGCGCTTCATGTCTCTCTCGGCCTTGTCCATGTCGACCTGGCCGGCCTTGGCGCTCATCTGCGCGGGCAGTTTGTCGAGCAGGCTGGACAGGCCGCCCATATTCTTCATTTGCTGCAGCTGGCTCAGGAAGTCGTTCAGGTCAAAGCCGTCGCCCGACTTGATCTTGGCCGCGAGCTTCTGGGCGGAAGCCATGTCCACACCGGCGGCCACCTGCTCGACCAGTGCCACGATGTCGCCCATGCCCAGGATGCGGCCGGCATGGCGCTCGGCGTCGAACACCTCCAGGCCGTCGATCTTTTCGCTGGTGCCGGAAAACTTGATGGGCGCACCGGTGATCTGCCGCACGCTGAGCGCCGCGCCGCCGCGCGAATCGCCGTCGGTCTTGGTCAGGATGATGCCGGTCAGCGGCAGCGCTTCCTTGAAGGCCTTGGCGGTGTTGACCGCGTCCTGGCCTTGCATGGCGTCGACGACGAACAGCGTTTCGACCGGGTTCAGGATGGCATGCAGTTCCTTGATTTCGGCCATCAGGGCTTCGTCAATGGCCAGGCGGCCGGCCGTGTCGACCAGCAGCACGTCGAAGAAATGCCTGCGGGCATAGTCGATCGCGGCGCGGGCGATGTCGGCAGGTTTCTGGTCGGGCGTGCTGGGAAACCATTCGGCGCCGGCCTGCTTTGTCACGGTCTTGAGCTGCTCGATGGCGGCCGGGCGGTAGACGTCGCCGGACACCGTCAGCACCTTCTTTTTGCGCTTTTCGATCAGGTGCTTGGCCAGCTTGGCCGTCGTGGTGGTTTTACCCGCGCCCTGCAGGCCGGCCATCAGGATGACCGCCGGCGGCTGCGCCGCCAGGTTGATGTCGCTCACGCCTTCGCCCATGGTGGCGGCCAGTTCGCGGTTGACGATGCCGACCAGCGCCTGTCCCGGCGAGAGCGAGCCCATCACCTCCTGGCCCAGCGCTTTTTCCTTGACCCGGGCGACGAAGTCGCGCACCACCGGCAAGGCCACGTCGGCCTCCAGCAGCGCCATGCGCACCTCGCGCAGCATGTCCTGCACATTGGATTCGGTGATGCGGGCCTGGCCTCGCATTTCCTTGACGAGGCGGGATAACTTGTCGGTAAGGGCTGAAGCCATGGGAAGGCGCCACGGGCGTGGGGCAGTTAGGTGAGGAAGGAAGGGCTGCGATGGGGCCGGCGGGGAAAGCCGCCGCGAAAGCAGTAAAGGCTAAACTCTAGCCATGATTTTAGCTTTGAGCGACTGGTGGGGTCTTGCCGCGGCAGCCGGCGCCGCCGTCGCCTATGCCGTCCTGGCGCTGGCCACGCCGCGCCTGAGCGCCGGCACCATACGCGGCATGCTGCTGGCCGCCTGGCTGCTGCACGCGCTGGCGCTGGCCGACGGCCTGCTCGGTGAACCGGCCCGCTTCGGTTTTGCGCCGGCGCTGTCCATGACCGTCTGGCTGGTGCTGACCGTGTACGCGGTCGAAAGCCGCCTCTTCCCGCAGATGCAGGCCCACTGGGCGCTGGCGGGCCTGGGCAGCGTGGCGGTCATCCTGGCGGCCATTTTCCCGGGCACCACCTACCACGCCATCGCCTCGCCCTGGCTGCCGCTGCACTGGGCGCTGGGCATTGCGTCTTATGGGCTGTTTGCCGCGGCAGTGGTGCACGGCTGGCTCATGACGCGCTCCGAACGCTCCATCCGGCTGGCCGCGCAAACCGACGCCGGCGTGCCCCTGCTCACACTGGAACGCCTGACCTTCCGCTTCGTGGAGGCCGGTTTTGTGCTGCTGTCGGCCACGCTGTTCGTCGGCTGGCTGTTCGCCGAAACGCTGTACGGGCCTGGCCTGGCCTGGAAGTGGAACCACAAAACCGTTTTCTCGGTGCTGGCGTGGTTGACCTTTGCCGGCCTGCTGATCGGCCGGGCGCGCCTGGGCTGGCGCGGCCGCAAGGCGGTCCATGTGCTGTACCTGGGCTCCGGCCTGCTGCTGCTGGGTTATGCCGGCTCGCGCTTTGTGCTTGAAGTCATCCTGAGGCGGGCATGAAATACCTGCTGGTCATGGCCCTGGTGCTGGTGGTGTTCTGGATCTGGCGGAACAACCGTGACACGGAACGGCGCGACGCCGCGCCCGTCCGCCCGCCAGCCCCGCAAAAACCGGGAACCGCCATCACTGAAATCGTCGCCTGCGAGGTTTGCGGCGTGCATTTGCCGAAAACGGAAGCGCTGATCGGCAGCAAAGGCATTTACTGCAGCGAGGCGCACCGGCGCCAGGCAAGGGATTAATGAGTACGCCGTCCCACTGGTTTGAAACTGGCGGCGACAAGGGCTCAGGCGGCTGGGAAATCACGTCCGAGCCGGGCTCCTTCGGCCGCCTGTGGCATGTTTTCATGACCGCGCGCGTCGCCATCGCCGCCGTGCTGGTCATCCTGCAGGCATTCATTTACGCGCTGGGCAACACCACCAACCGCTGGTCCATCGCGACCTGCATCGCCTACCTGTGCGCCACATTGGCTGTGAGGCTCTGGTCACGGCCCCGGCCGCCCGGCAGCACCTTTGACGCGCAATGGGTGCTCACCATCGGCGTGGACGTCATCGCCTTCTCGGTGCTGAACTTCCTGCAGTCCAGCGGCATCAACTACACCCCCCTGTTCGCGCTGCCGGTTTTGCTGGCCTCCATCCTGGGGCCGATATTGCTGGCCTTCGGAACGGCCGCCAGCGTGACGCTGCTGCTGCTGGCCGATGCCTGGTGGAACTCACTGCAGGGGCTGGGCGACGCCAACGCGCGTTTCCTGCAATCGGGCCTGAGCGGCTCCGGCTTCTTCCTTGTCGCGCTGCTTGCCAACCACCTGGCCCTGCGCCTGGCCAGGGAAGAGCAACTGGCCAAACGAAGCCAGTCCGCCGCGCGCATGCAAACGCAGGTGAATGAGCTGGTGATTGAAGCCCTGGCCGACGGCGTGCTGGTGGTCGACGTCAACGGCATCGTGCGCTCGGCCAACCCGGCGTCGCGGCGCCTGCTGGCGGCAAGCGACACCGTGCGCAGCGCCCCTTTCATCCTGGCCACGGAGCCCGCCTGGCAGCCGCTTGCCGAGTTGACGCACCGCACTTTCGCGGCGCAAGCGGCGCAGGAAGCCGACGTCAGCCTGGACAACGCGGGCGGCAACACCCGGCGGCTGCACGTGCGCACGCGGCTGGCCGCTTCGCCGAACGGTTCGCATGAGAGCCTGTGCGTGATGTTCCTGGAAGACTTGCGAGAGATGGAAGCGCGTGTGCGGACCGAAAAAATGGCGGCCATGGGCCGTATGTCGGCCGCGGTGGCCCACGAAATCCGCAACCCGCTGGCCGCCATTTCTCAGGCCAACGCGCTGCTCGAGGAAGACCTGCAGGACCCGGGGCAGCGCCGGCTCACCGCCATGGTCAGGCAAAACGCGCAGCGCCTGGCCCGCATCGTCGACGAGGTGCTGAATATTTCGCGCGCCCAGGCGCAACTGCCCTCGCCGCAAACCACCACACTGCCGCTGGACGACACCGCCCGGAAAATCACCTCCGATTGGGCGGCGCAGACGGCGGCCTCGGGGCGCACGCGCATCACGGCGGGCTCGGACAACGCCGTCGTGGTCTTTGAGCCCGAGCATCTGCGGCGCCTGATGGTCAACCTGCTGGACAACGCCTTGCGCTACGCCAGCGATTCCGACGGGGCTATCGAAGTCGCGACCCAGGCCGTGGCACCGGGGCAGGCGCGCCTGTCCGTCTGGAGCGACGGCCAGCCGCTGGAGCAGACCGTGCAGACCCACCTGTTCGAACCCTTCTTTTCGTCGGAAAGCCGGTCCAGCGGACTGGGCCTGTATATCTGCCGTGAGCTGTGCGAGCGCTACGGCGCCATGATCGGCTACCAGCGCGTGCAGCGCGAAGGCACCGACGGCAACGAATTTTTCGTGATGTTCAGGCCCTCTGCGCAATCTTCGAACACGCCCTCGCCGTCTTTTGCCACAATGCCCACCTGACACCATGAGCATGCAAAACCCCGTTCCCCAGCAAGCCCGCATCCTGGTCATCGACGACGAGCCGGACCTGCGGACCCTGTACGAGCTGACCCTGCTCAGGGAAGGTTACCGGGTGGAAGCCGCCGGCGATTTGCTGCAGGCCCGCCAGCAGCTCAGCGAAAACCGCTTCGATGCAGTCATCACCGACATGCGCCTGCCGGACGGCCTGGGCCTGGAGCTGCTGCGCGACATGGTGAGCCAGCAGCGCAGTGAGCGCTGCGTCGTCATCACGGCACACGGTTCTGCCGAAAACGCGGTCGAGGCGCTCAAGGCCGGCGCCTTCGACTACCTCACCAAACCGGTCGACCTCAAACAGTTCCGCAGCGTAGTGGCGTCGGCCGTGCAGGGTGCCAAGCAAGCAACGCCGGCCGCCGACAAAACCGAGCGCGGCACGCCGGACTCCGGCATCACGCCCTTGGCACTGCCCCTGCCGGTTGCCGCCGAAGCCCCGCTGATCCTGCAGAAGCTGGTCGGCGAATCGGCCGTCATGCGTGCCGTCAAGTCGCGCATCGTCAAGGTCGCCGGCAGCATGGCGCCGGTGCTGATCCAGGGCGAGTCGGGCACCGGCAAGGAACTGGTGGCGCGCGCCGTGCACGGCTGCAGCCACCGCACGGCGGGCCCGTTCGTGGCGGTCAATTGCAGCGCCATCCCCGAGAACCTCCTGGAGGCGGAATTCTTCGGCGCGCGCAAGGGCGCCTACACCGGCTCGGCGCAGGACCGGCAGGGCTACTTCCAGGCGGCCAAGGGCGGAACCCTGTTTCTCGATGAAATCGGCGACCTGCCCCTGGCCATGCAGTCCAAGCTGCTGCGGGCCATCCAGGAACGCACCGTGCGGCCGCTGGGCTCGGCGCAGGAGGACGCGGTGGACGTGCGCATCGTGAGTGCCACGCACAAGGACCTCGTGGCCGAGGTCCAGGCGGGCACTTTCCGCCAGGATCTTTATTACCGGCTCAATGTGATCGAGATTCAGGTTCCCGCCCTGCGCGAGCGCCGGGAAGACCTGCCGGCCCTGTGCAAAGCCCTGCTGGCCAGAATCTGCCATGAGTCCGGCTTCCCGGTGCCCGAGCTGACCGAGTCCGTGATGGCGCAGCTGCGCGCCTTGCCTTTCAACGGCAACGTCCGCGAACTGGAAAACACCCTGCACCGCGCGGTGGCGCTCGGTGACGGCAGCGAGCTGCATTTCGACACACCGGCCGAAGAGCAGGTCGCCATTCCGGAAAACCTGCAGGACTACCTGGACAGGCAGGAGCGCAGCATTCTCACAAAGGTACTGCTGGAAAACGGCTTCAACCGCACGGCTGCTGCAGCCAGGCTGGGCCTGAGCCTGCGCCAGATCCGCTACCGCATTGCGCGCCTGAACATCGTGACGCCGGGCAGCGAAGACCCCGCTGATGGACTCGACGCCGCCGATGACCCCGCCTGAAGATAAGGGCGCCAGCGCCCCACAGCCCCTGTGGCAAGACGGCTGGTACCGCTATGCCCGCGCGCTGGCCTCACCCAATTTCGGGCCGCGCCCTGAGGGTGCGCTGATCGACCTCGTCGTCATCCATTCCATCAGCCTGCCCCCCGGTGAATTCGGCAACGGCAACGTGCAGCGCCTCTTCACCAACCAACTCGATTGGGAAGCCCACGCTTACTTCCAGGGCATACGCGGCCTGCAGGTGTCGTCGCACTTCTTCATTGCCCGCTCCGGCGCCCTGTGGCAATTCGTCGGCTGCGGCGACCGGGCCTGGCATGCCGGGGAATCGAACTATCGCGGACGCGGCAACTGCAACGACGACTCCATCGGCATTGAGCTTGAAGGCCTGGAAGGCGGCGCCTTCGAAACATCCCAGTACGAGACCCTGGCCGGGCTCTGCGCCGCGCTACTCCAGGCCTATCCCGTCGCCCATATCGCGGGGCACGAGCACATCGCGCCCGGCCGCAAGCAGGATCCCGGTCCCGGTTTTGACTGGCCGCTGCTGCAAGACTCGCTGGCCCTGCCGGCTAGGTATTTTCCCGAGACCACCTGAGCCTCGCGCGCACAAAACCACGCTGCGGTGATGCGCTTTGTGGTCGAAAATTTCCCGGTATTTTTACCGCGCTAATGTGGGCTTGTCCTGGCGGAGCAAAGCCTGCGACAAGGCGCGCCACAGCGTTGCCGGGGCTGCGCAAGCCTGATGGAATCAGGCTTTGCCGAAGATAAGCGGCATGAAATTGAGAGCGCTGCACAGCTGTCCAAAACGGGGCTGAAAAAGCCACAAAACGTAACGGTGCATTCAGAGGGCGATACACTACCTGTAGTGGCTTGTATTCCCCCCATACCCTAGGTATAGTGTCTAAGCCCTAATTCAGTTTGATGTAATTCGGGCCCCGGCGGCGAGGAATTTGGTTCATGCTTTTGAACACCTTCCGCCAAAACGGATTGCCCGCAACAGCACATCAAGCCAGTCATAAAACAAAGCAAGAGGAAGTCATGCAAACAGCACAGCACGCAGTGCCCGCAACGTCCAGCGTTGCCGCCGGCAATCCGGCAGCCAGCAATACCAACACCCAGCCCAGCCCCCTGGCCCATTACCAGATCATCCGCCGCAACGGCGGCGTCGTGCCGTTTGAACCCAACAAGATCGCCGTGGCCATGATGAAGGCCTTCCTGGCTGTTCACGGCACGCAGGGCGCTGCCTCGGCCAGCGTGCGCGAAACGGTCGACGGCCTGACCCAGGCGGTCATCCGCGCCCTGATGCGCTCACGCCCAGGCGGCGGCACCTTTCATATAGAAGACGTGCAGGACCAGGTCGAGCTCGGCCTGATGCGCGGCGGCCACCACGAGATTGCCCGTGCCTACGTGCTGTACCGCGAAAAGCGCACGCAGGAGCGCGCGCGCCAGCCGCAAACCCAGACGACCGCAGCCCCGCTGATCCACGTGACCGACCGCGGCAACCGCGTCGCCCTGGACATCCGCAACCTGCAAGCGCTGATCGAGGCCTCCTGCGCCAACCTCGGCGCCGACGTCAAGCCCGACCCCATCGTTGCCGAAACCATGCGCAACCTCTACGACGGCGTTCCCATCGACGAGGTCTACAAGGCGTCCATTCTGGCGGCACGCACCCTGATTGAAAAAGACCCCGACTACACCTATGCCACCGCACGCCTGCTGATGCACACCATCCGCCGGGAAGTGCTGGGCGAGGAAGTCAACCAGGAAGACATGGCCATCCGCTATGCCGAATACTTCCCGCAATTCATCGCCAAGGGCGTGCAGAACGAACTGCTCGACGAAAAACTGCAGCAGTTCGACCTGGCCCGCCTGGGCGCCGCGCTCAAGCCCGAGCGCGACCTGAAATTCGACTACCTCGGCCTGCAGACCCTGTTTGACCGCTACTTCCTGCACGTGCGCAAGCAGCGCATCGAACTGCCCCAGGCTTTCTTCATGCGCGTGGCCATGGGCCTGTCGCTCAACGAGATCAACCGCGAAGAGCGCGCCATCGAGTTTTACGAGATTCTTTCGTCCTTCGACTTCATGTCGAGCACGCCCACCCTGTTCAACGCCGGTACCCTGCGCTCGCAGCTGTCGTCCTGCTACCTGACCACGGTCGCCGACGACCTGGGCGGCATCTACGACGCCATCAAGGAAAACGCCCTGCTGTCCAAATTTGCCGGCGGCCTGGGCAACGACTGGACGCCCGTGCGCGCCCTGGGCGCCCACATCAAGGGCACCAACGGCGAATCACAAGGCGTCGTGCCTTTCCTGAAAGTCGTCAACGACACCGCCGTTGCCGTCAACCAGGGCGGCAAGCGCAAGGGCGCCGTCTGCGCCTACCTGGAAACCTGGCACCTGGACATCGAAGAGTTCCTGGAACTGCGCAAGAACACCGGCGACGACCGCCGCCGCACGCACGACATGAACACCGCCAACTGGATTCCCGACCTCTTCATGCGCCGCGTGATGGAAAAGGGCAGTTGGACCCTGTTCTCGCCGTCCGACACGCCCGACCTGCACGACAAGTTCGGCAAGGACTTCGAAAAGATCTATGTCGCCTACGAAGCCAAAGCCGAGCGCGGCGAGATCAAGCCGTCCCGCAAGCTGCAGGCCACCGACATGTGGCGCAAGATGCTCTCGATGCTGTTTGAGACCGGCCACCCCTGGATCACCTTCAAGGACGCCTGCAACGTGCGCTCGCCGCAGCAGCACACCGGCGTCGTGCACTCCTCCAACCTGTGCACCGAGATCACGCTCAACACCAGCGACACCGAAACCGCCGTCTGCAACCTGGGCTCGGTCAACCTCGTCCAGCACCTGAAGGACGGCGCGGTCGACCACGAGAAGCTCAAGAAGACCATCACCACGGCCATGCGCATGCTGGACAACGTGATCGACATCAATTACTACGCCGTCAAGAAGGCCCGCGATTCCAACATGCGCCACCGCCCCGTGGGCCTGGGCATCATGGGCTTCCAGGACTGCCTGTACGAGCTGCGCGTGCCTTACGCTTCCCAGGAAGCCGTCGAGTTCGCCGACAAGTCCATGGAAGCCGTCTGCTACCACGCCTACTGGGCCTCCACCGAACTGGCCAAAGAGCGCGGCAAATACGCCAGCTACAAGGGCTCGCTCTGGGACAAGGGCATCCTGCCGCTGGACACGCTGGACATGCTGGCCGAGCAGCGCGGCGGCTACGTCGAAGTCGACCGCTCCGCCACGCTGGACTGGGAAGCCCTGCGCAAGAAGATCGCCCAGGACGGCATGCGCAACTCCAACTGCGTCGCCATTGCCCCGACCGCCACCATCTCCAACATCATCGGCGTGGATGCCTGCATCGAGCCCTGCTTCGGCAACCTCTCGGTCAAATCCAACCTGTCCGGCGAATTCACGGTCATCAACCACTACCTGGTGCGCGACCTCAAGCGCCTGAACCTGTGGGACGACGTGATGGTGGTGGACCTCAAGCACTTTGACGGTTCGCTGCGCCCCATCGACCGCGTGCCGCAGGACGTCAAGTCGCTGTACGCCACGGCGTTTGAAATCGAGACCTCCTGGATCGTCGAAGCGGCGGCGCGCCGCCAGAAATGGATAGACCAGGCGCAATCGCTCAATATCTATATGGCGGGCGCTTCGGGCAAGAAGCTCGACGATACCTACAAGCTGGCCTGGCTGCGCGGCCTCAAGACCACCTACTACCTGCGCACGCAGAGCGCGACGCACGCCGAGAAGTCGACCGTGACCGCGGGCAAGATGAACTCCGTGTCGTCCGGCTCCGCACCCGCCGGCGGCGGCATGAGCGCGCTCGAAGCGGCCGCCGCCGCGGCGCAGGCGCAGATGAATGCAACGCCCGCCACCGACATCAAGTTCTGCGCGATCGATGATCCGGGATGCGAGGCCTGCCAATAAAACACCGGATCATGCAGCCACCCGGTTGCGTGATTCGATGTATATGAGCAACACAATTTTGTAGCGATGTGAATGAACACTTTTCATTTTGTATCGCTGCTTTCATAATCCCACAGTATTGGAAACCTCTATGTTGACCTGGGACGAAGAAGTCAAACCATCGTTGCAAACATCTCAGAACAGCGGCTCGCCTGAAGGCCGCTCGATGGAACTTCCGCCTCTTTCTTTGAACACCGCCGAGCAACCCCAGGCGCAAGTGCGCATGCTCAACGACGGCGCGTTCACTCCTGCGCAAGCTGCAGCCCCTTCGGCGCCGGTCTCTGTCGAACCCGCCAAGGCACAGCGCGTCAAAGCTTCCGACAAACGCATCATCAACGGCCAGACCGACGTCAACCAGCTGGTGCCGTTCAAATACAAATGGGCCTGGGAAAAATACCTCGCCACCTGCGCCAACCACTGGATGCCGCAGGAAGTGAACATGACGCGCGACATCGCCCTCTGGAAAGACCCGAACGGCCTGACCGAGGACGAACGCCGCCTGGTCAAGCGCAACCTGGGTTTCTTCGTGACCGCCGATTCGCTGGCCGCCAACAACATCGTGCTGGGCACCTACCGCCACATCACGGCGCCCGAGTGCCGCCAGTTCCTGCTGCGCCAGGCTTTCGAGGAAGCCATCCACACCCATGCCTACCAGTACATCACCGAGTCGCTGGGCCTGGACGAAGCCGAGATCTTCAATGCCTATAACGAAGTCCAGTCCATCAAGGACAAGGACCAGTTCCTGATCCCTTTCATTGAAGTCATCTCCAACCCGCACTTCAAGACCGGCACGCCCGAAGCCGACCAGACCCTGCTCAAGTCGCTGATCGTCTTCGCTTGCCTGATGGAAGGTCTGTTCTTCTACGTCGGCTTCACGCAGATTCTTGCCCTGGGCCGCCAAAACAAGATGACCGGCGCCGCCGAGCAGTACCAGTACATCCTCCGCGACGAGTCCATGCACTGCAATTTCGGCATCGACCTGATCAACCAGCTCAAGCTCGAGAACCCCCATCTCTGGACCGCAGAATTCAAGGCCGAGATCAAGGCCTTGTTCATGAAAGCCGTCGAACTGGAGTACCGCTACGCCGAAGACACCATGCCGCGCGGCGTGCTCGGCCTCAACGCTTCCATGTTCAAGGGCTACCTCCGCTACATTGCCAATCGCCGCGCCACGCAGATCGGACTTGAAACTCTCTTCCCCAACGAGGAGAATCCGTTCCCGTGGATGAGCGAAATGATCGACCTGAAGAAAGAGCGCAACTTCTTTGAAACCCGTGTGATCGAGTACCAGTCCGGTGGTGCCCTTTCCTGGGATTGATTGAAAAACGCCCGAACAATGATTTTAAGAATTGCAATGACCAATGACAGCACCGCAGAGTGCGCGTTGGGCTTTGCTCCTGTGTTCGCGGCGCTGGGACCGGTTTATCCGGGGCCCAACGCCGTGAATCGCTTTACGTACTCCAACCGTGAAGTGCTCTTTGCAACGTGATCAAGGAGAAAACTATGGCAACTGCGAAAAAAACTGCGGCTAAAAAAGCTGCTCCGAAGAAAGCCCCTGCGAAAAAAGTAGCGGCTAAGAAGGCTCCTGCGAAAAAAGCAGCAGCGAAAAAAGCTCCGGCTAAAAAAGCTCCAGCGAAAAAAGTAGCGGCTAAGAAGCCAGCTGCGAAAAAATCGCCAGCGAAAAAGCCAGCAGCCAAGAAGGTAGCGGCCAAGAAGCCAGCAGCGAAGAAAGCTGCAGCGAAAAAGCCGGCAGCCAAGAAGGCCGCGAAGAAGGTAGCGAAGAAACCAGCGGCCAAGAAAGCCGCTGCGAAGAAGCCTGCCGCCAAGAAAGCAGCGAAAAAGCCCGCTGCGAAGAAAGCCGCGAAAAAACCTGCTGCCAAGGCGCCCGCTGCCGCGGCTGCGCCTGCGGCTCAGACGACTCTGAACCCGCAAGCGGCCTGGCCGTTTCCGACAGCCAGCAAGCCGTAAGCAGTAAGGTAATTCTGCTTAGAGCCCGATATCGAAAGATGTCGGGCTTTTTTCATGCCCAGCCCACCCTCTCACTTCCCTGATTGCCTGCCCCGCTCCGCCATGACCTCACCCGCGCCACTGCCTGAGCTTGCTTTTCTGCGCATGGAAAAGAACGGCGACGTGCTGGTCGACGTCCACGTGGTGCCGAATGCCGCCAGAACCCAGGCTGCGGGCCTGCACGGTGAAACCGGCCGGCAGGCACTTCGCCTGCGGCTGCAGGCGCCTCCGGTGGACGGCAAGGCCAACCAGGCGCTGGTGAAATGGCTGGCAGGCAGCCTGGGCGTTCCACAACAGGCGGTCACACTGGCGCGCGGAGAGACTTCCCGGCGCAAGCAGCTGCGCGTCAGCGCCGCGGCGGCCGGCCGGGCCGCGTGGGATGTCTTGGTGAAAGCAGCGGGCGAAGACGGCCCGCCTGGCTGACAACGAGCTTCAGCCCGCGATCTGGGCGGCCGTCAGCGTGTAGTTCTGGCCGCCGCGCGTCGCGATCTTGAGCGCGCCGACCCGGTTGCCCAGCGCGGCGCAGCGCGCCAGCGGCCAGCCCTGCTCCAGGCCGAACAGCAGCGCCCCGCGAAAAGCGTCGCCGCAGCCGGTCGGGTCCACCACGGCCTCGGCCTTCACGGGCGGCACCAGGGTTTTTTCGCCGTCAATCCAGACTTCGCAGCCTTCAGCGCCCAGCGTCACCACCAGGCCCTGCACGCGCCGGGACAATTCGGCGCAGGACAGGCCGGTGCGGTCGCAAAGCATTTTGGCTTCGTAGTCGTTGACCGTGACCCAGGTGGCCAGTTCGACGAAATGCGAGAGTTCCTTGCCGTCGAACATGGGCAGGCCCTGGCCCGGGTCGAACACAAAGGGGATGCCGGCCGCCTTGAACTGCTCGGCGTGCTGCAGCATGGCGTCGCGCCCGTCGGGCGAGATGATGCCCAGCTTGATGTCGGTGCGGGCCTCTATGCGCGTCACGTGGGCCTGCATCATCGCGCCGGGGTGAAAAGCCGTGATCTGGTTGTTGTCGCGGTCGGTCATGATCATGGCCTGTGCGGTGTAGGTGTCGCCGACCTGGCGCACGAACTCGGTGCTGATGCCCAGGGCCGTCATGCGCTCCACATACTCGGCGCCGTCGCTGCCGACCGTGGCCATGGGCAGGGCCGTGCCGCCCAGCTGCCGCAGGCTGTAGGCGATGTTGCCGGCGCAGCCGCCGAATTCGCGGCGCAGCGCCGGCACCAGGAAGGACACATTGAGGATGTGCAGCTGGTCGGGCAGGATCTGCTCGGAAAAGCGCCCCTCGAAGCTCATGATGGTGTCGAACGCCAGGGAACCACAGATAACAGCGGACATCGATTTTCTCGTTTCAATCAGGGATAAAAAGCCAGGACACGGTAGCCCGCCACCCGCAGGGGTGTGGGCGCGGAAGAAGAAGAGGAGGAGGACGCGGACCCCGCGTCCGCCGGGACTTTCATGATGACCAGGCCAGCCAGTTCGGACTGCGCCGCCAGCGTCGCGGCCTTGGCGCCGAACTGCGCCGGGGCCAGGACGCGGCGCACCACGGCCTGGTCCTGGGTGTCGGTCAGGGTCACTTCCAGCGAGGGCATTTCCAGCACCGTCACGCCGGTGTTCTTGAGCGTGAAGCTCAGGCGGTAGGCGTCGGGGCCTATCCGGTTGAAGCTGGAGCTGTCGATCACCAGCGCCTCGATGTGGCGCGGCGGGCGGATTTCACAGTGCAGCGGGCCGCACAGCGCCTGCAGCGCCGGCAACAGCCGCGGCTCCAGCGCGGCCAGCGTATTCCTTTGCTGGACCGCCCACTGCGCCACCAGCGTGGCCAACAGCAGCAGGGACAGCAGCGCCAGCGACCAGCGCGTCAGCGGTTTTCGCCAGAAGGCCTTGCGCCGCGCGTCCCGCACAAAGGACACGTCGTGCTCCATCGGCCGCCCCGGCATGCCGGAATCCACGTCCGAATAGGCGAAGCTGGAATCGTCCTCGATGGCCTCCTCGCGCACCACCACGGACTGGCGCGGCGGCGGCGCGTCGGGCAGTGATTCGGCGGGCAGCTCCAGCGGGTCGTGCTGGCGCTCCTGCTGCGCCTGCTTCCAGCGCACGGGGTCGAAGTCGGCGGCGCTGTCCTGGGCATCGTCCCAGCCGGTACTGGAAGGCCTGAGCGGCGCCCTGTCGGCAAACGAGCGGGCCGGCGCCCACTCCTGCCGGGACGGCGGCACCGGTGGATCGGCCTCGGGCAGGCTTTGGGGCTGGGTCGGCGCGTCAAACGCCGGAAGGGGCGCGGCCGTCGTATCGGCCACCGTGTCGAGCAGCGCGGCCGCGGGAGCGGTCAACGAGGACATGTCGCGGGGCAGCAGATGGGCCGACGCATCGAACACCTCGGCGCAATGCCCGCATCGCACCCAGCCTTGTGAGACTTTGAGTTGGTCGGTCACGACTTTGAACATCGTGCCGCAGGCGGGGCAGCGCGTAATCAGGCTCATTTAGCGCTGTATTGTAGGGGTGACGCCTGCCGCCAACGGCCGGTAAACCGCCATGCACGACGGCCGGTGCCGGCTCAGAACCGGGCGGTCATCAGGATCCAACCCTCTTGCGCGTCATGCACGGTGAGCTGGCAATAAGGGGCGTAGGCTTCCTTGAGCTCGTCGGCCTGGCGCTCCAGGATGCCGGCGAGCACCAGGTGGCCGCCTTTTTCGACGTGCGCGCACAGCAGGGGCGCCAGCACCTTGAGCGGCGTGGCCAGGATGTTGGCCAGCACGGTGCGGTACGGGCCCGAGGCTTTTTCGGGCAAGCCGGCATTGAGCGCCACATGGTTAGCCTCGGCATTGGCGCACGTCGATTCGACGGCGGCCGGGTCAATGTCGACGGCGTCGATGTCGCTTGCGCCGAATTTCGCCGCGCCTATGGCCAGGATGCCCGATCCGCAGCCGTAGTCGAGGACGCGCCCCAGGTCCTGGCCGGCCCGGCCTGCGATCCAGCGCAAGCACATGCGTGTGGTCGGGTGCGTTCCCGTGCCAAAGGCCAGGCCCGGATCCAGGCGAATCACCTGTTTGGCTTCGGCGGGCGGTTCATGCCAGGTCGGCACGATCCAGAATTCAGGCGTGATATCCACCGGCTCGAACTGCGACTGCGTCAGGCGTACCCAGTCCTGTTCAGGCACGGGCTGGATGGCGACCACGCGGCAACCCGCGAAAAAATCCTGGGCCGACAGCACCCGAGCCGCGTCGCGGGCGAGCGCTTCGGTGCTGAACAGCGAAACGATGCGGGAGCGTTCCCAGCCCGCCTTGGGCGGCGGCATGTCCGGTTCGCCGAACAGTGCCTGCTCGGCCGGCGTCTGGGCGTCGGCGTCTTCCACCGACACGCTGAGCGCATCGAGTGCGTCCAGCGCCTCGCTGAGGGTTTCGACTTCGTCGACGGGGGCCAGCAGAACCAGTTCAAACATCATTAATCGTAGAAGAGTTGGATGCCGGGTTTCAGTTCAAGCCGGGGCCGCGGAACCGGCTTTGCCGGGCCGCAGGCGCAGCGGCCCCCTCGGGGGGCAGGGAGCTACACGAAGTGAGCGACCGTGGGGGCTCACCTTTCACGCTTGGACAACCACTCTTCGAGGTAATGAATATTGGTGCCGCCGTCCATGAACTTGGCATCCACCATCAGCTCGCGGTGCAGCGGGATGTTGGTGTTGATGCCTTCGACCACGGTTTCGGCCAGCGCCGTGCTCATGCGGGCCAGGGCCTGCTCGCGCGTGTCGCCGTGCACGATGATCTTGCCGATCATGGAGTCGTAGTTGGGGGGCACAAAATAGTTGGCGTAAATGTGCGAATCCACGCGCACGCCCGGCCCGCCGGGGGTGTGCCAAGTCGTGATGCGGCCCGGCGAGGGGACGAACTTGTAGGGATCTTCCGCGTTGATGCGGCATTCGATGGAATGGCCCTTGAGCTCGATGTCGCGCTGGGCGAAAGGCAGTTTTTCGCCGGCCGCCACCATGATCTGGGTGCGCACGATGTCCACGCCGGTGATCCACTCGGTGACCGGATGCTCCACCTGCACGCGGGTGTTCATCTCGATGAAGTAGAACTCGCCGTTTTCGTAGAGGAACTCGAAGGTGCCCGCACCTCGGTAGCCTATCTTCTTGACGGCCGCGACGCAGCGCTCGCCGATGCGCTCGATCAGCTTGCGCGGAATGCCGGGCGCCGGCGCTTCTTCAATGACTTTCTGGTGGCGGCGCTGCATGGAGCAGTCGCGCTCGCCCAGCCAGACCGCGTTCTTGTGCTGGTCGGCCAGGATCTGGATTTCGATGTGCCGCGGGTTCTGCAGGAATTTCTCCATGTAGACCTCGGGGTTGCCGAAAGCCGCGCCGGCCTCGGCCTTGGTGGTCTGCACCGCGTGCAGCAGGGCCGCCTCGGTGTGCACCACGCGCATGCCGCGCCCGCCGCCGCCGCCGGCCGCCTTGATGATGACGGGGTAGCCGACCTGCTTGGCGGTGCGCTTGATGACGACCGGGTCGTCAGGCAAGGCGCCCTCGGAGCCGGGCACGCAGGGCACGCCGGCCTTGATCATGGTCTGCTTGGCCGAAACCTTGTCGCCCATGATGCGGATGGATTCGGGGCTCGGGCCAATGAACTTGAAGCCGCTTTTCTCCACCCGTTCGGCGAAGTCGGCATTTTCGCTCAGGAAACCGTAGCCGGGGTGGATGGCTTCGGCATCCGTCACCTCGGCCGCCGAGATGATGGCGGGCATGTTGAGGTAGCTGTCTTTGGACGGCGCCGGGCCTATGCAGACCGACTCGTCCGCCAGCTTGATGTATTTGGCCTCGCGGTCGGCCTCGGAATAGACCATCACGGCCTTCACGCCGAGTTCGCGGCAGGCGCGCTGGATGCGCAAGGCGATCTCCCCGCGGTTGGCGATCAGTATTTTCTTGAACATGCGTCGGTAAGCCTGGTTTGAAAAGGAGGCGCTCAGCCCCGCTTATTCAATGATGAAGAGGGGTTGGCCGTATTCGACAGCCTGGCCGTTTTCCGAAAGGATCTTGGTGACCGTGCCCGACTTGTCGGCTTCGATCTCGTTGAGGATTTTCATCGCCTCGATGATGCAGATGGTCTCGCCTTCCTTGACCACGCTGCCGAGTTCGACGAAAGGCTTGGCGCCGGGGCTGGCCGAGCGGTAGAAGGTGCCTACCATGGGCGACTTGACGGCATGGCCGGCCGGGGCCGCGGGCGCCGCCTCGGCGGCGGGAGCGGCCGGCGCGCCGGCGGCCGGGGCCGCCGCGGGAGCTGCTACCATGGCAACCGGCTGCTGCATCACGACGGGGGCGCCGCTGGACTTGACGATACGAACCTTGCCTTCGGCTTCGGTGATCTCGAGTTCGGAGACGTTGGACTCCGAGACGAGGTCGATCAGGGTTTTGAGTTTTCTTAAATCCATGGGTTCTCTCCAACGACGGTAGATGCTGGCGCGGGATCTCGGCGCAGCTTTTGACTGAAAGGCCGGAAACAGGGCGCACTTGACGCGGCCACCGATCTTCCTTCTTTTTTCACTTACTTTCTGCTTTTACGCTTTAAAGCGCTTATCAGTTAATTACTGCGGGGAGCGGCCAAGCGGCTTTCCCCGGGAAAGCGCAGAGTGTACATCAAGCTGGAGGCCATTCCAAACCGTCTGGCGGCTGGCTTTGTTTCCCTGGATGGCGCTCAGATATTGCTGTTAGAAGCTTGTTACCGCAGGTTAACGAGGGTTTCGCGGCGAAAGCCGTAACAGGCCGCTAGGTGAGCTTGGCCCACTGCGCCAGGTCTTCAGGCAGGACCTTGCCGATCTTGCGATGCAGCAGTTCGCCCGACGCGCTGAACACCGCCGTGAAAGGCAGGCTGCCGGCGATGTTGCCCAGCGATTTGCTGAGTTCCGTCCCGCCCAGGCCGGCCATGCCGACCGGAAAATGCAGGGGCTTGCTTTGCAGCCAGGTCCGCACCGCACTCGGCTGGTCGACGGCCAAACCGACTATTTGCAGGTTTTTATCGCGGTTTTCCTGGAAAAAATAATCCAATAGCGGCAATTCCTCGACACAGGGCGGGCACCAGGTGGCCCAGAAATTCACCAGCAAGAGCTTGCCGCGGAAGCTGCTCATGGACAGGTTCTTGCCGTCCGGTGTGTCGAAGTTCAAGCTCCAGAAGGCGTCGGATGCGCCGCCCGCCATGCCCACGACACCCGTTCCAGCCGGGCTGGCGTCCACCTGGTGCGGCTGGAATTTCCACCAGGCCATGGTGGCGCCGGCAATCCCGGCGATGGCGGCGGCGCTGCCATAAAGCATGTTTCTGCGATTCACGTGTCTGAAGCTCCGGCTTGGGAAATCAATAATTTTTGCACGGCGGCGAGGTCGCCCCGTGGCGTGCGGCCCTTGGCGTCGGGCTTGAGGGCGCCGCGCAGGTCGTCATGGTCGTAAACCATCAGGTGCACACCCACCGTCTCGTTCAAAGGTTTGCACACACTTCGCAGACTGAGCGCTTCCACGCTATCGCCGGTGAAGCCTGTCACGGTGCGCGGTTCGTAGTCCACATTGTGCTCAATCAGCGCGATTTCAGCCGATTTGGGGTCATCGCAGAAAAGCTGGATGTAGATGTCGGACAGCCGTGTCGCCGTACCGTGCCAGACCGCGCCGCCCAGATAGGGCCGGAACTGCGCCAGGCGCTCCATCCAGACCAGGGCCAGCTCACGCAAGGCGGCCAGCTCGGCCGGCTGGGTGTCGGCGCAGAAAAGCGCGATGTATTCGCGCACCGCGTCTTCGAGCTCGTCGTTGCCGGGCAGTTCGGTGCGGGCCGGCAGCGCCATCTGTTTGACGGCGCGGCGCTTGGCGGGGCCGTATTCCAGGCCTTCTTCGACCACCAGCGCGGCGGCCGTGGCGGCGATTTCGGATTTAAGGGTGTGTGGGATCACGGTCGGCAGGCCCAGGAGGCCAGAAGAGATACGAAGACGGCAAAGCAATTGTGCCCCGGTTAGGGGCCTGCCTGGCCCTAAAGTTCAGCGCCCGCCGCGGCCCGCTGTCCCGGCGGCACCCGGCCGGCAAAAAGCCCTGCCTAGAATACAGGCCCATGCACATACATATATTGGGAATTTGCGGCACCTTCATGGGCGGCCTGGCCGCCCTGGCGCGGGAGGCGGGGCACAAAGTCACGGGTTGCGACACCGGCGTCTACCCGCCCATGAGCGACCAGCTGCGCGGCCTGGGGATTGAGCTGATCGAGGGCTACGGCGCCGACCAGATGGCTTTCGAGCCCGACGTCTTCGTGGTCGGCAACGTGATCTCGCGCGCCCGACTGGCCGACGGAACGCCCAAATACCCGCTGATGGAAGCCATCTTGAACAGCGGCAAGCCCTACACCAGCGGCCCGCAGTGGCTGTCGGGCCACGTGCTTCACCACCCTACCCACCACGCAACCGGCCCGCGCCACGTGCTGGCCGTGGCCGGCACGCACGGCAAGACCACCACCACGGCCATGCTGGCCTGGATCCTCGAGCATGCCGGGCTGAAGCCGGGCTTCCTGGTCGGCGGCGTGCCGCTCAATTTCGGCGTCTCGGCCCGCCTCGGCGAGGGCAACACCTTTGTGATCGAGGCCGACGAATACGACACCGCGTTTTTCGACAAACGCAGCAAGTTCGTGCACTACCGGCCGCGCACCGCCGTGCTGAACAACCTCGAGTTCGACCACGCCGACATCTTTGACGACCTGGCGGCCATAGAGCGGCAGTTCCACCACCTGGTGCGCACCGTGCCCTCGCAGGGCCGCGTGGTCGTGAATGCCGCCGAAGCCAGCCTGCAGCGCGTGCTGGCCCAGGGTTGCTGGAGTGAGCAGCTACTCTTTGGCAACGGCCTGCTGAACAAAGCCGGCTTCACGGCCCATGGCGAGCCGCATGATTTCCACGTGCTCAAGGCCGGCGAGGCCGTGGCCCATGTGAAGTGGGGCATCAGCGGTGTGCACAACCAGCTCAATGCCCTGGCCGCCATCGCGGCGGCCGAGCACGTGGGCGTGGCGCCCGAAGCCGCGGCACTGGCGCTGGCGGAATTCCAGAACGTCAAGCGCCGCATGGAAGTGCGCGGCGTGATTCCGCGCAAAGGCGGCGACATCACCGTCTATGACGACTTCGCCCACCACCCCACCGCCATCCACACCACGGTGGACGGCCTGCGCCGCCAGCTGCAAAGCGCCGGCCGGGGCAGCGAACGCATACTCGCCATCTTCGAGCCGCGCAGCAACACCATGAAGCTGGGCGCCATGACGGCCCAGCTGCCCTGGAGCCTGGAGCAGGCCGACCTGGCCTTCTGCCACGCCGGCGGGCTGGACTGGGACGCGCGCGCCGCGCTGGCGCCCATGGGCGAACGCGCCCAGGTCGCCGGCACCATTGACCAGCTGCTGGACCAGGTCAAAGCCGCGGCCCGGCCCGGCGACCATTTGCTGTGCATGAGCAATGGGGGTTTTGGCGGGATTCACGCCAAATTGCTGGAAGCGCTCAAGGCCTGAGCTTTTGCCTGGAGTTCCTGGGGGCTCTACTAATTAGTAAGTGATGCTGAGCGTTGCCACGTCGATGTGCACGACGGGCTTGGCCAGCGCCGCACTGGTCGCGCGGGCAAACTCCTGCGCCCATTTGGCTTCGGCGAACTTCGCCGGCCCGGCGGCCTGGGCCACCACCACGACCTTGTCGGCGGTCAGCAGCTTGCCGGTGGGTCGCAGCGGCTCACAGCCCATCTGCGTGAACTGGTCGTCCAGCCACCATCGTGCCACGTCGTGCGGCATGGGCTGCACTTCGTTGAGGTCCAGCCGCACGGGCGGGCTGTCCTTGAAGCTCACACTGACTTCGCTGCGCATGATGATGTGCTCCTGATCGGGTGCCCATGGTCGGTGACTTGCGGGTGTGGCGGCTATTCGCACAAACCCGCAAGCGGCCTTACTTCGCCGCGCGGCGCTTGAGCACCGAGGCCGAGAGGATTTCCAGCACGTCCAGCGAATCATTCCAGCCCAGGCAGGCGTCGGTGATGCTTTTGCCGTATTCCAGCGCTTTCGCATCGTCCTTGCCCGGGGTGAATTTCTGCGCGCCGGCGTTCAGGTGGCTTTCCACCATCAGGCCGAACACGTGGCGCGAGCCGCCGGCCACCTGGCCCGCGATGTCGCGCGCCACCTCGACCTGCTTTTCGTGCTGCTTGGAGCTGTTGGCGTGGCTGCAGTCCACCATCAGCGTGGCCGGCAGCTTGGAGGCTTCCAGCTCCTTGCAGGCCGCCGCGACGCTGGCCGCGTCGTAATTGGGCGTCTTGCCGCCGCGCAGGATCACGTGGCAGTCCTTGTTGCCGTTGGTCTGCACGATGGCGACCTGGCCGTTTTTGTGCACCGACAGGAAGTGGTGGCCGCGCGCCGCCGCCTGGATGGCGTCGGTGGCGATGCGGATGTTGCCGTCCGTGCCGTTCTTGAAGCCTATGGGCGCCGACAGGCCCGAGGCCAGTTCGCGGTGCACCTGGCTTTCAGTGGTGCGCGCGCCGATGGCGCCCCAGGAGATCAGGTCGCCGATGTACTGCGGCGAGATCACGTCCAGGAACTCGCTGCCGGCCGGCAGGCCCAGGCGGTTGATGTCGATCAGCAGCTGGCGCGCGATGCGCAGGCCTTCGTCGATGCGGAAGGTCTCATCGAGGTAGGGGTCGTTGATCAGCCCCTTCCAGCCGACCGTGGTGCGCGGCTTTTCGAAGTAAACGCGCATCACGATTTCCAGCGTGCCTTCGTACTTCTTGCGCTGCTCGACCAGCTTGCGGGCGTAGTCCAGCGCCGCCATGGGATCGTGGATGGAACAGGGGCCGACGACAACCAGCAGGCGGTCGTCCTTGCCCTGGATGATGTTGTGGATGCTTTTGCGGGTCTTGCTGATCAGCGTCTCGACGGCGGTGCCGCGGATGGGGAAGAAGCGGATGAGATGCTCGGGAGGGGGTAGCACGGTGATGTCCTTGATGCGTTCGTCGTCGGTCTGGCTGGTTTTTTCGACGGTCGCATACCAGTTGTCGCTGGCGGAGGTGGCTTTGGCATTCATCGCAGTCTTCCTTTTCTAGGGTGTCAGTCAGGCAATTCAGGTTTCAGTACAAACATTCGGCAAACAAAACGGGCAAAAAAAAACCGCCGGGGAGCCGGCGGTTTTTTGGAGATTCGGTGCGTTTTATCGGGTCACGCCATGATCTCTCTACCGCCGAAAGCGCTCGAGAACCAAAAGTAACCAAAATAAAACTTGGCGGAATTCATAAGCTGGAATGTAGCACAGGTCTCAAAAAGCCCGAAAAAAGCCCGAACCGGCCCGTTTCAGGCCGTTCCGCCGACGGTCAGTCCGTCAATGCGCAGGGTCGGCTGGCCGACGCCTACCGGCACGCTCTGGCCTTCCTTGCCGCAGGTGCCCACGCCGCTGTCGAGCGCCATGTCGTTGCCCATCATGGTGACGCGGGTCAGCGCGTCGGGGCCGTTGCCGACAATCGTCGCGCCCTTGACCGGGTAGAGGATTTTGCCGTTTTCAACCCAGAAGGCTTCGCTGGCCGAAAACACGAACTTGCCCGAAGTGATGTCGACCTGGCCGCCGCCGAAGTTGGTGGCGTACAGGCCTTTCTTGATGCTGGCCACGATTTCCTCGGGCTGCTTGTCGCCGCCCAGCATGTAGGTGTTGGTCATGCGCGGCATGGGCACGTGGGCGTAGCTCTCGCGCCGGCCGTTGCCGGTGGGCTTGACCTTCATCAGGCGGGCATTCAGCGAATCCTGGATATAGCCCTTCAAAATGCCGTCTTCGATCAGCACGTTGCGCTGGCTGGCGTTGCCTTCGTCGTCGACGTTGAGCGAGCCGCGGCGGTCGGCGATGGTGCCGTCGTCCAGCACCGTGACGCCCTTGGCCGCCACGCGCTGGCCGATCTTGCCGGAAAACGCGCTGGAACCCTTGCGGTTGAAGTCGCCCTCCAGGCCATGGCCTATGGCTTCGTGCAGCAGGATGCCGGGCCAGCCCGAGCCCAGCACCACCGTCATCTCGCCGGCCGGCGCGGGACGCGCGTCGAGGTTGGTCAGGGCGGCCTTCACCGCGTCGTTCACGTATTCGGCGATCTGCGCGTCGTCGAAATAGGCCAGGCCGAAACGGCCGCCGCCGCCGCCCGAGCCGACTTCGCGCCGGCCCTTCTGTTCGGCGATCACCGTGACGCTCAGGCGCACCAGCGGGCGCACGTCGGCAGCCAGCGTGCCGTCGGCGCGCGCGACCATCACCACGTCGTATTCGCTGGCCAGGCCGGCCATGACCTGCACGATGCGCGGGTCCTTGGCTTTGGCGAGTTTTTCCACTTTTTCGAGCAGCTGGACCTTGGCGGTGCTGTCCAGCGTGGCGATGGGGTCCAGCCCCTGGTACAGCGAGCGGCTGCCCGCGATGCGGCCAGCCGGCGTCTTGACGCGGGCGCTCTTGCCGCCGGCGGAAATGCTGCGCACCGTGCGCGCCGCGTCGAGCAGCGAGGCCTCGGAAATGTCGTCGGAATAGGCAAAAGCGGTTTTTTCGCCGCTGACGGCGCGCACGCCCACGCCCTGGTCGATGCTGAAGGAGCCGGTCTTCACGATGCCCTCTTCGAGGCTCCAACCCTCGCTGCGGGTGTACTGGAAATAGAGGTCGGCGTCGTCGGCACCGTGCGAGGTGATTTCACCGAGTGCGCGGCTCAAATGCGCCTGCGTGAGGCCGAAAGGCGCCAGCAGCAGTTTTTGCGCGATCTCCAGGCGCCCCGAGGTCGACTCCACCGTCGGCCGGGCTGAGGATGAAGCCGTGGACTTGTTGGGGGCGGAGGCGGTGGTGGAGCGAAGTGAGGTCATAGGGCCATTGTAGGCAGTCTGCCCCCGTGACGCCCATGTCCGGCAGCGCCCCCGGCACGGCCTGTGGGCTTTGCCGGCCGGCCAGGACAACTCAGGCCGTGTCGACGGTGGCGGCGCCCGGGGCATTGGCCTTGCAGGATGCGATGCCGTTGTCGCGCGCCGAGGCGCTGGAATACATCTCGCTGACTCCTATCACCTGCCCGTTGCCGGCCTTGAGGGTGAAATAGGGGGAGCCGTCCTTACCCTCCAGACGGTCATAGCGGCTGTCGTCTGGCGCATTCTTTTTCACCGATTCAATGCCGTTCACCGCGCTGGCCTTGGTTTCGTACATCTCGCTGGCCAGTATCTTCTGCCCGTTACCCGCCAGCAGGGAGAAAAAATACTTGTCGTTCTTGGACTTCTTGAGCTCAAACTTTCCAGCCATGGCGGTACTCCTTCGAAATGGACATTGTTGTTGCCGGGAACGGCAACCAAAGTTGTACCGCGCCGAGCGGCGGAGCGTGGGGGAAAACCGTAACAAATATCGCAAACGCCCGGAATGCAGGCGAATCGGGTAACTCAGGACTTACCGCCCAGGTGCTTGAACAGCGCCGCATCGTCCTCGCCGGCCAGGCCGGCCTGATGGGCTTCGACGAAAACCCGGCTGGCGCGCTCGCCCAGCGGGCCTTCAAACCCGGCCGTGCGCGCCGCCGCCACGGCCAGCCGCGTGTCTTTTTCAAGCAGCGTCACATGGGCGCGCGGCGCGTAATCGCCGGCAATCGCCCGGCGCATGCGGTCCGAACCTATCCAGCTCTGCCCGCTGGACTGTTCGATCACGTCCAGGGTCTTGCCCAGATCCAGCCCCAGGCGCCCGGCCAGCGCCAGCGCCTCGGCCGCGCCCACGAGGTTGATGCCCGCCAGCAGGTTGTTGACCAGCTTGGTGCGGGCGCCGTCGCCGGGCTTTTCGCTGATGTGGAAGACCTTGGCCGACAAGTCCCGCAGCAAGCCGGCGTGCCGTTCATACACGGCCTGCTCGCAAGCCAGCATCAGGCTCATCGAGCCGTCGCGCGCCCGGGCCGGCCCGCCCGACATGGGCGCATCCAGCGTGTGCACGCCGCGCTCGGCCAGTCGGGCGGCGAAGGATTCGACGTCCTGCGGCGCGATGGTCGGGCACAGCATCACGGCATGGCCGGGCCGCAGCATGCGGGCCAGGCCTTGCTCGCCAAACAGCACTTCCTCGGTTTGCGCCGCATCGACCACGCAGACGATAAAAGCCTGGGATTCCGCCGCAGCATCGGCGGGACGGGCCATGGCCGTGGCACTCAGCTGCGCCAGGGCCGCGACCTTGGCCGCATCGATGTCGCAGACTTGAACATTCCAGCCTTTGCCGAGCAGGTTGGCCGCCATGCCGCCGCCCATATTGCCCACCCCGATCACGGTCACGATGCGGGTGTTCACGGCAGCCGGGCTTTCAGGTCTGCACCAGACGCTTGGCCTTGGCGATCGACATCAGCATGCCTATGGCCAGGCCCAAGGTGACCATGGCGGTGCCGCCGTAGCTGATGAAGGGCAGCGGCACGCCCACCACCGGCAGGATGCCGCTGACCATGCCCATGTTGACGAAGGCATAGGTGAAGAAAATCATGGTCAGCGCCCCCGCCAGCAGGCGCGCGAACAGGGTGGAGGCCTCCAGCGCGATGGCCAGCCCGCGCAGGATCAGGAAGATGAAGCCGGCGATCAGCAGCAGGTTGCCCAGCAGTCCGAACTCTTCGGAATAGGCGGCGAAGATGAAGTCGGTGGTGCGCTCGGGAATGAACTCCAGGTGCGTCTGCGTGCCGGCCATGAAGCCTTTGCCGGTGATGCCGCCCGAGCCGATGGCGATCATGCCCTGGATGATGTGAAAGCCCTTGCCCAGCGGGTCGCGCGACGGGTCCAGCAAGGTGCAGATGCGCTGCTGCTGGTAGTCGTGCAGGATGGGCCAGCGCACGCCGTCGGCGCAGATCTGCGGCTCGAACCACACCACCAGGAACACGCCGACCAGGCCCAGCAGCACCGGCGGCAGGATCAGCTTCCAGCTCAGGCCCGCGAAAAAGATCACCGCCAGGCCGGCGGCCAGCACCAGCAGCGAGGTGCCCAGGTCGGGCTGTTTCATGATCAGGCCCACCGGCATGGCCAGCAGCAACACGGCGGCCACGAAGTCCAGCGGGCGCAGCTGGCCCTCTCGCTTCTGGAACCACCAGGCCAACATCAGCGGCATGGCGATCTTGAGGATCTCGCTGGGCTGGATCACCACGCCCACGTTGAGCCAGCGTTTGGCGCCCTTTTTGGTCACGCCGAAAATCGCGACGGCCACCAGCAGGCTCACGCCCACAATGTACAGCGGCACGGCAAAGGCCATCAGGCGCTGCGGCGGCACCTGCGCCACCACAAACATGATGGCCCCGGCGATCAGCATGTTGCGGCCGTGGTCCACAAAGCGGCTGCCGTGGTCGTAGCCCGAGGAATACATGATCAGCAGGCCCGCGCAGGCCAGCAGGAAGACGGCAAATGCCAGCAGGCCGTCAAAACCCTGCAACAGGGGCAAAGTTCGCTGGTAAAGAGAGGGTTTGTCGAAAACGGCGGCCATGGCGGGATTATCCGCCAGGGCCCGCGGGCCGGGTCCAAAGACCGTGGACTCCCGTCTACCATGGCGGCATGCGCACCACCCACCTGCTCTACCTGCACGGCTTTCGTTCCTCGCCGCAGTCCATGAAAGCCCAGAAGATGGCGGCCCTCGTGCGGCAGCGCCACCCGGCCGTGCACTGGTGGTGCCCGCAATTGCCGCCCTCGCCCGAGGCCGCGTTGCGCGGGGTAATGAATGAAATCGCCGGCTGGCCGCTGCAAGCCGGCTACCAGAGCCTGGCCGTGGTCGGATCCTCGCTGGGCGGCTTTTATGCCACTGCCGTGGCCGAACGCACCGGCTGCAAAGCCGTGCTGCTCAACCCCGCCGTGGAACCGGCGCGCGACCTGGCCCGCTACATCGGCGAGCAGACCGCCTGGCACAACCCGGACGAGCATTTCTTCTTCGAGCCGCGTTTTGTCGACGAACTCAAGGCCCAGCACGCCGGGCCGCTCAAGGCACCTGAAAACTACCTGGCCTTCATCGCCAAGGGCGACGAGGTGCTGGACTGGCGCGAAATGGCGGGACGCTATGCGGGCGCGCACCTGCGCATCCTCGAAGGCGGCGACCATGCGCTGAGCGACTTTGATACGCACGTGCCGGAAATCCTCGATTTCCTGGCGCTGGCCTGAAAACGTCCCCCAACAGGGCCTGATTACACTAGCCCCACGTCATCAAAGACACCAAAGGGATCCTGTTTTGTTTGTATTGTTTGAAGAAGCCGGCAAGTTTCTGGCCGGCCGCATTTTGTCCGAGAGCGATGCCTCGCTGCAGGTGGAGCTCGACTCGGGCAAGCGCGTCAAGGTCAAGGGCGTCAACGCCCTGCTGAAATTCGAGAAGCCCGCGCCCGCCGAGCTGATGGCCGCCGGGCAAAAACTCAGCACCGACATCGAGCTCGACCTGGCCTGGGAATTCGCCGGCGAAGGCGAATTTGGCTTTGCCGACCTGGCCCGCGACTATTTCAGCGCCGACGGCAAACCCGCCACGCTGGAACAACAGGCCGCCGCGCTGTTCCGCCTCTACGACGCGCCGCACTACTTCCGCCGCGCCGGCAAGGGCCGCTTCAAGAAGGCGCCCGCCGAGATCCTGCAGCAGGCGCTGGCCGCCATCGAGAAGAAAAAGCAGGTGGCGGCGCAGATCACCACCTGGGCCGAGGAACTGGGCCGCGGCGAATGCCCGGCGCCGGTGCGCGAACAGCTCTACAAGATATTGTTCAAGCCCGACAAGAACAGCCCCGAATACAAGGCCGTGGTCGAGGCCTCGCGCGCCACGCACACCGCGCCGCTGGATTTGCTGCAGAAGGCCGGCGCCATCGCCTCACCCTACCAGTTCCACTGGAAGCGCTTCCTGTTCGAGAACTTCCCCAAGGGCACGGGCTTCCCGGCGCTGCAGGCACCCGAGGTCAAGGACGAGCTGCCGCTGGCCGACGTGAAGGCGTTTTCCATCGACGACTCGGCCACCACCGAAATCGACGACGCGCTGTCGGTGCAGGGCCTGGGCAGCGGCACCGTCACGCTGGGCATCCACATCGCCGCGCCCGGCCTTGCCGTGCTGCCGGGCAGCCCGATTGACGCCGTGGGCCGCGCACGGCTGTCCACCGTCTACATGCCGGGCTACAAGCTGACCATGCTGCCCGACGAGATCGTCAAAAGCTACACGCTGCAAGAAGGCCGCAATTGCCCGTCCCTGTCGCTGTACCTCACGATTGACGAGGCCACGCTGGAAATCAAGGAAAGCGTCACCCGTCTCGAGCAGGTGCCCATCGTGAGCAACCTGCGCCACGACGTGCTGGACAGCACTTTCACCGAGGCTTTTTTTGAAGCCGCGCAAAGCAGCCCACCCACCGGCGTAGCGTGGGGCGTGGAACTGAGCTTTCTGCACCGGCTGGCCAGGCACCTGAAGGCGCAGCGCGAAATCGCGCGCGGCAAGCCCGAGAACTTCAACCGGCCCGACTACAACTTCCGCCTCGACAACCCCACGGGCGGCGAACCCCGGGGCGACGAGGCCGTCAGCATCAGCACGCGCCAGCGCGGCGCGCCGCTGGACCTGATCGTGGCCGAAGCGATGATTTTGGCCAACAGCACCTGGGGCCAGTGGCTGGCCGAGCACGGCGTGCCCGGCATCTACCGCAGCCAGGCCAGCCTGGCGCCCGGCGTGAAGGTGCGCATGGGCACCAAGGCCTTGCCGCACGCGGGTCTGGGCGTCAAAAGTTATGCCTGGAGCACCTCGCCGCTGCGCCGCTACACCGACCTGGTCAACCAGTGGCAGATCATCGCCTGCGCGCGCCACGGCCGCACGGCCGCGCTGGCCGCGCCCTTCAAGCCCAAGGATGCCGAGCTGTTTTCCATCATCTCGGGTTTTGATGCCGCCTACAGCGCCTACAACGGCTTCCAGGCCGGCATAGAGCGTTACTGGACCCTCAAATACCTGCAGCAAAACGGCATCACCGAACTGACGGCCACCGCCTTCAAGGACAACCTGGTGCGCGCCGACGAGCTGCCGCTGGTGCTGCCGGCGGTGGGCGCGCAGGGCCTGCCGCGCGGCGCGAAAGTGCGCGTGCGGCTGGGCGAGATCGACGAAATCACGCTCGACGTGTCGGGCACGGTGACCGAACGGCTGGACGCGGAACTTGACGAGTCGCCCGACCCGCTCAGCGAGGACGACGGCGAGGCCGAGATGGCCGCCGGCCCGATCTCGATCGCGGTCGATGTCAACGAACCACAAACCGATGCCGCCGCAGCGGCTCCGGTGGCCGGTTGATGCCGGATTTCGTGCATAAACACCGATAATCACGTTCTGTGAAGACCCCCAGCACACTGCAAATCGCCCTCGGCGTGTCCATCGCCGTCCACGCGGTATTGCTGACGGCGCGTTTTGTCGACCCCGAGCGCTTCAACCGTGTGTTCCAGGACACCCCGCTCGAGGTGATCCTGGTCAACGCCAAGTCCAATGAGAAGCCCGACTTCGCCAAGGCGATCGCACAGGCCTCGCTGGCCGGTGGCGGCGAGGCCGAAAAAGGCCGGGCCACTTCTCCCCTGCCGCCTTCGGCCCTGATGGAACTCGGCGACGCGACGGAAGACGCGCAGCGCAAGGTCGAATCGCTGCAGGAGCAGCAGACCCAGCTGCTGGCGCAGATCAAAAAACAGCTGGCCTCCATGCCGCCGCCCGACCTGACCCAGCCCGCCAACAGCCCGGCCCAGGCCGAGCGCGAGGAAAAGCGCAAGCAACTGGTCAAGATCCTGGCCGAGATCGAGCGCCGCATCAACGAAGAAAACGCCCGGCCCAAAAAACGCTACATCAGCCCGGCCACGCGCGAAGAGGTCTACGCCGTCTACTACGACGAACTGCGCCGCAGGATTGAAGACCGGGGCACCGTGAACTTCCCCGAGCAGGCCGGCAAAAAACTCTACGGCGAACTCACCATGATCGTCACCGTGAACTTCGACGGCACCGTGCTGGACACGGAAGTGGTGCAGACCTCGGGCAACCTGACGCTGGACCGGCGTGCCCAGAGCATCGTGCGCGGCACCGGTCCCTTCGGCAAATTCAGCGACGCGATGCGCCGCAAGGCCGACCAGATCGTCGTGGTGTCGCGCTTCAAGTTCACGCGCGACGACACGCTGGAAACCAAGCTCACGAGCCGCTAAGGTCCCCATGGATCAGTATTACGTCCTGGGCAATCCGATCGCGCACAGCAAGTCGCCGCTGATCCATGCGCGCTTTGCTGAACTCACCGGGCAAGTCCTGCGCTACGAGCGCCTGCTGGTGCCGCTGGAATCCTTCGCCGCCACGCTGGTCCAGCTGCAGCGCGATGGCGTAAAGGGCTGCAACGTCACCGTTCCTTTCAAGCTCGATGCTTTCGGCGCCGCCACCACGCGCAGCGACCGGGCACAGCTGGCGCAGGCCGCCAACACCCTGGTGCTGCAAGGCGGTGCCGTACATGCCGACAACACCGACGGCGTGGGCCTGGTGAACGACATCCAGAACAACGCCGGCGTCTCGCTGGCCGGGCGCGACGTGCTGCTGATAGGCGCGGGCGGCGCGGGCGCGGGTGCGCTGGCGCCGCTGCTGGCCGCCGGGCCGCGCCGGCTGGTGCTGGTCAATCGCACGCGGGCCAAAGCCGACGCGCTGGTTGCGCAGCACAAGGCGCACGCCTCGCTGCAAAGCCTGCTCCAGAAAACCGAATTGCTGGCCGAAGACCTGCAGGGGCTGCGAGGCGCTTTCGACGTGGTCATCAACGCCAGCGCGAGCAGCCTGGCGGGCAGCGGTGTGCCGGTCGCCGCCAGCGTGCTCAAACCCGGTGCGCTGGCCTGCGACATGATGTACGGCCCGGCCGCGGCCGGCTTCATGGCCTGGGCCCGGGACAAGGGCGCCACGCCGCGCGACGGCCTGGGCATGCTGGTAGAGCAGGCCGCCGAGGCCTTCGAGCTGTGGCGCAAGGTGCGCCCGCCCTCCGCGCAGGTACTGCGGGAAATGCGGGCGCTGCTGGCATGAAAGCGCTGTTCAGGTTGATCGGCCTGGGCCTGCTGGCCGGCCTGGCCTTGCAGCTCTTTTTTGTGGCGCGCATCGCCGTGATGGCCGTGGTGGACCCGGAGTCCACCGCCTTCCAGCGCTCGGAGGCCTACCTGGTCGCGCGCAACACCGGCGCCCTCAAATGGCGCCAGCAATGGGTGCCCTACGACGAGCTGCCCGATACCCTCAAGCGCGCGGTTATCGCCTCCGAGGATGCCAGCTTTGCCGAACACGACGGCGTGGACATGGAGGCCCTCGAAAAAGCCTGGGACAAAAATGCCAAGGCCGAGCAGCGCGCCGCGCAGTCGGCCAGCCGGTTGGCCCCCGCCAAGGCGGCGGTCAGGCCCGTGAAGATCGTGGGCGGCTCCACCATCACGCAGCAGCTGGCCAAAAACCTGTTCCTGTCGGGCGAGCGCACGCTGCTGCGCAAGGGCCAGGAACTGGTGCTGACGCTGCTGCTGGAGGCGCTGCTGAACAAGGAGCGCATCCTGGAGATCTACCTGAACAACGTGGAATGGGGCGAAGGGGTGTTCGGCGCCGAGGCGGCGGCCCAGCATTACTACCGCAAGCCCGCGGCCAGGCTGGGCGCCTACGAGGCCGCGCGCCTGGCCGTGATGCTGCCGCGGCCCAAGTATTTTGAAACCCGGCCCGGCTCAGGCTACCTCGCCTCGCGCGCCGGCACCATCGTCGCCCGCATGGGCGGCGTCGAACTGCCTTGAGGCATACAAAGGCAAGCGGCCCATGAACGACAAACTTTCTCCCGTGCTGGCCAAGCTCATGGGCCTGTTCCTGCTGGGCCTGATCCGCACGCTGACAGGCGCCCAGGCACGCTGGCTGGGCTGCCCGCCCAAGGCCGAGCAGCGGATTTACTTCGCCAACCACCAGAGCCATGCCGACCTGGTGCTGATGTGGGCGGCCCTGCCCGAAGAACTGCGCAGCATCACGCGGCCCATCGCCGCCAAGGATTACTGGACCAAGACGCCGTTCAAGCAATGGATCACCACGGCGGTGTTCAACGCGATTTACGTGGACCGCGCCAAGACCGGCGACCAGGACCCGCTGGAGCCGCTGATCGAGGCGCTGACCAACGGCGACTCCATCATCCTGTTCCCGGAAGGCACGCGCGGCAACCACGAGGAGCCGCAAAAATTCAAGGCCGGCCTCTACAACCTGGCGCTCAAATTCCCCGGCGTGGTGCTGGTGCCCGCCTGGATCAACAACGTGCAGCGCGTCATGCCCAAGGGCGAGGTCGTGCCGGTGCCCATCCTGTGCTCGGTCACCTTCGGCGCGCCCATTGCCCTGGGCGTCGGTGAAGACCGCGGCGAATTCCTGGCCCGCGCGCGCCAGGCCGTGATGGATCTGCGGGAATCCTGATGAACACGTTCTTGCGCAATCTTTCCCCCTCGCACCAGGTCGGCCTGCTGTTCGTGCTGGTCTTCGGCATCCTGGCGGCCATCAGTGTGGCCGCCTTCGTGATGTCGCTCAAGGACACGCACGAGGACGACCTGCACTCCCAGAAGCTCAAGGAATTCAACGGCGTCCTGCGCACCTCCTGGCTGATGTCCACCGTGTTCTGGATAGGCTGGACGCTGGGCGAGACCGTGGCCACCGTGCTGTTCGGGCTGGTCGCCTTTTTTGCGCTGCGCGAGTTCATCACGCTCTCGCCCACGCGCCAGGGCGACCACCGCAGCCTGGTGCTGGCTTTCTTTGTGGTGCTGCCGGTGCAGTTCGCGCTGGTGATCACGCGGCGCTTCGACCTGATCACCGTGTTCATCCCGGTCTACGTGTTCCTGGCAATCCCGGTGGTCAGCGCGCTGGCCGACGACCCGCAGCGTTTCCTGGAGCGCAACGCCAAGCTGCAATGGGGCATCATGGTCTGCGTCTACGGCATCAGCCACGTGCCCGCCCTGATGCTGCTGAAGTTTCCCAACTATGAAGGCAAGAACGCCTTCCTGGTGTTCTTCCTGGTGTTCGTGGTGCAAAGCTGCATGATCGTGGAGTACGTGGTCGGCCGCAGGCTGAAGCGCCCGCCCAGCGCGCCCAACGTCAGCAAAAGCTTCAACTGGACCAGCTGGCTGATCGCCGTCGTGGCGGCCAGCCTGCTGGGCGGCCTGCTGGCGGGCCTCACGCCCTTCAAGCCGGCGCAGGCCGTGGCCATGGCCTTTATCGCCTGCGTCTCCGGCTCGCTGGGCCACCTGGTGATGAAAGCGCTCAAGCGCGACCGCGGCATTCCCAACTGGGGCAAGCGCGGCGTGGGCGTGACCGGCGCCAGCGGCCTGCTCGACCGGGTGGACGCCCTGTGCTTCGGTGCGCCCATCTTCTTCCATTCGGTCCGCTGGTATTTCGGCCTCTGAGGCCAGGCGGCATCGATGCGCATCCTAGGCATAGACCCCGGCCTGCAAACCTCCGGCTTCGGTGTGGTGGACGTGGACGGCCCGCACCTGCGCTACGTGGCCAGCGGCACCATCAAGACCACGCACCTGGAGCGCGCCGACCTGCCGGGCCGGCTCAAGGTGCTGTTCCAGGGCGTGTGCGAGGTGGTGGAGCGCTACCAGCCCGACACGGCTTCGGTCGAAATCATCTTTGTCAACGTCAACCCGCAGGCCACCCTGCTCTTGGGCCAGGCACGCGGAGCCTGCATCACCGCCCTGGTTTCGCGCGAACTGTCGGTGACCGAATACACGGCCCTGCAACTCAAAAAAGCCGTGGCCGGCTACGGCAAGGCCGGCAAGGCCGAGGTGCAGGAGATGGTGATGCGGCTGCTCAAGCTGCCTTCGCTGCCCGGCAAGGACGCGGCCGACGCATTGGGCCTGGCCATCACCCATGCCCATGTGGGCAGCGCCATGGCGCGGCTGGCGCAAGCCAGCGGCACGGGCGCAAAGATGACGGGAAATTACCGGGGCGGGCGCAGCCGTTAGGCAATGCGCTCAAGCACCAGCACCGCGAAGAAACCGAAGGCGGCAATCAGCGTCCACTTGAGGATGGTCAGGCCAAAGCGCTTGAAGCGCGCCTGGCCGGTGCCCGCGTAAAACATGAAGGCCACCACGGCGGCCAGCAAAAACAGCAGGATGAGCCAGCGAAACAGCAGCATGGGGATGCCCTGTGCCGCAGCTACCAGGCGCGCGCCAGCGTGGCAAAGCCCCGGGGCGCTTTTTTCTCGTCCGCAAAGGTGACGACTTCGTAGGCGTCCTTGTGCGCCAGCAGTTCGCGCAGCAACTTGTTGTTCATCGCGTGGCCGGAGCGGAACGCGCTATAGGCGGCCAGCAGCGGCTTGCCCAGAAGGTACAGGTCGCCCATGGCGTCGAGGATCTTGTGCTTCACGAACTCGTCGTTGTAGCGCAGGCCGTCGCTGTTGAGCACCTTGTAGTCGTCCATCACGATGGCGTTGTCCAGCCCGCCGCCCAGCGCCAGGCCGTTGGCGCGCATCATTTCGACGTCCTTGGTGAAGCCGAAGGTGCGAGCCCGCGCGATGTCGCGCGTGTAGCCGCCAGATCCCATGTCGAACTCCACTCGCTGGCCGGTCGAGTCCACCGCAGGGTGGTCGAAATTGATTTCAAAGCTGAGCTTGTAGCCCTCGTAGGGGCTCAGGCGCGCCCACTTGGTGTTCGTACCCTCGCCTTCGCGCACTTCCACTGGCTTGATCACCCGGATAAAGCGCTTGGGCGCCGCCTGCAACTCGATGCCGGCCGACTGCAGCAAAAACACAAACGACGAAGCCGAACCGTCCAGGATGGGCACTTCCTCGGCCGTGATGTCGACGTACAGGTTGTCGATGCCCAGGCCCGCGCAAGCCGACATCAAATGCTCCACCGTGTGCACCTTGGCACTTCCACTGGAGATCGTCGACGCCAGACGTGTGTCCGTCACCGCCTGCGCCGAGATGGCAATGTCCACCGGCTGCGGCAGATCCACCCGGCGAAACACAATCCCCGTGTCCGGCGCCGCGGGGCGCAAGGTCAGTTCCACCCGCTGCCCGCTGTGCAGGCCCACGCCCACGGCTTTGGTCAGGGATTTAAGGGTTCTTTGGGCAAGCATGTGCTCTATTTTAGTTGGCGCAAGGCCATTTCAAGGGTAGGGGATAGCAATGCCGGGCATAGGCAGAGTGAATTAGGGCGCAAACCAGCAACCCCAACGACGCGCGCCAGGTCCACTAGCCAATGGCGATTAATCGAATGCAAGCAGGGGAAGCGAAGCATGCCCCCCAACGGAGATTAATGGGATGGAAAGCGTAGCGAGCGGCCCGAGGTTGCGTCGAGGAGCGGAGCCGTACTCAGGTACGGCGAGCACCACAGACGCAAGATCGGCCCGCGCAGTAGCTTTACACCCATTAATCGGCTTGTTTGCGGAGAAAGGCTGGGATCTCGAAGTCGTCCATACCGCCCGAAGCCAAAGCATCCACCTTGGCCGCAGCCTGCGTCCGGTTGGTCCGCCAAACGCTAGGCACCGCCATGTTCCCGTAATCCGGCTGGGCCGAACCCGTTCCCATCTGCGTCGCACCGCCGGCACCGGCCGTGGTGTTCAGCGTAGGCACGTTGAAAGGCACGTTGTCGGTACCGGTGCGCAGCACCTGCAGCGGCGGCGCATGGCGGCGCACGCCCTGGCGCGACAGGCCGGTCGCGACCACGGTCACGCGGATTTCATCACCCAGTTCGTCGTCATAGGCCGTGCCGTAAATCACGTGCGCATCGGGCGAGGCATAAGCGCGGATGGTGTTCATCGCCAGCTTGGATTCGCTCAGCTTGAGCGAGCCCTTGGCCGCCGAGATCAGCACCAGTACGCCCTTGGCGCCCGACAGGTCAATGCCTTCGAGCAGCGGGCAGGCCACGGCCTGCTCGGCGGCAATGCGGGCGCGGTCCGGGCCGTTGGCCTTGGCCGTGCCCATCATGGCCTTACCAGGTTCGCCCATCACGGTACGCACGTCCTCAAAGTCGACGTTCACATGGCCGGGGACATTGATGATTTCGGCGATGCCGCCGACGGCGTTTTTCAGCACGTCGTTGGCATGCGCGAAAGCCTCGTCCTGCGTCACGTCGTCGCCCAGCACTTCGAGCAGCTTTTCGTTCAGCACCACGATCAGCGAGTCGACGTTGGCTTCAAGCTCGGCCAGGCCCAGGTCGGCGTTGGTCATGCGGCGGCCGCCTTCGAATTCGAAAGGCTTGGTCACCACGCCGACCGTCAGGATGCCCATCTCCTTGGCGATGCGCGCGATCACGGGCGCCGCGCCGGTACCCGTACCGCCGCCCATGCCGGCGGTGATGAACAGCATGTGAGCGCCGTCGATGGCGCTGCGAATGTCGTCCGCCGCCAGCTCGGCCGCGTCACGGCCCTTGTCGGGCTTGCTGCCCGCGCCCAGGCCGCTGCTGCCCAGCTGAATGGTCTTGTGCGCGCTACCGCGGCTGAGCGCCTGCGCATCCGTGTTGGCGCAGATGAACTCGACGCCTTGCACGCCGCATTCGATCATGTGCCCGACGGCATTGCCGCCACCGCCGCCGACACCGATCACCTTGATCTGTGTGCCTTGGTTGAATTCTTCGATTTCAATCATTTCGATGCTCATTGGGAGCCTCCTAATCAATAAACTGCAGTTGCCAATAATCGGAAATTTGTATTTATGGTTGACATGGCTTTCTCACGCAGGGGGATCCGCCCCGCCCGAATGCATGCAACGTGAAGGCCTGCCGATAAAGGTGGAATAGGTTTTCATGGTCAGAAGTTCCCCACAAACCAGTCTTTGACCTTGCCGAATGCGTTGTGCACGCTGCCCGCCTTCTGCGACACCTTGTAGCCCCGCATGCGGGCCAGCCGGGCCTCTTCGAGCAGGCCCATCACGGTGGCGGCCCTTGCCTGGGCCACCATGTCGGACAGCGCGCTGGAGTAGCGCGGTATGCCGCGCCGCACCGGCTTGAGAAAAATGTCCTCGCCGAGCTCCACCATGCCGGGCATGACGGCGCTGCCGCCGGTGATGACGATGCCGGAGGACAGCACCTCTTCATAACCCGACTCGCGTATCACCTGCTGGACCAACGAGAAAATTTCCTCGATGCGCGGCTCGATCACGCCGGCCAGCGCCTGTTTGCTCAGCATGCGCGGGCCACGGTCGCCCAGGCCGGGGACTTCGACTTGCTGGTCCGGGTCGGCCAGCAACTGCTTGGCATAACCGCTTTCGACCTTGATGTCTTCGGCGTCCTTGGTGGGCGTGCGCAGTGCCATGGCGATGTCGCTGGTGATCAGGTCGCCGGCGATCGGGATCACCGCGGTGTGTCGGATGGCGCCGCCGGTGAAGATGGCGACGTCGGTGGTGCCCGCGCCTATGTCGACCAGCGCCACGCCCAGCTCCTGCTCGTCCTGCGTGAGCACCGCCAGGCTGGAGGCCAGCGGGTTGAGCATCAGCTGGTCCACTTCCAGGCCGCAGCGCCGCACGCACTTGATGATGTTCTCGGCCGCGCTCTGCGCGCCGGTCACGATGTGCACCTTGGCTTCCAGGCGTATGCCGCTCATGCCTATGGGCTCGCGCACGTCCTGGCCGTCGATGACGAACTCCTGCGGCTCGACCAGCAGCAGGCGCTGGTCGGTCGAGATGTTGATGGCCTTGGCGGTTTCGATCACGCGCGCCACGTCGGCCTGCGTGACTTCCTTGTCCTTGACCGCCACCATGCCGCTGGAATTGATGCCGCGTATGTGGCTGCCGGTGATGCCGGTGTAGACACGGGCGATCTTGCAGTCGGCCATCAGCTCGGCCTCTTTCAGGGCCTGCTGGATGCTCTGCACCGTGGCGTCGATGTTGACCACCACGCCGCGCTTGAGGCCGTTGCTCGCCGCGATGCCCAGGCCCGCGAGCTTGAGCTCGCCGCCCGGCATGACCTCGGCCACCACGGCCATGACCTTGCTGGTGCCGATGTCCAGCCCAACCACGAGATCCTTGTATTCCTTGGCCATATATTTACCTTTTTTTCTTTCCGTCGTCTTTGTCAGCGGGGTTTCCCGTGGTGACACCCCTGAGCCTGATCGCATAGCCGTTGCCGTAACGCAGGTCGGCGGACTCCAGGTCCCGTCCGTAGCGCGAAGACACCTGCGTCACCGTGGCGAGAAAGCGCCGCGTGCGCGCCTCGATTTCCTGCGGCGAACCATGGCCGAGCTCGATCACCGCACCGTTGTCGAGCTGGGCGCGCCAGCTGCCCTGGCCGCTCAGCTGCAGCTGTTCCAGCGAGGCATCCGTCTCGTCGAACAGGGGCGACAGCACCTGGTAGGCCTGCAGCACCAGCGGCGCCTGGCCTTGCGGGCCGTTCAGCACCGGCAGGACTTCCGCTTCGACCTCGCCCTGGTTGGCTTCGAACACCTCGCCAAAGTTATTGACCAGGCGCGCGTCGCTTTCGGCGCCCCAGAAGGCCACTGGTTTGTGTTCCTGTAGCACCACCTTGAGGCGGTTCGGGAATTCGCGCTGCACCAGCGCCCGCCGCACCCAGGGCACGGACTCGAACACCGCGCGGGTGGCGGCCAGGTCCACCGTGAAAAAATTGCCGGCCAGCCGGGGCGCCACGTTGGCGCGCAGCGTGACCGCGTTGTTGTGCATCAGGTCGCCCTGCACGCGGATCGCGCTCAGGCTGAACAGCGACTGGCGCAGCACCCAGGCGACGCCCAGCGCCACGACCATGGCAGCAAACGCCAGGCCCAGGACCACCGAGAAGGTGTTCATGAGCTTGACGTCTAGCGGCATGGCGGTAGGCATGGGCGTTCTGCGTTTCAAATTACGCCTCCCCCTGTTTCTGGTGGTCCAGCGTGGCGGTCTTGAGCACTTCGACGCACAGGTCTTCGTAGGAGATGCCGGCCGCGCGCGCGGACATGGGCACCAGCGAATGGCCCGTCATGCCGGGCGAGGTGTTGATTTCGAGCAAATAAGGCTTGCGCGTGTTCTTGTCGATCATCACGTCGGCGCGCGCCCAGCCGCGGCAGTTGAGGATGCGAAAGGCATCCAGCACCAGCTGCTGGATGACGGCTTCTTCGCCTTCGGGCAGCCCGCAAGGCACGATGTACTGCGTGGTGTCGGTGAAGTATTTGTTCTGGTAGTCGTAGTTGCCGTCGGGCGCAACGATGCGGATCACCGGCAGTGCATGTGCGCCGGCACCAGTGCCCAGCACCGGGCAGGTCACTTCATCGCCGCTGATGAACTGCTCGCAGAGCACGTCGGCATCCAGCTTTTCAGCCTGCGCCACCGCATCGGCCATGCCCTCGCGGGTCGTGACCTTGGTGAGGCCTATGGAAGAACCCTCGCGCGCCGGCTTGACGATCAGCGGCAGGCCCAGCGCGTCGGGCACGGCGGCGATGTCGGCTGCGCCATAAGCGCCGCGGCGCAGCAAACGGTATTGCGGCGTCGGCAGCCCCTCGGAAATCATCACCCGTTTGGTCATGACCTTGTCGATGGCCATGCTGGAGGCCATGACGCCTGAGCCGGTATAGGGAATGCCCAGAAGCTCCAGCGCGCCCTGCACCGTGCCGTCTTCGCCGAAGCGGCCGTGCAAGGCGATGAAGCAGCGCGCAAAGCCGTCTTTCCTGAGCTGGGAGAGGTCGCGCTCGGCCGGGTCGAAAGCATGGGCATCGACACCGCGCGAACGCAGTGCCTTGAGCACACCGCTTCCCGACATCAGCGAGACTTCGCGCTCGGCCGACATGCCACCCATCAGGACGGCGACCTTGCCGAATTGGGAGGTGTTCTCGTTCTGTTTCATGCCGGGGCTCCTGAGGTCTTGGGGGGTGCGGCCGGATCCAGCATCTCGACCACCCGGGCGGGCACCTGGCCTATGGAGCCGGCGCCCATGCACATCACGACGTCACCGCCCAAGGCGTTGTCCACAATCGCCTGCGGCATGGCCTCGATCTCGTCGACGAAGACGGGTTCGAGCTTGCCGGCCACGCGCAGCGCGCGCGCCAGCGAACGGCCGTCGGCCGCCACGATGGGCGGCTCGCCGGCGGCATAGACCTCGGACAGCAGCACGGCGTCGGCCTGGCCTATGACCTTGACGAAGTCCTCAAAACAGTCGCGTGTGCGCGTGTAGCGGTGCGGCTGGAAGGCCAGCACCAGGCGCCGGCCCGGAAACGCGCCGCGCGCGGCGGCCAGGGTCGCAGCCATTTCGACCGGGTGGTGGCCGTAGTCCTCGATCACGGTGAAATGCCCGCCGCCTTTGGCCGGCATGTCGCCGTAGCTCTGGAAGCGCCGGCCCACGCCGCGAAAATCGGCCAGGGCTTTTTGCACCGCCGCGTCGGGCACGTTGAGTTCGACCGCGATGGCAATCGCCGACAGCGCATTGAGCACGTTGTGCTCGCCGGCCAGGTTGAGCACCACCTCCAGGTCGGGCAGGGTGACGCCGTTGCGCCGCTGCGCCGTGAAATGCATTTGTGCGCCCACCGGCCGCACGTTGACGGCGCGCACCTGCGCGTCCTCGCCGAAACCGTAGCTGGTGATGGGGCAGGAGACCTGCGGCAGGATGTCGCGCACGGCCGGGTCGTCGGTGCACAGGATCGCCGTGCCGTAGAACGGCATGCGGTGCAGGAAGTCGACAAAGGCCTTCTTGAGATTGCCGAAATCATGGCCGTAGGTTTCCATGTGGTCGGCGTCGATGTTGGTGACGACGGCCATCACGGGCAGCAGGTTCAGGAAGGAAGCGTCGGATTCGTCGGCCTCGACCACGATGTAGTCGCCCGAGCCGAGCTTGGCGTTGGCGCCCGCGCTGTTCAGGCGCCCGCCGATCACAAAAGTCGGGTCCAGGCCGCCTTCGGCCAGCACGCTGGCCACCAGGCTGGTGGTGGTGGTCTTGCCGTGCGTTCCCGCGATGGCGATGCCCTGCTTGAGGCGCATCAGTTCGGCCAGCATCAGCGCGCGCGGCACCACGGGAATGCGTTTTTCGCGGGCGGCCAGCACCTCGGGGTTGTCGGCCTGCACCGCGGTGGAGGTCACCACCGCGTCGACCTTGGCGAGGTTGCCCGCCGCATGGCCGACAAAGGTCTTGATGCCGAGTTTTGCCAGGCGCTGCAGCGTGGGGCTGTCCGACAGGTCGGAACCCGAGATGGCGTAGCCGAGGTTGTGCAGCACCTCGGCGATGCCGGACATCCCGGAGCCGCCCAGGCCGATGAAATGGATGTTTTTTATAGCGTGTTTCATGTCGCCAGCTCCTCGCAGGCGGCCACCACGCGTGCGGTGGCTTCGGTTTTTTGTAGGGTCTTGGCCTGGAGGGCGCGCTCCAGCAGGGTGTAGCGCGTGGTGGTTTTCAGAATATTGGCCAGTTTTTCCGCTGTGAGATCGCGCTGCTGGATCAGCCAGCCGCCGCCCTGGTCCACCAGGAATTTCGCGTTACTGGTCTGGTGGTCGTCGACGGCGGCCGGGAAAGGCACGAACAGCGCCGCGGCGCCGACGGCCGCGATCTCGGTCACGGTGCTGGCGCCGGCGCGGCAGATGATGAGGTCGGCGTCGGCAAAGGCCTGGGCGGTGTCTTCAATAAACGGCGTGAGTTCGGCCTGCACGCCGGCGACCGCGTAGTTGGCGCGCAGCGCGTCGATCTGCTGGGCACCGCTCTGGTGCCGGACCTGCGGGCGTTCGCCGGCGGGAATCAGCGCCAGCGCCTTGGGCACGATGTCATTGAGCGCGCGCGCGCCCAGGCTGCCGCCCACCACCAGCAGCTTGAGCGGCCCGCCCCGGTCGGCAAAACGCTCGACCGGGCCGGGCTGGCGCGTGAAGGCCGGGCGCAGCGGGTTGCCTATCCACTCACCTTTACGGAACACGTCCGGGAAAGCGGTGAAGACACGGTCGGCCACACCGGCCAGCACCTTGTTGACCATGCCCGCGATCGAATTCTGCTCATGCAGCACCAGCGGCTTGCCCAGCAGCACACTCATCATGCCGGCCGGAAAGCTGATGTAGCCGCCCAGGCCGACCACCACGTCGGGCTTGACGCGGCGCACCACCTGGATGCTTTGCCAGAAGGCCTTGAGCAGGCGCAGCGGCAGGAACACCAGCGTGGCCGGGCCCTTGCCGCGCACGCCGGAAAAATCGATGTGCTCGAAGGCGAAACCACGCGGCGGTACCAACTGGCTTTCCATGCTGGGACGGCTCGCCGTACCCAGGCCGCCCAGCCAGTGCACACGCCAGCCGCGCTCACGCAGGGCCTCAGCCACGGCCAAGCCGGGGAAGATATGGCCGCCGGTTCCACCGGCCATGACCAGGGCGCAGTGCTGCTTGCTCATGCGCGCCCTCCCCTCATCAGCAGCCGATTCTCGTAGTCGATTCGCAGCACCACCGCCAACGAAATCAAATTCATCAAGATCGCCGAACCGCCATAACTCATCAGCGGCAAGGTCAGCCCCTTGGTCGGCAAAGCGCCCAGGTTCACGCCGATGTTGATGAAGGTCTGGAAACCTATCCAGATGCCCACGCCCTGCGCGACCAGGCCGGCGAAGAGGCGGTCCAGCGCAATCGACTGGCGGCCTATGTGCATGATGCGGCGCGTCATCCACATGAAGAGGCCGATCACGGTCAGCACGCCCAGCAGGCCGAACTCCTCGCCGATCACGGCCATCAGGAAGTCGGTGTGCGCCTCGGGCAGCCAGTGCAGTTTTTCAATGCTGCCGCCCAGGCCGACGCCGAAGATCTCGCCGCGGCCGAAGGCGATCAGCGAGTGCGAAAGCTGGTAGCCCTTGCCCATGGAATATTTGTCGCTCCAGGGATCCAGGTAAGCGAAGATCCGCTCGCGCCGCCATTCGCTGAGCATCACCATCAGGCTGAAAGCGACCACCACCACGGCCGCGATGACGAAGAACATGCGCGCATTGACGCCGCCCAGGAAAAGTATGCCCATGGCGATGACCGAGATCACCATGAAAGCGCCCATGTCGGGCTCGGCCAGCAGCAGCAGGCCGACGATGGCGATGGCGATCGCCATGGGCATCACGGCGCGGAAGAAACGTTCCTTCACCTCCATCTTGCGCACCATGTAGTCGGCCGCGTACAGCAACACCGCGAACTTTGCGAGTTCCGAGGGCTGGAAGTTCATGATGCCGATGGATATCCAGCGGCGGGCGCCGTTGACGCCCTTGCCGATAAAGGGCACCAGCACCAGGATCAGCAGCAACAGGGAAATGACGAAGAGCCAGGGCGCGAGCTTTTCCCAGGTCGCGAGCGGCACCTGGAAGGCCAGGACGGCGACGATGAAGGCGACTACCAGCGACACTATGTGGCGCGTCACGAAATGGGTGTGGGCATACCGCGCGAACTTGGGGTTGTCGGGCATGGCCACGGAGGCCGAATACACCATGACCAGGCCCCACATCAGCAAGGCCACGGTGACCCAGAGCAGCGCCTGGTCGAACCCGGCCATGCGCACGGGCGGTGCCGCCAGCGTGCGCGACAGGCTCTGCCCGCCCAGGCGGACGGGCAGCACATCGGCCGCGGCCTTGCCGAAGCCGGAGAACCAGCCTGAAAGACGCGCGGCAACCGTCACAGCACCTCTCCCTGGTCGCGGGCCAAGGCCTGCACCGCTTCGCAAAAGACGCGGGCGCGATGTTCATAGTTGTCGAACATGTCGAAGCTGGCGCAGGCCGGCGACATCAGCACGGCGTCGCCGGTCTGGGCCTGCTGCGCCGCCAGGGTGACGGCCTCTTCCATGGAGGCAGCGTCCAACGTCGGGATGTTGCGCGGCAGGACCTCTTTGATGAGGGGCGCGTCGCGGCCAATCAGCACCACGGCCCGCACATGGCGCAACACGGGATCGGCCAGTGGCGAGAAATCCTGCCCTTTTCCTTCGCCGCCCAGGATCAGCACCAGCTTGCGCTCCAGGCCCAGGCCCGTGAGCGCCGCCACGGTGGCCCCCACGTTGGTGCCCTTGCTGTCGTCAAAGTACTCGACGTCCTTGACGACGGCCACCGACTCCACGCGGTGCGGCTCGCCGCGGTATTCGCGCAGGCCGTGCAGCATGGGTGCCAGGGTGCAGCCCGCGGCCACGGCCAGGCCCAGCGCCGCCAGGGCATTGGTGGCGTTATGGCGCCCGCGTATGCGCAGGGCTTCGATGGGCATCAGGCGCTGCACATGCAGCTCCACCTCTTCGTCCTTGCGGCGCTTGATGGTTTCGTCGGCCTCGGCCGCGCGCACCAGCCAGGTCATGCCATTGACGGTTTCAATGCCGTAATCGCCGGGGCGTTGCGGCTCACCGGCGCCGAAGGTGGCGTGCGGGCGCAGTTGCGGCGCCTTCAGCCGCACCTTGACGGGCGGCGGCAGCATGGCCATCACACGCGCGTCGTCGCGGTTGAGCAGCATGAAGGTGCCGGCGCCGAAGACTTTGGCTTTCGCCGCGGTGTAGGCCTCCATGTCGCCGTGCCAGTCGAGGTGGTCCTGCGTGATGTTGAGCACCACGGCGGCCGTGGGCTCGAAGCCCTGCACGTCGGCCAACTGGAAGCTGGACAGTTCCAGCACCCAGACCTGCGGCAGGGTTTGTGCATCCATATGGTCCGACAGCGTGTCGAGCAGCGTCGGGCCAATGTTTCCGGCCACGGCCACGGTTTTCCCGGCACGCTGCACCAGCTGGCCCAACAACGAGGTCACCGTGGTCTTGCCGTTGGTGCCGGTGATGGCCAGCACGGCGGGACGGTAGCCCGGCTCGGGTTCGGCCTGGGCCAGTGCCAGCAAGGCGGGCAGTGCCGATTCTTCACCGGCTTCGTCGGTCACAGGCACGGCATCCGGGATGACCGCTGCGCTTGCTTCGTGAATATCGCCGGAGGCATCGGCCGCCAGGGCGGGCTCGCCTTCCGGTGCATCAGACACAGCAGGAGCATCAGATCCATCAAGGGCCGCATCGCTTTCGTCAAGCGCGTCGACCGCCTCAGGCATATCGGACACATCGGGCAAAGCTGCCTCGCTCGGCACCTCGGGGGACTCAGGCGCTTCGACAGCTGCCTCGGCCGTTTCGGCAACCGGCGGCTCGCGCAAATCCGCTAAGGCCCGCGCAAACAGGTCGAGCTCACCGCCCACAGGCAGGCCCATGGCGCGCGCGGCATCGGCAACGGGGGCGATGGTGGCCGGCGCCAGGCCGGGCGAGCGGTAGACGGCGCGCACGGCCGTGCCCTGCACCAGCTCAGGCTTGAAAGCGCCGCCGACAAAAGCGACGCCCGGCAGTTCCTCGCGCAACGTGGCGAGCAGGGGCGGCGCTTCGCGTGTGTCGGCGACCGTCACATGCGCTCCGTGGCGCGCGCACCAGCGCGCCATGGCCAGGCCGGACGCACCCAGGCCCAGGATCAACACGGTTTGGTCTTGTAGATGCCGCATGCCTGTTTACCTGAGCTTCAAGGTGGAGAGGCCGATGAGGCACAGCAGCATGGTGATGATCCAGAAACGGACGACCACCTGCGTTTCTTTCCAGCCGCTTTTCTCGAAGTGATGGTGCAGCGGCGCCATCTTGAGGATGCGGCGGCCTTCGCCGTAGCGTTTCTTGGTGTACTTGAACCAGGTCACCTGCATCATCACGGACAGCGCCTCCACCACGAAGATGCCGCCCATGATGGCCAGCACGATTTCCTGGCGCACGATGACGGCGATGGTGCCCAGCGCGGCGCCCAGCGCCAGCGCGCCCACGTCGCCCATGAAAACCTGGGCCGGGTGCGTGTTGAACCACAGAAAGGCCAGGCCGGCGCCGGCCATGGCCGAGCAGAAGATCAGCAGTTCGCCCGAGCCGGGGATGTGCGGGAAGAACAGGTATTTGGAATAGACCGAGCTGCCGGTGACATAGGCGAAGACACCGAGCGCCGAGCCCACCATGACCACCGGCATGATGGCCAGGCCGTCGAGTCCGTCGGTCAGGTTGACGGCATTGCTGGAGCCTACGATCACGAGGTAGGTCAGGATCACAAAACCAAAAACGCCCAGCGGGTAGCTGATTTCCTTGACGAAGGGCACCAGCAGGCCGGCCTTGGGCGGCAGGTTCACGTCAAAGCCCGACTGCACCCAGCTGAAGAACAGCTCCAGCACGCGCAGGTTGGAACTCTCGGAGATGCTGAACACCAGATACAGCGCCGCGAGCAGGCCGATGAGGGACTGCCAGAGGTATTTCTCGCGGGAGCGCATGCCCTCCGGGTCCTTGAGCACCACCTTGCGCCAGTCGTCGGCCCAGCCGATGGCGCCGAAGCCCAGCGTGACGATGAGGACAATCCAGACAAAGCGGTTGGACAGGTCGAACCACAGCAGCGTGGAGATGCCGATGGCCAGCAAAATCAGCACGCCGCCCATGGTGGGCGTGCCGCTCTTGCTCAAGTGCGTCTGCATCGCGTATTGGCGGATGGGCTGGCCGATCTTCAGCGAGATCAGCCGCCGGATCACAAAAGGCCCGGCCAGCAGGCCGATCAGCAGCGCCGTGAGCGCGGCCATGACGGCGCGGAAGGTCAGGTACTGGAACACCCTGAAGAACCCGAACTCGGGGGAAATCGACTGGAGCCATTGGGCCAGGCTAAGCAGCATGGGGCTCTTCCTTATGGTTTTGGTTGTGTTGAGCGTGATCTTGCGCATGGGCCGTGATGGCCTGGACCACACGTTCCATCTTCATGAAGCGGGAACCCTTGACCAGCACGCTGCCGGTGTGGGGCAGCTCGGCCAGCACGGCGGCGGCGAGCGCTTCCATGCCGCCGAACACCTGCGCGCCACCGAAACCGGCTGCGGCCTGCTTTGACTGCTCACCCAGGGTGAACAGTTTTTCAATGCCCAGGGCACGCGCATGGCGCCCGGCTTCGTCGTGGAACTGTGGCCCCTGGTCGCCGACCTCGCCCATGTCGCCCATCACCATCAGGCGCGGGCCGGGCAGTTCGGCGAGGACCTCCAGCGCGGCGCGCATGGAATCGGGATTGGCGTTGTAGCTGTCGTCGACCAGGGTCAGCACCCGGCCCGGCAAGGCCACGGCGATGGCTCGGGAACGGCCCTTGACCGGCACAAAAGCCGAGAGGCCCGCAGAGATAGCGGCCAGGGGCACGCCCGCCGCCAGCGCGCAGGCCGCGGCGGCCAAAGCGTTCTTGACGTTGTGCCGGCCGGCGATGTGCAGAGAGAAATCGGTGTCGCCCGCCGGTGTGGATGCGGCTACCTTCCAGCAGCCGCCCTCCCATTGCGCGGTGCCGGTGAGGTCGGCGGCGCCCGAGAGCGCGAAGGTCAGCACTTTGCGCTTTCCGACCAGCTCGCGCCACAGCGGGGTGTAGTCGTCATCCGCCGGAAAAACCGCCGTGCCGGCGGCATCCAGCGACGCGAACACCGAGCCGTTCTCGCGCGCCACCGCTTCCACCGTGGCCATGAATTCGAGGTGCTCGCGCTGCGCATTGTTGACCAATGCGACGATGGGTTTGGTGAGTTCGGCCAGGTAGGCGATCTCGCCGGGGTGGTTCATGCCGAGTTCGACCACGCCTGCTTCGTGCGCGGCCGACAGGCGCAGCAGCGTGAGCGGCACGCCGATGTCGTTGTTGAGGTTGCCTTCGGTGGCAAAGGCCTTGTCGGCCTTCCAGGCGCGCAGTATCGAGGCGATCATCTGCGTGACGGTGGTTTTGCCGTTGCTGCCCGTGACCGCCACCAGCGGCAAGCGGAACTGCGAACGCCAGCCGGCCGCCAGCCGCCCCAGCGCCAGGCGCGTGTCGGCCACTTCCAGCCCCGGCAGGCCGGCTTGCGCCAGTCCGTGGTGGGCAATCGCCGCGACTGCGCCTTGCGCCTTCGCTTGCGCGAGGAAGTCGTGGGCATCGAAACGCTCGCCCTTGAGCGCCACGAACAGGTCACCGGCCTGCAGGCTGCGCGTGTCGGTGTTGACGCGCAAGGCCTGCACGCCGGCATCGCCCACGAGCCGGGCGCCGGGCAGCCAATCGAGGGCTTGTTGCAGGCGCATCATGATTGCGCTCCTTGCCCGAGTGCAGCCAGCGCATCGAGGGCCGCCTGCGCATGCTCGCGGTCGGAGAAAGGGAGCTTCACACCGCCCACTTCCTGAAAACTTTCGTGGCCCTTGCCGGCCAGCAGCACCACGTCTTCGGGGGCGGCCAGGCTCAGGGCGTGCGTGATGGCGGCGGCACGGTCGGCCTGCACATGCACGGCATCGCGGTGGCTCAGGCCCAACAGCACCTGGCAGATGATGGCCAGCGGGTTCTCGCTGCGCGGGTTGTCGCTGGTGACTACTACCTGGTCGGCGTTCTTTTCAGCCACCGCCGCCATCAGAGGGCGCTTGGTCGCGTCGCGGTCGCCGCCGCAGCCGAACACGCACCACAGCTGGCCGCCGCGGTGCGCCGCCGCGGGCCGCAGCGCGAGCAGCACTTTCTCGAGCGCGTCGGGCGTATGGGCGTAATCGATGACCACCAACGGCCGGCCCGGCACAGCCAGGGTCTCGGTGCGGCCGGGCACGGGCAGCAGGCCGGTGCAGACCTTCACCGCGTCAGCCAGCGGCACGCCCATGGCGCGCAGGGCCCCCAGCACACCGAGCAGGTTGGACACGTTGTACTGGCCTACCAGGTGCGCGGCCAGCGTATGGCTTTCGGCGCCCTCGGCCACTTCAAAACTCAAGGCATCGGTGCCGTGCTCGATCTTGCGGGCCTGCAGGCGTGCCGGCTCCACGCAAGACACGCTCCAGAGGTCCAGGCCGCTGCCGGCCAGCGACTCATGGAGCTCGGCGCCCTTGGCGTCGTCAATGTTGATGACCGCCGCCTTCAAGCCCGGCCAGCCGAACAGCGCGGCCTTGGCCTCCCAGTAGGCCTGCATCGACGCGTGGTAGTCGAGGTGGTCCTGGGTGAAATTGGTGAAGATGGCGACCTCGATGGCGGTCGCGTCCAGGCGGTGCTCGACCACGCCGATCGAGGAGGCCTCCAGCGCGCAGGCGGCAAAGCCTTCATCGGCGAAGCGCCGCAGTTCCTGCTGCAGCAGCACCGGGTCGGGCGTGGTCAGGCCGTTGGAGACCATGGCGCCGGGCTCGCCTATGCCCAGTGTGCCGATGAGGCCGCACTTGCGCCCCAGCCGGCCCAGCGCCTGTGCCAGCCACCAGGCGGTCGAGGTCTTGCCGTTGGTGCCGGTGACGGCGGAAATCCGCAGCTGCCGGCTCGGCTCCTTGAAATAAACCGCGGCGATGGGGCCGGTCGCGGCCTTGAGGCCGGCGTATTCGGCGACCTTGCCGTCCTCAAAACCGTAGGCGGCCGCGCCTTCCTGTTCGACCAGGCAGGCCGTGGCGCCCGCATCCAGGGCGCCGCCCACAAACTTGCGCCCGTCGGTGGCGGCGCCGGGCCAGGCGATAAAACCGTCGCCCGGGACCAGCTTGCGGCTGTCCGTGCGCAGGCTGCCGCTCACGCGTTCGCGCAACCAGCCGGCGGCCTGCTCAGGGGTGTGGAGCTGCGTGCTCAAAACGACTCCTCCACGGCCTGGGTGGTGATTTGCGGCTTGACGCTCATGTCGGGCTGCACGCCCATCATGCGCAGCGTCTGCTGCACCACTTCGCTGAAAACAGGCGCGGCGGCCACGCCGCCGAAGTAGTTGCCGTCGCTGGGCTCGTCGATCATCACGCCGACGATGATGCGTGGCGCCTCAATGGGCGCCATGCCGGTGAACCAGGCGCGGTATTTGTTGGTGGCATAACCTTTTCCGACCTGCTTGTGCGCCGTGCCCGATTTGCCGCCCACGGAATAGCCGACTGTCTGCGCCAGCGGACCCGTGCCGCCGGGAGCGGCGGCCATCTGCAGCATGCGGCGGACGGCGTGCGCGTTCTCCGCGGAAAACACCTTGACGCCCACGGCGGGCTCGCTGCTCTTGAGCATGGTGACGGGAATGATCTGGCCGTCGTGCGCGAAGGCCGTGTAGGAGTGCGCCATCTGGAACAGCGAGGCCGACAAGCCGTAGCCATAGGCCATGGTCGCCTGCTCGACGGGGCGCCAGGTTTTCCAGGGCCGCACACGCCCGGTGACGGCGCCGGGGAACTGTATTTGCGGTTTCTGCCCGTAGCCCAGTGCCATGTAGGTGTCCCACATTTCCTGTGCGCTCATCTTTTGCGCGATTTTCAGTGCGCCGACGTTGCTGGACTTCTGGATGACGCCTTCCACCGTCAGCGTGCCGTAGTTGTGGGTGTCGCTGATGGTGAAGCCGCCGATGCTGTAGCGGCCGGGCCCGGTTTCAATGATGGTCTGCGGCTTGATGCGCCCGGCCTCGAGCGCCATGGCCACCGTGATCGGCTTCATCGTGGAGCCGGGCTCGAAGGTGTCGGTGAGGGCCCGGTTGCGCAACTGCTCGCCGGTCAGGTTTTTCCGCCGGTCGGGCACGTAGCTCGGATAGTTCGCCAGCGCCAGCACCTCGCCGGTGGTGGAATCCAGCACCACGACGCTGCCGGCCTTGGCCTTGCGCGCGATGACCGCGTCGCGCAGCTTCTGGTAGGCGAAGAACTGAACCTTGCTGTCTATGCTCAGCTGGATGTCCTTGCCTTCGACGGGCGGCATCTGCTCGCCGACGTCCTCGACGACACGGCCCAGGCGGTCCTTGATCACGCGGCGCGAACCGGCCTTGCCCGCCAGGTCCTTGTTGAAAGCCAGCTCAATCCCCTCCTGGCCGCGATCCTCGACGTTGGTGAAACCCACCACGTGGGCCACGGTTTCGCCTTCGGGGTACTGGCGCTTGTATTCCTTGCGCTGGTAAATGCCCTTGATGCCTATCGCGTGGATTTTTTTGGCCACCGGCTCGTCGACCTGGCGCTTGAGCCAGACAAAGGTTTTGTCCTCGTCACCCAGCTTCTTGTTGAGCTCGGCGAGCGGCATTTCCAGCAGCAGGGCCAGTTCGGCCAGTTGCGGCTTGCTGGCTTGGACGTCTTCGGGAATGGCCCAGATGCTGGATGCCGGCACGCTGGACGCGAGGATCAGGCCGTTGCGGTCCAGGATGCGGCCGCGGTTGGCGGGCAGCTCCAGCGTGCGGGCAAAGCGCACCTCGCCCTGGCGCTGAAAAAATTCATTGCCGAAAATCTGGATGTAAGCCGCCCGGCCGGCCAGCCCGGCAAAGGCCAGCGCGATGCCGGCCACGATGAACTTGCTGCGCCAGACGGGTGTCTTGCTGGCCAGCAAGGGGCTGGATGAATAAAGAACGCTGCGGCTCATGGCCTGGCGCCCTCAGCCTCGGAAGCCGTAGAAGCCGGTGCGGCCGGGGCATCCTTGTGGGTCACGTACTGCGTGATGGCGGGCGTCACCGTGCGCATCTGCAGCTTTTCCTTGGCCAGTTTCTCGACCTTCAGGGGCGTGGCCTGCGCGCGCTTTTCCACCTGCAGGCGCTCGTTGTCCATTTCGATCTTGCGCGCCTCGGCCGTCGCTTTTTCAAGTTCGACATAGAGGCGGCGCGATTCGTACTGGGTGCGCACGAGGTAAAGCGCGCTGGCCAGCACAGCGAGCAGCAGCACGAGGTTCAAGCGAGCCATGACTGTGCTCCGACCGTCATGCGGCCACCTCTGTGCGTTCGGCGACGCGCATCACGGCGCTGCGCGAGCGTGGATTGCCGTCGACCTCTTCTTCGCTGGGTTTGGTGCGGCCCAGCGCCTTGAGTTGCATGGCCTTGGGTTCGGCGAAAGGCGCGCGGCGGTCGAACACCTCGCGCGAATGCGCGGCGATGAACTGTTTGACGATGCGGTCTTCGAGCGAATGAAAACTGATCACCACCAGACGGCCTCCCGGTTGGAGAACTTTCAGTGACGCGGCTAGCGCCTGTTGCAGCTCTTCAAGCTCGGCGTTGATGAAAATCCGAAGAGCCTGAAATGTGCGCGTTGCAGGGTCCTTGCCCGGCTCGCGGGTTTTGACCGCGCCAGCCACGACTTCGGCCAACTCAGCGGTGGTTCGAAGAGGGCCCCGTTCCTGTCGGCGACGATCAATCGCCTTTGCAATCTGTTGAGCAAACCGTTCTTCGCCATATTCACGAATCACCTCCGCCATGGTTTCTATGGATGCTTCCGCCAGCCACTCGGCCACGCTCTGGCCACGCGTGGTGTCCATGCGCATGTCGAGCGGCCCCTCCTGCCGAAACGAAAAACCGCGCACCGGGTTGTCGATCTGCGGTGAGCTCACGCCCAGGTCCATCAACACGCCGGCCGCGCTGGCGGCGGGCAGCTGGCCCAGGTGCATAAAACCCTCGTGGCGGATGGAAAAGCGCGCGTCTGTGATGGTCTGCGCCTCGGCGATGGCGTCGAGGTCCTTGTCGAAGGCGGTGAGCCGCCCCTGGGGCGAGAGCCGTGACAGCAACAGCCGTGAGTGCCCGCCGCGCCCGAAGGTCGCGTCGACGTAGTGGCCGTCCGGGTTGACAAGAAGCGCCTCTATGGCTTCGTTCAACAGGACGGTGCGGTGTATCCATGTGCCGTTCACCGTCTTCTTTCAGAACGAAAAGTCTCTGAAGACATCGGGCATCTCGCCCTTCATCTGTTCGGCTTCCTGTGCCGCGTAGGTGGCGGCATCCCAGAGTTCGAAGTAGCTGCCCATGCCGAGCAGCACCGTGTCTTTGCTGATGCCCGCCGCCGCGCGCAGTTCGGGCGACACCAGCACGCGGCCGGTGGCGTCCATGTCGACATCCATGGCGTTGCCGAGAAAGATGCGTTTCCACCACTGTGCCTGCATCGGCAGCGAGGCGATGCGGTCGCGGAATTTTTCCCACTCGTTGCGAGGGAAAATCATCAGGCAGCCGTGCGGGTGCTTGGTGATGGTGAGCTGGCCGGAAGCGGTGGCGCTCAGCACGTCACGATGCCGGGTCGGCACGGAGAGCCGACCTTTGGTATCGAGAGCTAACGATGAGGCACCTTGAAACACTGCTACAAACCTTTAGAGAACACTTTTCACCACTAAATTGCACTTCCTCCCACTTTAGCAGGAAACCATTTGCAAACAAGGGATTTGAAACAAATTTTTTCAATGAAATCAAGGACTTAGAAGCGTCTATGGATGCAAAGGGAAAATCAAAAAGCGTTCTAAATTAAGTACTTAGACGACGCAATGAAAGTATTGCTTTAAGGCAACAGTGTCGCGTAGGCGGAGTCAGCGTGAAAAAGCGGGACTATTTCCCTCTCCCACGTTTGCGTTGCGAGCGATGGCCACGGGTTCGCTATAAAAACCATAGCGACCAGGCCAGTTTGCACAGGGCACAACAGCACGCCCGCGTCAAATGGCGTGCGCGGGCGGCGGGCCATGGGCGGCGCGGCGCCCGGTGGCGGATGAAACGCGGGAGGTAAAACCGATTGAAAACGGCCCCTCTGCACAGGGCCGAAGAAGGCGCGGACTGCCTCAGTCGACGCGGACCATGACCCTGGCGTGCTCGGTGATGCCGATCACATTGAAGAAGGCGGCCACGAGGCGGTTAACGTCGGAAAACTGCACGGCGCGGTTCTCGGCTTCGCGGGCCGATACCCAGTTGAGCAGGGTCCCGGCGGCGGAAAAATCCACGCGGATCAGCTTGGAGCAGGCGATCAGCATCATGTCGGCGCCCATCAGTTTGGCTTCGAGCTTGTCGAGCACCGCGATCGCATCGCCCTGCACCTGGCCGGACAGTTCCACCGACAACAGGTTGCTCATCTGCGAGCTCGGCGCGTCCATCTGGGTGTCGCCTTCGATGGCGCTGAGGCTGGAAGACACCGAGTCGCGGTAGACGTCGCCGATGATGGCCTCGCCGCTCACAACGCCGCCCTGGGCGTCTATGGGCTTGTATTCGCAGCGCGCGCTGTCCCAGGCCGGCGGGGAGACTTCATAGGTGACGCAGAAGTCGAGCGCCGCGAGTTCAAAATCGTCAGGGCGGTGCGTGACGCGCAGCGCCTCCATGCGCAAAAGCCACCAGTTCTGGGCCGTGTCGCGGCTACCCGAGGGCGTGGCATCCTGCAGCACCTTCTGCAGCTGCGCATCGCCCATGAAGCGCAGTTGCACGGGCTGGGCCGCCCAGCCGCTGAACACCTTGTACAGCGGTTCTACCGCGGCGGCTTCAATGGTCTTGAGGTTTTTCCAGTCCAGCCGCCACGGCATCGGGGCCTTGGCCATGGCCGCCTTGAGCGCGGCCACCGTCTGTATGCCCAGCACCGAGGGGCATATCCAGTCGGCCGCGGGCCCGTTGGCGGCCTTGCCGCCCGCCGGTTCGCTGAGTTTTTTCACCATGTCGGGCATGGAGAACCACTGTGGCGCCGAGCGGTCGAAGCGCTCGACGAACTGGATGGCGGCGGTTTCAAATTTGTCCTGCTGGGCGGTGGCGCGGTACAGGTCGAACAGCGTCAGCCAGGTATCCGCATGGCCGGCGCGCGCGCCGTTCGGGGCCAGGATTTCCAGCAGGCCGGCTTCGGCCCCGGCGTCGTCGCCGTTGGCAAAACGGATGGCCGCCTCTTCGAGTTCGGCGTCGTGCTCGACCCCTTCGTCCACATCGACGGCGCTGAATTTGGAGTGCGAGAAACCGGAACTGCCGCCTTCGTCGGCGCGGCCGATGCCCGCCAGGCCGCCGGGCAGGCCCACCGGCGCCGGCGCCGGCGCCGGCGCCGGAGCAGGTGGCCTGGCTGGCGGCATGCCGCCGGCGCGCGCTTCCGCGAGGGCGATGGACAGGGAGTCGGGTGCGGTGGGCGAGGCGTCCAGCGGCGAGGCTTCGGTAGTCGGCTCGGGTTTTTTATGGCTCAGGCCGGCCGGGGCCGTGGCCCTGTAGGCCGTCGGCAAGGCATTGTCCAGCAAGGGTGCCTGCACCGAGGGGTTCCTGGCGCCCGTGGGCGAGGCATGCGGTGGCGTGCTGTCGGGGATGCCGCCATTCTTGGTCTTCCACCACTGCATGGACATCTGCGCTTCGATCTCGTCGATCTTCTTGAGCGTGGTGGCCCTGTCGTCGGGCTTGGACGGCATGCTGCTCTGGAAGAACGAGGGCCGGCCGCCCGGATCCTGGCCGACGCCGACCATGGCTTCGCGCTTGCGCATCTTGCGCAGCATGTCGAATTCGCGCTTGCGCACGAAGTCGTTCTGCCGCTTGCGCTCTATCATTTCCTTGAGCAACTGCTTGCTCATGGCTTCGTCCCGGTCCGTGGCGGCCGCGTCCAGGTCGGCCCAGTTCGTGGCCGGATTCCGGACGAACTTCACCATCTTGGACAGCAGGCCTGAAGCGGTATCTTCTTTGGACATGGAAGGACGACTAAAAATACGTCAATCGGCAGCCTGGCGTCAATCGCCAAACATCTTTTGCTTGAGTTCCCGGCGCTGCTGGGCTTCCAGGGACAGGTTGGCCGTGGGGCGGGCGATCAGCCGGCCCACGCCGATGGGCTCGCCGGTTTCGTCGCAGTAGCCGTAGTCGCCGGAGTCGATGCGGGCGATCGATTGCTCGATTTTCTTGAGCAGCTTGCGCTCGCGGTCGCGGGTGCGCAATTCAAGGGCGTGCTCTTCTTCGATGGTGGCGCGGTCCGCCGGGTCGGGCACCACGACGGTGTCCTCGCGCAGGTGCTCGGTGGTCTCGCCGGCGCTGTTGTGGATGTCCTGCTTGAGCACCGACAGCTTGTGGCGAAAGAATGCCAGCTGCTTTTCATTCATGTACTCGGAGTCGGGCATGGCCTTGACTTCGTCGTCCGTCAGCTGCTCGGCGGATTTGGTCTTCCAGTTGTTGGCAAGCTTGGGGTCTTTTTTGGCCGCCGCCTGGGGTGGCGGCGCGATCACGCGTTCGGTCATTGTGGAGTAACTGGCTTTGGCTGCGTCGGGCGCATGGGTTGGCACCATGGGTGCGGGAGGGGGTGATTGGGTGGCGACCCGCGCGGAACTGCGCCGTCCGGGTTTCAGGGGAGGCGGGGCCGCGAGCCCGGCTCTCACGGGAGCCGCGGCCGCAGCCGGGGCCGGCGCGACGGCGGCCACAGGCGGTACCGGCTTGGCGACGGGTTTTGCGGCGGCTTTGGCTGCAGGAGGCTTGACGACCGGTTTCGCGGCGGGTTTTGGTGGAGATTTGAGCACGGGCTTGGTGGGTTTGGCGACGGCCTTGGCCTTGGAAGGCACAGGCTTGGCAGCGGTTTTCTTGACGGCTGCGGCAGGTTTTTTCGGGGGTGCCGCCTTGGGCACCGGCTTTACAACCTTTTTCGCGGCGGGTTTGGGCGCCGGTTTGGCTTTGGCCACGGGCTTGGCAACTTTTTTCACGGCTTTGGCGGCTGCCTTGGGCGCCGTTTTGGCCTTCACGGCTGTCTTGGCGGCCGGTTTGGCTGCAGCCTTGGCGGGCGTTTTGGTCTTCTTCGCTGGGGCTTTCACAATGTGTCTCCTCTGGAAAGCAGCCTTGGAACGGCCCTGGGGGCCCCGCGGCGGCTTCCTGGCCAGACTACCGCAGTGCGGCAGTCCAACCCTAGCTGTTGCCAGATTTCCTGGTTTGTCCGCCGCCTGCCAGTCCTGAAAACCGCTAAAACGCGGTCCTCAACCCGCTTTTTAGCCGGTTTTGTGCCTGGCTGGCGTCCCGATTCGGTTTTCCGGGTATTTTGGTCGGCGCGCGATTGTAGCGGCTCGCCAGCGCCCTGTGACACCCAAAAAACAAATCGTTGGAGAATCGAGACAAACATGAAGCCCTCCGCCTTTTATAGGCTACAGGCGGACAGCCTACCTCAAACCAGGCACTGCTCCAGGCCCTGCAGAAAAATATCTTTGGGCAGGTCGATGCCGATGAACACCATCTTGCTGTTTTTCTTCTCGCCCTCGGCCCAGGCGGGCCCCAGGTCGCTGCCCATGAGCTGGTGCACGCCCTGGAAAATCACCTTCCGGTCGGTGCCGTCCATGTTCAGCACGCCCTTGTAGCGCAGCATGCGCGGGCCGTAGATGTTGACCACTGCGCCCAGAAAGTCCTCGAGCTTGGCCGGGCTGAAGGCCTTGTCGGAACGGAAGACGAAGCTCTTGACGTCGTCGTCATGGTGGTGATGGTGGCCGTGGCCTTCATGCCCGTCCTTGGCGTCGTGTGCGTGCGAAGGATGGTCGCAATGTTCGCCGTGTTCATGGTCGTGGTCATGGCCGGCGTGGTCGTCTTCCTTGAGGAAATCGGGGTCGATGTCCAGCTTGGCGTTGAGGTTGAAGCCGCGCAGGTCGAACACGTCCTTGATCGCCACCTCGCCGAAATGCACGGCTTTCTGCGGGGCGCGCGGGTTCATGTGCTTGAGCCGGTGCATCAGCGCATCGACCTCGTCCTTGGCGACCAGATCCGACTTGCTGATGAAGATCTGGTCGGCGAACCCGACCTGGCGGCGCGCCTCCTGGCGGTCGTTGAGCTGGCCGGCGGCGTGCTTCGCGTCCACCAGGGTCAGGATGGAGTCCAGCAGGTACTGCTCGGCGATTTCCTCGTCCATGAAAAAGGTCTGCGCCACCGGGCCGGGATCGGCCAGGCCGGTGGTTTCGATCACCACGCGGTCGAAGTCGAGCAGGCCCTTGCGTTTCTTGGCGGCCAGCAGCTGCAGCGTTTCGCGCAGGTCTTCGCGGATCGAGCAGCAGATGCAGCCGTTGTTCATCTGGATGATGTTTTCCGTGGTGTCGTTGACCAGGATGTCGTTGTCGATGTTTTCCTCGCCGAATTCATTCTCGATGACGGCGATCTTCTGGCCGTGCGCCTCGGTCAGCACGCGCTTGAGCAGCGTGGTCTTGCCGGAGCCCAGAAAGCCGGTGAGGATGGTGACGGGAATCAAGCTCATGGTGTCTACCTAAAAACGGGGGGGGTTGCGGGAATGCGGGCGGGCCGCGAGAACCCAAGCTGGGGAGTTTAGCGGCGGGTTCAAGCCCCAAGCGGGGCCCAGGCGAATACCACCTCGGCCAACAGTTACTTTACAGAGGCTGTCAAGCCCCCGGCTATGCGCTATCAGCTCTTAGCCGCCCACCCGCTTCACCAGCACCAGCCCCTTGAGGTATTCACCCTCCGGGAAGGCCACCGTCATCGGATGGTCGGGCGCGCCGCCCATGCGCTCGGAGATAAAAGCGTCCACGCCGGCGTCCGTGCCGGCCGAGGCCACGATCTTGTGGAACAGGTCGGCACTGATGCCGCCCGAACACGAATAGGTGAACAGCACACCGCCGGGCGACAGGATGGACAGCGCCAGGCGGTTAATGTCCTTGTAGGCCCGCGCGGCGCGTTCGGCGTGCGTCACAGTGGGCGCGAATTTGGGCGGGTCCAGCACGATGGCGTCGAAGGTCCGGCCCTCCTTCTGGTACTGGCGCAGCGAAGCATTCACGTCGGCATCCAGCAAGGTCGTGCGGCCGGCATCAAAGCCGTTGAGCGCCACGTTGGCCCGCGCCCGTTCAATCGCCGGGGCCGACGAGTCGATGGACGTGACATGCCCGGCGCCGCCGGCCAGCGCGGCCACGGTGAAGCCGCCGGTGTAGCAGTAGCAGTTGAGCACCTGGCCGAACTTCAGGCGGCGGGTGTAGGCGGCAAACTTCTGCCGGCTGTCGCGCTGGTCCAGGTAAAACCCGGTCTTGTGGCCTTCGGCGATGTCCAGGCTGAGTTTCCAGTCGTGTTCGGTGATGGTGATGCCGGTCTCGCCGGAGCCCTTGAGCCATCCGGTCACTTCAGGCAGGCCTTCAAGCGCGCGCGAACTCGCATCGGAGCGTTCATAGATACGGGTCAACCCGGTCTGGGCCAGCAAGGCCTCGACGATCACGCTTTTCCACTTCTCCGCGCCGCAGCTGGAAAACTGCGCGACGAGGGTATCGCCGTAGCGGTCCACCACCAGGCCCGGCAGCCCGTCGGATTCGCCGTGGACCAGGCGCCGGCCGTCGCTCTGGATGTCAAAGCGTTCCCGGGCCTTCAGGGCCTGGGCGATGCGCCCCTCAAAAAAAGCCGCGTCTATGCGCTGGGCCTCGTCAAAACTCCAGACCCGCGCCCGGATTTTGGAAGCCGGACTGAAGGCCGCCCAGCCCAAAAACTGGCCGGCATGGCTTTCCACCCGCACGGTTTCGCCGGCATCGCCGCCGCCCTTGGCGATGGCGCCGTCAAAAATCCAGGGGTGGCGCCGCAGCAGGGAGCGCTCCTTGCCATCCCGCAATCGAATTATTTTCATGGCGCTATTGTCGCGGCAGGGCGCGCGGGCCCCCTGCCCCATCTCCCGTGAGCCCCAAAACAACGCCACCCATGTCCCCAAAAGTCGGGACTGTAATTTTCGCGAAAGTTTGCGACAATCGTAGGTTAATGATTTTTAAGTACTTTTTCGCCAAGTCGAAAGAACGCGGGCCATTTGCAGGCAATGTGACGCGTACTTCCACGGCTGTGCGGACCTTGCTGCTGGGCCTGGCGATGAGCCTGCTGATGGGCTCACTGCTGGCGCTGACCAGCCTGGATGCCCGCTCGCGAACGGTGCTGGACCTCGACGCCCAGGTACAGCCGGTGGCGCTGCAGGACTGGGGCGACTACTGGATAGACACCACCGGCAAGTTCACGCCCGAGCAGGTCGCCGCCTCACCCGACATTCCCTGGAAGCCCACGCATGCCGACGCGATCTACCCGGTCACCAGTGGTTATTCGATGTGGGTGCGCTTCAAGGTGCCGCCCGCGCCCGACAACGAACGCTGGTACCTCGAGGTGCCCTACCCATCCATAGACCGGGCGTCGCTGTACACGCTGGACGGCGCCGGCCAGTGGAGCGAGCAGCGGGCCGGCGACCTGGTGGCGGTCAACACCTGGCCGGTGCCGCACCGCCACCCGCTGCTGCCCATCGCGCTGTCGGCCGAGGTCCCTTCCAGCTACCTGCTGCGCCTGGAAAACGGCCACGCCTTCAGCGCGCCGCTGCAGTTCATCAGCGAGGGGCGGCTCAGCTACTCCGAGCAGCGCGTCTCGCTGATCCTGGGCATTTTCTTCGGCCTGACCGGCCTGGCTGCGCTGATCTCGGCGCTGGGCGCTGTGTCGCTGCGCGACTCCGCCTATGGCTTTTACGCCCTGTGCGTGACCTTGCTGGGGCTGACCCAGGCCACCGTGACCGGCATCGCCGGCCTGCACCTGTGGCCCGCCTGGCCCGGCTGGAGCGACGTCGCGACCTCGGTGCTGCCCATGCTGACGGCCGCGGCCACGCTGCTCTTCATTTCCGCGGCCGTGTCTCTGCCTGAACGCTCCATGCGCCTGCACTGGCTGATGGTCGGCCAGGCCGTGCTGGGCGCGTTGACGGCCGTGCTGCTGGCATTCGTGCCTGCCGCCTCGCGCATGGATGTGTTCATCCCCATCATGCTGCTGCTGCAGTTCAGCGGCATGCTGGTCATGGGCTGGGCCTGGCGGCGCGGCGACCGTTTCGCGCCCTGGCTGATGCTGGCCTACGTGCCTGTGCTGGTCGCCGCCGGCTGGACCCTGGCGCGCAACGCCGAGCTGGTGCCCATCGGCTTCCTGACGCAACACGGCATGCAGCTGGGCGTGGCGCTGCACCTGCCCATCGTCATGCTGGTGCTGATGCTGCGCAGCCAGCAGCGCCGCGAAAACATACGCCGCATCCAGGGCCTGGACCGGGTGGACCCGGCCACCGGCCTGATCAACGGCCATGTGTTCGCCGAACGCCTGATCCGCATGATCGCGCGCTCGGAACGGCTGCGCCACCAGAGCGCGGTGATGATCATCGACCTGGTCAACACCGAGCAGATCCAGCGCGACTTCGGGCGCAAGGCGGCCGACGAGCTGCCGCTGCGCGTGGCCGAGCGCCTGTTGTCCACCGCGCGCGAAATCGACAGCGCGGCGCGGCTGTCGGAGCGGCGCTTCGGCATGCTGGTGGAGGGCCCGTTCAACGCGGAAGACGCCGGCACGCTGGGGCCGCGCATCGTGGCGCGTTGCCTCATGCCCTACAAGGGCCTGCATGTGGACTGCGTGGCACAGGTGCACGTGGCCTACGCGCTGGTGCCCCAGCAGGGCTCCAATGCGCAGGGCCTGCTGACGCAACTCGAAGAGCGCCTGGCCGCCGCGTCCACCGACAGCAAGCGCGCGGTGTTCATGCTCGGGGAGCCGCAGCCCCTGCGGCAACCCCGTCGCGACCGGCCCAAGGCCGCTTGAGACGGCCTCGGCGCCGGCTCAGGCCTTGCCGGTTTTGACCGCTTTCGGGACGGCGGCGGCGGGTTCGGCCGCCAACGGCACAAGCGGCGGCGCCACACCCATGCCGGCTTTTGCCACCGCCCGCGGATGCGCCGCGTCGTAAACCTTGGCCAGGTGCTGGAAGTCCAGCCGCGTATAGACCTGCGTGGTCGTGATGTTGGCGTGGCCCAGCAGTTCCTGCACGGCGCGCAGGTCGCCGCTGGACTGCAGCACGTGGCTGGCGAAGGAATGGCGCAGCATGTGCGGGTGCACCGGCGTGGCCAGCCCCGCCTTCAAGGAGCGCTGCTTCAGGCGCACGCGTATGTGCTGCGGTGTCAGACGCGTGCCGCGCTCACTGATAAACAGGGCGGGGTCCTCGCGCGCCCAGGCACCGCGCGCCGCCAGCCACGGCCGCAGCGACTGCAGCGCCGCAGCCCCCACCGGCACGCTGCGCCGCTTGGAGCCTTTGCCCAGCACATGGGCCTCGGCCGCATCGATGTCTATCCAGCCGCGCGCCTGGGCGCTGGCTTGCACGTCCAAGCCCACAAGCTCGCCGATGCGCAGCCCGCAGCCGTACAGCAGCTCGGTGATGCACTGGTCGCGCAGCGCCAGCAAGGGGTCGCCGTCGGTGACGTCGGCCTGGTAGGCGGCCAGCTGCACGGCTTCGTCCACGCTCAAGGCCTTGGGCAGGGGCTTGGCGGCCTTGGGGGCACGCACGTCCTGCACCGGGTTGCCTTTGACCAGGCCCTCGCGGCCCAGCCAGGTGTAAAAACCGCGCCATCCCGAGAGGATGAGCGCGATGCCGCGGCCGCTGCGCCCCGCGCCGTGCATCTGCGCGACCCAGCGCCGCAGGTGGATGTTTTGAACCTCGGTCAGCTGCACGCCGGCCTGCAGGGCGTTGGCCTCGAGTTTTTGCAGGTCCAGCGCATACAGCTCCACCGTGCGCGCGGCCAGGCGCTTTTCTACACGCACATGCTCGAGGTAGCGCTCGACCAGGGGATGCGAGGGCGGCACAGGTGCGGGCTCGGCGCCGCCGGGTTCAGGCGCGAGAGGGGTCGTCTGCGCCATGGCGGTGCTGTCTACGCGGCAGCCACCTGCTGGGGCCGCAGGCGGGTCAGCGCCGCGCTGGCGAGTTCGCCCAGGCGCTCCAGGAAGTCGGTGCCCATGCCGCTGTGGAAGCGCTCGGGATCGGGTGAGGCCAGCACCAGCAGGCCGGAGGCCTCCGCGCCCGGGGCGGCGCGTAGCGGGATCATTGCCATCGACAGCGCCACGGCGGGTTCAGGCAGCCAGCCGGCGGCCTCAAAGCCCGAATTGACCCCGCAGTAGGGCGCGCCCAGCGAGGAGGCAAAGGCCCTGGCGTCCTCGCTCACGCCGGTGGCGAAGCTTTCATCGGAAAAAATGCCGTTCACGTCCCAGACCTTGATGGCCGCCTGGGGAATCAGGAACTCGGTGGTGATGCCCTCGACCACCGCGCCGGGCAGGTCGCGCGCCTGCGCGGCCTGCAGCAGCTTGCGCGTCCAGCGCTGCATCTTGTCGGCGATGCCCACGTTCTCCTGGCCGTGGCGGATCATGTCGACCATGCGTGTTTCCAGGCCCTTGATCTTTTCGCGCAGCATCAGTGCCTGGCGTTCCTGCAGGCTGACGGCGCGGTTGCCGTGGCCGCTGGACAGCTGCACCGAAGCCAGCAACTCGGCGTGGCGCTCGAAGAAGTCAGGCGTGTTGGCCAGAAAGTTGGCGATGTCGTCTTCGGTGATGGGATGTTCGGTTGGATTCATGCTGGCATTGTCCTCAGTTTTGCGGCCCGCGCAAAGGCCGCTGGTGGTTCGCGTTACATCCGCTTTCGCCGAAAGCGCTCAGATCGTGTCCGGAATTTCGATCTCGGACTCGAACACCGTGGTGGCCGGCCCGGTCATCATGACGGGCGCATCGAGCTGCCCCGACCACTCAATCGTGAGTTGGCCGCCGAGCGTCATCACGTCCACGCGCGTATCGAGCAGGCCCCAGCGTATGCCGGCCACCACCGCCGCGCAGGCCCCCGTGCCGCAGGCCAGGGTCTCACCCACCCCGCGTTCGTAGACACGCAGGCGTATCTTCCCGCGCGAGACCACCTGCATGAAGCCGGCGTTTACACGGCGCGAAAAGCGCGCATGGTTCTCGATCAGCGGGCCGGTCTGCAGCACCGGCGCGGTATCGACGTTATCCACCAATTGCACCGCGTGCGGGTTGCCCATGGACAGCGCACCGATGAAAAGCGGCGCGGCCTGTGCCTGACCCGGCAGTTCCAGCGGCCATTTTTCCCACGAAGCTTCGGCGGTCGCCGTGAGCCCGGAAGCGTCGAAAGGAACACGCACCGGCTCGAACACCGGCGCACCCATGTCGACCGTGACGCGCCCATCGGCCTGCATGCGCGGCTCGATGATGCCGCTCAAGGTCTTGACCCTCACGACATCCTTGCTCGTCAGCCCCTGCTCGCGCACAAAACGCACAAAACAGCGCGCACCGTTGCCGCACTGCTCCACCTCACCGCCGTCGGCGTTGTGGATCACGTATTCGAAGTCAATGCCTTTTCCAGGCGACGGCCGCACCGTGAGGATCTGATCGGCGCCTACGCCGAAGTGGCGGTCGGCGAGGAAACGGTATTGGGCGGTGGTCAGGCCCAAGGGGCCTCGGGTTTCGTCGAGCATGACGAAATCGTTGCCGGCGCCTTGCATTTTGGTGAATCGGATTCGCATTGGGGGATTATCGACGGTCCGGTTGGGGCCGGACCTGGGCCCCGTTCGGGCGGGATTGCCCGATGGGGATGCCCTCTTCTGAGGGTTGCTGGCCGGGGGTAGCCCGGCGGCTACTCACTTTTCTTTTGCTTCGCCAAAAGAAAAGTAAGCAAAAGAAAAGGCGACCCTGGTTGCTGCGTCCCTCCGCTTCGCTGCGGGCAACCTGCGGTGCTCGGTTCAGGCGGGGTCTCGCTCGAACTCGCTACGTTGCACTTCGCTCAGACAATCGCGATCCCTGATCCGCCTGAACCTGCGCTCCTCGGCGCATCCACAAGGGGTGGGAGCGGGGAGAAATACCAAACAGCCGGATACCAATACCGAGTACCTGAAGAAACAAGGACTCGCCACGGCGAGTCCTTGTTTGTTTTGGCTTGTTCTTTGGTATTTGTCTTCTGTCCCCGCTCCCGATTGCCCCGTCCTGGCTGGGCCGAGGAGCGCAGACGTAGGCGGATCAGGGATCGCGCTTGTTTGAGCCGCAGGCGAGTTTGCGCGAGACCCCGCCGTAGTCGAGCACCGCAGGTTGCCCGAAGCGAAGCGCAGGGACCCAGACTGCGGGTCGCCTTTTCTTTGGTGACTTTCTTTTGGCGAAGCAAAAGAAAGTTACTTGCTGCCGGGCAACCCCCGGCCAGCCACCTCAGCAGAGGGCACACCGCAGGAGCAAAAACCAACCCCAGAAGCCATAATCCAAACCATGCCCCGCCCTTCCCAACAACTCCACCCCCACCGCGACCCAGCCCCCCTGCGCCCCGCAGCCACGGTCCTCCTGCTGCGCGACACCCCGCACGGCATCGAAGTCCTGATGACCCGCCGCTCAATGACGGCCAGCTTCGCACCAGGCGCCTACGTCTTCCCCGGCGGCGGCATCGACGCAACGGACGCACAGGCGCACGCCCAGTCCACCCGGCGGTCAACACAAAGCGACCTGCACCTGACCCAGGCCATCGCGGCGATCCGCGAGAGTTTTGAGGAGCTCGGCGTGCTGCTGGCGCGCCATGCGGACGGCAGCCACGTGACGACGGCCGACATCGCCTCGCTGGACCGCAAGGCGCCCTTCGCCGCGCAGTGCCGTGAGCGTGGCCTCACGCTGGCGGGCGACGAGGTGTTTGTGCTGGCGCACTGGGTCACCGACCGCGACCTGCCGCGGCGTTTTGACGTGCCCTTCCTGGTGGCGCGCATGCCCGAGGGCCAGAGCCCGGTGGCAGACGAGGCCGAGCAGTTCGAGCCGGTCTGGGTGCGGCCGGCCGAGGCGCTGGCGCGGCACACGGCGGGCGGCTTCTTCATCATCTTCCCCACGATACGCACGCTGGAAAAACTGCAGCACTATCCCGACGTCGATGCGGTGCTCGCCGCCTGCGCGTCCGAAGTCCCGCTCTGGACCTCCTGCCCGCGCGCCGGGCTGCTGGGCGGCAAGGAAGCGCGCTACATGGAGCATGAAGCCCCTTACGGCGAACTCGCGCTGACCTGCCCCGATGGGCAGATCGTGCACACGCTGGACTGGCAAAGCGCCCAGCCGGTGGCGCTGCTGCGCAACGTGCAGCGCCTGACCGCCCCCAACCCGGGTGTGATGACCGGGCCGGGTACCAACAGCTACCTCGTCGGCGACCCGGGCAGCGGTTATATCGCGATCGACCCCGGCCCGGCCGACCAGGAACACCTGCAGCGCCTCTGGCAGGCGGCCGGCGGCGACATCCGCCTGATTGTCTGCACACATTCGCATCCTGACCATTCCCCCGGCGCGAAGCCGCTGCAGGCGCTGTGCCGCACGGCCCCGCCCATCCTGGGGCTGCCTTCCGCACCCACGGCGCGCAGCGCCAGCGCCTTCACGCCGGACCGCCCAGTCAAAAACCATGAACTGCTGACGCTCACCGGAAAAGGGCCGGACGGCGACGTCACCCACACCCTGAAGGTGCTTCACACACCCGGCCATGCGGCCAACCATGTCTGCCTGGTGCTGGTGGAAGACGGCCTGCTGTTCAGCGGCGACCACATCCTCAACGGCAGCACCACCGTCATCGACCCGCCGGACGGCGACATGAATGCCTACCTCGAATCGCTGGATGCGCTCAGCGCGGCCTGCGGCGAGCACCACATTGAATTCATCGCCCCGGCGCACGGCTATGTAATCGGCGAGGCCAAAACCGCGATTGCCCAGCTCAAGGCGCACCGCCTCAAGCGCGAGGCCAAAATCCTCCGCGTGATGCAGGCCCGGCCGGACGGCACCATGGACGACTGGGTCGCGGCCGCATACGACGATGTCGATCCGCGGATCTGGCCGGTGGCCAAACGCTCGCTGCTCGCGCACGTGGAGCGCATCGAATCGCTGGGATTTTCCAATTTGTAGGCCGCCCGGCGCCCCTACCAGCCCTGCCACCCGCACTGAGGGATTCCGAGGCTGACGGACAGCCCCTGGCTAAGGTATCCTGCATTCCGCGCCATCAGGCACATCAATTGCTTGGCCTGTGGCGGCTGCGGTTTATACTTTTTTTCTCATACCTGCCGGGAACCGGGCCACCAGCCCGCCTTTCCGCGGGATTCTGAACTCACTTATTCAACATTCAGCGAGGTTTTTTTCATGTCTTCCATCACGACCCGACATTTCCTTCAAAGCGCCGGCATTCTGCTGGCCGGCCTGGTTCTGGCAGCCTGCGGCAAGCAGGAGCCGCCGGCACCGGCCGCCGGTGCTTCCGCCCCCGCCGCATCAGCCCCGGCGCCGGCCGCCAAGGTCTATGTGGTGGGCACAGACGCCGCTTACGTGCCTTTTGAGTCGCAGAACGACAAGGGCGAAATCGTCGGCTTCGACATCGAGGTCGTGCAGGCCGTGGCGAAAAAAGCCGGCATTGAAGTGAAATTCATCAACACGCCATGGGAAGGCATCTTCAACTCGCTCAACCAGGGCGACCGCGACCTGCTGGTATCCGCCATCACCATCACCGCCGAGCGCAAGCAGACCATGGATTTCTCGACCCCCTACTTCGACGCGCAGCAGCTGATCGCCGTGAAGAAGGATTCGAAGATCGCCAAGTTCAACGACCTGAAAAAACTCAAGGTCGGCGTGCAGAACGGCACCACGGGCGATGAAGTCATCACCAAGCTGCAGGGCAAGGACAGCCCCAACATCAAGCGCTTTGAAGCAACGCCGCTGGCGCTGAAAGAACTGGAAGCCGGCGGCGTGGACGCCGTGGTGGCAGACAACGGCGTGGTGGAACACTACGTCAACAACAACAGCGGCACCCAGTTCAAGACCATCACCGACGCCAGCTTTTCCCCCGAGCAGTACGGCCTGGCCGTGAAGAAGGGCAACACCGAACTGCTGGAAAAACTCAACAAGGGCCTGGCCGACATCAAGACCGACGGCACCTACGACAAGATCTACGCCAAGTACTTCGGCGGTGCAGGCGCCAAGGCACCCGCGGCCGCAGCGTCGAAATAAAGCCGACCGTCCCAGAGGCGCCGCCGGTTTTATCCCTGCGCGGCGCCTGCATGACTCCCGAGAACACGACCCCGCAGGCCGGCGCCACACCCGCCGGCCGCAGGCGCGCCTTGCGCGCCATTGCCATCTTCGAAGCGGCCAAGGGCCTGGCCGCGCTGGCGGCCGGCATAGGCCTGCTGGAGCTGCTGCACCACGACATCCACCGGCTGGCCCTTGCGCTGCTGTGGCGCTTTCACCTCGATCCGGCACTGCCCTACCCCACACTCCTGCTGCACTATGCCGACCTGCTGGGCGCCATAGACCTGCGCACGCTCGCGCCGGTGGCGCTGGCCTATATCGCCGTGCGTTTCCTGGAAGCCTGGGGATTGTGGAAGGAAAAAACCTGGGCCGAATGGCTGGGCGCGCTGTCGGGGGCCTTGTACATCCCGCTGGAGCTGGCCCACCTGGCGCACCGGCCCGGTGCCATCAATGCCGGCGTGCTGCTGGCCAACGTGGTGATTGTTGGCTTCCTGGCGTTCCAGCTCTGGATACACCGAGGCCATGGAAGACAAGTTGCCGCCCAGGCCGAAAATAAAGTGTGAAGCCCGCCGATAAGCCGGATTCTGTGCACCGGGCCCCCTTGGAGAAAGCCCGGCGTGACCGCCATTAATCTGGGCCGGGGGTCGCCCCCACGGCTCAATGCTACCTACCCGCCAGCTCTGCGGAACCACATCAACGCTGGCCTACTTGGTATTGCTGCGCGTAGAGATTGCCCGTTTCACCCGGCCCGGGGTTACCCCAAGGCCGACTCGTCTCTGTTGCTCTGATCCTCACCTCACGGTGGAGAGGTGTTACCTCCTACGCTGTCCTGTGCAGTCCGGACGTTCCTCCAGTGCCTGGTTTCCCAGATTGCACCAGCGGCGGTCTGGCAGGCTTCACGGGGCCCATTATCCGCCAAGCCTTTAAAATGCGGGTTGCTTGATCAACACGAGCCCCTTTCCCATGATTCGCCTGACCGAACTCAAACTTCCGCTGGACCACGCGGATGACGCCCTGCCCGCCCTGGCGGCCCAGACCCTGGGCATCGCCGCGGCCGAGTTGCAGAACGTCCACATCCACAAACGCAGCTTTGACGCGCGCAAGGCCGACCTGCTCAAGGTCTACATCGTCGACGTCACGCTGGCCGATTCCTCCCGCGAAAGTCCGCTGCTCGCCCAATTCGCCGGCAACCCGCACATCCTGCCCACGCCCGACATGGCTTACCGCAACGTGGGCCAGGCGCCCGCCGGCCTGCCGCTGCGCCCTGTGGTCGTCGGCTTCGGTCCGTGCGGCATGTTCGCGGCCCTGCTGCTGGCGCAAATGGGCTTCAGACCCATCGTGCTGGAGCGCGGCAAGACGGTGCGCCAGCGCACCCGCGACACCTGGGGCTTGTGGCGCAAGAACGTGCTGAACCCCGAGTCCAACGTGCAGTTCGGCGAAGGCGGCGCCGGCACTTTTTCCGACGGCAAGCTCTACAGCCAGATCAAGGATCCGCGCCACCTCGGCCGCAAGGTGATGAACGAATTCGTCAAAGCCGGCGCGCCCGCCGACATCCTGTTCGAGGCGCATCCGCACATAGGCACCTTCAAGCTGGTGAAGGTGGTCGAGAACATGCGCGCGCAAATCGTCGCGCTGGGCGGCGAGATCCGTTTCGAGCAGCGCGTGACCGACGTGCTGATCGAGGACGGCCCCGAGGGCAAGCAGCTGCGCGGCCTCACCGTGCTGGACCAGGCCACGGGCCAAAGCCAGGAGATGCGCGCCGACCAGGTGGTGATGGCGCTGGGCCACAGTTCACGCGACACCTTCGCCATGCTGTATGCGCGCGGTGTGTACATCGAGGCCAAGCCTTTTTCGATCGGCTTTCGGGTCGAGCACCCGCAGGGCATCATCGACCGCGCGCGCTGGGGCCGCCATGCCGGCCACCCCTCGCTGGGTGCGGCCGAATACAAGCTGGTGCACCACGCCAGCAACGGCCGATCGGTCTACAGCTTCTGCATGTGCCCGGGCGGCACGGTGGTCGCCGCCACCTCGGAGCCCGGCCGCGTGGTGACCAACGGCATGAGCCAGTACTCGCGCAACGAGCGCAATGCCAACGCCGGCATCGTGGTGGGCATAGACCCGCGCGATTACCCGGGCTTTGAAGCCGGCGACGCGCTGGCCGGCATCGCGCTGCAACGCCAGCTCGAATCGCAGGCCTTTGTGCTGGGCGGCGGCAACTACAACGCCCCGGGGCAGCTGGTCGGCGATTTCCTGGCGGGACGCCCTTCGACCGCGCTGGGCAGCATCACCCCGTCCTACAAACCGGGCGTGACCCTGGGCGACCTGTCGCCGGCACTGCCCGCCTATGCGATCGCGGCCATGCGCGAAGCCTTTCCGGTGTTCGGCAAGAAGATCAAGGGCTTTGACACCCACGACGCGGTGCTGACCGGTGTGGAAACACGGACCTCCTCACCGATCCGCATCAGCCGCGGCGAGGACCTGCAAAGTGTCAACGTGCGCGGCCTCTATCCGGCCGGCGAAGGCGCCAGCTACGCGGGCGGCATCCTGTCGGCCGGGGTGGACGGCATCAAGGTCGCCGAGGCGCTGGCGCGCAGCGTGCTGCAGGATGCCGAACGGCAGCGGGTGGCCGCATGACGCTACAAGGAAAACCGATGGCCGAGGAAGGCTTTCACTATTACGAGCCGGCGAAAGGCCACGGCCTGCCGCACGATCCCTTCAACGCCATGGTGGGGCCTCGGCCCATAGGCTGGATTTCTTCGCAGGACGCGAAAGGGCAACTCAACCTGGCGCCCTACAGTTTTTTCAACGCCTTCAACTACACGCCGCCCATCATCGGCTTTGCCAGCATTGGCGCCAAGGACAGCCTGCGCAACATCCGCGAAACCGGTGAGTTCGGCTGGAACCTGGCGACCCGGCCGCTGGCCGAGGCCATGAACCGCTCCTGCGCGATGGTGCCGCCCGAAGTCAATGAGTTCGAGCTGGCCGGCCTTACGCCGGCGGCTTCGCAACGCATTGCCGCGCCGCGCGTGCTGGAAAGCCCGGTGTCCTTCGAGTGCCGGCTGACGCAGATCCTGCAGTTGCAAGGCGCGGATGGTGTACCGGTGCCCACCTGGCTGGTGCTGGGCGAGGTTGTCGGCGTGTACATTGCAAGGCATCTGCTCAAGGACGGCATTTACGACACGGCGGCCGCCGAACCGATTCTTCGCGGCGGCGGGCCGGCCGACTATTTCGCCGTCACCCCCGACAACCTCTTTCGCATGTTCCGGCCGCGCTAAGCGGCCAGGGCACTCCGGCAATCCACTTTTTCATCCCATCACATGACCGACACCACCACACCCCCTCCGCGCGCCAAGCGCCCCCGCCCACCGCAGCGTTCCCGGCCCGCCGGCCCGCCGCAGCCACAACAGCAGCGCACGCGCGAAGTCCATCCGGTGCTGGAAAAGCTGTTCGAGCTCTATCCCCGGATGTTCGGCGCGCAGTTCCTGCCGCTCAAGCTGGGCGCCTTCCAGGACCTGCTGGCCGAGAACCCCGAAGCCTTCAAGCGCGACGAGCTCAAGGTCGCACTGGGCCTGCATGCGCGGTCCACCCGCTACCTCGAATGCGTGGCGGCCGGCCATCCGCGCCACAACCTGCAGGGCGAGCCGGTGGAGCCCGTGGCGCCCGAGCATGTGCACCACGCCATCATGGAAGTCTTCCGGCGCCGCCAGGCGCGCTCCAAGGAGGACTTGCGCCCCAGGGTGGTGGCTCGCCTGGTCGCGGCCATCGAGGCCTCGGGCCTGAGCCGCGAGGACTACGCCGAGCGCACCCGCACGCAGGACGAGGCCGCCAACGCGCTGCTCGACGAGGCTTTTGCCGAAATCGCGGTGCAGACCGCCAAACGTGAAGCGCTGATGCGGGCTTTTGAGGCCAGCGGCAAGACGGTGGAACAGTTCGCCGAGATGTACGGCATGGCCCCGGCGGACGTCGCCCAGGCGGTGGAACGCACGCGGCAGGCCGGCGCGGCCCAGCCCCAATAAGGCAGCGTCAGTAGAGCGAGCGCCCGAAGCGCTCGAAGCGGGGCTGCCATTTTTCGAGGATGTCGGCCGACACCAGGATGCGTTCGGCCCGGCCTATCAGCAACTGGCGCGGCACCAGGCCGATGTAGCGCGAATCGGCGCTGTTGTCACGGTTGTCGCCCAGCATCATGAACTGGTCGGGGGGAATCGTGATCGGGCCCCAGGTGTCCCTGGCCGCCACGCCGGCCAGCCACTGGATTTCATGCTGTTCCTGGGCGGTGCTTTCTTTCACGTGCGTGGCCACCAGCACGCCCACCGGGCCGGCCGGCTCCAGCGCCGTGTCCAGCGCCTCATAGCGCGCCGCCTGCCCGTTGATGATGAGCGCCTTGGCGCGCATTTCCACAACGTCGCCCGGCAGCGCCACCAGCCGCTTGATCAGGCGCACACCGTCCAGCGGCGAGGAAAAGGTGACGACATCGCCGCGCTGCGGGTCGGCCGTGCGCGCCAGCACCACGTCGGTCAGCGGGACCTTGACGTTGTAGGCCAGCCGGTTGACAAAAACCACGTCGCCTTCGAGCAGGTTTGGCCGCATGGAACCCGAGGGAATCGGGTTCCAGTCCGCGATCGCGGTACGGAACAATCCGAACAACAACAGAAATACCAGAAAACCGCGGTTCTGTTTCATCCAGCTTTTCATGCTCGTGCTCCCTGAAAATTCCAAAAAAAAAGGCGCCCCGTGCGGGACGCCTTTTGATCTTCAAGCCTGGCTGTTTTGCAATGCCGCAATCCGCTCTTCAATCGGCGGGTGCGTGGCAAACAGCTTGCCTATGCTGCCGGTGATGCCCATGGCTTCCACGGCCTTGGGCAGCTCGCCCGGTTGCATGCCGCCCAGGCGGGCCAAGGCGTTCATCATGGGCTGGCGCCGGCCCATCAGCTGCGCGGCACCGGCGTCGGCGCGGAACTCGCGCTGGCGCGAGAACCAAGCCACGACGATGGCGGCGGCGAAACCGAGCACGATGTCCAGCACGATGGTGCTGACGTAGTAACCGATGCCGGGGCCGGAGTTGTTGTCGCTGCCGCGGCGCAGGAAGCTGTCGACGGCGTAGCCGATCACACGCGAGAGGAAGACCACAAAGGTGTTCATCACGCCCTGGATCAGGGTCATGGTGACCATGTCGCCGTTGGCGACGTGGGCGATCTCATGGCCCAGCACGGCCTCGATTTCTTCCTTGGTCATGCCTTGCAGCAAGCCGGTGGACACGGCCACCAGCGAGGAGTTCTTGAACGCGCCGGTGGCGAAGGCATTGGGCGCGCCCTCAAAGATGCCGACTTCAGGCATGCCGATCTGGGCCTTCTCGGCCAGCTTGCGCACGGTCTCGACAATCCAGGCCTCGTCGGCGTTCTGGGCTTCATTGATGACGCGCACGCCGGCGCTCCATTTGGCGACCGGCTTGCTGATCAGCAGCGAGATGATGGCGCCGCCGAAGCCGATCACGAGCGCAAACCCGAGCAGCATGCCGAGGTTCAGCCCGTTCGGCGTGAGGTAGCGGTTAACGCCCAGCAGGCTGGCGACGATGCCCAGCACCGCCACGACGGCGATATTGGTCAGGACAAACAGGAAAATGCGTTTCATGGGTTCTCCGTGGGGTCGGTAAAAAAGCCCGCCTTGCGCAGGATATGAGGGCCTGCGGGCCCGCTTCAAGCGGTGCCCGCGCCTAAGTGGCTGATTTTTATCTGTTATTTATGACAACCGGCCGGAATACAAGGGAGTCATCATAAAAGGAAAAGTTCTCGTTCTCGGGCCACCAGCCGGGAACGCCCAGCACCGGCAGGGGCGCAAAAGGCTTGGCGGCGAGCCTGGCAGCGCTAAGGTCGGCCGCGATCCAGGCGTCCAGTTCCGCGATGGAACCCATGGGCGGCTGCGCCAGGTAGACATGGGCCGTGATGGCTTTGCGCGGGCTCAGCAGCTTTTCGAGCAGGGCGTGGCCGAACAGCACGAGCCGGGCCTCCCGCCACAGCGGCCTGTGGGTGATGAAGAGGCTGTTCCAGTCGCGGGCGAGCAGCGCGTCCCACAGCGCTTGCGGCGCCGACAGAAAAGCCGCGTTTTCGTCAAACACCGTGAGGGCATCACGCACCGGGCCGCGCACCGGGGCCACGCCCGCGGCGGCGATCTCGGCGGCCTGCATCTGGTTGAGCTTGCGTTTGGTCTCCGGGAAACGCATCCAGCACAGGCCGTTGAAAAAATCATGCGCGCCCTCGCGGGTCGGGCACAGGCGGGTCCTGGCGATAAAGCTCTCATAGGCCTCGCCCGAGGGCAGCGTGCATTGCGGCGCGAAACACACCGGCGCGGGCTGCACCGCGTTGAGCGCCTGGTGCAGCGCAACGCCCGCCTGGACCGCGCAGGCCGCGCGCTGGCCGGGTTCACGCCAGGCCTGCAGCCAGGGCCGTTCCCAGTCGATGGGGGGCAGCGGTGCCGGGTTTCCCATGGCGCTCAGGCCTTGGCCGGTTTGGGCTGCTTTCTGTCGCGCACCATGACGGTGGACTTGCCTTCGTCGGCGATCTCAAAAAGCTGGGTGGCCACCAGCAGCTTGGTCAGTGTGGCATAACCGTAGTTGCGGTGGTCGAAGGAAGCCTGGTTGGCGATCTGCGTGCCGACCGCGCCCACGCGCGCCCAGCCCTCGTCGTCGGCCGCGGCCTGTACGGCGTTGCGCAGCAGCATGACGAGCTTGGCGTCCTGGCGCAGTTGCGCGGGCGTGGCCCGCAGCGGCGTGGCGGACACGGCCTCGCCGTCGTCCTTGCTGTCGCCGTGGGGAGTACCGGCGGCGTCGGCGACCGCGATGGGACGCAGCTTGTCGAGGAACAGGAAGCGCGAGCAGGCGTTGACGAAGGGCTCGGGCGTTTTCTGCGCGCCGAAACCGTAGACCGCCGCGCCCTTGGCGCGCAGGTGCATGACCAGCGGCGTGAAATCGGCGTCCGACGAGACGATGCCAAAGGCGTCGGGCCTGTCGGTGTAAAGCAGTTCCAGCGCGTCTATCACCATGGCCATGTCGCTGGCGTTCTTGCCCTTGGTGTAATCGAACTGCTGCATGGGGCGTATGGCGTGCTCGTGCAGCACCTCTTCCCAGCCCTTGAGCTCGTTTTTCTTCCAGTTGCCGTAGGCGCGCCGGATGTTGGTCTCACCGAAAGTCGACAGCTCGTTGAGGATGAGGTCGATCTTGGACGCCGGCGAATTATCGGCGTCTATGAGCAGGGCAACACGCGGCTTATGGTCCATCAGGTGCTTTCTGAAGTTTGGAGCTTCCAGGGCAGGCTCTCACCCGAGCGCAGCGGCTTGAGTTCGGCTTCGCCGAAGGCGTAGCTTTCGGGCGGGTGCCAGCTTTCTTTCTTGAGGGTGATGCTGCCGGTATTGCGCGGCAGGCCGTAGAAGTCGGCGCCGTTGAAGCTGGCAAAGGCTTCCAGCTTGTCCAGCGCGCCGGCCGCGTCAAAGGCCTCGGCATAAAGCTCCATCGCCGCATGGGCGGTGTAGCAGCCCGCGCAGCCGGTGGCGTGTTCCTTCAGGTGGGCCGGGTGCGGCGCGCTGTCGGTGCCGAGGAAAAACCGCGCGTTGCCGCTGGTGGCGGCTTCGACCAGCGCCAGGCGGTGGGTTTCGCGCTTGAGCACCGGCAGGCAGTAGTAGTGGGGACGGATGCCGCCGGTGAAAATCGCGTTGCGGTTGTAAAGCAGGTGGTGGGCGGTGACCGTGGCTCCGGTGAAGGGGCCGGCGTCGCGCACATAATGCGCCGCTTCCCGCGTGGTGATGTGCTCGAAAACGATCTTGAGTTCAGGGAAATCGCGGCGCAGCGGAATCAACTGGGTGTCGATGAAAACGGCCTCGCGGTCGAACAGGTCGATGTCGGAGGAGGTCACTTCGCCGTGCACCAGCAGCAGCAGGCCGGCTTTCTGCATGGCTTCCAGCGTCTTGTAGGTCTTGCGCAGGTCGGTCACGCCGGCGTCGCTGTTGGTGGTGGCACCTGCCGGGTAGAGCTTGGCCGCGACCACGCCGGCGTCTTTGGCGCGGGCAATTTCGTCGGGCGGCAGGTTGTCGGTCAGGTAGAGCGTCATCAGCGGCTCGAAGCGCACGCCGGCCGGCACGGCGGCCTGGATGCGCTCACGATAGGCCACGGCCTGGGCGGCGGTGGTGACCGGCGGGCGCAGGTTGGGCATGATGATGGCGCGGCCGAATTGCGCCGCCGTGTGCGGCACCACGGTGAGCAAAGCCTCGCCGTCGCGCACGTGCAGGTGCCAGTCGTCGGGGCGGGTGAGGGTCAGGGTCGTAGCGGGGGTGCGGGTGGCGGAAGTCATGGCCTGAATTGTCGCACCGCCGGGCATCCCAAGCGCTTTTCCACGGCCCGCCTGGCGCCAAGCCGCCCGGAAACGCTCTGCTCCCACACAGCGCCGCCATGAAAAAAGCCCCGCATGCGGGGCTTTTTTGTTTCTTCTTCTTTTTTGCAGTTGCGGTGATCTCTCTCAGTGCGACAGGATCTTGTTGAGGAAGTCCTTGGTGCGCGCCTGGCGGTTCTCGGGATGGTTGAAGAACTCGTCTTTTGAGCAATCTTCCAGGATTTTGCCGCCCACGTCCATAAAAATCACGCGGCTGCCGACCTTGCGGGCAAAACCCATTTCATGGGTCACCACCATCATGGTCATGCCTTCGACGGCCAGGCCCATCATGCAATCCAGCACCTCGCCGACCATTTCGGGGTCGAGCGCGGAGGTGGGTTCGTCAAACAGCATGGCGATAGGGTCCATGCTGAGCGCCCGGGCAATCGCCACGCGCTGCTGCTGGCCGCCCGACAGCTGGCCGGGGAATTTGTCCTTGTGCGCCATCAGGCCCACGCGGTCCAGGTACTTGAGGCCGTGCTTTTTGGCTTCGTCGGGCTTGCGGCCCAGCACCTTGACCTGCGCCAGCGTCAGGTTTTCGGTGACGCTCAGGTGCGGGAACAGTTCGAAGTTCTGGAACACCATGCCGACGCGGCTGCGCAGCTTGGGCAGGTCGGTCTTGGGGTCGTGCACGGCCTTGCCGTCGACGAAGATCTGGCCCTTCTGGAAGGGCTCCAGCGCGTTGATGGTCTTGATCAGGGTGGACTTGCCGGAGCCGGAAGGCCCGCAGACCACGACCACTTCACCCTTTTTGATGCTGGTGGTGCAGTTGTTGAGAACCTGCACGTCGCCGTACCATTTGGAAACTTCTTTCAACTCAATCATCTTCTTCTCCAGTGTGCTCTTTGAGGTTTGCCCGCTGCGATGCGCGGCGCTCTCAGCGAATGATGGCGATTCTGCTGTTCAGGCGCTTGACCATGAAGGACAGCCCGAAGCAGATCACGAAATAAACCACGGCGGCCAGCAGGTAAGCCTCTTCAGGGCGGCCGTAAATCTTGCCGGCGGTGCTGAAACCCTTGAGCAGGTCGTAAGCGCCGATGGCATAGACCAGCGAGGTGTCCTGGAACAGGATGATGGTCTGCGTCAGCAGGATGGGCACCATGTTGCGGAAGGCCTGCGGCAGGATGATCAGCTTCATGTTCTGCGCGTAGCTCATGCCCAGGGCGCGCCCGGCATTGACCTGGCCGCGCGAGATGGACTGTATGCCCGCGCGCATGATTTCGCTGAAGTAAGCGGCCTCGAAAGCGACGAAGGTGATGATGGCCGAGATTTCGGCGCGGTAGTTGGAGCCCCAGCTGCCGAAGGTCGTGTAGAACGACGCCGGCACCAGCAGGAAGAACCACAGGATCACCATGACCAGCGGCACGGAACGCATGCCGTTGACGTAGATGGTCGCGGGGACCGTCAGGAAGGATTTGCCGGAAAGGCGCATCAGGGCCAGCACGGTGCCGAAGATGATGCCGCCTATGGTGGCGATGATGGTCAGTTCTATGCTGAAAATAAAACCCTTGACCACGAACTGGGAGATCATGTCCCAGTTCAGGAAACTCATGTCGAGTCCAAGCATGTCAGTGACCTCCGCCCGTTGAGCCGGCGACGACGAAGCCGGGGATTTGCACCCGCTTCTCGACGAAGGCCATGACGCGGTTGACCGCGAAGGCCGAGACGGCGTACAGCGCCGTCACCGCCAGGTAGATTTCAATGCCGCGCGAGGTTTCTTCCTGCGCCTGCATGGCGAACATGGTGAGTTCGGCGATGGACACCGCGAAAGCCACGGAGGAATTCTTCAAGAGGTTCATCGACTCGCTGGTGAGCGGCGGGATGATGATGCGAAAGGCCATCGGCAGGATGACGTAGCGGTAGGTTTGAAAGGTCGTGAAACCCATGGCCATGCCGGCATAACGCTGGCCGCGCGGCAGCGCCTGGACACCCGCCCTGACCTGCTCGGCGATACGCGCCGAGGTGAAAAAGCCCAGGGCGAACACCACCAGGATGAAGCTGGGCAGCTCCTTCATGGCGGGGAAAATCTTGGGAACCACAAAGTACCAGATGAAAATCTGGACCAGCAGGGGAACGTTGCGGAACAGCTCGACCCAGGCATTGGCGAAACGCACAAGCCAGGGGCTGTTGGGCAAAGTGCGCAGCGTGCCGATGAGCGCGCCGCACAGCATCGCGATCACCCAGGATGCGCCGGCGACGGACAGCGTCCAGCCCCAGGCATCAAACATCCACTGCAGGTAGGTTCGACCGCTACCGTCATCATTCAAAAATACCTGCCAATCCCAAGTCATCACGGCTCCAGCAAATGGTTGTTATGTTGTTTTCCCTGCAACGCTAACGGTAAACGTGAAACCCCGCCAGTGCAAGGCGACCGGCGGGGTTGTTCAATTTACCTGCCCGGAATTACTTCTGGACGTACTCTTCCATTGGCTTGTCGTTCGGGTTGTCCCAGGCGGCCTTGGTGCTGGCGCTCAGGGCCAGGCCGACCTTGGTGTTCTTCGGAGGAATCGGCGACAGGAACCATTTGGTCCACAGCTTGTTCATCTCGCCCGACTTGATCATGCCCTTGACCGTGTCGTCGGCCAGGCGCTTGAGCAGGGGGTCGTCCTTGCGGATCATGATGGCGATGGGCTCGACGCTGAGCACTTCACCGACGATCTTGAAGTCGGAAGGCTTCTTGGCGGTGGCGATGTTGCCGGCCAGGATGGAACCGTCCATCACGAATGCATCGGCGCGGCCGGACTCGAGCAGCAGGAAGCTGTCGGAGTGATCCTTGCCGAAGATTTCCTTGAACTCGACGCCGGTGGCGCGCTTGTTCTTGCGCAGCGTCTGCACGGAGGTGGTTCCGGTGGTGGTGGCCACGGTCTTGCCGCTCAGTTGGGCCACCGAGGTGATGCCGGAATTGGCCTTCACGGCGATGCGGACTTCTTCCACGAAGGTGGTCACGACGAAAGCCACGTCTTTCTGGCGGGTCGCGTTGTTGGTGGTGGAGCCGCACTCGATGTCGACGGTGCCGTTCTGCACGAGGGGGATGCGGTTCTGCGACGTCACGGGCTGGTATTTGATTTCCAGCTTGCGTTCAGCGGCTTTTTCGAGGCCGGCCAGGATGCGCTGGCAGATTTCGACGTGGTAGCCGGTGTACTTGCCGTCACCCAGGGTATAGGACAGCGCGCCGGAAGAATCGCGAACGCCCATGGTGACAACGCCGGAAGCCTTGACTTTGGAAAGGGTATCGGCGAATGCTGCGCCGGTGGCGAGCAGAGCGACGGACAAAGCGACGAGTTTGAGTTTCATGGAATCTCCTGTAATGAATGAAACGGTTAGCGAACTATTTTAGAGAGATGGTACCCGGGGCTAGCCTAGGTTTACCCGGCCTCTAAGACGGGGAAAACGAAGTGTTTGCGAAGTGTTTGGGACGATAGTTGCCGGCGAACCCGGGGAAGCCTTGGCAATTCCTGGGGTTTTCCAAAGTGGTGCACGCATGAAGAAGTCCGGAACTATACGGCAGATGTAAGCAGTCTTTGTGCCAGCGGCCGTCAGGCAAGCAGCGGCAGAGGCTGGGTGAGCTTGTCAGGCACCAGCAGGGCCTCGACTTCGGCTTGCGTCATGATGCCCAGCGATTCCGCGATCTCGGCAATCGGCGCACCGGTGGCGATCGCCGTCTTGGCAATCAGCGCGGCTTTTTCGTAGCCGATGATCGGATTGAGCGCGGTGACCAGGGTGACCGATTCGCGCACGCGTTTGGCCAGCAGTTCGCGGTTGGCCTCGATGCCGGCCACACAATTGGTTTGTAGCGTGAGGCAGGCCTGGCTCAGGTGTTCGATGCTCTTGAAAAGGCTCCAGCCCATGATGGGCTCGAAGGCGTTGAGCTGCAGCTGGCCGGCCTCGGAAGCCATGGTCACGGTCATGTCGTTGCCTATCACTTCAAAGGCGACCTGGTTCATGACCTCGGGGATCACCGGGTTGACCTTGCCGGGCATGATGGAAGAGCCCGCCTGGCGCGGCGGCAGCCGGATGTCGCCGAAGCCGGCCTGCGGGCCGCTGGAGAGCAGGCGCAGGTCGTTGCAGATCTTGCTGAGCTTGGTGGCCACGCGCTTGAGCACGCCGGACAGCTGGACGAAAGCGCCGGTGTCCTGCGTGGCTTCGATCAGGTTGGCGGCTTTTTCGACCGGCACGCCGCACTCCTCGGCGAGGTGGCGGCAGACGATGTCGGCATAACCGGCCGGCGCATTGATGCCGGTGCCTATGGCCGTGGCGCCCAGGTTGATTTCCTGGATCAGCGCGCGCGCTTCGCGCAGGCGGGCCTCGTCCTCGCCGATCATGACCGCGTAGGTCAGGAATTCCTGGCCCAGTGTCATGGGCACGGCGTCCTGCAGCTGGGTGCGGCCGATTTTCAGCACATCGCGGAACTCATGGGCCTTGGCTTCAAAGCCGGCACGCAGGATGGCCATGGAAGCCAGCAGGCGCTCGAGGGCGAACCACAGGGCGATGCGCACGGCCGTGGGGTAGACGTCATTGGTGCTTTGCGAGGCGTTGACGTGGTCGTTGGGGTGCAACACGTCGTAGCGGCCTTTTTCCAGGCCCAGCTTTTCCAGCGCGAGGTTGGCGATGACCTCGTTGGCATTCATATTGGTGGAGGTGCCGGCGCCGCCCTGGATCACGTCGACCACGAACTGCTCGTGATACTGGCCGGCAATGAGTTTTTCGCAGGCGCTCATGATGGCGGCCGCGCGCCTGGCATCCAGCGCACCGAGCTGCTGGTTGGTGCGCGCCGCGGCTTTTTTGACGAAACCCAGCGCGCGTATCAGGTCGGGCATGGCCGAGATGCGGGTGCCGGAAATCGGGAAATTTTCGACCGCGCGCGCCGTGTGCACACCCCAGTAAGCCGCAGCGGGAATCTGCTTTTCACCGAGGAAGTCGTGCTCGGTGCGCGTGGCCGCCACCGGGGTGGGGACGGGCTCGGCAAGCGGGGTGAAAGAAGAATCAGGGGGCACAGGCAACCATCAAAATTTGGACGTCACGAACTGTAAGTTTGCGGGTTTGAAAACACCAATGCTGTTTCAACGATCTTCTATGCATTTTTCTTATAACCACTTAGGGTTACTACTAGTGCACCTGCCTAGCCCTGTCGCGCGGCCGGGGCCGCACCTCCCCGCGAGGCGATCTTTTCCTTGTTGGTCTGCGCCTGCAGGTAGCTCCACAGGGCCTGGGCATGGCTTTTGGCGGAATCCTTGGAGGTCGGCCGCTCGCGGTAGACGCGCACGTCCATGGTCATCTCCAGGTTGCCGCCGGCGCTCACGAGTTTTTTGGCCCGCAGCTCCTTTCTGACGGCGCTGAGCGGCAAAAACGCGATGCCGTGGCCTTCCAGGGCCATGGCCTTGAGCCCTTCGGCCATGTCGGTCTCATAAACGCGGTCCAGGTGGATTGCGGTGCTGGACTGCTTGAGGATCATGTCCACCATGCGGCCCAGGTAGGCGCCGGGCGCGTAGCCCAGGTAAGGCAGGGGCTGGCCGGGCCGCCCCGGCAGGCTGTACTCGGGGTCGCCCGCGGCCGTGGCCCGTACGAAAGGCGCCAGCACTTCCTGGCCCAGCGACACCATTTCGTAACGGTCCGGGTCCAGCTGGAAAGGCTGGGAGTCATGGTGGTAGGCGATCAGCAGGTCGCAGCTGCCTTCCACCAGGCGCAGCACCGCGTCGTGCACATTGAGCGCGATCAGCCGGCTTTTGATGGGACCGAACTTCTCGCGCAGGCTGCTGACCCAGGCCGGGAAAAAAGTGAAAGCCAGCGTGTGCGGCACGGCGAATTCGATGACGTCCTGCCCGGCTGAAGTGTGGCCGCGCAGCATGGCACGGGTGGACTGCAGGCCCTGCAGCATTTCCAGCGACTGGCTGTACAGGGTTTCGCCCGCAGGCGTCAGGCGCGTGGGGTAGGAACTGCGATCGACCAGGTCGGTGCCGGCCCAGGCCTCCAGCGCCTGGATGCGGCGCGAAAACGCCGGCTGGGTGACGTGACGCAGTTGGGCAGAGCGGCTGAAACTGCGGGTTTCAGCCAGACTGACGAAATCTTCCAGCCATTTGGTTTCCATAGACCTAGCGACCGCGGTTGGACGCGCCCGAGTGGGCCGTCATGGCGTGCGCCGGCAAGGCGCGACGAGGCAGCAGGCACATGCCTGCAAGGAGGAGCAACGCCGCCGGCGTGCGCCAGGGCGGCTCAATCGGGGGCGTAGCGCTCTCAACTCCAGGTCGGAAGCGTTCAAATTGACTGGCGTGAGTGCTCATGCAGGCTCCAAAAAGGCGATCCAGCGGTCAACCGTGGCCGCTGGGTCTCCTGATTATGCGAGGCCGTGAAGCATTTTGACCTACGGGGATTCCCATGGCAGGACGATGGAGCGGCATTCGCTGTAAATACCGTCCTCGAAATGTCCTCAGGAATACAAACTTGCTCGCGATGCGCTGCTCAAGCCTCGGGCGAACTCTGCTGCAGCGCCCACATGCGCGCATACGCGCCTTCGGTCTCGAGCAGCTGCGCATGCGTTCCGCGCTCAACGATGCGCCCACCGTCCATCACCAGGATCTCGTGCGCGTCGACCACGGTGGACAGGCGGTGCGCGATCACCAGGGTGGTCTTGTTCTGTGCGGCAGCGCGCAGTTCGGTCTGGATGGCGCGCTCGTTGGCCGAGTCCAGCGCCGAGGTGGCCTCGTCAAAAATCACCACCGGCGGGTTCTTCAGCAGGGTGCGGGCGATCGCCACGCGCTGCTTCTCGCCACCCGAGAGTTTCAGCCCGCGCTCGCCCACCATGGTCTGGTAACCCAGCGGCGTGGAGGCGATGAAGCCGTGGATGCGGGCCGAACGCGCGGCTTCCTCCACCTCTTCGTGGGTGGCGCCCGGCTTGCCGTAGGCGATGTTGTATTCCACCGTGTCGTTGAACAGCACCGTGTCCTGCGGGACGATGCCAATCGCCTGGCGTACGCTGGACTGCGTGACCTGCTTGATGTCCTGGCCGGCGATGGTAATGCGGCCCTGCTGCACGTCGTAAAAACGGTAGAGCAGCCGCGCCAGCGTGGACTTGCCGGCCCCCGAGGAACCGACCACCGCCACGGTCTTGCCCGGCGGGATCTCGAAGCTCACGTTGTGCAGGATGGGGCGCGCCGGGTCGTAGGCGAAGTTCACATTCTCAAAACGCACTGCCGGCGATTCACCGATGACCAGGGCTTTGGCCCCGGGCAAATCGGCGATTTCACGCTCTTTTTCCATCAGCGCGAACATCTTGTCGAGGTCGGTGAGGCTTTGCTTGATTTCGCGGTAGATCACGCCCAGGAAACCCAGCGGGATGTAGAGCTGGATCATGAAGGCGTTGACCATTACCAGGTCACCCAGCGTCATGTGGCCGTCGACCACGCCCTGCGTGGCGCGCCACAGCATGGCCACCAGCCCGATGGCGATGATCAGCTGCTGCCCGGCGTTGAGCAGGCTCAGGGTGTTCTGGCTCTTGATGGCGGCGCGCCGGTAGCGCAGCAGGTTTTCGTCGTAGCGGGCGGCCTCGAACTCCTCATTGTTGAAGTACTTGACGGTCTCGTAGTTGAGCAGCGAATCGATGGCGCGGCTGTGGGCCGACGAGTCCAGCTCGTTCATGGTCTTGCGGAACTGCGTGCGCCATTCGGTCACCGTGACGGTGAAGAAAATGTAGAACACCAGCGCGATGCCGGTAATACCGGCGAACCAGACGTCAAACTTGACGGCCAGCAGGGTCAGCACCAGCGTGACTTCAATCAGCGTCGGGATGATGCTGTAGAGCGAATACGAAATCAGCGAATGCACGCCGCGCGTGCCGCGCTCGATGTCGCGCGTCATGCCGCCGGTCTGCCGCTCCAGGTGAAAGCGCAGGCTCAGCGCGTGCAGGTGGCGGAACACCTCCAGCGAAATCCGCCGCGCCGCGCCCTCGGTGGCCTTGGCAAACACCAGTTCGCGCAGTTCGGTGAACAGCGTGGTCGACAGGCGCAGCAGCCCGTAAGCCAGCAGCAGTGCCACCGGCACCACCAGCACGGCCTGTGCGTCGCCGGGCTTGAAGTTCATCGCGTCGACCAGGTTTTTCAGCAGCAGCGGAACGCCGACATTGGCCAGCTTGGCGCCCACCATGAAGCTCAACGCCGCCAGCACGCGCCATTTGTAGTCCCACAGGTAGGGGAAAAGGCGTTTGAGGGTGTCCAGGTCGGAGCGCGGGGGCGCCGGCGCCTTGCCGGCGCCCGGCACGGGCGTGGCGGGCACGGCAAGGGAAGAATCGGCGGCGGAAGCTCGGGAGCGCATGAGGGACAATCGTGAGGGTTGTTGTAATAACTTTTTCAGATTGTGCCTATGTCTACCGAATCAAGCGCCCCTACGGACATTCACGCCGAAGACGCCCTGAACGTCCATCTGCCCACCGACAAGGAGCTGGTGCTCAAGGTCATCCCCATGCCGGCCGACTGCAATGCCAACGGCGACATCTTCGGCGGCTGGGTCATGGCCCAGGTCGACCTGGCCGGCTCCGTGGTGCCGGCCCGCCACGTCGACGGCCGGCTGGCCACGGTGGCGGTCAACCAGTTCATCTTCAAGCAGCCGGTGCGCGTGGGCGACATCCTGTCGTTTTTCGCCGGCGTGACACGTATAGGTACCACCTCCATCACGGTCCAGGTCGAGGTCTACGCCGAACGCTTCCGCGCCCAGGGCCGCTACATCAAGGTCACCGAGGCCAGCCTGACCTACGTGGCGATCGACGATTTCGGGAAGCCGCGAAAAATTGCCAAGCCCTGAGGCCTACTCAAACTCGCCGTGCCGGCCCTGCCCGCCCGCAAAGCGCGCGGCGCCGGCAAAGGCATCGGGCAGGCGCTGTTTTCCGCGCTCCCATTCCTGGTGCAGCGCCTCCTCCCATCCCAGATCCCATTGCCGGTAGGCGCTGAGCCGGTCGGCCCGCATCGTGGCCTGCGGAAAGCGGCTGAGCTGCTGTGCCAGCGCCACCGCGGCATCGCGCGCGCCGCCTTTGGGTACGACACGGTTGGCCAGACCGATTTGCAAGGCTTCAGCCGCCTCCACCTTGCGCCCGGTCAGGATCAGGTCCATCGCACGGCCCATGCCGACCAGCCGCGGCAGGCGCACCGTGCCGCCGTCGATCAGCGGCACGCCGAAACGCCGGCAGTACACGCCGAAATAGGCGTCTTCCTCCATCACGCGCATGTCGCACCACAGCGCCAGTTCCATGCCGCCGGCCACCGCCGCGCCGCTGACGGCGGCAATCACCGGCTTGGACAGCAGCAGCCGGGACGGCCCCATGGGCCCCGGCGGGTTTTTATCGCCGGGCGAAAAGTCGAGCCGATCCACAACCTGCTCACCGCCGGCTTGCGCGGCCAGCCGGGCGCCGGCCTGTAAATCCCAGCCTGCGCAGAAATGGCCGTGCGCGCCGTGGAACACCGCCACATGCGCATCCTCATCTTCATCAAAGGCGACAAAAGCTTCATGCAACGCACGCGCCGTCACGGCATCGACCGCGTTGCGCACCTCGGGCCGGTCCAGCGTGATCACGGTGACCTGCCCTTGCTTCAAAACATGGATGCTCACGGTGCCTCCGGCCACCAGCCGACACGCGGCGCGGCGCCGGCCTCGGCGAACTCGGCGGCGCTGACTTCGATCTCCATGCGCAGCAAGGCCGCCGCCATGGCCTTGCCGAGGTTGTCCATGCGCAGGTTGCGCGCCCCGCCGCCCTGCAGCGCCCCTTGCAGCACCAGCTTGAGCGCCAGGATGTTGGGCAGGGTCCAGCATTGCACCGTGCCGGGCAGCCAGGGCGCGAAGTGCGCCTGCACACGCTCGGCCGTGACTTCGCGTTCCATCAGGCGATAACCCGCCTCGTTCCAGGCAAACAGGCCGAAGTCCACCCAGTCGGCCTTGTCGCCGCTGCGCGCATGCGCGAGCTTCACGAGTTGCACTTTCATGAGCTCAGTACCTCCACCTGCACCCCGGCCTCGACCGCCTGCCGGTCCAGCAGTGCGGGCCAGATGCCCAGCAGTTCGCTGCTGTTGTTCAGGCCGTGAAAGCCGCAGCTGTAGGCCGGGCCGCTCAACGCCATCCAAGGAAACAGCCGGCCGAAACCGTCGGCCATCGCCTTGTCCTGCGTGCGCACCACCATGCGCACCCAGACCTCGTTGAGTTCGGCCAGCGCTTCGGGCGCGGGCAGGGGCGCCAGCGGGCCGTGCGCCGAGTTGAGCCCCGGGAACTCGACGAAGAACTCGTCATGCGGCATGCGCTTGTCGGCCAGCTGGGCCTTCACCATGGAAACCGCCGCCTGCGCCTTGTCGTACGCATCGGGCCAGCTGAAGCCCCAGGTGACTTCAGCCTTGTAGCCGTCGCGAAAGCCGCCCACCAGCTTGAGCTGCGCGGGCCGCGGATGGCCGCGCGCGCCCGTCATGCGCACCTGGTCGTGGCCCAGGTCTTCGAGGTTCACCTCCGACAGGTCCAGCACCACGTCGGGCGAGACATAGCGTGTGGGATCGTGCACTTCATAGAGCAGTTGCTGGCGCACCGTGTCAAAGTTGATGCGCCCGCCGGTCCCCGGCGCCTTGGTGATCAGCGCAGCGCCGTCTTCGCTAACTTCGGCAATCGGATAGCCGATATGGGCCAGGTCGGGAATAGCCTTCCAGGCCCCTTGGCTGCCGAAGTTGCCGCCGCTGCCCTGGCCCGAACATTCGAGCAAGTGCCCCACCGCCAGGCCCTGGGCCAGCCGGTCCAGCGCGGGCTGCGTGGCGGCGTCCTCGAGCTTCCAGCCGAATTCATGCACCAGCGGTGCGAGGAACAGCGCCGCGTCGGCCACGCGCCCGGTGACGACGATATCGGCGCCCTGCTGCAGCGCCGACACGATGGGCCGCGCACCCAGGTAGGCATTGGCGAACACCATGAGATCCCGCACGGTCTCGAAGGGCTGGGCGTTGAACAGGTGCGGCGGCGCCAGCGCCGCCAGCCGCGGCAGCACGTCATCACCGCTGACTACCGCGATGCGCGCCTTCCAGCCCTTGGCTGCGAACGCCGCGCGCAAAGCGGCGGCCGCGCCTGCGGGGTTGAGCCCTCCGGCATTGCAGATGAATTTGACGCCGCGCGTTTGCATCAGCGGCCAGAGCGTCATCAGCATGGGCACCACGTCGCGCGCATAACCCAGCGATGCATCGCGCTGCCGGTCTTTTTGCAGGATGGCCAGCGTCAGCTCCGCGAGGTGGTCGCTCGCGATGTAGTGCACCCCGCCGCGCTCAATGCTCGCCGCCACCGGCGCCCAGGCATCACCGTAGAAACCGAGGCCTGCGCCTATCCGGACATTTCGTCTCATGTAAGGGATTACGCTTGATCGCCAAGGCGACACGTATTCGGAACAACCCCTAGCGACAGACCTCTAGGTGACAGCTATAACCAAGTCTCATCACAGGGGAGACCGCTACGTGCAATTCCTGCAGCTGCTCATCAGCGGCATCGCCCAAGGCTGCATCTACGGATTGATCGCGCTGGGTTTTGTCCTGATCTACAAAGCCACCGAGACGGTCAGTTTTGCACAGGGTGAGCTGATGATGCTGGGCGCCTTCGTCGGCCTGGCCTGCATGACGCTGCTGGGTTTTCCGTTCTGGCTGGCCGTACTCAGCGCGATTGCCGGCATGGCGCTGTTCGGCATGCTGCTCGAGCGCCTCGTGATACGCCCCATCCTCGGCCAGCCCGCTTTTTCCATCGTCATGCTGACCATAGGCGTGGGCTACACGGCGCGCGGCCTCATCACCATGATTCCCGGCATAGGCACCGAAACTTACGTGCTGCCGGTGCCCTACAAAGACCAGATCTGGACCGCCGGCACGCTGGTCATCAACGTCGAGCAGGTCGCCATCATCGCCAGCACGGCGGTGCTGTGCCTGGCGCTGTTCGCGCTCTTCAGGTACAGCAAGCTGGGCATCGCCATGCAGGCGTCCTCGCAAAACCAGCTGGCCGCCTATTACATGGGCATTCCGGTCAAGCGACTCAACGGCCTGGTCTGGGGCCTGGCCTCCGCCGTGGCGGCGATTGCCGGCCTGCTGCTGGCGCCCATCACCTTTGTGCACGCCAATATGGGTTTCATCGGGCTCAAGGCCTTTCCGGCCGCGGTGGTCGGCGGCTTCGGCAGCCTGCCGGGGGCCATCGTCGGCGGGCTGGTCATCGGCCTGGTCGAATCGTTCTCTGGCTTTTACCTGCCTGACGGTTTCAAGGACATCGCCGCGTATGTGGTGGTGCTCATCATGCTGATGGTCAAGCCCAGCGGCCTGTTCGGTGAAAAACTGCGCAAAAAGGTTTAACCAATACATGCGCTTTATCTTCAAGACTGATTACGGCCAGGACCTCAACCTCGCCAAACACCCAGGCCATGTGTTCTGGTACGGCACGCTCATGCTCCTGCTGCTGGCCGCGCCCTGGCTGGTCGCCGAATACTGGCTTGCGCAGCTGACCTTTGTGATGATTTACGCGATTGCCGGCCTGGGCCTGATGCTGCTGGCGGGTTTCACCGGCCTGTTCTCGCTGGGCCATGCGGCCTTCCTGGGCGTGGGCGCCTACACCCAGGCCGTGCTGACGAACGCGGGCCTGCCCTTCCCCATCGCGCTGGCCTGCGCCGCCGGGCTCTCGGCCGCGGTGGGCCTGGTCGTGGGCCTGCCGGCGCTGCGCGTCAAAGGCATCTACCTGGGCATGGCCACACTGTCCTTTGGTTTCATCGTCGAAGAGGTGTTCGCGCGCTGGGAAAGCGTGACCGGCGGCAATGCCGGCATCCACATCAAGGTCCCCGACATGTTCGGCTGGAAGCTGGCCAGCGGCGAGTCCTTTTATTTCCTCTGCCTCGTCATCACCGTGGTTTCCACGTTGGCCATCCTCAACCTGTTGCGCTCACCCACGGGCCGGGCCTTTGTGGCGATACGTGATTCCGAGATCTCCGCGCAGAGCATGGGCATACACCTGGCGCGCTACAAGACGCTGTCCTTCGCGCTGTCGGCGGCGCTGGCCGGCGTTGCCGGCGCCCTGTATGCGCACAAGCTGCAGTTCATCTCGCCCGACCAGTTCAACATCCTGCAGTCCATAGACCTGCTGCTGATGATCGTCATCGGCGGCGTAGGTTCGGTGCACGGTGCCTTCCTGGGCGCCATCTTCCTGATCTCGATGCCTCAGGTGATCGCCCTCAGCAAGGACTACCTGCCCGCTGCCATAGGCCAGGCGCCCGGCCTGCAGGCGGCCGTTTACGGCATCGTGCTGATTGCCTTTGTGCTGTTCGAGCCAATGGGGCTCTATGGCCGCTGGCTCAAGATCCGCACCTACTTCCAGCTCTTTCCCTTCTACCGCAAGGGCCTGTTCAAGCGGCAGAAATCCTTCCAGAAGTCGGATCGACTCAAATGAGCACGACACTCCTCTCCGCGAAAAACCTCAGCGTGCGCTTCGGCGGCGTGCTGGCCGTCAACAAGGTCAGCTTTGACGTGAAAGAGGGCGAGGTCTTCACGCTGATAGGCCCCAACGGCGCGGGCAAGACCACGGTGTTCAACCTGATCAGCCGTATCTACACGCCGACCAGCGGTGAGATTGAATACCGCGGCGAAAAGCTCACGGCCCAGCCGCCGCACAAAATCGCCGCGCTGGGCATCGCGCGCACCTTCCAGAACATCGAGCTGTTCGAGCATGCCACCGTGCTGCACAACCTGCTGATAGGCCGGCACACGCACCGGCAGACCGGCCTGCTGCACGACCTCTTTTTCACCGCCAAGGCGCGCGAGGCCGAACTCAAGGCGCGCGAAAAGGCCGAGCAGGTGATCGACTTCCTCGACCTGCAGCACCACCGCGACTCCATGGTGGCGGGACTACCCTACGGCGTGCGCAAGGTGGTGGAGCTGGCGCGCGCGTTGTGCACCGAACCCCGGCTGCTGCTGCTCGACGAACCGTCTTCCGGCCTCAACGTGGAGGAAACCGGCGACATGGCCTTCTGGATACAGGACATCCAGCACGAGCTTGGCATCACCGTGCTGATGGTTGAACACGACATGTCCCTGGTCTCGCGCGTCTCCGACCGTGTGCTGGCCATGAACCAGGGCGAAGTGCTGGCCGTGGGCACGCCGCGCGAGGTGCAGAACGACCCCGGTGTGATCGAGGCTTACCTCGGGTCGGTCGATGAAGTCTCATCACTCAGGAGAGCAGCATGAGCGCGGCGCCGCCTCCCGTCAGCGACCAGCCGGTGTTGAAGCTGCTCAACGTCGAGAGCGCCTACGGCCCGATCAAGGCCATACGCGGTGTGAGCCTGCAGGTGCGGCGCAGCGAGATCGCTACCGTACTGGGCTCCAACGGCGCGGGCAAGTCCACCATCCTCAAGACCATCTCGGGCATCCTGGACCCGCGCAAGGGCTCCATCGACTTCAAGGGCCAGGACATCACGGCGCAGGACCCGGCTTTCATCGTGCAGCAGGGCCTGAGCCATGTGCCCGAGGGTCGCGAGGTGTTCCCGCTGCTCAGCGTGCGCGACAACCTGCTGATGGGCGCCTACACCCGCAAGGACCGCGACGGCGTGGCGCTGGACATGGAAGCGGTCTACGGCTACTTTCCCATCCTGAAGGAGCGCGCGCTGCAGGATGCCGGCCTGCTGTCGGGAGGCCAGCAGCAGATGCTGGCGATCTCGCGCGCGCTGATGGCCTCGCCCGACCTGATCCTGCTCGACGAACCCAGCCTGGGCCTGTCGCCCAAGCTCACCAAGGAAATTTTTGAAATCGTGGTGCGCATCAACCGCGAACGCGGCACCACGATTTTGCTGGTCGAGCAGAACGCCAACATGGCGCTTAACGCCTCCGACTACGGTTATGTGCTCGAGAACGGCCGCATTGTGATGGAAGACACCTGCGCCCGGCTGCGCGAGAAGGACGACATCAAGGAGTTCTACCTCGGCATGAAAGAGGACGGCGTGCGCGGCGAGCGGCGCTGGAAGAAGAAAAAGACCTGGAGATAGAAAATGAGCAATCTCTGGGACCTCAGCCATATCCAGCCCGAGCATGCCATCGTCATGCCGGGCGACACCATTCCCGCCGTGTTCTGGAACGCGGTGGAACGGCGCGGCGGCAAGACCTGGATGCGCCAGAAGAAGCTGGGCATCTGGCGCAGCTGGAGCTGGACCCAGACCGGCGATGCGGTGCGCGAGATCGCGGCCGGCCTGCTGAGCCTGGGCTTTGCGCGCGGCGAGTGCGCCTCCATCCTCTCCAACACCATCATCGACTGGGTGCTGGCCGACATCGCCGTGCTGAGCTGCGGCGGCGTCTGCAGCGGCATCTACCCGACCGACGCCGCCTCGCAGGTGCATTACCTCTGCGAAGACTCGCGCACCACGTTGCTCTTCGTCGAGGACGACGAACAGCTCGACAAGGCGCTGGAAGTGCGGCCGCAACTGCCGCTGCTGCGCCAGGTGATCGTGTTCGACATGGAAGGCCTGCGCGAACTGGACGACCCGGGCGTGATGAGCCTGGACGCGCTGCGCGCGCTGGGCCGCGGCTACCTGGCCGGACATCCCGATGCAGTCAAGGAGCGCGCCGCCGCGTGCCGGCCCGAGGACCTGGCCATCCTGGTCTACACCTCGGGCACCACCGGCAAACCCAAGGGCGCCATGCACAGCCAGCACGGGCTGGTGTTCACCGCACGCGGCTACAACACGCTGGTGGCGCAGGATGAAAACGACGAACGCATGTGTTTTTTGCCGCTGTGCCACATCGCCGAACGCATGGGCGGCGAGTATTTTTCGCTGTACGCCGGGGCCAAACTCAACTTCGTGGAAAACCCCGAGACCATTCCCGAGAACGTGCGCGAGATCGCGCCCACGGTGTTCACCGCCGTGCCGCGCGTGTGGGAAAAGTTCTATTCCGGCGTGATGATCGCACTCAAGGAAGCCAGCTGGCTGCAGCAGGCCGCCTATGCCTGGAGCATAAGCGTGGGCATGCGCATCGCCGACACCGTGCTGGCGGGCCGGCCCGTCGGCGCCGCGCTCAAGCTCCAGTTCACGCTGGCGCGCTGGCTGGCGCTCAACAACACGCGCAAGCTGATCGGCATACACCGCGCGCGCTTTTGCGTCACGGGCGCGGCGCCGATTTCGCCGGATCTCGTCAAGTGGTACATGGCACTGGGCGTGCCCATGCTCGAAGTCTGGGGCATGACGGAAACCTGCGGCGCCGCCAGCGGCGTGCCGGCCAGCCGTATGAAACCCGGCTCCATAGGCCCGGCCGCCGGCTACAACGAGATGCGCCTGGACCCGGCCACCGGCGAAATCCTGGTGCGCGGCCCCAACGTCTTCATGGGCTACCTGAACCAGCCCGAAAAGACGGCCGAAACCATCGACACGGAGGGCTGGCTGCACACCGGCGACGTGGGCGTGGTGGACGAGGAAGGCTATTTCAGGATCACCGACCGGATGAAGGACATCATCATCACGGCCGGCGGCAAGAACGTCACACCCAGCGAGCTCGAGAACGAGCTCAAGTTTTCGCCCTACGTCACCGACGCGGTGGTCATAGGCGACAAGCGTCCCTACCTCACCTGCATCATCATGATCGACCAGGAAAACGTCGAGAAATTCGCCCAGGATGCGGACATACCCTTCAGTAATTACGCCAGCTTGACGCGGGCGGCCGAAGTGCAAGAATTGATCCAGTCGGAAATCGACCGGGTCAACAAGAAGTTTGCGCGGGTCGAGCAGATCAAGAAATTTTTCCTGCTCGACACGCAGCTCACGGCGGAAGACGAAGAACTCACGCCGACCATGAAGCTCAAGCGCAAGCTCGTAGAACAAAAATACGCCCCGCACATCGAGGCCATGTACTGATCACCTGGACTGAGTGGATAAAAACCTTAAGGAGACAAACCATGAAACTGACATCAAGCACCGCCCTTTCCGCGCTGGCCTGCGCCGCCGCCCTGTCGGCCGCGCCTGCGTGGGCGCAAAGCCAGGGCGTCGGCAAGACCGAAATCACGCTGGGCTCCATCCAGGACCTGTCGGGGCCGCTGGCGGGCTTCGGCAAGCAGATACGCAACGGCATGACCTTGCGCGTCGACGAGCTCAACGAGCAGGGTGGCATCAACGGCCGCAAGATCAAGCTCATCGTCGAGGACTCGGGCTACGACCCCAAGAAAGCGGTGCTGGCGGCGCAAAAGCTGGTCAACCAGGACAAGATCTTCGCCATGGTGGGCCACCTGGGCACGGCGCAGAACCTGGCCGCCATGCCGGTGCAGTTCGAGAAAAACGTCATCAACTTCTTCCCGGTGACGGCCGCCCGCGAGATGTACGAGCCCTTCCACAAGCTCAAGTATTCCTTTGCCGCCACTTACTACGACCAGATGAAGGCCGCCGTGCCCAAGCTGGTCAAGGAAAAGAACGCCAAGAAGGTCTGCTCCATGTACCAGGACGACGAGTTCGGCCTGGAAGTACAGCGTGGCGCGGACGACGGCCTCAAGACCATCGGCATGACCATGGTCGAAAAAACTTCCTTCAAGCGCGGCGCCACCGACTTCTCGTCACAGGTCGCCAAGCTCAAGGCCTCCGAATGCGACCTGGTGGTGCTGGGCACCATCATCCGTGAAACCATAGGCGGCATAGGCACGGCGCGCAAGCTGGGCTACAACCCGGTCTTCCTGGGCTCCAGCGCGGCCTACACCGACCTGATCCACAAGCTGGGCGGGAAAGCCATGGACGGCCTCTACGCGACCATGACGGTACAAAACCCCTACCTGGACGAGGCTTCGCAGCCGATCCGCTTCTGGGCCAACAAGTACAAGACCGCCTTTAACGAAGACCCGACGGTGTTCTCCGTCTACGGCTACACGGTGATAGACAGCTTCATACGCGCCTCGCAGAAAGCCGGCGCCAGCCTGTCGACCGACAGCTTCATCAAGGCCATGGACACCATGGTGATCCCGGCCGACATTTTCGGCAGCTCCGAAGCCAAGTTCGGCCCGCAAAAACGCCTGGGCAACAACCAGTCGCGCCTGTCGCAGTTGCAGGATGCGCGCTGGAAAGTGGTGTCGGACTACATCACGCACTGAGCGTTGCCCAGCGACGTTTGAAAACCGCCTCCGGGCGGTTTTTTTATGGCGACGCTCAATAAGTCCCCGCGATGCGGCGCGCCCTGCATGGGGATGGGATGCAAGGCGCAAACCGCAGTCCATAGCCGTAGCTATGGCGAGGATTTGCAACGCCGCAGACCGCCCCAGGCAGGGATGCGCAGCGCGCGCGGGACTTGTTCAGCGTGGCCCTGGCCTTGCCGCTGGAGGGCGCGCCCGGCACAATGCCGCATGCCCGCCTCACCCGACACCCTGGACACGCTGCACTGTAAAACCACGAAGAGCTGGGCCACCTGGCTGAAAAAGCACCATGCCAGCAGCCCCGGCATCTGGCTGCAGATCGCCAAGAAGGATTCGGGCATCGCCTCCACCACCCATGCCGAGGCGCTGGAAGAGGCCCTCTGCCAAGGCTGGATAGACGGCCAGCGCAACGCACTGGATGCGCAGTTCTTCCTGCAGAAGTTCACGCCGCGCCGCGCGCGCAGCACCTGGTCCAAGATCAACTGCGACAAGGCCATGGCGCTGATCGCATCAGGCCGTATGCAGCCCGCGGGCCTGGCCGAGGTCGAGCGCGCCAAAGCCGACGGCCGCTGGGACGCGGCCTACGACGGGCAAAGCAAGATCACCGTGCCCGACGACCTGGCGGCCCTGCTGGCCAAGAAGCCCAAGGCCAGGGCGTTCTTTGAGTCGCTCGACTCGCGCAACCGCTTCGCCATCCTGTTCAGGCTGCAGACCGCCAAGAAAGCCGAAACACGCGAACGCCGGCTCGTGCTTTTTTTCGGCATGCTGCAGCGCGAGGAAAAAATCCATCCCTGAGGGCAGGCGGGGCTTCTGCTGACGCGGTGGAGCGGAGAAGGTACATTGGCAAGCCCCGTCCACAAACTGAACAAGTGAAAAGGAGCCCGCATGGCGTCCAGCTGGTGGCAGCAAATCGGCGAAACCATCGCCTCGGAGTTCTCGGATTTACCCGACGCCGAGCAAGCCACCCGCGTCATGCTGCGCCTGGTGCTGGCGGCCTTGCTGGGCGGCCTGCTCGGCATAGAGCGTGAACAAAAGGGCAAGGCCGCCGGTGTGCGCACCCACATGCTGGTGGCCATGGGCGCCGCGATGTTTGTGCTGGTGTCGGCGCAAACCGGCATGCTGAGCGCCGACCTGAGCCGTGTGATTCAAGGCATCGTCGCCGGTGTTGGCTTCCTGGGCGCGGGCGCCATCCTCAAAGGCCACATCAAGGGCCACAGCGACGACGAAGAACAGGTCAAAGGCCTGACGACCGCCGCCGGCATCTGGCTGACCGCGGCCATAGGCGTGGCGGCCGGCATGGGTCGCGAAGCGACGGCGGTCCTGAGCACCTTGCTGGCGCTGGGAATTCTGGCGGTGGTGCCGAGGCTGGTGCGGCTGGTGGAAAAACCCGAGCCGCTGCTCAAGCCGGATGAAGGCACCCACACGGACAAGCCATAAGCCGGGCCTGCTCAGTCTTTAGTGCGCTGAGAAACGAATTCACCCTCGTAGCCCTTGGCCAGCGAGAGCTTCTCGGCCTCGCTCAGCACCTTGCCCGCGAGCTGGAAAATGCCCTGCTCCTCGTCCTCGAGGTGATGGTGGATCTTGTGGTGCAGCTCCTTCGCGGTGGCCAGCCAGCCCGGCGAGCTGAAGTCGGTGTTCGCCAGCGTTTCCACCAGCTTGTCCATCTGGTGGTGTTCCGCGATGCCGTGCCGCGAAGGCTCCTGCGTCATGTCGTGCGCGATCAGCGGGACATAAAAAAATCGCTCTTCAGCCGCCGCGTGCGCCGCCAGCTCGCGCCTGAGTTCCTTGAACAGGGAATCCCGGTCCGGGCTGTCGCCTTGTGTCTTGATCAGGTGGTCGGCCAGGGCTCGCTGGGTGTCGTGGCTGGTTCTCAGTGCTTCAAAGATATTCATCCGGAAAGTATGCGGACAGCGCCGGCCGCCACGTGTAGGCCAAGACCGGATTCCACGGAGGGCCTCCAGCGCTATCAAGTTGATAGCCGCCAACCCGCACTCCGCCTTCACTCCGGCCTCGCAAGGGCTTTCGGAACATTTCACCGGCAGCGACCCGCGGCAAAAGCGCTAAATTAGGGGCCTATGAACAAAATCCTGCTCCTGGGCGGCACCGGCTTTGTCGGGCGCCATGTCTGTGAAAAACTGGCGCAGCGCCAGTGCCGCGTCACCGTCGTCACGCGGCGGCAAAGTAACGCACGCCACCTGCAGATGCTGCCGCTGGTCGATGTGGTCGAAGCCGACGCCCACGACAGCAGTTCGCTGGCGCCGCTGCTGGCAGGCCACGACGCCGTCGTCAACCTGGTCGCCATCCTGAACGGCTCGCAGGCCGCCTTCGACAAGGCGCATGTGCAGCTGCCGCTGGAGCTGGCCCGCGCCTGCGAAGCCAGCGGCCTGCGACGCATCGTCCACATCAGCGCGCTGGGCGCTTCGCCCGGCTCGCCGTCCATGTACCAGCGCAGCAAGGCGCGCGGCGAGGCCGTGATGCTCAGCACCGGGCTGGACGTGACCGTGCTGCGGCCCAGCGTCATCTTCGGCGCCGAAGACAAATTCCTCAACACCTTCGCGCGGCTGCAACGGATGTTCCCGGTGATTCCGCTGGCTGCCGCCAATGCGCGTTTGCAGCCCGTGTGGGTGGAGGACGTGGCGCAGGCCATCGTGCACTGCCTGCAGGATGCCGACACCGTGGGGCAGATTTACGAAGCCTGCGGGCCCGGGGTGTTCACTCTGCGCCAGCTTGTGGAACTGGCGGGCCGCTACGCCGGCGTGAACGGCGGCAAGGGCCGGCCGGTGATCGCGCTGCCCGCCGCGCTGGGCCGCCTGCAGGCACGGCTCATGGAACTGGCGCCCGGCGAACCGATGCTCAGCCGCGACAACCTCGACGCCATGGCCAGCGACAACGTGGCCACCGGCAAGCTGCCCGGCCTGCAGGCGCTGGGCATACAGCCGGCATCGCTGGAAGCCGTAGGGCCTTCCTACCTGGGCGAACAGGGCCTGCGCAGCGGGCTGACGGCCAAGCGCAAGACGGCGGGAAGGTTTTAAGGGCGCATACCCCGAAGGCTAGCGCTTGATGACCAGGCCCTGGCCCGTGGGGAGCGGCATCACGCGGTATTGCCGCTCGTCGAACCAGGCGTCCTCGGCGAGTTTCTGCCCGCGGTAGGCACCGGACCATTCATAGTCGTCGAGGATCAGGATGCCGCCCGGGACCATGCGATCGAACAAATGCTCCAGTGCCGCGATCTCGGCAGGCGCCTGGTTCAGGTCGATGTGCAGGTAGGCAATGCGCTCCGGGCAACCGCTCGCAAACACGTCGGGGATTTTTCCCCTCATGACCTGGACCTGGGGATAGGGCATGAATTTTTCGCAGACACGCGCATACAGGCCTTCGCCGTGTTCCGGCATGGCATGGTTGAGCATGTTGCCGTCATGCTCGAAGAGGTCGTAGCACCAGAAGGTCTTCGGGAACGCGGGGCCTCCGAGGTAGTCGATGACTGTTTTGACGCCCACCCCGGTGTAGGCGCCGCATTCAACGAAATCCCCGTCCAGTTGCACGCAATGGTAGGCCGCACAAGCCAGCACATAGCGCCGCCATACGATGGCTTTGTCGGAATCGCTCTCGACATTGTCTTTCCACGCCTCCAGGAAGGGGCCGTCATCGAACATGGACAGGTTGCGCACCCAGGTCAGCAGGTTGTCGGCGAAGTAATAGCCGCCCTCCAGCTTCTGGGTCACAGCCTTCATGCTTTCGGTCACCGCACGGTCGTCAGTCGTACCCCAGAAAATGGGGAAAAAGAAGCTGGGCACTTTGCCTTTTTCAGGTGCTGAGTACTTCGGAAGAAAGGGAAGCGGGCCGGAAACGGCCTGTTTTGGGGAGGAGCCCCCGCGGCGCCGCCGGAACAAGCCACCCAGCAGCGCGCGCAGTACATCACCCAGAATCATGGTTCAACCTCATTTTTTACCGGCGCAGCAGGCTGCTGGCGGTGTTGACGGTGCGCTTACTGTAGCGTGATTTCGCCAGACAAAAGCCTTTTCCCCGGCATCAGCTGCCGCACCCAGTGCCATCCCAGCAGGGGCCGCGGGACCGGCTTCGCCAGATCGCAGGCGCCGCCCCCTCGAGGGGGGAACAGGCTACACGCAGTGAGCCTGGACGGGGGTGGGAGGATAAGGCATCAATTTTTCGGTTTTTTTGCATCAATGGCGCGCCGGCGGGGCGGTAGCATCGCAAGTCGTTTCATTTTGACCTTCACCATCATCACCAGCGGACGGGGACCCCATGCTCAAGCTCTACATCGGCAATAAAAACTACTCCTCCTGGTCCATGCGCCCCTGGGTGCTGCTCAAGCAGGCCGGCATTCCCTTTGAAGAAATCAAGCTGCGCTTCGACTCCTTCGACGCCAACTCGAGCTTCAAGGAAAAAATCGGCGGCGTGAACCCGACCGGCCGGGTGCCGGCGCTGGACGACGGCGGTTTTGTGGTGTGGGACACGCTGGCCATCGCCGAATACCTGGCCGAACGCTTCCCCGAGAAAAAGCTCTGGCCGCAGGACGTGAAGGCGCGCGCCCGGGCGCGCAGCGTCTGCGCTGAGATGCACAGCGGCTTCGGCGCGCTGCGTTCGGCCTGCCCCATGAACATCGAGGCCGACCTGTCGGACATGGGCCAGCTGATCTGGCGCGACAAATCGGCCGTGCGCGCCGACGTGCAGCGCATCGTCGAGATGTGGACCGAGCTGCTGGAGCAACACAAGGGGCCGATGCTGTTCGGCGAGTTCAGCATCGCTGACGCATTTTTTGCACCCGTCTGCATGCGCCTGAGCCGTTATGCCCTGCCCGTGCCGCCGGCCATCGGTGCCTACATGCAGCGTGTGGTCGCCCTGCCCGGCGTCAAGGCCTGGATAGACGATGCGCTCGCCGAAAACGATTTCCGCGAGTTCGAAGAGCCCTACCGCGTCAAGCGCTGAACAGGAGGCCGCATGGTCACGATTTATCTGCGCTACGTGCTCAACACCGCAAAACTCAAGGAGTTCGAGCACTACGGCAAGCTGTGGATCCCGCTGGTCGAAAAATTCGGCGGCCGGCACCACGGCTACTTCATGCCCAGTGAAGGCGCCAACAACATCGCACTGGCCCTGTTCACCTTCGACAGCCTGGCGGCCTACGAGAGCTACCGCCAGCGTTCGTTTTCGGACCAGGATTGCCTGGCGGCGTTCAAGTACGCCGAAACCACGGGCTGCATCATCAGCTACGAGCGCAGCTTCTTCCGGCCGGTTTTCTCCTAAGTTGCTGGCCCGGTGTACCCAGCCACTAGCCGCTAAACTGCCTGGATGCAGATTTACATGGTCGGTGGCGCGGTGCGCGATGCCTTGCTGGGCTTGCCGGTGCAGGACCACGACTGGGTGGTCGTGGGAGCCACGCCCGAAGAACTGGCCGCCCAGGGCTACCTGCCCGTGGGCAAGGACTTCCCCGTCTTCCTGCACCCCGAGACCCGCGAAGAGTACGCGCTGGCCCGCACCGAGCGCAAGACCGCGCGCGGCTACCGCGGTTTTGCGGTGCATGCCGAACCCGACGTGACGCTGGAGCAGGACCTGGCGCGGCGCGACCTGACCATCAATGCCATCGCGGCGCCCGCCCGCGGCGACGGCGCACCCGGCACATTCGAGCCCGACTTCTCAGCGCTGATAGACCCCTTCGGCGGGCAAAAAGACATCCAGGCCAAAGTCCTTCGCCACGTGACCGATGCTTTCCGAGAAGACCCGGTGCGCATCCTGCGACTGGCCCGTTTTGCTGCCCGCTTTCCCGATTTTTCAGTCGCGCCCGAGACCCTGGCGCTGATGCAAGGCATGGTGGCCGCCGGCGAAGCCGACGCGCTGGTGCCCGAACGCGTGTGGCAGGAGCTTGCGCGGGGGCTCATGGAGGACAAACCCTCGCGCATGTTCGAGGTGCTGCGGGCCAGCGGCGCGCTGGACAAACTGCTGCCCGAGGTGGCGCGCCTCTGGGGCGTGCCCCAACCCGCCAGCCACCACCCCGAGGTCGACACCGGCATCCACCTGATGATGGTGCTGGACATGTCGGCGCAGCTCAAGGCGCCCCTGGCCGCGCGTTTTGCCTGCCTGTGCCACGACCTCGGCAAGGGCACCACGCCGGCCGACGTCCTGCCGCGCCACATCGGCCATGAAGAGCGCAGCGCCCGGCTGCTCAAAGACGTGTGCGAACGCCTGCGGGTGCCGGTGGACTGCCGCGAAACCGCCGACGTGGTGGCGCGCGAACACGGCAACGTCCACCGCAGCGAAGCCCTGAACGCCGCCTCCACCGTGCGCCTGCTGGAGCGCTGCGATGCGTTTCGCAAGCCCCGGCGCTTTGCCGACATCCTGCTGGCCTGCGAATGCGACGCCCGCGGCCGCCTGGGCCTGCAGGACTCACCCTACCCGCAACGCACGCACCTGCTCAAGGCCCTGGCCGCGGCCCAGGCGGTGGAAACACAGCCGCTGGCGCTGGCGGCGCAGGCGCAGGGTCGCGACGGCAAGCAGGTGGGCGATGCCATCCGCAAGGCACGCATCAAAGCGGTGCAGGACAGCCTCCCCGGCACCGCGGCAGGGTCGCCGCCGCCCGCCCCTATGTGAGAAAAAGCGAAACCGGCCTACAGCGGCACGGATGGGCTCCTGCTAAGGTAAATGGCGATGCATTTATCACCTTCCCCATCGCCGTCCTCGGCTTCATCGCGCTTGCCGCTTCCTGGGTCCTTGCCGGCCATAGGCCCGCAAACCGCCCTCTTCCTCGACTTTGACGGAACCCTGGCCGACCTGGCGCCCGAGCCCGACGCGGTTCGTCTGGTGTCGGGCGTCATCCCGGCCCTGCTCAGGCTTTCGGGCCAGCTTGGCGGCGCGCTGGCGATTGTCTCGGGCCGCCGACTGGCCGACCTGGACGGTTTTCTTTCGCCCTTGCAACTTCCGCTGGCCACCGAGCACGGCGCGCAGCGCCGTGATGTCCATGGCCGCATCGCCAGCCTGGCCGAGCCGGACCTGAGCGAACTTGCGCGCCGCGCCACCGAGTTCGCGGCCCACCACGACGGGCTGCGCGTCGAGATCAAGCTGGCGGCCGTTGCGCTGCATTACCGCCACGCCCCTGAACTGGAATCGCTGTGCCTGCAGCTGATGCAGGAGGCCGCGGACCAAACGCCAGGTGTCGAACTGCTGCACGGCAAATTCGTTTTTGAAGTCAAGCCCGCCAACGTCAGCAAGGGTTTGGCGATCAGGGCTTTTATGGGCGAAGCACCGTTTTCCGGCCGCCTGCCGCTGTTCGCCGGCGATGACACCACCGACGAAGCCGGCTTCGCCGCCGTCCAGGCCATGGGCGGCGAAGGTATCAAGGTTGGCGAAGGCGCCACCGTCGCGCGCCACCGCTGCGCATCACCCGACGCGCTGCGCGAATGGCTGCACGCGGCCTTCGACGGCAGGTCCCGGGAGACCGACGATGCACCAACTGCCACGCCAGAAAGCCGTCCATGAGCGTCGCCGCCGATTCCCTGCACTTTGAGCCGCCCGCCAAGCCATCCCTGGCCATGGGCGTGATCGGCAACTGCGGGTTCAGTGCGCTGATCGACGCGCGCGGCCGCATCGTCTGGTGCTGCCTGCCGCGCTTTGACAGCGACCCGGTGTTCAACGCCCTGCTCGAGCCGCAGCCCGCGCCGGACGACGCGACCCACCCCGGTGTACAAGACTCGCAATCGAGTGCCTTCGCCATCGAGATCGAGGACTTCGCCGAAGCCAGGCAGTGGTACGAACCCAATACCGCCGTGCTGCGCACCCAGCTGTTCGACAAGCAGGGCCAGGGCATAGAGATCACAGACTTCGCGCCTCGCTTTTTCAGCCGCTCGCGCTTTTTCAGGCCCATGACGCTGGTGCGCCGCGTCAAGCCCATCCACGGCGCGCCGCGCATACGCGTGGTGCTGGACATCCGCTTCGACTGGGGCCGGCGCAAACCCCTGATCACCCAGGGCAGCAACCACCTGCGCTACGTGGGCGACGAACTCACGCTGCGCCTGAACACCGATGCGTCGATTTCGCACCTTCTGTCAAAGCAGCCCTTCGTGCTGACGCGCGAGCACAATTTTTTGCTCGGCGCCGACGAATCACTGCCCGACGGCGTCGCCGACACGGCCCGCCTGTTTGAGCAGGAAACCATTTCCTACTGGAAGAAGTGGAGCCAGCGCCTGCACATTCCACTGGAGTGGCAGGAGGCCGTGATACGCGCAGCCATCACGCTCAAGCTCTCGCTGTTCGAGGACACCGGCGCCATCGTCGCGGCCATGACCACCAGCATTCCCGAAGCGCCCGGCAGCCAGCGCAACTGGGACTATCGCTACTGCTGGCTGCGCGATGCTTTTTTTGTGGTGCGCGCGCTCAACAGCCTGTCGGAAGTCGGCACCATGGAGGACTACCTGCGCTGGCTCAGCAACGTGGTGGTGCAGTCCAAGGGCGGACACATCCAGCCGCTCTACGGCATAGGCCTGGAGCGCGAGTTGCCCGAATCCATCATGGTGCACCTGGGCGGCTACCGCGGCATGGGCCCGGTGCGCGTCGGCAACCAGGCCCAGGAGCACTTCCAGCACGACGTCTACGGCAACGTGATCCTGGGCGCGGCCCAATCCTTTCACGACCACCGGCTGCTGCACCGCGCGGGCATTGCCGAATTCAAGCGGCTTGAAGACGTCGGCGAGCAGGCCGTGCACAACTACGACAAACCCGACGCCGGCATGTGGGAGTTGCGCACACGCGCGCGCATCCACACCTCCTCGGCCCTGATGTGCTGGGCCGCCTGCGACCGGCTGGCCAAGATCGCACTGGTGCTCAAGCTGCCGGAACGCGCCGATTACTGGCGCAAGCACGCGGCGGTGATGCAGGAACGCATCCTGCGCGAATCCTGGAGCGAGGAACGCCAGTCCTTTGCCGAAAGCTTCGGCGGGCGCGACCTCGACGCCAGCGTGCTGCTGATGATTGAAGTGGGTTTTATCGACCCCAAAGACCCGCGCTTCATCGCGACGGTAGATGCACTGGAAACCCATTTGTGCGACGGCCCTTATATGCGCCGCTACGAGGCACCTGACGATTTCGGCAAGCCCGAAACCGCCTTCAACATCTGCACCTTCTGGCGCATAGACGCGCTGGCCCGCATAGGCCGCAAGGAGCAGGCCCGCGAGATCTTCAACACCATGCTGGCCGCACGCAACCACGTGGGCCTGCTGTCGGAAGACACGCATCCCGTGACCGGTGAAATGTGGGGGAATTTTCCGCAGACTTATTCGATGGTCGGCATCATCAATGCGGCCGTGAGGTTGTCCACGCCCTGGGAATCCCAGGTATGAGTCGGCTTGTGGTCGTCTCGAACCGCGTGGCCGACCCGCGCAAGGCCGCTGCCGGCGGTCTCGCCGTAGCGCTCGGCGATTCGCTGAACGCCACGGGCGGCCTGTGGTTCGGCTGGAGCGGCAATGTCATCGAAGGCGGCGCGGCCGGCGAAGGCGAGCTGCACGTGCAGCAGGCCGGCAACGTCAAGCTGGCGACGGTGGACCTGTCGGCCGAAGACCATGCAGGCTACTACCTGGGCTACAGCAACGGCGTGTTGTGGCCGGTATTCCATTACCGGCTGGACCTGGCGCGTTTCGACACCGGTTTCATCGAGGCCTACCGCCGCGTGAACCGGCTGTTTGCGCACAAGCTGATGTCCCTGCTCCAGCCCGACGACATCATCTGGATCCACGACTACCACCTGATTCCCATGGCCGCCGAGCTGCGCGCCATGGGCTGCAACAACCGCATCGGTTTTTTCCTGCACATTCCGCTGCCGCCGCAGCAGATACTGGCCGCCATTCCGCAGCACGAGTGGCTGATGCGCGCCTTGTTCGCCTACGACCTGGTGGGCTTCCAGAGCGAAAACGACTTGCTGCATTTCTCGCGCTACGTGCAGGCCGAGGCCGGCGCGGTGGCGCTGGGCGGCAACCGCTTCAGGGCCTTTCACCGCACCGTGCGCGCGGGCGCCTTTCCCATAGGCATAGACGTGGACGAGTTCGCGGCGCTCACGCACGCGCAGGACGCCCGCGACATGTACGAGCGCATGAAAGAAGAGTATTCGCGCCGCAAGCTGCTGCTGGGCGTGGAGCGGCTCGACTATTCCAAGGGCCTGCCGCAACGTCTGAAGACGTTTGAAACCCTGCTGAAGAAATACCCCGAAAACATCCGCAGCGCCACGCTGATCCAGATCGCCTCGCCCAGCCGTGAAGACATGGGCACTTACACCGACCTGCTGCAGGAACTCGAAAGCCTGTGCGGTGCCACCAACGGCAACTTCGGCGAACTTGACTGGATGCCGATACGCTACATCCACCGCAACGTGGCGCGCAAGCGCCTGCCGGGCCTGTACCGCGTGGCACGCGTGGCGCTGGTCACGCCGCTACGCGACGGCATGAACCTGGTGGCCAAGGAATTCATCGCCGCGCAGGACCCGGCCGACCCCGGAGTGCTGGTGCTGTCGCGCTTTGCGGGCGCGGCCGAGCAGTTGGAAGACGCGCTGCTGGTCAACCCCTACGACATCGACGGCACCGCCGACACCATACAGCGTGCGCTGCAGATGCCGCTGGAGGAGCGGCAGGCTCGGCATCAGAAATTACTTAAAAACATTCGTGAGCATGATGTGCATTGGTGGAGGAGGGAGTTTCTTAATGCCCTCGGGTATGAGGGGCCTGCTTAGTTGAGGCCTGTTCTTGCTCAGGCCTTTGCGCTCTCCTCTGAGGGTTGCTGGCCGGGGTTGCCCGGCGGCAAGTAACTTTCTTTTGCTTCGCCAAAAGAAAGTCACCAAAGAAAAGGCGACCCGCAGTCTGGGTCCCTACGCTTCGCTTCGGGCAACCTGCGGTGCTCGAGCCAAGCGGGGTCCGGCTAAACTCGCTTCGCTCAAACAACGCCGGCCCTGATCCGCTTGTCTCTGCGCTCCTCGGCCCAGCCAGGACGGGGCAATCGGGATCGGGGACAGAAGACAGAAATACCAAGAACCAAAAAGACAAATACAAACAAGGACTCGCCAAGGCGAGTCCTTGTGGTTTTCAGTATTTGGATTTGGTATTTCTCCCCCACCCTTGTGGATGCGCCGAGGAGCGCAGGTTCAGGCGGATCAGGGATCGCGTTGTTTGAGCCGAAGGCGAGTTTAGCGAGACCCCGCCTGGACCGAGCACCGCAGGTTGCCCGTAGCGAAGCGGAGGGACGCAGCAACCAGGGTCGCCTTTTCTTTTGCTTACTTTTCTTTTGGCGAAGCAAAAGAAAAGTGAGTAGCCGCCGGGCTACCCCCGGCCAACAGCCCACAGCAAAGAGCACAGAGGGAGCGCGGACAGCCGGAGCAAGACCCGGCTAAGAAACGATATAAGCCCCAGCCCCGGTAGAAAACAACTTCCCATCAGCCCCCAGAAACTCCATCCGCGTACTCGCCACCCGCGAACCAAGCCTCATCACCTCAGCCCGAAGCTCAAAATAATCCCCAATCCCAGGCCGAAGATAGTCGATGCGCAAATCTATAGTCCCCAGCTTGGCAAAACGCTGCAGCCGCTGCAGCGGCGTCTCATCCATATGGCGGGCACCTATCGCCGCCATCACCGCAAGCCCGCCCATGGCGTCCAAGCCTGCGCTGATCACACCCCCGTGGATGCGGTTGTGCGCGTAGTGGCCTATCAACTCGTTGCGCATGTCGATGCGGGCCGTCACCCTTTCAGCCGTCACCGAGGTGATCTTCAGCCCCAGCAGCTTGTTGAAGACAATCTTTTCCTCGAACAAGTTCTTGAGTGCGGCGACGAAGTCCGGCTCGAATTCGATCGCACCGGTGGGTATAGGCTGGGCTTTGGTCATAGTCCTAATTGTCGTGCAGCGAGGTCTTTCATGATTTCTTCGGCGCCGCCGCCTATCATCATGACCTTGACCTCGCGGTAAATGCGCTCGCTCTTGGTGCCGCGCATATAGCCCATGCCGCCCAGGATCTGCACTGCCTGGTCGGCACAGAACTGCATGGTTTGGGTGGCGTGGTTCTTCAGCAAACAGACCTGGGCCACCCAGCCGGCGCTGCCTGAGGCTTCTTCGCCGGCGTCCGCGCGTGCGGCGAGCGCGTCCGCCCAGGCGCGCGTGGAGGCGATGCGCATTTGCATGTCGACCAGCTTGTGGCGCACCACCTGGCGCTCGACCAGCGCCGCGCCGAAAGTCTGGCGCTGGCGCGCCCAGTCCAGCGCTTCGTCGTAGCAGGCTTCGGCAAAACCCAGCGCCGCCACGGCCAGCGCCATACGCTCGCCGTTGAAGTTGCCCATGACCATACGAAAGCCCGCGCCTTCCGCGCCGATCAGGTGACGGGCAGGCACGCGCACCTTGTCAAAGCGCAGATGCGCCGTGTCCGAACACCACCAGCCCATCTTCTGCAAAGGACTGCGCGACAGGCCCACTGCATCGCCCGGCACCACCAGCAGGGAAATTCCGACCGGCCCCTTGGCCTCACCGGTGCGTACGGCCACGGTCAGGAAGTCGGCGCGCATGCCCGAGGTGATGAACACCTTCTCGCCATCGATCACATAGTCGCCGCCGTCGCGCCGCGCGGTAGTGCGAAGCGCGGCCACGTCCGAACCGCCACCGGGTTCGGTGACGGCGAGTGCCGCGATCTTTTCGCCGCGCAGCACAGGGACGACGACCTCTTGCTGCAGCTCCGGGCAGCCGTGGCGCAGCACCGGCGGCAGCGCGATGTTGTGGGAAAACAGTCCGGCCATCACGCCACCGCTACCGCCGTAGCGGCACAAGGCCAGGGTGACCGCATTGCGCAGCCGCCAGGAGGCCGACGTGCCGCCCAGCACCTCGGGATAGCCCAGGCCCAGCAAACCCAGCTCGGCCGCCCGCGTGTAAAGCGCGCGCGGAAACTCGCCGGCTTCGTCCCATGCCGTGGCATGGGGCGCAATCTCGCGTTCGGCAAAGCGTTGAACGGTTTCGGCCATCGCGGCGATGGCCTCCTGGTCCTCGCCATGGGCCGGGTGCGGCGCGTTCATGCCTCAAACCTCAGCAGTACTTGGCCGGGCGCGGCCTGTTGGCCGGGTTCCACCAGCACGGCCGCTAGCACCGCATCGTGCTGGGCGTTGACCGCATGTTCGAGTTTCATGGACTCGATCACCAGCAGAGTGTCGCCGCGCCGCACAGCCTGGCCGGGGACTGCATGCACGGCGATGACCTTGCCGTTAAACGCTGCGCGCAACTCGCGCGATGCCGCCGCGGCGCCCAAAGCCGCGGCTTCAAAACTCGCATCTTCGAGGAACAGGTCGACGCCGTCCGCCTGCACATGCCAGCGCAAGGAGGCCTGCCCCACGGCGTCCTGAAGACGCACGGCCGCCACGCGCCGCTGCGTGCCACCGATCCGCACCATGGCCGCATCATCAGACCCAGCCGCCATCGCCGCCAACGAGACCTGCCCGCCAATCTCCACCTCCAGGCGCCCCCGGCCCGCTTCGCGCACGCGAAGGTCCAGCACCTGGCCGCGGTGCCGAAACCTGAGCGGTTTGGGAAACGGGCACGGCAAATCGGTGCCAGCCCCAGGGAAAAGCGCCGCGAGTCCCAGCGGCACAAGTGCCTCTTCCTGCGCTTTCTGCAGTCCTGTTCTCAAAGCAGCGCCGTGTTCCGCCAGGAAAGGAATCAGCGCATCGCCGGCCCGAAATACCGGATGCGTCAGGCAAGCGGCCAGAAAGGCGCGGTTGGTCGGCAGGCCCAGCACCTCGGTACACTCCAGCGCCGCGATAAGGCTGTCCACCGCCTCCGCGCGCGTGGCCGCATGCACCACGAGCTTGCCCAGCATGGAGTCATAGTGCGGCGGCACCACCAGGCCATCGAAAAGCGCGTGCTCAAAGCGAACGCCACCCGGCTCGCGAAAGCGCTGGACCGTGCCGGCGTGCGGCCTGAAGTCCTCGTCCTCCGCGCACAGGCGCACTTCGATGGCATGGCCGGTGAACACCACGTCATCCTGTGCCAGCGGCAAGGCCTCGCCCTGGGCGATGCGCAGCTGCCACTCGACCAGGTCCAGTCCGGTGACCGCCTCAGTCACGGGATGTTCAACCTGCAGCCGGGTATTCATCTCCATGAGGAAAAAATCAGCCCCCTCAACCAGGAATTCCACCGTGCCCGCACCCACATAGCCCGCCGCCTGCGCAAGCGCCACCGCGGCGGCGCACATGCGCGCGCGCAAGGCCGCATCGACAGCGGGACTCGGCGTTTCTTCAATAAGCTTCTGGTGGCGCCGCTGTACCGAACAGTCGCGCTCGCCCAGATGGATGCAGCGGCCGTGCGAGTCGGCAAACACCTGCACCTCGACATGGCGCGGGTTCAACAAGGCTTTTTCGATCAGCAGTTCTTCGCTGCCGAAAGCCGACGCGGCCTCCGAGCGTGCGCTGTGCAGGGCCGCCACCAAAGCTTCAGCCGACAACACCAGCCGCATGCCGCGCCCACCACCACCCGCCACGGCCTTGACCATCAGCGGGTAGCCGATACGGCTCGCCTCGGCCTCAAAACGCTGGTCTGACTGGTCATCACCCTGGTAGCCCGGCAGGCAGGGCACGCCTTGCGCCTGCGCCAGCTGTTTGGCGGCGGCCTTGCTGCCCAGTTGCCGGATTGCGGCCGGTGGCGGCCCCACCCAGGTCAGCCCCGCCGCGAGCACCGCCTCGGCAAAGGCCGCGTTCTCGCTGAGGAAGCCGTAGCCGGGATGCACCGCGTCGGCGCCGCTGGCACGCGCCGCGGCAATCAGCTTGTCAATCCGCAAATAGGAATCGGCCGAAGCGTCGCCTCCCAGGGCACAAGCCATACCGGCCTCGCGCACGTGCAAGGCACCGGCATCGGCGTCCGAATAAACAGCCACCGTCCGCATGCCCATCGCATGGGCAGTGCGCACAATGCGGCGGGCGATCTCGCCGCGGTTGGCAACCAGCAGGTTTGTGATTTTTCTTGTCATGCGTCCCGCCCGGTGCTCAGGCGGGTTTCTTGGCGGATTTGGCCACGCCCATGATTTTGGCGATGATGCCCATCATGACTTCGTCGGCACCGCCGCCTATGGAGGCCAGCCGGCCGTCGCGGAACATGCGCGCCACCTTGTTCTCCCAGGTGTAGCCCATGCCGCCCCAGAACTGCAGACAGGTGTCGGGCACCAGGCGGTTGAGGCGCCCGGCCTTGAGCTTGGCCATGGAGGCGAGTTCGGTCACGTCCTGGCCCTGCACGTAAAGCTCGCAGGCGCGGTACGTCAAGGCGCGCAGGCTTTCAACCTCGGTCTTCATCTCGGCCAGCTTGAACTGCACCCATTGCTGGTCGGCCAGCGCGGCTCCGAAAAGCTTGCGTTCATGCGCCCATTCGACCGTCCATTCAATGCAGTTGCTCAGCGACTGGATGCAACTGGCGGCGCACCAGAGGCGCTCCTCCTGGAACTGCATCATCTGGTAGACAAAACCCGAGCCTTCGCTGCCTATCAGGTAGCGCTGCGGCACGCGCACCTCGTCGAAATAGATCAGGCCGGTATCGGACGAATTCATGCCGATCTTTTTGATCTTTTTCGCCGCTTCAATGCCTTTGCGCAGCTTGCCGCCTTCGCGCATGGGCACCATGACCAGGCTTTTGTTCTTGTGCGCCGGCCCTTCGCCGGTATTGACCAGCATGCACATCCAGTCGGCCTGCAGGCTGTTGGTAATCCACATCTTCTGGCCGCTGATCACATAGTCGCCGCCGTCCTTGCGCGCATGGCTTTTGATGGACGCCACGTCGCTGCCCGCGCCGGGCTCGCTCACGCCTATGCAGCCCACGGTGTCGCCGGCAATCGCGGGCGCCAGGAACTCGCGCTTGAGCTCGTCGCTGCCGAAGCGCGCCAGCGCCGGTGTGCACATATCGGTCTGCACGCCGATGGCCATGGGCACGCCGCCGCAGTCGATGTAGCCCAGCGCCTCGGCCATGGCCACGCCGTAGGAATAGTCGAGGCCGGCGCCGCCGTATTCCTCGGGTTTGGTCAGACCCAGCAGACCCAGGTTTCCGAGTTTTTTGAAAACCTCGTGCGCCGGGAATATCTCGGCCGCCTCCCATTCATCGACGTGCGGGTTGATCTCCGCGTCGATGAAGCGCTTGAGGGTTTTCTGGATTTCCCGGTGTTCGTGGGTGTACTGCATTTTTGTCTCCGATCTTTTTTGATGGCGCCGCCTACATGCGCGCCACGCCGAACTGCAGCGGCCTCAGCGGCCGCGTCTCGGCCTGCGCGCAGATGTCCAGGCACTGCACCAGCACGGCGCGCGTGTCGCGCGGGTCTATCACGCCGTCGTCCAGCACCAGGCCCGAGGTGTAGAACACGTCGGCCTGGGCTTCGAACATCGCGACGATCTTGTCGTACTGGGCCTGCGACTGGGCCGGGTCGGGTGCCATGCCCTTGCGCGCCAGCGCCGCCTCGCTGACGATTTGCATGGTGCGCGCGGCCTGATCGCCACCCATGACCGCCGTTTTCGCGCTGGGCCAGCTGAACAGAAAACGCGGCGCATAAGCGCGGCCGCACATGCCGTAGTTGCCGGCGCCGAAGGACGCTCCGCATTGAATGGTGATCTGCGGCACCGTGGCGTTGGTGACGGCCTGGATCATTTTTGAGCCGTGCTTGATCATGCCGGCCTGCTCGCTTTCCTTGCCCACCATATAGCCGGTGGTGTTCTGCAGGTAGATGATGGGATGGCCCAGCTGGCACATCAGCTGGATGAAATGCGTGGCCTTGTTGGCGCCGGCCACGTCAATGGGGCCGTTGTTGCTGAGGATGCCGACCGCATGGCCGCCCAGGGACGCCTGCACGCAGACGGTGGCCGCGCCGTAAAGCGCCTTGAAGGGCAGAAAGTCCGAGCCATCCACCAGCCGCGCGATCAGCTCCTGCATGTCCAGCGGCTGGCGCAGGTCGTCCGGCACCAGGCCCAAAAGATCTTCCACCGGGTACAGCGGTTCACGCGCCGCGCTTGGGCAGGCCACCTGCGCCCATGCGGTGCGCCCCACCACCTCGCGCGCCAGGCCCAGCGCCTCTCGGTCGTCCCCGGCCAGTTGTTCGCCCAGGCCGGACACGGCGGTATGCATAAGCGCACCGCCCAGCTCCTCTTCGGTCGCCACTTCACCGGTGGCGGCCATCAACAAGGGCGGACCGGCCAGGAAAGCGCGCGAGCGATCGCGCACCATGATGACGACGTCGCTGAGGCCCGGCATGTAAGCACCGCCCGCCGTGCCCGAACCATGCTGCACGGTGATGACAGGAATGCCGGCCGCCGACAGGCGCGCCAGGTTGCGGAACAAAGCACCGCCATTCACAAAACCCTCGACCCGGTAGCGCATGAGGTTGGCGCCCGCGCTTTCCACCAAGTGGATAAAGGGCAGTTTGCCCTGCAACGCGATCTCCTGCACGCGGAGGATTTTTTCCAGGCCCATGGCTTGCACGGCGCCGGCTTCTATGCCCGAATCGCTGGCCACCACCATGCAGCGCACGCCGCTGACAAAACCGATGCCGGCCACCACGCCGCCGCCGGGCACCGACTGGGCGGCCTCCTTGCTGTCCTGCAGGTAGCCGGCCAGCGAGCAGAGCGGCAGCCAGGGCGCGCCGGCGTCCAGCAGCAGCGCCACACGTTCGCGCGGCAACAGCTGGCCGCGCTTGTCAAAGGCGGGCCGCGATTTGGCCGAAGCGGCGGCGCTGCGCTCTTCAAGCCCCCGCAGCGCCGTGATGCGCGCCAGCATGGCTTCACGCCGCTGCAAGGCCTGAGGCGACTGCGCATTCCACGCGGACTGGAACAGCGTCATGACTGCAAGACCTTCGGTGCTTGGGAGAGGTGGAAGCCGTCGAAGGGCTTGATGGCCTCACGCTGCAGCGCTTGGTCATCAGGCCGCTGCATGGGCCAGCCCATGCGCACCTGGGGCCTGGCGCCGTCCACGCGCAGCGTGCTGCCGCTGATGAAGTTGGCGGCCTTGCTGAGCAGGAACACCACGGCGGCCGAGGTCTCGCTTTCGGTGCCGAAGCGGCCCAGCGGCACGGTGTTACGCATCTCGCGCAGCATGGGGCCGGCTTCGGGTGGGTAGTGGTCCATGCCGCTGGAGGCGATATAGCCGGGCGCCACCGCGTTCACGCGCACGCCGCTTTTGGCCCATTCAGCCGCCGCGGTTTCGGTGAAGCTCACCATACCGGCGCGCGCCGCACCGCTGTGGCCCATGCTGGGCATGGAGCCCCACATGTCGGCCACGATGTTGACGATGCTGCCGCCTTTGTCCTGCATGGCCTGTAAATAACATTCGCGCGCCATCAGGAAGCCGCCGGTCAGGTTGGTGTTGATGACGGCCTCCCAGCCCTTGGCGCTGATGGCCTCCAGCGGCGTGATGTACTGGCCGCCGGCGTTGTTGACCAGGCCGTCGATGCGGCCCTGGGCCACCACGATGGCGGCGATGGTGGTCTTGACGGCTTCTTCCTGGCGTATGTCGCAAGGGTGGAAGCTGACGCGGCCGCCCTGCGCCACGATCTCGCCGGCCACGTCGTGAAGCTTGGCGACCTGCCGGCCTATCAGCACCACGTGCGCGCCCAGCGCGGCGAGTTCATGGGCGATGCAGCGGCCTATGCCGGAGCCGCCACCTGTCACGACGACGACCTGGCCGGCAAACAAGCCGGGCTGGAAAACCGATTGGTAGCTCATGGCAAAGCCTTTGGTGAAGAAGTCTTTCCCCGCGCCGGGGCGTGGATGAACAGCGCCATGGCCGCGTCGGTGAGGTCGTCCAGCGTGGCGGATTTTTTCGCGTCGAACCACTGCACCGACCAGTTGAGCGCGCCGAACATCAAGAGCCGCGCCAGCTTCACCGGCCCCCTGAGCTGCCCTGCCGCGGCCAGGGCCTGCAGCACGGGCTCCCAGACGGTTTCGTAGTCGCTTTGCAGCTCGGCCAGCAACGTGCGCTGCCGGGTGGTGAGGGAGCGCGACTCGTACAGCATGACCGGGATGAAATCGCTGCCGGGGCCCAGCAGCACACCGAAGTGGTTGCGTATCAGCAGCCGCAGCAAAGCCGGTGCGTCATCGGTGGCCAGGCCGGCCGCCTGCAAGGATGCGGCCTGGCGCTGCAGGGCCGAGCGCATGCCCTCTTCCATCACCGCGTAAAGCAGCGCGCCCTTGCTTTTGAAGTGATAGAAAGGCGAGCCGCTGTGCATGCCGACCGCCGCCGCGATGTCGCGCGTACTGGTGGCGCTGAAGCCCTTTTTCCGGAACAGCCGGGCGGCGGCATTGATGAGCTCGATGCGGCGGTTGCCGTCGTCGCGCTCGTCCAGGGTTTTGCGCGGGCGGCCGCGCGGGCGTTTTTCAGCGTCACCGGCCGCGGTTGTCGAAGCTGATGGAGCGCGTTTGGCTAGGCGCGGGCGCGCGGCGGGTTTTTCCATAAGGACGGACCATAGCAAAACCCGGTATTTTTAGCAAGCAAGCGCTTTGTAAAAATACCGCAGCGCGGCCCGGCTCACTTGCGCGCGCGGCCCGCCTTGCCGCCGGCCGACCCGGCGCCGCCTTCCCTGGCGGGCGCGCCCACCTGCGGGTGCGCGCCGTGGATGTGCGCCGCATGGCCGCGTTCCACAACAGGGGGGCGGTTCTGGCTTTGCCGCAAGGCGGCTCTTTCCAGGCCGCTGAGGATGCCGCAGTCGTCAGCGCCCTGGTCGCTGGCGCACTGCTCGCGCAGCAGCTTGAGGTCTTTTTCCAGCGCCTTGAGTTCGCGTATGCGCGTGGCGACGTGCTTGATGTGTTCGTCCAGCAAGGTATTGACGTCGGCGCAGCTGCCGGCGGGTGCGTCCTTGAAGTTCAGCAGGGTGCGGATCTCGGCCAGCGTCATGTCCAGTGAGCGGCAGTGGCGTATAAAGGCCAGGCGCTGCACATGGCTTTGGTCGTAAATGCGGTAATTGGCGTCGGTGCGCGCGGCTTCGGGCAGCAAGCCCTCACGCTCGTAGTAACGGATGGTTTCCGTCTGGGTTTGCGCGGTTTTGGCCAGTTCTCCGATTTTCATGGCGACCTCCTTGAACATCGTCCCAACATCGCCCTAGGGCCACTCGCCAATGGCGCTTGACTCTAAGGCCGCTACAGGGTTTCCAATTAAGCCATGAAACCTGAAAACATCCCAGTTTCCGGCCCCAAAGGCCCTACCGGCGACTGCTGCGGCAGCGCCCATGCCGCGCACGCAAACCTGCCCGCGGCGGCCGTCCCGGCCGGCGCCGCGGGGCAGCTGTTCCGCATCGCCACCATGGACTGCAGCGCCGAGGAATCAGACATACGCCGCGCGCTGGAGCCCATCAACGGCATCCGCTCGCTCGGCTTCCAGCTGGGTGCGCGCACGCTACGGATAGACGCCAGCGAAGAGGCCTATGCGCCTGCGCTGGAGGCGATACGCCGGGCCGGGTTTGACCCGCAACCGGCTGCGTCCGGCGCCGCGCAAGCCGGCGGCCGCGGCCACGAGGGACATGACCATGACCACAGCCACGACAGCGGCTTTGGCAGCGGTACCACACGCCTCGTCGCCGCACTGGTGCTGGCGGTGGGTGCCGAGGCCGTGTCGTTTTTTGCACCCGACCTGATGCCCTGGAAAATCGCCGGTATGGCGGTGGCGGCCGCGGCTATCGCCCTGGCCGGGCTGGACACCTATAAAAAGGGCCTGGCCGCCCTGCTGCGCGGCAAGCTCAACATCAATGCGCTGATGTCGGTGGCCGTCACCGGCGCTTTCCTGATCGGCCAGTGGCCCGAAGCGGCCATGGTGATGGCGCTCTACGCGATTGCCGAGCTGATAGAGGCCCGCGCTGTGGACCGTGCCCGCAACGCGATCAAGGGCCTGCTGGACATGGCACCCGAACAGGCGCTGATGCAGGGCGAGGGCGGCGCCTGGGCCGTCACCCCAGTGGCCGCCGTGCCGCTGCAGGCACTGGTGCGCATACGCCCCGGCGAACGCGTGCCGCTGGACGGCCTCGTCACCCGGGGCAGCAGCGCCGTCAACCAGGCGCCCATCACCGGCGAAAGCATTCCTGTCGACAAGGAGGCCGGCGACGCCGTTTTTGCCGGCACCATCAATGAAACCGGCGAGATCGAAATCCGCGTCACGGCGGCCGCCGGCAACACCACCTTGGCGCGCATCATCCACGCGGTGGAGCAGGCCCAGGGCAGCCGCGCGCCCACCCAGCGTTTTGTCGACCGCTTCGCCGCCGTCTACACACCGGCCGTATTCGCCATCGCCGTCGCGGTGGCGGTGCTGATGCCGCTGCTCGCCGGAATCACCTGGCAGGATTCGCTGTACAAGGCGCTGGTGCTGCTGGTGATCGCCTGCCCCTGCGCGCTGGTGATTTCCACGCCGGTTACCGTGGTCAGCGGCCTGTCGGCCGCCGCGCGGCGCGGCATCCTGATCAAGGGTGGCACCTACCTTGAACAGGCACGCCTGCTCAAGGCCGTTGCGCTCGACAAGACCGGCACCATCACCGAAGGCAAACCCCAGCTCGTGGACTGGCGTGCCTGGGGCGATGCCGGGGAAGCTTCCCTCACGCAACTGGCTGCCGGCATGGCCGCGCGCTCCGACCATCCGGTCTCTAAGGCGATTGCCGCGGGCCTGAAGGCCGAGGGCGCCGAGGTGCGGGACTTCAAGGCCCTGCCGGGGCGCGGCACGGAGGGCGTCATCGCGGGCCGGCGCCTGGTGCTGGGCAACCACCGCCTGATCCATGAACTCGGCTTGTGCAGCACGGAGCTCGAGGCCGAGCTGGCGCGTCATGAGCAGCAGGGCCGCACCGTGACCCTGCTGGCCGACGAGCACCGTGTGCTGGCCCTGTTCGCGGTGGCCGACACCATCAAGGATTCCTCACGCCAGGCCATCACCGAGCTCAAGGCGCTGGGTGTCACGCCCGTGATGCTGACCGGCGACAACGCCGCCACGGCGCGCGCCATCGCCGCGCAGGCGGGCATTGAAGACGCACGCGGCGACCTGCTGCCCGAAGCCAAGCTCGATGCGATCCGCGAAATGCAGCGGCGCTACGGCACCACCGGCATGACGGGCGACGGCATCAACGACGCGCCCGCGCTGGCCCAGGCCGACATCGGCTTTGCCATGGGCGCGGCGGGTTCCGACACCGCCATGGAAGCGGCCGACGTGGTGATCATGAACGACAACTTGCAACGCGTGGCCGAGACCGTGCGCCTGTCACAGCGCACGCACGCCATCCTGTGGCAGAACATCAGCCTGGCCCTGGGCATCAAGAGCGTCTTCCTGGTCCTCGCCGTGTTCGGCACGGCCACGATGTGGATGGCGGTGTTCGCCGACATGGGCGCCAGCCTGCTGGTAGTAGCCAACGGCCTGCGGCTGTTGCGCCGGCGACCCTGAAGAACTCCTACATCAGAGATATAAAAACGGGCTCAGGGCGAGCCAAGCCTGTGCGCACAGCCGACGTCGGCACTGGCCGCCGTCGGCTGTGCGCATGGACCCATACAAAGGCTCATTGCCCATCTTTCTCATTCAGCGTTGATGACGGCCGCAGCCCGATAAATCGCACAAACATCTTCCGTATGCGGACATTCGTACCGCGTACGCGTGGCGAACTCGAATACCTTGCACTGATTTTCAACTACAGGCAACAGTGTTTTGAAAATCATGAGATTCATTAATCGATTTTTTTCTATCTCACATTGGTTTTTTTCCTTTGCGCTGTTCGTCACGCTTTCCAGTCAAGCTGCGGGACCGGACAACGCACTCAGGACCTACACCCTGACGCCCCCTATTCCCGTGTCACGGTACAACGCGAACTATGTTGAAGACGCCAACCACTTTATCGCTGCGGCCTACAACCTGGAGCGTATCGAGTTTGCCAGCGGCAATTCATTGTTGCTGGCCGACCTCAATGCCGCGCCATTTCGGGGGACCAATGCCGCAGACACCCTCAACGGTACTGCCGGTGGCGAATTGCTTATAGGCGGCAAAGGCGCGGATACGATTTTGGGTGGAGCCGGTAGCGATGTTTACCAATGGAAAAAAGGTGACGGAAACGACATCCTGGTCGACTATGACTGGCAGGCAGGCAACGTTGACACGCTCAAGCTTGTCGATGTTGCCGCAGGCGGTGTGTCGCTCAGCCGTGATGTTTTCAACCTGTACATCACGGTCATCGCCACGGGCGAGAAGATTCAAATATCAAACCACTTCAGCGCTGCGACCTATAACCTGGAGCGTATCGAGTTTGCCAGCGGCAATTCATTGCTGCTGGCCGATCTTAATGCTGCACCATTTCGGGGAACTGACGCGGCTGACACCCTCAACGGCAGTGCCGGCGGCGAACTGTTCATCGGCGGCAAGGGCGCGGACACGATTTCAGGCGGGGCCGGGAACGATGCGTTTCAATGGTCCAGGGGTGACGGCAACGATGTCATCAGCGACTATGACAGGCAGGCGGGCAATGTCGATACGCTCAAGTTCACCGATGTGGCTGCTGGCGGTGTGTCGCTCAGCCGTGATGCTTCCCACCTCTACATCACGGTCATCGCTACAGGCGAGAAGATTCAAATATCAAACCACTTCAGCGCTGCGGCCTACAACCTGGAACGCATTGAATTCGCCAGCGGCAACCCGCTGCTGCTGACCGTCCTGAACGCCGCAGCGGTTCGGGGGACCGACGCGGCAAACACACTCGATGGCACTGCCGGCAGCGACCTGTTCATCGGTGGCAAGGGCGCGGATAAGATCTCGGGCGGGGGCGGTAACGATGTTTACCAATGGAAAAAAGGTGACGGAAACGACATCCTGGTCGACTATGACTGGCAGGCAGGCAACGTTGACACGCTCAAGCTTGTCGATGTTGCCGCAGGCGGTGTGTCGCTCAGCCGTGATGTTGCCAACCTGTACATCACGGTTATCGCCACGGGCGAGAAGCTCCAAATATCGAAACACTTCAGCGCTGCGGCCTACAACCTGGAGCGAATCGAATTCTCCAGTGGTAACCCTTTGTTGCTGGCTGAGCTCAACGCCGCGACATTCCGGGGAACAGCCGGTGCCGACACGATTATCGGAAGCGGCGGCAACGATGTGCTCGACGGCGTGGCCGGCAATGACTTTCTGGTCGGTGGTACTGGCAGCGATATCTACCGGATCGGCCGGGGCTATGGCGCCGACACCCTTCAAGACATCGACTTAACGGCCGGCAACAAGGACGTGCTGCAATTCCTGGGTGGCATCAGCAGCAAGCAGCTGTGGTTCCGCCACACGGGCTATGACCTGGAAGTCAGCATCATCGGAACGGCCGACAAGGCCACGGTGCAGAACTGGTATCTGGGCAGTTTCTTTCACGTCGAACAGATCAAAGCCGGCGACGGCAAGGTGCTGCAAGACACCCAGGTCGAAACCCTGGTGAAGGCGATGGCCGACCTTGCGCCGCCGGTCATGGGGCAGATGGATCTTTCAGCCGCCTATGCGGCCCAGCTGGCACCTGTGCTGGCCGGCTGGCATTAACGGGAAATCAGCGCTCGACCGTCTTGTTCCAGCGCGCGTTCCAGGCCGGGCGGTTTTCGTTGATCACGTCCCAGTCCACGGCGATGGCGGTTTTCATGTACTCGTTCATCTGGGTCACCAGCGCGGCGGCCTTGCCGCTGGCTTTGGTCTTGGGGTTGGACGGGATCTGGTCGCCGAACTCGAGCGCGGCGGCCTGGGCTTCGGGCGACAGCAGGTACTGGGCCAGCTTGTGGGCCAGCGCGGGCTCGCTGTTTTTGGCGATCACACATTCGCCGACAGTCAGCACGGCCGAGCCTTCCTTGGGCTGCACGTATTCCACCGGCAGGCCTTTGTCTTTCAGCACGCCGACGGCGGTGGGCGTGAGCGGGAACATCGCGGCCTCGCCGGTCTGCACCATTTCAGCGAGCTTGGCCGAGCTCGGGATGTACTCGAGCACATTCGGGCCTATGGTGGTGGGCCAGGCCTTGAAGCCGGGCTCCACGTTCTTGTCGTTGCCGCCCTGGATGCGGTTGAAGAGCAGGAAACCGTGCAGGCCGAAGGTCGACGAGGACAGGGACTGGAACACCACCTTGCCCTTGAACTTGGGGTTGGCCATGTCCATCCAGGAGGTCGGCGGCGCCCAGCCTTTTTCGGTGAACATCTTCTTGTTGTAGGCGATGCCGGTCATGCCGATGTTGACGCCGGCGGCCATGTCGCCCTTGAAGCGCGCGGTCGGGAACAAATCATTCAGCGCCGGGCTGGCCTGCATTTTTTCGCACAGGCCCATGCCGATGGCGCGGTACATGATGCCGTCGTCCAGGAACATCACGTGCATCTGCGGGTTGTCCTTGTTGGCCTGGGCCTTGGCCAGGATGTCCGAGGAGGTGCCGGGCACGACCACGACCTTGACGTTGTTGGCTTTCTCGAACGCGCCGAAGACGTGCTCGGTGTAGGTTTTTTCCATGGTGCCGCCGTTCATGCCGATGTACAGCGTCTTGGCCTGGGCCATGGCGTTGCCGCCGGCAAGGCTCGCGGCGAGAACGGCAAGCGACACCGCAGTGGCGCGTGCGGTCAGGAATCGTGGGGAGGTGTTCATGGAAAGCTCCTGGTGGCGTGGGTGAAAAAAGAAATGGCAGTGAAAGGAAGATGGCTAGACAACGGCGGAAGAGGCAAGCACTGTGGTTGTCGCACGCGGGCTTGAAGGAAAACGTTGAATCGAAAAAGCCTCAATCGGCGTGGCGCTGTGGCCTTCGCAGACCAGGTCGGCCAGCACCGCGCCCACGCCCGGCCCCAGCTGGAAGCCGCCGCCGGCAAAACCGAATGCATGAATCAGGCCCGGTGTGGTGGCGCTGGGGCCCAGCACCGGCAGGCGGTCCGGCAGGTAGCCTTCGGTGCCGCTCCAGGTGCGGATGATGTGGGCGTTCTTCAGCGCCGGCAGCAGCTCGACGGTCTGCTGCATCAGGCCGGCCATGCCGCTGCGCTGCGCGCGGGCGCGCTGGTCGTCCAGCGCGTAGCCGCGGCCGCCGCCTATGACGCAGTTGCCGCGCGCCACCTGGCGGGCGTAGACGCCGCCGCCCTCCACGCCCAGGCTCAGGTTCATGAACACGGGCAGCGGCTCGGTCACCGCCATCTCGGGGTGGCCGGCTTCCATGGGTACGGTCTCGCCGAATTGCGCGGCGATGCGGTCGGCCCAGGCGCCGGCGCAGTTGAGCAGGTGTTTGGCGCGCACCTCCAGTGCCTCGCCGGAGCGCAGCACAAACAGTTCGCCATCGTGCGCGACCTCGTCCACGCGGGTCTGCTCGCGGATGTGGGCGCCCAGGTTGCGCGCGGCCAACGCGAAGGCCGGCGACACCAGGCGCGGATTGGCCTGGCCGTCGCCGGGGCACAGCGAAGCGCCGACGGCGGCCCGGCCCAGCCAGGGGCAGCGCTCGCGCAGGGCGCGCGTGGACAGCATCTGCAAGTCCATGCCGAAACCCTGCGAGCGTTCGCGGTAGCTTTCAAGCGAAGCCATGTCGGCCTCGCTGCGCGCGATCTTGAGGTGGCCTGACTGGACGTATTCGCCGTCTATACCGATGAGTTCGGGCAGGCGCGCCCACAGGTCCTGCGCGCGCTGTGACAAGGGCAGCTGGTTCAGCGGCCGGCCCTGCCGCCGCACGCCGCCGTAGTTCACGCCGCTGGAACGGGAACCGCAGAGGTCGCGCTCCAGCAGCACGACCGAAAAACCCATGCGGCGCAAAAACAGCGCGGCCGAGGCACCCATGATGCCGCCGCCCACAATCGCCACGTCGGCGGTGATGCGTTCCATCATGCGGCCTCCTGCTGCAGCGCCGGTGTGGCCGTGGCCGAAAACGGCAGCGGCTTGATGGGCGACTGCCCGCGCAGCCGGCCCACGGCATCGAGCGGCACGCTGCAAGCATGCGCGAGGATCTCTGCCGCCGCCACGCCGCAGGTGCGGCCCTGGCAACGGCCCATGCCGACCCGCGTCAGCGCCTTGAGGCGGTTCATCTCGCGCGCGCCGGTATCGGCCACGCAGCGGCGCAATTCGCCCGCGGTGATTTCTTCGCAGCGGCAGACCACGAGTTCATCGGGTGCGTTGGCCGCCCACTGCACCGGAAACGGGAAGGCGCGCTCCAGCCCCTGGCGGAAAGCCGCGGTGCGCGCCAGCTGCCGCTCCAGCCAGGCCGCGCGTGAGAGGTCGATCCGGTGCCCGGTGTCCGCAAGCAGCGCCAGCGCGGTGCGTTCGCCGGCCCACTCGGCCGCGTCCGCGCCCATGATGCCGGCGCCGTCGCCGGCCAGGTAGACACCGGCCACGCTGGAGCGCCCCACGGCGTCGCGCTCGGGCAGTGCGCCGCGCTGCAGGCCGTCATAAGAAAAGCGGCAACCCAGCAGGTCGGCCAGTTGTGTCTCGGAGCGCAGCGCGTAGCCAAAGCCCACGCCGTCGCAATCGATCTGGTGTTCGCGGCCGGCCTTGCGCCAGTGCAGGGCCTGCACGCGCTCACCGCCTTCGGCGCGGACCAGTTCCACGCCCTGGTGCACGGCAATGCCTTGAGCGCGCAGCCAGCCCAGGTAATACAGGCCCTTGGCCAGCAGCGCCGGCTGGCGCAGCATCACGGGCACGGCGGCGAGCTTGCCCGCGAAGCCGGCGGTGTCCAGCACCGCCGCCACCGTGGCGCCAGCCTTCGCATACTGGTAGGCAATCAAATACAGCAGCGGCCCGGTGCCGGCAAAGACCACGCGCGAACCGATCGCGCAGCCCTGGAACTTGAGCGCCACCTGCGCGGCGCCCAGTGTGTAGACGCCGGGCAGGGTCCAGCCCGGAAACGGCAGCACACGGTCCGTCGCGCCGGTGGCGACGATGAGGTGGCTGTAGGGCAAGATGCTCATGGCACCGTGGTGCAGCAAATCAAGCTTGCCGCCTTCGGCGCTCCACACCAGGGTGTCGGGCCGGTAATCGACTTTGTCCAGGATGCCGGCCATGGCGCGGTGCAGCGCGTCGGCACGCCCGGCCTCAAAACCATACAGCGCCTCTTTGGGCCGCGTAAAACCCGCGGGCGGCTGGCGGTAGATCTGCCCGCCCCAGCGCGGTGCTTCGTCCACCACCACCGGCCGCAGGCCGTGCGCCACCAGCGCCTGGGCCGCACGCACGCCGGCGGGCCCCGCTCCCACGATGACCGGCTGCACGCTCATACCGGCCCCTCCGCGCCTGTCACCAGCCGCATGCCTTCTTCGATGAAGGTGCCGCAGGCACGCAGGCGCTTGCCCGATTCGGTGGCGACCCAGCAGTCCTGGCAGGCGCCCATCAGGCAAAAACCCGCGCGCGGCTCGCCGCTGAATTCGCTGAAGCGCAGTTGCGCGCTGTGCGTGAGCACCGCCGTCAGCACGGTGTCGCCGGCCAGCGCCGTCAGCGGCTGACCGTTGAGCACAAAGCCCACGGGCTTGCGGCCGGCTTCGGCCACGCGCAGCAGCAAGCCCGCGCCTTGACCGGAGGTTTCAGGGGATGGTTTCATTTGTGTCCCACGAGAATCTTGTCAAGGCCGTAGATGCGGTCCAGCACCAGCATGGCCACCGCCGTGAGCGCCACCATGAGCGCCGACACCGCGGCCATCAGCGGGTCTATGGACTCGGTCGCGTACATATACATGCGCACCGGCAGGGTCACGGTCGAGGGCGCGGTGACGAAGATGGACATGGTGACTTCGTCAAAGCTGTTGATGAAGGCCAGCAGCCAGCCGCCGGTGACGCCCGGCAAAATCATGGGCAGCGTGACGCGGGTGAACACCGTCGCCTGGCTCGCGCCCAGCGACAGGGCCGCCTGCTCGGCGCTGCGGTCGCTGCCCTCCACCGAGGCCAGCACCAGGCGCAGCACATAGGGCGTGATGATGACCACATGCGCCAGCGCCAGCCAGAAGAAGCTGCCGGTCGCGCCTATCAAGGAGAAGGTGCGCAGCAGCGCCACGCCCAGCACCAGGTGCGGAATGATCAGCGGCGACAGGAACAGGCCGTTGAGGAAATCACGGCCCGGAAAACTGTGGCGCGCGATCGCCAGCCCGGCCGGGACGGCCAGCACCGTCGCCAGCGTGGCCGAAATCGCGGCCAGCCAGAGGCTGTTCTTGAAGGACTGCACAAAATCGGAATGCGCGAACACCGCACGGAACCAGCGCAGCGAAAACTCCGTGGTCGGAATCGCCAGCGTGTTGCCGGGCGTGAAAGCCACGACGCAGACGATGACCAGCGGCGCCAGCATGAAGGTGATGACCAGCGCATTGAAGAGCAGCGCGAGGGGGCCGTTTCTGGACATGGTGCTCTCCTTATCCCAAAGACTTTTTGTAGGAGCGCTCGAGCACGCGGTTGTAGCTCAGCATGATGGCCAGGTTGGCCAGCAGCAAAGTCAGCGCGATGGCCGCGCCCAGCGGCCAGTTGAGCTCGTGCAGGTATTCGTCATAGACCACGGTGGCCACCATCTTGAGGCGCCGCCCGCCCAGCAGGCCCGGGATCGCGAAGGCGCTGGCGCTCAGGCCGAAGACGATCAGGCTGCCCGAGAGGATGCCCGGCAGTACCTGCGGAAAGATGATGCGGCGCAAGGTGGTGAAGTGCGAAGCCTGCAGCGACAGCGCCGCGTCCTCCACGCCCGGGTCCAGCTTCTGCAGCGAGGTCCACACCGGGATCACCATGAAGGGCAGCATCACGTGCACCAGCGCAATGACCACGGCCGCCTCGGTGTAGAGGATGCGCATGGACGGCAGGCCCACGGCGCGCATGGCCTGGTTGACCACACCCTCGGGGCCCAGCAGCATGCTCCAGCCGAAAGCGCGCACCACCACCGACACCAGCAGCGGCGCCAGCACCACCAGCAGCAAAATCGAGCGCCAGGGGCTGCGCATGCGGCTCAGCACATAGGCTTCGGGCGCGCCCACGAGCACGCAGATCAATGTGGTCAGCGCCGAAATCCACAACGTGCGCCAGAAGATGCCGTGGTAATAGTCGTCCGTCAGCACGGCGGCGTAATGCGCCAGCGTGAAGCTGTTCTTGACGCCGGTGGCATGGTCGAAGACCTGTAAGGACAGCACGGCGGTGAGCGCCAGCGGCACCAGCAGCAGGCAGGCAAACAGCGTGAAGGCCGGCGCCGACAGCAGCCAGGGCGCGCGCGATGCACTGGCCCTTGCCGGCAGCAGCGGCGCGGCAGCGGCGGCGCTGCTCATGCCGGCACCCCTTGCGCGCCGGGCAGCAGGCGCACCTGCTGCGCGGTCCAGTCCAGGCCCACGTTAGCGCCCTCTTCGGCCGGTGCCGTGCCGTCGTTGGGGCAGACCACCGCGAGTTCACCGGCGGCGGTCGACACCTGGTACAGCCACTGGCTGCCGAGGAAGAAGCGCTCGTTCACCGTGCCGCCTAAACGCCCCTGGGCCTCGGGCACCAGGCGGATTTTTTCGGGACGCAGGCTCAGCACCACGGCGTCGCCTTCGGACACGCCGGGCGCCTCGACCTCCAGCGGCACATTGCCGCCGACCTTCACCGTGGCCCAGGGGCCGGCGGCCGTCACACGGCCTTCCAGCAGATTGGCCTTGCCGACAAAACTTGAAATGAAGCGGGTCTGCGGGTGTTCATAGAGCCGGTGCGGCTGGTCGATCTGCGTCACGCGGCCGGCCTCCATGACGACCACGCGGTCGCTGATGGACATGGCCTCGGTCTGGTCGTGCGTGACCATCACGGTGGTGGTGCCGACCTTGCGCTGGATCTGCCGCAGCTCGAACTGCATTTCCTCGCGCAGCTTGGCGTCCAGGTTGGACAGCGGCTCGTCCAGCAGCAGCACGGGCGGCTGTATGACCAGGGCGCGCGCCAAGGCCACACGCTGGCGCTGGCCGCCCGAAAGCTCGCGCGGATAGCGATGGGCATGCGCCTCCAGGTGCACCAGCCCCAGCGCGGCCTTCACGCGTTCGGCGCGCTCCTGTTTGTCGACACGCCGCATCTCCAGGCCGAAGCTCACGTTGTCGTAAACGCTCATATGCGGGAACAGCGCATAACTCTGGAACACGATGCCCAGGCCGCGCGAATTGGGTTTGGCATGCGTGATGTCGCGGCCGTCCAGCGTGACCTGCCCCGAGGTCACCTCGCAAAAGCCCGCGATCATCTGCAAGGTGGTGGTCTTGCCGCAGCCCGAGGGGCCCAGCAGCGAGACAAATTCGCCTTTTTCGACCGACAGGTTCATGTCGGCCACGGCGCGGGTCGCGCCATAGGACTTGTTCACGTTCGCCAGGGTCAAAAAGGACATGGGGAGCACCTCTGCAACAAGGGGGTGGCCAGCGCCGCACAGACAAAACGACGTACAAAACGGTGACACCCTGATGACTTCATGCTATGGCATGTACGAAAAAATCGTCAATAGGTTATTCCGTATAGAGATATCTTTATTTGATTTATTCCGTTTAATGGAATTTATATACACTTAAGTCAATACTGATTCCGCCAAAGGAGAGACCGTGAAAGACGAAGACAATAGCTCCAGCAGCGTGCAGCGCGCTTTTTCCATCATCCGGGCACTGGCCGCGACGCAGGCCAAGGGCGGGCGCATCACCCACGTCGCCAAGGCCACGGGCCTGACCCAGGCGACCACCCACCGCATCCTGAAAAGCCTGGTGGCCGAGCGCGTGGTGGAGCAGGAAGCCGGCTCCAAGCTCTACCGGCTGAGCATCGAATTTTTCGCGCTGGCCGCGCAGGCCGGCAACTCCATGGACCTGCGCGGCCTGTGCCGGCCGTCCATGCTGCGCCTGTGCGCCAGCCTGGGCGACACCATCTTCTTGCTGGTGCGCAGCGGCTTTGACGCGGTCTGCCTGGACCGCAGCGAGGGCCCCTTCCCGATACGCTCCTTCACCGGCGACATCGGCGGGCGCGTGGCGCTGGGCATGGGCCAGGGCAGCCTGGCCATCCTGGCCTTCCTGCCCGAGACCGAGCGCGAGGAAGTGATCCGCTACAACCTGCCGCGCGTGCGCGAGTTCGGCGTCTACGACGAGGTCTACCTGCGCACCGAGATCGAGCGCGTGCGCGAGCTCGGCTATGCCGGGCGCAACACCAACCTGCTGGACGGCATGGCCGGTGTCGGCGTGCCGGTGCTGGACCGCGACGGCCGCGCCGTCGCCGCGCTCAGCGTCGGCACGATTTCCTCACGCCTGAGCCCGGACCGCCTGCCCACGGTGGTCGAATTGCTCAAACGCGAGGCCGCGGCCATAGGCGCGCAGATCAATCCCTTTGACAGCACCTTACGCAGGCCGGCTCAAAGTCTGGCGCCCGCTGACAAAACTTAAGAGCTGCTCACAAAACCCAGCGAAGCGGTCCTGGCTAGGCGCGCCGCCGCAGACAGTGCTCCAGCACGGCAAGGCGGCTGCAACAACGCCAGGAGGGTTTTTGAGCGGCTCCGTTCAGGGCGCAGCCGCCTGCTCGCGCAGCCAATCGCGCAACTGCACCAGCGGCCGCCAGCTGGTTTTCTGCGAGGGCCAGACCAGGTAGTAGGCGAAGTCCGAACTCAGCGAGAGATCAAAGGGCACGGCCAGCGTGCCGTCGGCGATGTCGTCGGCCACCAGGAAGCGCGGCAGCACGGCCAGGCCCAGGCCGGCCTTGACGGCCTGCGCGATCATCGAAAACAACTCGTACTTGGGGCCGGTGCCGGAGCTTTGCGTGTCGGCGATGCCGGCCAGCTGAAACCAGTCGCGCCAGGCGTTCGGGCGCGTGCTCTGGTGGATCAAGGTGAATTTCAGCACGTCGGCCGGCTCGCGGAGTTGGCGTGCCTTGATGAGCGCCGGGCTGCAGACCACCACGCTGTCCTCGCCCATCAGGTATTCGGACTCCGTGCCCGGCCAGTCGGGCCGGCCGTAATGGATGGCGGCATCCAGCCCCGTCAACGAGAAATCAAAAGGCTGCAGGCGCGTCGCCAGGTTCAAGGTTACATGCGGGTGCGCCTTCAGGAAAGACGGCATGCGCGGGATCAGCCACTTGGTCGCAAACGTCGGCACCACACCGAGCTCCAGCGTGCCGCCCTCGCCTTTGGACGAGACCAGGTCCAGCATTGCGGCCTCCAGCGAATCCAGCGCCGGGCTGACACGTGCCAGCAGCGAGCGGCCGGCGTCGGTCAACTCCAGCTGGCGCGGCAGGCGGCGAAACAGGCTCACGTCCAGCTCCTGCTCCAGCCCCAGGATCTGGTGGCTGACCGCGCTCTGGCTCACCGACAGGTCTTGCGCTGCCAGGGTGAAGCTGCCGCGGTGGGCAGCCGCTTCAAAAGCCAGCAGGGCCTGGGTGGAGGGGATTTTTCGGCGCATCGCATGAATATAGCTCATGCCTCCATCGAAATTGATCCTTTGTGCATGCTGCCGAAATTACCGAAAATCCGGCTTTCTACAGCATAAATACCCCTGAAATGACCCATCTCCAGAAGCTGCTCGCTGCCTGCCTTCCGCCCGAGGCCGTCAAAACAATTCATGAACAAATGTACGTTCATCCCGGCCTGCAGCAAGCCCCATCCGGCACCGTGAGCCGCGCAGAACTGGCCCAGGCACTCAATATGGCCTTGTTCCACGGCCTGGTGCAGCGCGTGCCGGCCGGGCAGGACTACATCGCCAGCGACGTGGTGGGCCAGCAGCGCAAGGTGGTGTTCGACCACGGCGCGTTGCGCACCGTGCGCTGGCCCAGCGGCGCTTTGCCGGCCGGCGAGGCGGCCTTCACGCGCGTGCTGCGGCCGCTGGGTTTTGAATTGCAGGGCACCTACCCGCTGCCGCGCCTGAAGATGACGGGCCGGGCCTACAGCCACCGCGATTTCCCCGAAGACATCGCGCAGTTCTTCGTTTCCGAACTGCACCCAGAGCAGTTCTCCGCGCCCTTCCAGTCGGCCGTCACGCGTGTGCTGTCCAGCTCGCGCGACCCACTGGGCCCGCAAGACGTCGCCGACCTGGAGCAGCTCACGCGCGACGGCGTGCTGCCGCTGGCGCAAGCGCTGCGCCTGCTGCCGCAATTGCTGCAATGCTTTGACCGCCAGCACGGTGTGTTCGCGATGGACGACTACGAGCTGCTGCTGGCCGAATCGGCCGAGATGGCCTGGATTTCCACCGAAGGCAATGCCTTCAACCACGCAACCGACCGCGTGGACGACGTGGATGCGGTGGCCGAACGCCAGCGCGCGCTGGGCCGGCCCATCAAGGACAAGGTCGAGGTCTCCGCCAGCGGCCGCGTGCGCCAGACCGCCTTTCGCGCGGCCGGCGTGCAACGCGACTTCATCACCACCGAAGGCCGCGTCTCGCGTGAAGTGCCCGGCTCGTTTTACGAATTCATCACACGCGACGAACTGAACACCGCCGGCGCGGCCAACGACCCGGTGCAGCCGCGCCTGGACCTGGCCTTTGACGCCGGCAATGCCACCGGCATCTTCGGCATGACGGCCGCCCGCGCATGACAGACGCGCGCGGGGCACTGCGCCCGTTGTATGCGCAGGCCAGCGGCTCGCCGATACGCGCCATGCTGGCACTCGCCGGCCAGGAGGGCATGATTTCATTGGCGGGCGGCCACCCCGACCCGGCGCTGCTGCCGGCCGACTGGCTGCGCGAGTCGCTGCTGGAGGTGGCCGGCCAGTTGCAGGGCCGCAGCCTGCAATACGGCGCCACCGAAGGACTGGCCGCGCTGCGCGAAGCCAGCGCGGCCTTGCTGCAGCAGCGTGGCCTCGCGGCACAGGCTGACGGCGTGCTGATCACCACCGGTTCGCAGCAGGCCATAGACCTGCTCGCGCGCGTGCTGGTTGAACCCGGCGAAGGCGTGGCGGTGGAATCCTTTAACTATCCCGCAGCGCTACAGGCTTTTCGTTTCGCGGGCGCGCGCCTGGTCGAAGTACCGACCGACGCGCAAGGCATGGACATCGACAAGCTCGAGCCCATCCTGCAGGCCGACCGCCCGCGTGTTCTTTACGTCGTGCCCAATTTCGCCAACCCGACCGGCGCCGTGATGCCGCTGGCGCGCCGCCTGCGCCTGCTGGAGCTGGCCGCGCAGTATGGCGTGACACTCATCGAAGACGATCCCTATGGCGAACTCTGGTTTGAGGAAGCGCCGCCGCCTTCGCTCGCACAGCTGAACCAGCAGGCCGGCTCGCCCGCGCAGGTCGCTTACATGACCAGCTACTCCAAGGTCGTCGCCCCGGCCCTGCGCCTGGGTGTGCTGCTCGCGCCGGCCGAGATTGTGCGCGGCGTGGTGCTGGCCAAGCAGGCGGCCGACGTGCACAGCGGTTCGCTGGAGCAGCTGACGCTGGCGGCCATGCTGGCCTCCGGGCGCCTGGGCCCGCACCTGGCGGATCTGCGCCCGGCCTATGCCGCCAAAGGCGCAACGCTGGACCAGGCTCTGCGCGCGCATTGCAGCAGCCTGCTGGAGTTTGACAAGCCGCGGGGCGGCATGTTCATATGGGCAAAACTCAACGCCGCCCTGCCCTTGCTGCCCACACAGGCCTGGGTGGACTTCGGCCTTCAACACCAGGTGCTGGTGGTGCCGGGCGCCGCCTTCAGCATCGGCAACAGCGCACAGCCCTGGTTGCGCCTGAGTTTTGCCAACCCCACGCCGGACGCGCTGCGGCAAGGCGCCGAACGCCTGGGCCGCGGACTGCGCGAGCTCGCCATCCCACACTGATTTCAAGACACACCACGAAAGGACTTCACCATGAGTCACGCCAACGACGTTTCATCCCTTTTCAAAGCCCTGGGCCTGAGTGCCGAACTGGCCAGCAAGGCACCTGCGGCTATCACGGTGGCCACGCCCATCGACGGCAGCCAGCTGGCCCGTGTGGCCGTGCACAGCGCCGCCGAGGTCGACAGCGCGCTCAATGCCGCGCACCAGCGTTTCCTTGAGTGGCGCAACGTACCCGCGCCCAAGCGCGGCGAACTGGTGCGCGCCTTTGGCGAAACCGTGCGCCGCCACAAGGCCGGGCTGGGCCAGCTGATCTCGCTGGAGACCGGGAAAATTTTGCAGGAGGGCCTGGGCGAGGTGCAAGAGGTCATCGACATTTGCGAGTTCGCGGTCGGCCTGTCGCGCCAGCTTTACGGCCTGACGATCGCCAGCGAACGTCCCGACCACAAGCTGCTGGAAACCTGGCACCCGGTGGGCGTGGTCGGCATCATCTCGGCCTTCAATTTCCCGATGGCGGTGTTCGCCTGGAACGCCGCGCTGGCCCTGGTCTGCGGCAACACCTTGGCCTGGAAACCTTCGGAAAAAACGCCGCTGTCGGCCATCGCGCTCAACGGCCTGCTGCTACAGACGGCCAAAGAACTCGGCCTGACCACGCAAGGGCTCAGCGAACTGCTGATCGGCGAGCGCGCCACCGGCGAGGCGCTGGTGAAGCACCCGCACGTCAAGCTGGTCAGCGCCACCGGCTCCACCGCCATGGGCAAGAACGTGGCGATTGCCTGCGCCGGCCTGTTCAAGCGCTCCTTGCTCGAACTCGGCGGCAACAACGCGGCCATTGTCTGCCCTTCGGCGAACCTGGAACTCGTGGTGCGCGGCGCGGCCTTCGCGGCGGCCGGCACCGCCGGCCAACGCTGCACCAGCCTGCGCCGCCTGGTCGTGCACCGCTCCATTTATCCTGAACTGGTCAAACGCCTGGTCGCTGTTTTTGAACGCCTGCCCATCGGCAACCCGCTGAAAGACGGCACGCTGGTCGGCCCGCTGATCGACGGCCGCGCGTTTGAAGCCATGCAGTCGGCCCTGGCCGAAGCGAAGAAGCTGGGCGCCACCGTGCATTTCGGTGACAAGCAGCCCGGCGAAGGCTCGGCCCATTATGTGCGCCCCGCCATCGTGGAATTGAAGGAACAAGCCGGCCCCATGCTGCACGAAACCTTCGCGCCCATCCTCTACGTCGTGCCCTATGACAATTTTGAAGAGGCCATCGCCATGAACAATGCCGTGGTGCACGGCCTGTCCTCGGCCGTCTTCACGCAGGACCTGCGCGAAGCCGAGATCTTCACCTCGGCGCGCGGCTCCGACTGCGGCATTGCCAACGTCAACATCGGCACCAGCGGCGCGGAGATTGGCGGCGCCTTCGGCGGCGAGAAAGAAACGGGGGGCGGACGCGAGTCGGGATCGGACTCGTGGAAGGCCTATATGCGCCGGGCGACCAATACCGTCAACTACGGCTCCAGCCTGCCTCTCGCGCAGGGGATTCGCTTCGAAATTTAAAAGCCGCTGGAGCTTGGAAGTAACTCCTTCCCCCGCTGGGGGAAGGAGCAAGAAGTTCAAAGCCCCTTCGGACGCAGACTTCAGACTGCGCTGAAGTCTGGCCGGCGCTTCTCTATGAACGCAGTGAAGGCCTCTTTCGCAGCCGGTTCACCCAGCATGCGCCCAAAACTCGCGCCCTCTTCAGCCATGCGCTCGGCCACGAGAGTGGCGTTGCCTTTTTTCATGAGCCGCTTGGTTTCCATCAGCGCGCTCAGCGGCTTGGCCACCAGTTTTTGCGCCTGCCTTTGTGCCAGCGCATTGGCTTCGGTGGGCGGCACGATGCGGTTGATGAGGCCTATCTCCAATGCCGTTTCGGCCATGAACGGCTCGCCCAGCAGCAGGGCCTCGGCCGCGCGCGGGTAGCCCATGAGCTGCGGCACCAGGAAGCTGGACGCCGCCTCGGGGCACAGGCCCAGGTTCACAAAGGGCATGGAGAACGCGGCGTTGTCGCCCGCATAGACCAGGTCGCAGTGCAACAGCAGTGTGGTGCCTATGCCGACGGCCGGGCCGCACACCGAGGCGACCAGCGGCTTGGGGAAGCTGCTGATGCCGCGCAGGAAGCGGAACACCGGCGAGTCCATGGTGGCGGGCGGTTTGTTCAGGAAATCGGCAATGTCGTTGCCGGCCGAAAAAATCGTTTCGTGGCCCTGGATCACCACCGCGCGCACCGCCGTGTCGTGGTTGGCCGATTCGAGCGCATCGGCCAGGGCGCCGTACATGGCGGAGGTGATGGAGTTTTTCTTGTCCAGGCGGTTCAGCGTGATGGTCATCACGCCCGCGTCGATGTGGCTCAGGATTTCGGGGATGCTGCCGGTGGAAATAGGGGTGGGAGTGTTCATGGTGTTTTCCGTTGAGAAGCCAAGTTTAGGTGGTAGGAAGAACAGCCGCTCACAAAACCCAGCGAAGCGGTCCTGGCTAGGCGCGTCGCCGCAGACAGTGCACCAGCACGGCAAGGCGGCGCAACAACGCCAGGAGGGTTTTGTGGGCGGCGGCTATTCCTTGTAATAGACGATCTGCGTACTGGTGGCTAACAGCACGCCGGCCCCGCTCCACAGCTGCGCTGTCTGGTCAAAAAAGCCGTTGCGAAAAGCCTGCGCCTTTGCTTGCCCCAGCAAAAAGCCTTCGCCGCATTCCGCGAGCTGCCGGCTGTCCGCATGGAAATAGGTCGTGATCGAGACCGTGCCGGCCGGCACACGCGTGGCGCGGCGCAGCCAGACGCGCGGGTAGAACACGTCGGACATGGCGGCCAGCGCCGGGAAGTCCAGCGGGCGCGGCGGGTCGTCGCGCACCCATAGCTGGGTCAGGCTGTCCACGCCGCTGCCGTCCCAGACCTGCGGGATCACGCCGCGCACCGGCCGCATGTCGTAGCGGTTGGTCCAGGCAGAGGTGGCAAAGCGCAGCCGGCCCGTCGCATCGGCCAGCGTCACCGCGGGCATGGGCGTGTCGTTGAGGCTCCAGGTCTCGCGGCGCGCGGCCGTGACGGCGGTGGCCGTCATCACGGCACCGCCGGCGTCACCGTCCTGCGACAGCTCCACCGTCCAGTGTTGGGTCGAGCGGTTGGTGCGCACCGGTTTGGCCGTCACGCTGAAAGGGCCTTCGGCCATGGCCGCCGCGTAGTTGACGGTCAGCGCGACCGGCTCGCCGAGCAGGGCCGGGTGCATCAGGATGGCGCGCAAGGCCGTGGCCGCCGTAGTGCCGCCGAAGGGGCCCACCATGTTCCAGTAATCAGGGCTGCTGTGGCCCAGCCAGGTGTCGGGCCTGTCGGCGCCGGCGGCTGCCAGCCGCAGCGCCTGGTCAAAAGAATGGGGATTGCTCATGTCGGCAAGTGTGCAGCAGCTTCGCGGTTCAGGCCGTCTTCCTGGCGACGCCGGCCATGCCTTCGATGATCTGCTGGGCGCGCGGCCACAGGGTGTTGTTGAACTGCTCGCGGAAGAACCCGAAATGGCCGATGCGCCTGACTTGGAGGTCGGCCGGCGCGATGCGCTCAAAACTGCGCGGCGCGTTGGTATAGAGGTTGATGAGGTTTTGCGTGCCGCGCCAGGTCATCAGTTCGTCATCGGCGATGGACAGCGCCGTGACCGGGAAGCTGACCTTGCCGTAACTCAGGCGCGCGCTTTCGCCCTCGGCGCCCACGCTGTACTGCGGGTTCAAACACCACTTGCGCCACTGCATCATCACGCCGGCCGGCAGGTCGCCGACCTTGCGCAGCGTGCGCCCCGGGAAATAACCAAAGAGCCGCGTCGCCAGCGGCACCAGCACGTACCAGAAGTACAAAATCATGCGCCGCAGCTGCGGCGCGTTGTCGCGCCAGTAGCCACTGCCCGCCGCGATGCTGACCAGGCCATTGATCTTGTCCTGGTTCTTCAAAAAACCCGGCAGCTGCGCGCCCAGGCTATGGCCCAGCAGGTACAGCGGCGCATCCGGCAAAGCCGCCTTGGCAGCATCGACCACGGCCTCATAGTCGCCGGCCCAATCCAGCAGGTCGGCCTTGAAACCGCGCAGGCTGCCCTTGGCCGAGTCCGGCAGCGAATCCCCCGAGCCGCGGTAATCAAAGGTCGTGACCCGAAAACCCTGGCTCGACAGCCACTGCGCAAACGGTGCGTAGTAGTTCTGCCGCACCCCCATGGCCCCGCCAATCACCACACTGGTGTGCGCCGCCAGGGTCGCGTCGTAAACCCGCAGCGAGAGCTGCGCCGTGCCGGTGTCGAGAGTCTGGATTTGCATGTAGCCTCCAAAAAGTTGATCGCCATCACTGTCGCCACTGACTCAACCACTACGGACTCAACCACCACGGCCTCAAAGGCGTAGCGAGCGGGATGCAGTGCGAGGCGCGGGCGCCCGAAGAAAACCGGAGCGACCTTCAGGGTCGTGAGGATTTTCTTTGGGCTGCAACGACGCAATGCGCCCGCGCAGTAGCCCTAAACGCGCTCGAAGATGCCGGCGGCGCCTTGTCCCATCCCTACGCACATCGTGACCATTCCGTATTTAAGTTGATGCCGATGCAGCGCATGAATCACCGTAGCAGCCCGGATCGCACCCGTAGCCCCCAGCGGATGGCCCAGCGCAATTGCGCCACCCATGCGGTTGACCTTGGAGGCGTCCAGCTTGAGCGTGTTGATCACGGCCAGCGACTGCGCGGCAAAGGCCTCGTTCAGTTCAAACCAGTCGATGTCTTCCTGCTTGAGGCCGGCATAACGCAGGGCGGCGGGAATCGCCTCAATGGGGCCAATGCCCATGATCTCGGGCGGAACGCCCTTGGCGGCATAGCTCACAAAACGCGCGAGCGGCTTGAGGCCGAATTGTTTAACCGCTTTTTCGCTGGCCAGCACCAGCGCGCCCGCGCCGTCAGAGGTCTGCGAGCTGTTGCCGGCGGTGACCGAACCGCGCGCGGCAAACACCGTCTTGAGCTTGGCCAGGCCCTCAAGCGAGGTGTCGGGGCGCGGGCCCTCGTCCAGGCTCACGGTGCGCGTCTTGGCGACCACCTCGCCGGTTTCCAGGTTGGCCGTGCGGTCGGTCACTTCGACCGGCGTGATCTCATTGCTGAACTCGCCGGCCTGCTGGGCCTTGATGGCCTTGAGATGCGACTCGAGCGCGAACTGGTCCTGCGCCTCGCGCGAGACCTTCCACTGCTGGGCCACCTTCTCGGCCGTCAGGCCCATGCCGTAGGCGATGCCGACGTTTTCGTCGTTCATGAACATGCTGGGCGACAGCGAGGGCGAGTTGCCCGACATGGGCACCATGCTCATGCTCTCGGTGCCGGCGGCGACCATCACGTCGGCCTCGCCCACACGGATGCGGTCGGCCGCCATCTGGATGGCCGACAGGCCGGAGGCGCAGAAGCGATTCACGGTGATGCCGCCCACGCTGGTCGGCAGGCCGGCCAGCACCGCGCCTATGCGCGCCACGTTCAGGCCCTGCGGGCCTTCGGGAATCGCGCAGCCGCAAATAATGTCTTCAATTGCCTTCGGGTCCAGCGACGGCACTTGCGCCAGCGCGGCCTGCAGCGCCTTGACCAGCAGGTCGTCGGGCCGCGTGTTGCGGAAATAGCCCCTGTGCGAGCGCCCGATGGGCGTGCGCGTGGCGGCGACGATGTAGGCTTCCTGGACTTGTTTGCTCATGATGTTCCTTTGCTATTTTCTTGCTCCCTCTCCCGCTTGCGGGAGAGGGCGGGGGTGAGGGTCTCGGCTGTTTGCAGTATCTTTTCCAGTACAGCCTCTGTCTTGCTCAAAACGTCGTTGTTCCAGAACCGTAAGGTTTGAAAACCCAGGGCGGCCATGTCACTGCCGCGTTTCTCGTCATGGCTGCCAGCGGCTTCCTCTGCGTGCTGGCCGCCATCCAGTTCAATGACCAAACCTATCTCAATACATGCGAAATCGGCGAAATAAGGGCCTATTGGATGCTGGCGCCGAAACTTCAGGTCCTTGAGTTGCCGGCTTCTCAGCTTCGACCACAGCAGGGCCTCCGCATCGGTTTGTCCCTGGCGCAGGGAACGGGAACGCACCCTCACCCCCGCCCTCTCCCGCTCGCGGGAGAGGGAGCCAGACACAAAGGCCTCCCGCTCTTGCTCCCTCTCCCGCGGGCGGGAGAGGGTTGGGGTGAGGGTGTCGACCGTCTTCATGCGCAGGCTTACTTCCGCGGGCCGGAGGGAATCCAGGCCCAGACAAATTCGCATTCCACCGGGTTCACGCCGGCTTCATCGGTCACGGTGACCGGCACGGTGACCTCACCCTTGTCGCTGGCCTGCATGGCCGCGCGCTGCGCATCGCTCAGCGTGGCCACGGCGCGCAGGGCGCCGGTGGCGCGCTTTTTGAACGCCATCTTCAGTTCTTTGGCCAACGGGATGCAGTCGTCGCGCACATTCATGCCCACCACCATGCCGGTGGCGGTTTCCGCCAGCAGGTTCATGGCCGAGGCATGCACGCCGCCGATGTGGTTCTGCACCTTTTTCTCGTTTTTGATGCCGATCTCGACGCGGCCCGTCCCCATCTCGAGGAAGTCCAGGCCGGCGGTGCCGGTGAAGGGCACTGCGCGGCGCAGCACCACGCTGCGAAACCAGGAGCGGGCAAAGACTGGCACGTCATCGAGCCGCTGCAGTTGCCGCGCCAGGCGGTTGGGGGTATGGACAGGTATGGTCATAGAGGTAACTTGTTCGTGGTTGAGAAAGCGTAGCGAGGAGCCATCAGGCTAGGCGCGGGCGCCCGAAGAAAACCGGAGCGACCTTGAAGGTCGTGAGGATTTTCTTGGGGCTGCAACGACGCATGGTGGCTCCGCAGTAGCTTTATCAATTGCGAACCGGTTTGCCGGTGCTCATCATTCCCATGATCCGTTCCTGGGTCTTGGGGTGTTCGAGCAGCGAGCAGAATGCCTGGCGTTCCAGCGTCATCAAATACTCTTCCGTCACCAGCGTGCCGGCATCGACATCCCCACCGCAGACCACACCCGCGATCAGGCCGGCGATGTGGAAGTCGTGGGCGCTGATGAAGCCGCCGTCGCGCATGTTGACGAGCTGGCCCTTGATGGTGGCCCAGCCGTTGCGGCCCACCACGGGGAACTGGCGCTTGTGCGGCGCGCGGTAGCCCGAGTTGAACAGCGCGCGCGCCTCATTGAGCGCGACGAAAAGCAGTTCGTCCTTGTTCGGCACGATCACGTCGCTGTCGAGCAAATAACCGATTTTGCGGCTTTCAATCGCGCTGGTGCCGACCTTGGCCATGGCCGCGGCCGTGAAGCCTTCGGTCAGGAAAGGCAGGATGTCCTTGTTGGTCGAGGTGCCGGCGTTCTCCGCGGCGCGGCGGGCGATATAGGTCAGGCCGCCGGCGCCGGGCACCAGGCCCACGCCGACTTCGACCAGGCCGATGTAGCTTTCCATCGCGGCCACACGCTTGGCCGAGTAGACCGCCATTTCGCAGCCGCCGCCCAGCGCAATGCCGCGAATAGCCGACACCACAGGCACGGCCGCGTAGCGCAGCTTGAGCATCACGTTCTGCAGTTCGGCTTCCGCGCCTTCAATCGCCTTGGCGCCGCCCATCATGAAGGCGGGCAGCATGGCTTGCAGGTCGGCGCCGGCCGAGAACATCTCGTCGTTGGACCAGATGACCATGCCCTTGTAGCTTTTCTCGGCCAGGTCCACGCCCATGGCCAGGCCTTCGGCCACGTCGGGGCTGATGGCGTGCATCTTGGTCTTGATGCTGGCGATCAGCACGTCGTCGTTCGCGCCGCCCAGCGTCCAGAGGCGGATCGCGTCGTCTTCATGCAAGGTGGTGCCGGCCGTTTCAAACGCGGGCGCCTTCGAGCCCAGCACGTCTTCCGGGAAGAACTGGCGCTCGTACACCGGCAGCTTGCGGCGCGGGATGAATTTTTTCGCTGAGGCGCTCCACGAGCCCTGCTCGGTGTGCACACCGCCGGCTTCGGCGACCGGGCCCTTGAACACCCACTCGGGCAGCGGCGCCTTGGACAGCGCCTTGCCGGCGTCAATGTCTTCCTGGATCCAGGTCGCGACCTGCTTCCAGCCGGCCTGCTGCCAGAGTTCGAACGGGCCCTGCTTGGAACCAAAACCCCAGCGCATCGCGAAGTCGATGTCGCGCGCGGTTTCGGCGATGCTTTCGAGGTGCACGGCGGCATAGTGGAACTGGTCGCGCAGGATGGCCCAGAGGAAGCGCGCTTCAGCGCCCTCGGCTTCGCGCAAAAGCTTCAGGCGCTCGCCCGCGGGCTTTTTGAGCATGCGGCCCACGACCTCATTGGCCTTGGCGCCGGCCGGAACGTATTCCATGCTTTCCGGGTCCAGGCGCAGGATGTCGCGTCCCTGTTTTTTGTAGAAGCCGGCGCCGGTCTTCTGGCCCAGGCTTTTTGATTCCAGCAGCTTGGCCAGCACGGGCGGTGTGCCGTAGATGTCGGCAAACGGGTCCTCCACCTTGCCGGGGCCAAGGTTGTCCTGCAGCGTCTTGATGACGTGGGCCATGGTGTCCAGGCCCACCACGTCGGCGGTGCGGAAGGTGCCTGAGCTCGCGCGGCCCAGCTTCTTGCCGGTCAGGTCGTCGACCACGTCATACGTGAGCTTGAAGGCATCGGCCTCCTTGATGGTGGCCAGCATGCTGGCGATGCCGACGCGGTTGGCGATGAAGTTGGGTGTGTCGTGGGCGCGTATCACGCCCTTGCCCAGCGCGCTGGTGACGAAGGCTTCCAGGTCGTCCAGCACCTTGGGTTCGGTGGTCGGCGTGTTGATCAACTCAACCAGCGTCATATAGCGCGGCGGGTTGAAGAAGTGGATGCCGCAGAAACGCGGCTTGATGGATTCGGGCAGCGCCTCGCTGAGCTTGGTGATGGACAGGCCCGAGGTGTTGCTGGCCACGATGGCGCCCTCGGCGATGAAGGGCGCGATCTTGTGGTACAGGTCGGTCTTCCAGTCCATGCGCTCGGCGATGGCCTCGATGACGAGGTCGCATTCGCGCAACAGCTCCATGTTTTCTTCATAGTTGGCCTGCTGGATCAGCGCCGCGTCTTCGGGCACGCCCAGCGGGGCCGGCTTGAGCTTCTTGAGGCCTTCGACCGCCTTGATGACGATGCCGTTCTTCGGGCCTTCCTTGGCGGGCAGGTCGAACAGGATCACCGGCACCTTGACGTTGACCAGGTGGGCGGCGATCTGCGCGCCCATGACGCCGGCGCCGAGCACGGCGACTTTTTTGACTTGGAATCGTGACATTGTTTCGTTCCTTATGGGTTGCTTATCTTGTATCGAATCTCTTCCCAATCCCAGGCAAGTGACAGCGTGGAACCGGCTTCGCCGGGCCACAGCTGTCGCCCCTGCAAGGGGGGATGTGGCTACACGCAGTGAGCCGCAGGCGGGGTGTTCAATCAGTTAGTTAATTCTTGTCCAGGTCTGGGTGCGGCCAAAAGGCCCGATGGATCCGCGGACTTCCATCTTCTTGCCACTCTCGATGGGTGTCATCTTGAGGGTGTAGCTTTTGCCATTCTCGGGATCGAGGATCTTGCCGCCTTCCCAAACGTCGCCGTCGGGCGACTTCTTGGCACCGCGAATGATTTCAAGGCCCAGGCGCGGCTTGTCCTTGCGGTCATCCGTGCATTCGGTACAGATGTCGTCAGGCTTGACGCCGGGAGACAGGCGCTTTTCGACCTTGCCGTTCAGCACACCACCGGTTTCCGCGATGCGGACTTCGAATTTTGGCTCGCCGGTCTTTTCGTCAAAGCCGCGCCACAAGCCGACCGGCGTGTTCTGGGCAAGGGCGGGGATAGCGACAAGACTCAAGGCGATGATCAGCAATTTGCGTTTCATGGTGTCTCCCGTTGATCTGTAAAAAAGCTCAAGCCAGTGCTTCGTCGGTTTCCATCAAGGGCTTGCTGCCGGCGCGCGCCGTGCGCATCAGCGTGGCGGTTTCGGGGAACAGCTTGGCGAAATAAAAGCGCGCGGTCTGCAGCTTGGCCACGTAGAACTTGTCGGTGTTGCCCGCGGCGATCTCGCGCAGCGCGGTTTGGGCCATGAGTGCCCAGAAGTAGCCGAACACCAGGTGGCCGGCCACGCGCAGGTAGTCGACGGCGGCAGCGCCCACTTCGTCGGGGTTCTGGAAGCCCTTGAAGCCCAGCTCGGTGGTGAACTTGGTCATCTGGTCGGCCAGGTAGGCCAGCGGGTTGATGAACTCGGCCATCTTCTCGTTGACGCCTTCCTCGGCGATCAGCGCGCCAATCACCTTGCCGAATTTCTTCAGCGTGGCGCCGTTGTTCCCCAGCACCTTGCGGCCCAGCAGGTCCAGCGACTGGATGGTGTTGGTGCCTTCGTAAATCATGTTGATGCGGTTGTCACGCACGAACTGCTCCATGCCCCATTCCTTGATGAAGCCGTGGCCGCCGAAGACCTGCATGCAGGCGTTGGTGGAAATGTGGCCGTTGTCGGTCAGGAAGGCTTTGACGATGGGCGTGAGCAAGGCGACGATTTCGCCGGAATCCTTGCGCACCTTCTCGTCAGGGTGGTGCAGTTCCTTGTCGAGCAGCAGCGTGCAGTAGATGGCCAGCGCCCGGCCGCCTTCGGCGTAGGCCTTGGCCGTCAGCAGCATCTTGCGCACGTCGGGGTGCACGATGATGGGGTCGGCGGGCTTGTCCTTGGCCTTGACGCCGGACAGCGAACGCATCTGGATGCGGTCCTTGGCATAGGCCAGCGCGTTCTGGAAGGCCACTTCGGTCAGCCCCAGCGACTGGTTGCCTACGCCCAGGCGGGCGGCATTCATCATCACGAACATCGCGGCCAGGCCCTTGTTGGGCGCGCCCACCATGGTGCCGACGGCGTCTTCGAGCACCATCTGCGCGGTGGCGTTGCCGTGGATGCCCATCTTGTGCTCCAGGCCGCCGCAGTAGATGCCGTTACGAGAACCGAGGGCGCCGTCCTTGCCGATGTTGAACTTGGGCACGGCGAACAGGCTGATGCCCTTGCTGCCCTGGGGCGCGTCCGGCAGGCGGGCCAGCACCAGGTGCACGATGTTGGCGGCCATGTCGTGCTCACCGGCGCTGATGAAGATCTTGTTGCCGGTCAGGCGGTAAGTGCCGTCGGGCTGCGGTTCGGCCTTGGTGCGCAAGAGGCCCAGGTCGGTGCCGCAATGCGGCTCGGTCAGGCACATGGTGCCCGTCCATTCGCCGCTGGTGAGCTTGGGCAGGTAGAGCTTTTTCTGCTCGTCGGTGCCGTGGGCATGCAGGGCCTCGTAAGCGCCGTGCGAGAGGCCCGGGTACATGGTCCAGGCCTGGTTGGCCGAGTTCAGCATTTCATAGAGGCACTGGTTCAGCACAAAAGGCAGGCCCTGGCCGCCGTATTCGGGGTCGCAGCTCAGCGCGGCCCAGCCGCCCTCGACGTACTGCGCATAGGCTTCCTTGAAACCTTTGGGCGGCGTGACTTCATGCGTGGTCTTGTCGAGCTTGCAGCCCTCTTCGTCGCCGCTGATGTTCAGCGGAAAGGTCACTTCGGCGGCGAACTTGCCGGCTTCCTCGAGCACCGCGTTGATGGTCTCGACGTCGACGTCCGCGTGCTTGGGGATGGCCTTGAATTCATCGGTGACCTTGAGCACTTCGTGCATGACGAATTGCATGTCGCGCAGGGGCGGGCTGTACTGTGGCATGGGGGTGGGTCCTTTAGCGTTAAACCGGTTTGGAAGGGGAGGCTTTGCCCGAAGCTTTTTTGGGCGAAGCGGAGGAGGTGGAAGGGGTGGAAGGGGTGGAAGGCGCGGCGGCGTCAGCGCCGTAACGCCCCAGGATGTTGGCAAAGCCCGTGTTGGCGCGGTCCATGGAGCCCGGCGTCTTCAGGAAGCGCGCCTCGTAATGCAGCGCCAGGATCAGGCCGTGGATTTCAAAAGCCATCTGGTGTTCGTCGGCGTCGGGCCGCAGGTGGCCGGCCTCCTTGGCCTGCACCACGGCGCGGTACATGGCGGCCAGCCAGGTGCGCACCGAACCCGCGAGCGCATCGCGCACCGGGCCCGGCCTGTCGTCAAATTCAACGGCGCCGCTGATGTACAGGCAGCCCGAATCGATCTCGAGCGAGGTGCGCTTCATCCAGTTGTGAAACAGCGCCGCCAGGCGCGGCAGGCCGCGTGGCTGCTGCAGGGCCGGGAAGAAGACTTCCTCTTCAAAACGCACGTGGTATTCACGGATCACGGAGATCTGCAGCTCCTCGCGCGAGCCGAAATGGGCGAACACGCCGGACTTGCTCATGCGCATGACCTCGGCCAGCGCGCCTATGCTCAGGCCCTCGAGCCCGATCTGCGTCGCCAGGCCCAGGGCCGCATCCACAATGGCCGCCTTGGTCTGCTGGCCTTTTTGCTGGCTTTTGGCCATGGCGCTGCCCAGGGCGGGGGCGCGGGAGGCTTTGGCGGGGAGTTCTGTGACGGGCATGGGGTGCTACAAAATAAAACGAACGGTCGTTCTATTTTGCAACACTTTGATGACCATCGGCAAGCAGGGGTTGTTGGGTGCCTGCTTATAGGGACCCAGTTCTAACCCCGGCGCGGGTAAACCCTTGGCTGTATTAGAGGTTTTTTGCGCCCCTGGAGCGGAAGGCTTTGCACAAGCGACCTCCCCTGCCGCTTATTTCAAACTTTGTACCAAACATTGTCCGGGCGCAGGCAAAGCAGCCCGGGCGGCCCTGCCACGGCCGGAATAATCCACGGCAAATTCCGATCCACTCAAAAAAACAGAGGGCAGGGAGCCAAGATGGAACACAACATTCACAGAGGCCTCGCGGCCATGGTCCTGCTGGCAACGCTAGTCTGGAGCCAGGCCCAGGCCGACACCCAGACGCGCAGCAGCAGCTTTGAATACGACGCCATCGGCCTGCTGGTCAAAGAAGTGGTCGAACCCGACAGGCCCAACGACTGCCTGCAGACCAGCTACAGCTACGACGCCTACGGCAACAAAACCGGCGTTACGACATCTGCCTGCGCTGGTGCCACCGGCTACGCGATTGCCAGCGCCACTACTCCGCGCAGCGCCAGCAGCAGCTACGGTAGCGACGGCCGCTTCCCCTTGAGCAGCAGCAACGTCCTGGGCCATAGCGAAACCAAGGCCTACGACCCTCGCTTTGGTGCCCCATCGAGCTTGACCGGCCCCAATGGCCTGACTACCCGATGGGAATACGACGACTTCGGTCGCAAAGCCAAAGAAACCCGTGCCGACGGCACCTACACCAGTTGGGCTTACAAACTCTGCACCGAAGCCGGCACCAGCTGCCCCGGCCCGATAGGCGGCGCGGTGACCAAGTGGGTCGCCATCGAACAAAGCTACGCGGCCAATGCGGTCGCCAGCACCCCCGAGAAGCGCAGCTACTACGACACCCTGGGTCGCGTCGTGCGCAGCCAGACGGCAGGCTTTGACGGCGCAGGTGCTGCGCCTGTCCTGGTGCAGGACACCGAATACGATGCCCTGGGCCGTGTTTCGCGAAAATCCAATGTCTACAAGCTGGTAGGCGGAACCGCCTACTGGGCCCGCTATACCTACGATGTCCTGGGCCGCGTCACGCGTGAAGAGTCGCCCGACTCCGATGCCACAGGCGGCATTGCCGTCACCACCTTTAGCTACAGCGGCCTGACCACGGTCACGACCAACAGCAAGGGCCAGACCAAAACCAGCATCAAGAATGCCCAAGGCCAGGTCGCCCAGGTGGCCGACACCCAGGGCAACACGGTCATCTACAGCTACGACGCGCTTGGGCAGCTGCTGAGAACCAACGCCGCCGGCTCCATCACCACCATGGCCTACAACCAGCGCGGGCAAAAAACCAGCATGGCCGACCCCGCCATGGGCGCCTGGGAGTATCGCTACAACGCCTTTGGTGAACTGGTCTGGCAGCGCGACAGCCTGGGCCAGGCCGTCACCATGGCCTACGACACCTTGGGCCGCGTGGTCCAGCGCACCGAGCCCGACCTGGTCAGCCAGTGGAGTTATGACAAAAAGTTTGATGGCACAGCCTGCGGCAAAGGTGTCGGCAAGCTCTGCGAAGCCAAGGCCGACAACGGCTACAAACGTGTACATACCTACGATGCATTGGGCCGGCCCAGCAGCACCTCCACCGCGCTCGACAACCCGGCGACCCCGGCAATCGTCAGCATCGCCTACGACGCCGTCACCGGCCGCATGGCCAGCAAGACCTGGCCCACCGGCTACCAAGCCCGCTATGTCTACAGCGCGAGTGGCTATCTCAAGCAGGTCAACGGCGGCGGCACCGGCGGCTTTACCCAGACCGTGAGTTATGAAGTGCTGGCCATGGATGCCCAAGGCCATATCACCCAGTACAAACAAGGCAACCAGGTCACCACCGTCAAGGCCTACAACGAGGCCAACGGTCGGCTCAGTGGGCAGACTGCCACCAAAGCGGGGCAGGCCACCGCCAATGTGCTGAACCAGAGCTATACCTATGACTCCCTGGGCAACCTGACGACCCGCGCCGACAACTCACCCGGTGTCGGCACCCAGGAGAGCTTCAGCTATGACAGCCTGAACCGGCTGACCTTGAACACCCTGCTGGGCGGGGCGGTCAGCCCACCGACCACCACCCAGGTCATGTATGACGCCCGGGGCAACATCACTTACAAGAGCGACGTAGGCCGCTATTGGTATGACGGCGCACGTCCCAACCGCATGACCAATATCACGCTGGAGACGGCGCCGGGTGCGCAGATCGCGCTGACCGGCACACGCCAGCTGGTTTATGCCTTTGACGACTACAAGCCAGGCGCCCAGACGGTCAATGGCACGCCCTTGGGTAACGGCAACCTTGAATACACGGTAAGCCTGGACGCGGTGAACGGGCGACACACGTACAGGGGAGAGGTTTACACCAGCTTCAACATGCCGTCCACCATCACCTTCGGCAGCCTGCTCGGCACCACGGCGGGTAGCGCGGCCGGGCCGGTGGACAGGAAGCTGGCATTTGTCTATGGCCCCGAGCACCAGCGCATCAAACAAGTGGTCACGGGCGGACCGAATCCGGGCACGACCTGGTACCTCAATGGCGAAGACAGCCTGGGCCTGAGCTACGAGAAGGAACAGCTCGCCAGCGGCATTACCGAGAACAAACATTACGTCAGTGCCGGCGGGGTGGCATTTGCCTTGTTTGTGAACCGCACGGGAGCACTCGGTTCAACACCGGCTACCAGCACCCGTTACTTCCACAACGATCACCTGGGCAGCGTGGTCGCGATCAGTGATGAAACGGGCACAGCCGTCGAGCGCATGGCCTTTGACCCCTGGGGCAAGCGGCGATTTGTGAATGGCAGACCGGACGTGCTGGATTCCATTGTGGGATTCAACACCGACCGAGGCTACACCATGCATGAGCACCTCGATGAGATGGGGGTGATCCACATGAATGGGCGCATTTATGACCCATTGGTTGGCAGGTTTATGAGTTCAGACCCCTTCATCGACAACGCCAGTGATTTGCAGAACTACAACCGCTATGCCTATGTTCGCAACAACCCTTTGCGCCTGGTTGATCCCAGTGGCTACGGCTGGTTGAGCAGCACTTTGGGGGGAATGTTCAAGGCATTCAATGCATTCTCAGTCTTCCCTTCCACCCGGAACATGTTCAATCTCGTCGCAGCGCAACCGGGGCAAAAGCAGGTCGACCGGTATGTGATGAACAACCCGGTGCTCTACGCTGCCGGACAGATCGCGGCAACGGCTTTCACTGCCATTTGCGGCGGTTGCGGCGGAGCGATCTGGTCTTCGTACTACGCTTACCAAAGCACTGGGTCCGTAACTGCGGCTTATAGAGCAGGGGCTACTACCTACGCAACGACCATGTTATTTACCGCGGCAGGCACTGTAGGGGAAGCGGATTCATTTGCACGGTACGCTGCACACGCTGGTGCAGGATGTGCCAGTGCTGCCATGGGTGGCGGCAATTGCGGCGCCGGTGCTGCAAGCGCGGTATTCGGCAAGTTCGCGACTAACAACATCAATGTTGGAGGCGATGTAGCCAATGGAGTGGCTACGGCGATCAGTGGCGGCGTGGGCGCCATGATTGCCGGCGGGAAGTTTGAGAATGGAGCGGTTACTGCGGCATTTGGGTATCTCTTTAACTACTGCTTGACTTACGGGTGTACTCCCACAGAGCATGGTGGAATGCGAGGACGGGATGGGTATGGGTCCGGCGCATATGGTGTTAGTCGAGACGGCGGGGCACGAACACATCAGGGGATGGATTTCGTAGCGTTCCCTGGAGAAGAAATACTTTCACCGATTGGTGGTGTGGTGCGTCGAGTGCTCTATCCCTATGCAACGGACACACGCCTGACGGGAGTTGAAATTACAAATGAGGCTGGACAAAGCGCAAAGATTTTCTATATTTCGCCCTATCCAGTCGCGATTGGAATGCGGGTCGAACCCGGTGACGCGATAGGACGAGCTCAGAATCTCGGCATAAAGTACAACGGCACAATGACTAATCACGTCCATGTGGAAATACGAAATGCGGGCCAAGTAGTTGACCCGTTCTATTTCATGAAAGACGGAAGATGAAATCGATATGCAAGTGGACCGCTTGGAGCGCGCTCTTTTTTCTTTCGGCCAACGCGTCTGGTCAAGCGCGAGAGTTCTTTTGTTCCAAGTCAATGAGTGAAATGGCTCCTGAATATCCACAGCTGGTATGCAGGGGCAACGAATACCTGGAACGCGGCAAGCCAAAAGCGGCCCTGGAACTCTATGAAAAAGCGGCTGCACTGGATTTTTTTGAAAGCCCCAACTTTTTAATCTACTGGCGGATTGCAAATGCTCAATGCCAGGCAGGCCAGAAAGACAGGGCTCAGAAGACGGCGAGAGAATTCGATTCGATGCTTAACATCTACATTGGCATCTCAAACTGCCCTTCGGAAATACGAGCTGAAGATTCTTTGTCTATTAGAACTATGTGCCCGGTGGCATTTTCACCAGAGACATATGCAAATGAAGCAGGGATGGCTGTTCGAAAAAGAACGGTTCTTGCGTACCGGGAGCGGCTGGCAAAGCTTGAAGTCAAGTGCCGGTAACGGGATGATTCGGACTGATTCGGGAACCGGATCAGATGCTGGGCATGGCCTTTAGCGTCAAACAAATAGGTTCGCACGCACCCGCGAACCCATCACCGCCATGGCCGGGCCCAGGCTTACAGCCCAGGCCCTGGACGCCATCAGAGCTTGAATGGGATTACGGTCTGGTGCTGCTCACCCAAACCCTCGATCCCCAGCGACATGGTGTCGCCCTTTTTCAGGAAGACCGGCGGCTTCATGCCCAGGCCGACGCCGGGCGGGGTGCCGGTGGTGATCACGTCGCCGGGTTCCAGGGTCATGAACTGGCTCACGTAGCTGATGATTTTGGCGACGCTGAAGATCATGGTCTTGGTGCTGCCGTTCTGCACGCGCTTGCCGTTGACTTCCAGCCACATCGACAGCTTCTGCGGATTCGGCACTTCGTCGCGCGTGACCAGCCAGGGGCCCAGGGGGCCGAAGGTGTCGCAGCCTTTGCCCTTGTCCCAGGTGCCGCCGCGCTCGATCTGGAACTCGCGTTCGCTGACGTCGTTGATGGTGCAGTAGCCGGCCACGTGGTCCAGCGCGGCTTTTTGCGAAACGTAGCGGGCCTGCTTGCCGATGATCACGCCGAGCTCGACTTCCCAGTCGGTCTTGACCGAGTTCTTGGGCAGCATGATGGGGTCGTTGGGGCCCTGGATGCAGCTGGTGGCTTTCATGAAGACGACGGGCTCGGCCGGAATCGGCAAGCCCGATTCGGCGGCGTGGTCGGCGTAGTTCAGGCCGATAGCGATGAACTTGCGCGTGCCGGTGACCGGGCTGCCGTAGCGCGGCGAGCCCTTGACCAGCGGCAGCTTGTCGGTCTTGAGCTTGGCGAGCTTGGCCAGCGCGGCGTCGCCGAGCTGCTCGGGGCCTATGTCCTTGATGATGCCGCTCAGGTCGCGCAGCTTGCCATTGGCATCGATGAGGCCGGGCTTTTCCTTGCCGGGGTTGCCATAACGAACGAGTTTCATGGTTTTTCCTTTTGATGAATCAGGTTAAAAGTTAGTACGTTGAACGGCCGCCGGAAAGATCAAACACGGCGCCGGTCGAAAAAGAGCAATCTTCTGTGCACAGCCAGCTCACCATGGCGGCCACCTCATCGGGCGTGCCGAAGCGGCCCATGGGGATTTTAGAAAGCATGAACTGGATGAACTCGGGCGTCATCTGCTCAAAAATCGGCGTCTTGACGGCGGCCGGCGTGACGCAGTTGACGCGCACACCGGTGTCGGCGAGTTCCTTGCCCAGCGATTTGGTCAAGGCGATCACCGCGGCCTTGCTGGCGCTGTAGGCGCTGGCGTTGGGGTTGCCCTCCTTGCCGGCGACCGAGGCGATGTTGACGATGCGCCCGTAGTTGCGCGCGCGCATGTGCGGCACCACTTCGCGGCAGCAGAAAAACAGCCCGTTGAGGTTGACCTGCTGCACCTGCATCCACTGCTCGGGCGGGTAGTCCCAGAGCTTGACGTTGGGGCCGGTGATGCCGGCCGAATTGACCAGCGCATCAATGGCCGGGTTGTGGGCCACCGTCTGTTTGACCGCCTCCACCACGCTGGCATGGCTGCCCACATCGACGGCCACGGTGTGCACACCGGCCCCCAGCGCCTCTTTGGCCTGGGCCAGCGCTTCGGGCTTGATGTCCCACAAGGTGACCGTGCCGCCCGAGGCCAGCATGCGCTGCGCAACCGCAAAGCCCAGGCCGACCGCACCACCTGTCACGACGGCGTGCCGCCCCTTCAGGTCGAGCTGGTTCATATGGTGATGCCGCCGTCGATGTTGTAGGCCTGGCCGGTCACAAAAGCGGCTTCGTCGCTGGCCAGGAACACCACCAGCGGCGCGATTTCATGCGCCTGGGCCAGGCGCCCCAGCGGCTGGCGCGCAATAAAGGCCTTGCGCGCCTCCACCGGGTCGGCGTTGGCGTTGATGCGGTCCTGCAGCGAAGGCGTGTCGACGGTGCCGGGGCAGATCGCATTGCAGCGCACGCCGTCGGCCACAAAGTCGGCCGCCACGCTTTTGGTGAGGCCTATCACCGCGGCCTTGGTCGTGCCGTAGATAAAGCGGTTGGGCAGGCCCTTGATGCTGCCGCAGACGCTGGCCATGTTGATGATGCTGCCGCGTTTCTGGGCCTGCATTTTCGGCAGCACGGCCTGGATCATCCAGAACTGCGCGCGCACATTGAGCTGGAAGGCGAATTCAAGCTCTTCATCGGTGGCCTGCAGCGCCGTGCCGCCGTGCACAAAACCCGCGCAGTTGAACAGCACGTCCAGCGCCGGCAAGCTGCCCACCAATTTATGGATGGCGGCCTTGTCGAGCACGTTCAGTGGCAGCGCGGTGACGTTGGCCACGCCCTGGTAGCTTTCCAGCAGTTGGGGGTTCAGGTCGGTGGCCCAGACCTGCGCGCCTTCGGCCGCCAGCGCCAGCGCGCTGGCGCGCCCAATGCCCTGGCCCGCCGCGGTGACCAGTGCTTTTTTTCCTTCAAGTCTCATCAGTGCTCCTACAGGGTTTTGCCGGATGTTGGCCCGGGGGTTTCATGGGATTATCAATTGGCCTGACCACTTGTCCAATTCTGGCTAACCCTTAAGTCGCCTTTTTCCCTTTTTTCTCTTTCCCTCCCGTTTTCATCCCATGCCCCTGCAGACCGTCGAACCGCAACGCCTGTATCGCCAGATCGCCGAGCAGTTGCGCACGCTGATCTCCGCCGGCGAATGGGCCGTGGGCGCGCGCCTGCCGGCCGAGCGCGACCTGGCGCGGCAGCTGGGCGTGAGCCGGCCTTCGGTGCGAGAGGCGCTGATCGCGATGGAAGTCGAGGGCTGGGTCGAGGTGCGCACCGGCTCGGGCGTCTATGTGCTGGACCGCAGCAAGGCGCCCAGCCACGCCAACGGCCGGGCCGAGCAGATCCCGCCCGATGAATGGGGCCCGCTGGAATTGATACGCGCGCGCCGCGTGGTCGAAGGCGAAGTCGCCGCCATGGCCGCCACCCAGGCCAAACGCAAACACATAGACGCCATGGACAAGGCCATTGCCAGCATGAAACTTGACGCAGACCGCGGCGTGCTGCCGCTGAACGGCGACCGCGCGTTTCACAGCGCCATTGTCGAATCCTGCGGCAACGTGGTGCTGATTGAAACCATACAGCGCTTCTGGGATTCGCGGCGTGGCCCGCTGTTCGAACGCCTGGGCGGCCATTTTGAAACTGTCGAATCCTGGCGTTCGGCGATCGCGGAGCACGAGGCGATTTTTGACGCAGTGTGCAAGCACGACCCGGATGCCGCGCGCGCGGCCATGCACGCACACATGGACCAGTCGCACAAGCGCTTCAGCGTGAGCTGGCGCCGGACCACCAAACAATCAAAAGCACCCAAGAAATAAGAAAAAAAGCAGCATCCCGCACCCGGAGATTTCCCCTCATTTCCCCTCCACAGCAACTTGATCCTTATAAAAAAGAAAGCGAGACACGCATGAATTTCCTGACCCGCACCCGACGGCTGGCCGCAGCCCTGCTGCTCACCGGCCTCTGCGGCGGCGCCTGGGCCCAGCCCTACCCGAACAAGCCGATTGAAGTGATGGTGGCCTTCCAGCCCGGCGGCGGCACCGACTCGCTGGCGCGCGCCTATGCCGAAGCGGCCAAAAAATACACGACCCAATCGCTGGTGGTCTACAACAAGCCGGGCGCCAGCGGCGCCATCGGCCTGGCCGACGTGGTGAACGCCAAGCCCGACGGCTACAAGATCGCCATGCTCTTCGTCGAGGTGACCATATTGCCGCACATGGGCATCACCAAGATCACGCAGGACGATTTCATCCCCATCGCCCGCCTCAACGCCGACCCGGCCGCCATCACGGTGCGCGCGGATTCACCCTACAACACGATTGAAGACTTCCTGGCCGCCGCCAAAAAGACCGGCAGCGACGTGAAGGTCGGCAACGCCGGCAACGGCTCGATCTGGCACCTGGCCGCCGCCTCGCTGGAAGAAAAAACCGGCGCCAAGTTCAACCACATCCCCTTCCAGGGCGCCGGCCCCGCCGTGCTGGCCTTGCTGGGCGGCCATGTGGACGCCGTGGGCGTGAGCCCGGCCGAGGTCGCGGTGCACGTGGCCGCCGGCAAGCTGAAGATTCTCGGCGTGATGGCCGACCAGCGCGTCAAAGGTTTCGAGAATGTGCCGACGATGAAGGAACGCAAGATAGACCTGTCCATAGGCACCTGGCGCGGCTTGGGCGTGGCCAAGGGCACGCCGCCTGAAGTCGTGGAAAACATCCGGGCCTTCAGCAAGAAGGCCGCCGACGAACCCGTCATGCGCGAGGTCATGGACAAGCTCAACCTGGGCTATGCCTATGCCGACGGCCCCGCCTTCAAGGCGCAGATGGTGCGCGACAACGACAACTTCAAGCAACTCGTGAGCAAGCTCAACCTGAAGAACTGAGGCAGCAGCTTCACGGCGTGCGCGCTGGCGCGCACGGCCGTTTTCCCTTTTCATGCCAGCAACACCTTTTTTGAGGAGACAACCATGAATGCATTCCACCAAAAACGATTCGCCGTCAAAGCCATCGCCGCCTGCGCGCTGATGGCGGGGGCCCTGGGCTTTTCCGGCATTGCCGCCGCGCAAACCAAGCTCAAATGGGCGCACGTCTATGAAACTTCCGAGCCCTTCCACAAGTGGTCGGTCTGGGCCGGCGACGAGATCAAAAAACGCACCAACGGCAAGTACGAGATCCAGGTGTTTCCGGCCTCCACGCTGGGCAAGGAGGCCGACATCAACCAGGGCCTGACCCTGGGCACCGTGGACATCATCCTGACGGGCGCGAGTTTTGCCGGCCGCACCTACCAGCCGCTGGCGATCGGCTACTTCCCCTTTATCTTCCGCGACGCCGAGCACCAGCTCAAGTTCGCCAACAGCGACGTATTCAGGGAACTGGCCGCCGGCTACGATCAAAAGAGCGGCAACCACATCACCGCGCTCAATTACTACGGCGCGCGCCATGTGACCTCCAGCGCGGCCCGCCCCATCACCAAGCCCGAAGACATGAAGGGCCTGAAGATCCGCGTGCCTGACGCGCCGGCCTATATGGCCTTCCCCAAGGCGCTGGGCGCCAACCCGACGCCGATTGCCTTTGCCGAGGTGTACCTGGCGCTGCAGAACGGCACGGTGGACGCGCAGGAGAACCCCCTGCCCACCATCGAAGCCAAAAAGTTCTTTGAAGTGCAGAAGAACATCTCGCTGACCGGCCATATCGTCGACTCGCTGCTGACCGTGGTCTCGGGCCAGCTCTGGGGCAAGCTCAGTGCCGACGAGAAAAAGATCTTCAGCGACGTGATGCTGGAAGCCGCCGAAAAGACCGGCCGCGAGATCATCGCCTCGGAAGCCCGGCTGGTCGAGGAGTTCAAGAAAAAAGGCAACAACGTGATCACGGTCGACAAGAACGCCTTCCGCGCAGCGGTGCTGAAGAACACTTCGCCCGCGGACCAGGGCTACCGTCAAGCCGATTACGACCGCATCATTAATCTTAAATAAGAAGTGCCATAGACGTTTGCTGCGCGGCCGGCCAAACCTGGGTCGGCCGCTGCGCATACGGCTAACTACCGGCGCTCTGCTGGTAAAGATATGAAACAAGGAAATACGATGACCGAAAAAATCATCAGCGACGATGGTTCATTCCACACCGAAGACGAGGCGGTGGACCTGTCGGCCACCACGGCCGAGGGCTGGCTGGCCCTGGCGTTTTTCTGGGTGCTGGGCGCCACGGTGCTGTACCAGTTCATCACACGCTATGTGTTCAACGATTCGGCCGCGTGGACCGAGGAGATCGCGCGTTATGAACTGATCGCCGTGGTCTTCATAGGCGCGGCCATAGGCGTGGCCAAGAACAACCACATCCAGGTGGATTTTTTCTACCGCCACATGCCGGCGAAGATGGGGCGCGTCATGTCCACCGTGACGGACGTGCTGCGCATAGGCTTTTACGGCGCGGCCGTGTTCATGACCATCCAGATGATGGAAAAAATCGGCAACCAGACCCGCATGACCATCGTCGACCTGCCCATGAACATCGTGTACGGCCTGTGCCTGCTGGGTTTTGCCGCCATGCTGGTGCGTTCGCTGCAGGTCGCCCTGATTCATTACCGCCGCGGCTACAGCGTGCTGGAACGCCCCGAATCCACCATGGAAGACCGCTGAACGCGAAGCACCCCTCACCATCATGCTCAAAATATTCTTCCTGATCTTCATGGGCGCCGGCATCCCGGTCGCCATCGCCATGGCGGGCGCCTCGCTGGTCTACATCCTGGTCACCGGCAACCTGCCGCCGTTTGTGGTGATACACCGCATGGTGTCGGGCATCGACAGCTTCCCGCTGCTGGCCGTGCCCTTCTTCATCCTGGCCGGCAACCTGATGAACAACGCCGGCATCACCACCCGCATCTACAACTTCGCGCTGGCGCTGGTGGGCTGGCTCAAGGGCGGCCTGGGCCACGTCAACGTGCTGGGCTCGGTGATCTTCGCCGGCATGAGCGGCACGGCGATCGCCGACGCGGCCGGCCTGGGCACCATCGAGATCAAGGCCATGAAGGAGCACGGCTATTCGTCGGAGTTCGCGGTCGGCGTGACGGCCGCCTCCGCCACGCTGGGCCCCATCATCCCGCCCAGCCTGCCTTTTGTGATCTACGGCATGATGGCCAATGTGTCGATAGGCGCGCTGTTCCTGGCCGGGCTGTTGCCGGGCCTGCTGATGGCGGTGCTGATGATGCTGACCGTAGCCTACTTCGCCCACAAGAACAAATGGGGCGCCGACATCAAGTTCTCGGGCAGCAAGCTGGGCAAAGCCTTGATAGAGCTCGGCGTGGTCGCTGCCTGGCCGCTGGTGCTGTGGCTGCTGATCAGCAAAGCCGGCGCGCCTGCCCAGGTCACGGTGATTGCCGGACTCATCGCCTTGTTCGTGCTCGACAAGATTTTTAAATTCGAAGCCGTGCTGCCCATCATGACGCCGGTGCTGCTGATTGGCGGCATGACGACAGGCCTGTTCACGCCGACCGAGGGTGCGATCGCGGCCTGCGTCTGGGCCATGGTGCTGGGCTTCTTCTGGTACAAGGCACTGAAGTTCAAGATGTTCGTCAAGGTCTGCCTGGACACCGTGGAAACCACCTCCACCGTGCTCTTCATCGTGGCGGCCGCGTCCATCTTCGGCTGGATGCTGACGGCCACCGGCGTCACCACGGCGATTGCCGCCTGGGTGCTGGGTTTTACCCAGAGCCCCTGGGTATTTTTGCTGCTGGCCAACCTGCTGATGCTGTTTGTCGGCTGCTTCCTGGAGCCCACCGCCGCCATCACCATCCTGGTGCCCATCCTGCTGCCCATCACCGCGCAACTGGGCATAGACCCTGTGCATTTCGGCCTGGTCATGGTGCTCAACCTGATGATCGGCCTGCTGCACCCGCCCATGGGCATGGTGCTGTTTGTGCTGGCCCGGGTGGCCAATCTCTCGGTGGAAAGGACCACCATGGCCATCCTGCCCTGGCTGGTGCCACTGCTATTGAGCCTGGGAATCATCACCTACTTCCCCAAGGCAGTACTCTGGTTGCCAAAAATGTTTTACTGAATGGTGAACAATCACCCCCGAAGCGCAAATAGACCAAACACCCCCGAAGCGCCTTAGGCGCTTCCCCCTCAAGGGGGCGCCACTTGCGGCCCGGCGAAGCCGGTTCCGCGGTGGCCGCTGATGAAATCACACAGAGCCGAGCCATGACACCCTTTATTCGCCTCCATCCTGCCGACGACGTCCTGATTGCCCGCGCCCAGCTGGTGGGTGGCACTCTGGTAGAAAACATCACCGTGCGCGGCCTGATCCCTGCCGGCCACAAGATCGCCACGCGCGCGTTGGCCGCGGGCGAGCCGGTGCGGCGCTACAACCAGATCATCGGTTTCGCGAGCAAGCCCATCGCGCCTGGCGAGCATGTGCACTCGCACAACCTGGACATGGGACCCGACAAGGGCGACTTCGCGCGCGACTATGCCTTCGGCGCCGACGTGAAGCCGGCGCCGGCCAAACGCGAAGCGACCTTCATGGGCATCAAGCGGCCCGACGGCCGCGTGGCCACGCGCAACTACATCGGCATCCTCTCCAGCGTGAACTGCTCGGCCACGGCCGCACGCGCCATCGCCGACCATTTTTCGCGGCAAAACAACCCGTCGGCGCTGAAAGACTTTCCCAACGTCGACGGTGTGGTGGCGCTCACGCACGGCACGGGCTGCGGCATGGACAGCGACGGCCTGGGCCTGCAGATCCTGCAGCGCACGCTGACGGGCTACGCCACGCACCCCAACTTCGCCGGCGTGCTGGTGGTGGGCCTGGGCTGCGAGTCCAACCAGATCAACGCCTGGCTGGCCCACGGCAGCCTGCGCGAGGGCGAAACCCTGCGCGTCTTCAGCATCCAGGACACCGGCGGCACGGCCAAGACCGTGGCCAAGGGCATCGCCATGATCAAGGAAATGCTGCCGCAGGCCAATGCCGTCAAGCGCGAGCCCTGCAGCGCCGCCCACATCACCATAGGCCTGCAGTGCGGCGGCTCCGACGGTTATTCGGGCATCAGTGCCAACCCGGCCCTGGGTGCGGCGGTGGACTTGCTGGTGGCGCACGGCGGCACCGCCATCCTCAGCGAAACCCCCGAGATCTACGGCGCCGAGCACCTGCTCACACGCCGCGCCGTGCGGCCCGACATCGCCGAAAAGCTGATCTCGCGCATCAAATGGTGGGAGCACTACACCCAGATCAACGAGGGCGAAATGAACAACAACCCCTCGCCCGGCAACAAGGCCGGCGGCCTGACCACCATCCTCGAAAAGTCGCTGGGCGCGGTCGCCAAGGGCGGCACCTCCAACCTCGAGGCCGTGTATGAATACGCCGAGCCCGTGGACGCGCACGGTTTTGTCTACATGGACACCCCCGGCTACGACCCCGTCAGCGCCACGGGCCAGGTGGCCGGCGGCGCCAACATCATCTGCTTTACCACCGGCCGCGGCTCGGCCTACGGCTGCGCGCCCTCGCCTTCGCTCAAGCTCGCCACCAACTCGGCGCTGTGGCAGCGGCAGGAAGAAGACATGGACATCAACTGCGGCGAGATCATCGACGGCGGCGTGTCGGTGCAGGAGATGGGGCAACGCATCTTCGAGATGGTGCTGGCCACCGCTTCGGGCGAACCGAGCAAGAGCGAAAAACACGGCTACGGCCAGAACGAGTTCGTGCCCTGGCAAGTCGGCGCCGTGATGTAAAGGCAACCCTGAACATGATGCAAAAAACCATTCCAGCCCAGGAGCTGCGCGCGCAGTGCGCCCGCATTTTTGTCGCCACCGGCAGCTCAGCCGAAGAAGCCGAAAAAGTCGCCGCCAACCTGGTGATGGCCAACCTCAGCGGCCATGACTCGCACGGTGTGGGCATGCTGCCGCGCTATGTGGACGCGGTGCTCGAAGGCGGCCTCACCCCGAATGCCAAGGTCAAGACGGTGCTGGACGCCGGCGCGCTGCTTTCGCTGAACGGCCAGCACGGCTACGGCCAGGTGGTCGGCGAGCAGGCCATGGCCCTGGGCATGGCGCGCGCCAAAGAACAGGGCAGCTGTATTCTGGCGCTGGCTGAATCGCACCACCTGGGACGCATAGGCCACTTCGCTGAAATGGCGGTGGCCCAGGGCCTGGTGTCGCTGCACTTCGTCAACGTCATGACGCGCGCCGTGGTGGCGCCCTGGGGCGGCACGGATGGCCGCTTCGGCACCAACCCCTGCTGCATCGGCGTCCCGTTAAAGGGCCAGCCGCCGTTTGTCCTTGACTTTGCCACCAGCCGGGTCGCGCAGGGAAAGATGCGCGTGGCGCACAACCAGGGCAAATCCGTCCAGCCGGGCCTGCTGATCGACGAACATGGCCAGCCGACGACCAACCCCGGCGTTGTGGTGGTGCCGCAAGCCAACGGCTTCTTCGGCGCGCTCATGCCTTTCGGCGAGCACAAAGGCTACGGCATGGCCGTGGCTTGTGAATTGCTGGGCGGTGCGCTGACCGGCGGCGGCACCTGGCACAAGCAGGCCCCGGTGGGTCGCGCCGTCTACAACAGCATGCTGACCATCCTGATCGACCCGGCCAAACTGGGCACGCAAGAGGCGCTGGAAACCGAAGCGCCGGCCTTTGCCGAATGGCTGCGCCAAAGCCCGCCGGCCGACGGCGTGCAGGCGGTGCAGATCGCCGGCGAACCCGAACGCCGCGCCCGCGTGGAACGAGAGCGCGACGGCATCGAGATCGACGCCAGCACCTGGGAAGAAATCGTGGGCGCTGCCGCCAAGGTGGGGCTGAGCCTAACGAACTGAGACCTTCAGTTGAACCGCGGGCTGCGCGAGGGGGTGATTCTTTATCAGTGGGGGCCGGGGTCCGGCTTTGCCGGCCCCAAGTCGCCCGTCCCCTGGAAGGGGAAAAGGCGCGACACGAAGTGCGCGTCCGATAGGGGTGGCTCTTGTTAACCCAATATGGTCGCCAGGCTGGCTTCGAGGTGCTCGGATGGCAGGCGTTTGAAGCCTGAGCGGGCAAAACGCTGCAGGCGTCCCACCATAAAGGCCACGATCACCGAGGCACGCACCTGGGCATCTACCGTGGGGGTGGCGGCGCCGCTGGCGGCTGCGGCATCGCGCAGGCTCTGTTTGAGGCTGGATTCCAGTTTGTCGAAGAACTGGTTCATGCGCTCTTGAAGCCTGTCGTTTTCAAACACCAGGGCATCGCCGACCATGACGCGGGTCATGCCGGGGTTCTTTTCGGCGAATTGCAGCACCATGACCACCAGCTTGCGGGTGCGGACCGAGTGGTCGGGTTCGCGTTCGCCGATCTGGTTGATCAGGGTGAAAACGGTTTGCTCAATGAATTCGATCAGGCCTTCGAACATTTGCGCCTTGCTGGCGAAATGGCGGTACAGCGCGGCTTCGCTCACTTCCAGCCTGGCGGCCAGGGCCGAGGTGGTGATGCGTTCGGCGCCCGGCTGCTCCAGCATGGTCGCCAGCGCCTGCAGGATCTGGACCCGGCGCTCCCCCGGTTTGGGGCGCTTGCGCACCGCAGGCTCGGCGGATGCTGGCGTGGCCTGGGGGCTCAATTCGGATTCAGACGCTAAGTCGGACATAGGCGATGGAATGGAGAATGTTTCAAAAAACCGGAAATCGTTGCAATTGATTCTCGCACAGGGAAGTGACGGATCAGGGCTTGCGGTGCCTGGGTTTTACCGCGTGAGGCGAAGCTACAACGTTCTGTTTCGTAACAGCGAGCGCTCACTGTGGCGGGCGGACTACAAACTCAGGCGGACCCGCAATCCACGCGGGCCCGAGGCCTCGGTGCCGCCGTCGGCCAGCGCCAGCTGGGAATGGTGGACGCGGGCAATTTCGCTGGCGATCGCCAGGCCCAGGCCGTTGCCCTCGCCTTCCGTGCCCTGGACCCGGTAAAAGCGCTGCAAGGCCTTGACGCGCTCGTGCGGCGCGATGCCCGGGCCGTCGTCCTCGACCTCCAGGAACACCCCGGAACGCTGGCGGCCGGGGTCCAGCTTGTCGTCCGGCGGCGCGCCGGGGCCGCAGCGTATGGTGACGGTGCCGCCGGCCGGCGTGTACTTGACGGCGTTGTCCACCAGGTTGCCCAGCAGTTCGCGCAGCAGCCATTCGTAACCCGTGGCCTGGGCGGGCTGGGCCTCCAGCCCCAGGTCTATGCCCTTGCGGGTGGCGGCGTCCAGGTGCAGCGGCAGGATGGATTCGCACAGGTCCTTCAGGTCCACGCGCTGCATGGGCTGGGCGGCGATGGCCGAGGCGTCGGCGCGCGACAGCGCCAGCAGCTGGTTGGCCAGCTGCGAGGTGCGGCGGGTCGCGTTGCGCAGCTTGATGATTTTTTCGGCCGAGAGCGTGACGGCGCCGTCCGAACCCGCGGCCTGCGCGACCCGGGCCGCCTGCGCCCAGGCCTCGACCTGCGCCTGCAGCCCGGCCAGTGGCGTGCGCAGCTGGTGCGCGGCGTCGGCCACAAAACGGCGCTGGCCCTCGGCCTGGTCGTTTACCAGGCCGAACAGCCGGTTCAGCGCGCTGACCAGCGGCTGGACCTCGGCGGGCGTGGTCTGCGGGTCTATGGCGCTCAGGTCGCGCGGGCTGCGGCGCTCCACCGCGTCCTTGAGCTCGATCAGCGGCTTGAGCGCGCGCGTGACGGCCCAGTTGAGCGCGAAGCCCGCGGCCAGCACCAGGACCAGGTTGGGCAGCAGCACCTTGATCAGCACGGAGCGCACCCACTGCTGGCGCGGGTCGGAGCCGTCGGCCAGTTGCACGATCAGCTCGCCCGCGGCCGTGTTGACGCGCTGGGCCGCGATGCGGTAAGTCGCGCCCTTGTGTTCGATGCTGTGGAACTCGGTCTCATGCGTGGCCGGCAGCAGGTCGGGGATCCAGGCCTCGCCGGCCATGAATTCGCCCTGGGCGTCGGAAATCCGGAAGCCGGCGGAACCGGTGCGGCCCTTGAGGAAATCGTCCACCGCGGGCGCCAGCAGCAGCAGGGGCTCGCGCCCCGCGGGCGTGATGCCGGGCCCCACCACGGAATCGGCCAGCAGCGGGATCAGCCGCGCCAGCTGCTGGTCTTTCTGCAGCGCGACGTTGCCGGCGGTCTGGTAGTCAAAGTAAATGCTGAGCAGCGCAAAAATCCCCAGCGGCACCAGCAGCAGCAGCAACAGGCGGCGCTGCAGGCCGGACTTCATGGCCGGCGGCATCAGGCGGCTGTCGCCGGTTCGCGCGGCCAGGGCGGCCAGGCGGGCCTTCAGGCGGTCGGCCCAGGGACGGCCGGGGGCATCCATGCGCGCGGCGCTTACTCGGCGCCCGCGCCGGGCATGCCGGGCGCGGCTTCCGTCAGTTCCAGGCGGTAGCCAAAACCGCGAATCGAGCGCACGGCAATCCCGTGCGGCTCGAGCTTGCCGCGCAGGCGCGAGATGTAGACCTCGATGGCGTTGGGCGTGATTTCCTTGTCCCAGCCGGTCATGGCCTGCAGCAGCTTGTCCTTGCTGGCGGGCTTGGGAGCGTTGATCAGCAGGTATTCCATCACCGTCCACTCGCGCGGGCCGAGTTCTATCAGCTGGCCGTTGGCGCGGGCCTCGCGGTTGGCCGTGTCGAGTTCCAGCGCACCGAAGCTCAGGGTGGCGCTGGTGGCGGCCTGCGAGCGGCGCAGCAGCGCGCGCAGGCGGGCCAGCAGTTCGGGCAGCTCGAAGGGCTTGACCATGTAGTCGTCGGCGCCCAGGTCCAGCCCTTGCACGCGGTCCTGCAGCGCGTCGCGCGCGGTCAGGATCAGCACCGGCATGGTGAGGCCGCCGCGGCGCAGGCGCCGGGTCAGCTCCAGGCCGTCGATGCGCGGCAGGCCGATGTCGATGATGGCGGCGTCAAAGGTCTCGCCCTGCAGGACTTCCTCGGCGCGTTCGGCGCTGCCGACCCAGTCGACCGCATAACCGGCGTCGCTAAGCCCCAGCTTGATGCCGCTGGCTACCATCACGTCGTCTTCCACCAGTAGGAGTCGCATCACGAATTGTCCGGTTCGCTGCCAATGCTCTTATATATAGAGAGGGGCGCGCTGTCTGCTCTTGTTCTTTTCAGCGCAGCGCCAGCCCGCAGTCTGACAGAGTCGCACTTTCACCAGGCTGACGGCGGCCGCCGACTTTGCGGCGATTTTTTCAGTGCGATCTAATCATGGTGCCGTAAGCTTGGTCGGTCAGGATTTCCAGCAGCATGGCGTGCGGCACCCGGCCGTCGATGATGTGCACCGAGTTCACGCCGCTCTTGGCCGCGTCCAGCGCGCCTTCGATCTTGGGCAGCATGCCGCCCGAAATCGTGCCGTCGGCGAACAGCTCGTCGATCTCGCGGGCGCTCAGGTCTGTGAGCAGCTCGCCGGCCTTATTGAGCACGCCGGGCGTGTTGGTGAGCAGCACCAGCTTCTCGGCTTTCAGCACCGTGGCCAGCTTGCCGGCCACCACGTCGGCGTTGATGTTGTAGCTCTCGTTTTCCTCGCCGAAGCCGATCGGGCTGATCACCGGGATGAAGGCGTCGTCCTGCAGCGCCTTGACCACGCTGGGGTCTATGCTGACGATGTCGCCGACAAAGCCGATGTCGTGCTCCTTGTTCGGGTCGTCCTTGTCGATCATCTTGAGCTTTTGCGCGCGGATCAGGCCGCCGTCGCGCCCGGTCAGGCCCACGGCCTTGCCGCCGGCCTGGTTGATCAGGCCCACGATGTCCTGCTGCACCTGGCCGGCCAGCACCCATTCGACGACTTCCATGGTTTCCTCGTCGGTGACGCGCATGCCCTGGATGAAGTGGCCTTTTTTGCCCAGGCGGTTCAGCGCCGCCTCGATCTGCGGGCCGCCGCCGTGCACCACCACCGGGTTCATGCCCACCAGCTTGAGCAGCACCACGTCCTCGGCGAAGTCGGCCTGCAGGGCCGGGTCCGTCATCGCATTGCCGCCGTATTTGATGACCAGGGTCTTGCCGTGGAACTTGCGAATGTAGGGCAGCGCCTGGGCCAGGATTTCGGCCTTGTCGCGCGGGCCGACGTGGGAAAGGTCAGGATCAGTCATGGGGGTGTCGCTCATGGCCAAAGGTCTAAAAAGGGAGAATGGCGCAATTGTGCAGCATACACAGCCGGCGCCCTCACGGTGAAGGACAGCCGGTCAGCGCAGCGTGGTCAGGTAGGCCGGATCGAAGCGGCCGGGCCGGTAGCCGAAGTCGCCGGCCGCATCCTGGTGGTCGAACACCAGGTCGGCCTGCATGCGCAGCGCCATGTCGGCCGTCAGGTGCGAAAAGCGCGGATGCAGCCGCGCCAGCCGCACCGCGATGCGGAAGGCCCAGATCGGGACGGGGATGAACACCGGCTTGCGGCCCAGGGTTTCAAAAACGCGCCGCACCATGTCGACATAGGCCAGCGTCTCGCCGCCGCTGAGGTTGTAGGCCTTGTTGCGGCTGGCGGGCGCGTCCAGGCTTTGCACGCAGGCCAGGGCCAGGTCGCGCGCATGCACCGGCTGGCGGCGGCCCAGGGCCTGGCCGAAGCGCGGGAAAAAACCGAAGCGGCGTATCAGCCGCGCGATGTCGGCGACGTTGCGGTCCCCGCCGGCGCCGCCGTAAATCAGCGTGGGCCGGAAGATCGTCCAGGCCATCCCCAGGCGTCCGCATTCGGCCATCAGGTGCTCCTCTGCCGCGATGAGCTTGTTGACGACTTCCAGTTCATACGGGCTGGCCGACGCCAGCTTGGTGAAGCGGCTGGTCGAACTGAAAGCAATCACACGCCGCACGCCGCGCGCGTGGAACTTCTCCAGCCAGCCCGGCAGCAGCCACAGGCTGGCCGTGTGGATCAGGGTGCCGGCTTCGACCGCCGGCAAGGCCGCGGCCGGGTCGGCGAGATCCAGCGCCTGCCAGGCCTCCCCGGCCGGTCCCGCCGGCCGCTTCCTGCCGAGCGCGACAGCCGGCACGCCGCGCTCACCCAGCATGGGCATCAGCAGGGAGCCTATGGTGCTGGTGGCGCCTGTGACAAAAACCGTGCCCCGGCCTTCACGCATGGCTTATTTCATCCCGCAGTTGCTGGGCGGTTTTCCAGAGGGCCGCGTCGACGGAAAGAGGCGGGGTCCAGCCCAGCAGGCGCTGGGTTTTGCCGATGTCCACCTGCAGCGTGTCGCACAGCCGCTGGATGACCGGCTCCTTGCCGAACAGCCGCCCGGCAATCCTCAGCAGGAACATCGGCACCGGCAGCAGCCTTGCGGGCCGGCCCAGGGCCGCCGCGGTCCGCCGCAGCAGGTCCGACACGGTCAGGTCCTCGCCGTCGCTGACCAGGAAGACCTGGTTGGCCGCTTGCGGATGGCGCAGGCAGACGGAAATCAGGTCGACCACGTTGTCGATGGCGACGAAGCTGCGCTGGTTGTCCAGTCCCCCCAGCGGCAGGGGCACGCCTTTCAGGACCCAGCGCATCATTTCATGGAAGTTCGCCTTGACGCCGGGGCCGTACACCAGCACGGGACGCACGATCACCACCTCCAGGCCGGTTTCCGCGGCCAGCCGGACCAGGGCCTGCTCGGCTTCAAATTTGGAAATGCCATAGGCGTCGATGGGTGCGGGCGAATCGTCGGCGGTAAAAGGCTGGCCGACCACGGTGGTCTCACCGTTGACCTTGACCGAACTGATGAAAACAAAACGCCGCACGCCGGCTTTGGCGGCTTGCCGCGCCAGGTTGAGGGTGAGGTCCACATTCACCCGGCGAAATTCAGCCAGGGGATTGGCGACCGTGTCGCGCATCTGGTGCACGCGGGCGGCGAGATGGACCACGCTGTCCATCCCGGCAAGCGCGGGCGCCCATTCGGTGTGCTCGTCCACGTCGCCCATGGCCCAACAGTCCGGCAGGGCGGCCTGGCCGTTGCCGTTTTTTTTCCGGACCGCCGCGCGCACCTGGCAACCCTGCGACGACAAGGTGGCGCACAAGGCCTGGCCGATGAAACCATTGGCGCCCGTCACCAGGACTTTTTGCCCCGCCGGCGCGGGTGCCGGCGGCCCGACGGCGACCTCGGCCGCCTTGGGTTCGGCCAGAGGCTTGCTGCTGAAGATGCCGCCCCACTTGACCCAATACAGCCAGCCCGACCTGGCGGTCCCCAGTTTCGCGCCCAGGGAGCGGTGCGTGTCCCGGGCCCATTGGTGGACGACGCGGACGCTGGGCACGTAGACGCTGCGGGCGACCCGCAGGATGCGCCGGCCGATGTCGGCGTCTTCATAGTGCAAAAAGAAGTCGGGGTCGAAGCCGCCGATTTTCTGCAGCGGCGCGGTGCGGAAAAACATGAAGCAACCAGTCGGGTACTCGACGGGGTGGATCGGTTGCTCGTAGTCGCAATCGCGCATCTCGAACTCCCGGATCAGGAATTCCAGCCTCTTTTGCAGCCACATCGGCGAAAAGCTGCGCAGGAACATCACCAGCAGGGTCGGGTTGCGTTTGCACAGGTAGTGGCGTTCGCCGTCTTCGCCAAAAACCGCGGGGGTCAGCAGCCCGACGTCGGCGTGCGCCTCCATGAAACGCAGGCCTTCCAGCAGGGCGTCGGCGTCGACAAAGAGGTCGGGGTTGACGACCAGGTGGTAGTCGGAGCGGGCACCCGCGATGACGAGGTTGTTGCCCCGGCCGTAGCCGATGTTGCCGGGTGAACGCTGCAGCTGCAGCGTCCAGTCCGGGGCCGCCGCCCGCGCGCCCTCCAGCCAGTTCGCGATACGGCCGTACTCCGTGTCGTCTTCCGAGTTGTCGACCAGGGTCAGTCCCAGTTCAAGGGTGTAATGCTGCGCGGCAAGCCGTCCGGCCTCCTGCAAGGCGCGCAAGGTGCGCTCCACGGTCGCCAGGTCCGGCTTGAAAAGGACCAGCGAGGCGCTGATGAGTATCGGGTTCATGTCAGAGGTTTTCAGTGTGTTCGGTCCGGCGGTCCACGATGCTGGCCGGGACGCCCACGGCGAGCGCATGGGCCGGCACGTCGCGCAGCACCACGGCGTTGGCCCCTATCCGGGCATGGTCGCCGACCACGATGCGGCCTATGATTTTGGCGCCCGCGCCTATCAGCACATGGTTGCCGACCACGGGCCGCCTGTCCAGCGTAAAGCCCATGTCGGGCTCGCTGGTCCCCAGGGTCACGCCCTGCATGATGGTGCAGTTGTCGCCGATGCGTTCCGCACCTATGACGGTCCCCACGGTGTGCGGCAGGAACAGGCCGCCGCCTATTTGCACCTGCGGCGAAACCTCGATGCCGAACACCATGACGTTCAACGTCGAAAACAGCTTCGCGAACAGGCCGAGGCGGCGCGCGTGGAAAAACTCCGCCAGGCGGATCAGGACAACCGGCGCCATGCGCGGATTGAGGCAGCCGCGCAGCAGCATGCCGGTGGACACGGCGCCCCCATGGCCCCGCATGCCGTAATAACGCTCTATATCCAGTCGCAGATTTTTCAAGGAACCACTTTCTTGTAGGCGAGAAGCGCCGCGCCGGCCGCGGCCAGGCCGAGCGCCATGCTCAACCCCATCGCCGGCCCGGAATGGGCCTCTTGCGACCCCGACAGGGCCAGGTAAAACAGCGGCAGGGTGCCGGCCAGCAAAAAGGGCCAGATATCGCGGCGGCGCATCAGCCGGTTGTGGCGGCACGCATATTCCACCACGAATACCAGGTAAAGAAAATTCGGCACGACGAACGCCCAGCTCAGGGCCGCGAGCGAGCCGAAGCTGTCGAGCGCGTAGCGCGTCGAGGCCAGCAGCAGCAGGTTCAGAGCCACATCGGACACCACCAGGACCCGCGAATGCCGGGTCGCCAGGATCAGCGTGCCGTACACCCAGGACACGCCGCGGAACATCACGGCGATGACCAGCACCGTCAACACCTCGCCGGAGGCCTGGAATGCCGGGCTGTAGAGCAGCCGGATCAGCGGCTCTTTCAGCAGCACCATGGCGTGGCAGCCAAGAATGCCGGCGCCCAGCACCAGGTAGGCCGTCCTGAGCATGCAGGCCCTGCGGTCTTCAGGGCGCACCGCGGCCGTGAGGCGGGGCAGGTAAATCGCGCTGCAGGCCGTCAGGAACAGGGTCGTGTAGTTGAAGGTCAGGGTCCAGCCCGCGTCGAACAGCCCGGCGAAAGCCAGTCCCTTGGCCTCGATCACCCAGGAGCGGATCAGCAGCAGCGCCACGGTGGTCGACAGCGCGGCCACCAGGTTGGAAACGGCAAAGCGGACAAAGGCCCGGCTTTGCGCCTTGGGCAAAGTCCCCAGGCGCAAGGCGGCCGCGAGCGGCGGCAAACGTGAGATGCCGAAGGCCCCGACCAGGCAGGTCACACCAAAGCACAGCACAAAGGCGGCGGCCAGCAGCAACGGGTCCGGCGGCAGGTGCCACCAGCCGGCGGCCGCCAGCAGCACGACCAGCGCGGCCGGCCCGGCGACCTGCGCCAGCGCCAGGTAGGGGTAGGAACGATAGCCGTTGAGCACGGCAAGGGCATAGGTCCCGCCCACGTTGAGCAGAACCGCGAACGCGAGCCAGCGCACGGTCGCCACCAGCTCCGGCGCCCGTGAAGCCAGGAAAAACCCGCTCAGCCAGGGCGCTGCCGCGGCGATGACCCCAACCACCGCCAGGCCCGAGAGGCCGATCAGGCGCGCGGCCGTCGCGCGGAACTGCCTGCGCTCGGCTTCGCCCTGGCGCTCGGCGAGCCCCTGCACCACGGAATTCGTGCCGCCGAAGGTGGCGCCCACGGTGGCCGCCTGCGCCATCTGCCGCAACTGGGAAAACAGCCCGACACCCTCCGGCCCCATCCAGAAGGCAATCGCCTTGAAACTGAGCAGCCACAGGAAGGCCGAGCCAAACACGCCCGCCGTGCTTGCCAGAACCCCGCCGCGAGGACTTGCCAGGAATGTGCGCATGCCGTGGCTAGGCGCCCGGCCTGTCGGCCGGTGCTGGGCGCAGGCGCGACAGCAGCAAACCCCACAGGAAATAGGCAAAGATGCCCGGGTAAGGCTGCCGCAGCGTGACCTTGAAATTGCTGTCGACCAGCACCAGGAAAGCCACCATCGCCGCCAGCCACCAGGTCTGGCCCGCGATGGATTTGCGGCGCCGCCAGACCAGGTAAGCGGTGAAGACGATCAGCGCCAGCATCGGCAGCAGCGACACCAGCCCGAAGCTGTAGGTGAAATCGAGGTACCAGTTGTGGGCGCTGGTCTTGACCGCGCGCGGCAAGGGCTCGACGTGGCCGAACACCAGGGTGCGGGTGTTTTCGGTGATCCCGTTGCGAAACAGCGCCCAGTCGCCGAGGCGGTCCCGCACATTCACCGGCAGCTTGCCCTCCACCAGCGTGTCGAACTTGCCCACGTACTGCCCGTTGTCATCGGCGACGCTGGTGTTGGTTTTGGCCAGGCCGTAATACACGCCGATGGCCAGGATCGCGGCCACGATGCCCAGGCCGAAGGCCACAAAACTCGCGACGCGGGCGGTCTTGAGCCCCAGCATCTTCCGCGAGAAAAACAGCACCACAAAGCCGCCGTAAAGGCCGATCGCCAGGAAAGACGCGCTGGCCACCGCATACACCCCCATGACCACGCTCAGGCAGCGCAGCAGCGTTTTGTGGCGCTCCCACAGATAGGCCATGGCCACGCAGTAGGCGGCAATGAAGATGACGGGCACAAACTGGAAATGCTGGTAGATGCTGAAGAAATAGAAATAGTGGGTCAAGGTCAGCGTCTTCTGCCACCACCCCACGGCCAGTTGCACCGGCACCAGCAGGATCAGCACCCACATGAAGGCGCGGGGGATCACATCCTCTTCGTCGCGCACCAGCTGGCCCAGCACCAGGCCCATGGTGGGCAGCAGGAACTGCGCCGCCAACAGGGCCTTGCGCTTTTCAATGTCCAGGTTTTCACCCGCGAACACCATGGACAGCAGCATGGCCGCGGCGAGCACCGCGATAAACACCGCGGCCGGCACGGCCTGGCGGCGGTCCCGGGCCAGCGCCAGGATGCCGAAGACGCATGCGGCGATGGAAATCGGCAAGGGCAAGGTGCTGAGCACGCCACCGGAATCGATGACATAGCGGGCGCTGTTGTAAATGCCGCCGGACAGCTGGATAAACAGCGGAAAAAGGAGTGCCACTCCGATCAGCCAAAGCGTTAAATTGCGGGTTCTGGGTTGCATGGCGCCTCTAGGGGGTCTTTGCTCGGTCTGCTCGCCTTGCCTGCGGCGCGTCGCCTGTGGACGGCCGCGGCAAAGCCGGGTTGGTGATTGTCGCGAGTATTTGGCTCGGCCATCAAATTGTGCCGCATCCGGCAAGCTGAAAAATTCCGCCCGCCGCGCCGCCCCGGCGGTTTTCGCGGCGGCGGGCTGTTTTCCCCGGCAAAACCCGCCCGGTTTCCCGCTTTTGGGGCCGAAAGCCCGGATCGAAGCCAAATGCAGCTTAAACTTGGCGGCCGCCTTCCCGGGGACACCGCCCACCCTGCAAAACCCGGCATGCCGATGCGGCGTGGGCACCAATTTCGGGGAAGCGGCGGCCTTGAGCACCCTTTTCAGCCAAGCCGCGGCAAAAGCTAAACTGGTTGCCCGGTACCCAAACCCCAGACGGCCGGTGCGGGTGAAGCCGGGATACAGCCATTAACAACGCGAGGCGGCGGGGCGAAAGCACCCCCTCGAACATCCGAAACCAGTCATTTGATATGTCGCCGACCCACCCGAACAAATTACCCGACATCAGGATCGCGATCATCGGCCTTGGCTATGTGGGCCTTCCGCTGGCAGTGGAGTTCGGCAAAAAAAGGTCGGTCATCGGCTTTGACATCAATGAAGCCCGGATCGAAGAGCTGAAATCGGGCCATGACCACACGCTGGAGACCGAGCCGCAGGAGCTTCGCGCCGCCAGCCACCTCAGCTTCACCGCGAACGCGCAGGACCTTGCCGCGGCGAACTGCTTCATCGTCACGGTGCCCACGCCGATCGACGAGCACAAGCGGCCGGACCTCACGCCGCTGGTGCGCGCCAGCGAAGTGATCGGCAAGGTGCTGAAAGCCGGCGACATCGTGATTTACGAATCCACCGTCTACCCGGGCGCCACCGAAGAAGACTGCGTGCCGGTGCTCGAGAAATTCTCCGGCCTGGTGTTCAACCGCGATTTTTTCGCCGGCTATTCGCCCGAGCGCATCAACCCCGGCGACAAGCAGCACCGCCTGGTCAACATCAAAAAAGTCACCTCCGGCTCGACCCCGGAGACCGCCGACCTGGTGGACCGCCTGTACAACGAGATCATCGTCGCCGGAACGCACAGGGCGGCCAGCATCAAGGTCGCCGAGGCGGCAAAAGTCATCGAAAACACGCAGCGCGACCTCAACATCGCGCTGATCAACGAACTGGCCATCATCTTCAACCGCATGGGCATAGACACCGAAGCCGTGCTGCAGGCGGCCGGCAGCAAGTGGAACTTCCTGCCCTTCCGACCCGGCCTGGTCGGCGGCCACTGCATCGGCGTGGACCCCTACTACCTGACGCACAAGGCGCAATCCATCGGCTACCACCCCGAAATCATTCTCGCGGGCCGGCGCCTCAACGACGGCATGGGCGCCTATGTGGTGGCCCAGCTCGTCAAGGCCATGACCAAACGGCGCATCCACGTGGACGGCGCAAAAGTGCTGGTCATGGGCCTGACCTTCAAGGAAAACTGCCCCGACCTGCGCAACACCCGGGTCATCGACATGGTGGCCGAGCTCAGGGACTACAACTGCGTGGTCGACGTCTTCGACCCCTGGGCCGACGCGGCCGAAGCCCAGCGGGAGTACGGCATCTCCCTGGTGGCGCAGCCGCAGGCCGGCGCCTACGACGCCATCATCCTGGCCGTCGCCCATCACCAGTTCAAGGACATGGGCCAGGCCGCCATACGGAAACTGGGCAGCGCCACTCATGTCCTGTACGACCTCAAATACCTGCTTCCCGCGGAGGCGTCGGACCTCCGGCTCTGATCACACCATGTCGACCCCCAAATATCAACAGCTGCAAGCCCATCTTGCCGCCCATCCCGCCACCTGGCTGGTGACCGGCGTGGCCGGCTTCATCGGCAGCAACCTGCTCGAACACCTGCTCAAGCTGGACCAGCGTGTGGTCGGGCTGGACAACTTTGCCACCGGCTACCAGCACAACCTGGACGCCGTGCAGGCCATCGTCACGGCGGAACAGTGGGCCAGGTTCCAGTTCATCCAGGGCGACATCCGCGAGCTTGAGGACTGCCAGAAGGCCTGCGCCGGCGTGGACTACGTGCTGCACCAGGCCGCGCTCGGCAGCGTCCCCCGCAGCATCGACAACCCGATCGCCACCAACGCCACCAACATCAGCGGCTTCCTGAACATGCTGGTCGCCGGCCGGGATGCCAAGATCAAGCGTTTTGTCTATGCCGCCAGCAGCTCGACCTACGGCGACCACCCGGCGCTGCCCAAGGTCGAAGCCAACATCGGCAAGCCGCTGTCGCCGTATGCCGTCACCAAATACGTCAACGAGCTCTACGCCGACGTGTTTGCCAAAACCTATGGCTTCAAGACCATAGGCCTGCGCTATTTCAACGTGTTCGGGCAACGCCAGAACCCCAACGGCGCCTACGCGGCCGTGATCCCGAAGTGGACCGCCTCCCTGCTGGCCGGAGAACCCGTGCTGATCAACGGCGACGGCGAAACCAGCCGGGATTTCTGCTTCATCGAAAACGCGGTGCAGGCCAACCTGCTGGCCGCCACGGCCGACCATCCCGACGCCGCCGACCAGGTCTACAACGTCGCGGTGGGCGACCAGACCACGCTGAACCAGCTCTACCGCTACCTGGTGAGCTTTCTGTCGCCGGAATTTCCCGCGGTGCGCGACGCCGCCCCGGTCTACCGCGATTTCCGCTCGGGCGACGTCAGGCATTCTTTGGCCGACATCAGCAAGGCCGCCAGGCTGCTGGGCTATGCCCCGGCCTACCGGATCGAAGCCGGCCTGCAAAAAGCCACGGCATGGTATGTGCGCAACCTGCAGGGCCAGGCGGCCGCTGCGGCTGCCTCCCGATAGATTTGCCCCCTCGACAGCCAGACACCGCACATGCACAAAGACCACACCACCGTCCTCATCACCAGCCGAAAAAGCTGGGGCTTCCCCGACATCGGGGAGCTCTGGGGCTTTCGCGAACTGATCTGGATACTGGTCACGCGCGACATCAAGATCCGCTACAAGCAGACCGCGATAGGCGTGCTCTGGGCCATCCTGCAACCCCTGCTGACCATGGTGGTGTTCACCGTGATCTTCGGCAAGCTCGGTGGGCTGCCGTCCGACAACCTGCCCTACCCGGTGTTCGTCATGACGGCGTTGCTGCCCTGGCAGCTGTTCTCGAAAGCCCTGACGCAGGGCAGCACCAGCATGGTGACCATGGGCGGCATGATGGGAAAAATCTATTTCCCCCGGCTCATCGCCCCGCTGTCGTCGATTCTTTCCGGCCTGGTCGACTTCGCCATTTCCTTCGGCATCCTGATCGCCCTGATGGTCTGGTACGGCGTGTACCCCGGCTGGGAAGTCGTGCTGGCGCCGGTTTTCATCCTGCTGGCGCTGGCCTCCGCGCTGGCGATTGCCCTGTGGCTGAGCGCCATCAACGCCAAATACCGCGACGTGCAGCAGGCCATGCCTTTCCTGACGCAGATCTGGATGTTCGTGACACCGGTGATCTACCCGACGTCCATGATCCCCGACAGCTGGAAATGGCTGTTCATGCTCAACCCCATGGTCAGCGTGATTGACGGCTTCAGGTGGTCGCTGCTGGGCATCCGGCCGCCTGACATGTCCAGCCTGATCGTTTCATCCCTTTCGATCGTGGTTCTGACCATCGGCGGGCTGGTGTATTTCGCCCGCTTCGAAAAAGACTTTGTGGATCGGCTTTGACACTCAGATGACTGCTTCGATACTGCGCCTTGACGGCGTCGGCAAACACTACAAGCTGGGCGGCATGGCGCCCTACCAGACCCTGCGCGACAGCGTCGCCGGTTTTTTCTCGCGCAAGGGCGCGGACGAAGCGGATGCGCAGGAAAAAGGCAAGGGCTTCTGGGCCTTGCGCAATGTCTCATTTGAACTCAAGGAAGGCGAAGTGCTGGGCATTGTCGGCCGCAACGGCGCCGGCAAAAGCACGCTGCTCAAGCTGCTGAGCCGCATCACGACGCCCGACGAGGGGGAAATCAGGGTGCGCGGCCGTATCGGCTCGCTGCTGGAAGTCGGGACCGGTTTCCACCCCGAGCTCACGGGCCGTGAAAACATTTACATGAACGGCGTGCTGCTGGGCATGACGCACCGCGAGGTCGGCCGCAAGTTCGACGAGATCGTCGCGTTTTCGGGCGTCGAGGAATTCCTGGACACCCCCGTCAAACGCTATTCCAGCGGCATGCGCGTGAGGCTGGGCTTCGCGGTCGCGGCGCACCTGGACCCGGAAATCCTCGTCATCGACGAAGTCCTCGCCGTGGGCGATGCCGAATTCCAGCGCAAATGCCTGGGCCGCATGAACACCGTCGCCTCCGAAGGGCGCACCGTGCTGTTCGTCAGCCACCAGATGGAAGCCATCCAGTCGCTGTGCACGCGCGCCATCTGGCTGGAGTCGGGCCAGATGAAGCTCGACGGGCCGGCATCGGAAGTGGTCTCCTCCTACCTGACCTCCACCGCGCAGGCCACCGTGTCGGGCATCGGCAGCCGGGAAGACCGCAGCGGCAAGGGCAACCTGCACATCACCGACCTCACGATCGGCGATGACGCCGGCCGGCCGCCCTCGACGGGGCGCCCCGCCACCATCGTTTTCTCCATCACCGCCAAAGAGCCGGTACAGGTACAGGAAAAACTCGTGGCGCGCTTTTCGATCCGCGACAACATGGACCGCATCGTGGCCCTGCTGACCAACGAATCCCCCGGCCAGGACCTGGTCTTTGACGGCAGCTCCGGCGAAGCCCGCTGCACCATTCCCAAGCTGGCCCTGATGTCCGGCGAATACACCGCCGACGTCTCGCTCTGGAGCAACGGCTACCTCGAGGACAAGGTCAACCGGGCGCTGGGCTTCACCGTCATGGCGGGCGACTACTTCGCCCACAAGACCTACCAGATCGGCTCATTCCACGTGGACCAGGACTGGAGTTCCAATTGCTGATCCCCCGAAATTCCCGCCTCGGATTCTGGCTGCGGCGCATGCAGTGGCTGTTCTGGCCCATGCGCGTGCCGCGCTGCGACGACAGCGTGCGCATCCACCCCACCGCCATCTTCACGGGCTTTCCTGAAAACGTGGAACTGGGGCGCAACGTCATCATTGACGCCCATGCGCTCATCCATTGCCACAAGACCGGGAAAATCCGCATCGGCGACAGCTCCTACATCGGGCCCGGCGCCATGGTCCATACCGGCAAAAAAGGCGGCTTTGTCACCATCGGGCAAAACTGCACGGTGCAGGCCTATTCGCTGGTCCACGGCCACGGCGGCTGCGAAATCGGCAACGACGTGCGCATCGCCGGGCATACCGTCATCATTCCCGCCAACCACCGCTTTGAAGACACCACGGTGACCATCCGCGAACAGGGCTTGACGAAGAGCGGGATCAAGATCGAGGATGACGTCTGGATGGGCGCGGGCTGCCGCATCCTGGACGGCGTCACCATAGGAAAAGGATGTGTGCTGGGCGCGGCCACGGTGGTGCACAAGTCCCTGCCGCCCGGCTCGGTGGCGGTCGGCTCGCCGGCCCGCGTCGTCAGCAACCGTTTTGAAGCGCAACCCGAGACCGGCCAGGAATAAGGCGACTCGCCGCCGGCCCCCAAAATCTTTACCCATTGAGTGCTGTCATGAACAACGAAATCAAAGACCATCTCTACACCAGGCTCGAAAAAGTGGCGATCGTCACCGACCCTTTCCCCTATTTCTACATGCGCGACATGCTGCCTGCGCAGTACTATGAAAAACTGATCGCCGGGCTGCCGGTCAACGACAGCTACGACCGCTTCCCCGCGCCTTATGAATCGCGCCTGGGCCTGGACCTGTCCGCGAAAACCCTGGACAAATTCCCCGAGGGCGGCCGCGCGATCTGGCAGGAATTCGAAGCCTGGATCCACTCCCAGGAGTTCCTCGACAGGATCACCGCCAAGTTCCAGCCCTTCCTGGACGTCAACGCGGCTTACCGCAAGGAGCAGCTCAAAAAAGCGGCGACCGGGCCTTCCACGGTCCGCATAGAGCCCCGAAGCCTGCTGGTGCGCGACTACTCCAACTTCGCCATCTCGCCGCACACCGACTCCGGCAGCAAAACCATGGTGGGCGCCTTTTACCTGCCCAAGGATGAAGCCCAGAAGCCCTTCGGCACCAGTTTCTACAGGGCCCGGAATCCGTCTTTCACCGACTGGGACTCCGAACGTTTTGAGTACGCCGACTTCGAAGTCGCGTACACGGCCGAGTACGTGCCCAACTCCATGTTGTTCTTCATGAAGTGCGACCACTCCTTCCATGGCGTCGAGCAGCGCGAGTACTCCAACACCGGCCGCGACGTGCTGTTCTGGACACCCGCGATCGCCGGCAAGCAGATCACCGACAAGCCGCTGTCCCTGCCCACCGAGCTGTTCCTGAAAAAAGGCGGCTTCCTCAACCAGGTCAAGAAACTCTTTGCCTGACACGGCTTTGCCGCAAGCCGTGGATACCGCCGCCACCGTCGTTTTTTTCGACCGCGAAGACGTAGCGCTGGCGCCTTCTTTGGCGGCAGGCGCCACCGCCGTGGCGCTGTCGCCTTCGGCGCTCTTCGCGGCGCGCGAAGCGGGCATCGCGGTCCAGGGCACCCTTCCGGCCTTTTCCCGCCAGGGGCACCAGGCCTGTGTGGCCGCGGCGGGCGCCGCGCTCGACGATCTTGACGCCGCCGCCGCATCCGCCGGGTTGCCACCCTCGGTGGCCTTGATGGCCAGGCAGTCCGTCTGGGGCCATGCCAGCCTGGTTTACCGGTTGCATGAAACCCTGCCGCCGGGGCCCTGGCAGGTCCGCGACCAATCCGGCCACTGGGTCGAGGCGCCCGACTGGCCCGCCCTGCATCGCGCCATGCTGCCGAGAATCTGGAGCTACGGCCAGGCCCACTTTATCGCCGGCGCCCGCCCGCCCTGCCCTTGGCTATATGCCTTGCTGGGCAAGGTCTCGGCCCGCATGGCAGCCGGCCGCGGCGGGACATGGGTTGCCGCGCCCTCCCCCAAACTCAAGAACGGCTTGCGCCAGGCGCTCAAGGACGAAGGCGCCACCATCGCGGTGTTCCAGCCCACCAAAGGGAGCTGGAGCGACTACGCCGACGGGTTCAGGGAGCTGCAAAACCGCGGCCCGGCACGCACTTTCGCGATCCCGCCGCTGCACCCCGATGCGCCGCGCGTGCGGCAGGTCCTGGCAAGCCTCGAAGGCCTGGGCCATGCCCTGCGCGACGAGAAGGTGCGCTCGGCCTGGAAGCTCTACCAGCCCTACTTTTCCCAGGTCATCCCGGTCATGCTGGCCATCACCGCCGAAGGCGCCGAGCTGATGCGCCTGCTCGCGGCGCCCAGCGCCACCAGCTATGAAGCCAATTCCTGGATCTCCGCCTCCCTGATGGAAGCGGCGGGAAACGCCGGGGCGGCCCGGGTCATCTTTAACCACAATTCCAACCCGCCCTCCGCGTCCCCAACCGCCGCGGCGGTGCTCGACGTCCTTTTCAATCAGAGGACCTGCAACCCTCTGGTGGATGTGGCGGCCCTGTGGTCGCCGGTCAGCGGCTCACGGGACCTGGCCGGCGCAGTGCGGGCACGCGATGTGCGGCTTGACTATCCGATGGCAACAAAAAGCCGCGAACCCGGCCGGCCCCTGCGCATCCTGCACGCCGGGAACTACCAGAACTGGTCGGACTTCTTTCCCTGGATCGCGGAAACCGCCGACGAGTACATGGACGGCCTGTCGGCGCTGGCGGACGCGGTGGAACAACTTGACGGTGTCGAACTCACGATACGCGTCAGGCCCAAGCGAGAGGTCGACTCCGAGGTCGTCCTGTCCAGGCTGGGCCATCGCCGCAATGTGGTGGTGTGCGGCGTGGAAGAAGATTTTCTCGAGCAGCTCGCGGGCAGCGACCTGCTGGTCGCGCATTTTTCCACCACGGTTGAACAGGCGCTGCAGATGGGCAAGCGCGTGCTGCTGTGGGGAAGCGCGGACCGCTACACACAGTTCCCGGGCCAGGAGACCCCGCCCGCACAGGCCTTGAACGACAACGTTTATATCGCCCGCGACGCGGCCGCGCTGCCCGCCATGCTGGCCGGCATTCGCGACGCCCTGCGCGCCACCGGCGACGACGGTCGGCCGCCAGCGGCGTATGCTTTTGGTGCGGGCACGCCCGGCGTGGCGCAACTGGCCTCTTTCCTGATCCATCCAACCACCCCGACCGGGACGGCACATCCATGATCCTGCTATGGCTCCTGATCCTACTCGCCGCCGTGTGCGGCCTCCTGCTGGCGGCCGCCGTGTTGCGCCGCTGGCTGCCGCGCCTGCGCGCCGAATTCAGGCAGCTGCGCGCGGCCGCGCGTGCCGTGGAGGCCATGGCCGTGGAGCGCGAACTCGGCTACCAGCTGCAGATGGCGGTCCAGACGCCCGCACTGCCAAGCCCTTCCGGCGCCTCGCCGTTTGACAGCGGCCGCTGGACCGTACTCGCCGGCAAGGGCGACGGCCGCGGCTGGCCGGCGGATGCTTTTTACAAGGTGCGCGGCCTCGCCATGCACCGCGGCGCCCTGCATGCGAGCCTGACCGGCCCCAAGGCCGACGGCCCCGGCGGCCAGGTGTGGCGCCTCTCCGATGAGGCCTGCACCCAGGTGGGCGGCGACCTGGCCGGCTCCTGGCGGGCGGACGATTCCTTCGTCGACCACCTGTTCAGCCTGGACGACAACACGCTGCTGGCCGCCGAAAAAACCGGCGTCTGGCGCCTGTCGGACGACCGCTGGACCCATATCAGCGAAGGCCTGGCCCTCGGCGAGAAATGCGGGCCCTACAGTTTTGCGTCCTGGAACGGGCAGGTGGTGATGGGCCAGTGGGGCCATCCGCGCGTCGCCCTGCTGGGCGCCAATAATCAATGGACCTACCTGCCGGACCCCGAGGGCGGCTGGGGCGCGGGGGCGCGCACCATTTACGGCCTGGTCGCCTTCAAGGGCATGCTGTACGCCGGCACCGGCACCGGCAGGCTGACGGGCCCGGCCAGCGCGGTCTGGCGCTACGACGGGACCTCCTGGGAAAAAGTCGGCGGCGCCGGCATCCGCGGCAGCTGGGCGCGCGAAGGCCTGCCCTTCGTGCTCAGCCTGGGCGTGTTCGGCGAGTGCCTGGTGGCCACCGTGTCGCGCCCCGAAGACACGCCCAAGGGCGCCTCCAGCGTGTGGCTGTTCGACGGCGATCGCTGGGGGCCGCTGGCGGTGGGCGCAACACCCGCCCTGATGGCCGAATCACTCATCATGAACGACGCGATTGTTTACAAGGGCCGCCTGGTGGTGGCCACCGGCCACGGCACGCGCCGCCCCGCACAAATCTGGATGCTGGATGGCAGCCATGGCTGGCGCCCGGTCGGGCCGCCCGAGCTGGGCCATCCCGGGCCCGGCGAGGGAGGCTGGTGGGTTTACCGGCTCTGCACCGATGGCGAGAGGCTTTATGCCTCCACCGCGGGGCATCGCGGGGCTGCGAAGGTGTTTTGCTTCACGCCGGCTTAAGCGCGACATCCGCCCATGCAACGCCGCCCGGACCAGGACCTGAACATCCAGCGCATCCCATCACGGGCTAAATCCTTTAGCTTTTCCACCCATAGAGCAAGCTTGATTTGCCCTATACAGCGGTCCAAGACCCATGCTCTTCAATAGCTACGGATTCATCCTCATCTTCTTTCCGCTGGTGTTTCTCGTTTTCCGGGCCAGCCTGAATCGCAATTTGCAGTTCGCCTTGGTCTGGCTGACCATTGCCTCGCTTGCCTTCTACGGGTGGTGGGACAAGCGATACCTGTTGCTCGTGGTGGCGTCTTTTTCAGCCAATTTTGTCATCGGATTTTTCATCGGCCGCAGCAAGGCCGACAGGGTTCGCCTGCTCCTGCTGGTGGCGGGTATTACGGCCAACCTCTCGCTGCTGGGGTACTACAAATACTGGAACTTCTTTGTTCATGAGCTGGCAAAAACCGGCCTGCACTGGCCAAGCGCTTCCGTTGCCTTGCCCCTGGGCATCTCATTTTTCACCTTCACGCAAATAGCCTTTCTCACGGACACCTACCGCAACCTGGCCAACGAGAAAAGTTTTGTCCGCTATGCGCTGTTTGTGACCTACTTTCCCCACCTGATTGCCGGGCCGCTGATCCATCACAAGCAGGTCATGTCGCAGTTCGACGCGGGCTTGGCCTTCCGCGTCAACAGCGAGACCTTCGCCAGCGGAATGACCTTGTTCGTGATCGGGCTCGTCAAGAAAATTTTCCTTGCGGACAATTTCAGCCTCTATGCCACCCCGGTATTTGAGATGGCGGCATCCGGGTCTTCAATCTCGGCCGCCGACGCCTGGTGCGGAGCACTGGCCTATACGCTCCAGTTGTATTTTGATTTCTCCGCTTATTCGGACATGGCGGTCGGTGCATCCCGATGTTTTGGCATCGAACTCCCGATCAATTTCAACTCCCCCTATAAGTCCCGTTCGATCATCGACTTCTGGAGGCGATGGCACATCACGCTGTCGGAGTTCCTTCGCGACTATCTGTACATCCCTCTCGGCGGCAACCGGCACGGAGAATTCAGGCGATACCTCAATCTGGGCATCACCATGCTCCTGGGCGGCCTGTGGCACGGGGCGAACTGGACTTTTCTTGTATGGGGAGCGTTGCACGGCACGTATTTGATCGCGAACCACCTGCTGTCCGCCAGGCTCCGCCATGTCCTTCATCTCCTTGAAGGCCCGCTGCTGGCGGCGCTGCAGCGCTTGTTCGTTTTCACCCTTGTCGCCATTGCCTGGGTGTTTTTCAGGGCGCAGGACCTGAGCTCGGCCTTGACGGTTCTTTCGGCCATGTTCGGGCTTGGAAGCGGATCGGCGACGGTCTCGAATTTCAGCAACACCCTCTGGATCGCGACGGGGCTGGCGATGGTCTGGGGCCTGCCCAACAGCAACGAAATAGTCAGCAAACTCTCCGCTCCGGCAACATCGGGCACCGCGCGGGCCCTGAGCTCGGCGACACCCTGGCTTGTGGGCTTGTCACTGTGGCTCTGTCTTCTGATGCTTGATAAAAAATCAGAATTCCTCTACTTTCAATTTTGAGCCCCCAGCGCATGTTCAACACACGGTTTCTCATTCGCGCGGCTGGAACAACGGCGTTCATGGTGCTGGCCACCGCGGCGGTCAATCTCTACGTCGACCCTGCCAAACTGTTCGATTGGGGCCACCAATACGAACGGGGCATGGCGAAAATACTGGGACAAGGCAAATATGTCGTGGGCATGTCCAACTACGACGAACGCATTCTTCAGAAAATGCGGACCGAAAAAGCACCCTTGACCGAGCCGGAATGGATAGTCCTGGGCTCTTCGCGGTCGATGCAGATCAGTTCCGACATGCTGGGCAAATCGGTGCTCAACCTGTCGGTCTCGGGCGCAAGCATCGAAGATCACATTGCAATCACCCAGATGGTCTCGGGCTGGCCCGGCAAGAAGTTCATCGTCGGCGCCGATCCATGGATCTTCAATGCAAATTCCGACCAGGATCGATGGCTGAGTGTCTGCGACGACTACCGCAACGGCCTTGGACTGGTTGGCTTGCCCAATCTTTCCAGCGGCCTGCGCTGCTCGCGCAACGTACGCTGGCGCCAGCTCATGAATTTTGAGTACAGCAAGACCTCTGCCTTGGGCCTGCTGAACCGCATACGCCAGGGACGCTTTGACTACGGCGAAAAAACGGAAACCTCGCCGGACCCCCTGCGCGACACGATTCGCTCCGACGGCTCGCGCATGTACAACCTCAAGTTCGCATCGAGAACACCGGAAGAGACTTCCGCGTACGTCAAAAAACGGAGCCAGCCCCCGCTCTACGCCTTGAACAAATTTGAAGAGATAGACGAAAGGTACTGGACGATGTTCTGGGCCCTGATGGTCCACCTCAAAGAGAAGGGAAAAGAGAATGTCGTCATTTACTTGCCGGCCTATCACCCGGAGATGTATCCACAGCTGATACGCCACGTTCCGGCCATGCAGCACCTGGAGGAAAAGATCCGCGCAAAGGCCGACTCCCTGGGAATCGAGGTGCGCGGCTCCTACGATCCCGCCGCGGCCAACTGCCAGCAAAACGAGTTTTATGACGACATCCATCCCCGCGAGTCGTGTATTGAGCGGCAGCTGCTTTCGGCAAAAGCACTGATGCGGCCCAAGTGATGTTGAAAATCATATTGGCGCTTCTCGCAAGCATAGGTGTTGCCCTTTTTGCCATATCAGGCATCAATTCCACCATTGATACCGACGGGCGCTTCACGTCCGGGATCCCCAAGAAAACCGCCGACAGAGCCGACGACTATGCGAAGAAGCTGTTTGCCTCCCAGGGCGGGCTGGTGGCTGTCGGGGATGAGCGACTGATCAAGCGTGCCCTAGTGCTGGCGGAGGCGGGAGACTGCCATGTGATCGGCTCAAGCCGCGCCATGACCATCCAGGCCAAGGCCATCAGGCTGGTTGCCCCGGAATGCCGTCAACCCGTCAATCTGGGCGTATCGGGTGGGTCCTTCGAGGACATCCTCATCTATGCCCACCTTGCGATCACCCATCAGTCAAAGCACCTGTTCATCAATATTGACCACTGGACCTTCCAGCCCGGGGCGGATGATCGTTTTTACGAACTGGGAGAGGAGTACTGCAACGCGGTGCGTTTTTTCTCCCTGCAACGGGCGGATTGCGCGGTTCAGCCCGAAAGAGGCAAGCTCCTAGATCCCACTTACGCCTTGAAGAACCTCAGGAGCAGCCCAAGCGCTCCCGTAAAAGCGTACCGGGTCATGCCGGCCGAACCCAGAAATAACCATGAGGCCGCGACCCTGACCGATGGAAGCCATGAGTACTCCCTGGAATACCGGCAAAAAATGCTGCGGACGTGGGATGCCAGGCACCTCTCCTACAAACTGCTTCCAGGACCTCCCAGCGAGGCTGCCTTGGAAGATTTCCGGAAACTCTTGAAGAAAGCTTCTTCGAGCGGTGTTTCCGTGTCGTTCGTACTGGCGCCATACCACCCGAGGGTTTTTGAGTGCGAAGTTCCCGCCATGTGTCTTGCCTTGCAGACGACACAAGCCGCAAGTACGGCGCTCGCAGAACAGGCCGGGGCCAAACTGTATGGGTCCTACAAGGTCCCCGGCGTAGGGACTGAGGACTTCATGAGCGACATGTTCCTCTTTCCTGCTGCATTTGAGCGGGTGCTAGCCTTCTCTCAAGGCAAAAACCCCAGCCGGCCTTAGCCACCAGGCCGAACGGGGGCCGCGAATACACCCGATATTGGGGCTCAAACCGTACGGTCATCACGGGAGGGTCCGCCGAGGCAAATGAGGGATACTGGACGGCCTTTTGGACTCCGGCTGTCCATTGAGCCCCACGCCGCGCGCTTTAAAATACACATTCCCCCCAACCACCCGTTCCAGCGTTACCTGAAAGCTGCCTGCGATGTTGAAATTCAATGTAGATAACGACAAGTTCTGGCGCGATGGCTACCTGATCCTCAAGAACATGTTCTCCGCCCAGGAGTTCGCCACGATGCGGGAGAACGTGTTCGCCTCCCTCAAGGGTCGTGAAGAAGGCGGTGAGCCGGTGGTGGACGCGCTCGCCGACCGCCACCTGCAGCACTGGGTGCACGATGAGCGCTTGATCCAGGTGGCCAAAAAGCTGCTGGGCGGCGACAACCTTGCCTACTACGGGGACGGCGGTTATGCCGTCGTGGGCCATGGCTACACCCCCGGCAAGGACGTCGGCGGATGGCACAGGGACAACACGGACCGCTCCGACCTCGACGCCCCGGACTGGAAAGGCCGCTATTCCCTGGTGCGGTTCGGCCTCTACCTGCAGGACCACTCGTCCAGCTCGGGTGGCCTGATCGTCAGGCGCGACTCGCACAACCGCGTGCTGCGCGGCTGGAAAGCCCATCTGCATGACCGCTACCTGAACACCGGCATCGGCGACGCGGGGGTGTGGAGCATGCGTATCCAGCACGCCGGCCTGGGCCGTTGCATACGCGGTTTCCCGGGCCTGCCCCTGGGACCTTACCTGCAGAAAAGACTGCCCGAGTTCATGCAGGCCCCCTTCCCGCCCGTGGAGAGGACCGGGTTCTGGATCTCCTACGCACTGGACGACCAGCACCTCGAGCGCCACTGTGAATACCTTTTGAACCGCTCCGAGCGGCTGGCCATGTGGTCCGAAGCCCGGTATTCGCCGGAAGTCATTGCGCAGTGCAATGCCGCGGGCTTGAAGGTCATCGACATGCCTGCCCGGATGCGGGCGGCCATGGCCGCGGGCCAGCCGGTCGGCCAGCACAAACACCATTACCAATTGCCCTACGCGAAAGCCTGACTGCCCCCCATGAACGAAAACGATATTTCAGCCTCCCGCGCAAAGTACGCCCAGCTGCACCAGGGCGCCGACGCCGTCGCGAGGTATGAGCGCAAACTCGGCAACCGGATCGACGTGCTGCGCGATGAAATCGAGGTGCAGACGCTCGCCCCGCTGCTCACGGGCAGCCTGTTCGACTGCACCATCGGCATAGGCCGGCTGATCGGCAGGATGCCGGGGGTCACGCGTTATGACGGCATGGACCTTTCCGGTGAATTTGTGGAGCACGTGCGGCAAAAGTACCCCGCGTCGCAGCTGCAGACCGGCGACCTGACGGCCGGCATCCCGGTGGAAACCGGCGCCTACGACAACGTGATGTGCTTGCGCAGCCTTTCGGGCATAGGCGGTCTGGCGAAAATCCTCCCGGAAATGCTGCGCATCGTGCGCCCCGGCGGGCTGATGGTGTTCGACTACGGCCGCAGGCCAACCCTGACCGTGGTCAAGGGGCAAAAAATGATCCTGGACGGCGACGACCTCGCGGCGGTGCTGAATCAGCTGGACGCCTCCGTCGTCACCCGGGTCCGCCTGGATGCCGCGCTGACGCGGGCCAAAATTTACCTCCGGGTCTTCCGCTTCCTCACCGGCCCGCGCGGCGGCATGGTGTCGGACGCGATGCTGCTGAAAATCGAGCGCCTGACCGCCCCGCTGTTCTGGCAGCGGGAAATCATCGTGCTGCGCAAGCACGGCGCTCCCTGAGCTTCATGGCGCAGCAGCCTCCATCGCAAGCGCTTTTCGCGGTACTGGAGTACGGAGAGTTTCCCGAATTGCTCCGGATCGCGGAGGCCGGACGGAATTCCCTGGTCGCCCCGCCCCTGTTTTTCTTTGCCAAGCGCAGCTACCGCCGGCTGGCGGCCGACAGCGCGGAAGTGATCGCGCGCGGCTTTCAATGGATGGACGCGGACGGCCGTTTGCAGGACGGCGCCGCACCCGCCGAGGCGCCCATGGCTCCCGCCCGCCTGGCGGTGGCCATCGACAGCCCGCCCGCGCAATTGCCTGAGGGCAAGCCAAGCCGTTCCGCGGGGCGCTCGCTGTTGTCGATGGCCTTGATCCCGCTGTTCATGGCCGGCAGTTTTGCCGTGGAGGCCTTTCGCGCGGCCAGGAACCTGGGCCGGGAAGCCGCGAATTTTTCGCGCGATGCCCGCCGCTTTCGCCAGCGCTACCAGGAACTCTCGCGCATCCTCGAATCGCGCAAGCCTTCGCTGCTGGTCGTGGGCCAGGACGGCGTCGGCAGTGACCTGTCTTTTTTGCTGATCGCGGCCGGCAAGCTGAGCATTCCCCGCCTCATCGCACCTTTTGCCATGTTTTCGCTGCAGGAAACCGCCGACTATGCCCAGGCGCGGCCCGACCATGATGCGGCAACCGGCGCACTGAACCGCCTGGTGGCCAGGATGTATCCCCACTGGCTGCTGCGGCAGGACGGCCGCAGCGTGCTGCGGCTTCCGGGCTACCGGGCCCTCGCGCTGGAAACCAGCGGGCTTATTCACGGCAAGCCCTGGACACCGTTGTCCGAACCTGCGGAGGCGGTGACCGCCGACTCGAAAGTCGCGGCCGACACGCTTGAAAGCCTGGGCCTGGAGCGCTCGCGGCTGCACGTCATCGGTTCACCGGTCCAGGACCTGCTGGCGCGCAAGCTCGGCACCCGCCAGGACATCCGCGAAGGGCTCAGCCAGGCCTATGGGTTCGAGCCCCATCAGCCGCTGCTGCTCTGCGGCTGGCCGGTCAACATGTTTGCCTGGCTGTCCGGCCGGCCGATTGCCTATGCCGGCTACGAGGAACTGGCCTCGGCCTGGGCCCTGGCCTTGAAGCAGGCGGAACTGCGCCACGGCGTCAAGGTCATCGTCAGCGTGCACCCGAAAACGCTGGACGTGGAATACGCGGCGGCGCGCGCCCAGGGACTGGCCTGCCAGCGCGGCGGGGTGGAAGACCTGGTCGCCGCCTGCGATGCGTTCACGACGCTCAACGGCTCGTCCATCACCTCATGGGCGATTGCCTGCGGCAAGCCGACCCTGCTGTTCGACTGCTTTCTGACGCGCTACCGCGATTTCCTGGACGTGCCGGGCTGCATCAACGTGGAGTCGGAACAGGACTTCAGGGCTGAACTGCAAAAAATCTGCGCGGACCCGGCGTGGCGTGAAACCCTGACACAGAAAATGGCGGCCGTCTCCGCCAACTGGGGCCGGCTGGACGGCCAGGCCGGCGCCCGGCTTGAGAAGCTGCTGGCACAGATTGTTTCGCGAGGCCCTCTTTGAAACGCGTTTTTTACATCGAGTGCGCCGGCGCCGTCTGGCGCTCCCTCGCAGACCACTGCCGCCGGGACGCCGCATGGCAGCCCGTGCTCTGGACGGCCCCCGCGGACGACGCTGCGGCGGTGTCGCGCCTGGCCCCGGAGGCGGTGTTTATCGCCGGCCCCGATGCGGCCCTCGGCATGCCCGGCCACAGCGCCGCCTGGCCCCAGCCCGCCCTGGACCCGGCTTTGCTGGCCGCGCTGTCGGGCGCCGAAATCACGGCGCTGCACATGATGGACAGGATGGACATCGCCAGCGGCAAGGGTTTTACCCACGACCAGCGCCGCAGGCACTATTACGGCCTGCTCCGCTACTGGCTGGGCGCGCTGGAAGCCCTGAAGCCGGACCTGATCGTTTTTTCGATTTCGCCCCACATCGTTTTTGACTACGTGCTGTTTGCGCTGGCCCGCCACCTGGGCATCGCCACGGTGATGTTCGAACGCCTGGGCATGCCGGGATGGGTGTTTCCGATCGAAAGCTTCACGCTGGGCTCCGACGCCCTGCGTTCAGCGCTCAGGGAGCGCCCCACAGCGCAGGCATCGGAACTGCCGGGGGATTTCCAGAAGTGGTTTGTGAACTCCACCCAGGGCCAGGCCGACGTGCCGGCCAACTACCAGAAGAAGCTCGCCCGTTACGGCCTCCAGGGGCGCGCCGCCGTGCCGCCGCTGGGGCGGGCCATGGTCTACGAATTGCGGCGCGCGGTGAATCTCTGGCGCAAGTACGGTTTCGGCCCGATGCGCAATTCCTACCTGCGGTCGGCGTCCTACCCGCACGAGCGCGCCGGCTGGACGGAAACCCTGCTGGCCCGCCTGCGCGGCCTGGTGCTTAAACGCAAGCTCATGCGGCGCTATGACGCGCTATGCAAGCCCCTGGATCCCGAACACGACTATGTGTTCCTGGCGCTGCACTACCAGCCGGAACGCGCCACCGTGCCGCTGGGCGGCGTTTTTGGCGACCAGACCCTGATCGTGGACATGCTGGCCAAAACCCTGCCCGCGGACTGGAAGCTCTACGTCAAGGAGCACCCCTGGCAGCTGCAGCCCTTCGGCTGGGGCGAAATGCAGCGCACCCAGGCGTTTTACGACGCCATCGCCGCGCATCCCAATGTGGTGCTGGTCTCGCGCGACGTGGAGACCTCGGAGCTGGTCTCGGGCGCAAAAGCCGTCGCCACCGTGACCGGCAGCGTCGGCTGGGACGCCATGTGCAAAGGTATCCCGGTGCTGCTGTTCGGCGCGGCCTGGTACCGGGACGGCGCGGGCGTGCTGGCCATAGCTTCGCGCGCATCGCTGTCGGACGCCCTCCGGCGCATTGCCGGCGGCTGGAAGCCGCAGCTCGATGCCGTCGCGGCGCTGTGCCTGGCGTTCTCGCGCATCTGCCTGCAGGGCGTGCTGGAGCCGGAACTGGAACAGGCCGAGCACCTCGCGCACGACGATGCGGCGCGGGCCATGAGCGCCGGCCTGGTGGCTTTCGTGGAAGCGCGTTACCCATGAGCACCCGGGGCACGCGGGTCTACCTGCTTTGCAGCCGCCGGCCCATCGTCGCGGAGTTCTGCCTGCTGGCGGAGGAGCTGTCGGCCCAGGGCTACAAACTCGTGCTGGTGGTGCCCAACGGCCTCTGGCATTTGCTGCCCCGGCCCCTGCCGCCCGGCGCCGAATTGACCGGCACGAACTCCCAGGCCTGGCGCCAGGCCGGGATGGCATCGCTGGCGGCCTACGTCGCCTACGCCCTGCTGCGAAGGCTGGGCCGCCTGGCAAGGCAGGCGGGCCTGCAGCTGGTTGCGGACTTCCTGGACACCTCGGAAGCGATTGCCCGGGGCCGGAGCTTCGCCCGGCGCATCCTGAAGCTGGGACCCGATGGCGCGGCGGTGCTGACCGCCGACGACCGCGACATCCGCGTCGACCAGGGCATCCTCTCCGAAGCCACCCGCCTGGGCATGCTGACGCTTTCGGTGGCCTTCGGCAAATCCGACGTGGCCACCGATACCTTCAGGCGTTCAAGCCCCGTCTACCAGCTGGCGAACGGACCGTGGAAAGGCCTGAAAGCCTCCATCGCGCGCGACTACCCCCAGGGCGTCCGCTCCGATGACAAGGGACGGCAGGTGCTGTTTTTCCGGCCCGGCGAGTACCTGGCGCTGCGCCGCTGCGGCCTGCTTTTTCCGGCGCCCTGGTCTTATGGCGGGGGGACGGCCGACAAGGTCAGCGCGACCGACGAAGCCGCCGCCGCGACCATGCGGGAGCTGGGCGTGCAGGCCGGCAAAATCGTCGTCACCGGGCAATGCAGCCACGACACCTTGTGGCGTATGAACCAGGATCGCCAGCGCATACGCGGGCAGCTGGACGAGAAATACGGTTTTTCACCCGCCCAGCCGCTGGTGCTGGTGGCCCTGCCGCCCCTCAGCGAGCACGGCCTGACCGACGACACGCTGCAGCAAAACGAAACCGGCTTTCTGTTTGAGGCCATGGCGCGCCTGAACGGTAAAAACGTCCTGGTGTCGTTGCATCCCCGGCAGGAACCGGCCGCCTACCAGGCCCTGGCCGGCCGCTTCGGCCTGGCGATCGCCACCGAGCCGCTGCGCGAGATTTTGCCGGCGGCGCAATTGTTTGTGGCGTATTCCAGCACGATATCCTGGGCGCAGCTGCTCGGCGTCCCTTCGGTCGCGCTGGAGTACTACGGCTTCGGCTACACCCTGTTCGCGAACGAACCCGGCGTCGAGCCGGCCCTGACGCGCGAATCCCTGTATGCCCTGTGCGAAACCTGTTTGAGGGACGACAAGGCCCGCCAATCGATGGAAGAGGCCATGTCGCGGATGCCGGCCCGCAGCCTTTTTGACGGGAAGGCCTGTTTGCGCCTGGTCGAGCACATCGCGAGGACGCCAAGTTGATGCCGGCCCACCCGAACACCGGCCCCAGCCGCCGCACAGCAGGCTGACATGGCAAAGTGCGTCGTCCTCGCCTCCCGCCAGGCCATGCTCGAAGATGCCCGCGCCGTCATGGCGGCGGTCGTCCGCAATGCATGGGACCAGCCGACGCTGGTGCTGGCGGGGGAACTCGCGGCCCATGCCCCGACCGCCGGCATAAGCGCCGAGGCGTTTTATGCCACGCAGCCCGATCGCTCGCACCGGCAGCGCAAACTCAAAAACCCGCTGCTACGCATAGGCCTTTTGCGCAGCCTCTTCACGCTGCTGGAGATTTCCCGGCGCCGCCGCGAAGTCGACCGGCAGCTGGCGGAACTGCGCCCGGACGTGCTGCTGGTGTTTGAGGACAGGGTGGTCCATCCCGAGATGGTGTGGCTGGACGTGGCGGCGCGCCGCGGCATTCCGGCCTTGCTGGTCAGGTATGCCTCCTCTTCCGCCGAGAGCGACGCCTGGACCCGGCGGGGTAAAACCGCCTATTCCCTGGAGTCCGGGATCCTGGCCTGGGCGCGGCGCCGCTTTGCGCGCCTGCACCCCCGGCACGAATGGCAAAGCCCCTGGGGCCGGCAGCTTTTTTACTCGCTGTGGGACGGCAGCGCCCTGGCGCTGGCCGGCATGGCCGGGCTGCATCCCTGGGTGGTCGGGGGCGGCAAGGTGGCCGCCGTCGCCGTCCAGGGCGAGGCGGACCTGCATGAGGCCTTGGCGCTGTGCGACGACGCGCCGCGCTTTCACGTCACTGGCCAGCCCTCATGGGACAGCATGGCCGACCGCCGCCTGCAGGCCCGCGCCGCGCAGGGCCTGGCCGCCGGCCGCAAGCTGAAGCTGGTCTGCGCCCTGCCCCAGTGGGGGGAGCACCTGCAGTTGCCCTGGCCGGAGCACATGGCCAGGATCCAGTCCCTGTTTGAAATATTCCAGGCCAGCCAATGCGAGGTGTTGCTGTCGCTTCACCCCAAGGCGTCCCGCGAAGCCTATGAAACCCTGGCCGCCCAGTACGGCCTGCAGGTGGCCCAGCCCTCCTTGTCTACAATATTGCCGGAGGCGGATATTTTTGTGGCCTCGTGGTCTTCGACGCTGCGCTGGTCGGCCATGCTGGGAATCGCATCCGTGAACCTGGACTGGGCCGGCCAGAATTACGCGCTTTTTTCCGCGCTGCCTTCGTTGCGCCTGTCGCAGGGCCCCTCAGATTTGCCGCCGATGCTGGCAAAGCTTGTCCACGCAGCACAAGAGCGATCCGCCCTGGGTGCCCAGTTGCAGCAGGAATCCCGGGTGTACGGGAAAATCGACGGACAAGCCGGGCAGCGGGTTTTCTCATTACTTTCAAATCTGACAAAAGGGCAGCCATGAGCAAAAAGGTATATGTAATCGCCGAGGTTGGCTCTGTCCATGACGGAAGTTTCGGCAATGCACAGCGCCTGATCGACGTGGCCGTCAGCTGCGGCGCCGATGCCGTCAAGTTCCAGACCCACCTGCCCGCGGCCGAAACGCTTCGCGATGCCCCCATGCCCTCCTATTTCAAGGGAGAGCCCCGCTTTGAATACTTTGCGCGCACGGGCTTTACGCTGGAGCAGTGGAAAAAGCTCGCGCAGCATGCGACGGCCGGCGGCATCGAGTTCATGTCCTCCCCTTTTTCGGCGGAAGCCGTCGACATGCTGGAAGACATCGGCATCAGCCGCTACAAGATACCGTCCGGCGAGGTCTCGAACCTCCCCATGCTGGACACCATCGCCAAAACCGGAAAACCGGTTTTCCTGTCCTCAGGCATGAGCTCCTGGGCTGAACTCGATGCCGCGGTGGCGACCATCCGCCGCCACCACAACAAGCTGTGGGTCATGCAGTGCACCTCCTCCTACCCCTGCCCACCCGAGCACGTCGGCCTCAATGTGCTGGGCGAGATGAAAGCGCGCTGGGATGTGCCGGTCGGCTATTCCGACCATTCCATGGAAAACAATGCCTGCCTGGCCGCGGTGACGCTGGGCGCCACGGTAGTCGAGAAACACCTGACCTTCAGCCGCGCCATGTACGGCTCGGACGCCAAACATTCCGCCGAACCCGCGCAATTCGCCTCGCTGGTGAAGGGCATCCGCGAAATCACGGCGATGCTGGAGAACCCGGTCGACAAGAACGACCTGAGCGCCTTCCGCGAAATGAAAGAGATCTTTGAGAAGAGCGTCGTCTCGACCCGCCACATCGCGGCCGGCAGCGTGATCACCCTCGAGATGCTGGGCATCAAAAAACCCGGCTCCGGCATCCCGGCGGCCCGCCTGAACGAGGTGGTGGGCAGCGTGGCCAAAGTGGACATCCAGAGCGACAGCCTGATCCGCGAAACCGACCTGGTGGCACGCCCGGCCTGAAGGCCGCGGCCACCATTCCCCTACACGACAAGGAACACCGAATGATTCCAATTTTTATCGGGTACGACCCCCGGGAGGCGGTTGCGTATCACGTCTGCAGCAACAGCATCGTGCGCCAGGTATCGCAACCCGTGTCCCTGAATCCGCTGGCCCTGCGCAACCTGGGCTTTTACGTCGAAAAACATACCGACGGCAGCAACCACTTCATCTACAGCCGCTTCCTGGTGCCGCATCTGATGGAACACCGCGGCTGGGCCATCTTCATGGACGGCGACATGCTGCTGCGCGACGACATCACCCGCCTGTGGGAACTTCGCGACCCCAGCAAAGCCGTGATGGTGGTCAAGCACGACTACCAGACCCGCATGACCGAGAAGTACCTGGGCTCGAAGAACGAAAACTACCCGCGCAAGAACTGGTCCAGCGTGGTGCTGTGGAACTGCGAACATCCGGCCAACCGCGCCCTCACGCCGGAATTCGTGCAAAGCGCGACGGGCGCCCAGCTGCACCGCTTCACCTGGCTGGACGACGCGCTGATCGGCGAACTGCCCAAAGTCTGGAACTGGCTGCCCGATGAATTCGGCGCCAACCCCGAGGCCAAGCTCCTTCACTTCACGCTGGGCACCCCCTGCTTCCACGAGTTCGCCACGACGCCCATGGCGGATGAATGGCACAGGGAAAGAATGTTGATGGACTATTCAATTCAAAGAAGCTAGACATCCCCAGTCTCTGCCAGTAGAGCCAGCAATTGCTATTCAACTCCTCCGCCTTCCTGTTTGTCTTTCTGCCTCTGGCGCTCGGGACTTTTTATCTCAGTCGTCGCTTTTGGCCCGGGTCTGAAAAATACATCCTGATTTTCTTTTCGCTGGTCTTTTATGGCTACTGGAGCAAGACCTTCCTGGTGCTGCTCGTGCTGTCGATTGCACTGAACTGGAGTCTCGCCGGCATCGTCTTGAAGCTGGGCTGGCGGCGGCAGTTGCTCTTCGTCGGGGTTGCGGCCAATCTGGCGCTGCTGGGCATCTTCAAGTACGCCAACTTTTTTGCCGTGGCGCTATCGACAGCGGGTATCACGGAACCCAGGCAGTGGAGCATCATCCTGCCGCTGGCCATCAGCTTCTTCACCTTCCACCAGATTTCCTACCTGATTGACATCTCCAGGGGAGACAAGCATGTGTACAACTTCTGGGACTACCTTTTTTACATCGTCTTCTTCCCTCATCTGATAGCCGGGCCTATCGTCCGCCACAATGAATTTATCTATCAAATAGAGACCGCGAACAGCAGGCCGGTGCCGCCCGCGATGATCGCCCAGGGCATTGCGCTCTTCATCCTCGGTTTCGGCAAGAAGATGCTGCTGGCGAATCCCCTGGCGGCCATCGTCGATCCGCTGTTCAGCGCTGGGCTGTCCGGCCCCTTGTCGCTGCACGACTCAGTGACGGCCACCCTCTCGTTCTCGCTGCAGATCTATTTTGATTTTTCAGGCTATACCGATATGGCGCTTGGCCTGTCATTGATGTTCGGCTATCGGCTTCCGGCGAACTTCAACGCGCCGTATGCGGCGGCTTCGCTGGTTGATTTCTGGCGCCGATGGCACATGACGCTTTCCCGGTTCCTGAAAGACTATCTCTATATTTCCATGGGAGGCAATCGCTTCGGTTATGCGAGGCAGATGCTTGCATTGCTGGTGACCATGGTCCTGGGCGGCCTTTGGCATGGAGCCAACTGGACTTTTGTCGCCTGGGGTGCCCTGCACGGCTTGGGGCTTGCCGTCAATCACACTTTCGCCAAAGCGGGGCTGAAGCTCCCGGCCCTGGCGAACTGGTTCATCACTTTTGCCTTTGTCGCATGCTGTTTTGTGATATTCCGCGCCGAAACAATCCCTCATGCCATGAATGTCCTCGCGGGATTTTTCAATCCCTCATGGGCGCATGGCGTCCCTTCCATCAACCAGTACGCGCTGCTGGCCGCCGCGCTGGCCATTGCCGTACTGGGTCCGACCAGCCAAGGTGTTGTCGATGAGTTGAAGCCCCGGACGCGCGCGTCGCTCGCGCTGTCCACCCTGGCCGTGCTGTCGCTTGCCGGTGTTTTGATTGCGGATAAGAATGCCCCCTTCATTTACTTCCAGTTCTGATACCGCGGGCAATCCCGGCGACGGCGGTGCATGGCTCCGCTTCGCCCTGGAGATCATTGGCTATACCGCCGCCGGACTCGTGCTGGTTCTGGGCCTTATGTATGGCCTTATGAAGGCCGCCGGCGAATACCTCGACAGCGCGGAAGTTCTTCAACACCAGCAAAAAAACGGAGGGCTGTATCGCAGCGCGCTGAAGGACGACATGATGGAGCCGGCCTTCCGCTTCGTCCGGTACGACGCCCTGCAGCCCGAAATCGTTGCGCTCGGCTCGTCGCGGGTGCTCCAGTTCCGTCAATCCCATTTCACCAGGCCTTTCGTCAACATGGGCATGTCGGTCGACTATGCGGTTTTACCGAATATCGCCAGCGCACTGACGACGACGCCGAATCGGCTCAAGCTGGTTATTCTCGGCATCGATCACTGGCAGGTGAATGAAGCAGTCATGAAACAGCGCGCGGACCCTTCCTGGTCACCCAGGGCGCCCAACTTCACCGGCATCCGCCGCCTGAAACAGGAGCTGTTCGATTTTCGGGAACAGCACGTCAACGGACCCCTGCGGATGCTGGCCCAGCACCGCTTCGGTTTAAAGGAATTGTGGGCCGTCCTTTGCCAATGTGATGCGGGTGGCCATACCAGCAATCTGGGTCTTGCGGCCCTGGTGGATGGGTCCGGGATCGATACGCAAGGCAGTTACCACTACACGTGGGTGTATGACCGCCCCGCGTCGCTTGACGGGTTTAAAACCTTTCTGGACCGTCTCAAGGCGCGTGAAAACGGCTTTCAGGTCCTCGACAACGCCTCTGAGGCCCGCATTGGCTATATCATCGAGGCCGTTAAACTGCTTGAATCAGCCGGCGTCAAAGTTGTCCTGTTCGTTCCGCCAGTCCCTCCCCAGGTTGCAAGCGCGATGGATCAGGCCGGAGGTTACGGAGTTTTCAGCGCGCTGGACAAATCTCTCCACGGAACCGGCAGCGGATACTACAACTTTCACAATCCCGCAGCCACGATCCGCTCTCCGGATTGCGAGTTTGCAGACGGCCTTCATGGAGGCGAAGTCACCTACCTTCGCATGCTTGGTTTCATGTCTGATGACAGGCCGGAAATATGGCAGCCCTATATAGATCCCGCTCATGTCAAAAGACTTGTCAAAGAAGGCGCCGGCCGGGTGAACGTCGATGCAGTGCCCTTGAGCGGAAACCGGGAACGAAGAGAAGTCGATTTTCTGGGACTTGGATGCAACAAAACACAGAACCTTAAGTCAGGACAATAAGCGTGAAACCAAGAAAAATTTGTGTCGTCGTCGGCTCGCGGGCCAATTACAGCAGCATCAAGGCCGTCATGCGCGCAGTCGCCGCGCATCCCGCGCTGGAACTCCAGGTGGTGGCCGGGGCTTCCGCGCTGCTGGACCGCTACGGCGCGGTCGTCGACATCATGGAAAAAGACGGCTTTACCATCGATGCCCGGCTGTTCATGCTGGTCGAAGGTGAGACGCCGGCCACCATGGCCAAGTCCACCGGCCTGGGCCTGATCGAACTGCCGACCATCTTCGAGCGCCTGCAGCCGGACGTGGTACTGACCGTCGGCGACCGTTTTGAAACCATGGCAACCACGCTGGCGGCGGCCTACATGAACATCCCGCTCGCGCACACCATGGGCGGCGAGGTGTCGGGCAACATCGACGAGAACATCCGCCACGCCATCACCAAATTCGCGACCATTCATTTCCCCGCCTCTGAAGACGCACGCAACCGCATCATCAAGCTGGGCGAGCAGCCGGACACCGTCCACAACGTCGGCTGCCCGCGCATGGACCTGGTGGCGAGCTTCCTCCAGGACGAAACCGAGGTCAGCAGCCAGCTGCTGAGCGAAGGCGTCGGCAGCAGCTTTGACGTCAAGGGCGATTTCCTGCTGGTTTCGCAGCATCCGGTGACCGGCGAGTACGGCAGCGGCGAGCGCCAGGTCGCGGCGACCCTGGGCGCCTGCCTCGAGCTCGGCATGCAGACGCTGGTGCTGTGGCCCAACGCCGACGCCGGCTCCGAGGACGTCGCGCGCGGCATCCGCAAGTTCCGCGAGCAGCACCCGGACGCGCCTTTCCGGTACGTCAAAAACCTGCCGCCGGAAATCTACATGCCGCTGATGGCCCGCACGCGCTGCCTGATCGGAAACTCTTCCAGCGCGATTCGCGAAGGCGCTTTCATCGGGACGCCCGCCGTCAACATCGGCTCGCGCCAGACGGCACGGGAGCGCGGCCAGAACGTGGTCGACTCCGGCTACACCCAGCCCGAGATCCTGGCGGCCATCCGCGACCGCCTGAAGACGGGGCGCCTGGCTTCGAACCCGATTTATGGCGACGGCCATGCCGGGCCGCGCATCGCCGAGATCCTGGCAACCGCGACCTTCAATATCAACAAAGTCATCACGTATTAATTCATCACGTACCTGGCGGTACGGAAAAAGCAGGGGGAGCCGGTTATGCAAATGCTTGAGCGAGGCGCTGTCGCCGACGAGTCTTCGATCGCCGAAGGCGTGGAGCGCCTGAAACCCTGGCGCTACGGCCATGCCAACGGCCGCAGTGCGCCCATCGAGGGGGATTCGAGCATCGCGGCCATCGAGCGCAATTTCGACTCGCGCGCGGAACTGACGGCGATGTTTGAAGCGGTGCTGGACGGACGCAGCGCGAGCGAGCTACGGGTGCTCGACATGGGCTGCCTGGAAGGCCACTACACGGCGCTGATTGCCAAAATGGGCTTCAAGGAAGTGGTCGGCATCGACATCAGCGATGAACACCTGCGCCGCGCCGAATTCCTGCTGGGCCAGTACCACGGCTTCAGCAACTACAAGCTGGTGCATTGCGCCGCCACCGACATCGAGGGCATCCGGGCACTGGGCAAATTCGACATCATTCTCTGCCACGGCCTGCTGTACCACCTGAAAGACCCGCTGCTGGTGTTCGACATGTTCGAGGAACTGGCCGATCCCGCCAAGCCGATGATTGTTCTCCTGAACACGCAGTTCAAGGGCGATTTTTTCAACCTGGTGACGCGTTCGGCGCTGGCCGAGCTCCAGGTGAAGTTCTCCATGGATGCCTCCAATGCGGTGGCCGCGAAGTACCTGTACTCGCCCAAGGACCAGTCCGTCTTCGAACGCCTGTCCCTGCGCCTGAACCCGGCGGCGCTGCACGCGACGCTGCAGCAATACGGCTACCAGGAAGTCGCGTCGCTCGACACCCCGCGCGGCACGCTGTTCGGCTACTCGATGAACCTCATTTGCCGGAAAGCACCCAGGGCCGACGCCCCCCGGGCCCTGTCCTGGCTGGACACGGAAAAGCTGCGCGCGGTGTCCGCTTCCGCCACCGCCTGGAGCGGCCGATCGGTCGACGGGTTTCACTTCGACAAAAACCTGCTGATTCGCGCCTGGCTCGGCCTGGACTGGTTCTTCCGCAAGGCCATCCACGTCATCACGGTGCGACGGAAAATACGCTACCGGGCCAAAATCCGGTGAGAACCCGCACCGGCCGGTGCACGCCATCCGAGCAGACAAGGACGATTGATTCGTTTCCCCCATGTCCATGAGCCCCTTGCGCATCGCCGCTGTGATCCCGGCCCGGGGCGGGTCCAAAGGCATTCCCTACAAGAACCTCGCCGACCTCGGCGGGCGGCCGCTGATCGCCTGGACCATCGCCGCGGCAAAAGCCGCGCACGGACTGGACCGCATCATCGTCTCGACCGACGACGAAAAAATCGCGGCGGCGGCGATGGAACACGGCGCCGAGGTGCCTTTCCTGCGCCCGTCCGAATTTTCCGGCGACAACGCACCGGCGCTCGACGTGATCACGCACGCGCTCAAGGAACTCAGGGCGCGTGACGGTGCGCCCTACGATGCGGTGGCCTATCTGCAGCCCACCTCGCCGTTTCGCAGCGCCGCCCAGCTCAGCGAGGCGGTGGCCCTGTTCGCCCGGGAAAGGCCGGACACCCTGGTCAGCGTGACGGCCGTGCCGCACAACATGGTCCCGGCCTCCCTCATGCAGCCCCTGGGGCCGTCGGCGCCGCTGGTGCTCCAATCCCCGGCCGGGCAGAAACTGCGGCGCCAGGAAAAAGAAAAACTGTTCGCCCGCAACGGCCCGGCCATCCTGATTGTTTCCGCCGCCGACGCCCAGTTGCACGGCCGGCTGTACGGGGAGCGTGTGCTGGGTTTTGAAATGGACCGCCTGTCATCGCTGGACATCGACGATCCGATTGACCTGGAGATGGCAAGGCACCTGCTTCCGCTGCTGCAACACACATCCGGCCCGGCCCTGTGAGCAGCTCCCGCATGCTGACCAATACGGCCTGGAACCTGGCGGGGCTGGGCGCGCCCATCCTGGCTGCCGTCGTGGCCATGCCGCTGCTGATCAGCCAGCTGGGCGATGCGCGCTTCGGCATCCTCGCGCTCGGCTGGATGGTCACCGGCTACTTCGCCTTGTTCGATTTCGGCGTGGGGCGTGCCACCACGCGCAGCATGGCGGCCTTGCGCAAAGCCGGGGCCGGTGGCGAGCATGCCGGCGTCTTCTGGAACTCGCTCTACGTGCATGCCGTCCTGGCAGGCCTGGGAGGCTTGGTGTTCGCCGCCGCGGTGCCCTGGTTCGTCGACACCGCATTTGCCATTCCGCCCACGCTGCGGGACGAGGCCTACGCGGCCTTTTACTGGCTGGCGTTTTCGGTGCCGGCGCTGGTATTGGCCTCGGCGCTGCGCGGCCCGCTGGAGGCGGAGCAGCGCTTCGACCTGGTCAATGCGGTGAAGATGCCGATCAGCGCGCTGAACTACCTGGCGCCCCTGCTGGCATTGCAGTTCACGCAGCGGGTCGACACCGTCATCGCCGTCATCGCCGTGTCGCGCTGGTTGGCGACGCTGGCCTACGCGGCGCTGTGCCGGCGGGCGGTGCCGCTGCAGCCAGGCCATCGCGCGCCGCAGCGCGGCACGGTCACGGCCTTGCTGAAAGACGGGGGCTGGCTCACCGTGACCAGCATCGCCGTTCCGGCCATCATGATGCTGGACCGCGGCCTGATCGCGCGGCTGGTGTCCCTGGAAGCGGTCACCTACTATGTGGTGCCCTACGAAGTGGTCACCAAAATGTGGGTGCTCTCGGCCAGCCTGCTGGGGGCCGCCTACCCCCTGATGAGCGCCAGCAAGGGCCTGGACCTGCACCGGCTGTGCGACCAGACCCTGCGCTGGCTGCTGGTCACGGCCACGCCGGCAACGCTGGTGGTGCTGATATTTGCCGAAGACCTGCTGCGCCTGTGGGTCGGCCCGCATATCGCGGCACATGGCGCCCCGGTGATGCAGTGGCTGGCGGTCGGCGTCTGGATCAACATCCTCGCGCAGGTTCCCTTGACGGCGCTGCAGGCCTCGGGCCGCGCCCACGTCGTCGGCAGCGTCCAGCTGCTGGAGCTGCCGCTTTATGCCGTGCTGGCCTGGTGCCTGATCCTGCGCTACGGCACCACGGGCGCCGCCGCGGCCTGGGCCGTCAGGGCCGCGGCCGAATGGCTGGCCCTGAGTTTTGCCCTCCACAGGGCCGAGGCGCACCCAGGCCGGTGGCCGGCGGTCTCGCCGCTTCGCCTGGCCCTGCTGTCTGCCGCGATAATTGCAGCCGGCCTGACCGCCTGCGCCACACCACTGGCCCTCAAAAGCCTGCTTGCCCTGCTGCTGGTCGCCGGCCTGGTGGCCTGGCAATGGCGTTACCTGCTGACCGCCCAGGAGCGCGGCAAGCTGCTTGCACGCCTTCCGCAGCGGCCGGCCACCAAATAATTCGCCATGAACAGCACGCCCCTCGTTTCCATCGTCGTACCGGCCTACAACCACGCAGGCTACCTGAAGGAATGCATAGAGAGCATCCTCGCCCAGGACTATCCCCAGGTGGAACTGATCGTGCTCGATGACGGTTCGACCGATACGACCCCCGCCGTACTGAGCGCTTACGGAGAGCGCTTCCGCTGGGAAAGCCAGGCCAACATGGGGCAGTCGGCAACCCTCAACAAGGGCTGGGGCATGGCCAAAGGAGAAATCCTGGGCTACCTGAGCGCCGACGACGCCTTGAGGCCGCAGGCGGTATCCGAAGCCGTGGCCGTGTTGCAGTCCAGGCCGGAGATCGTCGCGACCTACAGCGATTTCGATTTGATCGACGAGCATTCGCGGGCCGTCAGGACGGTCGCCACGCGCGACTTCGACGCCCGGGACCTGGTGCTGGACCTGGTCTGCCAGCCCGGGCCCGGCGCCTTCTTCCGGCGTGAGGCTTTCCTGCGGGCCGGCCCCTGGAATCCGGAGTTGCGCCAGAACCCGGACCTGGATTTCTGGCTGAGGCTTTCCCTGGTCGGGAATTTCCTCAGGATACCCAAGGTGCTGGCGGGATTCCGTGTCCATGAAGGCTCGGCCACCTACCAGTCCACCAACATCAGCAGGGCCGACGAACCGGTCTTGATGACCCGCCGCTTCGTTGCCACCTCGGGCCTGCCCGACTGGATCGCCGCGGCAAGCCACAGGCTGCTCGCAACGGGTTACATCGCCAGCGCGCAATTGCACCTGCGTGCCGGCCGCCCCCTCATGGCCTTGCAGAGAATAGGTTCCGCCATGCGCGCCAGCACGGCGACACTGCTCTCCGTGCGCGCGGCGCACCTGCTGCTCAGCGCGCTGACGGGCCGGTTTCTCCACCGGATCCGGTCCACCTGGGCGAGGTGGACCACATGATCCGCCGGCTTCCAGAACCCCACTTTCCCGGCGGCGCTCCACGATGAAAATCACCGAAAGCTACCCAGGCCTGCTGTTTCTGCTGGTCCTCGCGGTTTACCTGCCGGGGCTGGTGGCCGCCGTGCGCTGGCCCAGACTCGCGGCCATGCCCGTCGTGACCTTCACCTTCCTGGGGATGTTTCTTTTCACCGCGGCGGGAAGCTGGCAGGTCATGACACAGACGCACTACCTGCCCCGCCTGACCAGCGAGGGCGTCTGGACTTCGGTTGCCGCGGGTACCGTGGGAAGCGGCGCGTTCGTCATCATGCTGCTGGTGCAGGCTTTGCTGTTCTATGCGATCGCCGGCCCCTACGTCTACCTGAAGCGAAACGTCGCGGCGGCTCCGCTGGTGATCGTGCCGGCGGACGTGATCTTGCGGAGGATTCTCGCGCTGGCGATGGTGGCCGTGCTGTTCCTGTACTACCTCAAAGTCGGCCGGTTTTTGCTGTTCGACCTTCTGGCCGGCAAGATCAACCGCATCAACATCCTGGAGTTCCGGGCCCTGACCTACGGACTGAAAGAGTACCCCTTCTTTCGCCTGGGCTTCCTGGTGTTTCCCGCGCTCATCGCGGCCTTGTCGGTCGGCATGGCCTCCGCGCGCGGGCGCATGAAGGTTTCCGACTTCCTGTGGATCGCCGCCTGCCTGGTCCCGCCCATGCTGCTGGCCGAAAAAGCGGCGATCCTGAACATGTCCGCCGTCCTGTTCATCGCCTACGGCATCCACCTGGGCCAGCAGGGGCGGGCCCTGGGTTCCGCGCTGAACGGAAAAATCCTGGCCGCCATCGCCCTGGCATTTGTGCCGACGGCGGCCACTTACTTCGTCTATTTCAATACCGCCAGCGACAGCCTGCGCGAGGTCCTCAGCCAGTTCCTGTTCCGGATCACCGGCGTCTATTCCCAGGCGCTGGCCGCCACCGTGGGATTTGTCGAGGCCCATGGCTACCTGCACGGGACCACGCTGCCGAACCTGAAAGGGCTGCTTCCGCACGAGCGCTTCAACCTGGAAAGCGCCATGCAGCTGTTCCTCGGCGGCCTGGAAGTGAGCTCGAAAGCCGCGGTGGCCGGCGCCACACCGGTGCCCGCCACCGGCGAGGGCTACGTCAATTTCGGCTGGCCGGGCTTTGTGCTGTTCGGCGCCGTGTCCTTCCTGTGCATGGTGCTGATCCAGGAAGTGCTGTTGCGGCTGCGCGCGGGCGCGAGCGCCTGGGCACTGTCGGCATGGTATGGCTATCTCGGTTTCACGCTGTTCACGACCAGCCTGTTTGCCACCTTTATTTCCCTGATCCACACGGTCGTCGCGGTGGGCGTGATCGCCCTATGGCACCTGGGCGGACGGTTTTTTGACCGCAAGCAGCCATGAGCCAAGCCGATACCGGAACCCACAAGAAGCTGCTGGTCATCCTGCCTTCACCGCTGATGGCGCGCAACTTTCTGCGCACCGACATCCTGCGCCTGCTGGGGTCGGGCGAGGAAGCCGAGATCACCGTGGTGTCGCCGAACCCGGACGACCGCGAACTGGTGGAAAAAAGCGGCGCGAGCTGGCAGCCCTACTTCCATCCGCGGCGTTCAAGGGCCGCCGAAGAGCAGGGCATCCTGGCGCAGTTGCTCAGGGCCGGCCGCTATGCGCGCTACCTGGCCGGCCTGTTTTTGCACATGGGCCTGACCTACCGCATCAACACGCTGTCGGGTTTCGAGGGATTTTCGGCACGCCTGCGGCAGTCGCTGAGCCTGCGCAAGACCTATATGCGGGAAGGTTTGCCCATGTCCCGCCTGTTCGGTTTTCCTTTCCCGAAAAGCCGGCCGCTGTACCGCTTTCTTTACCGCTGCTATTACCAGCGCTGGCAGAGCTTTGGGCCGGTCGAAAAACTCATCGCGCAGGTCAAGCCCGACCTGATGATCCTGTCCATGGTGCAGACGCACATGGTCACGCCTTACGCGTTGGCGGCACGCCAGCTCAAGGTCAGGATACTGGGCATCAACGGAAGCTGGGACCAGCCCACGACCAAGGGGCCGGTCTGCCCGGGCATTGAACGCATCGTGGTTCAAAACGGCATCGTCCAGGATGAGTTGATCCGCTACCACCAGATAGCCCCTGAAAAAATCACCCCCATAGGCTGGCTGCAAATGGACGGCTACGTCCATCAGTCGGAAGTGGCGCGCAGCGAGGTGCTGCGGCGCGCGGGCATACCCGGCGCGCACCGCTACATCCTGTTCGCGGCCAACGCGCCCAGGCTGGGCGTCCACGAGCCGGAAGTGTTCAGGCAGCTGGCCCTGCAGGTCCAGGCGAATGCCTTCGGCGCGGACCTCACCCTCGTCTGCCGCTGCCACCCCCAGGACCGCGACTGGCGCGCGCGCTGGGGATTTGCCCTGGCCATGGAGCGGGTGGTGGTCGACCCTCCCGACCTGGGGCCGCTGGGCCACCTGGCCGCCATGGTCCGCCATGCGGGCGTGGTCATCGCGTCCGCCGGGTCCATCAACCTGGACGCCGTGGCGCTGGATACACCGACCATAGGCCTGGCCTGGGAAGACCCGGCCCTGCCCTATTGGGACCGGCCGGCCCGCGCTTATGATCTTGAGCATTTGCGCGAACTGCGCCACGAATCGGGAATGATGTTTGCCCGCGACCTTGCTGAACTGCTCGCGGCCTGCGCGCGCTACCTTGCCGACCCCGATGCCGACGCGCAAGGAAGAGAGCGCCTCAGGCAGCGCTATTTGTATCGCCTTGACGGCGGTGCGGCGGCACGCCTGGCCAACGAAGTCAAGGAGATGCTGGCATGACGCTTTACGTCGTCACCGGGGCCAACGGTTTTATCGGCCGCCACCTGGTCGCCAGCCTGGTGGCGGACGGGGTGCAGGTCCGGGCCCTGACCCGCAAGCAGCCCGGGGCCAGGGACATGATCCCCGGCATCGAATGGGTCGTCGGCGACACGGCCGATCGCGAGACCTGGGAAAGGCTGGTGGAAAAGGACTGCATCGTGGTCAACCTGGCCTTCTCCAACACCCGGGCCAGCGCGGCGGCCGTGGAGGCGACGGCCGAGATGGTCGAAGTCTGCGCCAACGCCGGGATCGCCCACCTGATTCATTGCAGCACGGTGTCGGTGTACGGCCGGGCGGATGAGACCATCCTGACCGAGAGCTCGCGCTGCACGCCCCTGGACGCCTACGGCCAGGTGAAGCTGCGCGTGGAACAGGTGCTGGCCGACAAGGTCCGGGGCAGGTTCTCGGTCACCATCATTCGCCCCTCCGCGGTCTTCGGCGAAGGCGGTGAAGCGCTGATCAAGCTGCTGGATGAACTGATCGAAGGAAGCCGGACCATCAACTACCTGCGCTCCTCGATGTTCGGCCGGCGCAAGACGCACCTGGTCCCCGTGGAGACTGTGGTCGCCGCGCTCCGGTTCATCGGCGCCAGGCCGGGACCGGACGGCATCGAGATGTTCATCGTGTCCGACGACGACGATCCCTTCAACAATTTCCGCGATGTCGAGCGCGTGCTCATGGATGAGCTGAAACTGCCGTCCTACCGCATCCCCCGCCTCCCGCTCCCGCGCTTCCTGCTCGAAACACTGATGCGCTTCATGGGCCGCGCCAACGTCAACACCCAGACGGAATACCGCTGCGACAAACTGTCGAACGCCGGGTTCGTCAAGCCGGTGACGCTGAAAGCCGCGCTGCAGCAATTCGCGGCGACACACATCGCCCCGCATGGCCACCAAACGCCATGAAGGTGCTGAACGTCAACCACCTCCTGGATCCGGAAACGGGAGGGGGCACCGCCGAGCGGACTTTTCAGCTCAGCCGCTTCCTGCAGAGAGCGGGCGTCCAGACCAGCGTGCTGGCACTCGACATCGGCCTCAGCCAGGCGCGGCGGGATGAGCTGGCAGGCGTGAAGGTGGTGGCGCTGCCCTGCCTGAACCGGCGGTATTTTGTGCCATGGGCATCACCGGGCCTCATCCACACCCTGGTCGCAGATGCGGACGTGGTCCATCTTTCGGGGCACTGGACCCTCCTCAACGCGCTGGTGTACAAATCCTGCCGCCGGCAGGGCAAGCCCTTTGTGTTCTGCCCCGCCGGGGCGCTCACGACATTCGGCCGGTCGCTCAAGCTCAAACGTGCCTACGACGCATGGGTGGGCCGCGAGCTGGCCCGGTCCGCGGCGGCCTGTGTGGCCATCACCGACCAGGAGCGCGCGGACTTCGCGGCCTACGGGGTGGCGCCCGGGCGCGTGACGGTGATCCCCAACGGCATCGATCCCGGGCAGTACACGCGTGACCCGGAGGCGGAACGCAGGATCCGCGAGCGCTTCCAGACCGGCGCGGCGCCCTATGTGCTGTTCCTGGGCCGGCTCAATGCGATCAAGGGGCCGGACCTGCTGCTCGAAGCCTTCGCGAAGGTCGCGGACCGGTTTCCTGAATTCCACCTGGTCTTTGCCGGCCCGGATGGAGGCTTGCAGGCGTCGCTGATGGAAAGCGCGGCGCAAAGCCCCCTGAAAGACAGAATCCATTTCCCCGGCTACCTGGCCGGGGCCGACAAGACGGCGGCCCTGAGCGCCGCCACGCTGCTGGCCATCCCTTCGCGCCGTGAGGCCATGTCCATCGTGGTCCTGGAGGCCGGAATATCCGGCACGCCCACCCTGTTCACCGATACCTGCGGCCTGGAAGCCATCGCGGCCCTGGGCGCCGGAACCATGGTGGACGCCTCCGTGGAGGCGCTGGCCGGCGGACTGGCGGCGCTGCTGGCCGATACGCCCTCCCTGCGCGCGGCGGCTGAGCGCCTGCAGGCCCTGGTGCGCGAACAATACCTGTGGGACATGCAGGCGGCGCGCTACCTGGCCCTGTATGAAGAAATCCTGGGCGGGACGCGCGCATGAGGGTGCTGGTCATCAGCCAGTACTTCTGGCCGGAAAACTTCAGGATCAACGACCTCGTTGAGGGCTTGCTCGAACGCTCCCATGAGGTGACGGTGCTCACAGGCCTTCCCAACTACCCTTCCGGCAAGCTGTCGCCGGGGTTTGGCTTTGGGGGCCCTTACACAAACCAGTTTGGCGGCGCCACCGTCATCCGCGTGCCGCTGGTACCGCGCGGCAACGGCCGCGCCATCCGGTTGGTCCTCAACTACTTTTCGTTTGCCTTCACGGCCAGCCTGCTGGGCAGTTGGCGCTGCAAAGGCCGCTATGACGCCATCCTGGTGTTTGAGCCTTCGCCGATCACGGTCGGCATTCCGGCCCGGGTGATTTCCTGGCTGAAAGGTGTCCCCATCCTGTTCTGGGTGCAGGACTTGTGGCCTGAAAGCCTCTCCGCCACCGGCGCCGTCAAGTCGCCGCGCATTCTTGATGCGGTCGCCGGCCTGGTGCGCTGGATTTACCGGGGCTGCGCCAAAGTGCTGGTCCAGTCCGAAGCCTTTGTGCAGCCGCTGCTGGACCTGGGCGTCAACGCGGACAAAATCCACTACTTTCCGAACAGCGCGGAGGCGATCTACCAGGCCCCGCCCGCAGAAGAGGCATGGACCGCACCGCCCCTGCCGGCAGGTTTTCGCGTCATGTTCGCCGGGAACATTGGGGCGGCGCAATCCATCGAGACCCTGCTGGCCGCCGCGGAAATCCTCCGGGAGCACGGGGATATCCACTGGATCGTGGTCGGGGACGGCCGCCTGGCGCCATGGCTCCGGGAAGAAGTGGCGCGGCGCGGGCTGGGCGCCCAGGTCCATCTGGTGGGGCAATTCCCGCTGGCGGCCATGCCGGGGTGGTTTGCCCAGGCCGACCTGATGTTTGCGAGCCTGCGCCGGGATCCGGTGTTTGCGCTGACCATCCCCTCCAAAATCCAGTCCTACCTGGCCTGCGCAAAACCCATCGTCGCCGCCCTGGACGGCGAAGGGGCCCGCGTCGTCAAGGTCTCCGGCGCGGGCGTGGCGGTGCCCGCCGAAGACGCCCAGGGGCTTGCCGAGGCTGTGCTGAAAATCTATAAAATGGACGCTTCCGGACGCAAAGTATTAGGGGACAATGGCCGGAAGTACTATGAAAAGCACTTTGACCGTGAAAAGCTTCTTGACAAACTGGACGAGTGGCTGTCTGAAGTAAAAAAGAAATGACTGCCGGCGTACGCGGCTGATCCAGGACGGCCCACACGGCGTATTGACCGCCGCGCACCGTCCGGACCGCCACAGAGCCACCGGGATCCATCTCTGAATTTCAGCTGAAAGCGCACCGGAGGAAGGTCCTCTTCCGGCACGCGTTCAGTTCAAGGCTGTTTTAACCTCGTGGCGCCTCATTTGGACTCCCGTCTTACATGACAGATCATATTCACCGCCTTCCTCATTTTTTGAGGCGGGAACACCCAGACCATCGATGAGCACAGTACTGATTCTTGGCGCAAGCGGAATGCTGGGCAGCGCCGCCCTGCGGGTTTTCGCGGAATCCGGCGCGCACCAGCTCGTCGGCGCCATCCGGTCCAACGCCAGCAAGGCCTTGTTTCCCGAGAAGCTGCGCAAGCACCTGGTGGTGGGCGGGGACGTCGAAAACCCCGATTCGCTGATCCAGCTGTTCCAGACCGTGCGGCCGCAGGTCGTGATCAACTGCATCGGCCTGATCAAACAACTGTCGCACGCCGGCGATGCGCTCAGCGCCATCCCGGTCAACGCCCTGCTGCCGCACCGCATCGCGCGCCTGTGCGGCCTGGCGGGCGCGCGGCTGGTGCACATCAGCACCGACTGCGTTTTTTCGGGAAAAAAAGGCGGCTACCTGGAGAGCGATGCCCCCGACGCCGAGGACCTGTACGGCCGCTCCAAGCTGCTGGGGGAAGTGGACTATCCGCACGCCGTCACATTGAGGACCTCCATCATCGGACACGAGCTGGCGGGCGCCAACGGCCTGATCGGCTGGTTCCTGCAGCAGCAGGGCACGTGCAAAGGCTATAACCGGGCGATTTTCTCAGGCCTGCCCACCGTGGAACTGGCCCGCCTCATCCGGGACGTCGTCCTGCCGAGAGCCGACCTGCACGGCCTCTACCACGTGGCCTCGTCCCCCATCAACAAATACGAGCTCCTCACCATGGTCGCCGCCGCTTACGGAAAAAAAATAGACATCACCCCGGATTCAAACCTGGTGATAGACCGTTCATTGAATGCGCAGCGTTTCAACGCCGCCACCGGCTACGCGCCGCCCGCGTGGCCCGAACTCGTTGAAACCATGCACCGCTACGAGGTATCCACCCATGTTTGACAACAAGGTTCTCCTGATCACCGGTGGAACCGGGTCTTTCGGCAATACCGTGCTGAAGCGCTTTCTCGCCACGGACGTGAAAGAGATCCGGGTTTTCAGCCGCGACGAGAAGAAGCAGGAGGACATGCGGATCGAGCTGGGCAACGACAAGGTCAAGTTCTACATCGGCGACGTGCGCTCATGCGAAAGCCTCACGCAAGCCATGGTCGGCGTCGACTATGTGTTTCACGCCGCGGCGCTCAAGCAGGTGCCTTCGTGCGAGTTCTACCCCATGGAAGCCGTGCGGACCAACGTGCTCGGCACCGAAAACGTCCTGAATGCCGCCATCGCCTCCGGCGTGAAGCGGGTGGTGGTGCTGAGCACCGACAAGGCCGTCTATCCGATAAACGCCATGGGCATCTCCAAGGCCATGGCGGAAAAGCTCATGGTGGCGCGCTCCCGCATGATTCCCGAATCCGGGCCGGTCATTTGCGCCACGCGCTACGGCAATGTGATGGCCTCCAGGGGCTCGGTCATCCCGCTGTTCGTGAACCAGCTGCGCTCCGGCCAGCCGCTGACCCTGACCGACCCGAAGATGACCCGCTTCCTGATGTCGCTCGAGGATTCGGTCGACCTGGTCCTGCATGCCTTTGAACACGCCCAGCAAGGCGACATTTTCATCCAGAAGTCCCCGGCCTCCACGGTCGCCGACCTGGCCCAGGCGCTGCAGGAGCTTTTCGGCCGCGAGGCGCCGGTGAACATCATCGGCACCCGCCACGGCGAAAAGCTCTATGAATCGCTGATCTCCCGGGAAGAAATGGCCAAGGCCGAAGACATGGGCCGCTATTACCGGATCCCGGCGGACAACCGCGACCTCAACTACAAGAAATACTTTGTCGAGGGCGAGCAGAACATCTCCGACCTGGACGACTACACCTCGCACAACACCGAGCGGCTGGACGTGCCGCAGATCAAGTCGGTGCTGCTGAAGCTCAGCTACATCCAGGAGATGCTCGGTGCTTAAAGTCATGACGCTGGTCGGCACCCGGCCCGAACTGATCAAGATGAGCCGCGTCATCGCGGAGCTCGACAAGCAGGTCGAGCACATCCTGGTGCATTCGGGGCAAAACTACGACTATGAGCTGAACCAGGTCTTCTTCGACGAGCTCGGCATCCGCAAGCCCGACCATTTTCTCGAGGCAAGCGGCGAGACGCCCGCGCAGATGATCTCGGAGATCATCGCCAAGGCGGACGCGGTCTTCGCCGCCGAGAAGCCCGACGCGCTGCTTTTGTACGGCGACACCAATACCTGCCTGGCGGTGATCGCGGCCAAGCGCCGGAAGATTCCCGTGTTCCACATGGAGGCCGGCAACCGCTGCTTCGACCAGCGGGTCCCGGAGGAGCTCAACCGCAAGGTGCTCGACCACCTGAGCGACATCAACCTGGTGCTGACCGAACACGCCCGCAGGTACCTGCTGGCGGAGGGCATTCGCCCGGAGACCATCATCAAGACCGGCTCCCACATGGAAGAGGTGCTGGCACATTACATGCCCGGCATCCTGGCCTCCACGGTGCTGGCGCGCGAGAAGCTCACGAAAGACAAATTTTTCATCGTGAGCGCGCACCGCGAGGAAAACGTCGACACGGCGGAAAACCTCGTCGATTTCCTGGACACCCTGCATGCGCTGGCGGACACCTACCAGTACCCGGTGATCGTCTCCACCCATCCGCGCACGCGCAAACGGCTGGAAGCCCTGGGAAGATCGCTGGAGCATCCCCTGATCCGGTTTTCCAAACCTTTCGGCCTGCTCGACTACATCCACCTGCAGATGGCGGCTTTCTGCGTCCTTTCGGACAGCGGCACGATCACCGAGGAAGCGTCGCTGCTGAACCTGCCGGCAATTACAATCCGGAACGCCCACGAGAGGCCCGAAGGCATGGACCAGGGCACGCTGGTCATGAGCGGCCTGAAGAAGGACCGCGTGCTGGATGCGATCCGCGTTGTCACGAGCCAGCACGACCGCGAGAACCGCGTGATGGCCGTGGTGCCCGACTACCAGGGCGGCGCGGTATCCAAGCAGGTGGCCAGGATTGTGCTCAGCTATACCGACTACGTGAACCGCACGGTGTGGTCACGGTAACGAGCCCTTGCAAGCCCGTCCGTCCGCGCCTGTGAAGCAACGCAACCAGAATTGAAATTTTCAGATTGAGAGAACCATGGAAAAGATTCCTTACCCCAAAGATATCGTCAAAGCGGACTTTACCGGTGAAGATGGCCACCTCAAGACGAAATATGGACTGCCCGAGGATGTCCAGTTTTGCGTGAAATGCGTGATCTCCAACCAGCGCCCAAATTCGGCGGTTGAATACACCCACACCAAAGACTCGAAGAAGAAAACCATCCACTTCGACGAGCACGGCGTTTGCGACGCCTGCAACTTCGCGGAGAAAAAGAAGGCCACCATCGACTGGGAAGAGCGGGAGCGCAACCTGGTCGAGCTGTGCAACCGCCACCGCAGCACCGACGGCAGCTACGACTGCATCGTGCCGGGCTCCGGGGGCAAGGACAGCTTTTACGCCTCCCACATCCTGCGCACGAAATACGGCATGCATCCGCTGACGGTGACCTGGGCGCCGCACGTTTACACCGACTGGGGATGGAAGAACTTCCAGAGCTGGATCCACGCGGGCCATGACAACCTGCTGATGACGCCCAACGGGCGCGTGCACCGGCTGCTGACGCGCCTGGCGGTGGACAACCTGTTCCATCCCTTCCAGGCCTTCATGTTCGGCCAGAAGGCGCTGGCGCCGAAAATGGCTTTGCTGCACAAGATCCCCCTGGTTTTCTACGGCGAAAACGAAGCGGAATACGGCAACCCGATCGGTGACACCGAAACGGCCAAGCGCGACTGGTCCTACTTCACCGCGGCGGACCAGTCCAAGGTCAGCCTCGGCGGCGTCACCGTGCCGGACCTCAAGCAGCACTTCGGCGTGGAACACCAGGACCTGCTGCCCTACCTGCCGGCCGACCCGAACCAGATCGAAGAGCAGAAAATCGAAGTGCATTACCTGGGTTACTACCTCAAGTGGCATCCCCAGAGCTGCTACTACTATGCGGTCGAGCACGGCGGCTTTGAGGCCTCTCCCGAGCGCACCCCGGGCACCTACAGCAAGTACAACAGCATTGACGACCGCATCGACGATTTCCACTATTACACGACCGGCGTGAAGTTCGGCCTCGGCCGCGCCACCTATGACGCGGCCCAGGAAATACGCTCGGGCGACATCACACGCGAAGAAGGGGTCGCGCTGGTCAAGCGTTTTGACCACGAATTCCCGGAACGTTTTGCCGACGAGATATTCCGCTACCTCAGCATCCCGGCCAAGGAATTCGGGGAAGCGGCCAGCGCGATGTTCGAGCAGCCCGTGCTGGACAGGGAGTACTTCATGAAGCTGGCGGACACCTTCCGCTCGCCCCATCTCTGGAAATGGGAAGACGGGCAGTGGAAACTACGGCATGCGGTGTGGCATGGGTAATGTCCGCCTGATTCCCCGCCTGGACATCAAGGGCCCCAACCTGATCAAAGGGATCCGGCTGGAAGGCCTGCGCGTCATGGGCGACCCGCAGGAGTTCGCCTTGCGCTACTACGAAGCCGGCGCCGACGAACTCGTCTACATGGACATCGTGGCCAGCCTGTACGGGCGCAACAACCTCAGCGACATCATTCGCCGCGCCGCGGACCAGGTCTACATTCCGATCACGGTCGGCGGCGGCATTCGCTCCGTCGACGACGCCCGCCACATCCTGCGCTCCGGCGCCGACAAGGTGGCCATCAATACCGCCGCCGTGGCCGACCCCGGCCTGATCACCAAGGTGTCGCGCCGTTTCGGCTCGCAGGCCATGGTGCTGTCGATCGAAGCGAAGTCGACCGCCCCCGGCAAGTGGGAAGCCTATACCGACAACGGCCGCGAACGCACCGGCCTTGACGTCATTGAATGGGCACGCAAGGGCGTGGAGCTCGGCGCCGGGGAGATTCTCCTGACCTCCGTCGACCGCGAAGGAACGCGCAAAGGCTTTGAAGTCGATCTGATACGCCAGATCAGCGAGGCCGTCCCCGTTCCTGTGATCGCCAGCGGCGGGATGGGAACAATCGAGCACCTGATCGATGCGGCCAAGTCGGGAGGAGCGGATGCGGTGGCCATGGCCGACGTGCTGCATTACAAACGGCTGACCCTGCCGGACATCCGGGCGGCGGCGCTGAAGGCGGGCCTGAATGTAAGGGATGTTCAAGCATGACCGTCAAAATCACCATCGCCGACTACGGCGTGGGCAATCTGCTCAACGTGGCCCGGGCATTCCAGCACTGCGGCGCCGACGTGCACGTCACTGAAAACCCCGCGGAAATCGCCGGCGCGGAGCGCCTGGTGGTGCCGGGCGTCGGCGCCTTCGAGGACAGCATCAACGAACTGACGCGGCGCGGCTTTGCCGACGAAATCAAACGCTATGCGGAATCGGCGCGCCCGCTGTTCGGGATCTGTGTCGGCATGCAGATGCTGTTTGACGTGAGCGAGGAGTTCGGCGAGCACAAGGGGCTGGGCCTGTTGCCCGGCAGGGTCAAGGAAGTGCCCAAGACCACCACCGCCGGCGTGATGCAGCGTGTGCCCCATATCGGCTGGGGGCACCTGGTCCATCCCGAAACCGGCCGGACCTGGCAGGGCACGTTTCTGGAGCCGTTCGAGGCCGCCCGGCCCGCCGTGTACTTTGTCCACTCATTTGCGGCTTACCCCGAGCGCGACAGCGACCGGCTTGCCGACTGCCTGTACGGCGGGCACCGCATCTGCGCGGCGGTCAAGCGCGACAACATCGTCGCCACCCAGTTTCATCCCGAGCGAAGCGGCGAGACCGGATTGGCCATGGTGCGCAGCTTTCTTGCCCTCTGATATGCCCGCGGCGCGCTCATCACCGGCCGGCGCTTCCGAAAAATACCTGATTGTCAGCCTGGGCAGCATAGGCCGGCGGCACCTGGCCAACCTGAGGAAGCTTTGCCCCGACGCCCGGATCGGCGTGTTGCGGCTGCACGCCACCGACAGCGGCGCAGCGGTGCCGGCCGGCGCCGATCACCAGTTTTTCTCCCTGCCGGAGGCCTTGGCGTTCGCACCTTCGGCGGCCATTGTGGCCGGGCCCGCGTCAATCCACCTCGAGGTCGCGATGGCGCTGGCGGCTGCCGGCATCGCCCTGCTGGTGGAAAAACCCCTGGCCCACACCAGCGCCGGCCTGGACGCCTTGCTGGCTGCCTGCGCGCGGGCGGACATACCGCTGATGGTCGGCTACAACCTGCGCTTTTTGCCCTCCCTGGTGGAATGCAAAAGGCTGCTGGACACCGGCGCCATCGGCCGGGTCCTCGGCGTGCGCGCGGAAGTCGGGCAGTACCTGCCGGACTGGCGGCCTGGAACGCGCTACCAGGAAAATGTTTCCGCCCGCCGGGAGCTTGGCGGTGGCGCATTGCTGGAGCTCAGCCACGAAATCGATTACCTGTACTGGATGTTCGGCATGCCGGCGCGCGTCAGCGCCCGCGGCGGCCGCTACAGCGAACTGGAAATCGACGTCGAGGACATGGCCGAGCTGTGCCTCGAATACGAGGGCCCCGCCCGCCTGGTCAACATCCACCTGGATTTCCTCCAGCGCTCGCCGGCCCGCGGCTGCAAGTTCATCGGCGACCAGGGCACCCTGGTCTGGAACGGCATCACCGACAGGATCGATGTGTACTCCGTCGCCGAAGGCGCCTGGCGGCACATCGACGGCCATGCGCAAGCGGATCGCAACGGCATGTACCTCGATGAACTGCGCCACTTCCTGGACTGCTCGCGCCGCCGGGTGCCGGCCCTGTGCGACGGGGTGCAGGGCTATGATGTGCTGGCGATCGTAGAGGCGGCCAGGGCGTCGATGGCGCATGGCGCGGCCGTCGCTGTCCATGGATATGCAGGAACCTGAATTGCGCACAATAGCTTTCATCTTCGCCCGCGGCGGCTCCAAGGGTGTTCCCGGCAAGAACATCAAGATGCTCGACGGGAAACCGCTGATTGCCCATTCGATCGCCGTCGCGCGCGCATGCGCGGGCATAGAGACGGTGATTGTCTCCACCGACGACGCGGCGATTGCCGCCGCTGCCCGCGAATACGGGGCCGAAGTGCCCTTCATCAGGCCGGCGGAACTGGCGGCCGATTCAAGCCCCGAATGGCTGGCCTGGCGCCATGCGATTGAATGGGTGCAAAAGGAAAGGGGCGCGTTTGACCTGTTCGTCAGCCTGCCGCCGACCTCGCCTTTTCGCAACCGGCAGGACGTTGAATCCTGCATCCAGACGCTGGTGGAAGACCCGGCCGCCGACATCGTGATCACGGTCAAGGATGCCGACCGCAGCCCTTACTTCAATATGGTCGCACTCGACCCCGAAGGCTACGCCGGCCTGGTGATCAAGCCCGGCGCCAGCATCACCCGCCGGCAGGACGCGCCGGCCGTCTATGACATCACGACCGTCGCCTATGCCGCGAGGCCTTCATTCGTCCTGAAAGCCAACGGGATTTTTGAAGGCCGCATCAAAACCGTGAAAATACCGCCCGAACGGGCATTGGACATCGATACGCCCTACGATTTCATGCTGGCCGAGGCCATTGCAAAGATCAGGGCTTCGCAAACCGGGAATGTTTAGACCATGGCAGCAGAAGAACCACGCCCGATATCAAGCCTGATGGACCTGTCGGGCCGCGTCGCCGTCATCACCGGCGCCGCGGGACACCTGGGCCAGGCCATGGCATCCACCTTGTCCGAACTGGGCTGCTCGGTCTGCCTGCTGGACCGCAATGCCGAGGCGCTGGAAAAAGCCGCCAGCCAGCTGCGCGCGAAATGGAACCAGCCCGTCGAACAGCTGCTGATCGACCTGGAATCGGAAGACGAGCGGAAAAACGTTTCGGCCTGGGTCACGCAGAAATTCGGGCGCGCCGACATCCTGGTCAACAACGCCGGTTTTGTGGGCGACAGCGCCCTGACCGGCTGGGTCGTGCCCTTCGAACAGCAGGAGATCAGCACCTGGCGGCGCGCGGTGGAAGTCAACCTCACCGCCGCATTCCACCTCTCGCAAGTGCTCACCCCCCTGCTGAAGGCCGGCGGCAAAGGCTCCATCATCAACGTGAGCTCCATCTATGGCGTCGTGGGCCCCGACCTGGCGCTGTATGAGGGGACCGCCATGGGCAATCCCGCGGCCTATGCGGCCAGCAAGGGAGGCCTGGTCCAGATCACGCGCTGGCTTTCCACGGTGCTGGCACCGGACATCCGGGTGAACTGCATCAGCCCCGGCGGCATCGCGCGAAACCAGCCCGCGGCCTTCCAGGAACGATATATCGAACGGACCCCGATGCGCCGCATGGGCCATGAAGAAGACTTCAAGGGCGCGGCTGCCTATTTCGCCAGCGACCTCTCGGCGTGGGTGACCGGGCAGAACCTGATGGTCGACGGCGGGTGGACCGCATGGTAAATACCTCTCCCATGAAAACCTTCATCATTGCGGAAGCCGGCGTCAACCACAACGGCGACCCCAAGCTGGCGATGGATCTGGTGGACACGGCGGCGCGCTGCGGCGCGGATGCCGTCAAGTTCCAGAGCTTCTCGGCGGACAAGCTGGTCGCGCCGGGCGCTGAAAAAGCCGAATACCAGAAACGGGAAACCGGCGACGGCAACCAGCACGCCATGCTGAAGGCGCTGGAGATGTCGGAAGACTTGCACCGCAAGCTCTTCGCGCGCTGCGCCGAGATGGGCGTTGAGTTCATGTCCACGCCCTTCGACGAGGCGGCCGCCGATTTCCTGCTGGCACTGGGCATGAAACGCATCAAGGTGCCCTCCGGCGAAATCACCAACGAACCTTTCCTGGCCTTTCTGGCCGCCAAGGGCGTGCCGCTGATTGTGTCCACCGGCATGGCGTCCATGGAAGAAATCCGGCGCGCGGTGGAAATCATTGCGGCCACGCGCAAGGGCGCGGGATTCACGGAACCGCTGGCCGACGTGCTGACGATATTGCACTGCACCTCCAACTACCCGGCCGAATGCAGCGACGTGAACCTGCGCGCCATGCAGAGCATCGCCGCCGAACTGGCCGTGCCGGTCGGCTACTCAGACCACACGCTGGGACTGGCCGTTTCCACGGCCGCCGTGGCCCTGGGCGCGACGGTCATCGAAAAACACTTCACGCTGGACCGCTCCATGCCCGGACCGGACCACAAGGCCTCGCTCTCGCCCGAGGAGCTTGGGCAACTGGTCAGGCAGATCCGCGACGTCGAGGCCGCGCTGGGCTCCCCGATCAAACAGCCCACCGCCTCGGAACTGCCGGTCCGCTCGCTGGTGCGGCGCAGCGTTACCGCGGCCAAACCTCTGCAGGCCGGCCAGGCCATCACCGCCGCGGACGTGGTCCTGCTGCGGCCCGGCACCGGCATTACGCCGGGCGAACTTCCCAAGGTGCTCGGCAAACACGCCGCGCATGACATCGCCGCCGGGGCCACCCTTCAATGGTCTGACCTGCGATGAAACGCAAGGTTTGCTACGTCACCGGCACCCGGGCGGATTTCGGCCTGATGCGCAGCACGCTGACGGCGCTGCACGATTCGCAGGCGCTGGCGCTGTCGATGGTGGTGACGGGCATGCATCTTTCGGACAAGTACGGCAACACGGTGAACGACATCAAGGCCGCCGGTTTGCCGGTCGATGCCGTGGTGGACGTTGACTTCGGCAGCGCGACCGGCGCCACCATGGCGCGCAACCTGGGAAGCATGGTGACCGGCTTCGTCGATGCCTTCCTGGACATCCAGCCCGACCTGGTCCTGGTCCTGGGCGACCGGGGTGAAATGCTCGCGGCGGCCCTGTCGGCCCTCCACCTGAACATTCCCGTCGCGCACATTCACGGCGGCGAGCGCTCCGGCACCATCGACGAATCCATACGCCACGCGATTTCCAAACTCTCGCACTTCCACTTCGTGTCGACCGGCGGATCGCGCGACCGGCTGGTGCGCATGGGAGAGCAAGCCGCCAACGTCTACCTGACCGGCGCGCCGGGGCTGGACGGCATAGAGGCGCTGGCGCTGCACAGCCGGGAAAAACTTCTCAAGGATGCGGCGCTGGACCCAAGCCGGCCGGTGGCCTTGATGGTCTACCACCCCGTGGTGCAGGAAATGGAAAGCGCCGGGACCGGCGCGGCCGGGATCATAGACACCCTGCTGGCGCGCGGGATCCAGCTGGTGGCCTTGAAGCCGAACTCGGACGCCGGCAGCGACCAGATCCGCGCGGCCCTCGAGGCACGCGCCGCCCATGCCGACGTCCGGGTCGTGACGCATTTCCCGCGGGACCTGTTTGTGTCGTGGATGGCCGCGGCCGACCTCATGATCGGCAACTCCAGCGCGGGCATCATCGAGGCGGCCTCCTTCGGCACGCCCGTCATCAACATCGGGTCGCGGCAAAACCTGCGCGAACGCAATGCCAATGTCAGCGATGTCTCCGTCGATCCGGCGGCCATCGAAAAAGCCGTGGAGCAGGCCCTGGCGCACGGCCGCTACGACCGCCACAACATTTACGGGGACGGCCACAGCGTCGAGCGCATTGTCCGGCTGCTGGAGACCCTCCCTCTTGATCCGTCGCTGATGATGAAATCGAATGCCTACTGAACTGCTCTACCTCATAGGTGCCGGCGGGCACGCCAAGGTCGTGCTGGACGCGCTGCTGCCCTCCGCTGCCCCGGCGTACGATATCCGCGTCCGGGACGGCGCGCCGCAGCTGCAAGGGCAGAAGCTGTTGGGATACCTGATCGAGGTTCCGGCGATCGCCGCGGAGATGGCGGGCCGGCGCTTTCATCTCGCCATCGGGAACGGCCAGGCGCGCCGGCGGCTCTTCGCCGAGCTGCTCGACATGAAGGCGCTTCCGCTGTCTATCGTCCATGCGGCGTCCAGCGTCTCGCGTTTTGCGCGCATCGGGGAGGGTTCATTCGTGGCCGCACAATCCGTGGTCGCGGCAGCCGCCTCCCTCGGGCGCAGCGTTATCATCAATCACGGCGCGGTCGTGGACCACGACTGCACGGTGGGCGACTTCTCGCACATCGCGCCCAATGCGGCCCTCAGTGGCGGCGTCACGATTGGCACGGGCGTGCTGGTCGGCGCGGGCGCAAAAATACTGCCGGGCCTGTCTGTGGGAGATGGCGCGGTCATCGGCGCGGGAGCGGTGGTCACCGCGAACGTCAATGCGGGTGAAACATGGGTCGGCGTTCCGGCCCGGAATACGGCTAGGAGCTGAGGTGACGAATATCCAGAATGTGTCCATCACGCGTGATGCCAAGCTGCGCCAGGCGCTGTCAACCCTCGACCAGGCCGGCCTGGGCATCCTGCTGCTGGTCGACAAGAACGGCCTGTTTGAGCGAACCGTCACCGACGGCGACCTGCGCCGCCTGGTACTGGCCGGCGCACAGCTGGAAGACACGATCGCCTCGCTGCCGTCCATCCAGTCGCAGGTGATCAATACGCGGGCCTCGAGGCGCGAAGCGCTCGACCTGATGAACCGCCACGCCATCAACCACCTCCCCGTGGTGGATGATTCCGGCCGGGTCGTGGAAATCCTGGACCGCAAGGTGATCGACGAGCAAATCCTGCTGTCGACACCCCACATGGGGAGCGCCGAAAGGGACTTCGTCGAAGAGGCCTTTCGCACCAACTGGATCGCGCCGCTGGGCCCCAATGTCGACGGATTCGAGCAGGAGTTGGCCGAACTGGTGGGTGTCAAGTATGCCGCCGCGCTGTCTTCGGGAACCGCGGCGATCCATCTCGGGTTGATCCTGCTGGGCGTGCAGGAGGGCGACAAGGTCTTTTGCTCGACGCTGACCTTCTCGGCCAGCGCCAACCCCATCGTTTACCAGGGCGCCGAGCCGGTCTTCATCGACTCCGATGAGGAAAGCTGGAACATGTCCCCGGCGGCGCTTGAAAGCGCCTTCGAGACGGCCAAACGCGAAGGCTGGATGCCGAAAGCGGTCATCGTCGTGGACCTGTACGGCCAAAGCGCCGACATGGACCGCCTGGTCGCCATCTGCAACGCCCACAATGTCCCCGTGCTCGAAGATGCCGCGGAATCACTGGGTGCGCTGTACAAAGGCAAGCCCAGCGGCAGTTTTGGCAAGCTCGGCGTCTATTCCTTCAACGGGAACAAGATCATCACCACCTCCGGGGGCGGCATGCTGGTCTCCGACGACAAGGAGCTCATCGCCAAGGCCCGCTTCCTGGCCACGCAGGCGCGTGACCCCGCGCCGCACTACCAGCACAGCCAGATCGGCTACAACTACCGCATGAGCAATATCCTTGCGGGCGTGGGGCGCGGGCAGCTCAAGGTGCTGGGCGAGCGCGTCGCGGCGCGCCGCGCGGTCTTTGAGGCCTACAAGAACGCTTTTGCAGGCGTCCCCGAAATCCAGTGGATGCCGGAGCCGGAGTGGAGCTACTCGACCCACTGGCTGACCGCCTGTGTCATCGACCCCGCAGTCGGCATCAACAGCCAGGACCTCACCAAACGCCTGGCCGGAGAACTCATCGAGGCGCGCCCCCTCTGGAAGCCCATGCACCTGCAGCCGGTTTTTGCGCATTGCCGGTACTTTCCGGAGCCCGAAAAATCCGTGTCGGACCGCCTGTTTGAGCACGGCATATGCCTGCCTTCAGGCTCGAACATGAGCGAATTGCAGATTGCACGCATTGTCGAGACAGTGCGGAAAATCCTGCGCTGAACCCGCGGACCGCTGTTTGCAAGGCTTGCCCCCGTCCCCGCCGCACCCCCTTGCGGCGAGACTTTTCGCCGATAATCCCTCAGCCGCTTCGTGGGCTGGTGCACAACACCCGGGCCCGGGTAGTCTGGGCGCGAGGAGTCCTTAACGCCCGAAGGCCCCGCTGACGGGGGATGAGCACTCATCGGAAAACGGCTTCGTGCAGAACTTTTTTGGATGTTTTTCTTGAAGCGAGTGTTTGACCTGGCGTTTGCCATACTTCTGGCTTGTATCCTGGCCCTGCCCATCCTGGCGGTGGCGGCGCTCGTTCGCCTGACATCGCCCGGCCCGGCCCTCTACTGGTCCGACCGCGTCGGCCGCCGCAACGAGATCTTCCGGATGCCCAAGTTCCGGAGCATGCGCGTGGGCACGCCCGCCGTCGCCACGCATTTGCTGGCCAACCCGGAAGCCCACTTGACGCCGATCGGGCCTTTCCTGCGCAAGAGCAGCCTTGATGAATTGCCGCAGCTCTGGAGCATCCTGGTCGGCGACATGAGTTTCGTCGGGCCCAGGCCGGCCCTGTTCAACCAGGCCGATTTGATCGCCCTGCGCACGGCGCAAGGCGTAGACGCACTGGTGCCGGGGCTCACGGGCTGGGCGCAGATCAACGGCCGCGACGAACTGCCGATTCCCGAAAAAGTCGCGCTGGATGCCGAATACCTGCGCCGCCGGTCGCTGTGGCTCGACATTCGCATACTGTGGCTGACAGCCGTGAAAGTACTTCGCCGCGAAGGTGTTTCACACTGAGGGCGGCCTCCCTGTTTTGTATCAGACCTCATGATAAGAAATAAACTCCTGAACCAGCCGCGGCGCGTCAAGCAAATGGTGGTGCTGCTCGCCGACGCCGTGATGGGTGTTGTCGCGGTATGGGCCGCCTACTCATTGCGCCTGGACGCATTGCACTGGCCCTTCAGCCCGCACCAGTGGTGGCCCTATGCACTCGCCCCGCTGCTAGCGGCGCCGATCTTCTGGCGCAACGGCCTTTACCGGGCCGTGTTCCGCCACAGCGGCATGGCCGCATTGCGGGCCCTGGCCGTCGCCGTATCGCTGTACGCCGTCCTGTTCTTCGGCGTGCTTTTATTGGCGGGATGGCCGGACGTGCCGCGTTCCATCGGGCTGCTGCAGCCGCTGATCCTGATGGTCATGGTCGGCGGAAGCCGCGCCGTGGCGCGGCAGTGGCTGAGCAGCCTCTCCGCCGGCCAGCGCCGCAGCACGCCCGTCAGCCGCCTGCTGATTTACGGCGCGGGCTCCGCCGGTGTCCAGATCGCCAATGCCATCGCGACCTCACACGAATTCAAGCTGCTCGGCTTTGTGGATGACAGCCCCTCGCTGCAGGGACTGACCATCAACCGCGTGCCGGTGTACGCACCGGCAAACCTGAACGCCGTCGTGAGTGCACACGGCATCACCGACATCCTGCTGGCCCTGCCCTCCATCACCCGCACACGCCGTAACGAGATACTCAATGAGCTGCAGCCGCTGCCGGTCCACGTTCGCTCCCTGCCGGGCCTGACCGACCTGGCCCACGGCCGCGTCGCGCTGGCGGACATCAAGGATCTCGACGTGGAGGACTTGCTGGGCCGCGATGCGGTGCCGCCCGACCGCGCCCTGCTGGCCCGCAATCTTTTCGGCAAGGTGGTGCTGGTGACCGGCGCCGCCGGCAGCATCGGCAGCGAGCTGTGCCGCCAGATCCTGCAGGAAAAGCCCGCGCGCCTGATTCTTGTCGAACACAGCGAATTCGGGCTCTACAGCATCCACCAGGAACTCGAGAAACTGTGCCAGCACATCGCGGACCGCGAGGGAGCCACCGTGGAGCTGGCGCCCTTGCTGGCCAATGTCCGCGACTACGGCCGCATGCAGGAAATCTGCCGGGCCTACCAGCCGCATACGGTCTACCACGCGGCCGCCTACAAACACGTGCCGCTCGTCGAGCACAACCCGGCCGAAGGCGTCGCCAACAATGTGCTGGGCACGCTCAACACGGCGCGCGCCGCGATGGAAAGCGGCGTCAGCCATTTTGTGCTGGTCTCCACCGACAAGGCCGTGCGGCCCACCAACGTCATGGGAGCCAGCAAGCGCCTCGCCGAGATGGTGCTGCAGGCGCTCTCGGCGGCGCCGGCCCCGAGTTTCGGCCCCGGAGCCCCGGCCGTGAGCAACCGCACGCGCTTTGCCATGGTCCGCTTCGGCAACGTCCTGGGCAGCAGCGGCAGCGTCGTGCCGCTGTTTCGGCGCCAGATTGAAGGCGGCGGCCCGATCACCCTGACCCATGCCGACGTGACGCGCTATTTCATGACCATTCCCGAGGCCGCCCAGCTCGTGCTGCAGGCGGGCGCCATGGCCGAAGGCGGCGAAGTCTATGTGCTGGACATGGGCCAGCCGGTGCGCATCATCGACCTGGCACGCCGCATGGTGAAGCTCTCCGGCTTCACGGTGCGCGACGAAACCCGCCCCGACGGCGACATCGCCATCGAAGTCACCGGTTTGCGCCCCGGCGAAAAGCTGTATGAAGAACTGCTGATCGGCGACAACCCCGTCGCGACGCTGCATCCCCGCATTCTCAAGGCGCACGAAGAGTTTGTGCCCTGGGCGGATTTCCGCGGAGACCTGGAACTGCTCAAGCAGGCGGTGAAAGCCAACGACACCGCCACCTTGCGGATACTGCTGCTCAAGCACGTCAGCGGGTTCACGCCCGACGCCCAGGACAGCGACCTCGTCGGCCTGGCAAGCCTTTAAGAACCCGCGGGTTCTAGGGCGCGGGCACCGCCTCTTTAAAGCTCAGGCCCGCGGCATCCTTGCCTGAAAGCAGGGGCGTGCCGCCCTCCAGGGGCCAGGCGATCCCCAGCGTGGGGTCGTTCCAGACGATGCAGCGCTCCTGCTCGGGCGCGTAGTAGTCGGTGGTTTTGTACAAAAATTCCGCGCTGTCGCTGAGCACCAGGAAGCCATGCGCCAAGCCGGGCGGCACCCACAGCTGGCGGTGATTTTCCTCGCTGAGCTCCAGGCCGAACCATTGGCCGAAGGTCGGCGACGCCGGGCGGATGTCCACCGCCACGTCAAAGACGGCACCCCGCACGACGCGCACCAGCTTGCCCTGCGGCTGGCCCAGCTGGTAATGCAGGCCGCGCAGCACGTTTTTGGCCGACCGGCTGTGGTTGTCCTGGACGAAATTGAAATCCGTACCGGTCGCAGCATTGAACGCGCGCTGGTTGAAACTTTCCAGGAAGAAGCCTCGCGAGTCACCGAAAACCCGGGGTTCGAGGATGAACACGTCCGCGATCGGCGTGGGGGTGACTTTCATGGCCGGCCGCCCTCCTTCAAAAGGTTTTGCAGGTACTGGCCGTAGCCGCTTTTGGCGAGCGGCTCGGCGAGTTTCTGCAACTGGGCGTCGTCAATGAAGCCGTTGCGCCAGGAGATTTCCTCCGGGCAGGCGATCTTGAGCCCCTGGCGGTGCTCCAGTGTCGCAATGAACTGGCTGGCATCCAGCAGGCTGTCGTGGGTGCCGGTATCCAGCCAGGCATAGCCGCGCTGCATGATCTGCACCTTCAGCTGGTCCTGCTCCAGGTAGCGCTGGTTGACCGTGGTGATTTCAAGCTCGCCGCGAGCGCTTGGCTTGATGGACTTGGCGATCTCGACCACCTGGGCATCATAAAAATACAGGCCCGTGACGGCGTAATTGCTTTTGGGCGCGGCCGGCTTTTCCTCAATGCTGCGAGCCCGGCCGGTCTCATCAAACGCCACGACGCCGTAACGCTCCGGGTCCTTCACGTGATAGGCAAACACCGTCGCGCCCGACGCTTCGGCGTCCGCCTCACTGAGCAACCTGTGCAGGTCGTGGCCGTAAAAAATGTTGTCCCCGAGTACCAATGCGCTGGGCGCACCGTTCAGGAATTTCTCCCCGATGATGAAGGCCTGGGCCAGCCCGTCGGGGCTGGGCTGCACGGCGTATTGAAGCCTCATGCCCCACTGCGATCCATCCCCCAGGAGCTGCTCGAAGCGCGGCGTATCCTGCGGCGTGCTGATGATCAGCACCTCGCGGATTCCGGCGATCATGAGCGTGCTCAGCGGGTAATACACCATGGGCTTGTCATACACCGGCAGCAGCTGCTTGCTGATGGCCAAGGTGGCCGGATGCAGGCGGGTGCCGGAGCCGCCGGCCAGGATGATGCCTTTGCGTTGAGTCATGTGTGAGCGATCAGGTAATTTCTGCCAGCATGCGGGCCACGCCCTGCTGCCATGCGGGAAGCTGCAGGCCGAAAGCGCCGCGAAGTTTGGCGGTGTTCAAGCGCGAATTATGCGGGCGTTGCGCCGGTGTCGGGAAGGCCGATGTGGCGACAGGGTCCACCGTATCCGCCGAGGCCTTGAGCGCCCTGCCGCTTTTGGCGGCGCAGTCGAGAACAAAACGCGCATAGCCGTGCCATGAAGTCTCGCCCGCGGCCGCCACGTGGTAGATCCCGGCAAAGCCTGCCGCTCCCGCAAGCGCGCTGCGCAGCATGTGGGCCGTGACGTCGGCCAGCAGGTCGGCCCCCGTGGGTGCGCCGAACTGGTCGCTGACGACCGTCAGGCGGTCGCGCTCGGCGGCCAGGCGCAGCATGGTCTTGGCGAAGTTGCCGCCCCGGGCCGCATAAACCCAGCTGGTGCGCAGGATCAGGTGCCGGGCACACAGGGCGGCGATGCGCTGCTCGCCCTCGAGTTTGGTGCGGCCGTAGACGCTGAGCGGGCCGGTCGGGTCGGTCTCTTCCCAGGGCTTGCTGCCGCTGCCGTCGAACACATAGTCCGTCGAATAATGGACCAGCCATGCGCCTGCGGCATCCGCGGCTTGCGCCAGCACGCCCGGCGCTTCGGCATTGACGGTATGCGCGGTGGCGGCATCGCTTTCGGCCTTGTCGACGGCGGTATAGGCGGCGGCATTGACGATGACCTGGGGCCGGACTTTTTGCACCGTCTCGCGGATGCCGTCGAGATTGGCAAGGTCGCCGCAGAAGTCATTGCTGTGGCGATCCAGTGCGACCAGCTCGCCGAGCGGCGCCAGGCTGCGCTGCAGCTCCCAGCCCACCTGCCCGTTCTTGCCGAAAAGCAGTATCTTCATGCGCGCGCTCAGGCCGCGGCCGTCGCGTACTGGGCATCGACCCAGTCACGGTAGGCGCCGCTCTGCACATGCGTGACCCATTCGGGGTTGTCCAGGTACCACTGCACGGTCTTGCGGATGCCGGTTTCAAAGGTTTCGGCGGGCTTCCATCCCAGTTCCCGCGTCATCTTGGCGGCATCGATCGCATAGCGGCGGTCATGGCCCGGCCTGTCCTTGATGAAGCTCACCTGTTCGCGGTAGCTGCCCTTGGCGCGCGGGCGCAGCTCGTCGAGCAGGGCGCACACCGCATGGACGATGTCGATGTTGGGCTTCTCGTTATTGCCGCCGATGTTGTAGGTCTCGCCGGGTTTGCCGGCTTCAAGCACACGGCGAATGCCGCTGCAGTGGTCCTTGACGTACAACCAGTCGCGCACCTGCTGGCCGTCACCATAGACCGGCAAGGGCTTGCCGGCCAGGGCGTTGACGATCATCAGCGGGATCAGTTTTTCCGGGAAATGGTAGGGGCCGTAATTGTTGGAGCAATTGGTGGTGAGCACCGGCAGGCCGTAGGTGTGGTGATAGGCCCGGGTCAGGTGGTCGCTGGCCGCCTTGCTGGCCGAATAAGGGCTGTTCGGCTCGTAGCGGTTGGTCTCGCTGAAGGCTGGGTCGGCGGGCTTGAGCGAACCGTAAACCTCATCGGTGGAGACTTGCAGGAAACGGAACGCGGCCTTCTCGCCGGCCGGCAGGCCTGACCAGTATTGGCGCGCGGCCTCCAGCAAGCGAAAGGTGCCGACGATGTTGGTCTGGATGAAGGCTTCGGGGTCCGAGATGGACCGATCCACGTGCGACTCAGCCGCGAAATGGACGATGGCGCGCGGCTTGTGCGTGGCTAGCAGGTTCGCGACCTGGGCGCTGTCACCGATGTCGCCTTTGACAAATATATGCCGTGGATCGCCCTTGAGGGGCGCCAGGGTTTCCATGTTGCCAGCGTAAGTGAGCTTGTCCAGGTTGACGATCGGCTCGTCGCTGCCGGCCAACCAGTCAAGGACAAAATTGGCGCCGATAAACCCGGCCCCTCCCGTAACCAAAATCATGAGTCACCTTCCATGCGCCGCCGCAGTGCGGCGCCGGCTCACATTATGCCCCTGGCCCCGTAGCTGGAAGGCCGGGAAAGCCGGCCGGCGACCGCCCCTGCCCCTGGCTAGAAGTGGATTCCGCGCATCATCTGCTGCATGGCCACGGCCTCGGCGGACAGCTGCGGCTTGGCGGCCTTCTCGCCCTTGGCGGCCGAGGAGTCGGGGAACATGCGGAAGCTGGTGTTCATGGCGATCTGCGCGATGCGCGGCACCAGCGCATGCATCAGCTGGCCGGTGATGCCCAGGCGCGTGGCAACGCGCACCGGCTTGAAGATGCAGGCCTGCGCGATCATGTCGGCGGCCTCTTCGGGGGACAGCGTCGGCACGTTGTTATAGAGGTTGGTCGGCGCGATCATGGGCGTGCGCACCAGCGGCATGTTGATGGTGGTGAAGCTGATGCCGACGTCGGCGAACTCGCTCGACGCGCAGCGCGTCCAGGCGTCCAGCGCGGCCTTGGAGGCCACATAGGCCGAAAAGCGCGGCGCGTTGGTCAGCACGCCGATGGAGCTGATGTTGACCACATGGCCCTTGCGCTTGGCCGCCATGCCGGGCAGCAGCCCCATGGTCACGCGCAGGCAGCCGAAGTAGTTGAGCTGCATGGTGCGCTCATAGTCGTGAAAGCGGTCGTAGCTGGCCTCGATGGCGCGGCGTATGGAGCGGCCGGCGTTGTTGATCAGGAAATCGACGCCGCCGTGCTTGGCGATCAGCAGCTTGAGGAAACGGTCGCAGTCGGCCATGTCGGCGATGTCGGCCGGGTAAGCCACGAACTGGTAGCCCTTGGCCTTAGCTTCCTTGCAGGCCTCGTCGAGCTTGTCCTGGTCGCGCCCGCAGATGATGGTGACCGCGCCGGCTTCGGCGAACTTGTGCGCCGCGGCCAGGCCTATGCCGGAAGAGCCGCCGGTGACCAGCACCACCTTGCCGCCCACGGTGCCCTTGAGCGAGCGGTCGATGTGCAGGTCGGGATCCAGGTGGCGCTCCCAATAATCCCACAGGCGCCAGGCGTAATCCTTGAGGTTGGGGCATTCAATGCCGGCGCCCTTGAGCGCGGCCATGGTCTCGCGGCAGTCGAAACGGGTCGGGTAGTTGACGAAGGTCAGCATGTCCTCGGGCAGGCCCAGGTCGGCCAGCACCGCGTTGCGCACGCGCCGCACCGGCGCCAGCGCCATCAGGCTCTTCTTGACGCCGCGCGGGATGAAGCCCAGCAAGGCGGCGTTGATGAACAGGTTCATCTTGGGCGCATGGGCCGCGCGGCTGAAGATGTCCAGCACGTCGCCGACGCGGTAGCCCACCGGGTCCACCAGATGGAAGCATTTCTTGGCGATGCCGGTCTTGTGGCTGATGTGGTCCAGTGCGTCGACCACGAAGTCGACGGGGACGATGTTGATGCGCCCGCCTTCCAGGCCCACGGCCGGCATCCACGGCGGCAGCAGCTGGCGCATGCGCTGGATCAGCTTGAAGAAATAGTAGGGGCCGTCGATCTTGTCCATCTCGCCGGTGGTGCTGTCGCCGACCACCATGGCCGGGCGGAACACGGTCCAGGGCACCTTGCATTCCTTGCGCACGATTTTTTCGCTCTCGTGCTTGGTCATGAAATACGGGTGCTCGTAGTTCTCGGCCTCCTCGAACATGTCTTCGCGGAACACGCCTTCATAGAGGCCGGCCGCGGCAATGGAGCTCACGTGGTGGAAGTGCCCGGCATCGATGGCCTTGGCGAACTCCACCGCGCTGCGCGTGCCCTCGATGTTGACGGCGATCTGGCTTTCCTCGTCGGCGCCCAGGTCGTAGACGGCGGCCAGATGGTAAAAATGCCCAACCTGGCCCTTGAGCTTCTTGATGTCCTCGCTGCTGACGCCCAGTTTTTTGCTCGTCAGGTCGCCGTGGATGGCGACAGCCCGTGCGGCGCTGACGCCCCAGTATTCCCTCAGTGCCGCCACTTTGCCGGCGCTTTCCTTGCGGATCAGGAAATGAACGGTCGTGCCTTTTCGTTCCAGAAGTTTTTTGACCAGGCGTTTGCCGATGAAGCCTGTGGCCCCTGTGACGAAATAATGCATGTTGTGTTTTCTCCGCTGAACTGTCGATCAAAAACTGATTCTTGCTTAAACCGCATGACTCTCTATTCAGCAGAAACCCGCGCTCAGCGGCGCGGGGCGTGCTTTTCCATAGAGCGGGGCACCTAAACAGCGCCGCGGGGAAGGCTTATATTTTCCAGTCTATGCGGCATACTGTCCGCGCCAATCCACAACCCTCACTGTCTGGAGTCCACCATGGTCAAGAAACTGCAAAAAATGAGCGCCGACAAAAAATCCGGTCCCCAGCTGTCGGGCGCCGTCAAAGAGTCCGCACAGCAAATCTGGCTGGCCGGCCTGGGCGCCTTCTCCAAGGCGCAGGAAGAAGGCGGCAAAGTGTTTGAAACCCTGGTCAAGGAAGGCCTGTCCCTCCAGCGCAAGACCCAGGCCGTCGCCGAAGGGAAAATCTCCGAAGCCACCAACAAGATGGCCACCATGGCCACCGACATCCAGTCCAAAGCCGGCCACCAGTGGGACAAACTCGAAAGCATTTTTGAAGACCGCGTCGCCAAGGCCCTGAACAAGCTCGGCGTGCCTTCCGCCAAGGACGTGGACGCACTGATCGCGCGCATCGACGAACTGAACCGCAACGTGCAAAAGATGAGCGGCAAGGCCGCGGCCGCCAAGACGGCGACCAAGACCACCGCAAAGCCCGCCGCCAAGAAGGCCACGGCTGCCAAGCGCCCGGCCGCCCGCAAGTCGGCTTAAGCATTTCGAGCTTCACCAGAAAAAGGGACATGCCGTCCCTTTTTTTACGCCTGTGTGCGCCTCTGCGCCTGCGCCGTTTTGCTGCAAAGCAGCAATTATTTCCGGGGCCGCCGTCTACACTTTCTTTCCATGACCTCTGCCAAGCGTTCAAAAAGCAAACCCTCTACAAGCCAGCCGCGCATCGCCTTGGCACTTGCCGGCGGAGGTCCCCTGGGAGCCATCTACGAGATAGGCGCCCTCTGCGCACTCGACGAATCCCTGCAGGGACTCTCCTTCACCGAGCTGGATCACTATGTCGGCGTCTCGGCCGGCGGTTTTATCGCGGCGGGCCTGGCCAATGGCATGACGCCGCGCGAACTGTGCGCCGCCTTCATCGAAAACGGCGACAAAGCCTCGGAGGTGTTCGACCCGGCCTGGCTGACGGTGCCGGCTTATGGCGAATTCCTGCGGCGCGGCATCACCCTGCCCGGCCTGGCTGCCTCGGCCGCGTGGCGCGCCACCTTTGGGCGCAAGTCTTTTGTCCATGCGCTGGAAGCGCTGGGGCCGGCCTTGCCCACGGGTATTTTTGCCAACGACAAAGTCGACACGCAACTCGAAAAGCTGTTTTCCAAGCCTGGGCGCACCAATGATTTCCGGCAGCTCCGCACCCGCCTGACGCTGGTGGCGACCAACCTGGACAGCGGCGACGCCGCGCCCTTCGGCCGCCCCGGCTGGGACCACGTGCCCATTTCCAAGGCCGTCCAGGCCAGTTCGGCCCTGCCGGGCCTGTTCCCGCCGGTGGAGATCGACAGCCACTACTACGTGGACGGCGCCCTCAAGAAGACCATGCACGCCGGCGTGGCCATGGACGAGGGCATAGACCTGATGTTCTGCCTGAACCCGCTGGTGCCCTTCAATTCCACGCGCGCCCCCCGGCTGGCCATGGACCAGCGCGTCATGCGCCGCGGCCTGCCGCCCGAAAAGCAGGCCATCCCGCGCATCGTCAGCGGCGGCCTGCCCGCCGTGATGAGCCAGACCTTCCGCTCCATGATCCATTCACGGCTGGAACTGGGCATGAAACACTACGAGCACGCCTACCCCGACACCGACATCGTGCTGCTGGAGCCCGACCACCGCGATGCCGAGCTGTTCCTGGCCAATACCTTCAGCTACCGGCAGCGCCGCGAACTGGCCGAGCACGCCTACCAGCAGACCCGGCAGATGCTGCGCTCACGCAAGACCACGCTGTCGGCCAAGCTCGCGCGGCACGGCGTGAGCTTGAACCTGGACGTTCTGGAAGACCCCAAGCGCCACCTGGTGGCCGCGAGGCCGGCCGCCACCCGCGTGGGGCGCGCCATCGCCTCGCTGGAGGAAGTGATGGAGGATTTAAGCCATGCCCTGCAATCGGCTTCCCGTGCGGGGGTGCCGGCGTAACCCAAAGGTTCTCCATGGATATTGAGGCTTGGTGGACTTCCCTAGTTTCGCGCCGGCCAGCGCCGGGTTAGAGTTCAAAAACAATACGAGGTAGACAACTTATGGCGAAAAAAGCGCCGCGCCGTACAGCAGAGCGGATCCTGGAGGTCACCCTGGACCTCTTCAACCGCTTTGGCGAGCCCAATGTGTCGACCACCTTGATCTCGGCCGAGCTCAACATCAGCCCCGGCAACCTCTACTACCACTATCCCGCCAAAGACGAGCTCATCAACTCGCTGTTCGACCGCTACGAAAAATCCCTGGGCGAGCTGCTCAACGCCAGCGACGGCGTGCGCGACGTGGAAGACGCCTGGTTTTTCATGCACACGCTGTTCGAGCTGATCTGGCAGTACCGCTTCCTCTACCGCGACCTCAACGACCTGCTGAGCAAGAACCGCCGGCTGGAAACCCACTTTCAGTGGGTGCTCAAGAACAAGACCCGCGCCATCAAGGGCCTGCTCGACGGCATGAGCCGCTCCGGCGCCGTGACGATTGACTCGCGCGAGGTCGAGGCCACGGCCACCAGCATGGTGGTGGTGCTCACCTACTGGCTCAGCTTCGAATACGTGCGCGACCCGCGCAACGCGCTGGAACCCGCCAACGCCCAGGCCGCACTGCTGCGCGGCGCGCACCACGTGCTCAACCTGCTGATCCCCTACCTGGAGCAAAGCCAGCGCGCGCATCTGCAGGCCCTGGTCGGCGCTTACAGCCAACCGGCTTGAGTTCCTTCAAACAGCCCTCATTGATAACACCAACAATTTTTACAGGAGACAAGACACATGGCCAAATGGACTGCTTTTCCCCATGCCGGCGACTACGCATTCGATGCCGCCAGCCTGAAAAAGAGCTGGGCCCGCCTGCACACAGGCGACTGCGAGCCCCTGCCCAAGGACGCGGACGTGCTGCAGGCCTGGGTGCTGTTCCACAACGGTGAATTCCAGAAGGCCTTTGACGCAGGCCTCAAGGCCGGCGGCGACGGCATCACCGTGGCCAACAAGGCCGCCAGCATGTACGCCACCTACCTGGAGACCAAGGAAAAGGCCAAGCTCGACCTCTTCATGGAAGTCGCCGCCCGCGCCGAAGCCCAGCAAAAGGACGACCCGAAGAACGCCAACGCCTGGTACTGGCAGGCGTATGCGCTGGGCCGCTACAGCCAGGGCATCAGCGTGGCCAAGGCCCTGGCCCAGGGCCTGGGCACCAAGGTCAAGAACGCACTCGAGCAGGCCATCAAGCTGTCACCCAAACACGCCGACGCCCACATCGCGCTGGCGGCTTTCCACGCCGAGGTGATCGACAAGGTCGGCTCGCTGATAGGCGGCATGACCTATGGTGCCAAGAAAGACGTAGGCTTGTCGCTCTATAAGGACGCCCTGAAACTGCACCCCGGCTCCGCCATCGGCATGATCGAGTACGCCAACGGCATGGTCATGCTTGAAGGCGACAAGAAGATGAAAGAGGCCACCAAGCTTTATGAGCAGGCTGCGGGTAGCAAGCCGCTGGATGCGACTGAGAGGTTGGATGTGGAGATGGCTAAGGCTGAGTTGGAGGATTAAGCCGGGTCTTGCGCCGGTCTTTGCGCGCTCTCCTGTTCTCCTTGCTTAGTTCTGCTGGCCGGGGGTTGCCCGGCGGCAACTCACTTTTCTTTTGCTTCGCCAAAAGAAAAGTAAGCAAAAGAAAAGGCGACCCTGGTTGCTGCGTCCCTCCGCTTCGCTACGGGCAACCTGCGGTGCTCGGTTCAGGCGGGGTCTCGCTAAACTCGCCTTCGGCTCAAACAACGCGATCCCTGATCCGCCTGAACCTGCGCTCCTCGGCGCATCCACAAGGGGTGGGAGCGGGGAGAAGAAATCCAAACGGCCGAATACCAATACCGAATACCTGAAGAAACAAGGACTCGCTGTGGCGAGTCCTTGTTTGTCTTGGTTGTTCTTTGGTATTTTTTCTTCTGTTCCCGTTCCCGTTTCCGATCCCGATTGCCCCGTCCTGGCTGGGCCGAGGAGCGCAGACGTAGGCGGATCAGGGATCGCGTTGTTTGAGCGAAGCGCAGCGTAGCGAGTTTAGCGAGACCCCGCCGTAGTCGAGCACCGCAGGTTGCCCGTAGCGAAGCGTAGGGACCCAGACTGCGGGTCGCCTTTTCTTTGGTGACTTTCTTTTGGCGAAGCAAAAGAAAGTTACTTGCCGCCGGGCAACCCCCGGCCAGCCGTCCTCAGCAGAGAGCACGGGAGCCACTCACCCAATCCAAGGCTTTCCCCGATACCAAGCATGCCGAGCCAACCGCAACATAGGCTTATCACCTGACGTATCCCCATAGGCATAAAGCGTCACCCCCTCAAGCCCAGCAGAACCGAAATACCCAGCCGCCCAGGCCCGCAGCCTGACAACCTTCTGCTCCCCATGGCAATTGGGCGTCCGCATCCGCCCCGTGAGTCGCCGGGCCTCCCCCTCGCCCACGGTTTCCATTTCGGTGCAGAGCAGCGCGTCAAAGCCCAACTGTTTCGCCACCTGCTGCAGGTAGATGTCGGGCGAGGCGCTCACCATCACGCAGCAGTGTCCCGCCTCGCGGTGCCGGGCCAGGTGCGCCATCGCGTCCTCGCGCAGCTGGCCGGGGAAATCTTTGGCCAGCCACTGTGCGGTCCAGTCCTGCATTTCGGCGAGGCTGCGGCCGGCCAGCGTGGCCTGCATGAGTTTGGCTTTGGCGACGTTGTTGGGGACCAGGCGCAGCGCATAAGCGGCCAGCCAGGGCGAACAGCGCAGCAGGGCCCCGATAAAGCGCGGCCAGCCCAGGCCGCGCGCCAGGAAGACCGTGAAGGTATCGCGACGGGTCAGCGTGCCGTCGAAGTCGAAGGCGGCGACGACAGGGGCGGCCTCGGGAGCGTTTACCGCGGGCATCGCACCTGGCCGCAGTAACGCTCACAGAAGGGGCAGCCGGTCATGGGCAGCCATGTGGGGATGTTGAAGTAGCGTTTGAACACCGTGCCCAGCACGCCTTCGCGATAGGCGGGGTAGTTGAAGCCCGTACCTTCGACGGCATAAAAAGGCACGCCGTCCTGCTCGAAACTGAGCACGCGCACCGAGGCGAAGTAAGGCTCAAACTCCGCCAGCCGCGGCTTGTCGGCGAGGATGACACGGATCGTCTTGCCCTGGTAAAGCGAAAAATCGACCAGCATGTCGTCCTGGCGCGCATGGAATTTGCCGACGCCGAACACCGGCATGTACTGGCGCCGTTCAAAACCGAATATCGAGGCCGGTGTGTAGGCCTCGCCCATCAGCACCACGCCGGGCGCCGTGACCTGCTTGAGCATCTCGGCGGTCTTGTAGCTGCGGATGATCTGCGGATAGAGCTTTGTCGAGCGCCAGGTGTCCAGCGTGGTCATGTAGAGCCCGGCGACCACCAGCACATGCAAGCCGGCGAACACCGCCAGCCCCTTGGCGCAGGCCTTGAGCTTGTCGGCCGGCAGGGCAAAGGCCAAAAAGGCGAAGCCGAAGGGGTAAAAGGACAGCACCCAGTGCAGGCCAATCACTTTTTTGGCCGACAGCAGCGCGAAGAACAGCAGGGGCACGACCACCAGGCAGGCCAGCAGGCGCTGCGAACGCGCCGCCGCCAGCAGCGACCGGCGGTAGCGCACCGCCATCCACACCGCGACGGGCGTGATCAGGTAGACCATCATGCCGATGTAGGTCAGCGGCTTGCGCCATTCAAAGGCGGCATCTTCATTGCGGTTGTACACATTGAACATGATGTTGGACCAGCCATGCGACATGTTGTAGGCGATGTTGATCGCCGGGCCGGGCAAGGCGCACAGCACCAGCAGGGCAAAACCGGCCAGCCGCTCGCGGCGGTACAGCACGAAGTAGACGAGGTAGCTGAAGCCCAGCACCACCGAAAAATACTTCGAGAGAAAAGCGCAGCCCAGGAAAAGCCCCGACAGGGCGTAAAGGCCATACGCGGCGCGGTCCAGCGCCTGCCGGCGCTCGGCGCGCATCAGCGCGGCGACCGACAGCACCGACCAGAAGATCAGCGGCGTGTCGGTGGTGATCAGGGTGTTGAGCCAGTTCAGCGGGGCCAGCCAGAAAAACAGCACGGCCCAGGCGGCGCGCACCTTGTCGACCGGCTTGAGCGCCCACCACAGCGCCGCGCCCAGCGCCAGCGGCAGCAGCACGATGGGCAGGCGTATGGACCAGAGGCTGTCGCCCAGCGTGGCGCGCATCAGGGCGATCAGCCAGCCCACCATGGGCGGATGGTCCGAATAACCCCAGTCGGGGTACACGCCCCACCAGTAGAAAAAGGCTTCGTCGCCGGTGACCGGGAAGGTCACGGCAATCCAGAACCGCAGCAAGAGCGAAAGCAGGCCGGCGGCCAGCAGCCAGCGGCTCAGCATGACGGGAAAGGCGGCGGAATTGGGGTTCTGGGACATGAAGCTTGAAATGGGGAACGGCACCGGCGGCAACGCGCCGCGGGCAGGGCGGGAGCAGGCTAGCGGAAGCTGATTTCCTTGCGGATGGCCGCACTATAAAGCAAGGCCAGCACGCCGATGGCCACGGCCAGCCACAGCGTCAGCAGCCGCGCCAGCACGGTAATGGCCAGCGCCGCGGCGGGCGTGGCGCCGTGGGCCACCAGCAGGCCCGTCAGCACGGCTTCGGTGCCGCCCAGGCCCGCCGGCAGCGCGGACAAGGCGCCGGCCACCATGGCGACGGCGTAAAAGCCCGTGGCCGTCAGCAGATCAAGCCCAACACCCATGCCGCGGCAGATCAGCCAGACCGCGACACCCTGCGCCGCCCAGGCCGTCAGTGTCAGCCCCAGCCAGAGCCAGGGACGCAACGCCAGGCAATGCCAGGCTTCCTGCAGCCAGGGCAGGCGCTCGAAGACCCGGGTCCGGTGCTTGAAGAGCAGGCCCAGCACGGCCAGCAGCACCAGTGCGGCGGCGGCCAGCAGCCCTCCCAACAAGGTCGATGCGGCCTGGACCGCAGGATGCCGCAGCACCCAGCCGGCCGCCGGCAGGCACAGCAGCAGCAGGCACAGCAGGTCGGCCAGCCGTTCGGCGCCGAAGATGGCCAGGCTTTGCCCGGCGCCCAGGGGCTGGCGCGCCAGCATCAGGCCGCGCGCCGCCTCGCCGACGTTGCCGGGCGTGGGTGTGAAGGCATAGCCCGCCAGGTACAGGCGCAGGCCCTGCAGCCAGCCGAAATGGCGGCCGTAGTGCGCCATCCAGAGCCGCCAGCGCAGGCCGCGCAGCAGGTAGTTGAGCAGGCACAGGCCCGCGGCCTGTGCGCCGGTCCAGGACCAGAGCAGCGCCAGCGAGGCCCTGGGGCTGTCGCCCCAGACCAGCAACGCGGCCGCGTAGGCCGTGGCCACCACGCCCAGCACCAGCAGCAGGCGCTTGAAGGGCAAGCCGCCCGCCGTGGTGGTGGTGGATGCGGCTGGGGCGGGCGAAGGGTTCACAAACGGCGGCTCAGGAAGATCGCCAGCCACAGCGCGCCGGCCGCCAGTATCCAGGGGTCGCGCAGCATGTCGCGCGCCACGTCTTCGCCGTGGCCGCGGTGCACCTGGTAGGTGTAGCGCAGCATGCCGAAAATCACCACCGGCACGGTGTAGAGCAGGCGTTCGCCGTGCTGCAGCTGGGCTTCGGGGCTGGTGGCGAACAGGCTGTAGGTGGTCAGCGTGGCGGTCATGGTCACGGCCATGAAGGTGTCCAGCAGGGCGGACGGGTAGTGGGCCATCACGGCGCGCCGGCTGGCTTCTTCATGAAAGCTCTCGGCCTTGCGTTTGGAAAAACCCAGGAACAGGGCCACAAAAATGCCGGTCAGCAGCAGCCAGCGCGAGGGCGGGATGCCAACCGCCACCGTGCCGGCCAGCAGGCGCAGCATGAAACCCGAGGCGATGATGGACACGTCGACCACCGGCACCTGCTTGAGCCGCCACGAATACGCGAGGTTGAGCAGCACATAGGCCGCCAGCAGCACCAGCAGCGTGCGGTTGCCGGCCGCCAGCAGCAGGCCCGCCACCAGCAGCAGGCCGGCCAGCACCAGGGCCACGGGCAGCGCCACCGCGCCGCTGGCCAGCGGCCGCTTGCGTTTGGTGGGGTGCAGGGCATCGCTGGCGCGGTCATGCCAGTCGTTGATGATGTAGACCATGCTGGAGAGGCAGCAGAACGCGGCAAAGGCGTGGAAGACACGCCAGTCCAGCGCCGTGTCCTGCCAGTTCTGGCTGAACACCAGGCCGGCGAACACAAAAACGTTTTTCAGCCACTGGTGCGGCCGCATGAGCCGGACCAGGGCCAGCGGTGAGGAGGACGAAGAAGTCATCGGGAAGGGGGAAACACCCCGTGGGGAAGCGGGCTTCAAGCATAACTGACGGGCCGTCCGGAATACGGCCAAAATGGCACCATGTCTTTCGCCCCCTCCCCCACCCTCGCCCCCACGCCTGCCACCCCGCCCGCCGTCTCGCCCCGCGCCCTGGAACTGATCCAGGCCCTGGTGCGCATGAACACCGTCAGCGACAACAGCAACCTGGAACTGATCCACTTCGTGCGCGACGAGCTCGCCCGGCTGGGTGTGGCCAGCCGCATCACCACCAATGCCGGCAAGACCAAGGCCAACCTTTTCGCCACGCTGGGCGAAGGCAAGCCGGCCGGCGTCATCCTGTCAGGCCATACCGACACCGTACCCTGGGACGGCCAGGACTGGACGCTGGACCCGCTGTCGGCCGCCATCGAGGGCGGGCGGCTCTACGGCCGCGGCAGCTGCGACATGAAAGGTTTTATCGGCATGGCCCTGGCCCACGCCGGGGAGTTCCTGAACAGCCAGGCGCCCTTCGCGGTGCACCTGGCGCTGAGCTATGACGAGGAAGTCGGCTGCCTGGGCGTGCGCGGGCTGATCGCCGACATGAAGGACGCCGGCATCGCGCCGCTGGCCTGCATCGTCGGCGAGCCCACCAGCATGGTTCCGGCCACCGCGCACAAGGGCGTCTACCGCTACAAATGCTGCGTGCGCGGCAAGGAAGCGCATTCATCCCTCACGCCGCAGTCGGTCAACGCCATCGAGATGGCGGCGCGCGTGGTCGGCAAGCTGCGCGACATGGCCGAGGGCTTTGAAGCCAGCGAGCCGCGCTACCAAGGTTTCGACGTGCCCTTCAGCACCGCCAGCGTGGGGCAGTTCCACGGCGGCATCGCCGACAACGTGGTGCCGCGCGATGCCGAGTTCCGCTATGAATTTCGCAACCTGCCCACGGCCGACGCGCTGGCCATGCAGCGCGAAATACGGGCTTACGCGGAACGCGTGCAGCCGGCGATGAAAAAGGTCGCGCCCGACGCGGGCTTCAGCTTTGAAACGATTTGCGAAGTGCCGGCCTTCCTGGGATCGGCCGGCGACGACGTGACCCGGCTGGCGCAGCGCCTGGCCGGCACGCAGCAAACCACGCTGGTGGCCTTCGGCACCGAAGCCGGCATCTTCAAGGGCGCGGGCATTCCGACCGTGGTCTGCGGGCCCGGCAGCATCACCCAGGCGCACCAGCCCGATGAATTTGTGAGCCTGGAGCAACTGGCGCGTTGCCAGGCGTTTATGCAAGGCCTGATCGCCACAAGACAGATAGCCTGAACGAAAAACGCCTGACTCAGTCAGGCGTTTTTCTTGAGGAATCCGAAAGTCAGGTCCTGACGCGGCCGTCACCCGTGAGCATGGACAGCTCCACAAAACTGGAGGCCACGTGGTCGGTCGGCGAGAAGGACACTGAAAAACCGCCCAGCGACTGGCTACCCATGCTCTCCAGGCCGGAGATCAGCGACTCGCGGCTGATCTTGCCACCGCCGCGCTTGAGCCCGTCCACCAGCACCTTGGCGGCCACATAACCCTCCATGCTGGAGAAATTGGCTTGGGCATTGCCGCCGGCCGCCTTGACCGCGTCGACAAACTCGCGCGCGATGGGACGGGCCGCGTTGTAGGGTGAGGGCATGACCTGCGACACCACCACGCCCGCGCCGTCCTTGCCGAGTTCGTCGGCCAGCGCCTGGGTTCCGACAAAGGACACGTTGTAGAAAGTGCCGCCGTAGCCGGCCTTGCGGGCCTCGCGGATAAAGGCCGCGCAGGCCTTGTAGGCGCCGATCTGCACCACCGCGTCGGGCCCGGCCGCGACCAGGGTCTTGACCGCGGCGGCCACGTTCACCGTGTTGCGCTCGACCGTCCCCAGGGCCACCGGCTTGAGGTTCTGCGCACCCAGGGCCAACGTGACGCCGTCCAGGCCGGCCTTGCCGTAGGCATCGTTCTGGTAGAACACGGCGATTTTTTTCAGGCCCAGGCTGGTCAACTGCTTGACGATGAGGCCGGTTTCATCGTTGTACGAAGCGCGCACGTGGAAGGCGTATTTGTTGAAGGGGTCGCGCAAGGCCATGGCACCGGTGAAGGGAGCGATGAAGGGCACCTTGTCCTTGGTGGCCAGCGGCAGGGCGGCGATGCTGGTGGGCGTGCCGATATAGCCGAACAGCGCGAACACCTCGTCCTCGATCAGCTTGCGGGTGTTTTCGGCGCAGCGGTCGGGTTCGTAGCCGTCATCGAGGTTGCGGATCTCGATCAGGCGCTTGCCGACGCCGCCCTGGGCGTTGACCTGGTCGAAATAGACCTTGGCGCCCTGGTGGAACTGGATGCCCAGCTGTGCGGCCGGGCCGGTGAAGGCGGCCGACTGGCCCAGGATGATCTTGTCGGCCTGGGCATGGGCGATGTTGAAACCGGCTAGCATGGAGGCACCGGTGGCGATGGAAAATTTTCTGCGAGTGAGGTTCATTCCTTCATTCTCGCAACACAACTTACAGTATGGTTACCCCATTGGTAACAGGACGAAAGCCCGTGAGATAGGTCACTACTTTGGCCTTACTTTGCAGCCGGACTGTCAGTAATTTGCCAGCCTTCTGCGGGTTTAGACCTATTCCCTGACCCGCCCGGTCGCATCAATCAGGCTGAGCTCGACCAGCTTGGAGCCCACGCGGTCGCCGTCGAAGTGGACACGAAAGCCGCCCAGGTTCAGGTCCTGCAGGCTGTCCAGCGCCTTGCGCAGCTTGGCCCGGGTCGGGTCCTTGCCGGCCTTGCGCAGGGCTTCGGTGTAGGTCCAGGCGGCGATGTAGCCTTCGAGCATGTAGACGTTGGACTTGCCGAGCTTGGCCGCCAGCGCGTCGGCCTGCAGCTCACGCACCAGCACGCTCTTGGCGTTGTCCGACTTGGGCGTGACACGCACCACCACCACGCCGGCGCCGGTTGCGCCCAGCTGTTCGGCCAGCAGGCTTTCGCCGGTGCTCGAAAAGCCGTAGATGGGCCCGCGAAAGCCCTTGGCACGCAGGTCGCGTATGGCGTTGGCCGCGCCCAAAGCGTCGCTGATCACCAGCACCGATTCGGGTTTTTTGGCCAGCACCTGGTCCACGCTGGTGGCGACGCTGCCGCCTGAAAGGGATGACTTGGCCACGAGGTTGGCACCCAGGCCGCCCATGGTGCGTTCGGCCGAATCCAGCGCCGCGAGCGACTCCGGGTCCTTGCCGTGCAGGATGGCCAGCTTGCGCATGCCCAGGGTTTCGGCATGGCGCGTAATCATGGCGGCCTCTTCCGAATAACCGGGCCGCACCGAATAGACATTGGGATAGAGCGAGCCGCGCAGCTCGTCAGCGCCGGCCATGGGCGCGAACAACAGGATGTCGGTGTCCTTGAGCAGCGGGTTGACGGCGGTGACCTGCGGTGAGCCGTAGTAGCCGAACAGCGAGAACACCTTCTGGTCCAGCAGTTTTTTGGTGTTGGCCACGGTGGTTTCGGGGTTGCCCATGTCGTCCAGCGTGCTGAGCTCGATCTTGCGGCCGTGGACGCCACCGCCCGCGTTGACGCGGTCAAAGTAAAGCCGCGCGCCCTGCGCGAAAGGCAGGGCCAGCGTGGCGCCCGGCCCGGTCATGGCCAGGGACTGGCCCAGGGTGACGGCCGTCTTGCTGACGCCGTCCTCGGCTTTGACCCCTGCCGCCAGCAGTCCCGCCAGGGCCGCTACCATGCTGATTCTGGCGGCGGCGTGGAATGCCCGCATTCCGTTCATTGTTGTAATCATGAAGTATGTGTCTCCCCCGGGTTGCCCCGATGACTGTCAATATAAAGTGAACCATGAGCAATACCATCAGCATCTCCCCTAAGGCCAAGGCCAATCCTGACGCCGGGCTGAAGCCGGCCGCCGTGCAGGTGCTGGGCGCCTGCCCGCACGACTGCCCCGACACCTGCTCACTGCTGACCACGGTGGAAGGCGGCGTGGCTACCCGCGTGCAGGGCAACCCCGACCATCCCCATACCGGTGGCGTGCTGTGCAACAAGGTCTCGCGCTACACCGAGCGCACCTACCACCCCGAGCGCCTGCTGCACCCGCTCAAGCGCAGCGGCCCCAAGGGCAGCGGGCAGTTCGAGCCGGTGAGCTGGGAGGCCGCGCTGGCCGACATCGCGTCGCGCCTCCAGGCCATCGCGTCGCGTGAGCCGGAAGCCATCGTTCCCTACAGCTACGCCGGCACCATGGGCCAGGTGCAGGGCGAAAGCATGGCCGGGCGTTTTTTCAACCGGCTGGGCGCGTCTTTCCTGGACCGCACCATCTGCTCCTCGGCCGGGGGCGAGGCCCTGGTGCAGACCCTGGGTGCCAAGGTCGGCATGCGCGTGGAGTTTTTCGCCGAGTCCAAACTGATCATCATCTGGGGCAGCAACTCCATCGGCAGCAACCTGCATTTCTGGCGCTATGCGCAGCAGGCCAAGCGCGACGGCGCCAAGCTCGTCTGCATAGACCCGCGCCGAAGCGAAACCGCCGAGAAATGCCATGAACACATCGCGCTGCTGCCCGGCACCGACGCCGCGCTGGCGCTCGCGCTGATGCACGAACTGATCACCCACGACTGGCTGGACCAAGACTACATCGCGCGCCACACCCTGGGCTGGGAATCGCCGGACGGCGGGCTGCGCGAGCGCGCGCTGCAATGGAGCCCCGAGCGCGCCGCCGCCGTCTGCGGTGTGCCGGCCGAACAGATCCGTTCGCTGGCCCGCGATTACGGCGAATGCATGCTGAACAAGCAGCCCGCGGCGATACGCCTGAACTACGGCATGCAGCGCGTGCACGGCGGCGGCAACGCGGCCCGCGCCGTCGCCTGCCTGCCCGCACTCACGGGCGCCTGGCGGCACCGTGCCGGCGGCGTGCTGCTCAGCAGTTCGGGCCAGTTCCCGGTGGACAGGGCGGCGCTGCAGCGCCCCGATCTGCTGAAGGGCCGACAGCCGCGCACCATCAACATGAGCACCATAGGCAATGCGCTGCTGGCGCCGGCATCAAAGCAGTTCGGCCCGAAGATCGAGGCGCTCATCGTCTACAACAGCAACCCGGTGGCGGTGGCGCCCGAATCCGGCAAGGTGGTGCAGGGTTTTGCGCGCGAAGACCTGTTCACCGTGGTGCTCGAGCACTTCCAGACCGACACCGCCGACTACGCCGACTACATCCTGCCGGCCACCACGCAGCTGGAACACTGGGACGTGCACGGCGCCTACGGCCACACCGACGCGCTGCTGAACCGCCCGGCCATCGCGCCGCTGGGCCAGGCCAAGCCCAACACCCAGATCTTCCGCGAGCTGGCCGCCCACATGGGCCTGGCCGAACCCTGCTTTTCCGACAGCGACGAAGCGCTGTGCCGCGCGGTGTTCGGCGACAAGGTGGACTTCCAGCAGTTGCTGGACAAGGGCTTCGCCACGCTGGACCTGCCCGACGCGCCCTTTGCCGAGGGCAAATTCCCGACGGCCTCGGGCCGCTGCGAATTCTTCAGCGCGCGGCTGGCGGCCGAAGGCGCCGACGGCCTGCCCGGCCACGTGCCCAACCATGAGGCCGCGGGCAGCTCGGCGCAATTCCCGCTGGCCATGATCTCGCCGCCGGCGCGCAACTTCCTGAACTCCAGTTTCGTCAACGTCAAAAGCCTGCGCGACATCGAGGCCGAGCCGGTGCTGGAAATCCACGCCGACGACGCCGCCGTGCGCGGCATCACCACGGGCGCCATCGTCAAGGTCTTCAACCAGCGCGGCGAGTACCGGGTCAAGGCCGAGGTTTCCACGCGGGCCCGGCCCGGCGTGGTCAACGGCCTGGGCATCTGGTGGCGCAAGCTGGGCCTGGACGGCACCAACGTCAACCAGCTCACCAGCCAGCACCTGACCGACATGGGCCGCGGCCCGGTGTTTTACGACTGCCTGGTGCAGGTGCAGCGCGAACCGCAGGCCGCCTGAGCGGGTTCCAGGTGAAGCGCAGCACGCTCAAACGCACGCTGGCCGCGGCGCTGCTGGCGGCCCTGGGCCTGGCGGGCTGCGCCGACCTCGGTTATTACTGGCAATCCGTCAGCGGCCACCTGCAGATGCTCAACGCGGCCCGGCCGGTGGACGACTGGCTGGGCGACGCGCAGGCCTCCGAGCAGCTGAAAAGCCGGCTGGCCCTGTCGCAGCGCATACGCAGCTTTGCCGTGAGCGAACTCAAGCTGCCCGACAACCCCAGCTACCGCCGCTACGCCGACCTGCGCCGCAGCGCCGTGGTCTGGAACGTGGTGGCCGCGCCCGAGTTCTCGCTGACCCTCAAGACCTGGTGCTTCCCGATCACGGGTTGTGTGGGCTACCGCGGCTATTTCAATGAGGCCGAGGCGCGCGCCGAGGCTGAGCGGCTCAAGGCGCAAGGCCTGGAGACCAGCGTCTACGGTGTGCCCGCCTACTCCACGCTGGGCTGGATGAACTGGGCCGGCGGCGATCCGCTGCTCAACACCTTCATCGGCTACCCCGAAGGCGAACTCGCGCGGCTGATCTTTCACGAACTCGCGCACCAGGTGGTCTACGCGAAAGACGACACCATGTTCAATGAGTCTTTCGCCACCGCCGTCGAGCGCGTGGGCAGCCAGCGCTGGCTGGACAGCGAGGCGCTCCGGGGCAATGCAAAGGCCCAGCAGGACTACGCCCGGTTCGACGGGCGGCGCCGGCAGTTCCGCGCGCTGGCGCTGGCCACGCGGCTTGAGCTGACCGCGATCTACGACAAAAAGCCGGCGACGGAGGCCGGCAAAGCCGCGCAGGCGGCCCTGAAGGCCCAGGCGCTCCAGCATTTTCGCGACAGCTACGCCAGCCTCAAGGCTTCGTGGGACGGCTTCGCGGGCTACGACCCCTGGGTGGCGCGCGCCAACAACGCGGCTTTCGGCGCACAGGCCGCCTATGATGAGCTGGTGCCAGGCTTCGAGGCCTTGCTCGAACATGAAGGCCGCGACTGGCAACGGTTTTATGATGCGGTCAAAGGGCTGGCCAGGCTGCCCAAAGAAGAACGGCGCAAGGCGCTTCAAATGAATAACACGGAGACTTCGAATGGCTGACATCCACATCCAGCGCGAGCACACCTTGGGCCTTTTGGAGGCGCGCAAGATCGCCTTCAAGTGGGCCGAGCAGGTCGAAGAAAAGTTCGACATGGAATGCACCTACGAGGAAGGCAAGACCGAAGACCTGGTCAGCTTCACCCGCTCGGGCGTCAGCGGCACGCTGACGGTCACCAAAGACAGTTTTGACCTCAACGCCAGGCTCGGCTTTCTGCTGGGCGCCTTCAAGGACAAAATTGAAGGCGAGATCGTGAAAAACCTGGACACGCTGATCGCAAAGAAACCCGTCGCCAAAAAGGCCGCGGCGAAAAAGAAGGCCGCCTGAGAAGCTACTGAAATTCAAGGGCGCTGCCCGTGAACTACAACCTGGCCCGCTTCGACCTGGTGTCCGTGCGCCTGGCAGTGGCCTGCGCGCAGACCGGCAGCCTGACCGCGGCAGCGCGTGACTCGCACCTGGCGCTGGCCGCGGCCAGCCGGCGCATACGCGAGCTCGAGGACGCGCTGGGCGAGGCGCTGTTTGAACGCCACGCGCGCGGCCTCTTGCCGACAGCGGCCGGGCGCGTCTTCGTCAAGCATGGCCTGACCCTGCTGCAAACCATGGAACAGCTGGGCGGCGAACTGGCCGACCTGCGGCGCGGCATCGCGCGCCACATACGCCTGTGCGCCAGCAGCGCGGCCATCAGCCAGTTCCTTCCGCCGCTGCTCGCGCGTTACGGCGAACTGCACCCGCAGGTGCACATAGACCTCGAGGAGCAGGTGTCCGAAGCGGTGGTGGCGACTTTGCGCGAAGGCCGGGCCGACGCGGCGGTGTTTGTCGAAGGGCCCGACACCACGGGGCTGGACACGCGCCTGTTTCGTGAAGACGAACTGGTGCTGATCCTGCCCGCCGGCCATGCCCTCGCGCGCAGCAAGGCGCCGCTGGCTTTCGTCGATGCGCTCGACGAAGAATGGATCAGCCTGACCGCCGGCGCCGCCATGCTGCAGAAGCAGCAACAGGCCGCGCTGGCCGCGAACCGCCCGCTCAAGCTGCGCATGCAGGTGCGCAGCTTCGACGCGGTGTGCCACATGGTGGCCTCGGGCCTGGGCGTGGCCATTCTGCCCAAGGGCGCCACGCTGCCCATCATCAAAAGCATGAAGCTGGGCTGGCGGCCGCTGGCCGACACCTGGGCCAGGCGCCGCCTGCTGGCAGCCACCATGGCGGGCCAGCCCGATGCGGCCATCACCGCGCTGGTGGAGTTTCTCGTGGCACCCGTCGGGTCCGGGAAGTCGAAAAGCGCCTTGCCTTCGCAAAACGCGAAAGCCCGAGCCCCAAAGCGGTAATGGACGGGGCGGGCCCCGGGCGGCACACTGCCGCCCATGGCCACTGAACAATCCCTTTCCACTCCCGCCGCCCCCGGCCCGCTCGCCGGCCTCAAAGTGCTGGAGCTGGGCCAGCTGATCGCCGGGCCCTTCGCGGCCAAGACACTGGCGGACTTCGGTGCCGACATCATCAAGGTCGAAACCCCGGGCGCGGGCGACCCGCTGCGCAAATGGCGTTTGCTGAAAGACGGCACCTCGGTGTGGTGGCAGGTGCAGTCGCGCAACAAGCGCTCGGTGGCGCTGGACCTCAAAAGCCCCGAGGCGCAGGACATCGTGCGCCGGCTGGCGCTTGACGCCGACGTGCTGATCGAAAACTTCCGCCCCGGTGCCATGGAGGGCTGGGGCCTGGGGCCTGACGAGTTGCTGGCGCTGAACCCGCGCCTCATCATGCTGCGCATCAGCGGCTACGGCCAGACCGGCCCCTACCGCGACAAACCGGGCTTCGGCGTGGTGGCCGAGGCCATGAGCGGCCTGCGCCACCTGACGGCCGAGCCGGGCCGCGTGCCGGTACGCGTGGGCGTGAGCATAGGCGACACGCTGGCCGCGCTGCACGGCGTGATCGGCATCCTGCTGGCCATGCAGGAGCGCCAGCGCTCCGGCAAGGGCCAGGTGATCGACGTGGCGCTGTATGAAGCGGTGTTCAACTGCATGGAAAGCCTGCTGCCCGAGTACAGCGCTTTCGGCGCGGTGCGCGGCGCGGCCGGCAGCGCCCTGCCCGGCATCGCGCCCAGCAACGCGTATCTTTGCAAGGACGGCGGTTATGCGCTGGTCGCCGGCAATGGCGACAGCATCTTCAAGCGGCTCATGGCCACCATAGGCCGCGCCGACCTGGGCAGCGACCCGGCGCTGGCCGACAACGCCGGCCGCGTGGCGCGCGTTGCCGAAATCGACGCGGCCATAGGCCAATGGACCCTGGGCCTCACGGTGGACGAGGTGCTGGCCGCGCTCGACAAGGTCTCGGTGCCCGCCGGCCGCATCTACACCGTGGCCGACATCGCGGCCGACCCGCACTACCAGGCGCGCGGCATGCTCGACGAGGTGCGCATGGACGACGGCAGCCTGCTGGCCGTGCCCGGCATCGTGCCCAAACTCTCGCGCACGCCGGGCGGCCACCGCCGAAATGCGCCGCATGTGGGCCAGGACACCGATGCGGTGCTGCGCGAGATGGGGCTTTCAGCCGAACAAATCCAGGCGCTCAAAGACAAAGGCATCGTGGCCGGAAAGGATGCAGGAATACCATGAAGCGGATCTTTTTTAATGAGGTCGCCACGCGCGACGGCTTCCAGATCGAGCCCAATTTCATCGCCACCGACGACAAGGTTGCGCTGGTCGATGCACTCAGCGAATGTGGGTACGCCAAGATCGAAGTCACATCGTTCACTTCGCCCAAGGCCATCCCCATGCTGCGCGACGCGGAGGAGGTGATGGGCCGCATACGCCGCGTACCCGGCGTGGAATACACGGTGCTGGTGCCCAACCTGCGCGGCGCCGAGCGCGCGCTGGAGTCGCGCGCCGACGAGCTGAATCTCGTGATGTCGGTCTCGGAAACCCACAACCTGGCCAATTTGCGCATGCCGCGCGAGAAAAGTTTTGCCGCGCTGTCCGACGTGGTCCGTCATGTGGACGGCCGCACGCCCATCAATGTGTCGCTGTCCTGCTGCTTCGGCTGCCCGATGGAGGGTGAGGTGGCTGAAGAGGAAGTGCTGCGCTGGAGCGAACGCTTTGCCGCCTTCGGCACGGACCGCGTGCGCGGCCTCACGATTTGCGACACCACCGGCATGGCGCACCCGGCGCAGGTCGCCCGCATGGTCAAGCTGCTGCAGCAGCGCTTTAAAGACCTGCAGCTGACGCTGCACTTCCACAACACGCGCGGCATGGGGCTGGCCAATGTTCTGGCCGCTGTGCAGGGCGGCATTACGCGATTTGACGGTTCGCTGGGCGGCCTGGGCGGCTGCCCTTATGCACCCGGCGCCAGCGGCAACATCAGCAGCGAGGACGCCATCCACATGCTGGACGCCATGGGCTACGACACCGGCATGGACATTCCGCGGCTGCTGGACGTGGCACGGCAGCTGCCGGCCATCGTCGGCCATGAGGTTCCAGGCCAGGTCGCCAAGGCGGGCCGCATCACCGATTTGCATGCGCCGCCGCCCTATGTGGCCGAACTGAGGGCGGCATCGGCATGATCGCCAGTCTTGACCACTTGGTGCTGACCACCAGTGACGAAGCTGCGTGCGTGGATTTCTACACCCGTGTTCTGGGCATGACGCTGGAAACCTTTACCGGCGGCACGCCACCCGTGGAACGCAAGGCCTTCAAGTTCGGCCAGCAGAAGATCAACCTGCACGTCAAAGGCCGCGAGTTCGAACCCAAGGCCCACCTGGCGATGCCGGGCGCGCTGGACCTGTGTTTTCTGGCCGGCGTCCCGCTTGCCGAGGTCATTGCCCGCCTGGAACGCGAGCGTTGGCCGGTGATTGAAGGCCCCGTGCTGCGCACCGGCGCCACGCAAAAAATTCGTTCGATTTACGTGCGCGACCCCGACCTGAATTTGATAGAGATTTCCGAACCCGCCTGAAACGGCATCCTAAAACTATGACTGGAGACAAGACCATGACTTTTATTTCCCGCAGAACCCTGCTCACCGTCGCCGGGCTCAGCACCGCCGCCTGGCTCAACCCGGTGCGCGCGCAGCTCGCCGGCAAACCCATCACGCTGGTGGTGCCCACGGCGGCCGGCGGCACCACCGACATCGCCGCCCGCATGCTGGCCGAGCCGCTGGGCAAGATCCTGCAGACCTCGGTGGTCGTAGACAACCGCGGCGGCGGCAACGGCAACATCGCCGGCCAGATGGTGGCGCGCGCCCCGGCCGACGGCACCAGCCTGCTGGTGCAGTACTCGGGCTACCAGTGCATCACGCCGCTGATCCAGCCGGTGGCGGGTTTTGACCCTGCCGCCAACCTCAAGCCCCTGGGCCATTTGATCGACGCGCCGCAACTGCTGGTGGTGCGCGGCAACTTCCCGGCCGACAACTTCGCCGACTTCCTCAAGTACGTGAAGGCCAACCCCGGCAAGGTCAACTACGCGTCCAGCGGCAACGGCTCGCTGCAGCACGTGACCACCGAACTGCTCAAGGACCTGACCAAGACCTTTATGGTGCACATCCCCTATCGCGGCACAGGCCCGGCGCTCACCGACCTGCTGGCCGGCACCGTGGACTTCACCATCACCACACCCCCGCCGCTGCTGCCCCATATCCGCGCCGGCAAACTCAAGGCGCTAATGGTGACCGGCCGCACGCGCCTGGCCGCCCAGCCCAACGTGCCGACCGCCACCGAGGCCGGCGTGCCGCTGGTGGCCTCGTCGTGGTTCGCGGTCTACGGGCCGACGGGCTTGTCCGCCGACCTGCAAGGCCGGCTCTCGCTGGCGATCAAGCAGGTGGTGGAGTCGGAAGGCTTCAGGAAGCGCGCCGAGGAGCAAGGGGCCAAGGCTGTGGTCATGAGTGGTGCCGAGCTGGCGGCTTTGGGGGATAGCGAGCGGAAGATGTGGGGGCGGATTGTGAAGCTTGCCAATATCAAAGCCGATTGAATGCTGGTGGGTGCTCCGGCCGTTGCGCTCTCTGCTGAGGGTGGCTGGCCGGGGATTGCCCGGCAGCAAGTAACTTTCTTTTGCTTCGCCAAAAGAAAGTCACCAAAGAAAAGGCGACCCGCAGTCTGGGTCCCTG
>NZ_CAXUPF020000002.1:0-883509 GCF_964252805.1 Polaromonas sp. LjRoot131 | reverse complement strand
GTGTCATTCCAAAATTCGCATAGTTATGACAGATATTCAAGGGCGCTAACTTACGTAAGGTATGGAACGCAACTTGAAATCTACGAACACTGTACGCAAGCGATACCAAAGGTCGTTCCGCCAAAAGCTGACAATCGATAAACTAAATTCTGGCGATGTATAGACGGAAACTCGAAGTCAATCCGATGGCGTCTAAAAAATCCAATAGTCTTCAGATAATTCTGCCGATTCTCCAGAATTCCAGAAGCAGTAACGCCCCAGGCCCGACCCCGAACACTGAGGCGAAAAACAACAAGAATAAGAATGGTGAGGCGTGAGTGACTTGAACATTCCACCAAAGGATTGTGAGTCCGGCGACCTTGGCCTCAGGAACATCAGAAGGGGGCTAGCTTTTACAGCTTCTTTAACGCTGCAAGTACGCCTTGCGGTCGCTCACATTCACGCGAAGACTAAGCCCGCTTCTTAAACATTCCAGAAGCCCCACTAGCCGCCCGAATCTCCTCAGCCGTCGCCTTCAAGGCTTCAGCCAGCTCCATACGCGCCTCGGTCAGCCGCACCAGCGCCCCCGCGGTCGTGACCACGCCTATCGCGCCAGTGGGCGAGCGCACGGGCGCGACCATGGCCGTCATGGGGGCGAAGACTTCGTTGATGGGGAAGCTGCCTCCCCTCAAACCACAGCCGGCAACCGATCCAACAACTTATCCAGCGTAACCGGATAATCCCTCACCCTCACCCCGGTGGCGTTATAGACCGCATTCGCAACAGCCGCAGCAATCCCACAAATCCCAAGCTCCCCCACCCCCTTCGCCTTCATGGGCGAAGACATAGGATCAGTCTCATCCAGAAAGACCACCTCCTGATGCGGAATGTCGGCATGCACCGGCACCTCGTAACCCGCGAGGTCGTGGTTCACAAAAAAGCCGTGGCGCTTGTCGACCACGAGTTCTTCCATCAGCGCGGCGCCCACGCCCCATGGTCATCGCGCCTATGACCTGGCTGCGCGCGGCCTTGGGGTTGAGGATGCGGCCGGCCGTGCAGACGGCGAGCATGCGCCGCACGCGGATCTCGCCGGTGGCGGCGTCCACAGCCACTTCCACAAAATGTGGCGCCGAAGGTCGACTGCTGGTATTTTTTGTCGAGGTCGCCGTATTCCATGAAGTCTTCGGCGACCAGGCCCTTGTCGCCGGCAATCTGTGCGAGCGGGACCGAGCGGCCGCCGGCATGCAGCATGCCGTCGGAAAACACCGCGTCGGGCGCGGTGATGCCGGCGCTTTGCGCGACGGTTTCGCGCAGCTTCATGCAGGCGGCGTACACGCCTGAGGTGGAACTGTTGGCGCCCCACTGGCCGCCGGAGCCGCAGGAGACGGGGAAAGCCGAATCGCCCAGGCGCACCAGCACTTTTTCTAAGGGCACGCCCATGATTTCGGCGGCGGTCTGCGCGATGACGGTGTAGCTGCCGGTGCCTATGTCGGTCATGTCGGTTTCGACGGTGACGATGCCGTTTTTGTCGAGCCGCACGCGCGCGGCCGACGGCATGAGCAGGTTGTTGCGGAAGGCAGCGGCAACGCCCATGCCGACCAGCCAGCGGCCCAGCGATCGCGGCCACGCCTATTTGCCCAATATGGGTGGACAACTCCCTTCAATGGACAATCAAAAGCGGCGCCGGCCAAGCCTGTAGCCCGCGCCCTGTAGTCCCCGGGGAACAAAGCCACCAGGTCCCTGCGCATCCGGTGCACAATCAGTGCGGCGCCGCGGGTCGCACCACAAACACCCAATAAGCACCCATATTTGTATTATTAAGTACTTCAATAATCCATATCTGGCTATTACCGAGAAATTGGTTGATACGTTTTGACTAAAAACCGATAATCATCCTTATTTGGTGCTTTAAGTATTTTAAGTAGTCATATTTAGATAGTTATTTCTCATGACACCAACCCCTCTACCTGTTGACCGGACCCTTCAGCGCCTTGGCCAGAACATCGCGTTGGCGCGGCTGCGCCGCAACCTCTCCCAGGCGGCATTGGCCGAGCGCATAGGCGCGTCGGTGAACACCGTGCGGCGCATGGAGGCGGGCCACCCCGGTACCGCGCTGCAACACCTGGCGCGAACCCTTCAGGTGCTGGGCGGGCTGGGGGCGCTGGATCAATTGCTGGACACACAGCAAGACGCCATTGGCCTGGCGCTGATGGATGAGAAGCTGCCGCGCCGCGCGCGCCTGCCCAAGGCCAGGGCCGATAGCGGCGCTTTCTGATCTACCCCCAAGGAATCGCCCATGGCCACCCTCAAACAATCCAGGACAGCCGAGCCGGGCGGCAAGGCGGAGCTGGACGTGTTGATCGGGCGTGACGAGCTGCCGGTGGGCAAGCTGGTTTATGTGAAGTCCGGCCAGCGGGAGTTCTCGCAGTTCGCGTATGCGCCGGCATGGCTCACGCAAGCGCGTGCGTTTGACCTCTCTCCAGACCTGCAACGGGTGCAGGGCTTCCAGGCCCGAAAAGCGCCCACCAAGGATGACTCCTGTTTCTTCCTGGCCCTGGCCGACACCGAGCCCGACGCATGGGGCCGCCGGGTGATCGCGCGGGCGCATGCGAAAGAGCGCAAGGACAACCCCGCGTTGGGTGCCTTGACGGAGCTGGACTATTTATGCGCGGTGGACGACTTCAGCCGTATCGGCGCGCTGCGTTTGCACGATGCGAAGCGAGGCTACCTGCGCGTCACCGAAGAAGGACAGCGCGCCACCCCACCCCTGCTGGAGCTTGAAAAAATACTGAGCGCTTCGCGCGCGGTGGAGCTCAACAAGGAATCGGCCGCCGACCTGAAGTACCTGCAGGGCAAGGGCACCTCCCTGGGCGGCATGCGCCCGAAGTGCACGGTGGTGGACAGCGACGGCTGGCTGGCCATGGGGAAGTTTCCGAGTGTCCAGGACGAGCGCAGCGTGACACGCGGGGAGGTGTTGGCCTTGCGCCTGGCGGAAAAGGCCGGCATAAACACCGCCAGCGCACGCGTGGTGATGGTGCAAGGCGAACCGGTAGCGCTGATCCGGCGCTTTGACCGCACCGCGGACAATGGGCGGATTCCTTATATGTCGGGCGCAACCTTGCTGCAGGCCAGCCGCAATGACGAGCGCGCCTATGCGGAAGTGGTGGACGCGATGCGCTCCAAGGTCGTTGAATTCACCAACGACACACGGCAACTCTGGCGCCGGCTGGTGTTCAACCTGTTGATCACCAACGTCGACGACCACCTGCAGAACATCGGCTTCCTGTATGTGGACAAAAACCTGTGGCGCCTGGCGCCGGCGTTTGACCTGAACCCCTTCCCGGACAAAGAGCGTGAGTCCAAAACCTGGTTGACCGAGGACACGGGGGCCATCACCTCGGTGGGCCAGTTGCTGGCGCAAGCCGCGCGCTTTGAACTGGCGCCCCCGGACGCCCTGCGCATCCTGGCTGAAGTGGTGGCGGCTGTCGTGCAGTGGCGGACTGTCGCCGTTTCAAGCGAGGTGGGCTTGTTGCCCAGGGAGCTTGAGGATTTTGCGCCTGCGTTCGAGCATGCGGAGCTCGAAGAAGCGAAGGGCTTGCTGGCTTCCGCGGGGCCTATGCCCGCGGCATGACGGAGCTTCTGCGCTCCGGCCCTCAAGCCACCGCAGGCAAGCGCTCCAGCAGCTTGTCGAGCGTAATCGGATAATCCCGAACCCGCGCGCCAGTCGCGTTGTACACCGCATTGGCAACTGCGGCGGCAATACCGCAGATGCCAAGCTCCCCAACGCCTTTCGCCTTCATAGGCGAAGACATAGGATCAGTCTCATCCAGGAAGACCACCTCCTGATGCGGAATGTCGGCATGCACCGGCACCTCATACGCGGCGAGGTCGTGGTTCACGAAGAAGCCGTGGCGCTTGTCGACGGCCAGGTCTTCCATCAGCGCGGCGCCCACGCCCATGGTCATGGCGCCTATGACCTGGCTGCGGGCGGCCTTGGGGTTCAGGATGCGGCCGGCCGCGCAGACGGCGAGCATGCGCCGCACGCGGATTTCGCCGGTGGCGGCGTCCACAGCCACTTCCACAAAATGCGCGCCAAAGGTCGACTGCTGGTATTTTTTGTCGAGGTCGCCGTACTCCATGAAGTCTTCGGCGACCAGGCCCTTGTCGCCGGCGATCTGCGCGAGCGGGATGGAGCGGCCGCCGGCATGCAGCATGCCGTCGGCAAACACCGCGTCGGGCGCGGTGATGCCGGCGCTTTGCGCGATGGTTTCGCGCAGTTTCATGCAGGCGGCGTAGACGCCTGAGGTGGCGCTGTTGGCGCCCCACTGCCCGCCTGAGCCGCAGGAGACCGGGAAGGTCGAATCGCCCAGGCGCACCAGCACTTTTTCGAGGGGCACGCCCATGGTTTCGGCGGCGGTCTGCGCGATGACGGTGTAGCTGCCGGTGCCTATGTCGGTCATGTCGGTCTCCACCGTGACCACGCCGTTTTTGTCGAGCCGCACGCGCGCGGCCGACGGCATGAGCAGGTTGTTGCGGAAGGCAGCGGCAACGCCCATGCCGACCAGCCAGCGGCCCTCGCGCACTTGCGCGGGCTGCGCGCTGCGCCGGCTCCAGCCGAACTGGTCGGCGCCCAGGCGCAGGCATTCAATCAGGCGGCGCTGCGAAAAAGGCCGGCCGGCCTGCTCGGGGTCGACCTGGGTGTCGTTGCGGATGCGGAACTCGATCGGGTCCAGGCCCAGCTTCTCGGCCATCTCGTCCATGGCGATTTCGAGGGCCATCAGGCCGGGCGCCTCGCCGGGCGCGCGCATGGCGTTGCCCTCGGGCAGGTCGAGCACGGCCAGGCGGGTGGCGGTGAAGCGGTTGGCGCTGGCATACAGCAGGCGCGACTGGTTCACCGCGGTTTCGGGCTGGCCCTCGGGCAGGTCGCCGGACCAGCCCTCGTGCGCCATGGCGGTGAGCTTGCCGTCGCGGCCGGCGCCCAGGCGTATGCGCTGGATGGTGGCCGGCCTGTGCGTGGTGTTGTTGATCATCAGCGGCCGCTGCAGCGCGACCTTGACGGGGCGCCCGGCCGCGCGCGCGCCGAGCGCGGCCAGCAAGGCATCGGCCCGCACCCAGAGCTTGCCGCCGAAACCGCCGCCGATAAAAGGCGAGACCAGGCGCACGTTCTCCTTGGGGATGCCCAGCGTGGCGGCCATGTCGCCGACGCTCCAGTCGATCATCTGGTTGGCCGTCCAGAGCGTGAGCTTGTCGCCCTGCCAGGCGGCCGTGGAGGCGTGGGGCTCCATCATGGCGTGCGACTGGTCGGGGGTGGTGTAGGTGGCGTCGAGCTGCACCGGCGCGGCGGCGAATGCGCCCGCGAAGTCGCCGATCTTCGACTCGGGCGTGCCGCCGAAATCGGAGGCTTTGGCCAGCGGGGCGGTGGCTTTTTCGGCGGCCAGGTCGAACTTGCCGGGTGTGCGCTCGTAGGTGATTTTCACGAGTTGCGCGGCGGCGCGTGCCTGCTCGAAGGTTTCGGCGACCACCACCGCGAGCGCCTGGTGGTAGTGCTCTATCTCGGGGCCGCCCAGCAGTTTGGCGGTGTTGAACTTGCCCTTGCCGAGTTTGCCGGCGTTGCTTGCCGTGACGATGGCCAGCACGCCGGGCGAGGCGTTCGCGGCACGCAGGTCCATGGAGGCGATGCGGCCCTTGGCGATACCTGCCCCGACGATGTAGCCATAGGCCGGGTTGGGCACGGCGTCGTGGCGCTCATAGGCGTAAGGCGCGACGCCGCTGGTCTTGAGCGGGCCGTCGATGCGGTCGGTGGGTTTGCCGATGACCTTGAGCTGGTCTATCGGGTTGGTGGTGGCGGGGGTGTCGAATTTCATGGTGCTCAGCTCCTGGCCTGGGCCAGCACCGCGGCGAGCGTGCGCTCCACCAGGGTCAGCTTGAAGGCGTTGTCGGGTGTGGGCTGGGCGCCGGCGAGCAGGCCGGCGGCCACCGCCTTGGCGCCTTGGGGCATCGCGGCCTCGGCGGCTTCGACGCGCCAGGGTTTGTGCGCCACGCCGCCCAGCGCAACGCGGCCCGCGCCGCCGGGCTGCACGATGGCGGCCACGGAGACCAGCGCGAAGGCGTAAGAGGCGCGGTCGCGCACCTTGCGGTAGATGTGGGTGCCGCCCACGGGCTTGGGCAAGCTCACCGAGGTGATCAGTTCGCCGGGCTCGAGTGCGGTCTCGATGTGCGGCGTGTCGCCGGGCAGGCGGTGGAAGTCGGCAATCGGGATGACGCGGGCCTGGCCGTTGGGCCGCACGGTTTCCACCGTGGCGTCGAGCGCGCGCAGGGCCACGGCCATGTCGCTGGGGTGGGTGGCGATGCAGGCCTGGCTGGCACCGAGGACCGCGTGCTGGCGCGTGTGGCCGCCGATGGCGCTGCAGCCGCTGCCGGGCTGGCGTTTGTTGCAGGGCTGGTCGGTGTCGTAGAAATAGGGGCAGCGCGTGCGCTGCAGCAGGTTGCCGGCGGTGGTGGCCTTGTTGCGCAGCTGGGCCGAGGCGCCTGCCAGCAGCGCGCGCGACAGCACGCCGTAGTCGCGCCGCACTCGCTCGTCGGCGGCCAGCGCTGTGTTGCGCACCAGCGCGCCTATGCGCAGCCCGCCCTCGGGCGTGGCTTCTATCTTGTCGAAGGCCAGGCCGTTGACGTCTACCAGGTGGGCCGGCGCCTCGATCTGCAGTTTCATCAGGTCCAGCAGGTTGGTGCCGCCCGCGATGAACTTGGCGTTGGCATGGCGCATGACGGCTTTCGCGGCCTCGGCCGGGGTGCGCACGCGCTCATAAGTAAAAGGTTTCATGTCGCCACCCCCGCGACTTCGGTGATGGCCTCGGCGATGTTGGAGTAAGCGCCGCAGCGGCAGAGGTTGCCGCTCATGCGCTCGCGCAGCTCGTCGGCCGACAGCACGGGACGGGTGTTGAGGTCGGCGCTGACATGGCTGGGGACGCCGCGCCGCACCTCGTCGAGCATGCCGACCGCCGAGCAGATCTGCCCCGGCGTGCAGTAGCCGCACTGGTAGCCGTCATGCTTGACGAAGGCGGCCTGCATAGGGTGCAGCTGGCGCGGCGTGCCCAGGCCTTCGATGGTGGTGACCTTGGCGCCCTCGTGCATCACGGCCAGCGTGAGGCAGGAGTTGATGCGCTGGCCGTCGACCAGCACGGTGCAGGCCCCGCACTGGCCGTGGTCGCAGCCTTTTTTGGTGCCGGTCAGGTGCAGGTGTTCGCGCAGGGTGTCGAGCAGCGTGGTGCGGGTGTCGAGGTTCAGCGTGTGCGCTTTGCCGTTCACGTCGATCGTGACGCGGGCGGTGGGCACGGTGCCGGGGGTGGCGGGGGGTTCAGTCGCGGCCATCGCGTCTCCGGGAAGTGAGCTGGCGGCCGCGGAGGCGGCGCCCGCAATCAAAAGGCCTCGACGGGATACCGTGAGGAAGTCGGGTTGGGTCATGGGGGTTCACCTTGGTTATTAGACCAGCTAGGGAAAGGTTGAGCATCCGCGTGGGTGGGGATCCCCTTTGTAGGACTGTGGCTTAGGGTGTGGTCGGTGGCTTTTACTCCGGGGCTGCGCCGCCGTGGCCTGGGGTTTTGTATTGAGGTCTTGTCTTGTTCTGGCGGTGCGCTTGCTGCTGAGTTCTGCTGGCCGGGGTTGCCGGCAGCAACTCACTTTTCTTTGCTTCGCCAAAGAAAAGTAAGCAAAAGAAAGGCGACCCGCAGTCTGGGTCCCTACGCTTCGCTTCGGGCAACCTGCGGTGCTCGAGCCAAGCGGGGTCTGGCTAAACTCGCCTTCGGCTCAAACAACGCCAGCCCTGATCCGCTTGTCTCTGCGCTCCTCGGCCCAGCCAGGACGGGGCAATCGGGAACGGGGACAAAAGACAAAGAACAAACCAAGACAAACAAGGACTCGCCAAGGCGAGTCCTTGTTTCTTCAGGTATTCGTTATTGGTATTCGGCTGTTTGGATTTCTTCTCCCCGCTCCCACCCCTTGTGGATGCGCCGAGGAGCGCAGGTTCAGGCGGATCAGGGATCGCGTTGTTTGAGCGAAGCGCAGCGTAGCGAGTTTAGCGAGACCCCGCCTGAACCGAGCACCGCAGGTTGCCCGTAGCGAAGCGGAGGGACGCAGCAACCAGGGTCGCCTTTTCTTTTGCTTACTTTTCTTTTGGCGAAGCAAAAGAAAAGTGAGTAGCCGCCGGGCTACCCCCGGCCAGCAAAACTCAGAAGAGCGCGCACCGCCGGAGCAAGAGCCGGCCAAACCAGCGACGTGGCACGGGAGATCGACGGCATTCGACTTAGCTAGTCGATCAACCCCGCCCCATCATGAAAAGGAAACGGCCCTTCATACACCCCACTCGCAACGGTATGGCTGACCAGCCGCCCGCCCTCAGGCAGCACATGCAGGCCGAAGCCGGGCGGCTCCAGCATCCAGGCCGAGGCGGCGTCGGGCGCCAGGTCCAGCCGGACCTGGTGGGCCGGTGACGGCACGGTGGCCGCGATGCTGCCGCCGAAGCGCACCTGGATCGCGCGGTGCAGGTGGCCGCAGATGATGCGCTCGACATTCGGGTAGCGGCTCACCAGGGCTTCGAGTTCGGCCGCGCCGCTGAGCAGGCCTATGTCGTCCATATGGCCGATGAGGGTCTTGAAGGGCGGGTGGTGCATGGCGATCACCACGGGCCGGCCGCGATGCTTTTCCAACTCGCGCGCCAGCCAGACCAGCCTTTGTTCGCACAGGCTGCCTTCGCTGGCGCCGGGCACCACGGTGTCGAGCGCGATCAGCTGCAGCGCGCCGACAGCGACGCTGTACTGCACAAATTCATCGGTTCCCAGATAGGCGTGATCGGGAAAACTTTGCCGCAGCTGCGCGCGCTCGTCGTGGTTGCCGGGCATCAGGTAGACCGGCATGGCCAGCGGTGCCAGCAGTTCGCGCAGGTGCGCGTATTCGGCGGCGCGGCCGAAGTCGGTGAGGTCGCCGGTGATGACCACGGCATCAGGCTGCTGCGGCAGCTGGAGGATGGACGCGACGGCCCGCACGAGGTAGGGCGCGGTGTTGATGCGGCCGTAGGCCAGGCGACCCGGTTCGCGAATATGCAGGTCTGAGAGTTGCAGCAGGGAGGTGGTCATGGGGTGCTTATGGGGTGCTTAGGCGGCAGCCAGTTCGCTGCCGGGCATGAGGTGATGCGGCTGTATGCGTATGCCGACGGCATCGCCCATGCTGGCCGGGTGGTCGCGGCCGACTTCGGCATTGACGATGCTTTGGTCGGGCAGCAAAAGCTTGAGCTGGATGCGGTCGCCGAGGAAGACGCGCTGCGACACCACGGCGTCGCCCCAGCCGGCCGCGGCCTCGCCGACCTCGATGTCTTCGGGGCGCACCAGCACGCTGTCCTGCGCCTGCCAGGACGGCGGGCAGGCGACGTCCATGCTTCCGACCCTGACGACGTGGGCGGCGCGCGCCGCATCGTCGCGCGCCAGGCGATTCACGCGCCCGAGAAAACTCGCAACAAAAGGATGCTGGGGCGTGCGGTACAGCGCCTCGCCATGGCCGACCTGCACGATGCGGCCGGCCTGCATCACGGCCAGCCTGTCGGCGATGGCCAGCGCTTCCTGCTGGTCATGTGTGACGTGAATGGCGGTGATGTGGAGGCGGCGCAGCAGCTCGGCCAGTTCGTCGCGCACCGATTCCTTGAGCTTGGCGTCGAGCGCGGTCAAAGGTTCGTCGAGCAGCAGCACGCGCGGGCGCACCGCCACCGCGCGGGCCAGGGCCACGCGCTGGCGCTGCCCGCCCGAGAGTTCGGCCGGGCGTTTGTTCTCGAGGCCGTTGAGGCGCACCAGGTCGACCAGCTCGCCGACCACGCGGCGCTTCTCGGCCTCGTCCACGCCGCGCACGCGCAGGCCGTAGGCGATGTTGGCGGCTACCGTCATCTGCGGGAACAGCGCGTAATGCTGGAACACCATGCCGATGCCGCGCCGCTCGACGGGCAGGTGGGTGACGTCGGTGTCGCCGAAAGTGATGCGGCTGCCGGCGTCGGGCGCCTCGAGCCCGGCGACCAGGCGCAGCAAGGTGGTCTTGCCGCAGCCGGACGGCCCCAGCAAGGCCAGCACCTCGCCGGGCTCCACCGTGAGCGAAGTCGCTTGCAGGCCGCGGGTGCCGTCGGCATAGGTTTTGGCGCAGTGGGCGATGTCCACGCGCGTGCGTTCAGCTTCCATGGTGTTTTTCAATCAGGGTGGCGGCGGCCTGCAGGCCCCAGAGCACGGGGAGGATGACAAGGAGAAAGACGAGGGTGTAAGCGGAACCGATCTCCAGCCGCATGGAGGCATAGCTGTCGGCCAGGCCCACAGGCAGCGTGCGCGTGAGCGGCGTGTGCAGCATCCAGGTAAGGTTGAACTCACCGACCGACAGCGTGAAAACCATCAGGCAGCCGGCCACAACGGCGGGCAGCACGGCGGGCAAAAGCACGCCCATAAAGCGCTGCACGAAACCGGCGCCCAGTGAGCGCGCGGCCTCTTCCAGCGAATGCAGCTCGGGCCGGCGGAAAGCCGCGGACACGGTGCGCACCATGAAAGGCAAGGTGAACACCATGTGGCCGACGAGGATGAAGGCAAAACTTTGCCGGAAGCCGCTGATCTGCCCGTAGGCCAGGATCAGCGCCAGCGCGGTGGCCAGGCCGGGCACGGCCACGGGAAGCGTCAACAGCTCTTCAAACACCCGCGCGAGGCGCGAGCGGCTGCGGGCCAGCGCATAGGCGCAGGGAATGCCGAGCAGCAGGTTGCCGAGCACGCACAGCAGGGCCAGCAGCAGCGAGGCGGCGACCGTGCCGCCGTAGAGCTCCCACACCTCGACCAGCCAGCGCAGCGTGAGCCCGCTTTTGAGGCCGGCGCTGTAGTTGTTGACCAGCCCGGCGAGCACCGAAAGCGCGATGGGCGCGAGCATGAAGACGGCGACCAGCGCGGTCAACAGCATGAGCAAGGGAGATACCTGGCGCGGGGTTCTCATGTTTCAGCCCCCCGCCGCGGCAGGGCCGCCGGCGCGCCGCGAAATGAAGAGCACCAGCCAGGTGATCAGGCCCAGCGTGATGGACAGGCTGGCGGCCAGCGCGAAGTTGGCGTAGTTGGTGAACTCGTTGTAGAGGGTGATGGGCAGCACTTCAAACTTGCTGGCCAGCGTGAAGGCTGTGCCGAAAGCGCCCATGGCGGTGGCGAACACAATTGCGCCGCAAGCCAAAGTGGTGGGCGCGAGTTCAGGCAGCCAGACGTCGCGCACGACGCGCCAGCGCGAGGCGCCCAGCGAGCGCGCGGCTTCCTCCAGCGGAAGGTCCATGGCGGCGGCCGCGGCGTTGTAGCTCACGATGGCGCGCGGCAGCGAAAAATACAGGTAGCCGAGGAACAAGCCGGCCAGGCCGTAGGCAAAGGTGATGCGCCCCAGGCCCAGCAGGTCGCCGAGGTCGGCCACCAGGCCCTGGCGTCCGCCCAGCAGGATGATGAAGAAGCCGATGATCACACCCGGGAAAGACAGCGGCAAGGCCAGCAGCGAGAGCAGCAGCTTGCGGCCCACGAAACGCAACCGTGCCAGCGTGATCCCGACCAGGGCGCCCAGCACCAGCGTGGCCGCCGTCACCGCGAGCGACAGGCCCAGGGTCTGCAGCAGGCTTTGCAGGTAGCGGGTGTTCGTCAGCACCACAAAGTAGGTGGACCACCCCAGCTTGCCCGGCAAGGCCAGCAGCTGCACCGCCGGCAACAACCAGAAGGCGGCGAAGAAAGCCACCGCCGGCGCCGCGCAGGCGAGCAGGAGGCGGCGCGAAGGCGCGAAGGTGGGCGAACTCATGGTGTGGCGCTGGACCCTGTCAGGCTTACTGCGCTTCTTTCAGGTAGCGGTCGGAAAAACCCTTTTGCACGGCGGCCATGCGGGCGTAGTCCACGCTTTTGGCGCGGGCGTATTCGCTGGCCGGCAGGAAACGCGACTGGGCTTCTTTGGAGATCGCGCTGGCGCGCACCGGGCGCAGGTAGGCATTGGCCCAGATGGCCTGGCCTTCGTCGGACAGCACGAAGTCCAGCACCTTCTTGCCGTTGTCGGCGTTGGGCGCCTTGGCCACCAGGCTCATCACATAAGGGACGACGATGGTGCCTTCGGCGGGGATCACGAACTCGACGTTGGCCTTGTCTTTGTACTTGGCGCGGTAGGCGTTGAAGTCGTAATCGAGCAGGATGGCGATTTCACCGGACAGCATGCGCGCATACGAAGTCTGCTTGGGCACGATGGGTTCGTTCTTCTGCAGCGCCTTGAAGTAGTCGATGCCGGGCGTGAAGTTGTCCAGCGTGCCGCCGCGCGCCTGGTTGACGGCGACCGCGCCCACATAACCGACAAAGGCCGATGCCGGATCCAGGTAGCCGATCAATCCCTTGTACTCGGGCTTGAGCAGGTCGGCCCAGGAGCGCGGCACCGGCTTGCCCTTGAGCGCATCGACGTTGACCATAAAGCCCAGGGTGCCCGAGTGGATGGTGAACCAATGGCCTTGCGGGTCCTTGAGGCCGTCGGGAATTTCGCTCCAGGCGGCGGGCTTGTACGTTCCGACCAAGGCGTCTTTCTGCGCCTGGATGGCGAAGGTGACGCCCAGGTAGGTCACGTCGGCCACCGGGTTGGCCTTCTCGGCCGTCATCTGCGCCAGCGACTGGCCGGAGTTCTTGTTGTCGGGCGGCACGGTGACACCGGTCTTGGCCTTGATGGCCTTGAGCTGCGTACCCCAGTCGGCCCATTCGGGCGGGCAGTTGTAGCAGATGGCGGTCTGGGCCAGGGCGTTGGCGCCGGCGGCCAGGCCGAGTGCCAGCAGGGCGGCCTGGGCGAGTCGTTGCAGGGATGTTTTCATGGGAGCTCCGTGGTGGATGAAATAAAACGTGAGGGACGGGACTACGAGATGAGGGAAGCTGAAGGCGCGGCGCAGGATTCGCCTTCGCGGAAACCGTGGGCCAGCAAGAGGCTGCTGCCCGCGCCCAGCGTGGCGCCGGCGGCCAGCGCCTGCACCAGCAGCTCGACGCTGCAGCGGCCTATGTCGGCGTTGGGCTGGGTGATGGTGCTCAGCATGGGCGTGAGGTCTTCGCCGAGTGCGATGCCGTCAAAACCCACCACGGTGAGCTCGCGAGGCACCACAAGCCCAGCCAGGTGCGCCGCGCGCAGGCTGCGGATGGCCAGCAGGTCGTTGGAGCAGACCAAGGCGGTGGGGCGCGGCCGGCGGTGCAGCAATTCGGTGATTTCGCTGACGGCGGTTTCCACAAACGGCACTTCGAGCACCTGCTCTTCCTGCTGCAGCGTCAGGCCGGCAGCCTCCATGCCCTGCAGAAATCCGCGGCGCCGTTGCTGGGCGCGGTCAGATGCGCTGAGCTGGCCGCTGACCATGGCGATGCGGCTGTGGCCCAGGGCCGCGAGCCGCGCCACCAGCGCCGCGACCGCCTGTTCGCTGTCCACCGAGACGCAGGGATGGGCGGCGTGGCGGTTGTAGGCCAGCACATAAGGAAGGCGCGCGGCGCCAAGCCGCTGCAGGGCGATGGAGGTCTCCGGGCTGGACACCACCAGGATCATGGCGTCGACGCTGCCGGCCAGCAGCAGGTTGACGGCCTGCTCTTCCTCTTCGAGCCGGTAGTTGGTGGTCAGCGGCAGGATGGCATAGCCGGCGCGGGTGGCCGAGCGCGCGATGCCTTCAAGGCATTCGGCAAACACCGGGTTCAGCAAGGTGGGCAGTACGACACCGAGCACGCGGCTGCGCTGGGTTCGCAGCGAGCGCGCGCTGGCATTGGGCAGGTAGCCGCGTTCACGCGCCGCGTCCTCCACCAGCCGGCGCGTTTCGGGGCTGACTTTGCCGGGCGAATTGAAGACCCGCGACACTGTTGCCACGGACACGCCTGCCTGGTCTGCCACTGCCTGAATGCTCACTCGTGCTCCTGATGTAATCGTTTACATTGGAGCCGCCAAACATGACCGCCTTATGACATGGGTACGCGGTCGGGGTTAAAAAAAGCGGCGTTCGGGTGGGGGTTTATTGAAGCCTGGTCTTGCTCCGGCGGCGCGCCCTCTGCTGAGTTTTGCTGGCCGGGGGTAGCCCGGCAGCTACTCACTTTTCTTTTGCTTCGCCAAAAGAAAAGTAAGCAAAAGAAAAGGCGACCCTGGTTGCTGCGTCCCTCCGCTTCGCTGCGGGCAACCTGCGGTGCTCGGTTCAGGCGGGGTCTCGCTAAACTCGCCTTCGGCTCAAACAACGCGATCCCTGATCCGCCTGAACCTCCGCTCCTCGGCGCATCCACAAGGGGTGGGAACCAAAATACCAATACCGAAAACCACAAGGACTCGCCAAGGCGAGTCCTTGTTTGTCTTGGTTTGTTCTTTGTCTTTTGTCCCCGTTCCCGATTGCCCCGTCCTGGCTGGGCCGAGGAGCGCAGAGACAAGCGGATCAGGGCTGGCGTTGTTTGAGCCGAAGGCGAGTTTAGCCAGACCCCGCTTGGCTCGAGCACCGCAGGTTGCCCGGAGCGAAGCGTAGGGACCCAGACTGCGGGTCGCCTTTTCTTTGGTGACTTTCTTTTGGCGAAGCAAAAGAAAGTTACTTGCCGCCGGGCAACCCCCGGCCAGCAAGCCTTAGCAAAGGGCACAGGCGCGCAAGCCGGCGCAAGACCCGGCATCGAACTCAGACCCCTGCTCGACCCGTTCTGTCACTGAACCGTCACGCGCATGTAACACACTGGACGGCCGCCTCGCATGAGACGGCAAGCGGAATACCGGCATTGTGGTGCCGCGTTGCCACCCACTTTGTTCCACCGCTCACTTCACGCACATCCCTGAATGGACATCACCTACGGTGCCGACAAGACCGGCCTGCTCTGCGGCTACCGCTTTGAAGACGGCGCTCCCGGCGTGCCGGTGGACCTGATGGAGGCGGCGGCCTGGCTCAGGAGTGAGGCGCCCAAGGGAAAGTCCGACTTCGTCTGGCTGCACTTCAACCTCAGCGATGCGGCGGCGGAGGCCAGCATACGCAAGCACCTCAACGCGGTGCCGGAGTTTTTCGAGGCGCTACACGAAGGCTCGCGCTCCACGCGCATCGAGGACGCGCACGACACGCTGATCGCGGTGGTCAACGACGTGGCCTACGAGTTCGCCTTCGACCCGGCCGAGATGGCCAGCCTGTGGCTTAACGTGGGGCCGCACATGGCGCTGAGCGCGCGCTCGCATCCGTTGCGTTCCATAGACCGGCTGCGCGACTCGGTGAAGAACGGCAAGAAGCCGCTGGAATCCTCGGTGTCATTCCTGAACCACCTGCTGCGCGAGCAGGGCGACGTGCTGGTGCGCATCGTGCGCGACGCGACGGTGCAGGTGGACGTGGTGGAAGACAAATTCCTGGTGGGCCGGCTGCACAACCGCCGCGCCGACCTGGGCAAGCTGCGTCGTGTGCTGGTGCGGCTGCAGCGGCTGCTGGCGCCCGAGCCCGGCGCCCTCTTCCGCCTGCTGCGCCTGCCGCCGCCCTGGGTCAGCGAGCGCGACCTCGAGGAGCTTCGCCAGGCCACCGAGGAGTTTTCGCTGACCATACGCGACATGTCGGAGCTCAAGGAACGCATCAAGCTGCTGCAGGAAGAGATCGCCGCGCAGGTCAGCGAGGAAACCAACCGCAGCGTCTTCGTCCTGACCATGGTGACGGTGCTGGCCCTGCCGATCAACATCGTGGCGGGCCTGCTGGGCATGAACGTCGGCGGCGTGCCGCTGGCCGACTCGCCGCACGGCTTCATGGTGATCGTCGCGATCATCGGCATCTTCACCGGCTTCGCGGCCTGGTACGTCTACCGGCAGAAGCAGTAACCCGGCGAAGGCGCCTTACAGCGTCTCGCCTTCGCGCAGCACACCGGCGCTGCGCAGCGCCGCGTCCAGCCAGGGCGCGCGGGTCTGGCCCTGGGCGATGCCGGCGATGCGCCTGGCTTCGTCGGCGACTTTTTTCTCGGCCAGCGGCAGCAGCGCCGCGATGCGTTCGCGCTCCACGACCACCACGCCGTCGGCGTCGGCCGTCACGAAGTCACCGGGCCGCACCGTCACGCCGCCGGCGCTCACGGGATGGTTGATGCGCCCCGCGATGTTCTTGGTCGGCCCGTTCGGGTTGGTGCCCACCGAGAACACCGGAAAACCGATATCGCGCAGCTCCAGGCTGTCGCGCACCGCGCCGTCGATGACCACACCGGCCAGCCCCAGCTTGCGGCAGGCGCTGATCATGATCTCGCCCATCAGGGCGCTGGTCTGGTCGGCCTTGGCGTCCACCACCAGCACGTCGCCGGGTTTGGCCAGCGCCATCGCGGCGTGGATCATCAGGTTGTCGCCGGGCCGCACCTCGACGGTGACGGCCGTGCCGGCGCACTTCATGGACGGATCCAGGGCGGTGATGCGGCCGTGCAGGGCGCCGCGCCGGCCGGCCACGTCGGCCAGGATGGCGGGCTGGAAACGCGCGGCGCTGGTGATCACATCAGCGGGGAGGCGCTCGAAGTCGCGGACGATGTCGGGCACAGGGGTGGTGCTCATGCTCATTCCGCCTTGATGTTGGATTCTTTGATGACGCCGCCCCATTTGCGTTTGTCGGCGGCCAGGAATTCGCGGAACTTCTGCGGCGTGCTGCCGACAGGCTCCAGGCCGTCCTGGACCAGGCGTTTCGAAATTTCGGGCATGGCCAGCACCTTGGCAACCTCGCGCTGCATGCGCTCGATCGCGGCGGCGGGCGTGCCCTTGGCGGCGCACAGCCCGGTCCAGGTGACGGGGTCGAAAGCGGGGATTCCCGACTCGGCCACAGTAGGCACGTCGGGCAGCGCCGGCAGCCGGCGCGGGCTGGCCACGGCCAGGATGCGCAGCTTGCCGGACTGCGCGTACGACATGGAGCTCACGGGCTGGTCGAAGATCATGGACACCTGGCCGGCCAGCAGGTCGGTCATGGCCTGGCCCGTGCCTTTGTAGGGGACGTGGACGATGTCGATGCCGGCGCGCGCTTTGAGCATCTCGCCGGCCAGGTGGCCGCCCGTGCCGTTGCCCGAAGACGCAAAATTGATGATGCCCGGCTTGGCCTTGGCGTAAGCGACCAGTTCCTTCACGTCCTTGACCGGCAAGGCGGCGTTCACCAGCAGCAGGTAGGGCGCGTTGGCGATCTGGGTGACCGGAAGCAGGTCGGTCTCGGGGTTGAAGGGCGCCTTGATCAGGTGCGGCTGGATGGACAGCGTGCCGGTGGTGCACATCATCAGCGTGTGGCCATCCGCCGGGGCGCTGAGCATCGCGGAGGCCGCGATATTGCCGCCCGCGCCGGGCTTGTTGTCGATGACCACCTGCTGGCCCAAACCTTCCGACAGCTTGGGCGCGATCAGCCGGGCCACGATGTCGTTGGAGCCGCCCGGCGAAAAGCCGACCAGGATGCGGACCGGCTTGCTCGGGAAAGCGTCCGAGGCCAGGGCGCCGGTGGACAGCGAGGTGATGGCAGCGAGCAGCGGCATCAGGTTCAGGAGTGTTTTCAGCTTCATAAAACGTCCAGTCAGGGAAGTGGCGAAAGAAATGGGAGGGCAGCTCAGCGGCTCAGTTGCTCACGGGCCTGCGCGATACGGCGGCAGCCTTCGAGCAGCTGTTCAGTGCTGGCGGCAAAGGACAGCCGGAAATGCGTGGGCACACCGTAGGCGCTGCCCTGCAGCGCCGCCAGGTTTTGCGCATCGAGCAGATGCATGATCCAGTCGTCGCTGGTCGCGATGCGCGCACCGCCCGGCGTGCGCAGGCCGAACAGCGCCTCGCAGGAGGCAAACACATAAAAAGCGCCTTCGGGTGCATGGCAGCGTATGCCGTCGATTTTGTTCAACGCCGACACGACGGTGTCGCGGCGCTGCTGGAACACGCCCCGGTTCACGGCGATGAAATCCTGCGGGCCCGCCAGCGCGGCCACGGCCGCGGCCTGGCCTATGGAACTCGCGCCCGAGGTGCTCTGCGACTGCAGTTTGACCATGGCCTTGACCAGCGCGGCCGGCCCTGCGCCGTAGCCGATGCGCCAGCCCGTCATCGCATAGGCCTTGGAGACGCCGTTGATGGTCAGGGTACGGTCTTTGAGCTCGGGCGCGGCCTGGGCGATGGTGGCGAACGCGCGGCCGTCGTAAATCAGGTGTTCGTAGATGTCGTCGGTCATGACCCAGACATGGGGATGGCGCTTCAGCACCTGCGCGAGCGCCACAAGTTCATCCCGCGTGTAGGTGGCGCCGCTGGGGTTGTTGGGCGAGTTGAGGACCAGCCAGCGCGTCCTGGCCGTGATGGCGCGCTCCAGGTCTTCGGGCTGAAGCTTGAAGCCCTTGGCTTCGGGGCAGTCCACAAACACCGGCACGCCGTCGGCCAGCAGCGCGATGTCGGGATAGGACACCCAGTAGGGCGCGGGCACGATCACCTCGTCGCCGGCCTCCAGCGTGCACATCAGCGCGTTGAAGATCACCTGCTTGGCGCCGGTGCCGACAATGATCTCGTTCACGCCGTAGTCCAGGCCGTTTTCGGCCTTGAGCTTTTGCGACACGGCCTCCCTGAGTTCGGGCGTGCCGCCGACGTCGGTGTAGCGCGTCTTGCCGGCGGCCATGGCGCGGGTCGCCGCTTCCTTGATGTGCTCCGGCGTTTCAAAGTCCGGCTCGCCCGCCGTCAGGCCGACGATGTCGCGCCCCTGCGCGCGCAGCTCCCGGGCGCGCTGGCCGGCCATGGAACTGGGCGAGGGTTTGATGCGGTTCAGTCGGCTGGCGAGTTGGATCATGGGGAAAGAAATTGATGCCTGTTGCGATGCGGCCAAGTTTCCGGCACGGCCGGCAAATTGCCAAACGAGTATTCGGCGCGGACAGCTATTCCTTTTTTTCCTGGCGGCCGGCGCTGCGCTACAGTGGCGGGGAATGAACCTCACCTTCAAACAGCTGGAAGCCTTTCTCTTCAGCGCGAAGCTGCAGAGCTTCAGCGCCGCGGCCGTGAAGCTTCACACCACGCAGTCGGCGATCTCCAAACGCCTGGCGGAACTTGAGGACGTGCTGGGCGCGCCGGTGCTGCACCGCAAGTCCAAAGGGCTGGAACTGACCCCGGTGGGGCGGCGCCTGATGCCGCTGGCCGAGCAGACGCTCAGGCTCAGGCTGCGCATAGAAACCGAGGTCAGCGTCGACCAGACCCTGGAAGGCACCTTCCGCATCGGCGTGACCGAGCTGATCGCGCTGACCTGGCTCACGGGTTTCATCAAACGTTTGCAGGAGCTCCACCCCAAGCTCATGCTGGAGCCCGTCGTGGACGCGGGCCTGCACCTGTTCCAGAGCCTGGAATCGCACAAGATAGACTTGGCCATCATGCCCGGCGTCTACTGGGGCAAGCAGTTCACCACGGTCAAGGTGGCGCAGGTCGAGGACCTCTGGATGGCCAGCCCCAGCCTGAAGATGCCCAAACGCGCGCTCAAGCCCGAGGAGTTCGCGCGCTACCCGGTGCTGGAGCAGTCAACCGGCGCGGCGAAGAACAAGTTTTACGAGGCCTGGCTGGCGCAGCACGGCTTCAAGTTCAACAAGGTCTTCGCCACCAACAGCACCACCGTGCTCAGGGAACTCACCATCAGCGGCTTCGGCATCAGCCAGATGGCGCTGGAGTATATGCAGCCGGACATCGACAAGGGCCTGCTGCGCATCGTGCGCAGCGACCCCATGCCGCCGCCCATGGTGTACAGCGCGGTCTACCACAGCGACAACTTCAGCCCCGCGATGGACAGGGTTGTCCAGCTGGCCATCGCAAGCTGCGATTTTTCGCGCCGCTCCAGCCTGCATGAGAAAGGCGCGGCCCCTGCCAGGGGCCGCGCAACGTAGCCCTCTTCCATCGCGGGGCTATCCCCAACCCGGCCCTGCGCCGGGCCGAAAACCCCGAAAATGCAGGGGTGTCCCAGCTTCCGTTCCACCCGGCCGTTTCCGCCTGGCTAGAAGGCCGGTTCGGCTGCGCCACCGAGGTCCAGGCCCAGGCATGGGCCGTGACCTCGCAGCGCCGCCATGCGCTGATCGCCGCGCCCACGGGCTCGGGCAAGACGCTGGCGGCCTTTCTGTCGGCGATTGACGAGCTGGTGCGCGAGGGCCTGGACAAAGGGCTTTCCGACGAGGTGCACGTCCTTTATGTATCGCCGCTGAAGGCGCTCTCCAACGACATCCGCAAGAACCTGGAAGAGCCCCTGGCCGGCATCCAGGCCGGGCTGGCCGCGATGGGCCTGCCCGACCCCGGCATACGCGCGGCGGTGCGCACGGGCGACACGCCGCCAGCCGAGCGCGAGCGCATGCGCCGCGCGCCGCCGCACATCCTGGTGACCACACCGGAGTCGCTGTACATCCTGCTGAGCTCGGACTCGGGCCGCGCGATGCTGAAGTCGGTGAAAAGCGTGATCGTCGACGAGCTGCATGCGGTGGCCGGCGTCAAGCGCGGCTCGCACCTGATGCTCTCGCTGGAACGGCTGGAGGCGCTGTGCGAAAAACCCCCGGTGCGCATAGGCCTGTCGGCCACCGTAAAACCACTGGACGAGATGGCGCGTTTCCTCATCGGCCAGCGTGGTGAAGATGTGGCAATCATCGACGCCGGCCATGTGCGCGAGCGCGACCTGGCGATCGAGATGCCGCGCTCGCCGCTGACTTCGGTGATGGCCACCGAAGTCTGGGACGAGCTCTACGACCGGCTCACCGAATTGGTGGCCCAGCACCGCACGACGCTGATCTTCGTCAACCAGCGCCGCATCGCGGAACGCGTGGCGCGCCACCTGGCCGAGCGGCTCGGCGAGGAGCACGTCACCGCCCACCACGGCAGCCTGGCGCGCGAGCACCGCCTGAACGCCGAGCAGCGGCTCAAGCAGGGCGAACTCAAGGCGCTGGTGGCCACCAGCTCGCTGGAGCTGGGCATCGACATCGGCGACATCGACCTGGTGTGCCAGATCGGCTCGCCGCGCGCGATCAATGCCCTGCTGCAGCGCGTCGGCCGCGCCGGGCACGCCATAGGCGCGATCCCCAAGGGGCGGCTGTTTCCGCTGGCGCTGGACGACCTGCTGGAATGCACCGCCCTGCTGGCCGCGGTGGACCGCGGCGAGCTGGACCGCATCCGCGTGCCGGCCAAACCGCTGGACGCGCTGGCGCAGCACATCATTGCCGAGACCGCCTGCCGCGAATGGCCGCTGGACGCGCTTTACGACTGCCTGCGGCGCGCGCAGCCCTACCGCGAACTCACGCTGCATGAGTTCGAGCAGGTGGTGCAGATGCTGGCCGACGGCTACAGCACGCGCCGGGGCCGGCGCGGCGCCTACCTGCACTATGACGCCGTCAACCGCATGCTGCGCGCGCGCCGCGGTGCGCGCATGGCCGCCGTCACCAATGCGGGCGTGATCCCGGACCAGTTCGACTACGAGGTGGTGCTGCTGCCCGACGGGCACCGCGTGGGCACGCTCAACGAGGACTTCGCTTTCGAGAGCCTGCCGGGCGACATCTTCCAGCTCGGCAACGCGTCCTACCGCATCGCCAAGGTGGAGACCGGCAAGGTGATGGTGGAAGACGCCCGGGGCCAGCCGCCGTCCATGCCTTTCTGGCTTGGCGAAAGCCTGGGCCGCACCGACGAACTCAGCGAGGCGGTGTCGCGCGTCTGCGAGACCGCCGACACCCTGCTCGACGACGGCGTGCAGGCCTGCGAGCGCTGGCTGCGCGAGGACCTGCGGCTGCCCGCCGCGGCGGCGCAGCAGCTCACGCTCTACCTGGCGGCCTCCAAGGCCGCGCTCGGCGTGCTGCCCAGCCGGCGCCACATCGTGTTCGAGCGTTTCTTCGACGAGGTGGGCGACACCCACCTGGTGATCCATTCGCCCTACGGCTCGCGCATCAACAAGGCCTGGGGCCTGGCGCTGCGCAAGCGCATGTGCCGCAAGTTCAACTTCGAGCTGCAGGCCAGCGCGCTGGAGGACAGCATCGTGCTGTCGCTGGGGCCCACGCACAGCTTCGCGCTGGAAGAGTTGCGGCACTACCTGAAGACGGCCAGCGCGCGCGAGGTGCTGGTGCAGGCGCTGCTGGACGCGCCCATGTTCGGCACGCGCTGGCGCTGGAACGCCACCGCCTCGCTCGCGGTGCGCCGCATGAACGGCGGCCGCAAGGTGCCGCCGCAGTTCCAGCGCTCCGATGCGGAAGACCTGCTGACGGTGGTGTTCCCGGACCAGCTCGCCTGCGCCGAGAACCTGGTGGGTGAACGCGAGATTCCCGAGCACCCGCTGGTGGCGCAGACGCTGCACGACTGCCTGAACGAGACCATGGACGCCGACGGCTTTGTGCGGCTGCTGGCCGGCATCGAGGCCGGCGAGGTGCGCATCAGCACGCGTGACCTGGCCACGCCCTCCCCGCTGGCGCACGCCATCCTGAACGCCCGGCCCTATGCCTTCCTGGACGGCGGCGCGGCCGAGGAGCGGCGCACCAAGGCGGTCAGCACCCGGCCGCTGATGGACCCGCAGACGGCCGAGGACATGGGCAAGCTCGACCCGCAGGTGATCGCGCAGGTCTGTGAGGACGCCAGGCCCGACATCCGCAGCGCCGACGAGCTGCACGACGCGCTGGTGGTGCACGGCTTTCTCACCGCCGACGAGGCTCCTTTCCCTGAGTACATCGCGGCGCTCTCCCAACAAGGCCGCATCGGCCGGCTGAGCCTGCCGGCGGGCGCAGAGATCTACGTCGCGGCGGAGCGCCTGCATGAGTTCCGCGCTGTCTTCCCCGATGCGGCGCTGTCCCCGGCCATCACAGCAACCTCCAGCGCGCGGCCCGAAGCCGATGCGGCGCTGCGCGAGATCCTGCGCGGGCGGCTGGACCTGCTGGGCCCCGTGACGGCGCAGGCACTGGGCGCGCCGCTGGAGATGAACGCGGACGCCGTGCTGCCGGCCTTGCTGCAGCTAGAAGCCGAAGGCGCGGTGATGCGCGGCGCCTTCACCGCCGCCGGCGCGCAGGAGTGGTGCGACCGGCGCCTGCTGGCGCGCATACACCGCGGCACACGCGAGAAGCTGCGCGCCGAGTTCCAGCCGGTGCCGCCGGCGCAGTTCATGCGTTTCCTGTTCCGCTGGCACCAGCTGGATACTGATGAGGGCGACGAGCGCCGCGAAGGTGAAGGTGGGTTGGCCGAAGTGCTGCGCCAGCTGGAAGGTTATGCGGCGCCGGCCGCGGCCTGGGAAGAAGAACTGCTGGCGGCGCGCGTCAGCCATTACCTGCCTTCCATGCTCGACAAACTCTGCGCCGTGGGCCGCGTGGCCTGGTGGCGACCGGTGGATGCCGGCGATGCGGCGGGCCGCAAGACAGGGCCTGTGCGCGGCACGCCGGTGCTGCTGTGCGAGCGCGACGCCCTGCCCCACTGGCAGCAGGCGGCAGGCGCGGCGGCGGCCGATGGCACGGCGGCGGATGAGCCGGTGCTGTCCAGCGCGGCACGCCAGGTGTTGGATTCGCTGCGTTCGCACGGGGCCAGCTTTTTTGCGGACCTGCGGCATGACGCGCGGCTGCTGGGCACGCAGGCCGAACAGGCGCTGGCCGAGCTGGTCGCGCACGGTCTGGCCACGTCCGATTCATTCGCCGGGCTGCGCGCGCTGGTGATGCCGGAAGACAAACGCAACAAGCTGCGGCGCAGGCCCGGCGCGCTGGACCCGATGGAGGATGCGGGCCGCTGGTCGCTGACGCGACGGCCCCGGCCGGTGGAACCCGCGCCGGGCGCGCTGGCCGAACCGCATGTGGAGCACATCGCGCGTGTGCTGCTGCGCCGCTACGGCGTGGTGTTTCGCAAGCTGCTGGAGCGCGAGGACGGGCTGCCGCCGTGGCGCGAGCTGTTTTACGTGCTGCGCCGGCTTGAGGCGCGCGGCGAAGTGCGCGGCGGCCGTTTTGTCAGCGGCTTTTCGGGCGAGCAGTTCGCGCTGCCGGAAGCCGCCACGGCCCTGCGCAGGATGGCGAAGGAGCCGGGCAGCGAGCGGGTCGCCATCTCGGCCGTCGACCCCTTGAACCTGGCCGGCATCCTGACGCCGGGCGACAAGGTGCCACGCCTGCCCGGCAACCGCCTGCTCTTTGAAGGCGGCGTGCCGGTGGCCGTGCAGTGCGGCGGCGAGATCCGCTACCTGCGGGAACTGGAGGCGGGCGCGCAGTGGGAGATGAAGAACCTGCTGGTTCGCCGCTGACACGCGCCGCAGCTGTTGACGCGGCGCTCAGGGAAGCTCGGCCTCAAAACGTTCCAGTTCTTCCTCAAGCGTCCCTCGGCCGCTGAAATCCCGCTTCGCCTGGCCGTACCAGTATTCGGCGTTCCCCAGGTCGCCCTCCTGAATGTGCAGGATGCCGTGCAGCCAGGCGGCCCGCTGCGATTCATCACTTTGCACGAGAGTGTGCGCCTCGTTCCAGCGCCCCGCGCGAATATGCAGCAGGGCTTGGCGAAGAATGTCCATCGAAAGCTCCTTGAATGAATTGAATTAACGGGGTGCCGGTGTTTTGCCGGCATGCGGACCGGTGACGGGCGCATGCTGCGCCATCAGCTCCGCCACCCACTCGATGAACACCCGCAGCTTGGCGCTGACGTGGCGGTTCGGCGGGAAGGCCACGTACAGCGGCATGGGATCCAGATGCCAGTCCCCGAACAAGGGCCGCAGCTCGCCGCGAAGCACATGCTCCCTGGCCATATAGTCCGGCAGCCACAGCACGCCCAGGCCCGCCAGGCCGGCCGCGAGGTAGGCATTGCCGTCGTCGAAGGCGAACAGGTGGCGGCCCTGCACCTTGAGGCTCTCGCCGCCCTTGTGCATGGCATAGGGAAAGGCCTTGCCGGTGCGCGCCCACAGGAAGCCGACGATGCGGTGATGCGTGTCTTCGAGCTCCTGCGGGTGCGCGGGCGTGCCGGCGCGCGCCAGGTAGTCCGGTGCGGCATACACCCCGAGTTGCAGGTCGCCCACTTTGCGGGCCGCCAGCGAGGGGTCTGTCAGCTCGCCGCCGCGCACCACGCAGTCGACGTTGTCGCCGATCACGTCCACCATGCGGTCGCTGACGCCCATGTCGAGCTGGATCTCGGGGTAGCGCGCGTGGAAGGCCGGTAGGGCCGGCACCAGGATCATGCGGGCCAGGGGGCTGGGCACGTCGACCCGCAGCCGGCCGCGCGGCAAGGCCGACGCGCCGGACAGGCTGGTCTCGGCATCGTCCACGTCGGCCAGCACGCGCAGCACACGCTCGTAGTAGGCCGCGCCGTCGGCCGTGACCTTGACCTGGCGTGTGGTGCGGTTGAGCAGCCTCACGCGCAGCCGCGCCTCCAGCTGCTGCACCAGCTGCGTCACGCTGGTCTTGCTCATATGGAGTGTTTCGGCGGCCTTGGTGAAGCTGCCCGCTTCCACGACGCGGGCGAAGGCCTGCATGGCATCGAAACGGTCCATCTTTATCCCATAGTGATCGATTGCCTGGATTCTACGAACAGTGATGGACAGGCTTGCCTGTTGATCCGAAAGACCCGGCGCCCTGCAGTCTCTTCGATCGGCGCCTATTCAAATCGCAAGGCCCCTCTATTTGGCAAGGTGTTGATCCAGGACAAGCTCCTGTGGCTCACCGCCCCCACAGTCGGAACTGCCGAACCGGCACAAAAGACCAAGGACAAGCCACATGAAACGGACCCTCCCCCTCGGCGCCATCGCCGCCGCCACCTGTCTCCTCGCCGCGGCTTTGTCCGTGCAGGCGCAGCCCGCCGCGCACCCGGCACATGCCGCTGCCGCATCCGGTGCCGCTTCAAGCGCAGCGACACCCGCCGCGACCAGGCGCTACGAACTGCACACCAACATCGTCGACGGAAAAATGGTGTTCGTCGATGACAAGGGACAGGTGAACCCGACCCTCACGGCCAACGCGGACGACACGATCGAGATCGTGCTGGAAAGCGGGGAAGGCGCGGAGCACGACCTGGTGATCCCCGAACTGAACGTCGCCTCGGCGAAGTTCAGCGGCAGTACCGGCAAGACCACGCTGCGCTTCAAGGTCCCGCGCTCCGGCACGTTCACCTATTACTGCTCCATCCCCGGCCACCGGCAGATCGGCATGGAAGGCCGGCTGCAGGTCAGCGGCCCCGCCGTCGCCCAGGGCGCCGCGCCGGCCGGCAGCGGCTCCAGCCACGCCGCGCTTGCGCTCTACACCCCGGCCCCCGTGCCGCAGCGCGCGGCCGACCCGTCCGCGGTCAGCGTGGCCGCCAACCCGGCCGCGGTGCCTGCCGCCGTGGGGGCGCGGGCGCCCAAGACCCTGAAGTACCGCATGGAAACGGTCGAGTTGCCCGGCAAGCTCGACGACGGCACCAGCTTTACCTACTGGACTTTCAACCGCCAGGTGCCCGGCCCGATGCTGCGCGCCCGGGTAGGCGACACCATCGAGCTGACGCTGGCCAACGCCCGGGACAGCAAGATGATCCATTCGATCGACCTGCACGCGGTGACGGGCGGCCACGGCGGCGGCGCAGACACGCAGGTCGCTCCGGGCCAGGAGAAGGCCATCACCTTCAAGGCGCTCAACCCGGGCCTGTACGTGTACCACTGCGCCACGCCTTTGGTGCCGCAGCACATCGCGGCCGGCATGTACGGCATGATCCTGGTCGAGCCGGTGGACGGCTTGCCCAAAGTGGACCGCGAGTACTACGTGATGCAGGGCGAGATGTACACGGGCCGCCCGCACGGGGCCAAGGGGCACCAGGAGGCCGACCTCGAGAAGATGGCCAATGAGCTGCCCGACTACTACGTCTTCAACGGCGAAGTCGGCGCGCTGAACAAGACCCACAAGCTGCAGGCCAAAGTGGGCGAAACCGTGCGCATCTACTTCGGCGTCGGCGGCCCCAACAAGATCTCGTCTTTCCACGTCATCGGCGAGATCTTCGACACCGTGTACAGCGAAGGTTCCTTCACGGGTATCAAGCACGACGTGCAGACCACGCTGGTGGCGCCCGGCGGCGCGACCATCGTCGAGATCAAGGTCCAGCAGCCTGGAAGCTACCTGCTGGTAGACCACGCCCTGTCGCGCGCCGGCAAGGGCGCGGTGGGTGTGCTCGAAGTCACCGGCGAAGCGGTTCCCGGCGTCTACAAGGCCGGCGTGCTGTAAGCGCGTCACCTCATCTTTGACCTAGGAGAACCCCATGGGCTCATACAAAAAACTCTGGTTCACGCTGATCGGCGTGCTGATCGTGACCTTTTCGCTGCTGGGCTACTACGGCACCGAGGTCTACCGCCAGGCGCCGCCCATCCCCGCGCAGGTGACGGCGCCGGACGGCAAGGTCCTGTTCGACCGCGAGGGCATCCTCGACGGCCAGACGGCCTGGCAGTCGGTGGGCGGCATGCAGCTGGGCTCCATCTGGGGCCACGGCGCCTACCAGGCACCGGACTGGACCGCCGACTGGCTGCATCGCGAACTGACCGCCTGGCTGGAGCTGGCTGCACAGCAGCTGCACGGCAAGGCCTATGCCGCGCTCGACGGACCGGCACAAGCCGCACTGCGCGAGCAGCTCAAGGCCGAGTACCGCGGTAACCGTGTCGACCAGGCGGAGGTTCTGAAGCTGTCGGAACGCCGCGTCCAGGCCATCGCGCAGACCGCCGGGTATTACGACAAGCTGTTCTCCGACGCGCCCTCGCTTCAGAAAAGCCGCGAGCACTTCGCGATGAAAGAGAACACCTTGCCAAGCGCCGAGCGGCGCCGGCAGATGACGCAATTTTTCTTCTGGACCGCCTGGGCCGCCGCCACCGAGCGTCCCGGCCAGAAAGTCACCTACACCAACAACTGGCCTCACGAGCCGCTGATCGGCAACCGGCCGAGCAGCGAGAACATTGTCTGGTCGATCGCCAGCATCGTGGTGCTGCTGGCCGGCGTGGGGTTTTTGGTGTGGGCCTGGGCCTTCCTGCGCAACCATGACGAGCCGCTGCCGGCACCCGCCGCGCGGGATCCCCTGACCACCTTTGCGCTCACGCCTTCGCAGCGGAGCCTGGGCAAGTACCTGTTCCTGGTCGTGGCCTTGTTCATCTTCCAGGTGTTCGTCGGCGGGTTCACCGCGCACTACACCGTCGAAGGGCAACAGTTCTACGGCATCGACGTCTCGCGCTGGTTTCCGTATTCACTGACCCGCACCTGGCACATCCAGGCCGCGTTGTTCTGGATCGCCACCGGCTTCCTGGCCGCGGGCCTGTTCCTCGCGCCGCTGATCAACGGCGGCAAGGACCCGAAGTTCCAGAAGGCCGGTGTGGATGTGCTGTTCTGGGCACTGGTCGTCGTCGTGGTGGGTTCCTTCACCGGCAATTACCTGGCGATCGCGCAGGTGATGCCGCCCGAATGGAATTTCTGGCTCGGGCACCAGGGCTACGAGTACGTGGACCTGGGGCGCCTGTGGCAGATCGGCAAGTTCACCGGCATTTTGCTGTGGCTGGTGCTGATGCTGCGCGGCGTCGTCCCGGCGCTTCTGAAAAAGGGCGGCGACAAGAACCTGCTCGCGCTGCTCACCGCTTCGGTGGGTGCCATCGGCCTGTTCTACGGCGCCGGCCTTTTCTACGGCGAGCGCACCCACCTGTCGGTGATGGAATACTGGCGCTGGTGGGTGGTCCACCTCTGGGTGGAAGGCTTCTTCGAGGTCTTCGCCACCACGGCACTGGCCTTTATCTTCTCCACGCTCGGCCTGGTCTCGCTGCGCATGGCCACGGCCGCGAGCCTGGCATCGGCGTCGCTGTTCATGCTGGGCGGCATTCCCGGAACCTTCCACCACATGTACTTCGCCGGCACCACCACGCCGGTGATGGCGGTCGGCGCGAGCTTCAGCGCCCTTGAGGTGGTGCCGCTGATCGTGCTGGGCCATGAAGCCTGGGAGAACTGGCGGCTCAAGGCGCGCGCCGCCTGGATGGAAAACCTCAAGTGGCCGATGATGTGCTTCGTCGCGGTCGCCTTCTGGAACATGCTGGGCGCCGGTGTCTTCGGCTTCATGATCAACCCGCCGATGTCGCTTTATTACATCCAGGGGCTGAACACCACGCCGGTGCACGCGCATGCCGCGCTGTTCGGGGTCTACGGATTCCTGGCGCTGGGCTTCACGCTGCTGGTGCTGCGCTACCTGCGCCCGGACTACCGGTTCAGCGCGCCCTTGATGAAAACCGCGTTCTGGGGCCTCAACGCCGGCCTGGTGCTGATGATCTTCACGAGCCTGCTGCCCATCGGGATCATCCAGTTCCACGCCAGCGTCAGCGAAGGCCTGTGGTATGCGCGCAGCGAGGAATTCATGCAGCAGCCCCTGCTGCAGAACCTGCGCTGGGCGCGCACCTTCGGCGACGTCGTGTTCATCGTCGGCGCGCTTGCGATGGCGCTGCAGGTGGTGCTGGGCTTGCTGAACAAGGCGCCCAGGCTGCCGCAGCCCGAGCCGCGCCTGGGCGAGGCACGCGCTTGAGCATGCGCATCCGGCGGTCACGCCCTTGCAGGATTGCGGAAGCATTGCATCGAAACGGACCGCCTCTGCCTCACGGCTATCGATTGTTTGGATTCCACGAACAGTGATGGACAGGCTTGCCTGTTTATCCGAAAGGCCCGGCGCCCTACAGTCTCTTCATCACCCACCACAGGCCGGCTCCGGCCTGTTTTTTTGATGAAGGAGATGGAGATGGCACAACGCGACGTCGTGTTTCCGCCCGGGCGCCGGGCGCTGTATGAACGCAACCGCTATTCACCGGCGCTGAAGTCCAATGGCCTCCTGTTCGTGTCGGGCCAGGTCGGCAGCCGCGAGGACGGCTCGCCCGAGCCCGACCTGGAGGCGCAGGTCCGGCTCGCCTTCGAGAACCTGAACGCCGTGCTGAAGGCGGCGGGCTGCAGCTTCGACGACGTGGTGGACGTCACCGTGTTCATGGTGGATCCGCAATCGACCTTCGAGACCATCTGGAAGGTGGTGCCGGACTACTGGGGCGAGGCACCCCACCCCACGCTGACCGCCGTCGGCGTGACCTGGCTGTATGGCTTCCAGTTCGAGATCAAGGTGATTGCGAAGCTGCCGGCAGGCCGGTGAGGCTTGCCCGCGCTGAGTGATTCCTACAGGGCCACCGCCAGCCACGCCATGAGCAGCGCGACCCATCCGCTGCGCTGCGACCACACCAGCGTGCGGGCCGGCCACGCGTTCAGGGCCATGCCGTAAGGCCAGCCCAGCAAGGTCCAGGCGCAGGCCACCAGCGTCGCGCCGCCCGCGGGCCCTGCCGCGGCGATGGCGCAGGCCAGTTGCAGCGCCAGCAGCAAGGCGATCACCCACCACCCGGCTTTGCGCGCACCTGCTTGCGGCTCACCCAGGGCCCGCGTCGCCACCATCCGGCTCCAGGCAGCCAGCCCGGCCAGGGTGGCCCCCGCGGCCAGCAACGCGGCCGCCTCGTTCATGCGCTGTCCTCCCCGGCGGGGGCCACAAGCCGGTGTTCAGACGCATGCCGCAGCAGCAGCTGGAACGCCGTCATCAGCGACAAGCCCGCGGCCAGCCACCATTGCGGCAAGCCGGAGCGGCTTGCCAGCCAGGCATACACCAGCGCGCCGGCGACGGCGAGCACGGCCGCCGTGCGCCGCATCCAGGGCGCCAGCGTGGCCGCCGGCAGCAGCAGGAAAAAAGAAACCAGCATGCCCACCATGCCCGAGCCGCGCTGCGGCTCGGTGCCCACGATGTGGGCCAGGCGAAATGCTTCGGCGAACAGGCCGCCGGCCACCCAGAAGGGCAAGCCCGCCCACACGCGCCGCCACAGGGGTAGCGCCGGCGTCTGCACGCGGCGGTCGGCGCGCTGCTGGTGTTGGCGCACCTGGTGCGGGCCGATGGCGGGTGCCAGCGCAGTGCAGGCCGCGCCCAGCAGCCCCAGCGACAGCGCGAAGGAAACCGACAGGGCCGCGTGCAGCGCAGCGCCCGCCCACGCGGCGGCCAGCAGCATCACGGCGGTGGCCGCCAGGGCCAGCCGCCACAGCAGCAAACGCGGGTGGATGAAAGCGAGCAACAGCGACAGGACGCCCCAGAGCCCGATCGCGGCCCAGCTCAGCCACGCGGGCCTGAGCGACGGGGACACCAGTTGAGCGGGCGGGAACAACTGCACCAGGCTGATCACCAGCAGGGCCGCCGGCACGCTGGCGTGCAGGCCGAGGAAAAAACGCTCGGCTGGCGTGGCATCACGAATCGCTCCGGCCATCGTGCTTGCTCCTCAGGCAGCGGCGGCCGCGCCGCGCGATCCGGCGTGCGTGCGCTGGCGCCGGCTGTCCAGCCAGATCAGCGTGCCCGAGAGCGACAGGAAAGCCGGCGTCAGGCCCAGCACGAAATAAAACCATTTGAGCGCCAGGCCGCCGAAGTCGCCGAAGTGCAGCGGCTCCATCAGCGCGTTGGCCTGGCTCCAGAAGCCCTGGGTGCGCGGGTCGTGCACGGCCTTCACCCGCCCCGTGGCGCCCTCGACCTGCACGCGCGCGGTGCTGGCCAGGTGGCTGGAGAGTCCCCCGGTGAACACGGCCTGCGCATCGGCGCGGCCCCAGTTGCGCAAGGACAGCTGCCGCGGCTCGAAACCGGGCACGGCCTGCAGCGCGGCGGCGCGGGCTTCATCGAGCGGCCGCATGGCCGCGGCCGGCGCGGGCGCCTTCTTGCCCATGGCCGCGCCGGGTTCGGCGGCGGGGGCCTGCACGGCATAAGCGAAGCCGCGCTCGAACACCGGCGCCAGCCCGAGCCAGGCGCCGGTGAAGGCGATGACGATGTGGAACGCCAGGCCCCACACGCCGGCGGCCTTGTGCAGGTCCGACATCACCACACGGAAGCTGCGGCCCCAGCGCTGGGTGAAGAGCTCGGCGAGTATCTTGCGGTGGATGACAAAGCCGGTGCCTATCAGCACCAGCATGGCCACACCCAGGAAGCCGACGATCCAGCGCGGCCCGAAGAACAGGAACACGTGCAGCATGCGGATGAACTGGCCGAGCTGGCTGTCCACCGGGCCGACGACTTCCGCGGTGTCCGACCGAACCGCCACCTTGGTGCGCATCTCGGCATGGCCTTTTTGCCGCAGGTAGGCGAAGTGGCTGGGCGTGACCGCGTCGGGCAGCACGATGGTCTCCACCACGGCTTGCGGGTAGGCGGCCTGCACGTTGCGCAGCAGGGTGTCCAGCGAGGCCGGCGCCGCCGCGCGCGGCAGGCCGGCCAGGCTGGGGTTGGCCCACAGGTCGATCTCGTTCTTGAACACCACCACCGACCCGGAAAAACAGACGATGAACATCAGCAGGCCCGTGACGATGCCGGCCCACGAATGGACCGTGAAGAGCATGTTGAGCGTGCGCTGCGAGGCCATGGCGTGCTTTAGAAGAAGTAGGTGGCGCTGACGATGAAGTTGCGCGGCGCGGCCGGCGACACCACGTTGGCGTTGACCGCGCCGTCGTAGTAGGCCTTGTTGAACAGGTTCTTCACGCCGGCGGTCAGGCGCCAGTTGTCGGCCGTGTAGGTCAGCGACGCATCGGCCACGAAGTAGGACGGCAGCGTGAAAGGCAGGGCCCCGACCTGCTCGCTGACGTAGCGCCCGCCCAGGCCCAGGGTGACGCGCTGCAGCTCCGGCAGCCGCCAGGTAGCCCACAACGCGGCGACGTGGCGCGGCGTGAGGATGGCGGGCTTGCCCACGATGGACGCGTTGTTGTCGCGTGTGACCTTGGCGTTCGTGTAGGTGTAGCTGGCGGTGAGCTTGACGCCGGCCGCGACGTCGGCGCCGACCTCCAGCTCCAGGCCGCGCGAACGCTGCTCGCCGGTCTGCACCGAGAAGCCGGTGTTCAGCGGGTCGGCCGTGGTGACGTTGCGGCGCTTCAGGTCGAACAGCGCCATGGAGCCGGTCAGGCCGCCGCCCGGTTTTTCGTACTTCAGGCCGCCCTCCCATTGCTTGCCGGTCTCGGGGTCGAAAGGCGCGCCGGCGAAGGTCTGGCCGCTGACGGGCAGGAAGGATTCGCTGTAACTGCCGTAGGCCGACCAGCCGGGCGTGAACTCGTAGACCAGGCCGGCCGAGCCGGTGGTGGCCTTGTCCTTCTGCACGATGCGGGTGCCGCGCACCAGGTCGTCGATCTCGTTGCGCGAGGTCTCATGGCGCAGGCCCAGCAAGGCGGTCCAGCCGCCGCCGAACTTCACCTGGTCCTGCAGGTACAGCCCCGCCACCGAGAGTTTGGACGGTGCGTTGGTGCCGGCGGTGGCCGGGCAGGTCACCGGCACGCCGTAGACCGGATTGAACAGGTCGAGCGCGCCTATGCTGCAGGTGAAACTGGCCTGCCGGCTGGTGCCGCTGCGCGCGTCCAGCCCCGCCACCAGCCGGTGCGCCAGGCCGAGCGCCTCAAACTTCGCCAGCAGCGACGTGTCCGTGGCGAGGATGTCGTAGTTGAGTTTTTGCAGCGTGGCGGAACGGTTCTGCAGCCGCTGGTTGGCCTGCAGCGCCTGGTTGGCGACGAAGCGGCCCTCGCCGGTTTCTTCCTCGTAACGCACGTTCTGCCGCAGCACCAGGTTGGGGTTGAACTGGTGCTCCAGCGCATAGCCCAGCGTGACCTGCTTCACGTCGTAGGAGCCGAAGGAGGGCTCGCCCGCGAACATCGTGAGAGGCAGCTTGCCGTTGCGGTTGGGCAGCAAGGTGCCGTAGGGTGAAATCCCCTGCAGCCGCATCCAGCGCGAGCGGCTGTAGGTGGCGAACAGCACGAGGTCGGTGGACGGGCCCAGGTCCAGCGAGAGCGAGGGCGCCAGCCACTGGTCCTTGCGCCAGACGGAATCGACCGGGTCGTCGGTGTCGGAGGTGTAGGCATTGACGCGAAACGCCGACTTGCCCGACTCCGACAGCGGCCGGTTGAGGTCGGCGGACAGCGTCTTCAGGCCGAAGCTGCCGGCCTCGACGGACACTTCGCTCATGGCCTCGCGCTTGGGCCGCTTGCTCACGGCGTTGACCAGGCCGCCGGGCTGGACCTGGCCGTAAAGGATGGAAGATGCGCCCTTGAGCACCTCGAAGCGCTCGTAGCCATAGGGCACCAGGCGCGTCCACATGCCGGGGCTTTGCACCAGGCCGTCGATCAGGATGGATTCGGTGGAGCGAAAGCCCCGGATGTTGATGTCGTCGAAACCGCGCCGGCCGAAGTTGACGGGGCTCACGCCAGCCACGGTCTGCAGCGCCTGCTGCAGGGTGGCCGACTGGCGCGATTCCATCTGCTCGCGCGTGACCACGCTGATGGATTGCGGCGTCTCCAGCAGGCGCATGGGCGCCTTGCCGGCGGTTTCCGCCTGGGCCGGCGCGAAGCCCACGTCTTTTTCCGCCGTGGTATTGATGCGCACCTCGCGCAGCGCCGGCCCCTCGGCCGCGACCGACGCGGCCGGCTCCGTCTGCGCGCCGGCGAGCTGCGCCACGCCCAGCGCCAGGGGCGTCAGCACCAGCGATGCAATGAATCGGCCAAGCGGAAGCTGCGCGCGCGGGGCGGAAGTTACGGAATGTTGAGGTCGGGAAAAGAAGAAACGGGCGCGATCGTGGGCCATGACAGTGAAGCGCTGGGCGCAGGCAGGTTGCTGGCTGGCTTCATCTGGACAGAGGATCGCTGGCGGAGGTACACAGTGTAGCTCAGATGAGAACTATTCCTATTGATCACCTGCCCGCAGCGCTGCAACCTGGCCGAAATGTGCGAAGCGGTTCGCACCGGCCAGGCCATCACTTCACCGCGGCGCGGGCGGCTTCGGCCTTGCGTTTGGCTTCGTCGGCCTTGTGCTGCAGCTCCTGGGCTTCCTTCTCCGCGTCCTTGGCCTTGGCTTCCTTGTCGGAGGCGGAACTGCCGGCCAGCGCATTGCCGGCCAGGGTGCCGGCGGCCGCGCCCACGGCAACTGCGCCCATGGTGCCCATCAAGCCGGGTCCGCGGGCAGCGGGGGCGGCCGCGGCGGCCGGCGCTGCGGTGGCCGCAGGTGCGGCGGCGGGTGCCGGGGCCTTGGCCGCTGCCGGAGTGGCTGGGGCATTGCCGATCCGGGCGGACGGCATGGATCGGCCGCCCCCGCCGATGCGCTTGGCGAATGCCAGCGAGGGAACGGTCATTGAAGCGATGGTCACGGCGATCACGGTAGCGGCGGTGGTGCGAACAGAAGTTTTCATGGTGTTCCTGAAATAAAAATGGATGAGAAAGAGTGAGGGAGAGCGCGGGCCTCAGTCGAATATCTCGCTGAGCCAGGACTTGGGCTTGCGCCTGCCATAGCCGCTGTGGTGGCGATAGTCCGAATCCTCGAAGTCAGGACGGCGGGCGGGGTGCTGATAGGCCGCCTGCGGCACCGGCGCCGGCGCGGCGGCCGTGTCGCGTTCGATGAGCTTGTCGAGCTCGCCGCGGTCCAGCCACACGCCGCGGCATTGAGGGCAGTAGTCGATCTCGACGCCTTGGCGCTCCGTCATGACCAGGGTGACGTCGGGGCAATGAGGGCATTTCATAAGTTTCTCCTTGACCTTCAATTAGTCGTTGTTGCCGCCGAAGCCGAAGAGGCTCAGCAGGCTGGTGAAAAGGTTGAACAGGGAGACGAAGAGGCTGACAGTGGCCAGCACGTAGTTGGTCTCACCGCCGTTCACGATGCGGCTGGTTTCAAACAGGATCATTCCCGCCGAAAGCAAGGCCACCATGGCCGACACGGCCAGCGCCAGCGCGGGCATTTGCAGGAACATTGCCGCCAGGCCGGCCAGGATCGCAATCACCATGCCGGCGAACAGGAAGCCGCCCATAAAGCTGAAGTCACGCCGTGTGGCCAATACCCAGCCGGACAAGGCCAGGAAGGTCACGCCCGTCGTGCCAAGCGCCAGCGAGATCGCCTGCGCGCCACCCGGCAGGGCCAGCACAGGGCCCAGCGTGTAGCCCATGAAGCCGGTAAGGGCAAAGACCGCGGGGATGGCCCAGCCGCTGTTCTGCACCTTGTGGATGAGGAACAGCAAGCCGAAATACCCGGCCAGCGTGATGATCAGCCCCGGGGCCGGCAGCTTGAAGACGACACCCAGCGCGGCCATGGCGGCGCTGAACAGCAGCGTCATGGACAACAAGGCATAGGTGTTGCGGAGCACCCTGTGCTTCGCAATGGTGGCGCCCCAGCCGGGGCTTGCGGTTTGAGAGGGAACAGCTAAGGGTTGGTTCATGGTTGTCCTTTCGTGATGCAGACGATCTGCGGAGGGTCATTACAGAATAGGACTCCGATGCACAAAGAAAAAGCAGAGAATGGTTGAATAACAATCCCGTAAAACCTGAAGATGAGCCTCGCATTCAACTACCGGCACCTGTACTATTTCTGGGTGGTTGCCAAGGAAGGCGGCATGTCGCACGCGGCGGCGCGGCTGAACATGGCGGTGCAAACCATCAGCGCGCAGGTGCGCGAACTGGAGAAGGACCTGGGATGCCAGCTGCTCAAACCCGCCGGGCGAGGCCTGGCACTGACCGAAGCCGGCGAGCTCGCGCTGCGCCAGGCCGAGCAGATCTTTCAGCTGGGAGAAGCGCTACCCGACCTGGTACGCAACGCCGCCCAGGTCAAGTCGGTCCGGCTGACGGTAGGCATTGCGGACGGCCTGCCCAAACTGGTGGTGCAGCGCCTGCTGCAGCCGGTGCTGGGCACACCCAACCTGCGGCTCGTATGCCATGAGGGTGAAATGGCCGACCTCCTGGCCGACCTCGCCATGCACCGGATGGACGTTGTGCTGTCCGACCACCCCGCGCCCTTCAACCCACACTTGAAGGTGCACAACCACTCGCTGGGCACTTCAGGGATGGGCTGGTATGCGTCGCAGCATTGGTTCAAGCTGGCCCAGAAAAATTTCCCCGCCTCGTTGGGCAAGGTGCCCGTTCTGTTGCCCACTTCACATTCCACCGTTCGCGGTCCGCTGGACCAATGGCTGGCCCAGCGTGGATTGCGTCCGCAGGTTGTCGGCGAGTTTGAGGACAGCGCCCTGCTGGAAACCTTTGGCGGCAGCGGCCTGGGTGTCTTCCCCGCCGCGCTGTCGGTACAGGACGACCTCATGAAGCGTCACCAGGTCCGCTTGCTGGGTCCTTGCGATGGGGTAGCTGAGCACTACTACGCGATCAGCACCGAGCGCAAGGTGAAGCACATCCTGGTCCAGCACCTGTTCACCCGAGCCTGATCGGCAACGCAGACCCCGGATTACGACGACCTCGGTTAGCTCTACGTACCTTCGCGGTCCGGAGTGGGGAGGGGCAAGGCGTCGTATGGAGTCAAGGGTGTGCTCGCAATACCCCCATGCGAAGTGCGACATGCGCTGGCCGATTGCATCAGCAAAGTCACAACGCTAGACTTCATCGCATGTGTTCCACCCCCATCAAGCTTGCATCCAGCGAAGCATTCAGTGCGGCGCTTGCTTGTCGTGCACGCCGCTTGATCGTGGGCATGGGTACACGCGCTTGTCAGCCGGCCGCACATCCATAAGCCCGGCGATCCACCCCCACTCTTTTCGCGCAAACCTCAGATCGCCGGGCGCCCAGCCCGCGCTTTGACGCGTGTCTTGCTTATAGGCCAGCGTCCGGACCCTGAAGGAATTCTCCGTGGAAATTTCCATTGTTGAGCGTACGCTCACCGAACTGGACCATATTCGAATCCTCAAGCTTTTGCGTCGCGATGCAAGTGGCAATGGATTCCCCTCACTGCGGCGAGCCGTCGAAGAAATGCTCGACACCTCTGCTTTCGTAGCATCAAAGCAGGTGTCGCCTGACGTGGTGACGATGAACTCGGAGATCCTGCTGCGTGATCTTCAGACCCGCCAGCTCAACACGCTGAAGCTGTGTTATCCCCCGGACGCTGATCCGGCGGTGGGTTTCGTATCTGTGCTGTCCCCCGTGGGCATCAGCCTGCTTGGGCTACGGGTGGGCAACGTCGCACGCTGGGCCACACCCGGGGGCGACCAAAGGGCGGCCGAGATCCTGGCAGTGCCTTTTCAGCCGGAGTCCAGAGGCGACTACACGACTTAGCAGGTGCAGCCAGGCATGCCCTGGTCTGGAACTCCGCCGCCGCCCAAGGCGCGCTGCGCATCGTTTTCAAGCGCGATGGCGTGGTCGAAATCGCGAAGGCCGATGTCGTTGAGAACCCGTTTGAAGCTGGCCGCAACCGCGGGCTGAAGCGATGCCAGCCTGGCGCCGATTTGCCGGGACGCCGATTCGAGCTCCGCGTCGGGCACCGCTTTCCAGACAAGTCCCCAGGCCAGCGCCTGCGCGGGCGAGAACTCCTCGCCCAGCAGCATCAGCGCCTTGGCGCGCGCTAGGCCTGCATAGGCGGGTAGTGTTGCGGTCAATCCACCGGTCACAAACACCCCAATCGATGCCTCCGGCAGCTTGAAGCGCGCGCTTTCCCCCGCGACCACGATGTCGGCATTGAGCATCCACTCGAAGCCGGCGCCGACAGTCCAGCCATGGACCGAAGCGAGCACCGGCTTGGGCAGGGACACCAGTGCTTTGGACACGGCCTGCACCAGGACCAGGTCCTCTTCCGTGGGTGGCGCACTGACATCCCTCCCCGCACAGAATGCCCGGCCGTTGCCGCGCAGCAGCAGCACCCGGACGGCATCGTCGCGTGAGGCCTGGTCAATGGCGGCAAGAAGCGCGCGGGCCAGCTCGTTGTCAATCGCATTGAGTTTGTCGGGACGGTTCAGGGACACGGTCATGATGCCGTCCGCGAGCTGGGTGAGTAGTTTGGGGCTTGTCATGGGTTTGATTCTGAACCAGGCGGCGAGGATTTCCTGAGCATGGTTACGATGGCGCCTAACCTATCCTTCAAGCGGACTGGGCTGCGGCTATCTATTAAATCAAACGTCAGGTCACACAAAATGCCACTTCTCTTTGGGCCGAAGAATTCCCGGTACACCTACACCGGAACACCTTGTCCGCACAACGACCTTGCCTTGAAGTCAAATGCGAGAACGCTGGGCGAGGCAATTCGAGACTATGAAAACCACTTCAGTCTAAAGATCAAAGCATGCGACGAGCCTCTACCCGGGGAGTCCGAGGTGAAATACTTCCTTGTCACTGATGCCGGAACCGGGCTCTTCCACTACGTCGACATCCATATTTTCCGTGGGGAGGCGGAGATTTGTCCGAAGCAAGACACCGCTTTTATGCTGGAGCCAGGCGATCTTGTTGAAATGGGAGAACTGATATGTTGAAGAAGGTGGCCAGCGCACAGTGAGGCCCGCGAGGCGACCCTTCCGCGGGGAGCATCGCCTGGGCAAGCCGAGGTTCGAGTCTCCCATACCAAACGTAAGGTTTCATCACCATGTCCAGCATCGTCTATGGTCATATTTTTTGCTCCGATTCGAGCACAGCATCAGTCGATCACAATTTGCAAGTACTGGGGAGCCTCCCCAGATCCGGCACTTATCTCGTCTGCGGCATGTTCTCGCTGCTTCCCCAGTCCAGAGGCCACAGCTATTACGGTGCGTTGATTCACTTCGCCGCCGAATACAAAGAATTTTGGGTCTTGAACGATGATTGGATCGCCGAGTACGAGGCGCTTTTAGAGCGGCTTTCCTGGTCGAGTTCCGAAGTTATTCATACCTATACGGGGCAGAGATACACCTGGGGTTCACGAGAGATCGCAGGCTCATCCTCGATTCGAGGCACGCCTATTTCGGGAAGAATCGAATTTGCCTCCTATCACGACCTGCCCCGCCAGGGATAGCCAGTCTTTGAACAGAAGACGGCTTCAGGTACGCAGGCCGGGCTCGGTCAAGGGTCCGCTCGATGGCCGTGGTGTGGGTTGCGCATAACGCTCTACCGACAGGTCGTCGGCGCGGATCTCGGGCGCATGGCCGCTCATGACGTCGGCCAGCACGCGCGCGGAGCCGCAGGCCATGGTCCAGCCCAGCGTGCCGTGGCCGGTGTTCAGGTACAGATTGGGCAGCGGCGTGCGGCCCACCAGCGGCGTGCCGTCCGGGGTCATGGGCCGCAGGCCGGTCCAGAAGGTGGCGGCCTGGGCATTGCCGGCTCCGGGGAACAGCTCGTTCAGGCACAGTTCCAGCGTTTCGCGGCGCCGCGGGTTCAGGCGCAGGTCAAAGCCGCGCAGCTCCGCAATGCCGCCCACGCGGATGCGGTGCTCAAAACGCGTGATGGCGATCTTGTAGCTTTCGTCCAGCACGGTCGACACCGGCGCGCGGGCCGCATCGGCAATGGGCACGGTGATCGAATAGCCCTTGACCGGATAGACGGGAATCTTCACAGCCTCGGGCAGCATGGCCGTGGAATACGAACCCAGCGCCATCACATAAGCGTCGGCCGTGCGCAGGCGGCTGCCCTGCAGCACACCGGCCACGCGGCCGCCACAGACTTCCACGCCGTCGATGGCTTCGCCGAAACAAAAGCGCACGCCCATTGCTTGGGCCAGGTGGCCGATGCCGGTGGTAAACAGGTGGCAGTCGCCGGTCTCGTCGCCGGGCAGGCGCAGGCCGCCGACCAGCGGCCCTGTGGCGATGGCCGGTTCGGCGCGCGCAAGGTCGTCAGGCCCCAGCAGTTCGTAAGGAACGCCCGCGGCGCGCAGCACGGCCACGTCCTTGCCGACGGCGTCGAGCTGCGCCTGGGTACGGAACACCTGCAGCGTGCCGCCCTCACGGCCTTCGTAACGCAGGCCGGTGTCTTCGCGCAGCTGCGCCAGGCAGTCGCGGCTGTATTCGGCCAGCCGCAGCATGCGCTCCTTGTTGACCGCATAGCGCTGCGGGCTGCAGTTGCGCAGCATCTGCCACATCCAGCGCAGCTGGTCCATGCTGCCGTCCAGGCCGATGGCCAGCGGCGCATGCTTCTGGAACATCCAGCGCAAGGCCTTCAGCGGCACGCCGGGCGCGGCCCACGGCGCCGCGTAGCCCGGCGACACCTGGCCGGCATTGGCGAAACTCGTTTCCCGCGCGGGACCGGGCTGGCGGTCGACCACCGTCACCTCGTGGCCCGCCTTGGCCAGGTAGTAGGCCGTGGTGGTGCCGATCACGCCGGCCCCCAGGACAAGTACTTTCACGTGAGATTGCCTTGACAGAGGTACTTGGTGTGCAGGTATTCGTCCAGGCCCCAGTGTGAGCCTTCGCGGCCGTAGCCCGATTCCTTGACGCCGCCGAAGGGCGCGGCCTGCGCCGCGATGGCGCCCTCGTTGATGCCGACCAGGCCGGTCTCGAGTGCGGAGGCCACGCGCCAGACGCGCTTGATGTTGTTGGAGAAGAAGTAACCGGCCAGGCCGAAAGGCGTGTCGTTCGCCTGCGCGATCACCTCGTCTTCGGTGCTGAAGCGGAATATGGGCACGACCGGGCCAAAAGTTTCCTCGCAGGACAGCTCCATGTCGGGCGTCGCGCCGGTCAGCACCGTGGGCGCGAAGTAGTTCGGGCCGTTGGCGACTTCCGTGCGCACGCGGCTTCCGCCCACGACCGCCTTCGCGCCTTTGGCCACGGCGTCGTTCACGTGGCGTTCGATCTTGTCGACCGCCCGCGCGTTGATCATGGGGCCGATCTCGGCCTCCGCCCAGTTGGCCGGGCCGACCCGCAAGGCGCCCACGCGGGCCGCCAGCTTGTCGACGAAGCGGTCATGCACCGCCTCGTGCGCGAACACGCGATTCGGGCTCACACAGGTCTGGCCGCCGTTGCGGAATTTGGCGGCCATCAGGCCTTCGACGGCGGCGTCCAGGTCGGCGTCCTCGAACACGATGAAGGGCGCGTTGCCGCCGAGCTCGAGCGAAAGCTTCTTGACCGTGCCGGCCGATTCGCGCGCCAGTATCTTGCCCACGGCGGTGCTGCCGGTGAAGCTGACCTTGCGCACGCGGCCGTCGCGCAGCCACTCACCCACCACCTCCGGCGTGCGCTCGCGCGAGGCGGGCACGATGTTCAGCACGCCGGCGGGAACGCCCGCTTCCTCGGCGAGCTTCACGAGGGCCAGGGACGTGAGAGGCGTGTCTTCAGCGGGCTTGGCCACCACCGTGCAACCCGCCGCCAGCGCGGGGGCGATCTTGCGCGCGATCATCGCCGCGGGAAAATTCCAGGGCGTGACCACGGCGACGACGCCGACGGCCTCACGCAACACCAGGAAGCGCTTGCTCGACACCGGCGCGGCGATGATCTCGCCGTGGGCGCGCACGCCCTCTTCGGCGAACCACTCCACATAACCGGCGCTGTAGGCGATTTCGCCGCGCGATTCCGCGAGCGGCTTGCCCTGCTCGCGCGAAATCAGTTCGGCCAGCGGCTCCACGTCGCGCTCGATCAGCGCCTGCCATTTCTTCAGGATCAGGCAGCGATCGCGCGGCGAGCGGGCCTTCCAGGCGGGCAGTGCCTCTGCCGCCGCGTCGGCGGCCAGCCGCGCGTCCGCCGCGCCGCCGTCGGCCGCCAGGGTGATCAGGCTGTCGTCGGCGGGATTGCACACCTCGAATTGGCGGCCGTCCTGGGCAGCTTGCCAGCGGCCCGCGATGTAGTTCAGTGTTTGCATGTCAGTTCAATCTGTTCAGTTCAATGAAAAATTCCGGTGGCGCCCAGGCGCCGGTCTCCAGGCGCACGCGGCGCCCACGGGATCGGGTCTGACGAATCAGGCCGTGCATTCGCGCGGCGGCGCCTTGACCTGCTGCAGCTGCAGCAAGTCGTCGGCGCTGCGGTGGCAGAAGACCTCCACGCCGCCTTCGAGTTCATGCCGTGGCGGCGTCTTGCTGTCGCAGAGGCCGGCCACGCGCAGGGGGCAACGGTCCAGGAAGCTGCAGATGCCCGCGCGGTCGACGGGCGCCTGCACCAGCGGCAGGGCCGCGCGCTGCGCCGCCCCGACCTCGTCCAGCCATCCCGGGCGCAGCTCCGGAACGGAGTTGGCCAGCAGGTGGAAGTAGGGATGGCGCGGCGCATGCGCGAAAGCCGAGCGCGTGAGCGACTCCACCTTCTGGCCGGCGTACAGCACCACGATCTCGTCGCACACCGCGCGCACGGTGTTCATGTCGTGGCTGATGAACACGTAAGACACCCCGAGTTCCTTGCGCAGTTGCGCCAGCAGGTCCAGGATGGCGGCGCCCACCACCGTGTCCAGCGCGGAAGTGACTTCGTCGCACAGGATCAGGTCGGGATCGGCGGCCAGCGCGCGCGCCAGGTTGACGCGCTGCTTCTGCCCGCCGGAGAGCCCGGCAGGCAGGCGCCGGGCGCAGGCCTGCGGCAGCTGCACCAGGTCGAGCAGCTGCGCGATGCGCTTGTCCAGCGCCTGGCCCTTCAAGCCGCGGTACAGCTGCAGCGGCCGCGCGAGGATGTCGGAGATGCTGTGCGAAGGATTGAGCGCCGTGTCCGCCATCTGGAACACGATCTGGATGCGGCGCAGCTCCTCGGGCGAACGCTGCGACACCCCGCGCGGCAGCGGTTTTCCGTCGAACATGATCTGGCCGCCGGCGGGCGCGATCAGGCCGGCGACGACGCGGGCCAGCGTGGTCTTGCCGGAGCCGGACTCGCCGATGACACCGATCGCCTGGCCGCGGTACAGGTTCAGGCTCACATCGTCGAGCACCGGCGAGGCAGGCCGGCCATGCTTGTCCAGCGGCCCATAGCCGGCCACCAGGTTGCGCACCTGGAGCAGCGGTATGGCGCCCTCGGCCACTGTTTCGCCGCTGCGCGCCTTGGGATTCGCCGCGGCGATCAGGCTGCGCGTGTAGTCGTCCTTGGGCGTCTGGATGATCTGCGCCGTGGTGCCGATCTCGCGCTCGGCGCCGTCGCGCAGCACCAGGATGCGGCCGGCCATCTGGGCCACCACCGCCAGGTCGTGCGTGACGTAGACCGCCGTGGTCCGGCGCTCGCGCACCACGCGGCGGAAGGCGTGCAGCACCTCGATCTGGGTGGTGACGTCCAGCGCCGTGGTGGGCTCGTCGAAGATCACCAGGTCCGGGTCGCTCATCAACGCCATCGCGGCCATCAGGCGCTGCAGCTGCCCGCCCGAAACCTGGTGCGGGTAACGCTGGCCTATGCTGTCGGGCTGCGGCAGCGCCAGCTCGCGGAACAGCGTCACGGCTTTTTTCTCGGCCTCGGCGCGCGGCATCAGCGAATGGATGTGGGCGGTTTCCACCACCTGGTCCATGATGGTGCGCGAGGGGTTGAAGGAAGCGGCGGCGCTCTGCGCGATGTAAGAGACGCGGCGGCCGCGCAGGCGGCGCCGTTCGGCTTCGCTGAGGCCCAGCACGTCGGTGTCGCCGATGCGCACGCTGCCGCCGGCAATGCGGCAGCCGCGCCGCGCATAGCCCATGAGCGCCAGGCCTATGGTGGTCTTGCCCGAGCCGGATTCGCCGATCAGCGCCAGCACTTCGCCGGGCTCGATGCGGAAGGAAACGCCCTTGACGATCTCTGTTTCGCCGCCGGCGGCTTGCGCCACGACGCGCAGGTCATTCACGAGGACAGTGGCACCCATCAGTTTTTCTCCCGGTCTGCGTCGGTATGGCCCGGCAGGTTGTCGATCACCAGGTTGACCGCGATGGTCAGCGCGGCAATGGCGAACGCCGGGGCGAGCACGGAGACACCACCCAGCGGCAAGGCGCCGAGGTTCTCGCGCACCAGGGAGCCCCAGTCGGCCATCGGCGGCTGCACGCCCAGGCCCAGGAAGCTCAGGCTCGCCAGCAGGCGCAGGGCGTAGACGAAGCGCAGGCCCATGTCGGCCAGCAGCGGGCCGGTGATGTTGGGCAGGATCTCGCGGCGCATGATGTAGGCCCGGCGTTCGCCGCGGGCGCGCGCCACCAGCACGTAGTCCATGGCGTTGATGTTCACGGCCAGCGAGCGGATGATGCGGTAGGCGCCCGGCGCGTAGACCACGGCCGTCACCGCGATCAGCAGCGGGACCGAGGAGCCGAAACCGGCGATCACCACCAGCGCGAACATCTTGCTCGGGATGGACACCAGCGTGTCCAGCACGCGGCTGAGCACCGCGTCGACCGCGCCGCCCGCCACGGCGGCCAGCAGGCCGAGCACCGCCCCCACGCCGCAGGCGATCAGCGTGGCGACAAAGGCCACACCGATGGTGTAGGGTGTGCCGACCACGATGCGCGTGAGCATGTCGCGGCCCAGGTAGTCTGTGCCCAGCCAGTGCTGCGCGCTCATGCCCTGGAACACACCGGCGTCGGACATCTCGCCCAGCGCGCTGTCAGGCACGAAGCAGGCGAAGATCCCCACGGCCACCCAGAAGGCCAGCACGGCCAGACCGAGTTTGCCGGCGCGCGACCAGCCCGCGAGCCAGGCGCGGCGCCGGGTAACGGCCGTCGAAGGAACAAGTGTTGCAATAGTCATAGGGAAACCTCCGCGCTGCACGTTGCGATGCGAGCGCCTTCGGGCGGCAGTGCGGCGCTCATTGGTGCCTCAATCGGGGATTGGCGACGATGCCGCACACGTCGGCGAGCATCACCAGGACCAGGTAGGCCGAGCAGAAGATCATGGCGCAGGCCTGCACCAGCGGCATGTCCCGCTGCGCGACGGCGTCCACCATGAGCTTGGCGATGCCCGGGTAGTTGAAGATCACCTCGACGATGATCACGCCGCCCAGCAGGTAGGACAGGCTCAGCGCCACCGCGTTGGCGATGGGGCCGATGGCATTGGGCAGCGCGTGGAACAGCACGGTGCGCGCGGCGCTGGCGCCTTTGAGCCGCACCATCTCGATATAGGCCGCGGCCAGCTGGTCGATGACGGCCGCGCGCGTCATGCGCAGCATCTGGGCCACGATCACGCTGCCCAGGCTGAGCACCGGCAAGGCGAAGGAGCGCAGCATCTCGCCCGGCGACGAAACGTCGACCGCATACGAAAGCGCGGGCAGCCATTTCAGCTGTACCGCGAACACCAGCACGGCCAGCGTGGCCACCAGGAATTCCGGCACCGACACGACGGCCACCGTCGCCATGCTGGTGAAACGGTCGAAAGCCGAGCCGCGCCGCAAGGCGCACAGAATGCCCAGGCCGAGGGCAAGCGGGACGGAAAACACCGTCGTCACCGCGGCCAGCTGCAGCGAAGCGGGCAGGCGGCTGGCGATGGCCTCACCCACCGGCATGCCGGTGACCACCGACTTGCCCGCATCGCCCTTGGCCATACCGCCCAGCCAGTCGAAATAGCGCAGCACCGGGCTTCGGTCCAGGCCCATCTCGGTGCGCAAGGCCTTCACCGCCTCCGGCGTGGCGTCCTGCCCCAGCTTCTCTTCGGCCGCGTCGCCGGGCAGTACGGAGGTGATGGCGAACACCACCACCGACACCGCCAGCAGCGAGCCGATCCCGGCGAGGATGCGGCCGCCGACCAGTTTCAGGATGGTGAGGTTCATGGCATTTTTTCCGTATCAAGTGCCGGCGCGGAACCGGCTTTGCCGGGCCGCAGAGGGCGCCCGCCTTGGGGGGCTGAGGAGCCGCGGCTCCGAACCTGCCCGCGCAGGTTTGGACGGCTCCGAAGAGTCACTGCCTCTGGCAGTGACTGCACGCCGCTCGCGCTTCGGGGGTGGTTCACGCCTCCAGCCAGACGTGTTCAGCGAAGCCGTAGCCCATCATGCCGCCCAGCGGGTTCACCTGCAGGCCCTTGAGCTTCTTGTTGTGGCCGTCCAGGCTGGAGAGGAACATCGGGATGCCGATGCCGCCGTCCTGGTTGATCAGGGTTTGCATGTCGGCGTACATCTGGGTCCGCTTGGCCGTGTCGGTTTCGGCGCGCGCGCCCACCAGCAGCTGGTCGAACTTCTCGCTCTTCCAGCCCGCTTCGTTCCAGGGCGCATCGGACTTGAAGAACAGCGTCAGGGCCAGGTCGGCCGTGGGGCGCGTGTTGACGTTGCCGAAATTGATCGGGTGCTTCATCCAGTGCTGCGACCAGTAACCGTCGGCCGGCATATTGCGCACATCCAGGTTCAGGCCGGCCTGCCGCGCCGCATGCTGCAGCACCAGCGCCATCTCCACCGAGCTGGTGGCCGCGGACGAGGCCACCATCGGGATGGCGGCGCTGCCAAGGTTGGCCTTCTTCAGGTGCCACTTGGCCTTGTCGGCGTCGTAGGGGCGCTGCGGCAGGCCCTTGAAGAAAAAGCGGTTGCCCGGCGCGATGGGCTGGTCGTTGGCCACAATGCCGCGGCCCAGCTGGATGGACTTGAGCATCTGCTCGCGGTTGAACAGCAGCTTCATGGCCATCACGAAATCCGGGTTGGCACCCGGGCCGCTGTCGCGCCGCATGATCAGGTCGGTATACGAAACGCCCTTGGTCTCGAAGATGGCGGCCTTGCCGCTGCCGTTGACGCGGTCGATCGAGCGCGGGTTGACCGTGCCGATCAGGTCCAGCTCGCCCGCCAGCAGCGCATTGACGCGCGCCGTCTCGTCGGCGATGCCCACGTACTCGATCTCGTCCAGGTAGGGACGGCCGGGTTTCCAGTAGTTCTCGTTGCGCACGCCGATGGAACGCACGCCGGGCTTGAACTCCTTGACCTTGTAGGGGCCGGTGCCTATGCCGGCGTTGAAGTCGGTCGTGCCGTCCTTGACGATGTGGAAGTGGTAGGTGCCCAGGATGGCCGGCAGGTCGGCGTTGGGGGCCACCAGGCGGATGGTGACTTCATTAGGGCCGGAGGCGGTCACGTCTTCGATCTGGTCGGCCAGCACCTTGGCCTTGGAGCCGGTGGCCGGGTTCTTGTGGCGCATCATGGAGAACACCACGTCGGCCGGCGCGAGCGGCTTGCCGTCGTGGAAGGTCACGCCCTTGCGCAGCTTGAAGATCCAGGTCCTGGCATCCTTGGTGCTGAACTCCTCGGCCAGCGAGGGCTGGGGCGTGAGGCTGCTGTCCAGCCAGGTCAACCCGTTGTAGAAAGTGAAGCCCCGGGCGTAGTCGGCCTGGTTGGCCTGCTTGGCCGGGTCCAGCGTGTCGCTCACGGAGGAGACCGCGCCCGCCACCTTGATGCGGCCGCCCTTGCGCGGCGTTGGCGTTTGCGCCTGTGCATTCGCGGCAAGGCCGGCGATGCTGCCGGCCAGGGCCGCCTGCATGCCGCCGGCCGTCAACATGGCCAATACATCGCGCCGGTTCGCGCCGCGTTGCAACGCACCCAGGATGCGTGTGCTCTCTTCGGGGCCGATGAGGCCGTTCAGCTGCTTGTTATCTGCCATGGTGATCTCCTGGTTTCTCGTGGTGGGGTAAAGGCATTGGAGCACCGGGAGACCGGGGATATACCTCGATCACGCCGGGGCGCTTGGTTAAAACTGCGGTTTTGCGGATGGCCGGCGGCATGGTGTGCGGCGCGCCCCCGATGGCTTGCCGCCCGGCCGGGGCCGGCCGCCCTGGCGAGGCTGCGGCGCGTGCGGGCCACCCGGCGCGGTGGGGAAACCAGTCAGCGTGCCGCGGCAATCGAAGCCGGTGGACTTGGGACGAGAGCTCATGAAAAGCGTCCTCCTGGAAGGGGTGGTGCAAAGCCTGTGCCGGTTCGCCGGCGCCATGAATGAATGCTATTGAAGCGCCGCCGCAGATGCTGCGGTTGTGGGCCGCTTGCGCACCGTTCATGCCGAATGCCCAGGCTTAAACGGCAGATCAATTCCGGTCAAGGGCGTACCATGACTTCGATTCTTTTGAGAGGGCAAGCATGGCAAATGACGACACACTGCGCAGGTTGCGCAAGGGCAATTTCACCGCGGGGCAGCGCGGAATCCGCCGCACCGCAGCAAAGGATGTGCGCCCATGAATGTCTCCCTTGTTGAACGCCTCAAATCCGACGGACGCCTGGATCGCCTGTTCATAGACGGCGAGTGGGTGCTGCCTGCGGGGGCATCGCAGGCCAGCGTCATCGACCCGTCCACCGAAGAGCCCGTCGCGCGCATCGCCCTGGGTACTGCGCAAGACGTCGCGACGGCCGTGGCCGCCGCCCGCAGCGCCTTCGCGAGCTGGTCCACCAGTTCTCCTGAAAGCCGGGCCTTGCTGCTCGGCCGCATCCACGCCCTGATCCTCGAACGGGCCGAACTCTTCGCCCAGGCGATCTCGCTGGAGATGGGCGCCGCCATCGGCTTTGCCCGCAGCACCCAGGTGCCGGTCGCAGCCGAACACATCCGCGTGGCTAGAGACAACCTGGCGAGCTTTCCCTTCCTCTCCCATCGAGGCGACGTGACTATCCAGCGCGAAGCCATCGGCGTCTGCGGCCTGATCACGCCCTGGAACTGGCCGCTTTACCAGATCACCGCCAAGGTCGGCCCCGCCCTGGCGGCCGGATGCACCGTCGTCCTCAAACCCAGCGAGCTGTCACCCCTGAGCGCCCTGCTGTTTGCCGAGGTGGTGCACGACGCCGGCATCCCGCCGGGCGTGTTCAACCTGGTGAGCGGCAATGGGCCCGAGGTCGGCGCCGCGCTGTCGGCGCATCCGGACGTGGACATGATCTCGATCACCGGCTCGACCCGGGCCGGCGTGCTGGTGGCCCAGGCGGCGGCCCCGACTGTCAAGCGTGTGGCCCAGGAGCTCGGCGGCAAATCGCCCAACGTGATCCTGCCGGACGCGGACCTGGCGCGCGCCGTGCCGGCGGGCGTAGGGGCAGCATTTCGCAACGTCGGCCAATCGTGCAGCGCACCGACCCGCATGATCGTGCCGCGCGAGCGCCTGCAGGAGGTGGAACGGATCGCGCTGGAAGCGGCCTTGAGCTTTGTCGTGGGCGACCCGCGCTCGCCGCAGACCACACACGGCCCGGTGGCCAACCGTGCCCAGTTCAACCGGGTGCGGGAAATGATAGACATTGGCATCGCCGAGGGTGCGCGCCTGGTCTGCGGCGGCCCCGGCCGGCCTGAGGGCCTGGAGCGCGGTTTCTATTGCCGCCCGACCATCTTCTCCGGCGTGAACTCGCAAATGCAGATCGCGCAGGAAGAAATCTTCGGGCCGGTGCTGGTGATCATTGCCTACGACAGCGTGGACGAAGCGGTGGAGATCGCCAACGACACGGTCTACGGCCTGGGCGCGCATGTGCAGGGCCAGGACCTCGCCGCGGCGCGGGCGGTCGCGGCGCGCATCCGCTCGGGGCAGGTGCATATCAACTACCCGGCCTGGAGTCCCCATGCCCCCTTTGGCGGCTACAAGCGCTCGGGCAACGGCCGCGAATACGGCATCGAAGGCCTTGAGGAGTACCTGGAGACCAAGGCGATTCTTGGTTTCGGGCAGGAGGAGCAACCAGCATGAGCACAAGCTTCGTACAAAGAGCACAGACAGTAAAGACATCCAGCAACGACCAGAATCCATCCATGTCCCAGCCCCAGCCCCTGCGCATCCTCGAGACTTCCAGCACCCCGCCGGCCAGCGCCGACGTCGTCGTGATCGGCGGCGGGATCATCGGGGTCTTTACCGCCTACTACCTGGCCAAGCGCGGCATGTCGGTCGCACTGGTCGAAAAGGGCCACATCGGCGCCGAGCAATCGAGCCGCAACTGGGGCTGGTGCCGCCAGCAGAACCGCGACGCGCGCGAACTGCCCATGGCCACCCGAAGCCTCGAACTCTGGGACCAGTTTGCCGCCGACAGCGGCGAAGACACCGGCTTCACGCGCTGCGGCTTGTTGTACCTCAGCGATGACGAGGCCCAGATTGCCGGCTGGGCCAAGTGGCGTGAATTCGCCACGACCGCCGGCGTGACCACACACATGCTGAGCGGCCGCGAGGCCTCGGAGCGAGGCCTGGCGACCGGCCGCACGTGGAAGGGCGGCGTCTTCTCACCCAGCGACGGAACGGCCGACCCGGCCAAGGCGGCGCCCGCCGTGGCGGCCGCGCTCATGAAACTCGGCGGCACCGTCCACCAGAACTGCGCCGCGCGCGGCATCGAGATGGAGGGCGGCCGGCTCAGCGGCGTCGTCACCGAAGCGGGGACCATCAAGACCCGCAGCGCGGTTCTCGCGGGCGGTGCGTGGGCGTCTTCGTTCTGCAACCAGCTCGGCGTGCAGTTTCCGCTCGCCACCATACGCCAATCCATCGTGCGCCTGTCGCCGGTGGCGCAGCAACTGCCGGCTGCGCTGACCAGCCCACGCGTCGCCGTCACCCGGCGCCCCGACGGCCACTACGTCCTGGCCATCAGCGGCCGTGGGCGCGCCGACCCCACACCGCAGCTGCTGCGCTTCGCGCCGCAGTTCATCCCGATGTTCGCCAAGCGCTGGCGCAACGTGTTTCCCGGTGGCCTGGAAGGCATACGCTGGGGCCACGAAACCCGTGCGCGCTGGAAGCTGGACGCCCCCACCCCCATGGAACGGGCGCGCATCCTCAACCCCAAGCCCGACCCCGCCGGTGTCCGCGAAATCCACCGCCGTGCGGTAGACCTGTTGCCCGTGCTGCGCGAAGCCCGCATCGCCAATACCTGGGCGGGCTACATCGACAGCACACCCGACGGCGTGCCGGGCATCGGGGAACTGCCGCAGGTGCCCGGCCTCATCCTGGCCGCGGGTTTTTCGGGGCACGGTTTCGGCATCGGCCCCGGCGCGGGCCACCTGATCGCCGACATCGTGTCGGGGTCCCAACCGATCTTCGACCCGAAGCCTTTCGACCCCGCCCGTTTCAAGGAGTCGATGTGGGGCAAGGTGGCTGATTTTTAGGCTTGCCCGTCTTTACCCTTCGCGCGCGTGGATCGCGTCGACTCGGGGAGCAGCACCACCTCTCTCGACGATGCCTGATGCGAGAACGCCTTGGGCTTCGGAACGGGCTGCTTCACCCCGGCCCGCCCTGGCACATCCGTCTGAACTGTTGAATTGCGCAGTGTGCCTGCGATACGAACTTCTTGATGACGGGGACAGCGCCTTCTGAAGGTCCAGCTAGCCATACCGGCGCGTGCGCGGGTAGCGCCGTGCGACTGAGACACCAGGCTTACTGGATTACTTGCCAAAGTTCTCCAGATGGGGCCCAGACATCCCGCTCACATCGACTTTCATCAGCGAAATGCATCAGGTCGGCGCCCTGGCTAGTATGTCGAGGCCAGCCAGGATTACCCTCTTTCACGAACCTTACCCAAGAGCGGTGCATTTCCTCCGCCAGCGCCGCCGGTGCATCGAGGCCTGTGATTTCAACGCCTGCCGATGTTGGCAGCTGGTCAAAAACGAAAGGAATTTCAAGTCCATGGGCGGCACCCAATTTTCCATCGCATCGGCGCGAACGCCAGTCAAACTCGTACAGGTAAGCGGCGACCCCAACTGCGCTTGCATCCGCAGCAATCTTTCGAGCTGAAGTTCGATAGAAATAGTCCGACTGCATGGCGCACAAAATCTCGCCAGGGGTCGACCGGGCGCCCGTCTCCGGATTTTCTGCGTACGACAGCACCGCATGTTCACTCAACCCCACATCCCGCGCAAACTCCAGAAGCTCGCTTTGGGTGGTCTGCTCTATTAAACCGGGGGGCACAGCGTAAAGCCGCATTTCTTCCTTGTTGCAACCAACCAGCAACGAAAAATCAGGCAGGAGGTGTTTCCATGAATTTTCCATGGCCCTCAATGGTGAGGTCTTCAAAAAGTCCCCGTCGACGACGGCTCTCAATGGGAAAAAGTTGCGCGCGTTGAATCCCAAGTCCCGTCGCAAGGATGGGTCGTCCGCCAGGCGTTTTAACGCGGCAACCGCCTTTGGCAATGGAACGCGCGCAATGGCTTCACTTGACAACGGTATGCCCAGCAGTGTGGTGATGGCCGCGGCAGCTACATCCGCTTCCGCTGCTGTATGGGTCGCCAGGCTTGGGCTCTGGAGGATGGCTCTGCCGAAAAGGCCTCGTGTGGATGGCATGCCAATGAGGCACGCAATGGCACCGGCACCGGCCGATCCGCCGGCCACGGTGATTCGCGAAGCATCGCCTCCAAAAGAATCGATGTTCCTTTTTACCCACTGAAGTCCAGCGATCTGGTCGAGCAACCCACGGTTGGCCGGTGCACCCGGTATCGCCATAAACCCATCGATGCCCACACGGTAATTCATCGATACAAAAACAATACCTTTTCGCGCAAAAGCAGCTCCGTCGTAAACGGGATCGGCAGCGTCTCCTCGCATGTATGCGCCACCGGGAATCCACACCATGACGGGGCATCCAGGACCCACATCTGCAGGCGCCCAGATATTCAAAGCAAGGCAGTCCTCACCTCCGAACATCAAGGCATCGGCATCTCGCGGTGCCTGCGGCGAGGCCGGTGCAAACTCAAAGGCCTGCACCACACCCGCCCACGCCGGAACGGGTTCCGGCGGCTGAAAGCGCAGATCGCCGAAAGGAGGCTGCGCATACCGGACGCCCCGGTACACAACGAAGCCACTTTCCCGCATCCCCTGAAGAAAACCCCCGTCACGCAGACGCACCTGAACCGTTGGCCGATAACCTTCCCCCGGCGAGCCCGGCTGCCTCTTTGCTATTGCTGCATCACTCGGCAAGATTCAGTTTCTCGATCAATGGTCTGAAGACGGCCGTGTACCGGTCTGTCCAGACCTTCACATCCGCGGGAGACGATTTTGTGGGAATGGCGTTAATGGCCTCCAAGCGGGCTTTGTAAGCGTCGGAATCTACACATTTGGCGGTTGCTTCGCCGAGCCGCGTTAGAACAGCCGGCGGAGTTCCTGCCTTCGCGACGAGTGCCAACCACCCAGGCAACGCCATCTCCTTGGAGCCCGTGAGTTCCAGAATCGTCGGGATCTGCGGGAATGCCTTGTCGCGAGTTTCCGTATAGATCGCCAGGGGAATCATGCGGCCGTCCTTGATGAGGGGCGCAGCGGTACCCGAGGTGATGGTCATGATTTGAATCTGGCCGCCCATCAGCGCAGTGACGGCAGCCCCCTCTCCGACGAAAGGAACATGCGTGCCGTCCACTTTGAGTTGCTGAGCCACGGCAGCGGTCAGCAGATGGGCCGGACTTCCTTTTCCAGGCGAGCCGAAATCGATGCCCCCGTTGGCTTTCTTTGCGACGGTCGCAATGTCGGCATACTGCTTGATGCCACTTTGCACACTGGCGACAAGCAGCAAGGGCGAGGTGCTCAAAACGGTGATGCCATCGAAGTCCTTCTGTGGGCTGTACGGAAGCTGCTTGTAGATGTAGGGTGTGATCGTCATCTGCGACATCCCCACCGTCATGATGTTGTATCCGTCTGCGGGCTGGCTCTTCAAAAAGTTCGTGGCGAGCACGCCGTTGGCGCCTGGTTTGTTGAGAATCACGATAGGCTGGCCCAACTCCCTGGACGCACACTCAGCCCACACTCGGCTGATGGCTTCCGACTGGCTACCTGGAGGTTGCTGAGCGATCAGTTGGATAAACCTGGTGGGATAGGGCTGGGCTTGCGCATGAAGACTGATGGCACCCAATGCTAGAGCTGAGGTCAAGAGTTTTGCGGCAGCGACCAGGCGGCGAAGGTTCACGTGTTCCAAGGTATGTCCTTAATAGTTATAAAAAAACGTGATGCGGCTTAACCGCAGAATACCGCGCTTCCTTTTTGGCATTCGGCTATCAAGTCGTTCACAAGTCTCCGAATCAAATGCTAGAGGACCACCCGCGCCCTGGCAAACGGATATTATTGTTGGAGGCCCTCAAAAAATTGATCCATGCGCCATCTACCCTCCACCACTGCGCTTCGATGCTTTGATGCGAGTGCCCGTTTGCTCAGCTTTACCAAGGCAGCGCAAGCGGTGAACCTGACGCAAAGCGCGGTCAGCCACCACATCCAGGTACTCGAGCGGGAACTGGGCGTCGAGCTGTTCGAACGCGACCGAAGCGGCCTGAAGCTGACAGCCAGCGGTCAGCGCTACTGGGAGGACACTTCGACGGTACTGCACCAACTGCAGCGAGCCGCAGTTCGCGCGGTGGCCGGGGACCAGGCTTGCATCCAGCTGAACATCGCGGTCGCTTCGGCCTTTGCCAATTACTGGCTCATGCCGCGACTGGGCAGTTTTGTGGACGACAACCAGGACATCATTCTCAGTCTCACGAACCGCGTCGATGCGCAGAACGTTTTTGTGGGAAATGAAGACGCCGCCATTGAGTTATGTGAAGGCGCCACGCCAGGCATTGAGGCGCGAGAAGTGCTGTCTCTGGTTTACAAGCCTTACGCCGCCGCAGCCCTTATCGAACGATCCGGCATAACACTCACCACAGGCAAGGCGCTGCCTGAAGGGGCGTTGACGCATCTTTTATTAAATTTCCCTTTGATCAGAACCAGCATGGCTGGCGCCTGGAAAGCCTGGCTTGGGGAAGCGGGCCTCAGCAATGAAAGCCTGGCTGAAAAGGCCGGAAGAGGTCCTGTCTACGCGCAGGCATCCCTCGCACTGACAGCCGCAATGAGCGGCATCGGAATTGCATTGCTGCCGAACTACATCGCCCGCAGCGCAACGGAGACAGGCCAGCTGGTACGCCTGAGCGAGGTTGGCTGGCGAGCCAATCGCGCCTACTTTCTGAGGTGGCCGTCAAAGCATTCCGGAGCCGCTGCACTGACGCGGTTCGAAGCCTGGATCGTCAGCCAGGCAGAGGCCGAACAAACCGACACCAGCGAGGTCCCAGCATATCCCTAGAGCCGTATCGGAATATGCGTTCCTAATATTGCTGCAAGGCGTGGAGTTTGAACTCGCCGGGTGGCTGCTGGCGCAGTTCAGCCGCCTGAGCCCCACAGCGAACGCCGTGCCGGAACGGCGCCCGAAAGCCCGCGCCAAGCAAAATTCCGGCAAGCCCCCGGATTGAAACGGATTCCACTTGCACCGCATGTGAATGCGGCATTTCCGAAGGCTTGGAATTCATAGACTCATATCCATCCCAACAGCGTGGATCCCTCTATGACATTCAAACCCAAATTCATCAGCTTCGACTGCTACGGCACGCTCATCAACTTCGAGATGGGCCCGACCGCCAAAAGCCTGTTCAAAGACCGCGTTCCGGCCGGCCGGATGCCGGCCTTCCTGGACAGCTTTCGGGCCTATCGCCTCGACGAGGTCCTGGGCGAGTGGAAGCCCTTCTTCGAGGTTGTGAAAAATTCGATCCGCCGTGCCTGCAAGGCGCACGGCATCGCCTACCAGGCGTCGGATGCCGTGGCGCTGTACGAGGCCATTCCCACCTGGCAGCCGCACCCGAACGTCGTCGAGGTTCTGGAGGCGATCGCGCCGCACGTGCCCCTGGTGATCCTCTCGAACTCGATGGTCGATTTGATCCCGGCCAGCGTCGCCCACCTGAAAGCAAAGTTCCACGCGGTCTACACCGCCGAGGAAGCGCGCGCCTACAAGCCGCGCTTCCAGGCCTTCGAATACATGTTCGACCAGCTCGGATGCGCGCCTGACCAGATGATGCACGTCTCGTCGAGCTTCCGCTATGACCTGATGACGGCCTCCGACCTGGGCTTCATGGCCAAGGCCTTCATCGACCGCGGGCATGAGCCGACGTCCGACGCCTACGGTGTCAGCCGCCTGACCGACGTCCGCCAGCTTCCCGGCCTGCTCGGCCTATGACCGAACTGAGCACCACCGCGCCCGACCTCTCGCCGGCGGCCGTGGAGGCCCTGGTCCGCCGCGTCTACGGCATCGAGGGTTGCACCCGGCCATTGGCGGGCGAGCGTGACCAGAACTGCCTGGTGGAGGCGGCCGATGGCTCTCGCTACGTCCTCAAGATCAGCAATCCGTCGGAGTCCCCCGCTATCGTCGACTTCCAGATCGCGGCGCTGGACCACATCGCCCGCATGTCACCGGCGCAGCCGGTGCCGCGCGTCGTGCGGACACTGGCAGGACACACGCACGACACGGTCGCGCTAGCCGGGGGCGTCCAGACACGCGTACGCATGCTGAGCTACCTGGACGGCATCCAGATCCGTGAGACCGTGCGCACCGCCGCGCAGCGGCGCGCCATGGGCGCCGGGCTCGCCGGCTTGAACCGCGCGCTGCACGGCTTCGCGCATCCGGGTGCTGCGCATGAGCTGCTGTGGAACGTCGCCACGGCGCATCGGCTGGGCGAACAGCTGGGTAGCCTCGTGGACGGCAAGCAGCGCGCGCTGGCCCAGGCTTTCATGACGCGCTTCACCACGCACGTGCTGCCGCGCCTGGCATCGCTGCGCTCCCAGGTGATCCACAACGACTACCACCTCTACAACGTGCTGGTCGCACCCGACGACCAGTCACGCATCGTGGGCATCATCGACTTCGGCGACATGGTGCACGCACCGCTGGTCGGCGAGGTGGCGACGGCCGCCGCCTTCCACATGGCCGGCAACGCCGATCCTTTCGAGGGACCGGCCCAGTTCGTGGCCGCCTATCACGCGGTGCAGCCGCTGACCGGCGCCGAACAGGAAGTGGTTGCCGATCTGCTGGCCACGCGCCACCTCATCACGGCGCTGATCTCGGAATGGCGCGCCGCGCGCTATCCCGAGAACCGCGCCTACATCATGCGGCACAACCCCGCGGCGTGGGAAGGCCTGGCCCAGATGGCCGACCTTTCCCGCGACACCGCACGCGACCGGCTGCTGGCCGGCGTACACGTACCCGTACAAACAGGAGTCACCCCATGAAAAGCACCACCGACCTCAACATGGTCAATGCCTATATCCCCGGCCGCGCCGACGTAGGCCCGGCCACCGCGCAAATGATCGCGCGCCGCGACGCCCTGCTAGGCCCGGCCTACCGCCTGATGTATGAACGGCCGCTGCACATCGTCAAGGGCGAAGGCGCCTGGCTGGTCGACCCCGAGGGACGCCGCTACCTCGACGCCTACAACAACGTCACCTCGCTCGGGCATTGCCACCCGTCGGTGACCGAGGCGATCTGCCGGCAGGCGCAGACGCTGGCGACCAACACGCGCTATCTGCACGACACGATCCTCGAACTGGCCGAGCGCCTGCTCGCGAGCGTGCCCGGAACCGGCCTGGCCCACCTGATGCTGACCTGCACGGGCAGTGAGGCCAACGACCTCGCCTATCGCATCGCGAAGGTCCGCACCGGCGGCACCGGCATGATCGTGACCGACACCGCCTACCACGGCATCACCGATGCGGTGGCCAAGTTCTCGCCCTCGCTGGGCCTGAGCGTCGATCTCGGCGAGCATGTGCGCCTTGTGCCGGCTCCGCGCCTGTACCACGCCGGGGGAGCCGACCTGTCCGAACGCTTTACGCGCGACGTCGAGGCGGCCATCGCCGACCTGCGGCGCCACGGCATCCAGCCGGCCGCGTTGATCGGCGATTCGCTGTTCACCAGCGACGGCATACTCCCCGGGCCGCAAGGCTTCCTGAAGGGTGCGGTCGACGCGATCAAGCGGGCGGGCGGCCTCTTCATTGCCGACGAAGTGCAGCCCGGCTTCGGCCGGACCGGCGAACACCTCTGGGGTTTCCAGCGCCATGGCGTGGTGCCCGACATCGTCACCATGGGCAAACCGATGGGCAACGGCCAGCCGATCGCGGGACTGCTGGCGACCGCCGACGTGCTGGCCGAATTCGGCAAGAGTTCGCGCTACTTCAACACCTTCGCGGGCAATACCGTTTCCTGCGCGGCGGCGCTGGCGGTACTGGACACCATAGAGCGGGACGGGCTGGTGCAGCATGCCGCCAAGGTGGGAAAGATCCTGCACGACGGCATCGCTGCCCTGGCAGCCCGCCACGAGGCTATCGGTGACGTGCGCGGGGCCGGCCTGTTTGTCGGGGTCGAACTGGTCTCCGACCGGGCATCACGCGCGCCGGACCGCGAGCTGACAAGCCAGGTGGTCAACCGGATGCGCGACAAAGGCGTGCTGATCAGCGCCTGCGCGATGGGGCACAACGTGCTCAAGATCCGCCCGCCCCTGGTGCTGTCGGCGGACCAGGCCGGCCTCGTCATCCAGGCGCTCGACGAATCCCTGGCCGAAGCGCGAACGGCAGGCGCGCACTAGCTTCGATCCACACCCGGCGCTACCATCGGGCATGTCCCCTGCAATGTCACTAGACCGCTTCGACCTCAAGATCCTCGCGCACCTCGAGCGCGAGGGGCGCTGCTCGAACGTCGAGCTGGCCGACGCCGTCGGCCTCAGCCAGAGCCCGTGCCTGGTGCGGACAAAACGGCTGCAGGACATCGGCGTGATTCGCGGCTATGGCGCCCACATCGCGCTGGAGAAGCTGGGCAATTGTGTGGTCGTTTTTTCGGAGGTGACGATCAGCAGCCACCGGCCTCCGGACTTTCGCAAGTTCGAACAGGCCGTGGACCGGCACGGCGAAATCGTCGAGTGGTACAACCTCAGCGGCGGTTACGACTACCTGTTGAAAATCGTGGCGCCGAACGTCGCCCATTTCCAGGCGCTGATGGAGAGCCTGCTGCAGGAAGACATCGGCATCGGAAAATTCACGAGCCGGATTGTTTTGCGCCAGTCATCGGGCAAACGCACACATCCGCTGCATCTCATCGCGGCGCAGCTGGATCGGGCCTGAGCTGTAAAAAAATACAGTCTTCATTAAGAGCCGAATTCACCAGGCGGATGAATTTGATTGAAACGCTGTAGAATTCACTGAAAACCCCATATTTACCAGGCGGTAAATCAGTGAACTCTCCTCCCAAGCTCGAACAAGGCCTATACCGGCTCAGGCATCTGCTTGAGGCGATGCCGGTCGTCAGCGAGATTGAAGTTATGGATGAGCTGGGCCGCGGCGAGCCGGACGCGCTGTTGCGGGTCACTACGCCCCAAGGCACGCAACTCATCCAAATCGAGGTCAAGGCGTCCGGCGAGGCCCGGTATATCCGGGAAGCATCGTTCCTCTTGACGGACAGAATGAAGCTGCAGCCCGGAAGTTACGGCGTTGTGATTGCCCCCTACATCTCCCCTGAGTCACGCAGCATCCTGCGCCAGCAGCATCAAGGCTGGTTTGATCTTGCAGGCAATTGCTTTATAAGCTTCGCGCATCTTCACGTCGACGTCGAAAAGGCGAACGTAAATCCGTTCAACACGAAGCGAAAGCAGAAGTCCATCTTCAGCCCAAAATCGGGACGCATCCTGAAGGTGTTGCTCGCGGAACGCTCGCCGCTCAAGGGCAAGGAAGTGGCCGCGCGCGCGCACGTGAGCCAGGCGCAAGTAAGCAAAGTGCGTGAGATGCTCGTCGACCGGGAATGGGCTGTCGCTGACAACGCCGGCATCCGCGTAGTTAAGCCCCTGGCTCTACTGGAAGCTTGGCGAGAAGAGCGAGACCCGCCAACCCTCGCTGCTCAAGGATATACGCTACACCACAGCCGCGCGCTGGATACCCACCTTCAAACACTGTTCATGAAAGCCGCTACGGCGCCGTTCAGTACCCTGCTGCTCGCAGGACATTCGGTTGCGCGTAGAGTGGCGCCTTTCGCGCGAGTGGCCGGCGAGTTTTTCTACGCCGATTCACACGGCATCGAACTCATTCAGGAATTCCTTCAGCTGTCTCCCACCGAATCGGGAGCGAACATTTTTATCTATGAGCCCGAGGACGACATGATGCAGCTTGACAGCATCGCGCTAATCCCGGAACCGCTTCGCGGCACGGGTTTGCTACAGACTTACCTTGATCTGTCGGCGATGGGTGATCGTGATCGCGAAGCTGCAGACTTTCTCCTGAAAGAGAAGCTGGGGCGCATGCTGACTTCGCAGCCTGATGGGTTCCGACGTGAGTGAACTCGGTCAATATGATGATCGCGCAACTCACGCGGTCTACTCGGTATTGATCGAGCTCGGACAAGTTTTAGGGGCGTACACCGACCGGTTCGTGGTCATCGGAGGCTCGGTCCCCTGGCTGCTTTGTCCCGGCGCCGAGCCCGCGCATATTGGGACCATCGATGTCGACTTGTGTCTCGATGCAGAGGCACTCGGGGACGGCGAGTACGCAAACCTCATCGACCTTCTGGCACGCGCTGGGTACAGGCGCGGTGAGAGCCAGATGCGCGCGTTCCAGATGGTTCGCGCTGTGAATCTGGATGAAGGAGAACCGATAGACATAGTCGTCGACTTCCTCATGCCAAAGAACGCGAAGATCGTCAAGAATAAGCCGCCAATCCTCGCCGGCTTTGCGGTGCAGCGCGCGGACGGGGCTGACTTGGCCGCTCGCAATTTTGTGCAGCGCGAGCTTAGCGGCCAGATGCCCGACGGGCGCAACAACACCGTGAAACTGCGAGTCGCCAACATTCCCGCGCTTCTGGTGATGAAGGGCTATGCCCTGGTCGGGCGCGACAAACCTAAAGACGCTTACGACATCTACTACGTCATCAAGCACCATGAAGGTGGCATTGAGGCTCTCGGAGATGCCTGCCGCGCACTGGTCGATATCGACGCCGCCAAGACTGGGTACCAGAACATCGCGGCTAAGTTCGCGAATCCGGACGACTTCGGGCCTCAGACCGTGCGAAAGTTTTTGGTTGAGTCAGGCGCCACAGAGGGCATGACCCATGCGCAGATCACGCAGGACGCGTTCGCCCAGGTGGATGCCTGGCTGCGCCGCTTGGGTTTCCGATAGCCTCGACCGAACGGGTTCGAGTTTCCAGCACCAGCCGGGCCAGTTCGCCGCCCAGGCCGGGGTACGAGCTGGCCTTCAGGACAACTTGTCCTTGAGGCGGTAGTAAGCGCCGACCAGCGGCAGGAACCAGGGAGGGCCGAAGTGGCCCGGGATGGCCGGCCAGGTGAAATCTTTCCAGGGATTCAGGTCGGTGCGCCCGTCCATGACCTCCGCCATGATGCTTCCCATCAGCGTCGACATCTGGGTGCCGTGGCCGCTGTAGCCCATGGAGTAGTAAATACCGTTGCGCTCGCCGGCGCGCGGCAGCCGGTCACGCGTCATGTCGACCATGCCGCCCCAGCAATAGTCGATGCGCGCGCTGCGGAGTTCGGGAAACACCTCGTGCAATGCGGTGCGCAGGATGGCGCCGCTTTTTTCGTCCGAGGCCGGATCGGAGACGGCGAAGCGGGCGCGTCCGCCGAAGAGCAGGCGGTTGTCGGGTGTGGTGCGGAAGTAGTTGACCAGGTTCTTGGTATCGACCGCCATCCTGCGTTTCGGCAACAGCCGGTCCAGTGTCTCTATCGGCAAGGGCTCGGTGACGATCAGGAAGGCGCCGACCGGCACGATCCTGCGCCGTATCCAGCCCAGCGGCCCGGTCTGCGAGGTTCCGCTCGCCAGGAATACCTGCTTGGCATGGAGCCGGCCTGTCGGCGTCTCAATCAGGTGCCCGCCGCCGGGCGCCGGCCGCAAGCCCGTCATCGGCGAGTGCTCGTGGATTTCAGCACCGCGCCGCGCCGCCGCTTCCGCCAGGCCGCGCACGAAGCGCCCCACATGCATGCCGGCGCCCTTGCGGTAGATCAACCCGCCGTGATAGCGGTCCGAACCGACCTCGTTTGCCAGGTCCGCGCGGCTGACCATTTCCGTGTCGGGATCGACGGTGGCTGCCAGCAATTCCTGGCTGCGCAGCAGCTTCTCGTAGTGCTCGGGCTTGGCCGCCAGCTTGATCTTGCCGACGCGTGCGAAGCTGCAGTCAATGCTCTCTTCAGCCACCAGGCGCTCGACCAAATCGACCCCGGCGTCGAAAGCCCGGTAGAGCCGGTTGGCGGTGTCCTTGCCGAGTTTGGCCGACATCATGCCGTAGTCCTGGGCAAAGCCGTTGTTGCACATGCCGCCGTTGCGGCCGGATGCCGCGTTGCCTATCGTGTCCGCTTCCAGCAGCACGACGCGGGCGCCCTTCCTGGCAAGCGCCAGCGCGGCCGAAGCACCGGTGAGGCCGCCACCGATCACCGCAACGTCGCAGCTGCCCTGCACCGGCCCGGGGGTGGCGCTCTTGAAGGGTTGCGATGTGTCCAGCCAATAGGATGTCAGTTTCATATCACCTCTGGGGTCATTGTTGTCTGGTTGAACGACTGGTGCGCGAGCCCGAACATGACTGACTCGCTCATGCCGTGACCCAGACCTTGCGCACGGTTTCAAGCGTGCGCCAGGTGCCGGTGTAGCCGGGCTTCATGATGAAACAATCGCCGGCCCGGTAGGTCACCGGGGGCTGTCCGTCCTCGGTGATCTCCGCCACGCCGGACAGGATCAGGCAGAACTCCCAGGTGTCGCCCTTGATGGAGCGGTTGACACCCGGGGTCGATTCGAACACGCCGGCGCGGACCTTGCCGTCCTTGGCGCTGTCGACGTCCCAGCTGCGGCACACGATGTCGCCTTCGAGGACACGGTCGGCCGGCGGCCGGTATTCGCGCGGCTCGCCAAGCTGGTCGAGCTTGAAGGTGACGAGGAGATTTTTGGACATGGCAAGCGGATCCTTCATGCGTCGAGCCAGACGTTTTCAGCGAAGTTATAGCCCATCAGGCCGCCCAGCGGGATGGGTGACAGGCCCTTGAGTTTCTTCGTGTGGCCGTCGATGCTGGACATGAAGAAAGGGATGCCTATGCCCGAGTCTTCGTGGATCATGACCTGCATGTCGGCGTACATTTTGGCGCGCTTGGCCTGGTCGGGCTGCACCCGCGCGGCCAGCAGCAGCTGGTCGAACTTCGGATTCTTCCAGGCCGCCTCATTCCACGGTGCATCGGACTTGAAGAACTGCGTGAACAGCAGGTCGGCCGACGGCCGCGGGTTGATGTTGCCGAAGCCGACCGGGTGCTTCATCCAGTGCTGCGACCAATAGCCGTCCGCCGGCATGCGGCGCACGTCGAGGTTCAAGCCGATCTGTCGCGCCGCGTGCTGCATCACCAGAGCCATCTCCACAGAATAAGTCGCCGCAGGAGACACCACAACCGGGATGGCCGCGCTGCCGAGATTGGCCTTCTGCACATGCCATTTGGCCTTCTCGGGGTCGTAGGCCCGCTGCTTGAGTCCCTTGAAATAGAAGCGGTCGCTGGGGTGTAGGGGCTGGTCGTTGGCCACCTCGCCGTAGCCCATCACGATGGACTTGACCATCTGCTCGCGGTTCACCAGGTGCTTCATCGCCAGCACGAAGTCCGGGTTGGCGCCGGGTGCGCTGTCACGGCGCATGATCAGGTCGGTATAGAGACCGGCCTTGGTTTCGAAGATCGCGTGCCTGGGGCTGCCCTGGATACGGTCCACCGAGCGCGGGTTGATGGCCATGGTCAGGTCGATCTCGCCGGTCAGCAGCGCGTTGACGCGTGCCGCCTCGTCGCTAATGCCCACGTACTCGATCTCGTCCAGGTAGGGGCGGCCGGGCTTCCAGTAGTTGTCGTTGCGCACGGCCAGCGAACGCACGCCCGGCTTGAAGTCCTTGAGCTTATAGGGACCGGTGCCTATGCCCGCCATGTGCGCGTTCACGTCGGTGACGCCGTCGCGCAAGATATGGAAGTGCCAGGTGCCGAGGATGGCCGGCAGGTCGGCGTTGGGTGCCACCAGGCCGATGGTCACTTCATGCGGGCCGGTGGCCTTCACCTCCTCGATCTGCTCGGCCAGCACCTTGGCCTTGGAACCGGTCGACGGGTCCTTGTGACGCATGATGGAGTACACCACGTCGGCAGAGGTGAAGGGCTTGCCGTCGTGAAAGGTCACGCCCTGGCGCAGCTTGAAGACCCAGGTTTTGGCGTCCTTGGTGCTGAATTCCTCGGCCAGCGCGGGCTGCGGCGTCAGGCTGCCGTCAAGCGAGGTCAGCCCGTTGTAGAACATGCAGCTGCGGATGTAGTCGGTGTGGTTGGAGCACTTGGCCGGGTCCAGCGTGTCGTTGAGCGAAGCCGTCGCCCCGGCGACCTTGATGCGCCCGCCCTTGCGCGGGGCCGCCGCCTGCGCCGCAAGCGCCGTCGACGCCAGGCTGCCCGCCAGCGTGGCCTGCATGCCACCGGCCGCCAGCATGGCCAGCACGTCGCGCCGGCTCGCGCCGCGCTGCAGCTCGCCCATGATGCGGCGGCTCTCTTCGGGGCCTGTCAGACTGCTTATCTGTTGTTGTTCTGTCATTGTTTGTGTCTCCTCGGTGGAAAAAAGTCAGGCGAGCCTGGGCCTCATGGAACTCACGCGTTGCCGTAAATGATCCAGATCTTGCGTGTGGTTTCGATGCAGCGCCACTTGCCGACGTAGTCCGGCTTCATCACGAAGTTGTCGCCGGCCTGGATGCGGATGGGTTCCTTGCCGTCTTCGATGAGCTCCGACACGCCGGAGAGGATGTGGCAGTACTCCCAGACGCCGCCCTTGATCGAGCGGATGGTGCCGGGCGTGATTTCCCACACGCCGGTGCGCAGCTTGCCGTCGGCCGTCTGTTCCACGTCCCAGTTCGCAAAGCGTGGATCGCCCTCGAGCAGGCGCTCGGGCAAGGGAGCACTCTCGCGGCCGGGACCCAGGTTGTCGAGTTTGAAGAAAGTGAGGTTGCTCATCTGTGTCGGGTCCTATGGCAATAAAAAAAAAGGGAAGCCGGGCGCGTGCCGGATTACAGGCCGACCAGCGCCGGCAGGCCGTTGATGTCGCGGATCTCCACGTGGCTGTAGAACTCGCTGGGCTTGGGCTCGTGGCCGCGGTTGACGAAGACCTTGTTCTTGATGCCCATGTCGTGGGCCGACATCAGGTCGTAGCGCGGGCTGGAGGACACGTGCAGGATGTCGTCAGGCGAGCAGCCCAGCTGGTCGAACATGTACTCGAAGGCCTGCAGGCGCGGCTTGTAGGCGCCGGCATCCTGCGCCGTGTACACCTTGTGGAAGGGCGCTTCGAGCTTGCGCACGTTGGCGTCGATCTGCTCGTTCATGGCGTTGGACAGGATCACCAGCGGGATCTTGTTGCCCACGCGGGTGAGCGAGAACGGCACGTCGGTGTGCGGGCCCCAGGTGGGGACGGCGTCGTAGAACTTCTGCCCGTCTTCGTCGCGGTAAGCCACCCCGTGGCGCTTGCAGGTACGCGCCCACGCGGACTTGAGCACCTGGTCGTAAGGCTTCCAGTCGCCCATGGCCTCGTCCAGCCGCAAGGCGCTGAAGTCCTTGATGAACTGCTGCATGCGCTCGGGCGGCAGCTGGTCTCCCACAATGCCGTGCGCCACCTCGTGCATGCGAAAGTAGATGAGCGTGCCGTAGCAATCGAAGGAAATGTACTTGGGTCGGAAAATCATGGTTTGCCTCGTGGGTGTGGGATGGTGGAAGGATTCAGGCTGCGGAGGGAAAATGGCCGGAAGGCACGGAGAATGGGTGGCGGTCGACGGACATCGGTAAGCTTTATGTTGTACGCGGTGGTTCAATAGGAGCAATCCTAGGCAGCATCCGCCGCAGTTGTTGCGGTTCTGCGCGGCGCGAACGCAGCATTCATTCGCAGTACCGCGGGCTCCAGGCGCTTTGTGCCGTTCTTCCAGCGGCCGTGGCCGGCGCCAAGATCGTACAAGCCGCCGGCCCTTGCGCCGAGCATCATCTTCCCCAAACCGCCCTTGACGTTTTGAAGGAAAGCCCCATGCCCGACCACGTTTCCATTCCACAGGCCGCGCTTGCGGCCGTGGGCCGCCCATTGCCCGACGGCGTGACGCTGCGCCGGCTGAAGGAGGACGACCTGGAGTCGGCGCAAGCGCTGTCGCGCGAATTCGGGTGGCCGCATCGCCTGGAGGACTGGCGCTTCAGCCTGGCGCATGGCCAGGGCGTGGCGGCGCTGCGTGACGGCGAACTGGTGGGCACCGCGCTGCATTGGCCCTGGGGCAAGCAGCACGCGACGGTGGGCCACGTGATGGTGTCGCCGCGTATGCAGGGGCAGCGCATAGGCCAGCACCTCATGCACGCGGTGATGGCGGGCCTGGAAGACCGCACGGTGCTGCTGCACGCCACGGCCGAAGGTCGCGGCCTGTATGAACGCATGGGCTTCGAGATCACGGGCGAGATCCGGCAGCACCAGGGTTCCGCCACGCCGGCGCAATTGGTGGCCCTCGCGCCTGGCGAGCGGCTGCGCCCGCTGGGCCGCAACGACACAAAGACACTTGCCGCCCTGGATGCCATTTCCGCCGGCATGCCGCGCGATGCCATGCTGCGCCAGCTGCTGGCCGACGGCGAGACGGTGGTGCTGGCACGCGGCGGTGAAGCCGTGGGTTTCTCCACCGTACGGCGCTTCGGGCGCGGCTATGCGGTCGGTCCCGTGGTGGCACCGGACCTCGCCAGCGCGCAGGCGCTCATCGGCCACTGGTGCAGCCGCTTTGCCGGCAAGTTCCTGCGCATCGACGTGGACGCCGCCAGCGGCCTGCCCGAATGGCTGGAAGCGCAGGGCCTGCCCCGGGTGGACACGGTCACGACCATGGTGCGCAACGGCCCGCTGGCACGAGGCCCGGCGGTCGGCGGCTGGGCGCTGGTTACCCAAGCTATGGGGTAGAAATGGCCCACCCCCGTTCAGGCTCACTTCGTGTAGCCTGCTCCCCCCTCCGGGGGCGCACTCTGCGGCCCGGCGAAGCCGGTTCCGCGCGTGCACTGGTATCAGACACTGGCCACTGGCTATAACGTATCGCGGGCCGTTGCGGCTTCTGGAGATCTGAGATGACTTTCCTTTATAAAGGGCCGGCGCAGCGCGGGGCCGTGTGGGCCGAGCAGTTCGCGCGCAGGATGCCCGAGATGCCGTTTTTGACCTGGCCTGAGATCGGGGATCCGGCGCAGGTGCGCTTTCTTGCGGCCTGGGAGCCGCCGCCGCGGATTGCCGAAGCCCTTCCCAATCTGGAGGTGCTGTTTTCGGTGGGGGCCGGCGTGGACCAGTTCGATTTCGCGGCGCTGCCGCCCGGGCTTACCGTGGTCAGGATGGTGGAGCCGGGCCTGACGGCCTGCATGTGTGAATACGTCAGCTGGGCCGTGCTGTCGCTGCACCGGGAGATGCCGCTGTACCTGCGGCAGCAAAGCCTGGGCCAATGGAAGGAGCACCCCGTGCGGCCGGCCTCCACGCGGCGCGTGGGCGTGATGGGCATGGGCATGCTGGGACGCGCGGCGCTCGCGCAGCTGCGGCTGCTCGGCTTTGACTGCGCCGGCTGGAACCGCTCGAAGCGCAACGAGCCGGGCGTACGCTGCTACAGCGGCGAGGCGGAACTGGACGAGTTCCTGGCCCGCACCGACATCCTGGTCTGCATGCTGCCGCTCACGCCCGAAACGCGCGGCATTCTCGGCCGGCGCGTGTTCGACGCGCTGCCGGAAGGCGCCTGCCTGGTCAACGCCGCGCGCGGCGGCCACCTGGTGGAGGCCGAGCTGCTGGCCGCGCTGGAAAACGGGCGGCTCTCTGCGGCGGTGCTGGACGTCTGCGAGCCGGAGCCGCCCGCGCAGGGCCACCCGTTCTGGAACCATGCGCGCATCTGGCTCACGCCCCACATCGCAAGCGCAACCCAGGCCGGCACCGCGGCCGAAGCGCTGCTGGACAACCTGCGGCGGTATGAGGCCGGCCTGCCGCTCGAAGGCGTGGTGGACCGCTCGCGCGGCTACTGAGCCCTCCTGCCCGCCCCCGCAGCGGCACCAGGCGCCGCAGAATCTTCTACCGTAAGCGTGCGAACAACAGCATGGTCATGCGCGCGCAAGGGGGCAAGCCGCAGCACCCGCTGCGCACCCGCGCCTAAGCTTGTGCCCATGATGTCCACCAAAACCCTTTCCCTCGATTCGCTTGTGGCGCTAGACCGCGCCCACCTGATCCACCCCGTGGCCAACTGGCGCGGCCATGAGCAGCGCGGCGCCACGGTGCTGCGCTCCGGCAAGGGCGCCTGGCTGCGTGACGCCGACGGCCGCGAACTGCTGGATGCTTTCGCAGGCCTCTGGTGCGTCAACATCGGCTACGGCCACGAAAGCGTCGTGGAAGCCGCCGCGCGCCAGATGCGCGAGCTGCCCTACGCCACGGGCTATTTCAGCTACGCCAGCGAGCCGGCCATCCGCCTGGCCGCCAAGCTCGTGGAGATCTCGCCGGCCGGGCTGGAGCATGTGTACCTGACGCTGGGCGGCTCCGAGGCGATCGATGCGGCCGTGCGCCTCATCGTGCAGTACTACAACGCCACGGGCCGGCCGCGCAAGAAGCACTTCATCGCGCTGGAGCGTGGCTACCACGGCTCATCCTCCACCGGCGCCGGCCTGACGGCCCTGCCCGCCTTCCACCGCGGCTTCGACCTGCCGCGCCCCGAACAGCACTACATCCCCTCGCCCTACCCCTACCGCAGTCCCGTGGGCGATGATCCGCAGGCACTGATCGCGGCGTCGGTGGCCGCCTTGCGCGAGAAGGTCAACACGCTGGGCGCGGAGAACGTCGCGGCCTTCTTCTGCGAACCCATCCAGGGCTCGGGCGGCGTGATCGTGCCGCCCGCGGGCTGGCTCAAGGCCATGCACCAGGCTTGCCGCGAGCTGGACATCCTGTTCGTGGCCGACGAGGTGATCACCGGCTTCGGCCGCACCGGCCCGATGTTCGCCTGCGACGCCGAAGGTGTGTCGCCGGACCTGATGACGGTCGCCAAGGGACTGACCTCCGGTTATGCGCCCATGGGCGCGCTGCTGATGTCCGAGCGCGTGTACGCCGGCATTGCCGACGGTACGCCGGCCGGCGCCCTGGTGGGCCACGGCGCCACCTACTCCGCGCACCCGGTGAGCGCCGCCGTGGCGCTGGAAGTCATCCGGCTTTACGAAGAGGGCGGCATCCTCGCCAACGGCCAGCGCGTGGCGCCCCACTTCGAAGCGGGATTGCGCGCCATGCTGCGCCATCCGCTGGTGGGCGAGGCGCGCTCGCGCGGGCTGCTGGGCGCGCTGGAACTGGTCAGCGACAAATACACCAAGGCCGGCTTCGACCCGGCGCTGCAACTGCCCGACCGCATCGCTAAAGCGGCCTATGAAAACGGCCTGATCTTCCGCGCTTTCGGCGACAGCATCCTGGGCTTCGCGCCGGCCTTGTGCTTCACGCCCTCGGAGTTCGAGCAGATGTTCGAGCGGCTGAACCGGACGCTGGACAGCGTGCTGGAGCAGCCCGACGTGCGGCGCGCACTGGCTTGACCTGATTGACTTGGGCGTGGAACTTGCTTAAATGGGGTCAACGATGAATACCTCCACCGGCAACCCCAAGCTTGACCGCCTCGACCTGCGAATCCTGTGCCACCTGCAGAAAAACGGGCGGGCCTCCAACGTCGAGATTGCCGACGCCGTCGGCCTGTCCCCCAGTCCCTGCCTGGTGCGCGTGAAGCGGCTGGAGCAGGCCGGCTACATCGCCGGCTACGGCGCGCAGATCCGGCTCGAAAAACTGGGCGACACCTTGCTGGTCTTCACCGAGGTCACGCTGCAGGACCACAAGCGCGAGGACTTCGTCAAGTTCGAGATGAGCATACGGCCCATCGACGAGATCGTGGAGTGCCACCTGGTCAGCGGCGGCTACGACTACCTGCTGAAGTTCGTCACACGCGGTGTGAACCACTACCAGGAAATCATCGAAGGCTTGCTGGAGGCCAACATCGGCATCGAAAAATACTTCAGCTACATCGTGATCAAGACGCCCTTCGTCAAGAACTTCTACCCGATCGAGCAGCTGATCCAGCCCCACGCTTGAGCCGGCTCTGGGCCGCAGCTTTTGCTGAAGCCCGAGCCGATTCGACATTTGCTGCTGCGCCGGCGTCCGTTTCCGGTGCCATCTCCGGTGGGGCCCGCCTACGCTTGGTAGCATGAACCCTCCTCCCCGCATCCCGGCGCCCGCCCGTTCGGCCGCAGCGATCCAGCGTGTGCAGCGGCACATCCACGAGAACCTCAACCAGGCCCTGTCCTTGTCGGAGCTGGCCGGTCTCGCCGGGCTCAGCATCTGGCGCTTCGCCACGGTGTTTCGCCAGCAGGTGGGCGTTTCCCCGCACCGCTACATCTGCCGGCTCCGCCTGGCGCGCGCGCAGGCCCTGATGCAGCAAGGCATGCCGGTCGCCAGCGCGGCCAGCGAGGCGGGCTTTTATGACCAGAGCCATCTCTCGCGGCACTTCAAGACCGTGTTCGGCATGACGCCCGGGCAGTACCTGATGGCCGCCGGCCAGCCGCGGACGGCATGCCAGGCACTCCAATGACGGAGGACATCGCAGACCTGCTGCCCGACCTGGTCGCGCTGCGGCGTGACCTGCACGCGCACCCGGAGCTTGCGTTCAAGGAGCACCGCACGGCCGGCATCGTCGCCAAGGCCTTGCGCGACCTGGGGCTGGAGGTGCATGAGGGCCTAGGCGGCACCGGTGTTGTCGGCGTGCTGCGCGCCGGCAGCGGACGGCGCAGCGTGGGACTGCGCGCCGACATGGACGCGCTGCCCATCCTTGAGCAAGGCGAACGGCCCTACGTCAGCCGGTTCCCCGGCGTCCACCACGGCTGCGGGCACGACGGGCACACCGCCATGCTGCTGGGCGCGGCACGCCAGCTGGCGCGCACCCGCCGCTTCGACGGCACCGTCAACTTCATCTTCCAGCCCGCCGAGGAAGGCCGGGGCGGCGCACGCGCGATGGTCCAGGAAGGGCTTTTCGAGCGCTTTCCCTGCGATACGGTTTATGCCCTGCACAACTGGCCCGAGCTGCCCGCCGGCACCGCCCAGACGCGGCCGGGCGCCATCATGGCGGCGGCGGATCGCTTCGACATCGTGGTCCGGGGCCGGGGCGGCCACGCGGCCCAGCCGCACCGCACGCCCGACGCGGTGCTTGCCGCGAGCGAACTGGTCACCCAGCTGCACACCATCACCTCGCGCCGCATTCCCCCCACCGAGAATGCGGTGCTCTCGGTCACGCGCATCAGCGGTGGCCAGTCGCACAACGTGCTGCCTTCCGCGGTCGAACTCACGGGCACGGTGCGCAGCTTCGACGCCGGCGTCCAGGACACCATCGAAGCGGCCATCCGGCAGATCGCGCAAGGCGTGGCCCAGGCCACGGGCACCACCATCGACGTGGATTACGTGCGTTACTACCCGGCCACCGTCAACACGCCGCAAGAAGCATCGCTGGCCCTGCGCGCCGCCGAAGCCGCCGGCCTGCAAGCTTCGGTCGCGCCCTCGGCGGCGTTCACGTCCGAGGATTTTGCGTTCATGCTGAAAGCCAGGCCCGGCGCTTACCTCTGGCTGGGCCAGGGCGCCAACCCGCGGCGCGAAGACACCCCGTCATTGCACCATCCCAGCTACGACTTCAACGACGAGGTATTGCCCTTGGGCGTCAGCTGGTTTGTCCAGGTGGCGAGCCTCGCGCTCTCGGGCTGACCCGGGAACAAATGCCTGCCTGGTACGGGTTGACCCGCGGCAGCGACCTTGCTGATGCGCTGACGCCAGCGACACCGTTGTGGGCTGCTAGGCGGCCGCCTTGATCGACGCCAGCACCCGGTCCACCATCACGCCCGCCTGACCCAGGTTGTTCATCGGGTCGCAGAACGAGGCCAGCTGTTCGCGGGTCACGTGCTTCTTGATCTCCGGGTGCTCCGCCAGCAGGTCGATCAGCGGGCGCTTTTGCTGGAGCGCGTCGCGGCAGATGTCATAGACCAGGTCGTGCGCATACTCGCGCCCGATGTAGGGGCCCAGGCCCATCATCACGGCCTCCGACATCACCAGGCCGTGGGTCATGTCGATGTTGCGGCGCATCTGCGCGGCATCGACTTCAAGGCCCGCGAGGATGAACTTTGTCTGCTTGAGCGCGCCCGAGATCAGGCAGAAAATCTCGGGCATCGCCACCCATTCGATTTCCCACGGGCCGGTGGAGCGCTCATGGTCGGCGACCATCGCGTCCATCAGCGATGCGGCCAGCTGGCGCACCACGGAGATGTTGGCGTGGATGTAGAGGCAGGAGATCGGGTTGCGCTTTTGCGGCATGGTCGACGAGGAGCCGCGGCCGGGCGCAAAAGGCTCGAACACTTCCGCGACTTCGGTCTGCATCAGCAGCTTCACGTCCATCGCGATCTTGCCGAGCGAACCGCCGACGATGCCGAGGAAGGCGCCGACTTCGGCGAAGTTGTCGCGCACGGTGTGCCACGAAATCAGCGGCTGCCCGAGCCCGAGCTCCTTCATGAGGCCGGCCTGGGTTTCCATCGCGCCTTTTTCAAGCGAGGACAGAGTGCCCGACGCGCCGCCGAACTCGCCGACCAGCACCCGCGGCTTGAGCTGCGTGAGGCGCTCGCGGTGGCGCTCGATGCCCGCAAGGATGCTGGCCATCTTGTAGCCGAAGGTGATGGGCGTTGCCTGCTGCAGGTTGCTGCGGCCGATGATGGGCGTGTCGCGGTGGGCGCGCGCCAGTTTGGCCAGCGAGGCCGAGATGTCCGCGAGATCGGCCTCGACCAGCGCGAGGCCCTCCCGTATCTGCAGCACGGCTGCCGTGTCGGTGATGTCCTGCGTGGTGGCGCCCCAGTGGCAATATTCGCCCAGGCCGTCCTTGCAATGCGCGTTGATCTGGTTGACCACGGCGATGATCGGGTAGCCGATCTGCTCGGTCTTGGCCTTGAGCTTGGCCCAGTCGATCTGGCTGGGCTCGCAGTTCTTCACGATCTCTTCAGCCGCCTCTTTGGGAATGATGCCGAGGGCGCCCTGGACCTTGGCGAGCGCGCGCTCGATGTCCAGGTATTTGGCGGTGCGGTTCTCGTCCGACCAGACATGCCGCATGGCGGCATCGCTGAACATGTCGCCGAAAATTTTTGAGTCGATGATGGTTGCGGACATAGTTTCTCCGTTGGGTTATGTGTCTTGTGAAAAAACAGGGATGCGTGCGGCCAGGGCCACAATGCGCTCGGCTTTGAGGACAACCGGGCGGTCAACCATCTTCCCGTCGAGCTGGATGGCGCCACCGCCGGCCGCGCGCGAGGCGCTCAGGATGCGCTGTGCCCAGGCCTGCTCTTCGGCGCCGGGCCGCAGCGCGCGATGCACTGCGGCGACCTGCGCGGGGTGTATGCACATCTTGGCGCCGAAGCCGAGGCGGCCGGCCTGCGCCATGTCGGCGGCCACGCGGTCCGCGTCGATGTCGGGCGTGACGCCGGCCACGGGCGAGGGCAAGCCCGCGGCGCGTGAGGCAATGGCCAGCTGGGTTGCGGCGTGCTCCAGCGCCGGGCTGTCGGCGGGAATGTCGAGATCGGCCATGTAGTCAAGTGAGCCGAAGGCCAGGCGCACGATGCCCGGTGCGGTGGCAAGGTCGAAGGCGGCCAGCAGGCCACGCGCTGTTTCGACCAGCGGCAAGGCGGTGGCGCCCGCCCCGAGCGGAGCCAGAACGTCGGCAAGCTGCCGGCGGCTTTCGCATTTCGGAAGCATGACGCAGGCGGCCCGCACCTGCCGCAGGAGCTGCAGGTCGTCCGCGTACCAGCCCGTGCTCGCGTCGTTGATGCGGATCAGCAGCTTGCCGCGAATCTCTTCGTTGACGGAGGACATCCACGCCGCGATGGCTTCGCGCGCGACGGCCTTGCCCGAGGGCGAGACCGCGTCTTCCAGGTCAACGATGACGCGGTCCGCACCCGAGGCCAGCGCCTTCGCGAATCGCTCGGGTTGGTGGCCCGGCACGAACAGGTAGCTCAGCGGTGCGGCGGGCGGCATGCTCATACAGCGCCTTCCGCGCGCAGCTGGGCAATCCGTTCGGCGCCGTAGCCGAAGTGGTTCAGGATCGCGTCGGTGTGCTGGCCCAGCGCGGGCACGGCGTCCATGCGCGGAGCACCGTGTTGCCAGGAACCGGGCGGCAGCATGGCGGGCACGGCGCCCGCCGGCGTATCGATGTCACGCCAGCGCGCACGGGCTTCGAGTTGCGGATGTTTCCACAGCTCGCTCATGGTGTTGACCTGGGCATTGGCGATGCCGGCGGCTTCCAGCCGCTCGACGACTTGCGCGGCACTCAGGGTGCTGAAGGTTTCGACGATGAGCGATGAGAGCTCGCCCCGGGCGGCGCTGCGCTGTGCGTTGCCGGCGAAACGCGGGTCGCTGGCAAGCGCGGGCTGCAGCAGCACTTTTTCACAGAACACCTTCCACTCGCGTTCGTTCTGCAGGCCCATCATCACGGTTTTTCCGTCACCGGCCAGAAACGGACCGTAAGGGTAAATCGTCGCGTGGCTGGCACCTGTGCGCGGGGGCGGCGCCGCGCCGTCGAAGGCGTAATAAAGCGGGTAGCTCATCCACTCCGACAGCGACTCGAGCATCGAAATGTCGATGCGCTGGCCTTCGCCGGTCTGCTGGCGGTGCATGAGCGCGCCCAGAATGTTGGTGTAGGCATACATGCCGGCGGCGATGTCGGCGATCGACGGGCCGGCCTTGGACGGCGTGTCGGCCGTGCCGGTCACCGAGACGAAACCGGCCTCGCTCTGGATCAGCAGGTCATAGGCCTTTTTGTCGCGGTAAGGGCCGTCGCCGCCATACCCCGAGATGTCGCACACGATGATGCCGGGCTTGCGCTTGGCCAAGGCTTCGTACGACAGGCCTAGCCGAGCGGCGGCGCCCGGCGCGAGATTTTGCACCACGACGTCGGCCTCTTCGAGGATCAGGCGCATGAGGATCTTCTGCGCCTCCTCGTGCTTGACGTCCAGCGTCAGGCTTTCCTTGGAGCGATTGGTCCAGACGAAGTGCGACGCCAGGCCCCGCACGCGGCTGTCGTAGGCCCGCGCGAAATCGCCCACACCGGGGCGCTCGACCTTGATGACACGCGCCCCCATGTCGGCCAGTTGCCGCGTGGCGAAGGGCGCCGCGATGGCGTGTTCGAGCGTGACGACGGTGATGCCCTTGAGTGGTTGCATGGCGTTTCCTCAGCCCAGCGTGGCGGTGGCATCCATCGTGAGCCAGCCTTCGTGGTCACGTCCCCACAGGCGCACGCTCTTGCCGTCGGCTGAAGGCTGCCCGTGGATCGAAAACGGGTTGACGTCGAACGTGGGCCGGACCGCCTTGAATTCAAATTTACGCACCGCGGCCTCGGGCATGTGCCGGCGCAACAAGTCCATGAGCAGCGTGGCGATCAGCGGGCCGTGCACGATGAGGCCCGGGTAGCCCTCGACCTCGGTGACGTACTTGCGGTCGTAGTGAATGCGGTGCCCGTTGAAGGTGAGGGCCGAGTAGCGGAACAGCAGCACGTCGTCGGCGACGATGCGGCGCACCCAGGCGAATTCGGCGGGCGCGGCCAGCGGCGGCGGGGCCACGTCGCCGGGCGTCGGCGCCGCGCGGTAGACGATGTTGTGGTGCTCGGTCAAGGCCACGCCGGCAGTGCCGTTCCGGCGAAGTTCATGGCGCACCTTCACGAAAACCAGGCGACCGGTGCGGCCGCTTTTTTCCTTCACGTCAACGATGGTCGAGGTGCGCGCGAGCGCGTCGCCGACACACAGCGGCTCGTGGAATTCAAAGTCGCTGCCGGCCCACATCCGGCGCGGCAGCGAAACAGGCGGCAGAAAACCGCCGCGCCGCGCGTGGCCATCCGGGCCGATCTCCGATTGCGCATGGATAGGCAGGAAATACAGCCAGTGCCAAAGATAGGGCAGCGGCGTGCCGGGCGCGGGGCGCGTGGTGTCGGGGCGGTCGAGCGTGGCCGACAGCGCCGCGTACGGCGTGGCGGTGGCGATGTCTTCCAGCGTCTCGCTGCGGCCTGTCCAGTCCTGCAGATTCATGGTGATGTCCGTCGGGAAAAAATAACTTGATGAGTTGAAATCATTCGGCCTTGATCCTGGCGGCCGATACAACGGCCTTCCAGCGGGCCACTTCTTTTTGCACCAGGGTTTTGAGCTGCTCGGGCGTGCCGGTTTCCACTTCGGCGCCTTGGTCTTCGATGCGTTTTTGCACACCCTTGTCGGCCAACACGGCGTTCATCTCGGCATTGAGCCGGGTGACCACGGCCTTCGGCGTCTTCGCGGGCGCGAACATCGCGTACCACTGCGACATGCTGACGTTGGGAATGCCCTGCTCGGCCAGCGTCGGAACGTCGGGCAGCACGGGAGAGCGCTTGTCGCCGGCGATGCCGAGCGCCTTGAGCTTGCCGCCCTTGATCTGCGGGTAGGCGGTGAACAGGCTGGGGAACATGTACTGCGTGCTGCCGGCGATGGTGTCGAGCACGGCGGGTGCCGAGCCCTTGTACGGAACGCTGGTCACGTCCACGCCGGCCGACAGCTTGAACAATTCGCCCGCGATGTGCGGCGCGGTGCCGTTGCCGGCCGTGGCGTAGCTGTAGGTGCCGGGCTTGGCCTTCAGGTAGTCGACCAGTTCTTTGGCGTTTTTCACGGGCACGGCTTTGTTGGCCACCATCACCGTGGGCGACGCGGCCACCATGCCGATGGGCTCGAAATCCGCGACGGGGTCGTATTTCAGTTTTTGCAGCGCCGGGTTGATGCCGTGCGTGGCGATGTAGCCGAACATGATGGTGTAGCCGTCGGGCGCCGCGCGCGCAACGAAGTCGCTGGCGATGGCGCCGTTGGCGCCGGCCTTGTTCTCGACGATGACGGGCTGGCCGAGCCTGGCGCCCAGGCCTTGGGCAATGATGCGCGCCATGGCGTCGTTGGCGCCGCCCGCGGAGGTCGGCACAACAATGGTGACAGGTTTGGCCGGCCAGGCCTGGGCAAGCGCCTGGCCGGGCACGGACATGGACAGGCCGGCGCCGAGCGCCAGGGCGAGGGAAGTGCTGAGGGGATGGTGCATCCGCATGATTTGTCTCCGTCGTTTTTGGTCACAGCCGCATCATCAGCGTGCGGATGAGTTCCGTGAAGTGCAACTTTTGCTAATATTGGTGCATGGCACGCATCAATTTCGATTTGCAGCAACTCGAAGCCTTCGTGGCGGTGGCCGAGCGCGGGAGCTTTCGCGCGGCAGCCGACCACATCCACCTGTCGGCACCTGCCTTAAGCCGGCGCATCGACAAGCTCGAGACCATCCTGGGCGCCCGGCTTTTCAAGCGCACCACGCGAGAGGTCGAATTGACGTCTCTCGGGCAGGTTTTTCTGGATCGCGCGCGCGCCGCGATGGACGACCTCGAGTCCGCCACGCTCGGCATCACCGACATCGCCGCCAGCCGCACCGGCCGGGTCACGGTGGCCTGCGTGCCTTCCGCGGCCATCCATTTCCTGCCCTCGGTGGTGAGCTCTTTCTCGGAACGCTACCCGCTGATCCGCGTCCGTGTGATCGACGAAGCCGCAGGCGCGGTGATGGCCAGCGTGGTGTCGGGCGAGTCGGACTTCGGCATCAGCTTCATGGGCAACCAGGTGCCCGGCGTGGACTTCGAGCCTATCCACACCGACCCTTTCGTGGTGGCCATGCCGCGCCGCCATGCGCTCGCCGGGCGCAAGACCCTGTCGTGGAAGAACCTGGAAACCGAGCGCCTGATCGCGGTATCGCGCACCAGCGGCAACCGGCAGCTGCTGGACGACGCGCTGGCCAAGGCCGGCATCAACCCCTCGTACCGCCTCGAGGTAAGCCACATCGCGACACTGCTCGGCATGGTTGAAGCGGGGCTCGGGCTTGCGGCCGTCCCGCGCCTGGCCTTGCCGAAACGGCATCCGTCGATGGTCGGCGTTGCGCTGGTCGCGCCGGCGGTGTCGCGTGTCCTGGGCCTCACCACCTTGCGTGGCACGACGCTGCGCGCGCCGGCGAAGATGTTCTACGACTACCTGCACATGGCCTTGAAAGAGCGTCGCTAAGAGGGGGCGCCAAAGGCCGGCACTGGTGCAAGCCAAACACCAATGCCGGCCAAAGTTGCACTTCTCCGCCGTTCCGTTCGTTGAGATGATGAGCCACCGGCAAATCAGTTCAAAACGAGATGGAGACAAACATGGCATTCAGACAATGGGCACGCCGTTCGGCGTGCGTCGCGGCGACGGCCTTGCTGCTGGGCGGGCTCGCGGCTTGCACGCAGGCGCCGATCCAGCTGGCGGAAATGGGTTCATTCCACGTGGGCGGCCGCGAGGTCCTGGTCACCGGCAAGCCGGTCAAGGAAATCGCACTGACCGCCAACGGCGTGCCGGCGAAGTTCGACCCCAACGGCCTCTACCAGGTCGAGCAGATGTACGTGCAGTACTTCATTCCCAAAAGCCCGCGCGGCGCACTGCCCATCCTGCTATGGCACGGCGGCGGCCTGACCGGCGTAACCTACGAAACCACGCCGGACGGTCGTGAAGGCTGGCTCAACTACTTTGTGAAGAAGGGCTGGGCAACCTACAATTCCGACGCCGTCGAGCGGGGGCGTTCGGGCTTCGCGATGTCGCCTGAAATCTTCCAGACCGAGCCGCTGTTCCTGACCAAGGAAAATCCCTTCGAGCGTTTCCGCATCGGCCAGGGCGCGGGCTCGTACAACAAGGACGTGGCGAAGATGAAGCCCCTGCCCGGCAACCAGTTCCCGATTGAGGCCTACGACAACTTCACCAAGCAGAACGTGCCGCGCTGGACCTCGACCGACGCGCCGACGATTGCGGCCTACACCGCGCTGGTCGACAAGGTGTGCCCCTGTGTCGTGCTGGTGCATTCGCAGGCCGGCCTGTTCGGTGCGCGCATTGCCGAGGCGCGGCCCGACAAGGTCAAGGCCCTCGTGATGGTGGAACCCGCGGCAGTGGGGCCGATAGAGGACGCGCCGAAGATGAAAAACGTGCCGGTGCTCGCCATCTATGGCGACTACATAGCGCAGGACTCGCGCTGGCCCACGATTCGCGGCAACGGCATCAAGTTCTACGACGCCCTGAGGGCGGCCGGTGGCAGCGTCGACATGGTGGACCTGCCTCAGGCCGGCATCAAGGGAAACTCGCACATGGTCATGATGGACAGGAACAGCGACCAGGTCGCGGACCTGATCCAGAACTGGCTGGCCAGCCGCGGGCTCTACAAATAGGACCCATCCTTGGAGAGCTTTCTCATATCATAAAGCGCCAGAGATCCAGATGGGGCTCAGTACGCCTGGCAATGTGTAGCTGGCTATCGCATCTACTATGGAACCCCGATATGATCGGCAAAACTGCCGTTTTCCCTTCACCCTTGGAGAAAATATGTCGCACAAAACCCTGCATCGCGTGCTCACCGCCCTTACCCTCACATTGGCCGCGCTGTTAACAACTACGCAGGCTATCGCCGCCCCTAAAACGGAAGGCAAGAACGGAGCCGTCAAACCCGCGACGGAAAAGGTCCCACCGTTCTGCACCGCGACCCCCGACGGCAATCCACCCATTTCCTGCGCCAGCGGCACGAAGCCGTTTTATATTGCCGCGTCGGTAACGTGGGCGTGTTGCAGTCACAATCCCAACGCCTCTTAGCCTTCCGGTGCGTCCGCATCGTTCTCGCTGTTGAATTCCGCTGAAGTCTGACCCGAGGGGGGTGCGGACAATAACCTGGACGGTTTACATGAGCGGCGTCCGCTCGATGGAGGGGGTGAGCGTCATTCTCACTGCGGCCCCGACTTCTCAAGTTCCAGGTTGCCCTCGATGAACTTGAGCTTGAAGACAAGCCGGGAGATGCGCCACCTGTCCGGGAACGGCTGCAACTGCAACTCGTATGTACCCACAAAGATGCGGCTCTTCAGGCCGATGGCTTTGCCCCGGTGGTGGAAGGCCACGCCGTGGCATCTGACAAGCGCTTGATTGCCACTGACCTCGGTTCGAAGGTTGCCAATCTGATGGTGAACGTGGTCGAGCGGCTCGAATCCGGCAGCCCATGCCTGAGCCACCTGGTTTGGCGTCATTTCGGCCGGCGCTCCACCGACCATGGAGGTCATGTCGAGCGTAAAGGGGCTGGTAAAGCAACTCTCCAGCGCTGGCCAGTCTCGTTCGTCGGTGGCAACGAACATCTGAACGACGACGTCCTCGACTGCCAGGCGTGTGGCCAAGTCGGATGCAGACAGAGTGAGAGACATTTGGAACCTCCGGGTGAATGCGCCGTATCTTGCGGCGCCTGACGTTGGAACTCAGTGGCCGCCGAAGGTGATCCGCTGAAATGACGGCCTGGTCAGATCCTAATATCCATCGTGCGTTTTGATGTAATAGTTATCCATACGGTCTCCTTGGAAACAAAGAGGATCGTATGGCTCAACGCTGCTGTTGGGCTGTAGGACGGGTTCCAAGGATTGCCAGCATCAAGGCCACTCTTTTGACCGAGGACCGGCCGCCTTATAGCCACCGGGGACAGATGACTTTGGATGAAATCGTCGGCGGTGCACCGTATGGCGCGGCCACCATCGCAGGTGGACAGGGACAGCGAAAGCCAAGTGCAATTGAACTTGAGGGAGCACTCCATCAGGGTGAACTGATCGCGCGAACAGCGAACAAGCTTTTCGATTGACGCCAGTCGACATTAGCAGCAATGGTGTGAATGGGGCCGCCCAAGACTAGATTGCAGTCTATTGCATAGGCTGCTAGATCGTGGTCACAGCGTGCGAGAGAATGAAGTTCGCGGCCGAAAGGAGGACATACTCGTTTCGGCCGCGAAAAGCTGGGGACAAACCGGCCTGACGTCTTTCTGAGACTCAGGCCGTTCCGAGACGCTGCAGCGGACCCGCATCAATCTTTGCTGAACGCCCGGGCGGCGGCGGCGGTGTCAAGCGCCTCGCGAAGCAGCTTGATCTTGCCACCTTCCGCAATCAGTACGCCAGCATAGGTTTGCTGATACATCTTGCCAGTGCCAACCACCAGCGCTTCAACGGAATATTCGCCGAAGACCCTGTCAGGAGTGTCAATCCAGACCTTGAAATCTTTGAAGCGGAAGTCGGGCACTTTCGCCAGCAAGCCGGAGAGCAACGCTTCCACGGCTGCGGGGCCGCGGGCGTGGGCATGTACGGTAGGCAGTTCAAGCACGCCATCTTCAGCGAAGAGTGCGGCGGCAGCTGCGGGCGTGCGGACGTTGTCCTGATAGGACTGGAGCAGTTGCAGTGCAGAGGTCATGATTTTTCCTTTTTTTGGGTTAAATGTGTTGTTGAAATGTGTTCATACTTGAGCAATGCCGCCATCGGCAAACAGCTCTACCCCGGTGATGAACGCGGCGTCGTCGGACGCGAGGAAGACTGCAGCATTGGCGACGTCGTCGGGCTGGCCGATGCGACCGAGAGGGATCTGCGCAGTCAAGTAGTCGAGCAGGCCCTGCTGTTGGGCTACGTCGGGGCCAGCGAGTTCCACCAGTCCAGGCGTGTGGATAGGTCCGGGTGACAGCGTATTGATGCGAATTGCCCGCCCTTTTAAATCCAGCACCCAACTGCGCGCGAGGTTGCGCACCGCCGCTTTGGTCGCGCTATAAATGCTGAAGTTCGCCGTACCTTTCACGCTGGTGGTCGAGCCGGCAAGGATGACGGATGCACCGTTCGTGGCCTTCTCCAGCAGCGGCAACGCTTTCTGCACCGTGAACACCACTGCCTTCACATTCCGATCAAAAGTCTGGTCGAAATGCGCCTCGGTGATAGCGCCTAGCGGAATCATCTCTCCGCCGCCCGCGTTGGCGTAAAGCACGTCAATACGGCCATGCTGCTTCTGTACTAGTTCGTAAAGACGATCCAGGTCGCCAAGCCGGGTCGAATCAGCTTGCACCCCCTTCGCGTTCTGCCCGATCGCGGCTACGGCCGCGTCCAGTTCAGCCTGACGACGGCCGGTGATGATCACGTTAGCGCCTTGCGACGCGAAGGCCTTGGCTGCAGCCAGACCGATGCCGGTAGTCCCGCCAGTGATGACTGCGACCTTGCCGGATAGTTTGTTTCCCATGTCGTACTCCTTTTGTTGATAGGGTGAGCGAAGTTTAGAAAATTCATAACGATGAATAAATATCTAAATATTGATTTCTTATTTCATGCTGGTGAATAATCGGAGTAACAAACTCAGCACATTGCCATGGACCAACTTCTTGCCTTGCGTGTCTTCGTGCGGATCGCCGAATCGGGCGCTTTCTCTCGCGCTGCCGACTCGATGAACCTCCCGCGCCCCACTGTGACCAAGCTTGTGCAAGACCTGGAGGCGCATCTAGGGACGAAGCTACTGCACCGCACGACCCGCCGCGTCAACGTGACGCCGGACGGTGCGGCGTACTACGAACGGGCGACACGCCTGATCGATGAACTCGACGAGATGGACGAAAGCGCGTCACGCGCACGCGTTCGGGCGCACGGGCGAATCCGCGTCGACATCGGATCGGTACTAGCCAGCATGATCCTCATCCCGGCGTTGCCGGCATTTCGCGCGCGCTACCCGGAACTACATATCGACCTCGGGGTCAGCGACCGGCCGATTGATCTCATCGGTGAAGGCGTCGACTGCGCAATCCGGGGCGGCACACTGCCCGACACAACACTCGTGGCGCGACGCATCGCCGACATGGACTGGGTCACCTGCGCGAGCTCGGTATACCTGAAGGCGCGTGGCATTCCGAAGCATCCATCCGAACTTATGCCTACCGCAACGCCCACGGCGAAGGCGGCCGAGGGTCGCATTCCAGGCCACGCTATCGCCGGCTACTTTTCGTCGCTGACGGGACGTGCGTTCCCGCTCGAATTCCACAAGGGCAGCGAGCATATGCAGATAAACGGCCAGGTGGAGGTCGCAGTCAACGAGAGCACCGCGCATCTGAGTGCGCTACTTGCAGGCGTTGGTATCGGACAGGCATTCAAGTTCATGGTGACGCCCCATCTCGAAAGTGGGCGCTTGTGCAAAGTTCTACAAGACTGGACGCGACCGCGACAACCATTTCATGTGCTTTACGCGAGCAATCGTCACCTTAGCGCCAAAATTCGAGTGTTCGTCGATTGGGTCGCAGAAGTGTTCGCACCGTTCGATGATCGTTGACATTCACTACTTCGTAGGTTTTTCGTTGGCATCCACCACGCGCATCACGCAGCAAACGGCAGGGCCTCCGCAGTCGCGACTTACCGCCTAGCCCTAGGCCCGGTTGGAGGACCGTAGCGTCTCACACGACGTGCTTATAAAAGAACAGTTGGCCACCCGAGCCGGCTGGCGCATTAGTGAGACCGGCAGACTTTCGTGGTACTACAGCATAAAGTCGCCGATCAGGCCGCGGTAGAGAAAACCTAAAACACAGTGACCTCTTGGCCACGTGGAAATCGCCGCATCACGAGCTTAGCGTTGAATTCCGTCGAAATCTGACCCACTGGGGATGCGGACAAAAACTTGGACTACCAGGAGGTAGTTCATGTATTCATACGAAGACAGGATTGAAGCGGTCGAGCTCTACATCAAGCTCGGCAAACGCGTCAGGCCAACCATCCGCCAGCGGGGTTACCCAACCAAGAATGCCTTGAAGGGCTGGTACCGGGAGTATGAGAAACAGCTCGATTTGCCGGTGGGCTATGCGGGCCGGGAACCCAAGTACTCGCAGGCGCAGAAGGAGGCAGCTGTTGACCACCGCCGACTTGGCCGCGCACCAGCCCGAATGGGTCAAGCCTCTGGCGAAGAACTACCGCGGCTACACCCTGCACGAGATCCCGCCCAACGGCCAGGGTATCGCTGCACTGATCGCGCTGGGCATCCTCGACAAGTTCGACGTGGCCAGCCTGCCGGTCGATTCAGTGGAGTCGCAACATCTGCAAATCGAGGCGATGAAACTCGCCTTCGCCGATGTCTACCGCTACGTGGCCGACGGCGGCATGGAGGTGACGCCCGAGCAGATGCTCGACGACGGCTACTTGGCCTCGCGCGCCCGGCGGAAAATAACTTGGACTACTTGGAGGTAGTTCATGTATTCATATGAAGAGCGTATTTGGGCAGCGGGGCCGCTGATGACAACAGAGATGCCCGAGCTACCGGCGGCTTCACTGCTCAAAATCTCAACGATTCGCTGTCGCTCTTCGAAGCTCGGTTCGAAACGCGTCTCTCGATCCCGAACGCATTCATCTTTGTCGGTAAGTAGTTGGTAAGACAACATGGCAGACCATGCGTATGTCCTCACCAACGCAAAACTACCATGCTCAACCTCATTGCCTCTCCAACATTTCGGGGCTTATTGCGCAATAGGCATGCGGCCGCAGCCGCAGCTCTCGCCACCCTTAGCTTCAGTGCCATGGCCCAGACGGGCGCCATTCAATCGAGCACGGACTCTGCTCAAAGCGCTACGAATGTCTCTTCCCAATGGGGACTTGGGATCGGAGCCTCCGTGCTGCAAAGCCCGTATTCAGGCGTAGAAGCAAAAAAACGCGCTTTACCTGTTGAATTCCGTCGAAATCTGATCCAGTTAGCGCAGTAATTTCCATCCAAATCTGACCCACGTAGGCACTACCCTGCTTGTTTTAAAAGCAGGGGAATTCAGGAGTGATAGACGTGGCGACATTGAATGTCATCAGACGTTGGGCATTGAGGGATCAGATGTCCATCCGCGAGATCTCAAGGCGTACAGGCCTGGCTCGCAACACAGTGAAGAAGCACCTGCGATCGGAAGAGAGCGAGCCCAAGTACCCAAGACGGGTCAGCTCAAGCAAGCTCGATCCCTACGCCGAGAAGCTGGCCACCTGGCTGGTAATCGAGGCAACAAAATCGCGGAAACAGCGGCGCACTTTGAGGCAGATCCACACAACTCAGCCCAAAAAGGAGAAAACCAAGAACTTATCCACATCGTGAGCAGCTTCTGCTCACAAAGAGTGTGGGTCAAGATTCGATGGAAAACTCGGGTCAGACTTCAGTGCAATTCAACACCTTTGCGAACTCGACGAATGGGATGGATTTCCCATCGGACTTCCCGTGTCCTGGAAGATCAATGCAGATCACACGGTTGTTCCGGGTGAAATACTGTCTTTGGTACGTCCAGTTAAGCGCACTTCCTCCGAGACCATGAATAAAGAGTAGAGCGTAACCCTCACCGTGGTCGGAGTAATGAATCTGATGACCCTTGTAGACAAAAAACATAGTGCCCAATGTGTTGACCTCTTCCTTACCTTCGCAATTGCAAGGCGCTCCGATGGTCTCGCGTGCCCAGCTGACCGACCTAAATATCCAGGTGCAAAACGCCCTTTGATTCTGTGGAGGGAACGGCACAGCAGACTAGCGCTTCGCCGTCGCCAATGGGAAATAGCGGGGGCACCAAGTACGTGACTGCACCTTCGGTTACGCGGCACTTGCATTCGCCGCAGCTGCCTCCCCGGCAGCCGAAAGGCGGAGACAGGCCTCGTGCCTCGGCGACTTCCAGCAACGACTTATCACCTGGACTCCACCGACCTTCCTTCGCGGACTTCGTAAAAATGATCTTGACAGACTCGGTTGCGGGAAGCAGCTCAGGCACCGACCCGCCGGCATTAGACATGCGACGTAGCGAGGATGGGCCGAAAGACTCCGCGTGAATACGCTCGTCCCTCACGCTCAGGTCACGCAGTCCGTCGTAGGTATCCTGCATGAATTGCGAGGGTCCGCACAGGTAGAAATCGTAGTCATCGAAGGGAAGCACCGCCTTCAACAAATCCATAGTGATGCGACCCTCCACTTCGTAATCTTGCCCGATGACCGCAGTGCCCGGCTTGCTGAGCGAGCGGATCCAGTGGATCTTCCCGCCGCTGCTGTCCACCAGTGATTTGATTTCGCGCCCAAAGGCTTGGTCCGCGTAAGTGCGCGCCGCCTGAAACAGCCAGATGGGCCTGAGATGGCGTGTCCGACGCCCCTCGTGTGCGAGGTGGAGGAGCATTGCCAGCATAGGCGTGATTCCAATGCCAGCACCAAGCAACACCACGGGTCTGCGCAGCGCCGCATCGATGGTAAAACTGCCCGCTGGCGCACGTGTTTCGATGCGATCACCGACACGCAGTTCGTGTAGCAAAGCAGATGCTTCGCCATCGCGCTTCACGCTGATACGGTATAGCCCGTCTGCAGGAGCGGTGGTCAGGGTATAGGACCGCGTCAGCACAGAGCCGTCAGCGCGCTGAATGCGCACGGGCAGATGCTGCCCCGCGTTCCACGGTGCCAACGCCAGGCCATCGTCAGGCTCCAAGTACAGAGAGCGCACCGGCGCGCTTTCTTGCACCACGTTTGTGACCCTAAAGGGACGCCACTTCTGCGCGAGTTTCATCACAGCCAGGCGCTGCCGCGCATCTTCCCAGGTGCCCGTCATCTGTAGGTTCTGCGACCACCCGTCTGGCTCCATCTGCCAACGCAGCGGCAGACCTTGAGGCCGATGGATGATCCGGCGCGGTGTGAAGGTCCACAACCGCTCGGCTCCCTCAAATGCGGCGATTTCGGGCGAATCCAGTATGACCTCCGCTTCACCGGTCATCTGCAGCATGTTTCCAGTCTGCGGATCGACGAACACCAGTCCGGCCTTGGGGTTCTGCAGGAAGTTGCCCAGCGTATTGAAGAACAGATTCCCGGAAAAATCGGGAATCGTGAGCTTCCCGTCACTTTCTATGCGGACGAACCCAGGCTTGCCTCCACGGTGAGAGGCATCGACCTCGCGCGTACCATCTGGCAGGTCGAGATAGGAGGCTACATAAAAGGTGTCGGCGCTCGCGATCATCTCCCTTGCCTGATCGTCGAGGCCCGACGATTCCTCCGCGGGAAATGGGGACCGTTTGTATGGGGCGCGCGTGAACATGAAGGACCGGTTCTGAATGTAGCGCGGACAGTTTCCATAGCTCTGGACGACTTCGATATCGAAACCGTGATCATTCGCGCGGCGGATATCCCCGTTGAGGCGATTTCGCCTGCGAGTCATCAGGTCGATGCCCAGCAGACCAACGGCATCGCCGTCCTCCATCGCGCTATCGGCAGGGTCGCTTGGATCCCTAAGTGTCGCAATGTTCAGGTTTTTGGGGTCTGGGGAACTGGCAAAGCCTGGCTCACCCGCCAGAAGTGTCGCCCAGGCATCTCCATTCGCATCGACGCACCCCAGCACCACAAAATGCAGAAGCGGATAGAACGTGCGGTGCTGGTCGAGCAGAAACTTTCTGACCCAAAGACGACCAGGTCCGTCCATCTGTTTGACTACACCCGCGCTTTCCTGGAGCGCGAGCTCACCAGGATGCCATGGCGAGGCACCTGCGTTGTTGGATATAGGGCTCATGGTTCAACCCTTGAGGAGACGGTTGAGAAAGTCTTTGGGCTTGTCACTGGATAGCTTCTTCCAGCGCTCAGTCGGCAATTCCCACGGGAGTCTTACGGAATTCGACAAAGCCAGACAAGGCTTCTATACGCTTGAGCCATGCGCGAACCTTGGTGTAACCCTGTAAATCCACGTTGCCTTCTGGAGCGCGAGCGACGTAGCTGTAGAGCGCTACGTCAGCAATGGTCGGCGTAGAACCTGTAATGAACGTACGCTCCGCTAGCACGCCTTCGATCACCGCCAGAATATCGTGCGCACGGGCGATTACCTCGTCTGCGCGGAAGGAGGCATTGAACACCGTGTTCAGGCGGGCTGCTGCGGGGCCATACGCGATCTGGCCTGCAGCAACACTGAGCCACTTCTGGACTTCGGCGGCGCCCGCCGGCGACTCGGGTAGCCAATCGGTCAGCTTGAGCTTCTTGGCCACATAGACAAGGATGGCATTGGAATCAGAAATAATCGTTCCCCCGTCGGCCAAAACGGGGACCTGGCCAAAGCGATTGAGCGCCAGAAACTCGGGCTTTTTGTGTGAGCCGTTGACGAGATCGACTTCGACCAACTCGTGCTGAACGCCCACGAGGCTGAGAAACAGATGTACGCGATGCGAATGACCGGAGAGCGGGTGATGGTAGAGCTTCACAAAAGTCCTTTGAGGTTGTGCACCGCGATTGGTGCGAGGACCTGAATGATCAAGGTTTGCGCATGTTCTGGGAATTAGCGTCGATGGCAAGTCACTATTCCAGAATCAACAACAAAGACGCACGGAGCAATGATGGCGTTACTTCCTGTCTTGGACAGCGTGGCATTCATGCAGAATTAGGTTATCCAGCCACTTGGCTTCACTTAACAACTTAACAACCTAACCACAGACAAGCCATGCCAAAGGCTCGAAAGATTGAAGACGAAGCGCTCATGGAGCATCTGGGGACGGCATTTAAGGACTTCGGATTTGAAGGTACATCGCTTGCAATGCTGTCTGAAGCAGCGGGCATCACCAAGTCCAGCCTGTACCACCGCTTTCCAGCGGGCAAGAACCAGATTGCGTTGGAGGTGCTGTACAGCACCCGCAGGTTTTTAGATGCTGAGGTATTTCCCGTTCTGCTAGGCGATGCTTCGCCAGAGCTCAGGATGAAGTCCTTTGTTGCCTCTTTGAACACCATCTATGCCAGCGGTGCCGACTCCTGCCTGCTGAACATGCTTGCGCCTCCACGGGGCCAGCCAGATGAGTGTGGGCAGGAAATCGCTGCCATATTCAACCAATTCCTCAAAGCTATAGCGGCGGTTGCAAGGGCAAGTGGGTGTCCTGCGGCCGAGGCGCGGCGCCGGGCCGAGCGGACTCTGATCGAAATACAAGGCTCGCTGGTGTTGGCGCGCGGCATCGGCGATTCTTCGGTTTTTTCGCGCATGCTGACGAGGTTGCCAACTATCGTTCTAGGCTCCCACCACCAGCCCTGACGCTCCGGGGCGAATTGAAACGAGCTAGTTGAAGAGCCGCCGATGGCCTTGCGGTCAGATACGCGCTCCTTGACAGCATTCCGGAGCCTGACTGAAAATTCAATCAAACCGAACGATCGGTACAATTGAGTTCTGGAAAGGACAAAGAAGATGCACGTGGCCATGAACACATATTCTGATGGGCTGGTGCTTGGTAAGGCAAGTTGGTCCGATGAGCATGTAGCCAAGGTTTTTGGGAATTTCGCCTTGAACTACCTCGCGAACCACTTTGACGAAAGCGACTGCCCACAGCAGCAGGGATCCGACTTCTCGATCTCCGCTCACGCCAAATAGCGATGGACAAGCTCGATTCGATGGCGGTACTTGTGGCGGTGGTGCAGGAAGGCGGCTTTGCGGCAGCAGCCCGCAGGCTGAGTCTTTCGCCCTCGGTAGTCACGCGGGCGGTGGGCGACTTGGAGAAAATGCTGAATGTGCGCCTGCTCACGCGGTCGACGCGCATGGTCAAGGTCACCGAGGCCGGCGAGCGGTATGCGCAGGACTGCCAACGCGTGCTAGGAGAACTCGAAGAGGTCGAGAAGGCCGCGTCTGGAGCGCACCTCTCTGTAAAGGGCAAGCTGGTCATTTCCGCATCCACCATGTACGGCAAGATCAAAGTCAACACTGTTGTTCTTGAGTATCTGAGGCGATATCCAGAGGCAGAGATCGAGTGCCGATATGTAGACCGTCAGGTGAACCTGTTGAATGAAGGTGTGGATATCGCAATCCGCATCGGAGACTTGCCGGATTCGTCGTACCACGCCACGCCCTTGTCTTCGGCTCGACGAGTGGTGTGCGCATCCCCGGAGTATGTCTCTCGTCACGGAATGCCCAGACAACCCAGGGATTTGATGAACCACCGCGTCATCTCGGCGTTGGGCCTCGAGCCCGGCACCCGCTGGAAGTTTCAGGATCACTTGACGGCGTTGCAGATACCTGTAAAGCCGCGGCTGTCCACCACCTGCAACGAGCAAGCCATCTCGGCCGCAATTGAGAGCGTGGGTGTCGCCAGGCTTCTTTCCTACATGGTGGAGAAGCACTTGGCGCAAGGAAGCTTGATCGAGTTACTACCCGAATTCGCTCCTCCGTCGGTTCCCATACAAGCATTGCAAAGACAAGGCATTCTGACTTCCCGCAAAGTGCGCGCATTCATCGATGTCGCAATCGAATGCTTAAGAAAGAGCCCACCTGCGGATGGTAGGCTGGACGCTTCCGTGAAGCTACCGCCTCAGGAGTACCGAGCGAGTCAGAACGCTAAACGGCCACTTCCTATGCGCAGTGATCCCGGTCGCGGCGAGGAACATTGAGGACTCAATATGGACAAATTTCAAGCGATGGAGGCGTTTGTTCAAGTGGTGGATGCCGGTGGATTTACCCGTGCGGCCGAGAACATGAAGCTTGGCAAAGCGACGGTGTCGACCTTAATACAGGCGTTGGAAACGTCGTTGTCGGTAAAGCTGCTGAATCGAACTACCCGCCATGTCAGCGTCACCGCCGAAGGTGCGGCCTACTACGAGCGTTGCATGCGCATCCTCTCAGAGGTGCTCGATGCCGAGGATTGCCTGGGCCGCGCCCGCGCAAGCCCATCAGGAAGGCTGCGTGTGGATGCTCCCACTGGCCTGGCGACCGAGGTGATCATCCCAGCTCTCCCTGACTTCCTTGAACGGTATCCAGACATCCGGCTAGAGTTGGGTTGCAGCGATCGACAGGTGGATCTGGTTGAGGAGGGCGTGGATTGCGCAATTCGCGGCGGTCGCAGGATGACTGATTCCAGTCTGATCGCGCGCCGGATCGGTACGATGCACTACACCACTTGTGCCTCTCCGGCTTACCTTAAGCGCCATGGTCAGCCCATGCATCCTAACGATCTGGTGCACCATCGCTGCGTCAACTACTTTTCTGCACGTACTGGAAAGATGTTTGACTGGTACTTCAAGCGAGACGGTGAGAAGATTCAGGTCCCCTTATCCAGCCACATCGCATTGAGCGATAGCTATGCGTACACCGCCGCAGGCCTTGCCGGATTGGGCATCGTGCAAATGGCAGATTTTTTGCTGGCACCCATGCTAAACGACGGCCGGCTGAAATCCATACTGGATGATTGGACTAACGAACCACTGCCTATCCATGTGGTGTATCCACAGAATCGTCACCTATCAGCGAAAGTGCGCGTGTTTGTCGATTGGATCGCCCAACTGTTTTCCAACCACGCTACGATGCGCTAAAAACGAGGCGGCAATCCGACCGCCGCAGGCTGGGCGCTCACTTCATATGCGAGCAGACTAATCAGTAGCCAGTTCTCCCTGCAACGGCTATTTTTTTGGCAGTTGCTGATACGTCTCGATTGCGCGGGCCGAGTACGTGAGTGCCGCCCCAGCGTTCATGGCAATAGCCACTCCCAGTGCCTCTGAGATTTCTTCCAGCGAGGCGCCGGCGTCGACTGCATTCTTTGTGTGTACAGCAATGCATCCATCGCATCGGGTGGTGATGGCGACGGCCAACGAAATCAGTTCGTGAACTTTGGGTTCGAGGTGACCTGATTTTGTGGCTGCGCTGTCTAAGGTCGCCAAGCCGCGCATTACATCGGGGCTTTGCTTTGCAAAGTCGCCCACGCGTGCCAGCAAAGATGTGCGATATCCGTTCCAATCTTGCATCATGATTTCTTCTCTCTTGTGTTATGAATAGAGGTGCGCGTACTGCGCCTGGGGAAGTAAGCCGGCCGCGCGCTCATGGATTCGTCTCGGCGGTCCTGGATAGCAGGCAGTCGCTCAAAGGAGAGTCTTGCTATGAGCCAACATCGGGTAGTCGGTATATCCCTCTGCTCCCTGGCTGTAGTAGGTCGCCATCTCATCCTTATTCAGCGGCGCACCTTCGCGTAGGCGTTGGACCAAATCGGGGTTGGCCAGGAACGGGCGACCAAAACTGATCGCATCAGCGAGCCCGCTATCGAGGTCTGCCTTTGCGCGCGTGATGTCATAGTCGCTGTTGAGGATCAGTGGCCCATGGAAATGCTTGCGGATCAACGGGGAAAGTCGAGGCACATCAGTCGCGCCAAATGTCCCCTCGGGACCAGGTTCCCGCAATTCCAAGAATGCGATGCCGATAGCATTCAGAATATCCGCAGCCGCTGTAAACAAGGGAGCGGGATTACTGTCGTCCACGCCGTAGCTCTCGCCATTGGGAGACAAGCGGACCCCCGTGCGATCTGCGCCCACAGCATCTGCCACCGCCTTCGCGACCAGTCCAAGCAGGCGCACGCGGTTTGCGATTCCGCCGCCATATTCATCAGTTCGAAAGTTACTGTTGTCGCGGAGGAACTGATCTATCAGCTGGCCGTTCGCCGCATGGATTTGAACTCCGTCGAAACCGGCGGCAATCGCATTTCTCGCCGCGGTGACGTAGTCGGCGATGAGGCTCGGAATTTCCTCTGCCGCGAGCGGCCTTGCGATCTCGAACTGCTTCTTGCCAGAATAAGTGTGCGCGTCTCCTTGCATGGCCGTCGCACTAGACGATACGGGTTGACGACCTGTCACTGCGGAATGTGCCATGCGGCCCATGTGCCAAAGCTGAGCAATGATCAACCCTCCGCTGTTGTGCACCGCTCGGGTAACGAGCTGCCAGGCTTTCACCTGCTCGTTGGACCAAAGCCCAGGCGCATAAGGCCAGCCGACCGCCTGACGCGAAATACCGGTTGCCTCTCCGATGATCAGACCGGCCGAAGCGCGCTGCGCATAGTATTCGGCCATGATGGGAGTCGGCACGTGGTCTCGTGTGGCGCGAGCCCTGGTCAGCGGCGCCATGATGGTTCGGTTGGGCGCGGTAAGTGCGCCCAGTGCGACGGGGTCAAAAAGTGTTGGCATAAAGACTCTTGAAAGATATTCTTAACTTACTGAAAGCCCTTCAGCTTCCAAAGATTCGCGCACACTGGTGCGCTGCTCCATGCGGTTCATGAATTTCCGAATCGAGGCATAGCCTGAGATATCGATGTTCACGCGTGGTGGCCAGGATAGGACGTTGTACAGATACGCGTCCGCCACAGAAAATTTCGCGCCTAATACGTAGTCGTTTGTGGACAGGTGACCGTCTATATATTCAAACTTGCTCGTCAGATTTCCGTCTGCGAATCGCTTCTTTGTCGCACCGTCAAGAAATGGTGAAAACATGACGGCCATTCCTTTGTGCAAATCGCTCGCAACAAAATTCAACCACTCAAGAACCGTGTAACGCTCTCGGGTTCCAAATGCGGGAAGAAGGTTACTTTCGGGATTTTTATCTGCAATCCACTGAAGGATGACAGCGCCTTCTGTCAGCAGGTCGCCATCATCCAGTTTCAGCGCGGGGATGAATCCCTTGGGTGATATCTTGAGATAGTCGCCTTCGGCTGTCGTCTTAGTCTTGAAATCGACCTTAATCAAGTCATACGTCTGTCCAGCCTCTCGTAGTGCGATTTGCGAAGCAAGTCCGCAGGAGCCAGGGGAGTAATACAGTTTCATAGGAAGCAGTCCAATTGGTTAATAGAAGTCGGGGCCTGACAGGTCGTCACTGGGCTGAAAATCGGAGTACGGCGCCGCTTAATCAACTGCAAAGCCGTGGCCGCACCCCGTGGCAAAGCCACAGCACAGTAAAAAGCGTCGAAAATTAAGCTGGCCCGATCAAAAGCCCGCGACAGCCCAGCTAGGGTGATCGCAGAGGACGGGCTCAAGCGCGCGAGTTTTTGTCCCGCAACAAGGATTCAAAATCACTTGCGCTGTGGCGCTCACGTAGGAACTCGCCCGGTTTGTCGGAGATGCGATTGACGACTCTGCCTCGCGCCACAGCGGGTCGCTCAGAAATCGCCCAGTACCAGCGCAGAAGATTCTCGTATTCCTCGACAGCCAGGAATTCGTGCGTGTTGTACACACCGTAAAGACTGCCTGGGTACCACGGCCAAATTGCCATGTCTGCAATGGTGTATTGATCACCCGCCAGGAATTCATGAGAAGCCAGGTGGGTGTCCAGAACGTGAAGCAGCCGCTTGGTTTCCATCGCATACCGGTCGATTGCGTACTCGATCTTGAGCGGCGCATATGCGTAGAAATGCCCCAGGCCGCCGCCGACGAAAGGCGCCGAGCCCATCTGCCACATTAGCCAGTTGAATGTCTCCGTCCGAGCACGGCCTTCGGTCGGCAGAAATGCGCCGAATCGTTCAGCGAGGTAGACGAGGATCGAACCGCTCTCGAAGACGCGGGTGACCGGATCCGTCGACTGGTCAACAAGCGCCGGGATCTTTCCGTTGGGGTTAACTTTTACGAAGCCGCTTCCGAATTGATCGCCCTTGAAGATGTCGATCAACCACGCATCGTATTCGGCACCTGAATGCCCTGCCGCCAGTAACTCCTCAAGCATGATGGTGATCTTCTGCCCATTCGGCGTTCCCTGCGAGTACAACTGCAATGGGTGCTTGCCGACCGGTAGTTCTTGCTCGAACCTCGCGCCCGACACTGGCTGGTTAATGCTGCCGAACGTGCCGCCATAGTTGTTTTTCGGGGTCCAGACCTTCGCTGGTACATAGCCTGCAGGTTGGTTTTCAAGGGTGGCTTTAGTCATCGGTTGCTCCTTTTGGGCCGGAAATTCCAGGAATGATTGAGAAACTGTTTGGTCTGATATTGGGTGCGAGGCTTCAATCGCATTCAACCTAATGCCGCTTGGCTCCCTTCAGAGAAATCGCAGCCCCTATCGCTCTGATTCCCTAGAATGCCAAAGCATGGTTAGATAATTCAAACTTTCTTCTCGATGCGGAAATTCTATTGAGACCTGAAGAATTCACATAGGGCCTCAAGTCGAATTCACTGTTCGGCCATTCGAACAATCGCAACGCTGGGTTATCCAGATGGGGCACTTCCCGCCGCCGCGACCTTTGATGCCGCGCTTGTGTGGGAGAAAGCTGATTGCGCCGCGAAGAAGACTTGCTGCGGTCTTTGTCCTGTCCAGCCGAGCCGCTTTGCCCTCCAACTGGTTAGAAGCTGGAGGCCTCCTGCTGTTGTAGGCCCGCGCCGATTGACACGTTAAATGGCGTCCTCGCAGGCGCTTGATGCGCGCTCAAAGCCGCCTCCACTCTTCCACCACGACTTGGTGGTCGTCTTCGTAGAGTATCTTTCCTGGATTTGTTGAATTCCGTCGAAATCTGATCCAGTTAGCGCAGTAATTTCCATCCAAATCTGACCCACGTAGGCACTACCCTGCTTGTTTTAAAAGCAGGGGAATTCAGGAGTGATAGACGTGGCGACATTGAATGTCATCAGACGTTGGGCATTGAGGGATCAGATGTCCATCCGCGAGATCTCAAGGCGTACAGGCCTGGCTCGCAACACAGTGAAGAAGCACCTGCGATCGGAAGAGAGCGAGCCCAAGTACCCAAGACGGGTCAGCTCAAGCAAGCTCGATCCCTACGCCGAGAAGCTGGCCACCTGGCTGGTAATCGAGGCAACAAAATCGCGGAAACAGCGGCGCACTTTGAGGCAGATCCACACACTCAGCCCAAAAAGGAGAAAACCAAGAACTTATCCACATCGTGAGCAGCTTCTGCTCACAAAGAGTGTGGGTCAAGATTCGATGGAAAACTCGGGTCAGACTTCAGTGCAATTCAACAACACGACTACAACGGCACCCCTGAACAAAGGCTTGACGATCTTGTTCGCCAAAAGCTGCTTTCGGCCAAATCGATTTTCAACGTTTCGCAATTCAGGGATTTGACGAAGCTGGGCCAGAACTCCAAAGCCACGGATATCGAGGATCTTCTTGAGCCTGAGATGTACTTGGAGTATTTCAACAAGACTTTTGCAAAACAGCTTGGTGGTGTCACGTTAATTGAAGCAGATTTACCGCCAGGAGATCGCATCGTGCACCGCCTCGAAAAGCATCTGAGTGACAAGGGGATCAAGATTCGGCCGAGCGGTGGGTACAACCACTATGCAGTCGCGGCCACCTTCGGAGCTACTCCTCCCACAGCTTTGCCTAATGATGTGAAGAAACGGTTTGCGGCAATGTTCGAAGCCTTGAACAAGCTTTTCTGACCCCGGCTAGATGGCTACTAGCAGGACTAATCCTCCTCTTCAGTCTGGGCCGGACCTCCGCAAGACAAGATGCAACGCTTTTAAGTGTGCCGGCTGGCTTGCAACTGATGAACTCATCATGGACGTAGAGTCGTGAAGGCTTAGCTCAGCGCCAATGCTGCAGTGATCAGCCTTCGATACGCAGTATCAATTTGCTGAGGTGCGCGGCGGATGTATTCTTCCGCCGCTATTCGCTCCGCGCCGTTCAGGTCGCGCAGATGCGTCACGATCTCTTCGCCGCTCGGAAATTTCCCGTTGCGAGCCTTATCTTTGAATCCCCAACTGAGATTTGTCCACACTACTCCAGCAAGATCTCTCGGCCGTGCCCAGGCGGCTATAGCATCTGCCCCGTCACCGTACTGCTCGCCGCTTGATCGATTCCAGAAGCCGATATTGGTCTCAATCCATTTTGGTGTCGCGTCTTCGAATTCGCGCACGCCAAGCTGCTGCCGTGCAGTTATCACGTCGGCGACATCCATGAGTGCCCATAGTGTTGGCACGGAAACCGCGTCTTTGCAGATCACGAGGGTGATCTTGCGCCCTGATGATTCTCTTGCAAACTCAACGGGCAGCATTGGACCATCTTGGTTCCAATCACCTATGAGTGGCAACTTTCTCGGGTCCCAAATTAGCGAGCCCCACCCAATGCAAGCGATCTTCTTCGAGTGGGGGCGCATGGATTCCTTCATCACAAGTTGTTGTCTGCACGCCGGCCAAGAATTTGTAGCTAGCGGTGGCCACATATTGCCATTGCTAGAAGTGAATTTCTTCGGAGGTACATGTTTACGACTTAGAGATTCGTCTCAAATATCGAACAGCCCGTCAACCCGCATAGATGCTAGAGGCGTGTTTACGACTTTAATAACCTGTTTACGACTTTAATTGCGCGGAATATCAACTTCGTGCCGTCCCAAATCCGTCACTCTACGGTGACGGACTTGGCCAGGTTTCTCGGTTTGTCCACATCCGTCCCCCGCGCCACGGCCGTGTGATACGCCAGCAGCTGCAGCGGCACCACGTGCAGCAGGGGGCTCAGCGCGCCGTAGTGTTCGGGCATGCGGATCACGTGCAGGCCTTCGCTGCTTTCGATGTGGCTGTCGGCGTCGGCGAGGACGTAGAGCACGCCGCCGCGGGCGCGGACTTCCTGCATATTGCTTTTGAGCTTTTCGAGCAGCGCGTCGTTGGGTGCGACGGTGACGACGGGCATCTCGCTGGTGACCAGGGCCAGGGGGCCGTGTTTGAGTTCGCCGGCGGGGTAGGCCTCGGCGTGGATGTAGCTGATCTCTTTAAGTTTGAGTGCGCCTTCGAGTGCGATGGGGTAGTGCAGGCCGCGGCCCAGGAAGAGCGCGTTTTCCATCTTGGCGAAGTCTTCGGCCCAGCTGATGACTTGCGGCTCGAGTGCCAGCACGGCTTGCAGGGCGGCGGGCAGGTGGCGCATGGCTTTGAGGTGGCCGGCTTCTTCTGCCTCGCTGAGCTTGCCCTTGCTTTGGGCCAGGGCCAGCGTGAGCAGGAACAGGCCGGCGAGCTGGGTGGTGAAGGCCTTGGTGGAGGCAACACCGATCTCGACGCCGGCGCGTGTGATGTAGGCGAGCTTGCATTCGCGCACCATGGCCGAGGTGGAGACGTTGCAGATGGTCAGGGTCTGCGTCATGCCCAGGCTTTGCGCGTGGCGCAGCGCGGCCAGGGTGTCTGCCGTTTCGCCGCTCTGGGTGATGGTGACGACCAGCGTTTTCGGGTTGGGCACGGAGCTGCGGTAGCGGTATTCGCTGGCCACCTCGACTTGCGTGGGGATGCCGGCAATCGCTTCGAGCCAGTATTTGGCGGCGCAGCCGCTGTAATAACTGGTGCCGCAAGCGAGGATCAGTACGGAGTCGATCTCTTTAAAGACGCGGAAGGCCTGGTCGCCGAAGAGTTCGGGGACTATGCCTTCGACGCCTTCGAGCGTGTCGGCGATGGCGCGCGGCTGCTCAAAAATTTCTTTCTGCATGTAGTGGCGGTAGGGGCCGAGCTCGGCGGCGCCGCTGTGGGCCTGCACGGTCTTGACCTCGCGCTGCGCGGGTTTGCCGTCCTTGCCGGCGATCCAGTACTTGCCGAGCTGGATGTCGACCATGTCGCCTTCTTCAAGGTAGACGATCTGGTCGGTCACGCCGGCCAGGGCCATAGCGTCGCTGGCCAGGAAGTTCTCGGACTTGTCTTTGCCGACGCCGAGGATCAGCGGCGAACCTGCGCGCGCGCCGACGACGCGGTGCGGTTCGTCCTTGCAGAAGGCGGCGATGGCATATGCGCCATGCAGCTGCGCGACGGTGGCCTTGAGGGCTTCAAACAAATCGCCGTCATACAGGCTGTCCATCAGGTGCACGATGACTTCGGTGTCGGTCTGGCTGTCGAAGACATAACCCTTGGCCTTGAGGCCGGCGCGCAACTCTTCGTAGTTCTCGATGATGCCGTTGTGCACCAGCGCGACCTTGCCGGGCTTGGCTTGCGAAGCGGCGCCGCTGCCGTGGCTGAAATGGGGGTGGGCGTTGTGCACGACGGGTGCGCCATGCGTGGCCCAGCGCGTGTGGGCAATGCCGGTGGCGCCTTCGAGCTTGTCGTGGGCGACCTGTTCCTGCAGCTCGGCCACGCGTGAGGTGCTGCGTGCGCGCTTGAGGCCGCCGTTGTACACGGCGACACCGCAGGAGTCATACCCGCGGTATTCGAGGCGCTGCAAACCCTGCACCAGGATGGGAACGATATTTCGGGTCGAAACGGAAGCAACGATGCCGCACATGGAGGTCTCCTGAAAAAGAATGGCTTGATGCTACGGGCTTGCTGTTTTGTTATGTGATTGATTTTTCTTGATTTATGGAATTTAATTTCACTATTCCATTTAGATTGAGTTTAATTTCATTTAAAGTATATTTATGGAACAAGTAAACCTTGATGAGATCGACCTCAAGCTGCTGGACAGCCTGCAGACCGATGCCTCGCTGAGCAACCAGGCGCTGGCCGAGCGCGTCCACATCTCGCCGCCCACCTGTTTGCGCCGCGTCAAGCGCCTGCGCGATGCGGGGCTGGTGGAGCGCGACGTCGCGCTGCTCAATGTCGACAAGCTGGCCGCCGTTACCGGCCATGGGCTCACGGCGCTGGTGGAGATCACGCTGGAGCGGCAAGGCGCAGAGCAGCAGGAGGCGTTTGAGGCGCGTGTGATCACGGACGAAGCCGTGCAGCAGTGCTACCGCGTCTCGCCGGGGCCGGACTTCATGCTGGTGGTGCACGTGGCCGACATGCCGCGCTACCTGGCGCTGGCGCAGCGGCTGTTCACCAGCGATGCGAACGTGCGCAACGTGAAGGCTTTTTTCAGCACGCGGCGCGCGAAGTTCGAGCCGCGGGTGTTGCTGGGCTCTTAAGCGCCCTGCTGCACTGCCAGCGCCTTGGGATTCAACGCAGGTTCGCCGACCTTGACAAGGGTGTTGCGGTCGGTGTGGTCAAAGGGCTGGTCGCGGCCCTCTATCTGCAGCACCGTGGTCTGGAAGTAGGACCAGCTGCCGTCGGCGTTGAGCGTGACCGCGATGCGCCAGGACAGCGTGGTGAAGGCGTGTTCGATAAAGGGGTTGGAGACGATGCCGTTGGTCAGGCTGCCGCGCTCCGAGACCAGCTCGAACTGCGTCGCATCGGCCGCGACCTTGCCGCTGGCCATGGCGACCTGGCCGCGCGGAATGGCGAGCGTGTGATAGATGGTGCTGGTGGCAGGCTCCCACAGCCAGTAGCCGACCTGGTCGTGGTAGGTCTTGGTGAAGCCGGGCTTGTGGATGAAGGTGTGGTACCGCAAGCCGTAGAGCGCCTGCGGGCCGTTGGTTTGCGCGTCTATGGGGTGCAGCTCGTAACGCTCTATATAAGCCTGCGTCTTGGTGCCGGTGACCACGGGTTTGACGTCGGCGCCGCGCGCGCCTTCCCAGATGCCGGCCATGGCGCGCAAGGGCCCCAGGTTGGCGAGGGTGTCGGGATCGACCTCGGGCTCGGTGTAGATGTCTTGGGGGAAGGTCTCGGTGCTCATGGCTTGTTTCCGGGAAATCGCGGGCCGGGTCAGTCCGTCTTTTTGGTCTGCTTGAGCAGGCCCCAGGCCATGCCGGCCAGGGCCAGCACGCCGAGCAGCAATATTCCCCAGAGCACCAAGCTGCGCGTGGGCAAGCCATCGCCCTGCGGCGAGCCGGCCACCAGCGGGCCGGCCAGGCCGCCGCCGGTGACGTCGGCCTTGGCCACATCGGCCTGCGCCAAGGGCAGCGCGTTTTCCTGTGAGGCCTGGTAGTTGGGGATCAGGCTGGCCATGGGCAAAAAGGCAGCGGCGGCGCTCGCCTGGCCGGCCGCCAGCGTGAACGGGCCCTGTCCGCTGGCCAGGAACACGAGTTGCGCGGGCTCGAACTGCAGCGTGATCTCGGGTGCGGCGGCAAAGCCCGGCGTCTTGGCGTCGGCTTCTATCTTGACTTCGCGCACCGAGGCGCCCTGCAAATCGACGGGGCCGCTGGACTGCTCCTTGCCGGCCGCGCCCAGGCGGTAGACCACCGAGCTGGCGAGCAAGGCCCAGGGTTGTTCACGATGCTTGCGGCCCAGCACGCGTATCGGCACCAGCACGTTGCTGCCCTGCGGCGTGATCCTGAGCGCGGCCACCGGCGTGGCGAACGGCAGCGCAAAAACCAGTTCATGCGCGTTGGTCAGTGCAGGCGTCGCCATGGTCGCGCTGACGCGCTGGCGCACGGCCGTGCTTTGCGAGGTGAGCAGCGTCGCGCCACGGACGGTGACGGCGGCGCTGCCCCAGCTGATGCGCAGGTAGTGGTCCTTGAGGTCGGCCATGGACAGGTCCAGGCGGGTGTCGCCCAGGCTGGCCGCCGAGGCCGAAGCGTCCGCGCGGTAGAGCACGGTGTCGGCCAGCGGGCGCCAGCTCTTGAGGTCCTTGCTGGCCTGCACATTAAAAGTGACGGGCTGGCCGACCGGCAGGTCGGCGTCCAGCGTCATGCCGGCCACGGGCTCCTTGAGCTTGCGCGCATCGAGCAGCGCGCCCAGCACTTTTTGCGGGGCCGCCGTGCCCGTGGTGGTGCCCCCGGTGTTGAGTTGCACCACACGTTTGCCCTGGCGCTCCTCAATGCGCAGCGACAGGCCTTCGAGCCCCGCGGCGGCGGCGCCCTCGGTGCCCAGGATGGGATAGGCGGGCAGCTTGACGCTGTGCTCCTGCGTGGAGGTCGGCGTGGGAACACTGGCCAGCGCCATGGGCACGGGCTGGCCGGCCGCGTTGAAGATGCGCAGGTCGGCATAGGCCGGGCTTTGCAGCCGCACCAGCGCCTCGGCCGGCAGCAGCAGGCGCTGCAGCGGGGCGTCGGGTGCGGGCGTGACGGGAATGCGCACGGCATAAGACTTGGCGTTGGCTGCGTCTGGCGCATCGGCCGCCAACACCGGCAGCGGCGCGGCCAGGCCGGCCGACAACGCGAGCGTCAGGAACCGGGCGTACTCGAACTTCTTCATGGCAGGGCCTCTTCTTTCAGGTCAGGGGCATCGGGTGCTGCGGCGGCTTGTGCCTTGGGCGGAAGCGGCGCGAAGTAGCCGACCACCAGCATCAGCACGCCGACCACGATGAAGGCAATGATGCGTTCGGCGCCGCCGGCGTTCGACAAATCAATCAGCAGCAGCTTGACGACCACCAGGCCCAGCAGGCCCGCGCCCACCAGCCACAGCGGCCGCTGCACGCGGCGGTGCGCCAGCACCATGAGGCTCAGCGCCAGCAGCGTCCACAAAATCGCGTAGCCGGTCTGCACCACAAAGCTGGCGAATAGCGCATCGGCATCCCAGCGCACGCCGAAGAAATGGTGGGCGATGCGCAGCCAGACGGTGTTGACCGTGATGAACACCAGCAAGGCCAGCGCCACCAGCGCATTGCGGCCGGTGGCCCAGGCCGAGCCTGCAGGCGCCGGCGCGGCCGTCACCAGCACGCGGCGCCAGAACACCAGCCCACCCAGCGCGAGCGCCAGGGTCAGGTCGGTGGGGTTGAGCAGCGGGATGTAAGGCAGCGGCGCGGTGTGGCCCGAGGAATGGATCGCCGCGGCCAGCGTGCCCCAGAAAACCAGCACCACCAGCGGCAGCGCCGCCAGCCAGTAGTAGGCCTGCGCATGCGGGTTCAGCGGCCATGCGAAGGCCTGGCGCTGCGCCTGCCGGTTGGCCTTGCCGGCCCAGGTGGCCAGCAGCATCAGCACGGCGATGGCGCTGACCAGCATCACCACGCCGGCCCAGGAGGTGCGCCAGAGTTCGGCCTTGCCGATGCCGGACCACAGACAGTCGGCCAGCAGCACCGTGACCAGCCAGGCGCCGGCCGCATGCAGGAAGCCGAAGGGTGACACGCGGCCTGCGCCGCCGGCCACGGCCGGGGCCTGGGCCAGGCGGTCGGTCTGTCGCAGCATCCAGTAGTGGAGCACCAGCACCACCGGCCAGACGGCCCAGGCCGGTGTGGCCAGCACGCGGTAGCCCTGGCCGGTTTGCGCCAGGTAGCCCAGCGCGAGCACGGCAACGCTGATGCGCGCGGGCCAGGTCGCGACCGGCCACTGCTTCTTCAGGCCCAGCAGCATGGACAAGGCCATGCTGGCGACGACGGCCAGCATCATGAGCAGTTCGCTGGTGCGCTGGTTGAAGACATGCTGGGGTAAGGCGTCGGCTTCCAGCGCCGGCACGCGGCGCGCGATCTCAAGCAGCCAGCCCAGGCACCAGAAGACAAAGCCGTAGAGGTAGACGGGAACGGAGAGCCAGGACTCCACGCCCGCATAGGCCTTGGCCCAGGAAGACTCGCTGTGCGGCAGGGGGCGGCGCAGCCACCATGCCAGCTGCAGCGCGGGCAAGGCGATCAGCATCGCGCCTATGAAGACCGGGTTGGCTAAAGGAATGGCAATGACATGGTAGCCCAGGCCGCGGGTGGCATGCTCCAGCCCGCCGAGGAAAGCCATGGCGGCGACGCCCTGCAGCAGCAGGCCGAAGGCGCGCGGCATCCAGCGCGCCTGGCGCATGCCGACCCAGAAGGCGCCCGCGCCTTCGAGTGCCCAGACAGCCGAGGTCCATTGCGCATCGAGCGCCAGCGGCACGGCCAGCGTGGCAAAACCCACGCCCACGGCCATGAAGCATTCAATCAACAGCCGGTAGCTGGCCAGCGCGCGCCGCGCCAGCAGCATGGCCGTGAACAGGTAGAGCGCGGCAAAACCCAGCGCCGAGAAGGCCGAGCCCATTTCCATGCCGCGCACCAGCCCGGCCTGCAGGCCGAAGCCCACGAGGGGCGTGCCGAAGACCAGCATGGTGTCCACCGCATTGCCCAGCCGGGTCGGCGTGTTGCGCGCATACAGGATGGCGGTGAACAGGTAGATCAGCACAAAGACGATGAGGAAGGGCTGCGCGCTGGCGTAGTTCTCGGGCAGGTACTTGAGCAAACCCCAGGCCGTGGCCACGCCGAAGGTGGCGATGAAACCGACGACGTTGAGGATGCGCCAGGAGCGCTTGTAGGCGATGAACAGGATGGCCAGGTTGAGCAGCGTGTAGTAGCTGAAGAGGCCCACGTGGCTGCCCTGCCCCGTCGACAGCAGCAGCGGCACGGCAAAGCCGCCGGCAAACGCCGCCACCGCAAGCGCGCGCGAATTCTGCAGCAGCGCCAGCGCGCAACTCAGGCCGCAGACGATGATCATCAGCGCGAAGGCCGGCAGCGGATCCAGCAGGCCGTAGAGGCGGAAGGCGGCGAACACCGTGAGGTACATCACCGCGACGCCGGCGCCCTGCAGCGCGAGTGCGAAGCCGGGCTTGTCGTTTCGCTTGCGAAAGCCCACGGCCAGCAGCGCGATGGCCGCCGCGCCTATGGCCGCGAGCCGGAACTCGACCGGAAACAGGCCGGCCGACGCGGCATAACGCGCCAGGAAAGACAGGCCTATGAACAGGATGACCAGGCCCACGCGCACGATGGTGTTGCCGCCCAGAAACCAGTTTTTGGCGGCCAGCAGGGCCAGCTCCACCGGGTTGGGTTCGGCCGGTTTGTAGGCGGGGCGGGTGGTGGTGGCGGGCCTGGCAGGCGCCGCGGCGGGCTGCGCGCGCGGCAGGCCGTTGGGGGCGAGGTCAGGCACTTGTGCCGGTGCCGCTTCGTTGTCGGCGGCGCTGGCGATGGCCGGTGCGGTCGCGGGAACGGAAGCGGCGGCAGGAGGGGCCAAGGGGCCGGTGCGCACGATCTCCCCGGCTGGGGCACCCGGCGCGACCGGAGCGACAGGCGCCTGGCGGGCGGCGGGCGCCGCTTGCGGCGGCGCTTTTTTCCGCACGGCCTCCACTTCGGCCCGCACCGCCCAGCGCAGCGACAGGCCGGCAAAGAAACCGAGGAAGCCGCCCACAAAAGGACCGGCGTCGCCATAGCCCGGCCACAGCCACCCCAGAACGATGCCCCACACAATGCTCCAGATGATCATGGCTTCAGCCTCCCTCTTGTATGAATGGGCTGATAGTACTTGATGGTGCCGCGGCGACGGCAGCCGGCTGGTCAGGCTGCGGGCAAGGTGGCCTTGAGCACGCGGGCGAAATTGCCTGAGGCGATTTTTTCTATCGTGGCGGCGTCCAGCTTCTGGCCTTCGAGCAGTTGCACCACCTCGCGCACGTGGCTGTAGTCGTTGATGGCCCACTCATTGCCCATACCGGCGATATCGGTGCCGAAGGCGACGTGGTCGGCGCCAATCATGTTGACGAGTTTGGCGACTTCCCGCGCGTAGCCCGCGCGGTCCTGCTGGCCGACCTTCCAGCCGTAGGCTTGCGCCGGCTGGCGCAGGCCCAGGCCCCAGAGCCCGACCACACCGCCGCGCGCGGCGATTTTTTTGGCCTGGTCTATGGACAGCCGCCGCATCAGGTAGCCGTATTGGTCGCGGTAGTTGCCGGCGTCGCTGTCGACCCAGCCGTGAGACCAGATCATGGGTTTGGTGGCGATTTCCAGGGCGTGGTCTATGGCCGGCGTGCTGCAGTGCGCCAGGTCCAGCAATATGCCCAGCGCCTCGCAGGCCTTGACCAGATCACGGCCCAGCGGGCTCAAGCCGTTGTGCACCGCCGATGCGGTGGAGTAGTCGCCGATAGGATTGCGGATGTAGTGCACCAGCTGCATCTGGCGCAGCCCTTTGTCGAAGGCTTTCTTCAGCGGGGCCAGGTCGGTGCTGATGAATTCAGCCGACTCGCTGGCCAGCAGCACCGAGTGCTTGCCGCCCAGGGCGGCATCGACGTCGGCGGCGGTGCGAACGATGGCGAGCTGGTTTTGCTGCGCATAGGCCAGCATGCCGTCCAGAGTTTTCTCAAAGAAAGCCGAGAGCTCGGCGGGTGTGGGCTCGCCCTGCTGGATGACGCCCTTGGGCCCATTGCCCAGCCAGGGCGCATCGCCCACGATGGCCCAGGACACCAGCGTCGCGCCATGGGTTTTCATTTCGGTGGCGAGGTCGGCCGGGGAACGCGTGCGGCCCACGATGCCCAGGTGGGAATGCATGTCGGCGATCGGGATGACGCGGCCGGCTGCGGGCGCCTGCGCGCGCGACGCCATCGGCATCAAAGCCACGGCCGCGCCCGCCGCAAACCGGCCCAGCAGGACGCGGCGCGCGGCCTGAAAATTCCCCGTCGTTTCCTTCATGCTCACTCCTCTTGATGTTGCGGCCATTGTGGAGGCAGCCGCACGGGGTCGAAGCCGGGGTTTGCCCCCAAGACAGGGTTAATAAGTATGGATAGCAATACCCGTGCCTCAGGCGGCCAGCAGCCTGCCGCGCGTTGCCTTGGCGGCCGGGCCTGGGGGCCTGGACCGCTCGCGCGCGGTGTCCCAGAAGGCCCGCGCCAGCGGCGAAAGCCTGGCCGCGTCCAGGCAGGCCAGGCCGACGGTGCGCGGCTGCGCGGGCAGCAGCGGCCGGTAGACCACGCCGTCGGGCGCATCGGGCAGCGCCAGCCGCGCGGCGACGGAGACCGCCAGGCCGCGTTGCACGAACTGCAGGATGGAGATGATTTGCGTGAAGTGGTACAGCACCTTGGGCCGCGTGATGTTTTTCTGCAGGATGGGCACGATGACCGGGCCGCATCCGGCCTCGGTCAGCACGAAGTCCAGGCCGGTGAGCGCGCTGATGGGCACGGCGGCGTGCGCGGCCAGCGCATGGCCGGCCGGCAGGATGGCAACGAACTCGTCCTGCACCAGCGGCAGCACCTCAAAGCGCTCATCGGGCACCACAACGAAGCCGAGCTCCACGCGCTTTTGCAGCAGCCAGTCGTCAACAACCTCGTCGCTTTCCTCCTCGATGCGCACCTGCGCGCCGGGATGGCCCTGCTTGAAGGCGGCCAGCAGCGGCGGCAGCAGGTTGACGGTGGAAGTGGGGCCGAAAGAGCCTATGCGCAGCGTGCCGGTCTTCAGCTCCCGGGCGTCGCCGAGCTCCTGCGCCATGGTGGCGGCCAGCGCCGTCATTTCGCGGGCGCGCAGCAGCAAGCGCTCACCGGCGTCGGTCATGGAGACGCCCGAGGCATCGCGCAACGCGAGCTTGACGCCGAACTCCGTCTCCAGCGCACGCAGCGCATGGCTGACGGCCGACTGGGTGGTGCCCAGGCGCATGGCGGCGCGCGAAAAGCTACGGCATTCGTCCAGGGTGATCAGCACTTCGAGTTGGGCCAGGGTCATGATGCGTCAATCCTTTTACCGATATTCATGAGTAAACACTCATTTGATAGTGAGTGGTTTAACAACTAATCTCATGCATCAAATCTACCTGATTTACGGTTCCCCCAATACCAGTCCCAACACCAGCCCAACCCTCAGCCTCCATGACGACTGCTTCTCCACCCGCCTCCGCCGCCCTGGCTTCCGCCACGCCGCTTTCACACGCGCCCAGTCCGTCAGGCAGCAAGCTCTGGGGCCTTTACCTGCGCCTGACCTGCGTGCCGGTGCTCTGGGGCGGCACCTTCATCGCAGGGCGCGTGATCTCGGCCCAGTTGCCGCCGGCCACAGCCGGTTTTATCCGCTTTGTCTTCGCCACGCTGGCGCTGCTGGCGGCCCTGCATTTCACCGAAGGCCTGCGCGCCATCACAAGCATCACGCGGCGCCAGCTGCTGGGCACCATGGCGCTGGGCGCGACCGGCATCTTTGCCTACAACCTGCTGTTCTTCACCGCGCTGTCGGTGCTGCCGGCCGGCCGCACCTCGCTGATCATCGCCCTCAACCCGGTGGTCACGCTGCTGATCGCCGCCGCACTGCTGGGCGACCGGCTGTCGGCCACACGCTGGCTGGGCGTGGCGCTGGCCCTGCTGGGCGTCTGGGTGGTGGTGACCCGCGGCGACCTCTCGCAGATCATGCAATCGCTGGGCAAGGGCGAACTCGCGATGTTCGGCGCGGTCTGCGCCTGGGCCGTCTACACCCTGGTAGGCCGCAAGCTGCTGCAAGGCCTGTCGCCGGTGCTGGCCACCCTGTGGGCTGCGATCTGGGGCACGCTGTTCCTGGGCCTGCTGGCGCTGCGCGACCTCCCCAACGTGCATGCTGCGTCGTTCACCCCCGAGGTCTGGGCCGGCCTGGTGTTCCTGGGCGTGCTGGGCACGGCCGTGGCCTTTGTCTGGTACTACGAGGGCCTGCGCCAGCTGGGCGCTGCACGGACCGTGGTATTCAACAATCTGGTGCCGGTTTTCGGCGTGTTGCTGGGGTGGTTGATTCTTGGCGAGCCTTTGAGTGCTAGCCTGCTGGCGGGTGGAGGGTTGGCGATATTTGGGGTGTTTTTGGTGAATCGAGTTAAGGCCTAGGTTCTGTTTTTGTTCCGGCGGCGGGGGCTCTTCTGAGTTCTGCTGGCCGGGAATGGCCCGGCGGCCAGTAACTTTCTTTTGCTTCGCCAAAAGAAAGTCACCAAAGAAAAGGCGACCCGCAGTCTGGGTCCCTACGCTTCGCTTCGGGCAACCTGCGGTGCTCGAGCCAAGCGGGGTCTGGCTAAACTCGCCTTCGGCTCAGACAACGCCAGCCCTGATCCGCTTGTCTCTGCGCTCCTCGGCCCAGCCAGGACGGGGCAATCGGGAGCGGGAACCGAAGACAGAAATACCAAGAAGACAAATACAAACAAGGACTCGCCTAGGCGAGTCCTTGTGGTTTTTGGTATTGGTATTTTGGTACCCACCCCTTGTGGATGCGCCGAGGAGCGGAGGTTCAGGCGGATCAGGGATCGCGTTGTCTGAGCCGAAGGCGAGTTTAGCGAGACCCCGCCTGAACCGAGCACCGCAGGTTGCCCGTAGCGAAGCGGAGGGACGCAGCAACCAGGGTCGCCTTTTCTTTTGCTTACTTTTCTTTTGGCGAAGCAAAAGAAAAGTGAGTTGCCGCCGGGCTACCCCCGGCCAGCCACTCTCAGCAGAGAGCGCGCAGACCGGCGCAAGACCCGGTCCTACTTCCGAAGGGCCGGCGACTCCACAAGCGCCTTGACGAGCTTGGCCAGCGCGTCATTCGAAGCCCGCACTGCCGCCAGCGAAAAGTTGCTCTTGAACTCCGAGAAGGTCGCCCCGCCCTCGCCGCTGACGCGTATCGTCTCGACCGGCTGGCCGGCGGCATCGACGATGGTGCAGACCAGCTTGACGCTGAACTGCGTGGGCGGCCAGGTGAAGGCGCCGTCGGAGGACGAGTTGGTGGTGACTTCCGGCGTGATCAGCAGGGAGACACCGCCGGCCTGCAGGGCCGCGAAGTCCTTGGGGTTCCGCACCTTGGTCACGCTGGTGAATGACTCGGACAGCGCCTTGTAAAAGCCGGGCTCGATGTCACGGTAGGGGAAGTAGCGCACCTTGTCGCCGCCGCCGCCGGGCGTGGTCACTTCCACCGAGCGCAGGGCGTCGGGGATGTGGTAGCCCACCTTTTTGGCGATGGGCTTGGCGCCGGCGGGCACGGTGACGGCCGCGAGGTCGGGGTTCATGGTGATGGGGTGCGCGCAGCCAAACAGCACAACGCAGGCCAGCGCCGAGAAAACATAGCCAACTAGTCGGTTCATGGTGGTCATCCCGGTTTAGTTGCGAATGGCTTTGACGAAATCAGGGTCGGTCACCAGCGCGGTGATCAGCGACTGCACCATCACCGGGTAGTTGTTGGCCGCCAGCGGAATGGCCACGGCGCCGGCGAAAGAGCTTTCCCATTTCTTCTCTATGCGCTTGACCTTGTCAAAGCGCACCTGGCCGTTGGCGGTCACCACAAAACGCGCCTCGATCTGCCCGGCGCTGCTGCTGAAGCCGCCCGCATCGATGTTGTTCTTGAGCAGCGTGCCGCTGATTTCAACGCCCGACTGCGGGTTGTACAGCTTGGCCAGTTCCAGTTCCTGGCGCAGCGCCTCGGCGATGTAGTCGCCGTAGTTCCTGCCGACGGGCGAGGTCATGGTATTGGCACGAATCTGGAGCGAGGCGCCGCCCTGCAGGCCGGGCGCGACACTGATGACACCGGTCTTCACGGCGGGCGCGCCCTGAATCTTCTTGAGCGTCTCGACGTTGTCGATGGACGGTGCGTAATTGGGCGCCGGGCCGGCGCAGCCGGCAAGGATGGCGGACACGGCAATACCCACGCACGCGGCTGCGCGCCTGAAATCTTGAAACATGAAAATCCCCTCTGTCTATTGGTTGTTGGAATACACGCCATCCCATTGCAAGCGGCGCTGTTACGAATATTAACGCCTCCTTGCGATTCGCAACAGTCCGTCCCCCAGGGGTGTCGTGTACCTGCAACCTAGCGGGGTGCCTTGGCCGGCCGCTTCCAGTTCGGCAGGCTGACCTGCTTGCCTCGCGCCACGCTGAGCGCCCCGGGCGGGGTGCTCTTGGTGATGGTGGAGCCGCCGCCCACCGTGCCGCCCGCGCCTATGGTGACGGGCGCTACCAGCACGCAGTTGCTGCCGATGTGCACGTCGGCCTCGATCACGGTGCGGTGCTTGTTGGCGCCGTCGTAATTCGCGGTGATGCTGCCGGCGCCGTAGTTGACGCGTTCGCCCACGGTGGCGTCGCCCAGGTAGGCCAGGTGGTTGGCCTTGGCGCCTTTGGCCAGGGTGGAGTTCTTGACCTCGACAAAATTGCCGATGTGCACCTCGGCGCCCAGCTGCGCGCCGGGGCGCAGGCGCGCGAAGGGGCCGATCAGCGCGCCCTCGCCCACCTTCACGCCGAGTTTTTCGCCGTCGATGTGGGTGAAGGGGTGGATGACGGCGCCGGCGGCGATGCTGCAGTTGGCGATCACGCAGTTGGCGCCTATGCGTACGCCCTGGCCCAGGGTGACCGCGCCTTCAAAGACGCAGTTCACGTCGATCTCGACATCCTGGCCGCAGGCCAGCGGGCCGCGCACGTCCAGGCGCGCCGGGTCGGCCAGGCGAACGCCCTGCTCCATCAGGGCGACGGCCAGCCGGCCTTGGTGGACGCGCTCGAGCTCGGCCAGCTGCACCGGGCTGTTGACGCCGGCCACCTGGGCCGCGTCCGTGATCTGGTGGGCCACCACGGCCACGCCGTCGGCCACGGCGAACTTCACGATGTCGGTGAGGTAAAACTCGCCCTGGGCGTTCTTGTTGTCGAGCCGGGCCAGCCAGGCGCGCAGGAGACGTGTGGGCACGGCCATGATGCCGCTGTAGATCTCGCGGATCTCGCGCTGGGCGGCGCTGGCGTCCTTGTGCTCGACGATGGCGCGCACCTGCGCGGAGGCTTCGGCACCGGCTCGCACGATGCGGCCGTAACCCGTCGGCTCGGCCATGCTGAGCGTGAGCAGCGCCAGGCGCTGGCCATCGCACTGGTCAATCAGTGCCTGCAAGGTGGCGGCCTGGGTCAGCGGCACGTCGCCCGAGAGCACCAGCGTGACGCCGTCGTCGGCCAGCAGGGGCAGGGCCTGCTGCACCGCGTGGCCGGTGCCGAGCTGTGGCTCCTGGCGCGCGAAGCGCAATGCCACCGGGGCAGTTGCGGCGCCCGCGGCCTCGGTAAAACGGGTGCAGGCGGCCTCGACTTCCGCCGCGCCATGGCCGGTGATGACCACTGCCTGGCGCGCCGACACCGAGGCGGCGCATTCGATGACATGCGCCAGCAAAGCTTTCCCGCCCAATCGGTGTAACACTTTAGGCAAACTGCTTTTCATCCGCGTGCCTTTGCCCGCGGCCATGATGACGACATCGATTGGGGTTGCCATGAAATTTCCTCTGGATCTTGGGGTGATGACGCACTCCCGGGCCGCCGGGGCGGGTACGGGACGCTGCACACGGATTATCGGCGGGCTGGCCATCCTGGCGCTGGCCGGGTTGCTGCAGAGCTGCAGCCTCATGAAACTCGCCTACAACCAGGCGCCCGAACTCGCCTACTGGCAGCTGGATCGCCACTTCGACTTCACCGACGCGCAAAGCCTGCAGGTCAAGGCGGACCTCGACAAACTGCAGGCCTGGCACCGCCAGACGCAGCTGCCCGGTTATATCGAGGCGCTGCAAAAACTGCAGCAGCAAATGCCTTCGGACATGGACGCCGCGGCGGCCTGCGCGATTTACACCGACGTGCGCGGCAAACTCGTGGCGCTGTCGCGGCAGGCGGAGCCGCCCATGGCGACCCTGGTGAGTTCGCTGCAGGCCGGCCAGCTGAAAACCCTGGAACGCCGCTTCGCCAAGGGCAATGACGAGTACCGCGAGGACTTCCTGGAGGCCTCGCCCAAGGCCCAGCGCGACAAGCGCTACAAGGAGGCGGTCAAGCGCGCTGAAATGCTCTACGGCGGGCTGGAGAAAAAGCAGCTGGCCGTGATCGCGCGGCGAATCGACAACTCACACTTCGATGCGACGCGCAGCTATGCCGAAAAAATCCGCCGCCAGCAGGACGCCTTGCACACGCTGCGCCCGCTGGTGGCAGGCCAGGGCACGCCCGAGAAAACCCAGGCCGCGATGCGCGGGCTGTTTGAGCGCACGCTCACCTCACCCGATGCGGCTTACCGCGACTACATGGAGAAGCTGACGCAGGACGCCTGCGCCACGCTGGCGGAGCTGCACAACAGCACGACGCCGGCGCAGCGCCACAAGGCGGTGGAGAACCTGCATCGCTACGAGCAGGATTTCAGGACTCTCAGCACGCAGAAATCCTGAGCGGGGTTTGGCGAACGGAGCTTATTGGCCAGGCGATTTGGTGTGCGAACGGCCTTCCTCTTCAGCCTTTTTCAACTCCTCCGCCTGCTGCGGCGATTCTGGCTTTGCGGCCTCGGCGTCGGACTTGACGTCGGCGTCCTTCAGGTAGGACTTGATCTTTTCCTGGTATTTGCGCGTACCTTCATAGCTGCCCTCGCCCATCTGGCCGGACGGGGCGTCGCCGGGCTTCGACTGGCGCGGCTGGAACTCGCGCGAGCCGCTGCTTTGCTGTTGCTGCCGGTCCGAGAAGCGGGGCGGTTGCTGCTGCAGCCGTGCGCCGGGGGCTTGTGCGTGGTCCATGAGCGTCTCCTGGGTGGTGTCGGGTCTCGCCAATTCACGGGCAAGGGAGCCACATTAAGACCGGGGACGGGGCGCGCCTGTCATCCGCCAAAGGGGCTTGCTGTCGGCGCCCGCCTACAGGGCTGAATCAGAGCAAGGGGACCTGCGGGGGCGGCGTATCGTAGTAATCGGCGATGCGCTCCAGCGCCCGGGTGTTCAGCAGGCGCAGCTTGCCGTCCTGGATCTCGTGCAGGCCCAGCTGGCGCAGGCGCCTGAGCGTCTTGTTGGTGTGCACCAGCGACAGCCCCAGCGCGTCGGCGATGTGCTGCTGGTTGATCGGGAATTCAATCATGCCGCCTGCGGCCATGCCCACGCGATCCAGCCGGCGGAACAAATGCATCAGCAGCATGGCCACGCGCTCGGTGGCGTTGCGCCGCCCGGCCGTCAGCAGGTGGTCGTCCACCATGCCCTCTTCGCGCGCCGCCAGCCAGGTGATGTCGTAGCCCAGGTTGGGGAAGTTGCGAAACAGCTCCCATAAACCCTCACGCGGGAACACGCAGAGGCTGGCATCGGTCACGGCCTCGATGCCGTGCATGGCGCCGTCGGCGAACTTCTGCTGCAGGCCGATGAAGTCGCCCGGCAGCAAAAAATTGAGAATCTGCCGGCGGCCGTCGCTCAAGGTCTTGTAACGAAAAGCCCAGCCCGAATACAGCGTGAAGAGTTTGCCGTTGGGTTGCTGCTCGGGAAGTATGGTGGCGCCGGCCTTCACCATCGTGGTGCCGGTGCGGAAGGTCTCGATGAACTTCAGTTCTTCGGCATTCACCGGCATGAAAGCCCGGGTCTCACGCAAACCGCAGGCATTGCAGCGCGGCGGGCAGATCGCTGAAGTTGGCGTGGGGATATTCATAAAAGACCTATCTTAGGTGCACTTGCCTGTGTCTTTTGACATTGTGCGCCCCGGCACGGGCCGCTACATTGGGCCGCAATGACAAAAATAAGCACCTCTCTGTATGAAATCCTTTACGTCAGCACCCTGGCGCCCGAAGCGCCGCTGAGCGTCGTCGGCGACATCGCCGCCAAGGCCCGCCTGGCCAATGCCGAGCGTGACATCACCGGGCTGCTGATTTTTGACGGCATGCGCTTTTGCCAGCAGTTTGAAGGCGGGCAAAAGCAGGTGCTGGCGCTGCTGGAGCGTATCCGCCAGGACAGCCGCCATATCAATATGCAGGTGCTGCACCACGGTGAACTGGCCGCGAGGCGCTTCCGGCGCTTCAGCCTGGGCTATTGCCTGGTCGAGGATGAGGATGTGCTGGAACGCATGGAGCAATTGGACGGCCAGGCCGCGCTCGACGCTTTTGTCGGGCTGCTGTCCAGCCTGGACCTGGATTCCTGACCGCGCCGGGCTTCAGCCCTGGAGCGCCTTCCACATCTCCTGGTCCCGCTCAGCCGTCCAGATGCGCGGGTTCTTGATGCCGCTGGCTTCGTCAAAGGCGCGGCTCACGTCAAACGGCAGGCAGTGCTCATAGATGAACACATGGCCGAAGACCGGGTCCATGCTTTTGCGCGTGTGGTCCATGGCGGCCTTGAGGTCCATGCCGGCGGCGGCGGCTTCCTTGCCGGCCTTGTAGAGCGTTTCGACCCAGCGTTTGGTGTAATCCAGCGCCTTGTTGACGTTGGCCGCGCCCTTCATGGCCTCGCCACGGCCCGGCACGATGGCCTCGGCCTTGAGCGCGCGCAGGGCTTCGAGTGTGGCGGGCCACTCCTCGAGTTGGGCGTCGCCGGTGTAGACGCCCGCCTCGTATTCGACCAGGTCGCCCGAGAACAGCACTTTTTCTTCTTCAATCCAGGCGATGGTGTCGCCGCGCGTATGGCCGGGGCCGGGGTGCCAGACCTGCACCTTCACGCCGCCCAGGTCCAGCACCAGCTTGCCGGGCTTTTCGCCTTTGACGGGGTTGCCGCCGTCTATCACCAGCGTCGGCCAGGTCAGGCCGGGCACGCTTTCGGCATTGCGGAACAGCCGCGGGAAGCGCTCCATCTCGCTTTGCATGTCCTGCGCACCGCGCTCGACGATGAGCTCGTAAGTGCCCCGGCTGGCGATGATCTCGGTCGCGCCCTCGGCCGCGTAGGCGCTGGCGCCGAGCACGCGCACCGCGTGGTAGTGCGTGAGCAGCACATACTTGATGGGCTTGTCGCTGACGCTGCGTATGCGCGCGATCAGGTCCTGCGCCATCGCCGGCGTGGCCGTGGCGTCGCTGACCATGATGAATTTGTCGCCGATGATGACGCCGGAATTCGGGTCGCCCTCGGCGGTATAGGCCCAGCAGTGCGCGCTGAGCTGCTCGAAGGTGATGGTCTTGTCGGTCAGGTCGGACTGGGAGGCGAAGGCTTTGGACATGGGGTTTCCTGGTGGGGCGCGGCGGAGGGCGGAACAGGGGCCGCCGCTTCTGCCGGGAATTTTACTTAAACGTAATGCATTACGAATAGTTGAATCCCAAAACCCTCACCCTTTCCCCAATGCCGGGCGCCGCTCACTCGGGTTCTATGCCCGCCGCCTTGATGATTTTTCCCCACTTGAGGGTTTCTTCCGCCTGAAACTTGCGCAGCTCTTCGGGATTGCTGGTGAAGATCTCGATGCCGCTGGACTGGTAAAAGGGCGCGGCCGAACTGCTGCGCGCGGCGCGGGCCAGCATGTCGGCGAGCTTGGCCGTCACGTCGGCCGGTGTGCCGGCGGGTGCGTAGGCGGCAAACCAGTAGGTCATCTCATAACCCTTCACGCCGGCTTCGGCGATGGTGGGCACCTCGGGCGCCAGCGGCGAGCGCTGCCGCGTGGACACACCCAGCGCCTTGAGCTTGCCGGCCTTGACCTGCGGCAGGCCGGTGGCCATGTCGGTGATCATCATGTCGATCTGGCCGCCCAGCAGGTCGGTCACGGCCGGCGGGTTGCTCTTGTAGGGAATGTTCAGGATGTAGGTGCCCGTCATCTGCTTGAACTGCTCGCCCGCGACACGGCTCGAGGAACTGCCGCTGCCGAAGGACAGCTTGCCCGGTTTGGACTTGGCGAGCTTGATGAAGTCGGCGACGCTGCTCACCGGCAGCGCCGGGTTGACCACCATGATCTGGCCGCCGCGCCCCAGGGCGGTGAGCGGCGCGAAGTCCTTGACCGGGTCATAAGGCAGCTTCTTGAACAGGTGCTCATTGGCCGACTGTGTGGTGTTGGTGGTGATGAAGACGGTATAGCCGTCGGGTTTGGCTTTCGCCGCCGCCTGGGCGCCGATAAAGCTGTTGGCGCCGGGCCGGTTGTCGACCACCACGCTGGCCTTGCTGTCGATGGTCACGGCCTGGCCCAGGGCGCGCGCCAGCTGGTCGGTGGCACTACCGGCGGCAAAAGGCACGATGAAGGTGATGGGTTTGTCGGGAAAGCCCTGGGCGAGTATCAGCCCCGGCGCGAGCGCGCTGAGCGCGGCGGCGGCGAGCACCATCGGGCGTATGCGGCTTGTGAAGTTCGGGTTTGGGGTTGAGTGGGTCATGTTGTCTCCTTTTTTAATTGAAAAACCAGTCGGTATGCGTCAGGGCCGGGCCCGCGAGCAAGGGTGCCAGGGCGGCGGGAATCGCTATCGGCAAGTCCAGCAGCCAGAAGGACAAAGCCTTGCCGTGGGTGTCCAGGTTCAGCGCATCGTTGACGCCGCCGTCGAGGACCTCGTCGAGCACAAAATTCAGCGCCGCCAGCCCCGGCAGCTCGAAGCGCTGCACGCGCGTGGGCTGTCTATGGGCAAAGCGCTGCGCCACCGCAGCCTCGGTCAGCTGCGCCAATAGCACGGGGTAAAGATCAGGGTGCCAGGCGATCACGCTGATGTTGGAGCGGTTGCCCTTGTCGCCGGTGCGGCCGTGGGCGGCGCGGTACAGCGGTACCGTGATGTGTGATTCACTCATGCGGTCACCTTCAAGGCATCCAGCATCTCAAAATGGAGCGGTACCGCCTCGCGCGGGACAAGACAGGACAGCGTATTGAGCCGCGGCGTCAGCGAGGTTCGCACGCCGCCGCCGCCGGCCGGGCCGCAGCAATACAGCGCGGTGACCTCGCGCGGCAGGCGCTCCGCCTGCGCACGGTCGGCGTGGGTGGCGGCGACACGCAGGCGCACGTCGCGCGCATCGCCGGCGGAAGATTCCGCTAGCAAATGGCCCGCGTCGTCGCCCATCACGCTGAGCGCGCCGATGAAGTCCACACGCAGCGCCAGTTCCGGCAGGCGCCGGCGCAGCACCTCGGCAGCCAGCCGGGCGCGTGCTTCAGCGCGGGGGCCGGCATAAGAAATTTCACCTTCGGCCAGCCAGCCGCCTTCATGGCAGACATTGACCTTGAGGCTGGCCGGCCGCGCATGGCCGCGCACGCCGCTCAGGGCCACGCGGTCGGGCCCGGCCAGGCTGACTTGCGCGGCGCTGATGTCGGCCACCACGTCGGGTGTCAGGTAGGCGGCCGGGTCGTGCACTTCATACAGCAGCTGCTCCTTGACGCCGGCCAGGTTGACCACGCCGCCGGTGCCCGCCGCCTTGCCGATGACACAGTGGCCCTCGCTGTCGATTTCGGCGATGGGGTAGCCCACGGCGTGAAGGTCCGGCACATTCTTGTAGCCCGGGTCGGCGAAATAGCCGCCGCAGACCTGCGCGCCGCATTCCAGCAGGTGGCCGGCCATGGTGGCGCGCGCCAGCCGGTCCCAGTCGTCGGCGCGCCAGCCGAAATGCGACATCGCCGGACCCACCGTGAGGGAAGGATCGGCCACGCGCCCGGCCACCACGATCTGCGCGCCGGCGTCCAGTGCCGCGGCGATAGCCTCGGCGCCTATGTAAGCGTTGGCGCTCACTTTGCGGATGCCGTCCATGGCGGTGCCCAGCTGCGTGCGCAGCAGCGGCTCATGCGGCGCGCCCGACAGGTCGTCGCCGGACACCACGGCGATGCGCGGCGCGGGCAAGCCCATGCCGGCGGCCATGGCCTGGATGTGGCGGGCGGCCGCCAACGGGTTGGCTGCGCCGAAGTTGCTCACGATGCGGATGTTGTGCGCCAGGCAGCGCGCCAGCACCGGCCGCAGCATGTCGTCCAGCAGCGGCTCGAAGCCGGCGTCCGGGTCGGCCCGGCGCCGCAGCTGCGCCAGCGCCAGCGTGCGTTCGGCCAGGGTTTCAAAAATCAGGAAAGCCGGCCCGCCGCGCGCGACCAGCGTGTCGACCACAGGCCCGGCGGCGTCCACACGGTCGCCGGAAAAGCCGGCGGCGCAGCCGATCAGGAGAGGAGCAGTTGTGGGTTCAGTCATGGAGCGGGCAACAGAAGCCCTGAATCTAGGCCCTGGGTATTTATTTGTAAAATCGAAACTTCTTATCCATTGATCTGGATCACAAATAAATGGCCCAGCCCAACCTTTCCCTGCGGCAGTTGCGCGCCTTCCTGGCCCTGGCCGACCAGCGCAGCTTCACGCAGGCCGCGGCCACCTGCCACCTGTCGCAGCCGGCCTTCAGCGCGCTGATCCGCACGCTGGAGGGCGAACTCAACACGCGCCTGTTCGACCGCGACACACGCAGCGTCGAATTGACGGCCGAGGGCCGCCTCTTCGCGGCCTCGGCACGCCGCCTGGTCGGCGATTTCGGCGCGGCCCTCAGCGACCTGAACGACCATGTGGAGCGCCGCAAGGGCCGCGTGCACATTGCGGCGCTGCCTTCGTTGGCGGCCGGCTGGCTGCCTGCGGTGTTCGCCGAATTCAGGAAGGCCTGGCCCGGCATAGAACTGAACCTCAGCGACCTGCTGTCGGACGCCTGCGTGGACCTGGTGCGCAGCGGCCGGGCCGACTTCGCGCTGGCCTCCACCGGCGTGAGCCACGCGGGCCTGAGCACGCGGCTGGTCTGCACCGACCGCTTCTACCTGGTGTGCCGCAAGGACCACCCGCTGGCGGCCGAGTCGGCGCCCACGCTCAAGAAATTGGCGCCCTACCCGTTCATTCATATGTCGCGCAACAGCAGCGTGCGGCAGGCGCTGGAGGCGGCGCTGCATCCGCAGCAGGCCAATACCGTGCTCGAGGTCGACCAGCTGGCGACCGCCGCGGGCATGGTCGAGGCCGGGCTGGGCATCAGCGTGGTGCCCGCGCTGACGCTGTTCCACTTTGAGCGCAAGACCCTGGTGACGCGGCCGCTGGCCGCGAGCGGCCTGACGCGCAAGATCTACCTGGTGCGCCGGCAGGAGGGCAGCCTCTCGGCGGCCGCGCAGGCTTTGCACGACCTGGTGATGGACACCATGAAGGCGCGCACGCCCTGATAACGCCAGAAGGTTGGGGCTCAGCCCGGGCGGCGCGCGCCGGACAGCCAGTCCACCGCGCTTTGCGCCAGTGATTCCAGCGGCGCATCGCCGGCCAGGGTCAGCACACCGGGCTCGGACGAGGGGTCCTGCAAGGCCTCGAACTGGCTGGCCACCAGGCTGGGCGGGTAAAAATGGTCGGCCCGCTGGCCCACACGGCGCAGTGATTCGGCCGGGCTGATGGCCAGGTGCACAAAACGCAGGCCGGCGGCGGCGGCGCGCAGGATGTCCCGGTAGCCGGCCTTGAGGGCCGAGCAGGTCAGCACCACACCCTCGGGGTGGCGCGCCAGTTCGGCGCCCAGCTGGCGCAGCCAGCCTTCGCGGTCTTCATCGGCGAGGGCGATGCCCTGCTGCATCTTGCGGATGTTGCCGGGCGGGTGGAAGTCGTCGCCCTCGACCAGCGGCAAGCCCAGCTGCGCGGCCACCAGGCGCCCGACCGCCGACTTGCCGCAGCCGGCCACCCCCATCACCACCACCCGCACGGGCGGCGCGCCGGGAAGCGTGCCGGAGGCGGGAAGCGAGCGGGTCTGGGATGCGGCGGTCATGCGCAAATTATCGCGGCGCACGGCCGCTTCGCGCGCCCATGCGTGACAGCGGACACAAAAGTGCGCTTGATCGGCCTGCCGCTGCTTTGTTATCGTCGCGGCATGGCCACACCCAAAAATGATTTTGCAAATTACTGCTGCGAGCTTTTGTCGGGCGTGGGCCCCTGCACCGCCAAACGCATGTTCGGCGGCTTCGGCATCAGCACCGGCGGCCTGACTTTCGCGCTGGTGGCCGACCTGGGTGGCGGCGAGATCCTGTGGCTCAAGGCCGATGAGGCCACGCGCGGCCTGTTCGAGGCCGAAGGCTGCGGGCGTTTCACTTACGACATGACCCGCAACGGCGTGCGTTCCGCGCACAGCCTGGGCTACTACAGCGCGCCCGAAGAGGCCATGGAGTCGGCAGGCTTGATGCTGCCCTGGGCGCGGCTGGCGCTGGACTGCGCGCTCAGGGCGCGCGCGGCCAAACCGGCCAAAAAAACCAAACCGAAAACCAAAGCCCCCGCCAAGGCCAAAACAAAACCGGCGACGAAAACCAAAGCCAAGGCGGCGCCGGCCAAAAAAAGCCGCGCATAAAAAAACCCGCAGCCTTGCGGCCGCGGGTTCAAAGCTCCCTTGCGGAAGGAGCCACTGACTAGAACGGTAAATCGAAACTAAACGAGGTTGGACATGGCCAGCACGTTGTAGTTATGCGGATGGCGGCGCTGATCGTCCTTGTAAGCGTCAAAGTCGTGGCCGGCCGCCATGGGGCGGGCGCGGGCGGTGAGAAAAACCATGGCCAGCGGCGTCAGCAGCGCTGCAACAGCGGCTGCCGCACCCAGAACCAGGCCGCGGGCCAGGCGCCCCAGGGCACCGGTGGCCAGGCCGAAGGCGGCGCGCAGGTCGCTCAGCGGTTGCAGCACGCCAACGCGCCAGCCGGCCGGCTCAGCGGCGGCTTGCGCCACGGGGGCGCAGGCTGCGCTGGGCTCCCAGCTGAAATAAGCCGATGCGGCATGGCCCGAACTGAAGGACTCCATCACCAGCGACTCACCGGCCTTGAGCGTCAGGCTCTCGCCCCGGCTCAGGAAATGGTCGCCGGCGCGCACCTGGGCGTCCTGGCTGGCGGAGTCGAAGGTGGCCCAGACCCGGCCATGCGCAATTCGCAACACACCGGCCTGGGTGGCGTGCAAGGTCAGGGCCCGTCCCGCACCCAGCTTCCAGAAGCCCGCCAACCCGTCAACCTGGCCGGTGGTGGCATCGGTAGCCTGTTGCAAAAAGCGGTCGCCTGCGTGAGAAGCTGAGTGTTCCATGATGTTCTCCAAAAAAGGCACAAAGTGAGTGATGAGGGTTGAATCATCTCGCGGCGGACTTGCGCGGTCCAATGAAATCGCGGTAAGCTATTCATTCCATAATCGCATCAATCAATCAGGCTCAAATTGCCCTGATTACCTGGAACTGTCATGCTGCATTCACAAACACACCTGCGTTCCCGGCCGATTTCCGCCGGCCAGCTGCGGGCTTTCGAGGCGGTGGCCCGCCACCTGAACTTCCGCGCCGCCTCCGAAGAACTGGCCCTGACCCAGTCGGCCGTGAGCCGCCAGATCCAGGGCCTGGAGGAGGACGTGGGCGTGAGCCTCTTTCACCGCCACACCCGGGCCGTGGAGCTGACCACCGCCGGCGGCATCCTGCTGCGGGCCGTCACGCCCTCGCTGGAGCGCATCGACAACGCTGTGCGGCAGATACGCCAGACGGCAGGGCGCAAGAGCGTGTCGCTGACCACCTTCGCCTCCTTCGCCTCGATGTGGCTGATCCCCCGGCTCGAGGGATTCCAGCGCGACAACCCCGACATCGACATCCGGATTGATGCGTCCGACGTCGCGGTGGACCTGGACATTTCGGACCTGGACCTGGCCCTGCGCTACGCCCCGGCCAGCCATATGCCGCCGAACGCGATACGGCTTTTCGGCGAGCAGATCACGCCCGTCATCAGCCCCTGGCTGCTTAAAAGCGGGCCGCGCCTGAAGAAACCCGACGACCTGGCGCAGTTCACCCTGATCGAGGCCGGCGACGCCCACCAGACCCACCTCGAATGGCTGACCTGGCGGCGCTGGCTGGACGAGCACGCCAGCCCCAAGCTGGAGGCCAAGCGCTGGCTGTACTTCAATTACGCCTACCAGATGGTGCAGGCGACGCTGACGGGCCAAGGCGTGGTGCTGGCGCGGCTGCCGCTGATCGCCGAGAGCCTGGCCTCGGGCGACCTGGTCGAGCCCCTGCCGCAGACGCGCATGGAGTCGCCCATGAGTTACTGGCTGATCGTCGGCCCGCGCAACGTGGCCAGGCCCGAGGTGGTGGCCTTCTGCGACTGGCTCAAAACCCAGGCCGCGCTGACGCGCGAAGCGATTGGGGATGTGCCGGATCCGGATACCGTCGACTCTTTGGATTGAACCCGAAATGCGCTTCCTCACCTTCCTCAAGACTGGCGTCGAGGTACTACACCTGGGCGGCCAGCATTGGCAAAGCAACGCCTGGCCAATCGATCATTGGAAGGCCAACCCTGGTCGCTGGCGCCTTTTCACCCCAGCGATCGATGCGTTCCTTAACGAAGACCTTATGCCCAGGGACTTCGGAACATCCATTGAGCAATTCCTCCTGATCCTGGAGGTTGCCGACTTCAAGGCGTGGGGCGAAGGGGTGGCCTTCACAGGGCCTGACGGATTCACTCGGTACAAGCACAAGACACGGGAAGTCTGGAGCGTAGGCCGAATAAACTGGCCTGAAGTCCAGCATCTGCCAGCCCGACTGCAACTACTTGCCTTCGGGCAAGCCTTGCAGGCCGCCATTGCGAACGTCGCGGTTGCTAAACGCAAGCCGAAGGATTTCGCTACGGAGGCATTCGGTTCGGCGGTAGCCGCCAGGCTTGCCTCGGCGAAGGTCTCACAACTTTCTCATCGAGTTCATGCGCAGCACAGCGAGACCTGACCCTTCCATCGAAAGGCCTCTCATGCCAAACCTTAAATCCTCTCGAAAGGAATCCGTGCGTGTTCAAGTCGTGTCCGCTGAAGACGAATACTGGACTGCAGTGCAGCGGCTGAAGGGAACGTTCGAGTTCTTCGAGGAGCAAGGTGATGCCCACGGGCATATTGACGGCGATTTGCAGGACGCGATCGAGGCAGTGTTGGTGCCTCTGGCCGGATCATGGGAACGCTCTGACGTGTGGTTTCACAATCAAGACTTCTACGGGAACGGCGTTCGCTCCCTCACCTTTCGTGCGGTCGACTTCCCTTGGCTCAGCGTAGTTTCATTGCAGAAGTTATTGGTGGGTGATGCAGCCCGATTCTGCATCTCCGTAGTGCTTTTCGATACGCTCGAGGTGGGCAGCAAATGGGTGAGTTCAGTGGCAATCCTGCAGGACCAACTGGTTGTCACTCCCAGCGCTCTTGAAATGCTGAGGAAGCATTTCGGAGTCGAAACTTGACTTTATCGGTAAACACGGACGCTTCGGTCTCAGTCAACAGGGAGCCGGCTTGCCAGCCCTCCGCCAAAATCTGGCACCTCAGCCTGAACGGAACCCAGCTCAGGCAGCGCCGCGTTTGAGCAAACGCCCGGCGCGCGCCTGCACCTTGGCGTTCGCCGCATCGACATCACCGGCCACATAGGCCAGCTCGCCGTTCACAAACACTTTCTCGATGCCTTCGGACACCGCAATCGGGTCCTGGTAGGTCGCCACGTCGCGCACGCGGGCCGGGTCCAGCACGACGACGTCGGCGTGCCAGCCGGGCTGCAGCTGGCCGCGCTGGTGCAGGCGGAAGTTACGCGCCGACAGGCCGGTCATCTTGTGGATCGCGGTTTCGAGTGAGAAGAGGTTTTGCTCGCGGCAGTAGCGTGCCAGCACACGCGGAAAAGCGCCCCAGAGGCGCGGGTGCGGATGCTTGTCGTGCGGCAAGCCGTCGGAGCCGATCATGGACAGGGGATGCGCCATGACGCGCTTGACGTCGTCCTCGTGCATCTGGAAATAACAGGCGCCCCCCGGCTGCAGGCGGCGGCAGGCGGCCTTCTGGTCGACGCCCCATTCCTCGGCAATCGAGGCCAGCGTACGGCCCATCATTTCGGGGTGGGGAGTGGACCAGCTCAGGAGGACATCGATCACGCCGTCCACCAGGTCTTCCCGCAGCACGGTCGAGCCGGCCACGTAGGGATAGACGTCCATCGCGATGTCCTGGCGCTGCGCAAAGGTGTCGATCAGCGGCAGCGTCTCGCGCGTGCGGCCCCAGTTGGCCGGTCCGGCGCATTTGTGGTGCGAGATCACCAGCGGCACGCCGGCCTCGAAGGCGCAATCGCCGGCCTCGTGCATGGCCTCCAGGATGTCGGCCATTTCCGAGCGCATATGCGTGGCATAGATGCCGCCGTAACGGGCCACCACCCGCGCCAGCGCGGTCACCTCGGCTGCCGGCGCCGGCATGGCTTCGGCATAGAACAGCCCTGACGAAAGACCGATCGCGCCCTGAACCATGCACGTCTCGAGCATGCCGCACATGGCCGCGACTTCATCAGCGCTGGCGGCTCGGCTGAGATCACCGACGCAGGCATAGCGCAGCGTGGTGTGGCCGATCAGCGGCGCCACGTTGACGGCCGGCTGCGCCTCGGCTACCGCCTGCGCATACGCGTCCACCGAAGGGTACTTGAACGAATTGCCCAGCAGGGTCAGGGCGCCCTGGGGCTGGTCGACGACGAAGGGCGCGACCGACAGGCCGCAGTTGCCGGTGACCACCGTGGTGATCCCCTGCGACAGCTTGGGGAACATCCCCGGTGCATTCAGCACGATGGCGTCGTCGTGCGTGTGCACGTCGATGAAGCCGGGGGCGATGGCCAGGCCGGTGCAGTCGTGCACCTGGACATCGGCGAGGGCCAGTCCGTCCGGCAGGCGGTGGCGAAGGCCCGGGCCGACGGCCGCGATGCGGTCGTCCACCAGCAGCAGGTCGCCGGCTTGGGCGGGCGCGCCGGTGCCGTTCACCAGCAGGCCGTTTTCCAGAAGGGTGGCGCGGGTCATCGCACTTTTCCGATCGCGGGCTTGGCGCTTTCGTCCCAGTCCAGCCGGGGATGGTGGTGCATGTCCACACCGCGCGTCTCCAGCGTGCGCTGGATGTTCGCCAGCCGGTCCACCGCCTTGTCGCCCAGCCGCTGCGCCACGAGCACGGTGAGGATTTCGATCACCGTCAGGTGCGCCAGGTAGGCCTCCGGGCCCACCGGCATCACCGGGTCGGGCGCGACCTCCACACCCAGCACGATGTCGGCCATCGCCGCCAGCTGGGAGCCGGGCTGCGTCAGCGCGATGATGGTGGCGCCCTGCGAGCGCGCCACGTCCACCGCCTCCAGCAAAGAGGGCATGCCGCCGACGTGGGTGACGGCCATGACCACGCCGCGCGGGCCTATGGTGGCGGCTGAGATCAGTTGCAGGTGCGGGTCCAGGTAGCTGCTGGCGGCCAGGCCCATGCGGAACAAGCGCGCCTGCAAGTCCGAGGCCATGAAGTTGGAGGTAACGCCAACACCGTAGCAGTCGACCCGGCTGCCGGCAACGATGGCGTCGGCCGCTGCCTGCGTGGCTTCCACGCTGAGCTGGGCCTGCACGCTGTTGATCACGATGGCGGCGCCGCGGGTGACCTTCGTGATCACCTGGCGGGTGTCGTCGTCGAGGCGCACGCGCCGGTTCAGCGGCGAGCCGCCCACGGCCATTTCCTGCGCCAGCGCGAGCTTGAATTCGCGCAGGCCGGGGTAGCCCAGGTCACGGCAGGTGCGCATGATGGTGGGCACCGAGCTGCCGGCGCGCTGCGCGAGCTGCTCAAAACTTTCATCCAGCACACGCTGGGGGTCCTGCAGGATCAACTCCAGCACGCTGCGCCTGGACGTAGGAGCGCTGGCGATGTTGTCGGCGATTTTGGCAAGAACTTGAGAGGTCATGAGGACTTTGGTTGCGGCGCGCGCAAAGCTGCGCGGCCCATTACAGCAAGGAGGTCGAACAGGTCAGAAACAGGTGACGAGTGCATCGCACACCGTGTAATTCTCATCGACAACCGGCATCCAGCGCCATTTGTCGAAGGTGGTACAGGGATGGGAAATGCCCAGCGCCACCAGGTCGCCGACCTTGAGCGCGGCCAGCTCCGGGCCGCTGCCGCGCAGGTAAGCATGCTGGTCGTTGAGGGCGCTGATCTTCCAGTCCGCGGGGGCAGCCACGGGCGCGGCGCCGGGTGCGCTGACCGAGGACAGCGGTATCGGCATCTCCAGGTCGTAGGACAGGTCGCGCCGGCCCACGGCCAGGATGGCCAGGCCGGGCTCCGGGCAGGACTGCACCGTGGCCCAGACTTCAATCGCCGGCTTCAGGCCGTCGCTGTCGTGCAGGCGCGCATTGACGGCGCCAACCAGGCGCTTGTAGTTGCCGTGGTCGTGCGTGATGTAGCAGCCCGACCGCAGCAGGCCGCGCACCGGGCGCGAGAGCTTGGGCGTGAGCCAGCCGCTGACCAGGTCGAAGATGGCCGAGCCGCCGGCCGTCATCAGGACTTCGTCGCCGTCGAACAGGCCCTGCTGGTCGCAGACCAGGGCGATATCGCAGGTGCGCCGCATCAGCGCATCGGCATAGGCCTTGTCCGCCGCCGAATCGCCGGTGGCGCCCTGCCCTTCATAGGTTTCGATGCCCACCAGGCGGCAGGCCAGGCTGGTGCGGATGGCGGCGGCCAGGGCCATGGCATCGGCCTCGGTGCGCACGCCGGTACGCGCGCCCATGACGCCGATCTCCAGCAGCACCTCGAAAGGTGCAACCATGGCGGCGTCGTTGGCGCGCGCCCAGGCTTCGATCAGCGCGAGCTGGGCTGTGGAATCCACCAGGAAGACGATGCGCAGGCCGGGGTATTCGCGCAGCATGCCCTGAATGCCGGCCAGGTCGATGGCGTTCACGACCTGGTTGGCGATGATGAGGCGCGTGGCGCCCGCGGTGATGCCGGCGCGCATCTGCGCGACGGTGGCGAAGGTCAGGCCCCAGGCACCTTCGTCGAGCTGGCGCTTGAGCAGTTGCGGCGACATGGTGGTCTTGCCGTGCGGCGCCATGTCCACGCCCTGACTTTTGGCAAAGCGCTGCATCCAGCCGAGGTTGTGTTTCATGGCCGACTGCTTGATGACGGCCAGCGGCAGCGGCAGGTCGCCCTTGAGCACGTTCCAGCCCTGCTTGCCCATGTCGGAGCGGCGCACCGGCCCGCTGTTGTGGGGGAAGCCCTTGAAGGAACGGTCGAGTTGCGGGTCGAGGAGGTCTTGCAATGTGCTCATGGAGTTTTTCGTGAAGGTCAGGCGGCGGCCAGTGCGGACACCATGGCCTCGGAGTTTGCCAGGTCGTCGCGTATGCAGGCCTTGAAGCGGCCGTGGCCCATGTCGCGCAGCTCGGGCCGCGTGACGGAGCAGGCGTCTATCGCATGCGGGCAGCGCGTGCGGAACACGCAGCCCGAAGGCGGGTTGACCGGGCTGGGGATGTCACCCTTGAGCGCGATGCGCTCGCTTTTGTGCTCGGGGTCGGGCTTGGGCGAGGCGGCCAGCAGGGCCTGGGTGTAAGGATGCAGCGGACGCTCGAACAGCTGGGCCGTGGGCGCGACTTCCATCACGCGGCCCAGGTAGAGCACGACCACGCGGTCGCACAGGTATTCGACCACGTCGAGGTCGTGCGAGATGAACAGCATGGTCAGCGACAACCGGTCGCGCAGGTCGCACAGCAGGTTGACCACCTGCGCCTGGATGGACACGTCGAGCGCCGACAGCGGCTCGTCGGCCACGATGAACTCGGGCTCCACCGCCAGGGCCCGCGCCACGCCTATGCGCTGGCGCTGGCCGCCGGAGAACTCATGCGGGTAGCGGCTGGCATGCTCGGCGCGCAGGCCGACCAGTTCGAGCAGCTCGGCAATGCGTTTGGCCTGAGCTTCTTTACCCTTGGCCAGCCCGTGCACTTGCAGCGCTTCACCCAAAATGTCTTTGACGCGCATCTTGGGGTTCAGGCTGGCATACGGATCCTGGAAAATCATCTGCAGCTTGCTGCGCAATGCGCGCATGCGGCTGCCGGATGCTGTGCCCAGGTCTTCGCCGCGGTACAGCACCTGGCCCGAGGTGGCCTCGATCAGGCGCAGCAAGGTGCGGCCAATCGTGCTTTTGCCTGAACCGGATTCGCCGACCAGGCCCAGGGTTTCGCCGGGCTGGATGCTGAAAGAGACGTCGTCAACCGCGCGCACCGGCTTGGCGGTCGCGCCGAAATAACGCTGGAGGTTTTTCACCTCAATTAATGGGGTGCTCATGCAGCCTCCACCGTGGCCGTGGCGGTTTCTTCCACGCGTATGCAGCGTGCGCTGCGGGTTGGGCCTGCGGCGAGCAGCGCGGGCATGGCGTCGCGGCAGGGCGGTATCGCCAGGTCGCAGCGCGGCTCGAAAGCACAGCCCGGCGGCGGCGCCAACGGGCTGGAGACCTGGCCGCGAATCGCGTAGAGCCGGCGCTTGGTGCCGGTCTGGCCGCTGGCGAGTTCACGCTTGCGCTGCTGCGCCGGCAGGCAGGCCAACAGGCCTTGGGTATACGGATGGCGCGGCTGGGCAAACAGTTCGCGCACCGGGGCGGCCTCGACGATGCGGCCGGCGTACATGACGGCCACGTCGTCGGCATGGTGCGCCACCACACCGAGGTTGTGCGTGATGAAGAGGATGCTCATGCCGGTCTCGGCCTGCAGCCGGCGCATGAGTTCGAGAATCTGCGCCTGGATGGTCACGTCGAGCGCGGTGGTGGGTTCGTCGGCGATCAGCAGCGTCGGGTTGCAGGCCATGGCCAGCGCGATCATCACGCGCTGGCGCATGCCGCCCGAAAGCTGGTGCGGGTATTCGTGCAGGCGCTGGGCGGCGGCCGGTATCTCGACCAGCTCCAGCATGCGCAGCGCGTGGGCCAGTGCGGCCTTGCCGTCCAGGCCCATGTGCAGGCGCACCGATTCGGCGATCTGCTCACCCACGGTGAAGACCGGGTTCAGGCTGGTCATGGGTTCCTGGAAGATCATCGCGATCTCATTGCCGCGTATGCGCCGCATGTCGGCTTCGGGCAAGGACAGCAGATCCAGCACCTGGCCGGCGCGGTTGGTGAACATGGCCTCGCCGCTGACTTGCGTGGAGGCGGTGCGCGACAGCAGGCGCATCAGCGTGAGGCTGGTCACCGACTTGCCGGAGCCGGACTCGCCGACCAGCGCGGTGGTCTTGCCGGGGCGGATGCTGAAGCTCACGTCGGCGACCGAGCGGATCAGGCCTTCGTCGGTGTCGAAGAAGGTGCTGAGGTGGCGCACGTCAAGGCGCGTGCCGGTTGCGCGCGTGCCGATTGGAAGAGGGGTGGGGGAATTCATGGGGTGGTTTTTATGATCGACGGGTTCACATCGATTTCCTCAGGCGCGGATCCAGCAAGTCGCGAATGCCGTCGCCCAGCAGTTGCAGCGAGAGCGCGGTGAGGATGATGGCCAGCCCCGGGAACAGCACGATCCACAGCGCCTGGTGGGCGTACTGCTGGCTGCCGGCCACCATGGTGCCCCAGGTCGGGATTTCGGGCGGCACGCCCACACCCAGGAAGGACAGCGCGGCCTCGGCCAGGATGGCGTAGGCAAAGATGAAGGAGGCCTGCACCAGAATGGGCGACATCAGGTTGGGCAGGATGTGGCGCAGCAGGATGCGCACGGTGGAGACACCGACGGCGCGCGCGGCCTCCACGAACAGCAGCTCGCGCACCACCAGGGTGGAAGCGCGCACCACGCGGGCCACGCGCGGCGTGTAGACCAGCACCAGGGCCAGCACCACATTCAGCATCGAGGGCCCAAGGATGCCGACCAGGGCGATCGCCAGCAGGATGTCGGGAAAGGACATCATGGCGTCAATCACCCGCATCACCGGTGCGTCGAGCCTGCGAAAAAACCCCGCGACCAGGCCGAACAGCGTGCCGATGACGACCGAACCCAGCGCGGTCAGCAATGCGATGGTCAGCGAGTAGCGGCCGCCGAAGGCGATACGGGCAAAGAGGTCGCGCCCCAGCTCGTCGGTGCCGAACAAATGGGAGGGCGAAGGCTGGGACAGCCGCTGGCTCACGGCGGTTTCATTCGGGTCCAGGCCGCTCAGGGGGCCGGCGAAGAGCGACACCAGGACGACCAGCGCCAGGACGATAGCCGCGGCCAACACGATGCGGCGGCGGAACAGCTTGCGGAGAATCAACGGCATCTGCATGTCAGTATTTCACCCGCGGGTCGACCACGGTGTAGAGCAGGTCAATGGCGAAGTTGATGACGACATAGATCGCGGCCACCACCAGCAGCGCACCCTGGATCACCGGGTAGTCGCGCCGTATCACCGCGCTCACCACCAGGTTGCCCACGCCCGGCAAGCCGAACACGGTCTCCGTCACCACCGCGCCGCCTATCATCAGCGCGACCGTCAAGCCGAGAACGGTGACGATGGGCACCAGCGCGTTGCGCAGCGCATGCTTGAGCACCACCACGTTTTCAGACAAACCCTTGGCCCGCGCGGTGCGCACGTAGTCCTCGCCCAGCACGTCCAGCATGGAGGCGCGCGTAAAACGAATGATGAGCGCGGAGTTCAGCACGCCCAGCACCGCGGCAGGCAGCACCAGGCAATGGATGCGGGCGGCCAGCGAGGCGCCCGGTTCGCCATAGCCCGAGACCGGGAACCAGCCCAGCGAGACCGCGAAGATCTGCATCAGCACCAGGCCGAACCAGAAACTGGGCACACTGGCGCCCAGCATCGCGAAGCCGGTAAAGGCCTGGTCGATGGCCTTGCCGCGAAATACCGCCGAGACGATGCCGCAGGGCACGCCGATCAGCGCGGCGATTGCGATCGCCATCAGCGAAAGCAAAGCGGTGGGCTCGGCCCGCTCCCAGAGCGCCTGGGTCACGGGTCGCTGCAAAAAGATCGATTCGCCCAGGTTGCCGTGGGCCAGTTCGCGGATCCACAACACGAACTGCACCGGCAGGGGCTTGTCCAGCCCGTAAACCTTCTGCACCCGGGCGATGTCCTCGGCCGTGGCCTGATCGCCCAGCAACACCGCAATCGGGTCGCCCGGGGCGGCTCGCGTGAGGATGAACACCAGCACCGCCACGATGGCCATGACAACCACCATGCCCATGAGACGCGACAACAAATAGCGGGTCATGACCTTGTTCTGTCCATAAAAGGTGAAATCTCTTTATTCATCCGAAAAGCTCCAGATCAAGCTCACACATCCGGCCAAAACCAGCGGAGTCGCGGAACCGGCTTTGCCGGGCCGCAGGCGGACGGCCCCCATACGTGAGGAAAGGGGCAGCGCGCCGCAGGCTCGAAGCGACAAGCGTGGGGGCTAGCTTTTCAGGCTGGTATTCCAGAAGAACGGATAGGTATAAGGCGTATAGCCCTGCAGCGCCGGTGCGCGCGCCGACAGGCTGGCAAATTTTCCGACCTGGATGTAGGGCACTTCGTCGTAAACCACTTGCTGTACCTTGCCCCACAGCGCGCCGCGCTTGGCCGGGTTGGATTCCTGGTTCAGCGCGGTCAGCGCCTCCTGCTTGGCCGGCGAACTCCACCAGCCCGGCGCGCCGTCGCCCAGCTGCGGCGGCGAGAGCATGGGCTCGGGGAACAGGCCGGAGTGGGTGATGTAGATGTCCCACAGCTTGGGGTCGGCGCGGCGCTGCAGCAGCGTCGCCCATTCCACCACGTTCAGCTCCGCCTTGAAGCCGGCACGCTTGAGCTGCTCGGCCATGATGAGCGCCATGTTGTAGTGGAAGTCGTACTGGCGGCTGGTCAGGATGCGCACCGGCTCGCCCTTGTAACCGGCCTGTTCAGCCTGGCTCTTGGCCTTCTTCGCATCGCGCTCGTTGTAGGCGGCGGTGCCGGCGGTCGAATAAAAAGGCGTGCCCTTGGGGAAATGGTTGCCCTCGGCGATGAAAAAGCGCGTGTCGCCAAAACCCGCCGCCAGCATCTCGCCTTCGCCGAGCGCGGTCTGCACCGCCTTGCGCACCTGCTGGTGCGCCAGCGAGCCTTCCTTGGTGTTGAACACCAAGTAGGGAAAGCCGAAAGACGGCGTCATGATGGGCACCACCTTGCCGCCGGATTTTTCCAGCCGCGGCAGGGCCTCGATCGGCAGCAGGTCGGCGTAGTGAAACTGGCCGGCCAGCGCGCCTTCCACCCGCGTGTTGGCATTGGGAACCGGCACGAAGCGCAGCTCTTCCACCACGGCCACCCGCTTGCCGCCGTAGCCGCTGGCAGCTTCCTTGCGCGCAACGTAGCCGTCAAAACGGGTGAGCAGCACGTACTGGTCGGGCTTGCGCTCCTTGAACTTGTAGGGCCCGGTGCCCACGTACTCGCGCAGCGGCTGGGCCAGCGACTCCTTGGCCATGATGGCCGCCATGCCCGAGGCCATGGCCAGCTGCGAGAGCAGCGGCGCGTAGGCGTTCTTCAGCGTGATGTCCACCGTGAGCGGTCCCTTGGCCGTCAGGTCGGCCACTTGCACGGCCACCGACTTGCCGCGTGGCGAGACGTCCATCCAGCGCTTGAGGCTGGCCACCACGTCGTCGGCGTTGAGCTCGCGGCCGCTGTGCAGCATGACGCCTTTTCGCAGCGCGATGGTGTAAAGCTTGCCGTCGGCCGAGATTTTGGGCATGGCCTCGGCCAGCATCGGCACCAACGCCGCTTTGGCATCGAAGGTGAACAGCGGCTCGTAAACGTGCTGCATGATGATGCAGACCAGGTCGGCCGGCGTGGACTGGATGTCCAGCGTCGGCGGCTCGGCCACCATGGCCAGGTTCAGGGCCGACTTGCTGCCCTGCGCGGCGGCGGGGCCGAAGCCGGCGCCAGCCGCCCCCAAGGCCAGCAGGGAAGACAAGGCGGTGCGGCGGTGCATGCGAATTCCACGGGTCATAAACAACTCCTGATTGAAGTTAAATTTCACAAACGAAGATTAATTGGTCTATAAATGGTATTTTTCAGGATAAACCCGAATAAAGGGTGATTTTCTGAAAATATTTTTCAAAATTACCGTCCATCAAGACTTTGAAAGGAGTTTTTTATGCCTCTGGAGTATTTAGGAAATCCCCCGCTGGCCTCCGACCACCAGCCCCGCCCGTTTTCACCCGCCGTGCTCGCCGGCGACTTCGTCTATGTCTCCGGCCAGGTGCCGGGCGACGAAAAAGGCGAAATCGTGCAGGGCGGCATCGAGGTGCAGACCCGCCAGGTCATGAAAAACATCCAGGCCGCGCTGGCCCTGGCCGGCTGCACGCTGGACGACGTCTGCAAGACGACGGTGTGGCTGCAGGACGCGCGCGACTTCGGCAGCTTCAACCGCGTCTATATGAGCTACTTCACGGGTGGGAAGCCGGCTCGGTCTACTACCGAGGCTCGCTTGATGGTCGATGCGAAGGTTGAGATTGATGTGGTGGCTTACAAGCCCAAGGGCTAAGCCGGTCTTGCTCCGGCGGGCGCTCCCTCTTCTGAGTTCTGCTGGCCGGGGGTAGCCCGGCGGCTACTCACTTTTCTTTTGCTTCGCCAAAAGAAAAGTAAGCAAAAGAAAAGGCGACCCTGGTTGCTGCGTCCCTTCGCTTCGCTGCGGGCAACCTGCGGTGCTCGGTTCAGGCGGGGTCTCGCTAAACTCGCTACGCTGCGCTTCGCTCAGACAACGCGATCCCTGATCCGCCTGAACCTCCGCTCCTCGGCGCATCCACAAGGGGTGGGAGCGGGGAGAAGAAATCCAGATACTGAATACCTGAAGAAACAAGGACTCGCCTTGGCGAGTCCTTGTTTGCCTTGGTTTGGTTCTTTGTCTTTTGTCCCCGATCCCGATTGCCCCGTCCTGGCTGGGCCGAGGAGCGCAGACGTAGGCGGATCAGGGATCGCGCTTGTTTGAGCGAAGCGAGTTTGCGCGAGACCCCGCCGTAGTCGAGCACCGCAGGTTGCCCGCAGCGAAGCGTAGGGACCCAGACTGCGGGTCGCCTTTTCTTTGGTGACTTTCTTTTGGCGAAGCAAAAGAAAGTTACTGGCCGCCGGGCCACTCCCGGCCAGCCGCCCTCAGCAAAGAGAACGGAGGAAACACAAGCGCAAAGGCCGGAGCAAGACCCGGCCAATCAAACCGGCCAGACCACACCCTTGTCATTCAGGATCGCATCGAGCGGAATGTCATGAGGCTCGGGCTCCATGTCGGGAAGCCACCCCTGCGCATACCCAAGCCCAACCGTAAACGGCCGCGGCTGCAAAGTCGCCAGCGTCCGGTCATAAAACCCCCCGCCATACCCCAGCCGGTACCCCCCCGGCCCATACCCCACGCAGGGCACGAACAGCAGGGTCGGAACAATCACCTCGGTGTCCTTGGGTTTGGGGATACCGTAGGCGTCTTCCTCCATCGGGCAGCCGGGGTACCAGGCATGGAAGGTCAGGGTTTTGTGCAGCTTGTTGACCACCGGCAGGCCGATCTTGCGCGGCGACCGGGCCGCGATGCTTTCGGTGGCCAGTTGGGCAGTCTCCACCTCGGCCAGCGCCGGGTTTGACGAGGAATCCTGACTCAGGATCGCGTCTTCCTGCCAGCGGTACAGCGCGGGCAGCGGGTCGAACTCCCCCTTGATGGGCCAGTAGGCGCCTATCACCTCATGGGTGGAACCGACCAGCCAGATGCGCATCACACGCTGTAGCAGGTCGGCGCGCTCCAGGCGGTCTGGCATGTTCAGTCGCGCTTCGACCAGCGCCTTGCGAGTACTTAATTTGTCCATAATGTCCCAGATGCTATACAAATTTCTTATCAGCCCCTTGCGGGCGACGGCCCTGGCGCCTGTTTTCGGCGTGCTGGCCTCTCTCTCGCTGCTGGCCCCAGCCGCGGCGCAGGCACCTGCCACCGCGGGCGACACTGTGATCGTCGAGATGAACAAGGCCTTCAAACGCGGCGACAGGAGCCGGCTGGCGCAGTTGCTGCCGCAGGCCCGCGGCCATGCGCTGGAGCCCTGGGCCGCCTACTGGGAGCTCAAGCTGCGCCTGGGCGAGGCCGGCGCTCAGGAGGTGCAGGACTTTTTCAGCCGCTACGCCGGCACCTACCAGGAAGACCGCCTGCGCAACGACTGGCTGCTGCTGCTGGGCCAGCGCCGCGACTGGGCCGGTTTTGCCGCTGAATATCCCAACTACCGGATGAACGACGACAAGGAGGTTCGTTGCTACGCACTGCTGATCGAGCACCTCAAAAACCCGGTCGCCGACGCGCGCCTGGCCGATGAAGTCAAAAAGAACTGGTATGCGCAGCGCGAGGCCGACGACGGCTGCAATTCGGCCGCCGAGCGGCTGGTAGCCACCAAAAACCTCAAGCCGCAAGACGCCTGGGTCAAGGCCAGGCTGGCCACCGAAGCCAACCGCCCGCGCGCGGCGGCGGCCGCCGTGCAGATCGTCGCGCCCGACGCCGCGGGCATGGTCAACGACCTGAACGCCAGCCCCATCAAGTTCCTGGCCGGCAAGCACCTCGCGCTAAGCAAGTCGCGGCGCGAAATCATCACCCTGGCACTGATCAAGATGGCGATCAGCGACATCGAGGGCGCGGCCTTCCAGCTGGAAAACAAATGGGGCATGCAGCTGAACACAGAGGAGCGCAACTGGGTCTGGGGCGTGATAGGCCGGCAGGCCGCCACGCGACTGGGCGCGACCCCGGCCGGCGACGCACTGCAATACTTTGCGAACGTCACCAAGGACACCGACCTCAGCGACGACATGCTGGGCTGGAAAGTCCGGGCGGCATTGCGCGCGGGCACACAGCCCAACTGGACGCTGGTGCTGGCAGCCGTCAACGCCATGAGCGAGGACGCGCGCAAGGACCCGACCTGGAGCTACTGGAAAGCGCGCGCACTGCTGGCCACCGCACCGCCCGATGCCGCGCCCAAGCCGGTCGTCGTGGCCACCACGCCCGGCGTGGCGCAGACCATCCCCACCGGCATCACGATTTCGCCGCAGCGCGCCGAGGCCCTGGCCCTGCTGCAGTCCTTCGCCTCGGCGCGCGGCTTCTATGAGCAGCTGGCGCTCGAGGAAACCGGCCAGAAGATCACCGTGCCGGCCAAACCCGCAGCACTGACGCCGGAAGAAAAAGAGGCCGCGCGGCTCAATCCGGGCCTGAACCGCGCCGCCTACGCCATCGCCATAGGCCTGCGCCCCGAAGGCACGCGCGAGTGGAACTACAGCACCAACCTGCACCAGCGCGGCGGCATGGGCGACCGCGACCTGCTGGCGGCCGCCCAGTTCGCCTGCGACCGCCAGATCTGGGACCGCTGCATCAACACCAGCGAGCGCACCAAGGGCGAGATCGATTTCGACCAGCGCTTCCCCATGCCCTTCCGTGAAACCGTGACCAAACGCGCCCAGTCCATCAGCCTGGACCCGGCTTACGTCTACGGCCTGATCCGCCAGGAAAGCCGTTTCATCATGGACGCGCGCTCCGGCGTCGGCGCCTCGGGCCTGATGCAGGTCATGCCCGCGACGGCGCGCTGGACCGCCAAAAAAATCGGCCTGGAAAGCTTCACGCAAGACCAGCTCAACGACCGCGACACCAACATCGCGATCGGCACGGCCTACCTCAAGTTCGCACTGGACGACTTCAACGGTTCCATGCCCATGGCCGCCGCCGCCTACAACGCCGGGCCCGGCCGGCCGCGCACCTGGCGCAACGGCCCGGTGCTGGACGCGGCCATCTGGGCCGAGAGCATTCCCTTCAGCGAGACGCGCGACTATGTGAAAAAAGTGCTCTCCAACACCACCAACTACGCGGCCATCCTGACGGGGCGGCCGCAATCGCTGAAAGCCAGGCTGAGCACAGTGGGGCCGCGCGATGCGGCGCAGCCCGAGCCTTACAAGGATCTTCCTTAAGCCCTAGGCGGGATAGAGCGCGCCCAGCACCCTGAGGCCGCGCGCGCCGGTCACGCTGGGCAGGTTGCCGGGCCGGCCCAGCACCAGTTGCCGCGCCAGCCATGCAAATGCCGCCGCCTCCACCTGCAAGGGCGGCAGGCCGTGCTGGTCGGAGGTGCTGACGCGCAGCGAGGGCAAACCGGCCTGCAGGCGCGCCAGCAGGTGGCTGTTGAAGGCGCCGCCGCCGCAGACGATCAGCGACCCGCTGCCTTTGCCGTAAGCCTCGACGCCCAGGATGCAGGCTCTGGCGGTGAACTCGGCCAAGGTGTTCTGGATGTCCTCGGGCCGCTCGCCGGCAAAGAGCTGGAGCTTGCTTGCCAGCCAGTCCAGGCTGAACAGGTCGCGGCCCGTGCTCTTGGGAATCGGCTGCGAAAAATAGGGCTCGGCCAACAGGCTGTCCAGCAGCGCGGGCAGCAGCTTGCCGCTGGCCGCCCAGGCGCCACCGGCGTCGTAGGGCTGGCCGGTGTGCTGCCGGCACCAGGCGTCCATCAGCGCATTGCCGGGCCCGCAGTCAAAGCCCAGCACCGGCGAAGCCGCCGCTTTCGGCAACACGCTGAGGTTGGAAATGCCGCCCAGGTTGAGCACGCACACGGTGGCGTCTTCACGGCCGAAAACGCCCTGGTGGAATGCCGGCACCAGCGGCGCGCCCTGGCCGCCCGCAGCTACGTCGCGGCTGCGGAAATCGGCGGCCACGGTAATGCCCGTGAGCTCGGCCAGCAGGGCCGGGTTGTTGAGCTGCAGCGTGTAGCCGGCGCCTGCCGGCTCGTTTGAGCTTCTTTGCGGCTGGTGCCGCACGGTCTGGCCGTGTGCGCCTATGGCCTTGATGTCCAGCGGCGAGATGTCCTGCTTCGCGGCCTGGGCCAGCAGCGCGGCGACGACCTTGGCATACACCGCGGCAATCTGGTTGCCGGCAAGGGCGGCGCGGTGCAGTTCGTTGTCGGTGGGCGTGTTCAGCGCCAGCAGCTCGGCGTGAAAGGCGTCGCTGAAAGCTTCGGTCGCGGCGGCGAGGACACGCAGCTTGTCGCCCTCAAACACCACCAGAACGCCGTCAGCGCCGTCAAGCGAGGTGCCTGACATCAGGCCAATGTAGTAATCCATCATGCGGCTATTTTGCCGCAGTGAGTTCCCCTACCAGCAGGGGCCGCGGAACCGGCTTTGCCGGGCCGCAGGCGCAGCGGCCCTTTCGTGATGAAAGGGGCAGAGAGAAGCCGCAGGTTACACGCAGTGAGCGAACGTGGGGGCCCAGTTATTCAGCGCGGGTTTGCGTGATCGTTGCTGCTGCGAGCAACTGGGTCTTCACGCCGGCTGCACGCTCCCTGAACAGCGGCATGGAGGCCGCGGCGACGGGAATGGTCTCGCTTTGCTTGGCGATCATCATCGGGTCCTGGTGCACGCCGTTGACGCGGAACTCGAAATGCAGGTGCGGGCCGGTGGCCCAGCCGGTGCTGCCGACGAGACCAATGGTCTGGCCCTGGCTCACGCTCTGGCCTTTTTGCACCATGAGCTTGCTCAGGTGGGCGTAGACGGTTTCATGGCCGTTGCGGTGCCTGACGAAGACCACGTTGCCGTAGCCGTTCTGCACACCGGAAAATTCGACCACGCCGTCGCCCACGGTGCGCGCGGGCGTGCCGGTGGGGGATGCGAAGTCGGTGCCCAGGTGGGCGCGCCACTTTTGCAGGATGGGGTGAAAGCGCATCGAAAAACCGCTGCTGATGCGCGAGAACTCGACCGGCGAGCTCAGGTAGGCGCGGCGCAGGCTCTGGCCGTCGAGGGTGTAGTAGCCGCCCTTGTTGGCGGCGCCGGCGGCGTCCACGCCCGGGGGCTGGAACCACATGGCCTGGTAGGCCTTGCCGGCATTGACGAATTCGGCCGACAGCACGCGGCCGGTGCGCAGCGGCTCGCCGTCGGCTTCCAGGGATTCATAGACCACGTTGAAGCGGTCGCCCTTGCGCAGCGCGCGGCGGAAATCGATGTCGCTGGAGAAGATTTCGGCGATCTGCACGGCCACGCCGTCGGGGATGCGGGCATCGTCGGTGGCGGCGAACAGCGAGGTCTGGATGCTGCCGCTTGAAAGGCGCGCGGTGGCGACGTAAGGCGCGGTCTCAATGCGCGACGTGAAGCCGGCGGCGCCGCGTTCGACGACCAAGCGCTTGAACAGGGTTTCGTCGTCGGTGGGCCAGCGCATGCTGAGCTTGAGCAACTGCTGGCTGTCGCTGGCTTCGACGGTCACGTTCTTGCCGGCGCGGCCGGCGAGCAGGGTGCGCGCATTGGCGTCGCTGCGCAAAAAGGCGGCGGCCGCGCTGTCGTCGATGTTCAGGCGCTTGAGCAGGGAGTCGGCGGTGTCGCTGCTGCGCGTGCTTTCGGTGCGGAACAGCTTGAAGCGGAAATCGATCAGCGAATCGGTCTGGGCCTGGGTGGGCAGGGATTCCACCGCTTCAAGCACCTGGCGTACCGGCAGGTCGGCGGCGTCGGGTGCCATGGGCGCGACGCCGAAGGCGGTGACACCGGTGCCCAGCAGCAGGACTGCAAGGGTGGCGGCAACCCGCTTGGGGTGGCGGCGCAGGCTGTGGGCGACGGGAAGCAAAATCTGGGTGGGGGCTGGCAGTCTCAAAGCGAAATTCCCAACAAAAATGCATCGGGCGCTGCGGAGCGCCGGACTGCTGTATAAAACATGGAGAGCTTTGATGGCCAGCCCTGGTTGAGGGGTGGGGCCTGAGCCATCCAGACGATGTGGTTCCTGATCAGCAATTTGCAGGCCAACTAAAATGGCCCGCTGGATGCAGGAGAGCCGCCAGTATATCTGTCGGACAATCCCCCGACATGTGAAAAACCCTTATGAATCAAGCGCTTGTTACAAAATACCCCGTCACCGACCGTGTAAAGATGGCCCTCGCGACCACCCTGCGCGGCTGCGAAGAACTCATCCCGGAAAACGATTGGATACAAAAACTGGCCAAATCCGAGGCCACCGGCGTCCCGCTGCGCATCAAGCTGGGCCTGGACCCGACCGCGCCTGACATTCATGTCGGCCACACCGTGGTGCTGAACAAAATGCGTCAGCTCCAGGATCTGGGCCATACAGTCATTTTTCTTATAGGCGATTTCACCAGCCTGATCGGCGACCCCTCGGGCCGCAACAGCACACGCCCGCCGCTCACGCCCGAGCAGATCAAGGTCAACGCCGAGACCTACCGCGCGCAGGCCGACAAAATCCTCGACCCCTCTAAAACCGAGTTGCGCTACAACAGCGAGTGGAGCGAACCGCTGGGCGCCACCGGCATGATCCAGTTGGCCTCGCGCTACACCGTGGCGCGCATGATGGAGCGCAACGACTTCAACGACCGCTTCAAGGCCGGCACGCCCATCAGCGTGCACGAGTTTCTGTACCCGCTGATGCAGGGCTACGACTCGGTGGCCCTCAAGAGCGACCTTGAACTCGGCGGCACCGACCAGAAGTTCAACCTGCTGATGGGCCGCCACCTGCAGCAGGAGTATGGACAGGAGCCGCAATGCATCCTGACCATGCCGCTGCTCGAGGGCCTGGACGGCATCGACAAGATGTCCAAGAGCAAGAACAACTACATCGGCATCAGCGAGGACGCCAACACCATGTTCGCCAAGGTGCTGTCGATTTCCGACGTGCTGATGTGGAAGTGGTACACCCTGCTGTCCTTCAAGAGCGAAGCCGACATCGCGGCCCTGAAAGCCGAGGTGGAAGGCGGGCGCAATCCCAAGGACGCCAAGGTGGCGCTGGCCAAGGAAATCACCGCGCGCTTTCACTCGGCCGCCGCGGCCGAGGCCGCCGAGCAGGATTTCATCAACCGCAGCAAGGGCGGCGTGCCGGACGAGATTCCCGAGGTGTCGCTGACCGGTGCGCCCATGGGCATAGGCGCGCTGCTCAAAGCTGCGGGCCTGGCGCCTTCGGGCAGCGAAGCCACGCGCCTGATCGACGGCGGCGGTGTGCGGGTGGACTCCAGCGTGGTGAGCGACAAGGCGCTCAAGCTGGCGGCCGGCACCTATGTGCTGCAGGTCGGCAAGCGCAAGTTCGCGCGCGTGACGCTGGGCTGATCCCCGCGCGCCCCAGCGCCTGACTTAATTAACGAACCTCGATGGTGACGCGCCGGTTGCGCGGCTCGTCGACCTCGTCGGCCGTCGGCACGGCGAGATCACGCTCACCCCGGCCGGCCGCCTCGATGCGCTCAGCCGGGAACTGGCGCCCGGCCAGCATCTGCCGCACCTGCTGCGCGCGCTCAGCCGACAAGGCGTCGTTGCTGGCGCCCGAGCCCACGGTGTCGGTATGGCCGGTGATCACCATGTCGCCGCCGCTGCGGGCCAGCGCCGCGGCCAGCACTTCCTCAAGTATCTTCTGCGACTCGGCCGTGAGCACCGTTCCGCCCGCGTCGAAATACAGCGTGTAGCGCTGCGGCCGGGGCGGCGCCATCTCGAACAGCGCGCGATGCTCGGCCTGCACCTGGGCCGGATCGGCCTGGTCCAGCTTGGGTGCGCCGGCGGCGCCCGACGCCGCGGTGGCGCGGTGGTAGGGCTGGGTCAAGGTGGTTTCGACGCCTGGGCCGGCTTTGGCGCGCACCACCACGGCGGACGGCGCGCCGCCTTCCTGCGGCAGCAGCACCACGCGCGTGCCGGGCGTGGAACAGGCCGCCAGCAGCAGGACCAGCGCGACGGGCATGAAAAGGGAAAGGCGGCTCATGGCTGCTGGTCCGCCTGCACGATGAAGTCGGTTCCGCGCACACCGACAAAGGCGAACTGCGTTTCGATGCGCACCGCTTCCGGGTGCGACTTGCCGAGCAGGCCGGTGATCATGCGCAGCGAGCCCTTGAGCAGCGAGGCCAGCAGGCTGCCGTCATGGGTGGTCGCGTCAAAGCTGAAGGCCTTGAGTTCCATGTGCGAGGACGGCCCGACCACCAGCGTGGTGCCGTCGCGCAACACCACGCTGGCGGCGGAATCAGGGCCTGTCGTGATGCGCCCGCCGGGCAGCAGCGCATCGCCGGCCTGCGCCGGGCGTACCGCGGTGCCGGCGGCTTCCTGCAGCTGAACGCTGCCCTTCAGGGTCTTGAGGAAGCCGGCCTGCCGGGTGAGGACTTCAACAGGGGTGGGGACCAAAGCCGCCGCGGCGATATTCGGGGCTTCGGGGACGGAGGGTGGCGGCGTTGTTGCCGACGGGGCCTGCGCGTGCGCGCCGACCACAGCCAGCGCCAGCACGGTGGCTGCGATCAGATGCGGATAGGTCATTGTTGTACTCCGGCGGCCATTGTCGCATTGGCGACCGGAGTTTCCCGCTGCGCGCAAAGCCCGCGTGCGGCGGGCAAGGACTCAAGGTGCGGGCGAGGCCAGCGGCTTGCCTTTTTCCACCACGTAGACGCCCACCAGCTTGATGGGCACGGCCGCGTTGTTGTGGGCGTCATGCACCACGCCGGCCGGAATGACAAAGGACTCGCCGGCCTTGACCTGGCGCGGCGGCTGGCCGTCGATCAGCAAGGTGGCCTCGCCTTCGAGCACATAGCTGATCTCATCGCCGGGATGCGTGTGGCGGCCGGCCTTGGCGCCGGGCGCCACGTCGACACGCGCCACCACGGCCTCACGCCCGGGCACGGAGACGTCGGCTTTGCCGACCAGGGTGCGCGTGAGGCCCGAGGCCTGCGCGAACAAGGCGCCGGCCGAGACGGCCAGCACGGTGCCCAGCAACAGGGCCACGCTGCGTTTCTGGATTTTCATGGGTGTTTCCTCAGGAGTTGTTCAAGCTTGGGTTGGATCGCGCGCAGGGCTGCGGCGCGCACCCATCCTAGCGGCCGTGCCCAGCGCCGGCCCTGGGAACAACCCTTGGCGCACGCGCCGCAGCGGCCCGTCGTTCACAATAGCGCCATGAGTTCGACCGCCCTCCAGGCCCTGACGCCGCAGCGCATGCTGCTTGCCTCCGTGGCCGTCGCGGTGCTCACCATCCTCCTCAAGACGGCGGCCTGGCACATCACCGGCTCGGTGGGCCTTTTGTCGGATGCCATGGAGTCTTTCGTCAACCTGGCCAGCGCGCTCTTCGGCCTGGCCATGGTCACCATCGCGCAGCGGCCCGCCGACACTGAACATCCCTACGGCCACCACAAGGCCGAGTATTTTTCCTCCGGCTTTGAAGGCGCGCTGATCATAGGCGCGGCCATGGCCATCATCTGGGCCGCGACCCATCGCCTCCTGAACCCGCAGCCGCTGGAGAAAATGGGCTGGGGCCTGGCGCTGGCGGTGGGCAGCTCGGCCCTCAACGGCCTGCTGGCCTGGGTCATGTTTGGCGTGGCCAAAGCGCACCGATCCATCGCACTCGAGGCCGACGCCAGGCACCTGGTGACCGACGTCTGGACCTCGGCGGGCGTGGTCGTTGGCATAGGCGCCGTGATCGCCACCGGCTGGCTGTGGCTGGACGCGGTAGTGGCCATCGGCGTGGCCCTCAACATCCTGTGGGAAGGCTGCCGGCTGGTGTGGCGCTCGTCGCAGGGCCTGATGGACGAGGCCGTGGAGCCCGAGGTGATGGCCGAAATCCAGAAGGCACTGGACGGCTTTGCCCATCCCACCATCCGCTTTGACCACCTCAGCACGCGCCGCGCCGGCCAGCGGCGCTTTGTCGACCTGCACATGCACATGCCGGCCAACTGGTCGCTGGGGCGAGCCGCCGCCGTGCGGGCCAGCGTCGAGCAGGCGCTGATGAGCGCCGTGCCCGGCCTGCGCGCGACCATCCAGTTGTTGCCCAGCGACGTCGAAGCGCATTCCGGCGACGAAGCCGACCTGATCTGAATACGCCCTCTCTCTCCGATAATTTCCCCGTTCCTTTATTGCCCAGGAGTCCTTCATGAAACCCATCTCGATACTTGCCCAAGCGCTAGCCGGCGCACTGCTCAGCTTGGGCGCGCAAGCCGCCGAGCTTGCCGTGCTCAGCGCCGGCGCCATCGAGCCGGGCCTGAAGGCCGCGGCAGCCGCGTTTGAAAAACAGACCGGCCACAGCGTGAAGATCAACTTCAACACCGCGCCCGAGCTGAAAAAACGCATGGGGTCCAACCCGGCGTTTGACGTGGTGATCGCGCCGCCCGCCGTGATCGGCGAATTCGCGGCGGCCAGCAAGCTCTCTGAAACACGCGCCAACGTCGGCCGCGTCGGCATGGGCGTGGCCGTGCGCGACGGCGCGGCGGCGCCCGATATTTCCAGCGCCGAGGCGCTCAAGCGCTCGGTACTCGCCGCCGACTCGCTGGTCTTCAACCGCGCGTCCACCGGCCTGTACCTCGAAGGCCTGCTCAAGAAGATGGACGTCTATGCGCAGGTCGAAGGCAAGACGACCCGCTACCCTGACGGCGCCGCCGTGATGGAACACGTCATCAAGGGCAAAGGCAACGAGATCGGCTTCGGCGCGATCACTGAAATCCTGCTCTACCAGGGCAAGGGCCTGAAGTTCGCCGGACCGGTGCCGGCCGAGGTGCAGAACTACACCTCTTACACCGCCGCGCCGCTGGCCTCGGGAAAACAGCAGGAGCTGTCCCAGCAGTTCGTGAGCTTCCTCTCGGGGCCGGTGGGCAAACCGCTGTTCGTCGCCGCCGGCGTGACCGACTGATGAAGGCGCTGCTTCAGCGCGTGGCCGAGGCCCGCGTGGTGATTGCCGGCGAGACCGCCGGCCAGATCGGCCCGGGGCTGCTGGTGCTGGTCTGCGCCGAACGCGGCGATGCCGAGGCGCAGGCCGACAAATTGCTCGCCAAGATCCTCAAGCTGCGCATCTTCTCCGACGAGGCCGGCAAGATGAACCTGTCGGTGCAGGACGTCAAAGGCGGCCTGCTCATCGTGAGCCAGTTCACGCTGGCCGCCGACGCCTCGGGCGGCAACCGGCCCAGCTTCACCGGCGCGGCGGCGCCCGAGGACGGCCGCCGGCTCTACGACCACTTTGTGGCGCAGGCGCGGGCCGCGCACCCGCAGGTGGAAACCGGCCGGTTTGCCGCCGACATGCAGGTGCACCTGGTCAACGATGGGCCGGTGACGATTCCGCTGCGGATTGACCCGGCAGCCTGAGCAAGAGAGCTGAGGTATAAACCGGCAGGTGAATGGGCGGCAAGCGGGTTCCCGCAGCCGGCCCAACACTGCCAATTTTTTAGGGTGCCCATGATCCGTTTTGTCGTCGCCACGCGCTCCAGTTTTGACAACTTCTTCACCGGTACCGCGCTGGGCCGCTCGCTGGCCCTCTACTACCCGCTGGGCGGCATACAGGTGCGGGTGTTCGAAAGCAATACCGCCGGCCTGCCCTCCGTCTACAACCAGGCCATCGAGGAGGCGCGGGAGCAGCCGGCACTGCTGGTTTTCTGCCATGACGACCTGCACCTTTGCGATTTTTTCTGGGCCGACCATTTACGCGAGGGGCTCGCGAAATACGACATCATCGGCCTGGCGGGCAACCGGCGCCGTGTGCCGCGCCAGCCGGGCTGGGCGTTTATCGATGAAAAGCTCACCTGGGACGCGCGCGAAAACCTCAGCGGCGTGGTGGGCCACGGCGACGGCTTTCCCTCCTCCAATCTCAGCGTCTTTGGCCCGTCGGGCGTGCCGGTCAAGCTGCTGGACGGCCTGCTGATGGCCTGCGAAAGCGAATTGCTGATCAAAAAAGGCCTGCGCTTTGACGAGCGTTTCAACTTCCATTTTTACGACCTCGACTTTTGCCGTGAAGCCGAACAGCTGGGACTCAGCATGGGCACCTGGCCTATTTCCGTGGTGCATCAAAGCAGCGGCGTCTTCGGCACCCCGTCCTGGCGCGCCGGTTATGCGGCCTATATGGACAAGTGGAAATCCTGAAGGCGAACCGGGCCCGGAAACTCAGCGATAAGGGTTTTTAAACCCCAGCCCCGCCAGGATGCGGATTTCCTCCGCCTCCATGGCCTCGGCATCTTCCTCGCCGGTTTCATGGTCCCAGCCCTGGGCGTGCAGCGTGCCGTGCACCAGCAAATGCGCGTAGTGGGCCTGCAACGTCTTTTTGTTGTCTTTCGCCTCTTTGGCAACCACCGGCGCGCACAGCACCAGGTCGGCGGTCACCACCGGCTCCTGCGTGTAGTCGAAGGTCAGCACGTTGGTGGCGTAATCGCGCTGGCGGTAGTCGCGGTTCAACGCCTGGCCTTCCTCGGCATCCACGATGCGCACGGTGATCTCGCCGTCCTGCGCGAGCGCGTGGCGTATCCAGCGGGCCACGCCGTGGCGCGGCAGGGCCGCGCGGTGGCGCGCGGCGTTTTTCAGGTCGCCGAACTGCAGCGACAGACTCAATTGTTTAAGAGCCATTGCGGCTCCGGGCGCTGGCGCGGCGGGCGGGCGCAGCCACGAGTTCGGCACCCTCCTCCGCGGGGGCCGGCCGGCCCGGCGATTTGTCGTAGGCATCGACGATGCGCGCCACCAGCGGGTGGCGCACCACGTCGGCGCTGGTCAGGCGGGTGATGGCGATGCCCTTGACACGCTTGAGCACGCGCTCGGCATCGACCAGGCCGCTGAGCTGCGTGCGCGGCAGGTCCACCTGGCTCACGTCGCCCGTGACCACCGCCTTGCTGCCGAAGCCGATACGCGTCAGGAACATCTTCATCTGCTCGGGCGTGGTGTTTTGCGCCTCGTCAAGGATGACAAACGCATGGTTCAGCGTGCGGCCGCGCATGAAGGCCAGCGGCGCAATCTCGATCTGCTGGCGCTCGAAGGCTTTCTGCACGCGCTCAAAGCCCATCAGCTCGTGCAGCGCGTCGTACAGCGGGCGCAGGTAAGGGTCCACCTTCTGGCTCAGGTCGCCCGGCAGGAATCCCAGGCGTTCGCCGGCTTCGACCGCCGGGCGTGTCAGCACGATGCGCTGCACCGTGCTGCGCTCCAGCGCATCAACCGCGCAGGCCACGGCCAGGTAGGTCTTGCCGGTGCCGGCCGGGCCGATGCCGAAAGTGATGTCGTGCGTGGCGATGTTTTCCAGGTAGGTACCCTGGTTGGTGGTGCGGGCGCGCAGGTCGGCGCGCCGGGTTGAGAGCGCCGCGGTGCCGTCGGGCGCGATGCTGAGAGCCGTGTCGCCGGCCAGCATCAGCTGCACGGTTTCGGGTTCTATGGGCCGCTGGGCGATTTCGTATAGGGCTTGCAGCACCTCCAGCGCCAGGGTCGCCTTCACCTTGGTGCCGTCGATCTTGAACTGCTCGAAGCGGTGCGCGATCGTGACGTCCAGCGCCGCCTCTATGGTGCGGATGTGGCTGTCCATGGGCCCGCACAGGTGGCCCATGCGGGTGTTGTTGGGCGGCGTGAAGGTGTGGCGAAGAATCAAGGCGCGGGTTTTCCTGAAAAAGGGCGAACGATGGGGCCAATGCCGGCGGCAGCGCCGGCCGGAACGCAATTGTCCGCCCAAACAGGCGCCAGCGCCTGACTGATAAGATTTGCCCATGATTGGAAGACTCTCAGGCCAGCTGGCCGAAAAAAATCCCCCGGAAATCCTGGTGGACTGCAACGGCGTCGGCTATGAAGTGCTGGTGCCCATGAGCACCTTCTACAACCTGCCCGGCCTGGGCGAAAAAGTCAGCCTGCTGACGCACTTCGTGGTGCGCGAAGACGCGCAAATCCTTTACGGCTTCGGCAGCGCCACCGAGCGCGCCGCCTTCCGCCAGCTGATCAAGATTTCCGGCGTGGGCCCGCGCACCGCGCTCAGCGTGCTCAGCGGCATGAGCGTCGAGGAACTCTCGCAGGCGGTGACCCAGCAGGAAGCCGGCCGCATCATCAAGGTGCCCGGCATCGGCAAAAAGACCGCCGAGCGCCTGCTGCTCGAATTGAAGGGCAAGCTGGGCGCCGACATCGGCGTGCAGGTCAGCGTGGCCAACGACGCCCAGTCCGACATCCTGCAGGCCCTGGTGGCGCTGGGCTACAGCGACCGCGATGCCGCGCTGGCGTTGAAAGCCCTGCCGAAAGATATTGGTGTGAGTGACGGTATCAAGCTGGCGCTGAAGGCGCTGGCGAAATGACAACCAGATGTTGACCTGGATTGTTGGCGCCCTGGGCGTTGCAGTTCTGATGTTGATGGGGGTCGAAGTGCGCCGAATCCGGCAGTTGGCGCATGTTTTGAGGAAAAAAGAATCAGCTGCGCTTGCCGAGCGGTTTGGGGCTCGCCGGCAAGGATCGACAAACGACATGCTTGCGGCAGAAGAAGCGCTCAAATGGTATCGGCCCCTTAGAGAAAAACCATCCACAGGACATCTGGGGGATGAACAAGGTGGATTGTTCTTTGTCTACAACGATATGCTGCTGGCAGACAGCGAAGGACATTACTGGCATTGCCTTGCGACTACTACGATGGATCAACACGAAAAACCGAAACTGGTCCTCACGAACCTTTCGGAACTACGAGCAAGAAGAGCGCTTTTTAATGACCCGGCCGCCTATCTGGCTGCGTTTGGCAACAGACCTGAAAAATCTGACTTGTCGACACTGAGCGATACCAGCGTAATGAACGGCATTTCTGCAGAGAATTGACATGAGCATCCAGACCGACGATTTCTCTTCCGGCGACTTCCCACCCGCCAAGCGCGTGATGTCGGCCGCGCCGGCCTCGCCTGGCGAGGAGGCCATCGAGCGCGCCTTGCGCCCCAAGCTGTTTGACGAATACGTGGGCCAGACCAAGGTGCGCGACCAGCTCGAAATTTTCATAGGCGCGGCCAAAAAGCGCAACGAGGCACTGGACCACGTACTGCTGTTCGGCCCGCCCGGCCTTGGCAAGACCACGCTGTCCCACATCATCGCGCACGAACTGGGCGTGAACCTGCGGCAGACCTCGGGCCCGGTGCTCGAAAAACCCAAGGACCTGGCGGCGCTGCTGACCAACCTCGAAAAGAACGACGTCCTGTTCATCGACGAAATCCACCGCCTGAGCCCGGTGGTGGAGGAAATCCTCTATCCCGCGCTGGAGGATTACCAGATCGACATCATGATCGGCGAAGGCCCGGCGGCGCGCAGCATCAAGCTGGACCTGCAGCCCTTCACCCTGGTGGGCGCCACCACGCGCGCCGGCATGCTGACCAACCCGCTGCGCGACCGCTTCGGCATTGTCGCGCGGCTGGAGTTCTACACGCCCGACGAACTCGCGCGCATCGTCAGGCGCAGCGCCAAGCTGCTCAACGCGCCCATGGACGAGGAAGGCGGCTTTGAGATCGCCCGCCGCTCGCGCGGCACGCCGCGCATCGCCAACCGCCTGCTGCGCCGCGTGCGCGACTACGCCGACGTCAAGGGCAGCGGCCATATCTCGCTGGACATCGCCAACAAGGCGCTGGCCATGCTGGACGTGGACCCGCAGGGCTTTGACGTGATGGACCGCAAGCTGCTCGAAGCCGTCATCCACCGCTTCGACGGCGGCCCGGTGGGCCTGGACAACATCGCCGCCAGCATCGGCGAGGAACGCGACACGATCGAAGACGTGATCGAGCCCTATTTGATCCAGCAAGGCTATCTGCAGCGCACGCCGCGCGGGCGCATCGCCACGCTGGCCGCTTACCGGCACCTGGGCGTGGCGCCGCCGGCCAGCGGAAACGACATGTTCAACGCCTGAAAATGGGACAGTGGTCAGCCTTGTCGGCGGCGGCAAACCCGGCAGCCAGCGCCGAACAGCAATTCTTCCATTCAACGGGCCTGGGCGTGGCGGTGGCCATCCTGCTGGCCTATGCCCTGAGCGGCGTGCTGTTCGGCTACCTGCCGGTGTTTGTGCTTGATGACTTCGCCATGCTGCGGGGTACGGCCGCATGGCTGGGCTCCGCCGGGACCACCCTCCTGGCGTTGGGATGGGCCACGCACCTGGTGCAGCGCCACTGGTCAAGCGCCTCGGCGGCCGCCTGCACGACGTTTCGCCAGGTCTGCTATGTCGCCGTGGCCACCTGCGTGTGTGTCATCGTCCTGACGGAGGTGTCCGGCGGCGCCCTCTCCAGGCTGCGATGGAGCGGGCTGGCGCCCGCGTCCGAGTGGCTGTTTGCGCCCCTGCCCTGGGTCTGGCAACAACTGCTGCGCTGGGATCGCCCAAAGTGACGGGAAAGCTTTTTTTCGCGGGCGGCACAGCCCTTGCGCTGTCCCTGTTCTTCGTCAAAGGTATCGAATGGCCCAAGGGTGCCATCTTTTTCCTTGGCGTTGCGGCCTGCATCGCGGGGTTTTATTTTCTCGGCGACGCCGCGCTTGACTACAGCGCGGCACGTGGCCTGCCCGGCGCGTCACCGGACTATGCCAAAGAACTGAAAACCAATCCGGGCCACTACAACGCCTGGAACTTTCTATCCTGGCTTGGCGCCCTTGCCTGTCTGGCCTATGGAACGATCATGACGTCCATGGTCTTTGTCATCCACGCCCGTGACGCCGAAGCCATGGCCGCGAAATCATGACCCTGCGGTTTTACTTCAGGCTTTTTTCCGGGCTGTTGGGCCGGATGCCTGCCGCCCTCCTGGGCCTGGCTTGCATGCTGGCGGGTTGCGCGGCCACCGGCAACCCGCCCACACCGCGCACACCCAACCCGGCCGTGCCGCTGGCGGCCGCTTCCAGCCTGCCGGAATTTCCCGAACTGTTCAAGCAGATGAGCAAGCTCTACGCCGACCACCCGCAGGCGCCGAAGATGCAGGATGGCGACGGCATGGGGCAGAAGATTTCAATCGCGCGCGTGCGCAAGCCGGGTGCGCTGGACGCGCTGCAGGCCTGGCGCGCGCAAGGCCTGCACGGCCGTGTCGTGGTGATTGCGCTGCTGGACGCCGAGGGTAAGCTGCTGGACGCGCGGGTGCTGTCGTCCACGCATGCCGAGCTCAACGAGGCGGTGCTGCGATCGGTGCGCGAGGCCGAGTACCGCGGCGGGCGCGTCAACGGCGCGGCATCACCGATGTATGCCGTCTACGGCGTGAATTTCTAGAACGAAACCGGCAACTCAGGTCAGCGCGCCGCGCGCATCGACCCGGAAGAGGCGCTGCACGGTGCCGCTGCGCAGGCCGCCCGTCACGCCTATCATCACGTCGTGCAGATTCACGGTGGGGTCGCAGTGCCCCGGGATCAGCCACAGCATGCGGCCCAGGCCGGGCAGGCGCGTGCTGTCGCCGGCGGGCCGCAGGATGCCGTGCTCGTCGCCGCCGTTGAAATACTCGAGCTCGCTTTCAGCGTCGAAGGCATGCACCAGCGGCAGGCCGGAGTCGATCGCATGGCTCTTGTGGCCGGCATCGCAGACCGCGTGGCCGCCATGCGTGCTGATGACCTGGGTCTTGATGAAAAGCGCGTGCTCGAACTGCGGCTGGGCCGCGTCGCGCTCGTTTTTCGCGTAGTCGGCGTCCATGAACATGAAGGAGCCGGCCTGCAGCTCGCCGTAGACGCCGCTGGCCGCCTCCAGCATCAGGCTGCCGGTACCGGCGCCGGTGACCAGGTCCACCGTGATGCCCTGGGCCTCGACCAGCTTGCGCGTGAGCACCACGGCCTCGACGGCCTTGGCGATGGCCTCGCGCCTTTCCTGCCCGCTGCGCATGTGCTGGGCCTTGCCGTGGTAGGCCTGCAGGCCGGCAAAGCGCAGGGCCGGGTGTTTGCGGATTTCCAGTACCAGCGTGACGGCGGCGGCGCCGGGCTCGACACCGCAGCGGCCCTGGCCGACGTCGATTTCGACGAACACGTCGATCACGGTGGCCACGCCGGTGGCGCTGCGCGCCTCGGTCATGGCCTGCGCCAGGCGGATCACGCCTTCGGTGCTGTCGACCGCGATGGCGAGTCGGCCGCCCTGGGCGGCGAGCTTCTGGGCCAGAGCAGCCACGCGCGCCAGCTTGGCGGGGGCGATGACCTCATTGCTGATGTAGATGTCCGTGACGCCGCCGGCCACCATGATTTCGGCTTCGGAGGTCTTTTGCACGCAGACGCCGACCGCGCCGGCGCGTACCTGCATCTTGGCCAGCGTGGCGCTTTTGTGCAGTTTGGCATGCGGACGCCAGCGGATGTTGTGCTTTTTGGCGAACTCGGCCATGCGCGCGAGGTTGCGCTTCATCGCGTCCATGTCGATGACCAGGGCGGGGGTGTCGATGTCGTTGACCGGCTTGCCGATCAGATCGGCCAGGCGGGTGGGCAAGGTACTCATGAGGTGCTGCGTCGTATCTCTTCGGGTCTTTATTGTGCGCTCAGCGGGTCGCGGGAGCCGCCGCCGGGAAGGGCGCCGGGGAAGGCGCTGTCGTCCAGTGTGCCATCGTCCAGGTGTTGGGTGTCGGCCCAGCCGACGAGCGTAAAGCCTTCGGGTGTCCAAAGGAGGCGGTTGATGGCCGCGTTACCGAGCTCCCAGGTGCGCGGTGCCTGGATGTCCAGCCGCGTCGCGGCGCGGTAAAGCACGTCCATCACGCCGCCGTGGCCGACCAGTGCGATCAGCTCACCCGGGTGGGCGGCCGCCAGGCGCTCGGCCGTGGCGACCACGCGGCTGCGCAGGGCAATCAGGGATTCGCCGCCGGCGGGCGCGAATTCGGGGTCGCGCTTGCGCCAGCGCATGGACTGGTCGGGCAGCAAGGCCTCGATCTCGGCAAAGGTTTTGCCCTCGAAGTCGCCGAAACCGCGCTCGCGCAGTCCTTCCTCGCGTGTCACTTCCATGCCCTGGATGCGGGCCAGGTACTGTGCGGTTTCCCAGGCGCGGGTCAGGTCGCTCGCATAGATCGCGCTGATGGGCTCATCGGCCAGCGCCAGCGCCATGCGCTCGGCCTGCCTGCGGCCGGTTTCGTTGAGCGGAATATCCAGGTGGCCCTGGATTCGGGTATCCACGTTCCACATGGTCTCGCCATGCCGTATTGCAATGATGCGCGTAGGTTCTGTCATGAGCAGATCAATTCGTTAAAGACGGGGGTTGATTCGATACCGCTGGCAAGAGAATCACCGCCGCACCATACCAGCCAGGGCCGCGGAACCGGCTTTGCCGGGCCGCAGGCGCAGCGCCCCCTCGGGGGGCAGCGCATTACACGAAGTGAAAAGCGTGGGGGCCACATTTACCGAGGAATCTCTACATTGATTCGGCGCGTGCCTGGCGGCGGTTGCGGGAAGCCGCGCAGGGCCGAATCCAGCATGGCGGGCAGTACGGCCAGGGTGTCACCCCAGACGCCGTCGTGCAGGGCGCGTGTTTCAAAAGCGACCTGGTTGGTCCGCAAATCACGCATCACGATGCTCAGGTCGCGCTTGAAATAAGGCGGCTCGGCAATCCCACCGCCAATCGGGAAGGACAGGCCAACCGAGGCGCCGCGGTTGCCGCCGCCCACAAACACACCGCTTCCAAAGCCAAAGCCGCCGTAGGGGCTGTAGCCATAAGGCCCGCGGTCGACGATCTGGGTGTTGGCCACGATTTGCACGCTGTAGCGCGCGACGGGCGGGTTGAGCTCCATCCCCACTTTGGCCAGCGCGTTGCGCGCGATGCTTTCGATGGCGTCCTGGGGCGAGCCCACCAGCTGCTGGGAAGGCAGGCGCTCAAAGCGATAAGGCGTACCTGGCGCCGGGGGCGGGCCGTTCCAGTTGTAAAAGGCGGTGACGTCGCTGTCGACCACACGAACCGTGGAACAGCCGCTCATGAAAAGCGCAAGGGCGGCGATGGAAAAAATGGTGGTAAATGTGCGCTTCATAAAACCTCCATGGTGAAAGGTATTGAGAATGATCAGCGGGATTGGATGCCGATGACGGAGGCGCCGGGCAGGCGTGGCTCCTGGAATTCCTCGGCGTCGAAGGCCTTGTCGCCGTCGGCGTCGGCCACGCCGGTGGCCTTGATGCCCTTGAAGTCGTGGCGTTTGTTGTCCATCAGGTGCGAGGGCACGATGTTCTGCAGCGAGGCGAACATGTTCTCGAGCCGGCCGGGGAATTTTTTCTCCCACTCGCGCAGCATGTTGCCGACCTGCTTGCGCTGCAGGTTTTCCTGGCTGCCGCACAGCGTGCACGGGATGATGGGGAACTCGCGCACTTGCGCCCAGCGCGTCAGGTCTTTTTCGGTGACGTAGGCCATGGGGCGTATCACCACGTTCTTGCCGTCGTCGCTGACCAGCTTGGGCGGCATGCCCTTGAGCTTGGCCGCGAAGAACATGTTCAGGAAAAAGGTCTGCAGCATGTCGTCGCGGTGGTGGCCCAGCGCGACCTTGGTGCAGCCGAGTTCGCCGGCCACGCGGTACAGGATGCCGCGGCGCAGGCGCGAACACAGCGAGCACAGCGTCTTGCCTTCGGGGATCACGCGCTTGACGATGCTGTAGGTATCCTGGTTTTCGATGTGGAAGGGCACGCCCAGCTTGCCGAGGTACTCCGGCAGGATGTGCTCGGGGAAACCGGGCTGCTTCTGGTCGAGGTTGACGGCCACCAGCTCGAAGTTGATGGGCGCGCGTTTTTGCAGCTTGAGCAGGATGTCGAGCATGGCGTAGCTGTCTTTCCCGCCCGAGACGCAGACCATGACCTTGTCGCCCTCTTCAATCATGTTGAAGTCGACGATGGCGCGGCCAACCTCGCGGCACAGGCGTTTTTCGAGCTTGTGGTCCTCGCGCTCTATCTTCATGCTGTTCTGCACGCGCGCGGAGCTTTCCTGCTGCTCGTACTCCGCCACGGCTTCTTCCCAGACTGCACTCATATCACTTGCTCCCATATCGTTCACCACTGCCCCGTCTCGACGCGAATGGCTACTTCGCAGTCGTCAAAAATTTCAAGCTTCGCGATCTTCACGCGCACGCCCAGCACGCCGGGCAGCCGCATCAGGCGGTGCGCCAGCTTGCCGATCAGGCTCTCCAGCAGGTTGCTGTGCTCCGCCGTGCATTCGCTGATGATGATCTGGCGCACCTTGCGGTAGTCCAGCACATGGTGGATGTCGTCGTCATGGGGCAGCAGCGGCTGCGTGCCCAGGTTCAGCTCGGCGTCGACCTGTATGGGCTGCGGCGCGGTTTTTTCGTGGTCCAGAATGCCCAGGTTGGCGTCGAAGCGCAAGCCGCTGAGGTTCAGGATCTGGGTGCCCCGGGTGTTGTACATGGCGACAGTCTTGGTGGATGAGGGGAGGTGGTGTGTCAGCCGGTTCCGCCGGTTCACATCAGCGAAAAATCACGTTCGAACTTCATCAGGTGCTGGCCGCCGTCCACCAGCAGCGTGGTGCCGGTGATGGAGCGGTTCTCCAGCGCGAATTTGACCGCGGCCGCAACGTCGGCGGGCGTGGACGACCGGCCCAGCGGCGACAGCTTGTGCCTGGCCTCGAACTGCGCGTCGCTCAGCAAATGGCTGGTCAGCGTGAGGCCGGGCGCGACGCCGACCACCCGTACCAGGGGCGCGAGCGCCAGCGCCAGCATGGTGCCGGCCGCTTCCAGCGCGGCTTTGGAGAGGGTGTAGCTGAAAAAATCGGGATTCTGGTTCCAGAGCTTCTGGTCCAGCAGGTTGACCACGGCGCCCTGGGCGCCTTCCGCGCTTTGCGCGCCCTCTCCGCCGCGCGCCGCGATGTGGGCATGCAGCGCCTGCGCCAGCAGCACGGCGGCACCGGTGTTGCTGTGCAGGTGCTTGTCCAGGGCCGCAAAGCCGAAGCTGGCGGCGCTGTCCTGCTCAAAGGTGGAGGCGTTGTTGACCACCGCATCGACCCGCCCCATGCGCGCGGCCACGGCCGGCAGCAGGGCGCGCACCGCGGCTTCGTCGCCCAGGTCCGCCTGGAAAGCCGCCGAGGCGCCGGCCAGCCTGGCGCAGTCGGCGACGGTGGCCATGGCTTCGGCCTCGGAGTCGCGGTAGTGCACCGCCACTTGCCAGCCGCCGGCCGCCAGCGCCAAGGCGATCTCGCGCCCCAGCCGCCGCGAGGCGCCGGTCACCAGGACCACGGGAGGAGAGGACGGAACAGGGTTCATGGGCGGGCGTCGAGGCTCAAAAAGAGGGCAAAAAAGGTGGTGGGGCGCGGGATGAGGAGGCCGTGGGGATCGCCGACAATGGCGGGTGGTGACCCATGACCCCGACGACCGATACCCCTATTTTAACGACCGGCCTCGCCGCCCATATCGCCAAGGCCATTGAGGCCGCCGGCGGCTGGCTGGGTTTTGACCAGTTCATGGCGCTGGCCCTCTATACCCCGGGTCTGGGCTACTACGCCAACGATTCGCGCAAATTCGGCCTGATGCCGGGCACCGGCAGCGATTTTGTCACTGCACCCGAGCTGTCGCCGCGTTTCGGCCAGGCCCTGGCGCGCCAGGCGGCCCAGGCCCTGGAGGCCACCGGCACGGCCGAAATCTGGGAGTTCGGCGCGGGCTCGGGCGCACTGGCGCAGCAGGTGCTGGAGGCGCTGGGCGATCGGCTGGAGCGCTACACCATCGTGGATCTATCGGGCAGCCTGCAGGCACGCCAGCGCGAACGGCTGGCCGCCTACGGCGGCAAGGTCCAATGGGCGACGGAACTGCCGGCGAAGATGCGCGGCGTGGTGCTGGGCAACGAGGTGCTGGACGCCATGCCGGTCAAGCTGCTGGCGCGCCTCAAGGGCGTCTGGCACGAACGCGGCGTGGTGGTGCATGAGGGCGGCTTTCTGTATGCCGACCAGCGCACCGCGCTGCGGCCGCCTTTCGACGTGGAAGGGGCGCATGACTACCTCACCGAAATCCATCCCCAGGCCGAAGGTTTTGTCGCCACCCTGGCCGACCGGCTGGAGGCCGGCGCCATCTTCCTGCTTGACTACGGCTTCCCGGAGCACGAGTACTACCACCCGCAGCGCAGCATGGGCACCGTGATGTGCCACCGCGGCCACCTGGCGGACGCCGATGCCTTGGCCGACGTAGGCAGCAAGGACATCACCGCACATGTCAACTTCACCGGCATCGCCCTGGCCGGCCAGGAGGCCGGGCTGGAGGTGCTGGGCTATACCAGCCAGGGGCGGTTTTTACTGAACTGCGGCCTGGTCGACGGTATGGAGGATGCACCGCTGGAGCAGCGCATCATGGTGCAAAAACTGATCGCCGAGCACGAAATGGGCGAGCTGTTCAAGGTCATCGCCTTCGGCGCCAAAGACCAGTCGGTGTGGGAGCCCATGGGCTTTGCCACGGGTGACCGCAGCCATAAGCTCTAGGCCCTAAACTGGCCATCATGATCCGCTGGTTTATTGTTATCTTCCTGGCCCTGGTGCTGATCAGTTGGTTCAGCCCGCTGCTGCAGAAGCTGGGTTTCGGCAAGCTGCCCGGCGACCTGCGTTTTCGACTGTTCGGGCGCGAATGGTTTATTCCGCTCACCACCACCATCCTGCTGAGCTTTATCGCCAGCCTGGTCGCCAAAATTCTTTAAGGAAGCACAGCCCACCATGAAAGCCTGCGTCGACCTGGGAGGCACCAAGATCGCGGTCAGCCTGATTGAAGGCGGGCAAGAACTCAGCCTGGCCCAGGCCTCGCTGGCTTTGCAATCCCGCCGCGTGGAACCCACCGAAAAAGCCGGCCCGCCCGACACCGTCGCGCGCCAGGTGCTGCGCATGCTGGACCAGGCTTGCGAGGCCGCCGGCGTCCGCGAGCAGGACATCACGGCCGTCGGCGTGTCGTCCTGCGGACCCTTTATCGCCGTAAACGGCATGCTGGAAATTTCCAATCCCAATATCTGCGGCGGCATGGCCGGCCCGGCGCGCGGCCTGCCCAACGACTGGGTCAGCGTACCGCTGGAAGCGCCGCTGCGCGGTCGTTTTGCCGAAAAACTCCGCCTCGAAAACGACGGGATCGGCGCCCTGCAGGCTGAGCGCCGCTGGGGCGCGCTGCAGGGATACAGCCACTGCGCCTACGTGACCTGGAGCACCGGCATAGGCTTCGGCCTCTGCGTGGACGGCCGCATCCTGCGCGGCAAACACGGCAACGCCGGCCACGCGGGCCACACCTTTGTCAGCGACCAGAGCGACGCGCTGTGCGGCTGCGGCAACATGGGCGACCTTGAAGGCGTGGTCGCCGGCAACGCGATCGCACGGCGCTTTGCCGGCTCGGGCTATCCCGGCGCCTCCGCACTGTTCGCCGCCGCGCAGGCCGGCGACGCGGCCGCACAAACCATCGTCGACGAACTGTGCCGCGTGCTGGGACGCGGCCTCTACAACATGGTCGCCACCCTGGACCTGGAACGCATCAGCCTGGGCGGCGGCGTGTTCTGGAATCACCGGGAGTATTTGCTGCCTCGCCTGAGTGCGCAGATCCATGGCAAGCTGCCTGCGTTGACGGATGAGTTTGAGTTGGTGGCTGCCGGCCTGGGGGAGAGGGTTGGGGATTTTGGGGCTTTGGCGTTAGTAAGCTGAGCTTGCCGGGTCTTGCGCCGGCTTGCGCGCTTCCCCTGTCCTTTGCTTGGTCCTGCTGGCCGGGGGTTGCCCGGCAGCAACTTACTTTTCTTTTGCTTCGCCAAAAGAAAAGTAAGCAAAAGAAAAGGCGACCCTGGTTGCTGCGTCCCTTCGCTTCGCTACGGGCAACCTGCGGTGCTCGGTTCAGGCGGGGTCTCGCTAAACTCGCCTTCGGCTCAAACAACGCGATCCCTGATCCGCCTGAACCTGCGCTCCTCGGCGCATCCACAAGGGGTGGGGAAGGAATACCAAATTCAAATACCGAATACCTGAAGAAACAAGGACTCGCCGTGGCGAGTCCTTGTTTGTCTTGGTTTGTTTCTTTGTCTTTTGTCCCCGCTCCCGATTGCCCCGTCCTGGCTGGGCCGAGGAGCGCAGAGACAAGCGGATCAGGGCCGGCGTTGTCTGAGCGAAGCGAGTTTAGCCGGACCCCGCTTGGCTCGAGCACCGCAGGTTGCCCCGGAGCGAAGCGCAGGGGACCCAGACTGCGGGTCGCCTTTTCTTTGGTGACTTTCTTTTGGCGAAGCAAAAGAAAGTTACTTGCTGCCGGGCAATCCCCGGCCAGCAGGTCTAAGCAAAGGACCCGCCGCCGAAACAAGCAAAACCTACCCCTGTCCCGAAGCTTCAGAAGCTTCAGCCTTCTTCACCAGCCTCACCTCCGGCGAAAGCTGCCAGAAGATCCCCGCCGAGGCCAGCGTGATCAGCCCCATCGCGGCAAACGTCGCCTGGAAGGAATGCAGCGTCTGCACCGCCTCACCGGTGCCGAAGAAACCCGTGAAGGCGGCCAGCACCGCGCCGGCGGCGGCGACGCCCATGCTCATGGCCAGCATCTGCACCATGGACAGCAGGCTGTTGCCGCTGCTGGCCATGCTGCTGTCCAGGTCGCGCAGGGTGACGGTGTTCATCGCGGTGAACTGCATGGAATTGACCGCGCCGAAACAGGCCAGTTGCACGATGTGCAGCCACAGCGGCTGTGCCGGCGTGATGAGCGCGAAGCTGGCCATGGTGAGGCCTACCAGCGCGGTGTTGGTGACCAGCACCCGGCGGTAGCCGTAGCGCGTGATCAGCGGCGTGGTGACGCGCTTGACCAGCATGCTGGCCACGGCGACGGGCACCATCATCATGCCGGCCTGCAGCGGCGAATAGTCCAGGCTGACCTGCAGCAGCAAGGGCACCAGGAAAGGCATGCATGAGCTGCCCAGGCGCGAGAACAGGTTGCCAAGCAGGCCGATGCTGAGCGTGGGAATCGAAAACAGCTTGGGTGAAAACAGCGGATCGGGCTGCTTGGCCGCGTGCAGCCAGTAGGCGGTCAGGCTGGCCATGCCGAACACCAGCAGCACCAGCACGCTGGCCTGCTTCAGGCCCAGGCCCGACAGCCCGTCGACCGCGAGCGAGACGGCCACCATGCCGAAGGCCAGGAACAGATAACCCGGCAGGTCAAAGCGCGGCACCTGCAACCGCGGGTTGTCCTGCATATAGAACACCGTCGCCACCCCGCCCAGCAGCCCCACCGGAATATTGATGAGGAAGACCCAGTGCCAGGTGGCCACCTCGACCAGCCAGCCGCCCAGGGTGGGGCCTATCAGCGGGCCGATCAGGCCCGGAATGGCGATGAAACTCATGGCCTGCAAAAAGCGTTCGCGCGGGAAGGCGCGCAGCACGGCAAGCCGGCCCACCGGCAGCAGCAGCGCCCCGCCCATGCCCTGCACCACGCGCGCGGCCACCAGCTGCATCAAATTGCCGGACAGCGCGCAGGCAATCGAGCCGATGACGAACAGGGAGATCGCGCCCACATACACGCGCCGCGTGCCGAAACGGTCGGCGATCCAGCCGGAGGCGGGGATCAGCATGGCCATGGTGAGGGAATAGGCCACCACCACCGACTGCATGCGCAAGGGGCTTTCGCCGAAACTGCGGGCCATGGCCGGGAGGGTGGTGTTGACGATGGTGGCGTCCAGGGTCTGCATGAAGAAGCCGATGGCCACCAGCCAGAGCAGCACACGCAATGATTTTTCTTCTGCCTGCATGGATGAAAGATGAGAAAAGGCGGACTTGGTTCAGCGCATTGAACAGATCGAGTGATACGGCCGGACAGCAAAAAGCCGCCTCGAGGGCGGCTTTTTTAGCAGGGGTGCGGGTTCGCCTCAGGCCGAGAAGCTGGAACCGCAGCCGCAGGTGCTGGTGGCGTTGGGGTTCTTGATGACGAACTGGGCGCCTTCAAGATCGTCCTTGTAGTCGATCTCGGCGCCCACCAGGTACTGGTAGCTCATGGCGTCGATCAGCAAGGACACGCCGTTCTTGGTCATGGTGGTGTCGTCTTCGTTGGTGATTTCATCAAAGGTGAAACCATACTGGAAGCCGGAGCAGCCGCCGCCCTGCACGAACACACGCAGCTTCAGGTCGGGATTGCCTTCTTCGGCGATCAGTTCAGCCACCTTGGACGCGGCGCTGTCGGTGAAGACAAAAGGCGCGGGCATTTCGGTCTGGATATTTTCGGCAACGGCACTCATGGGGACTCCAATACATCATCAAGCGAACATCGTCCGCGATTCGGGGCTGCAGGCTCTGGCGGCACTGATGGGCAAATAGTACAGCAATTCAATCAACCATAACGCCCATGCGTGTTAGGCCGCGCCACCTATTTGTGAGCGCTTACTCGCTCAATTCAGCCCACAGGCTCAGATATTGTTGGCCGCCAGCTTGAGCGTGGGTTTTTCTTCCAGCTCCGGGTGCGTGGTGGGGCGCAACTGTCCAAAGATGACGGCGCCCTGGTGCATTTCAAGCGCCTTGTAGGACACGTCGCCCTCGATCTTGGCCTTGGGTTGCAGCTCGAGCAGTTCGGAAGCGTGCACGGGCCCCATGACGCGGCCGTTGATGATGACGTGGTCTGCGTGGATATAGCCGGTCACGGTGGCGGATTCGCTGATCACCAGGATGCTGGAGCTGCCTTCGGCGGCGCGGATGTCGCCGATGACCTCGCCGTCTATGCGCAGGCCGTCGGTGAACTTCAGGTTGCCTTCAATACAGCTGCCCTGGGCAATCAGGCTTTTGATGGGCGGCTGTTTCTTTTTTCCAAACATACAAAGATTCCTGTGCTGGGTCGGTGTGCAATGGGCGGGATGGCTGGAGGGAAATTCAAATTCATTTCTTCAAAGCTTGAAGGTCTGGGCAGATCTGACCGCTGTTCCCTCAATGACTTTAGCTGTAACACTTTGTACCACGGCTTGGGGGGGCAAGTCGAGGACACCCTCCACACGCCGGTACTGTTTGAACTGTAAAGTTTGCGGCCCCCCGGGCAAAGTCATGCTCCAGGGCTTGCCGGCCTGGGTTCCGTGGACGGTCAGGTCGAGTTTTCCGTTGAAATTCGGGGCGGCCTTTTCGGCCTGGATGACCAGCACCTGCCATTTGAGCTGGGTGTCGGACAGTCTTTCAGCCTGCAGGCTGCGGATGGTGGCGACTTCGGCGCTGCCGGCCGGCAGCAGCTTTTCGAAAAAGCCGAGGTCGTCGCGCAGGCTGCGGTTGTCCGACTCCAGTTGCCGGATCTGGCTCATCATTTTTTCCTGGGCGGCTTTTTCGGCGGTCAGCAGGCTGCCCGATGTGTTGGCGATGGACTGGGCCTTGTCGCGGTCCGCGCGCAGGCTGGCCAACTCCTGCCGCAGCAGCACCAGTTCTTCCTTGCTGCCCGTGTCCGTGCCGGTGATGCCTTTGCCGAACTCGAAGGCCCACAAGGCGATGGCGCCGGAAAAGCCGAGCATCAGGGCGCCGGCGATCCAGCGCAAGGGCCAAGGGAGCGAGCTGCGCACCGACATGCGCGGGGAACTGATGGTCAGGCGACGGCGAAACAGGCGAAATTTCAAAAAAGGGCCCTGCTGTTTTCGGTTCGGGGAGCGTGCATTGTGCACGCAGACAAGGCCCTGACGGGGTATTAATACCCGCAAAAGGCGGTAAAGCCACAGTAAGGGTTTGCATCCGGGTTCGCCGGATGGACAGCCCATGAAAAAAGCCGCCAGGCTTGCACCAGGCGGCTTTTTTGGAGAGCGAAGCGGATTTAGCGCTTGCTGAACTGCTTGCGACGGCGAGCAGAACGGAAACCGACTTTTTTACGTTCGACTTCACGTGCATCGCGGGTCACAAAGCCGGCCTGGCTCAGGGCCGGCTTCAGCGTTGCGTCGTAATCGATCAGCGCACGGGTGATACCGTGGCGCACTGCGCCGGCCTGGCCGGACTCGCCGCCGCCGTGGACGTTGACCATGATGTCAAACGTCTCGACGTGGTTCGTCAGAAACAGGGGTTGGCGGCAGATCATGATCGAGGTTTCACGACCGAAGAACACCTGGATGTCACGATCATTGATCGTGATCTTGCCGGTGCCTTTTTTGATAAACACACGGGCGACGCTGGATTTGCGACGGCCGGTGCCATTGTTCCATTCACCAATCATCAATGGCTCCTTAGATGTCCAGCACTTTGGGCTGTTGGGCGGTATGCGGGTGCTCTGCACCACCGTACACCTTGAGTTTCTTGATCATGGCGTAGCCGAGCGGGCCCTTGGGCAGCATGCCCTTGACGGCTTTTTCCAAAGCGCGGCCGGGGTGCTTGGCTTGCATGTCGCGGAAGTTGGTGGCAGTGATGCCGCCTGGATATCCGGAATGGCGATAGTAGATCTTGTCGGTCGACTTGGCGCCGGTGACGCGCAGCTGGGCTGCGTTGATGATGACGATGAAGTCACCGGTATCGACGTGAGGCGTATAAATGGCCTTGTGTTTGCCGCGCAAACGGAGAGCAACTTCGCTGGCTACTCGTCCGAGGACCTTGTCGGTCGCGTCAATCACAAACCACTCGTGCGTCACGTCAGCGGGTTTTGCGCTGAACGTTTTCATGAGTTTTCTTTCGAAAAAATGGTTTGTCGGGTTCTTTTCTGCGGTCGGTGTTCTTCTGATGAGAACCTCTTAGGCAGTATTTGCTAGCCCTGCCGCGGAACCACTAGGCGCTGCAGAGCCCACGATTATATGAAAAATCAAGGACTTGCGTCAATATTTGGCCGGTTTTAAGGCATTCCCCCCCGGCAAGAAGGTAGGATAGCCCCATGTTTTCCTATCGCCACGCCTTCCACGCAGGCAACCACGCCGACGTGCTCAAGCACACCACGCTGATCGCGTTGATGAAGTACCTGACCCAGAAAGACACGGCGCTGACCGTGATCGACACACACGCGGGCGCGGGCCTGTACCGGCTGGACGGTGACTATACCGAAACCAGCGGCGAGGCCCAGGAAGGCATTTTCCGCCTGCTGTCCGAGCCCAAAGCGGCTCCAGCCCCCGCCAAGAAGGCGCCTGCTGCTCCCAAAACCGCAGCAGCCGACGCAGGCAAACCTGCCGCCGCACCGGCCTGGGCGCCGGCGCTGCAGGACTATATTGACCTGCTGCGCGGCCTGAACCCGCAGTTCTCCGAAACCGGCGACCTCGCCCATCTCAAGATTTACCCGGGCTCCCCCTTCATCGAGCAGCAATTCCTGAGCGGGCGCGACAAGCTCAAGCTGTTCGAGCTGCACCCCACCGATTTCAAGTCGCTTTCCGGCAACATCGAGCAGCTGGGCGTGGGCCGCCAGGTGGCCGTTGCCCGTGAAGACGGCTTTGAAGCCCTGAAAACCTTTCTGCCGCCGCCGGCCCGCCGGGCCATGGTGCTCTGCGATCCCAGCTACGAAATGAAAAGCGACTACGGCCGCGTGGCCACCTGCATGGCCGACGCCCTCAAGCGTTTTGCCACCGGCACCTATGTGGTCTGGTACCCCATCATTCCGCGGCCTGAAGCGCACGATTTGCCGCGAAAACTCAAAACCCTGGCCGTCAAAAGCGGCCGCAGCTGGCTGAATGCGGCTTTAACGGTGAAATCAAGCAAGTTAACGACAGATACGACCGGGGAAGTGATTCGCCCGGGCCTTCCCGCCAGCGGCATGTTCGTCATCAACCCGCCGCACACGCTCAAAGCCGAGCTGCAGGCCGCCCTGCCGCAAATGGTCGCGTTGCTGGGCCAGGACCGCAACGCGGGCTTCACGCTGGAACACGGCGGCTGAAGCGCACGGGGGCAAAGGTCTGGCGACGCCGAGGCTAGCCGGTTTGCAGCCTCGCACGCACATGTTTTCCGGTCTTTACCGCCGCGGTGAGTTGTGGCAAGGTTGCCTGTCACCTTTCCCGCGTCCGCAGCCCCTGCCCTCCTGACCTCTCACCGGCGTTTGACAACCTTCATGCCCGCTCAGGCACATCCGACTTCCCCCGCCCTGCCCGGCACGCCCGGCCGCGGGCCGCGTACGGACTACCCGGTCCCGGCGGACGAGGAATCCATGGAAGCCGAGATCGCGCGCCAGGTCGCGCTGCGCACGCGCGAGCTGGGCGCCTCGCTGGCGCGCTACCAGACCATGGTCGACCTGGCGACCGAAAACATCTGCGTGGGCCAGGGCGGACTGCTCCGCTTCGCCAATCCGCCCTGCCTGGCCTTGCTGGGCACGCAGGCCGGCAGCATGGCCGACCGGCCCATGATTGAGTTCATCCACCCGGAAGACCGCGACTTTGTTTCCGGCAAGCACCAGCTGCGCGCCGCGGGCCAGGTCGTCCCGGCCTTTGAGGCGCGGTTCCAGCGCGACGACGGCACGGTGTCCTGGGTGGAAATCAACGGCGTGCTGGTGGACTGGGAGGGCGCGCCGGCAGACCTGTTTTTCCTGAAGGACGTCACCGAACGCAAAAGGCTGGAGGCCCTGACCCAGTCCGCCGCCGAGCGCTACCGCGCGGTCGTGGAAAACGTCAACGACACCATCCTCGTGGTGCAAAAAGGCATCGTCCGCTTTGCCAATGCCAGCGCGCAGGAGCTGTTCGGCTGCACGCTCACCGGCCTGCCTTCGCTGCACCTGATACACCCCGACGACCGGCCCATCGTGCAGCAGCGCCGCGAACTCATGCAGTCGGGCACCATGGTCAGCGCCTATGAGGCGCGTTTCATCACGCCGCCGCGCGAGGCCATGGCGCCCTCGCTGCGCACCGGCTGGGCCAGCATCTACGGCACGCGCATCGAGTGGGACGGCGAGCCGGCCCTGCTGGTGCTCATGTCCGACATCAGCGAACGACGCCGGCTCGACCACGAACTCAAGAGCGCGCTGGCGCAGCGCGAGGCCATCCTGGAGACCACCGCCGTCGGCGTGACCTTCCTGAAGGCGCGTCGCCACCAGTGGCTGAACCGCACGCTGGCCGCCATGCTGGGCTACAGCCCGGCCGAGCTGCTGGGCCAGGAAACCCGGGTGCACTACCCCGACGACGAAGAGTTCGAGCGCCTGGGCGCGCTGGCCTACGCGCAGATCACGCAGACCGGCCTGTTCTCGGCGGAAGCGCGCATGCGCCGCAAGAACGGCGAGCTGATCTGGGTGCAGCTGGACGGCTCGGCACTGGACCGCGGCCGGCCCGAGGACGGTTCGGTCTGGACTTACGTGGACATCACGCGCCGCAAGGAAGCCGACGAGGAAACCCGGCGCGCGCTGGTGCGCGAGCGCGAACTGGGCGAACTCAAGACCCGCTTCGTCTCCATGGCCTCGCACGAGTTCCGCACGCCGCTGGCGACGATCCTGTCCTCGGCCGAACTGATAGAGCACTACGGCGAAAAAATCACGCACCGCGAGCGCCAGGACATCATGGCCGACCTGGTGGTCGCGGTGAAGCGCATGCAGGGCATGCTCGAAGACATGCTGACCGTCGGCCAGGCCGACGCCGGCAAGCTCAGGCTCAATCTGCGGCCGGTGGACATCGCGGCGCTGTGCCGCAAGCTCGTGACCGAGGTGCACACCAGCGACGCCGGCCAGCACGCCATCGAATTCGAGGCGCCGGTCGGCCACGACGCTTTTTCGCAGCTGGTCATGCTCGACGAACGGCTGATACGCCACATCGCCAGCAACCTGCTGACCAATGCCTGCAAGTATTCCGCCCCGGGCAGCGTGGTGGTGCTGACGCTGGGCGGCGGCAAGGACGAGTTGATCCTGCAGGTCAGCGACGAAGGCATAGGCATCCCGGCCGCCGACCTGCCGCGGCTGTTCGAGAGCTTTCACCGCGGCTCCAACGTCGGCAACCGGCAGGGCTCGGGCCTGGGCCTGGCCATCGTGAAACACGCCGTCGACCTGCACCACGGCAAAATCGAAGTGGCGAGCACGCCAGGCGCAGGCAGCCGGTTCACGGTCAGCCTGCCCATTTCCCAAGGACATACATGACCCTGATTCTGATCGTTGAAGACGACGACGCCATCCGCAGCAACATCGTGCGCCTGCTCAAGCTCGAAGGCTTTGAGACCGCCGCCGCATCCGACGGCGTGCAAGGCCTGGCGCTGGCCCGCGCCAGCAGGCCCGACCTGATCATCTCCGACGTCGGCATGCCCGGCATGAACGGCTTTGAGCTGCTGGCCACCCTGCGCGCCGACCAGGACATGGCCAACACCCCCTTCATGCTGCTCACGGCGCTGGACGACCGCGACAGCATGCGCCGCGGCATGACCTCCGGTGCAGACGACTACCTGTCCAAGCCCTTCAGCCGCGCCGAGCTGCTGGACGCCGTCAATGCCCAGCTCAAGAAAAAAGCGCGGGTGCGCGAAGCCATCGATTCGGAAGTGGCCGCCGGCGAAGCGCGCCTGCGCGCCGCCTTCTCCAACCGCATCAGCGGCGACCGGCCCGACTCGGTCCCCGTGGACATTCCCGCCACGGCGCAAACCGAAGAAATCTCCAGCGCCACGGTGCTGGTCGCCAGCATCCGCAACTTCACCTCCATTGCCGAAAAGCTCAACGCCGCCGAAGTGTCGCAACTGCTCACAGAATACTTCGAACGCGCCTCCGAGCCGGTGCTGAAGAACAGCGGCCGCCACATCAAGTTCATCGGCGACGGCCTGATGGCGGTGTTCTCGGACACCATGACCGGCTCGCCGCTGCCGGCCCCGCGCCGCGCGATTTCCGCCGCCCTGGCCATGGCGCTGGCCACGCATGAATTCCGCGACTGGCTGGACGAACGCTTCGGCGCACGCGCCCTGCCGCCCTTTGCCATGGGCGTGGGCATCCATAGCGGCGCCGTCACGCTGTGCCAGCTCGGCACGCAGCAGAACAAAGAGGTCACCCCCGTCGGCGAAACCGTGACCCTGGCGGCGCGCCTGGAAAGCGCTTCCGAGGAAATGGGCTGGACCGTCATGGCCAGCGAAGAAGCCCTGGGCCTGGCCGGCACCGGCATACAGACCGGCACCCACACCTCGCTGGTGGTGCCGGGCAAGAACCTCGCCATCGACGTGATGGAAGTCATCGGCCTGGTCACTACCATGGAGGACAAGATCCACGGCATGGCCAGCCTGACCGAGCGCGCCAAGGAGATCAGCGACGCGGTGCGCGCCAACTCCGACATCACCGCGCGCGCCGTCAAAGGGGCGCTGGACTCCAAGCTCTCCGCCCTCAAGGATCTGCGCTTCGACGCCAGCACCGAGCCGGTGCGGCTCAAGGGCTACCGCATCACGCGCAAGATAGGCGCGGGCGGCATGACCGAGGTCTACCTCAGCGAGCGCGAGTCCGACGGCCTGCCCATCGTGCTCAAGGTACTCGATTCGCGCGGCAAGGAGGCCTCCGAGCACCTGGTGCGCTTCATCCAGGAATACGCCCTGCTCTGCAAGATAGACCATCCGCATGTCATCAAGATCTATGACCAGGGCTTCACCGACGAGCATGCCTACATCGCGATGGAATACTTCGAGCGCGGCGATCTGCGCGGCCTGTTCGGCCCCAGCCTGGCGCGGCCGCAGGCGCTCATGGTCGCGCGCGAAATCGCGCAGGCGCTGTCGGCCATCCACGCGCACGGCATCGTGCACCGCGACATCAAGCCCGAAAACGTCATGCTGCGCGCCGACGGCAGCGTGGCGCTGGCCGACTTCGGCATCGCCAAGTCCATGCTGCAGTCGCAGAACATGGGCCTGACGCAGACCCACCACGGCGACGTGGTCGGCACCCCCTATTACATGAGCCCCGAGCAGGCCACCGGTCGCAAGGTCACGGCCCTGTCCGACCTCTACAGCCTGGGTGTGATGCTGTTTGAAATGCTGGCCCACCGCAGGCCATACATCGCCGAGTCACTCGAGCTGCTGCTCGCCAAGCACCTGAATGCCGAAACCCCCGCACTGCCGGCCGCGCATGCCGACCTGCAAGGCATCGTCAACAAGCTGATGGCCAAAAGGCCCGAGCAGCGTTATGAATCAGCCGAAGCTTTTCTGCTGGAGCTTGAGGCTGTGGCGCCCGCACCCGAAATCAGTTTGTAGCGCTAGTACTTGAGGGCAGTGCTCTTGCCCCAAAAGACACGATAGGCGAATACCGTATAGCCAATGATCATCGGCAGCACCACCGCCGCCCCGGCCAGGATCACGCCCATGGCCTCGGGCGCGGCGGCGGCTTTCCAGATGTCCAGGCTGTCGATCACCAGCCAGGGAAACAGGCTGTAGGCCAGGCCGTAAAAGGCCAGCAGGAACACACCCACCGTCGCGCCGAAAGGCACCCAGGCGCCGTATTCATTGCCCTGCGCCAGCCGCACCGGCAGGCGCTGCAGGCTGCGGAAGATCACGCCGAACAGCACCAGCGTGGCGGCCGGGATCGGCAGCAGCAGCACGATGTTGGGGAAGGAGAACCACTTGGCAAAAATGCTCTGGCTCACCAGCGGCGTGGCGATCGAGATCGCCGCCACCCCGGCCATGGTGAACCACAGGCTGGCACGGGCCCAGCGCACCGCGCGCAGCTGCAGCTCGCCCTCGGACTTGATGATGAGCCAGCCCGCGCCCATCAGGCAGTAGGCCGCCACCAGCGACAGGCCGATCACCGCGTTGAACACGATGGTCCACCAGTTGTCGGCAAAGCCGGTGACCAGCGAGCCCAGCATATAACCCTGCGACCAGCTCGCCAGCAGCGAACCGGTGTAGAACATGCGGTTCCACAGCGGCTTGTGGCTGGCGCGCGCCTTCACCCGGAAGTCAAAGGCCACGCCGCGCAAGGTAAGGCCTATCAGCATGAAGGCCACCGGCAAGTACAGCGCACCCAGGATCACACCGTGCGCCACCGGGAACACCGTGAGCAGGATGCCCACACCCAGCACCAGCCAGGTTTCGTTGGCGTCCCAGAACGGGCCTATGCTGGCGATCATGGTGTCCTTGTCCTCGTCGCTGGCGCGGCGCATCAGCACACCCACACCCAGGTCGTAGCCGTCCAGGATCACATAGGCCAGCATCGCCAGCCCCATCACCACCAGGAAAACAATCGGCATCCAGCCGGCGGCTTGCGTCAGGTCGGGGGCAAGATCAAGCATGGGATGCTCCTTCCTTTTCGGGGTAGTTCACGACGTTGAGTTCCTTTTCGGTGTCGCCCGCGGTGTTGTCGTCATCGCCGAAGGGCTTGTCCGCGTGCTTCTTGTGGCGCGCCAGGTAGAAAACCACCGACACATAAGACGCCAGCAGCACCGCGTACAGCGCGAGGTAGAGCGACAAGGTCAGCGCGATGCGCGGCGCCGGCACTTTCGAGGCCGCATCGGCCGCCGTCAGCACGCCCGTCACCAGCCAGGGCTGCCGGCCGATTTCGGTCACGTACCAGCCGGCGACCAACGCGATCCAGCCGGCGAAGGTCATGGCCACCAGCACGCGCGCATGCCAGACCGTGAGGGTGCGTGCCGGGTCTTTCTTCCACGGAGCCAGCTGCAGCACACTGGCCCAGCTCACGGCCAACATCAACAGGCCCACACCGACCATGATGCGGAAGGCCCAGAACACCGGCGCCACGGGCGGATGCTTGCCCTCGAACTGGTCCAGGCCTTTGACCTCGCCGTCCATCGAGTGCGTGAGGTAGAGCGAGGCCAGCTTGGGAATCGCGATCTCGTAGCGGTTGGCCTTGGCCTTTTCATCCGGCAGCGCGAACAGCACGGCGGGCACGCCTTTTTCGGTTTTCCAGATGCCTTCCATCGCGGCCAGCTTGGCCGGCTGGTGCTCCAGCGTGTTGAGGCCGTGCAGGTCGCCGGCAATGATCTGCAGCGGGATCAGCATCGCCGCCATGTAGATGCCGGTCTTCAGGCCGGCCATCACTTCGGCCCCGCGGTCATTGCGCAGCCAGCGGTAGGCCGACACCCCGGCCACCAGGAAGGCCACCGTGAGCCCCGAGGCCAGCAGCATGTGCACCAGGCGGTACGGAAAAGAGGGGTTGAAGATCACTTCGAACCAGCTCGTCACATGCGCCTGGCCGTTGATCATTTCAAAACCGGCGGGCGTCTGCATCCAGGAGTTGAGCGCCAGGATCCAGAAGGCCGACAGCGTGGTGCCGCCCGCCACCAGCAGGGTAGCCACGGTGTGCATGGTCTCGCTGACACGTTCGCGCGCGAACAGCATCACGCCCAGCATGGTGGCTTCCAGGAAGAAGGCCGTCAGCACCTCATAGGCCAGCAGCGGCCCGGCGATGTTGCCGACCTTCTGCATATAACCCGGCCAGTTGGTGCCGAACTGGAAGCTCATGGTGATGCCGCTGACCACGCCCAGCGCGAAGGTCAGCGCGAAAATCTTCACCCAGAACTGGTAGGCATCCATCCAGAACTGGTCCTGGCTTTTAACGAAACGCAGCTTGAAGTACAGCAGTACCCAGCCCAGCGAGATGCTGATGGTCGGGAACAGGATGTGGAAAGTGATGTTGGCCGCGAACTGGATGCGGGCCAACAGGAATGCGTCAAGTCCGTCCATCGTCAACTCCTGGTGTCATCGGGAAGGCTGGCAGGCAGCGCTGCGGGTGGTTCGGGCGCTTCGGAAGGCGGAGCTGCCACTGTGGGGGATGGCGCGCGGCCTGTCAAACCGGCCTTCACGGTGCTGGCGACCTTGTCCTTGATCTCCAGCAGCTTCTGCACCTTGGCGCCCATCTTCATGAGGCTCATCAAGGTCGCCGAATCCATTTTTTGCACGTCCGCCAGCCAGCCCGTCATGAGCTCGATCAGGTCGTGCATCTGCTTCATGCGCGCCTGGGCGTGGATGTCGTCCGCGTGCGAGGGATGCTCCATCAGCGCATCGCGCAGCATGGACAGCGTCGGGTCGATCTCGCGCTTGCGGCGCTCCTCGGCCAGGGTGCGGAAGATGGCCCAGACGTCTTCAGGCGCCTGGAAATACTCGCGCCTGTCATTGGGCAGGTGCTGCAGCCGCACCAGGTTCCAGGACTGGAGCTCCTTGAGCCCCATGCTGACGTTGGAGCGGGAGAACGCCAGCGCCTCCCCGATTTCGTCGGCATTCAGGGCGCGCGGCGATACATATAAGAGGGCATAAATCTGCCCCACGGTGCGGTTGATGCCCCAGCGGCTGCCCATTTCACCGAAATGCAGGACAAAACGCTGGGTTAAGGGGGGCAGGTTCATGGTGCCGGGCCTCTTTGATTTATTGAATTTTCAGGAATTACTGAAATTCTAATAAATTGAAACAACTGGTGCCAGCTGTTCTGGATTGACCCTGCGGCTTGGTCAGGTGCGGTGGGCACAATGCGATCTGGAGGCGAAACGGGCCATCCTCTGCCAGAGCTCGTCCTCTTCAGCTGTCAAACCCTGGGGCCATGAATGTCCAAGATCGAAAAATCCGACGGTTTTACCAAGGCTGCGGAGTCCATGCGTGCCCTGGCGGCCAAAGAAGCCGACCCCTCAGAAAAAGAGGCTTATTTATCAGCCGCCCAGAAGTTTGAAGAGGCTCACCTGATTGGCGAGCGTGTTTTTGCAGAAGCCGATGCCGCCGCGGAACGCGGCAAGGAGCTTGCCGAGCGCTTGCTGAGAAAGAAGCGATTCACGCATACCACCTGGGAGTTCTGGTTGGTCGTGACCGCAGTGCTGGCCTTCCTCGGGTACGCGGCGTACAGGGCTTGACCGCCTCGCGCCGAAAGAGATAGCAGGCTACGACAGTTAACCCAGCCTACCAGCTCAGCGCTTTCCGGCAGGCGAAGCCCGGCGCGGTTTGCGCACCGGCTTGCGGGCCGGCGGCGGCGTCACCGCCACCTCGGGCGTGGACTCCGGCACCATCAGCACCACTTCCTTGAAACCCAGGCCCAGCATGCCCAGTTCCTCGGCCGCCGCGCGGCTCAGGTCGATGATACGGTTGCCGGCGTAGGGGCCGCGGTCGGTGATGCGCACGTCCACGTCGCGGCCGTTGACCAGGCTGTGCACGCGCACCAGGGTGCCGAAGGGCAGCGTGCGGTGGGCGGCGGTGAACTCGCGCATGTCAAAACGCTCGCCGCTGGCGGTGCGCCTGCCGTTGAAGCGCGGGCCGTACCAGGAGGCCGTGCCGCGCTGGAACTCGCGCGGCACCTCGCCGCCCAGCAGTTCAGGGCGGGGCCGCTCGGTGAGGGGGACAGGCGCTACTTCATCAACGGCCTGGCCGGGCGCGTCGTGCTGCTGCGCCGCGGCGGGCCGGGGTGCAGCCGTGCGCGAAGCGGGGGATGTGGCCGGGGCCGTCGTGCAAGCCGCCAGCAGCGCCAGCAAAGCCGCTGCGCCGGCGGCACCGGCAAAACGCATCACACCCTGGCGCATGGGATGGGGGCTCAGGCCCGTTGCTGCAGCCGCCCGATGATTTCGGTCGTCGCCGCGGCCTGGTTCATCGTGTAGAAGTGGATGCCGGGCACGCCTGCGGCATAGAGCTGCTCGCACAGGCCGGTGATCACGTCCAGGCCGAAGCTCTTGATGGACGCAGTGTCGTCGCCGAAGCCCTGCAGGCGCAGGCGTATCCAGCGCGGGATCTCGGCGCCGCAAGCGTCGGAAAAGCGCATGAGCTGCGTGGAGCTGATGATGGGCATGATGCCGGGCACGATGGGCAGGTCCACACCCAGGGCCTGCGCGTCGTCGACGAAGCGGAAGTAGGCGTCCGGGTTGAAGAAGTATTGCGTGATGGCCGAGTCGGCGCCGGCCTTGACCTTTTTGACGAAGGCCTGCAGGTCGGCGTCCGCCGACCTGGCCTGGGGATGGATCTCGGGATAGGCCGCCACCTCGATGTGGAAGGCGGCACCGGTTTCCTCGCGGATAAAGGCCACCAGGTCGCTCGCGTAATGAAACTCGCCGCCGGCGCCATAGCCGCTGGGCAGGTCGCCGCGCAGCGCGACCAGGCGCTTCACGCCCATGGCCCGCAGCGTCGCCAGTTGCTGGCGCACGGTAGCCTTGGTCGCACCCACACACGAGAAATGGCAGGCCGCTGCCACGCCTTCGTCGAGGATTTCCTTCACGGTGCCGAAGGTGCCGTCCTGCGTGGAGCCGCCGGCGCCGAAGGTGACCGAGCAGAACTCGGGCTTGTGCGCATACAGCGCCTGGCGCGCCACGCGCAGTTTCGCCGCGCCTTCGGGCGTCTTGGGCGGGAAGAATTCAAAGCTGAGGGGCAGGTTCATCACGTATCTCTCACTCGTTGTCGGTTTTTTTGTCGCGCCGTTTTCCGCGCGCGGGGCCGGGCTGGCCGGCATGCGCGAGTTCGGAGTCTTCGTGCGGCGCGCGGGAGGCGCGCAATTCGGCGCGCGGCACTCGCTTGGCGACCTTGCGCTGCGGCGCGGCCGGCAGCGGCTGGTCTTCGCCCGCCACCTCATCGCCCTTGACGGCCTGGATGAAAAATTCGCGGTTGCCGTCGCCGCCTTCAATCGGCGAGGCCAGCCAGGCTTTGACCTCCAGCCCCAGGGCCGCGCAGGCATCGCGCAAACGCTTTTCCACAAACTCGAAGTGCGCGGTATCGCGCACAATGCCGCCCTTGCCGATCTGGCCGGGCTGCAGTTCAAACTGCGGCTTGACCAGCATCAACAAATCGCCGCCGGGCTTGAGCAGGCGCACCACCGCGGGCAACACCAGCGTGAGCGAGATAAAGGACAGGTCGCCGGTCAGGAAGTCGAAGTTGGCGTCGATGGCCGGGTCTTCTTCGTACGCATCTTCGTCGTCGCCGAAATCCATATCACCCGAGTCGCCCGCATGGCCGGCCACCAGGTCGGCCGCCGTCATGGCGCGCGCATTGACGCCTTCGATGCAGACCACGCGCGGGTCTTCGCGCAGGCTGGCATGCAGCTGGCCATGCCCCACGTCCACGCCCACCACCTGCACGGCACCATGCTGCAGCAGGCAGTCGGTGAAACCGCCGGTCGACTGGCCGATGTCCAGGCAGCGCAGGCCGGCCACGGACAAGCCGGTGGCCTTGAGCGCGCCTTCAAGCTTGAGCCCGCCGCGCGAGATGTATTTGGCTTCGGTGGTGTCCAGCAACTGCAGCTCGGCGCCTTCCGGAATCTCGTCGCCGTTCTTGGCGACCTTCTTCCAGGGCGCCTGCGCTTCCGCGCGCCATTGCACGCCCGAAGCAATCAGGCGCTGGGCCTGCGAGCGGGTGGCGGCATGGCCGTGGTCGACGAGGAATAGGTCAGCGCGCATGTAGCTCCATGGAATAGGCGTCTTCTACTCCCTCTCCCTTTGGGAGAGGGTTGGGGTGAGGGTCAGCGGCCCCAAAAAACTGCCAGAGCAAATAAACGCCGCCGGCCCTCACCCCTGCCCTCTCCCAGAGGGAGAGGGAGGAATACCACCACTAATTAATAGCGGTAGGTATTTGCCTTGTACGGACCGGCTTTAGAAACGCCGATATAAGCCGCCTGCTCATCACTCAACTCGGTCAGCACCGCGCCCACCTTTTTCAGGTGCAGGCGCGCAACTTTTTCGTCGAGGTGCTTGGGCAGCACGTAAACCTTGCCCACTTCGTAGTCGGCCTGCTTGGTGAACAGCTCGATCTGCGCGATCGTCTGGTTGGCGAAGCTGGACGACATCACGAAGCTCGGGTGGCCGGTGCCGCAACCGAGGTTCACCAGGCGGCCCTTGGCCAGCAGGATGATGCGCTTGCCGTCCGGGAAGATCACGTGGTCGACTTGCGGCTTGATCTCTTCCCAGGTGCATTTTTCGAGCGCGGCGACGTCGATTTCATTGTCGAAGTGGCCGATGTTGCAGACGATGGCCTGGTCTTTCATCTTGGCCATGTGGTCGTAGGTGATCACGTTCTTGTTGCCGGTGGCGGACACGAAGATGTCGGCCTTGTCGGCGGCGTATTCCATGGTCACGACCTTGTAGCCCTCCATCGCGGCCTGCAGGGCGTTGATCGGGTCGATCTCGGTCACCCACACCTGGGCGCTCAGTGCGCGCAGGGCCTGGGCCGAGCCCTTGCCCACGTCGCCGTAGCCGGCCACGAGTGCGACCTTGCCGGCCACCATCACGTCGGTGGCGCGCTTGATGGCGTCGACCAGGGATTCGCGGCAGCCGTAGAGGTTGTCGAACTTGGACTTGGTCACCGAATCGTTGACGTTGATGGCGCGCAGGGCCAGCGTGCCCTTGGCCGACATTTCATTGAGGCGCAGCACGCCGGTGGTGGTTTCTTCGGTCACGCCGATGATGTTCTTCAGGCGGCGGCTGTACCAGGTCGGGTCCTGCGCGAGTTTGGCCTTGATCGAGTTGAACAGGCAGATTTCCTCTTCGCTGGTCGGCTTGGAGATCAGGCTGGCGTCTTTTTCGGCCTTGGTGCCCAGGTGCATCAGCAGCGTTGCGTCGCCGCCGTCGTCCAGGATCATGTTGGGGCCTTCTTCGGGCGTGCCTTTGGCGCCGTTGAATTCAAAGATGCGGTGGGTGTAGTCCCAGTAGTCGGCCAGGGTTTCGCCCTTGATGGCGAACACCGGCGTGCCGGCGGCGGCGATCGCGGCGGCGGCGTGGTCCTGCGTCGAGAAGATGTTGCACGAAGCCCAGCGCACGTCGGCGCCCAGGGCCTGCAGGGTTTCGATCAGCACGCCGGTCTGGATCGTCATGTGCAGCGAACCGGTGATGCGCGCGCCCTTCAGCGGCTGCGCCTTCGCGAACTCTTCGCGGATGGCCATCAGGCCGGGCATTTCGGTCTGGGCGATGTTCAGTTCCTTGCGGCCCCAGGCGGCAAGCGAGATGTCGGCAATGATGTGGTCGGTGGAAGGCTTCAGGACGGCGCTCATACGGTTCTCCAATAATCAAACGTAGTAACTGGGCAAAATCGCCACGGGCACGGCATTCAAGGAAAGGGGAATTCAGTCATTCACCCGGCTTGAGAGAGCACATGCGGGTGAGCGTGGTTGCAATGAAGTCCTGAGCCTGGTCCACGTGATGTGGCTTGCAACGCTCCTCAGGAAAGCAGATTATACCCACCCCCGTCCGGACTCACTTCGTGTAGTCCGTTCCCCCCTCAAGGGGGCGGCGCCTAGGGCCGGCAAAGCCGGACCCTCGGCCCCCACTGGTGAATGCCCCCGCTGCTCAGGCCACAGACTCTTCAACCCAGCATGAGCCCCGGAACCGGCTTTGCCGGGCCGGAGGGCGGGCGGCCCCCTCGGGGGGCAGCGACCCACACGAAGTGGGGGAGCGTGGAGGCCACATTCAGTGCGAAAATTTCACCATGCAAGAACTTTCCCGCTGGCCTGCCCCGCAACGAAAAGCCATCACCGGCCTCTTCACCGATATCGACGACACACTGACCACCGAGGGGGAGATCACCCCCGATGCGCTGCAAGCTTTGGGTGAATTAAAAGCCGCCGGCTTCAAGATCGTGGCGATCACCGGGCGCCCGGTTGGCTGGAGCGAGCCCTTTGCGGCGCGCTGGCCTGTGGATGCCATCGTGGCCGAGAACGGCGCCGTGGCCCTGCTACCCGATGGCAAAAGCCCCCCGCCCCGGCCGCTAACCAAAATCTACCAGCAGGATGCGGCCACACGCAGCGCCAATTTCAGCCGCATGCAGGCCGTGCTGGCACGCATCGAACGCGAGCTGCCGGGTGTGCACCGCGCCACCGACTCGCCAGGCCGCGAGACCGACATCGCCATCGACCACAGTGAATTCACGCATCTCAGCGATGCGCAGATTGCCGCCGTCGTGGCGCTCATGAAAAACGAGGGCATGCACGCCACCGTGAGCAGCATCCACATCAACGGCTGGTACGGCAGCCACAACAAGCTTGAAGGCGCGCGCTGGATTGTTCGCCAGCTCTGGCAGCGCGACCTCGATGCCGGCATGGACCAGTGGGTCTACGTGGGCGACTCGACCAACGACCAGCTGATGTTCAAGACCTTTGCCAACAGCGTGGGCGTGGCCAACATCGCGCGTTTTGTGCCGCAGCTGGCACACCTGCCGCGTTATGTGACACGCGGTGAGCGTGGCGCCGGTTTTACCGAATTGACGCGCGCGCTGCTGGATTAATTGGCGGCTGGCGCGCCCGCGCGGCGCATCGAAGTCCAGCGCAGCCAGGCGCCCAGGGCCGCCACTGCCAGCACCAGACCCGCATAGCCTTCCACCGTGGCCGGCAAACCCAACGGCGCAATCAAGCGGCCCGCCAGCATGGCCGGCACGCTGAAAGCCAGGTAGCTGGTGGCGTACAGCGCCGCGAACAGTTCGGCGCGTTGCTGCGGCTGCGCCAGCGGGGCCAGCGTCTGCACCTGGGCCGAGAAAGCAGAGCCGCCGCCGAAACCGGCCAGCGCCGTGCCTGCGAAGAACAAGGCCACCGAATGCGTGGCCAGCGACACGGCCACCAGGCCGGCGCCAACCGCCAGCAAAGCCATGCCCAGGGCGCTCATACGCACGGGCGGCAGGCGTCTGAGCAAGGTCGGCGAAGCGGCGCCCATGCCGAAAAAGGCCGCAATCGCCAGCCCGTTGACGATGCCGTTGTGGATGCCGAAGATCTGCTGCAGCACCGAAGGCACCAGTGAGAGGTAGAGGCCCGCGAAGGACCAGACGGCCAGCATGGTCGGCACGCCGCGCAAGAATTCAGCGCGCGCCTGCGCGGGTATCGAAATGCGCGGTACCAGCGAAGCCAGCGCACCGGGTCGCGGCGTGGCGCTTTCCGGCAGGAACAGCGTGGCCACCGCGCCCAGCACGCAGATGGCGGCCAGCACACCGAACACCAGCGGCACCGGATGCAGCGCGAACTGCACGGCGATGCCGGTCAGCAGCGCGCCCACCGCCAAGCCCGCCAGCGGCGAGACGCTGCCTATCATCGCGCCCAGGCGTTTTTGCGCGGCCGGAGCCGCTTCCACCACCGCCGCCGTCAGCGCGCCGCTGACCATGCCGGTGGCAATGCCCTGCACCACGCGCGCCGCGATGATGCCGTTGATGCCCTCGGCCAGCAGAAAGGTCAGCATCGCGCCGGCCTGCAGCAGCAAGGCGGTAAACACCACGGGGCGCCGGCCTATGTGGTCGGACAGCGAACCGGCCACCAGCAGCGAGGCCAGCAGCGCAATCGCGTAGATCGCGAAGGCCACCGTCAGCAGCGCCGGCGAAAAGCCCCATTGCTGCTGGAACACCACAAACAGCGGCGAAGGCGCGCTGCCCGCCACGAAAAACGCAAACAGCAGGACGGCCAGCAGCGGAAAGGCTGCCGCGGGCGGAAGCTGCCAGCGGCCGGCCTTGGCGGAGGAGGAGGCTGGCAAAGAAGGGGCGGCGGGTGCGGTCATGGGAAACGCTCAACTTTCTTAAAGCAAATTTATTTGCGTTTGCGAATTCTATACCTATTTAAAAATTAACGCAAAGATCATTGCTTTTAGGTTAAGATTAGCCCTAATGGCCACTCCACAAACACCCCAGAACAAGCGTCCCGGCGGCCGCAGCGCCCAGGTGCAAACCGTGGTGCGCAAGGCGCTGGAAGAGCTGATTGCCCAGGAAGGCCGCGACAAGGTCACCGTGCCGGCTGTGGCCGAGCGCGCCGGCGTCAGCGCCTCCAGCATTTACCGGCGCTGGGGCGACGTGAACGGCCTGCTGGATGAAACCGCCACGAACCGGCTGGACCCGAATCGGCCCTTGCCCGAAACCGGTGATTTAAAAGCCGAACTCACGGCTTGGGCACAGGAACTGATCAAACACCTCAACAAGCCCGGCAACGCCTCGCTGCTGAAGGCGGCGGCCGCGCTGGCCGGCTCGGAAGAGACCAACTGCCTGAAAAACCGCCGCAACGAAGCCACCCTGCTGGTCAGCCGGGCCCAGGCGCGGGGCGACGCTACCCCCACGGTGCAGCAGGTGTTGGACCACATGATGGCCCCCATCATTTACCGGCTGATTTTTGGCGCCGGCGTTGAACCCGCTCTGGCCGACCAGTTAGCCAGCGAGCTATTCGTACTAGCCGGCGTCGAGCCCGCTAGTTGGGTTTAGCCAGGCCTAACTTGTCGATCAAGATTTTTTCGCGCCCAACGGTATCCTGCGCAAACTTCGTGTAGTCGGCCGAACTCAGGTAGTTGGGCAGCATGTCGTAACGGGCCAGGGCCGCCACATAGCTGGGCTCTTCCATCGCCTTCTTGAAGGCATCGTGCAAGCGCCTGACCACCTCGGGCGGCGTACCCTTGGGCGCGCCAATGCCGAAAGGCGAGTTCTGTACGATGTCGTAGCCCAGCTCTTTCAGCGTGGGCGCGTTCGGGAATTTGTCCAGCCGTTTTTCGCCCCAGGTGTTGAGCACGCGCAGCTTGCCGGCCTCGACCTGCGGCGCAAAGCCGGTGCTGTCGGCGCCCGCCATCAGCTGGCCGCTCACCAGTGCCAGCATCAAATCGGCGCTGCCTTTGTAAGGCACGTGCTGCAGTTCAATGCCGGCCTTTTGCGCGATGAGTTCGGTCGTCAGGTGCGGGCTGGTCAGCGTGCCGGTGGAGCCGTAGGTCAGCTTGCCGGGATTCGCCTTGGCATAGGCCACAAAGTCGGCCCAGGTCTTGAACGGGCTGTCGGCCGGCACCACGATGCCAAAGGCATAGCCGGTCACGTTGATCACGTAGCTGATGTCCTTGACCGGGTCCCAGTTGATCTTGGTCGTATAGCCCAGGCGGAACACACCCAGCGGAATCTGCGCCAGCGTGTAGCCGTCGGCCTGCGCGCTTTGCAGTTGCTGTGCCGGCAAGGTGCCGCCCGCACCGGGCTTGTTCTCGACGATGACCGGCTGGCCCAGGATCTTGCCGGCGTTGTCGGCCAGCGAGCGCATGGTGATGTCGGTCGGCCCGCCGGCCGGGAAGGCGATCACCAGCTTGATGGGCTTGGCCGGAAAGGTCTGCGCCTGGACCGGCATCGCGGCGGCGGCGATCAAGGCCAGGGCGGCGGCGGTGTGCAAAAAGGGGCGGCGTTGCATGGACGTGTCTCCTGGTCGGGTGGCGGGCAGCCCACATCATGCGTGCTACCCGGCCGCGCCGCATCAGGGCAACACCTGAAAGGCTGTCACATTGGTTGCAGGCCCCGCAAGCCAACAGGGGCCGTGGAACCGGCTTTGCCGGGCCGCAAGCGCCGCCCCTGGAAGGGGGAAGGCGCTACACGAAGTAAGCGTTCGACGAGGTGAGCTAGCTTCGGGCCAGCACGCTTTCCAGGGCTTTCCCCGTATGCGTCCCCAGCTTGACCACCGCCTCCGGCGGCGCCGACGCCACCACGCGCCCGCCGGCGTTGCCGCCGTCCGGGCCCAGGTCGATCACCCAGTCGGCTTCGGCGATCACGTCCAGGTCGTGTTCGATCACCACCACGCTGTGGCCGCCGTTGACCAGGCGGTGCAGCACGTGGATCAGCTTTTCGACGTCGGCCATGTGCAGGCCCACCGTGGGTTCGTCCAGCACGTAGAGTGTGTGCGGCGCCTTCTGGCCGCGGCGCGTGATGTCGTCGCGCACCTTGCTGAGTTCGGTCACCAGCTTGATGCGCTGCGCCTCGCCGCCCGACAGTGTCGGCGAAGGCTGGCCCAGCGTGAGGTAGCCCAGGCCCACGTCTTTCAGCAACTGCAGCGGGTGGCTGATGTTGGGCATGGAGGAAAAGAAGTCCACCGCCTCGTCCACTTCCATTTTCAGCACGTCACCGATGTTCTTGCCGCGCCAGGTCACGGCCTGGGTTTCGGGGTTGAAGCGCGCGCCGTGGCAGGTTTCGCACAGCACTTTCACGTCGGGCAAAAAGCTCATGCCGATGGTGCGCACGCCCGCGCCTTCGCAGGTCGGGCAGCGGCCTTCGCCGGTATTGAAGGAGAAGCGGCCGGCGCCGTAGCCGCGCGCGCGGGCTTCCAGCGTGTCGGCAAACAGCTTGCGAATCGTGTCCCAGAAGCCGATGTAGGTGGCCGGGCAGGAGCGCGGCGTCTTGCCGATCGGCGTCTGGTCGACCTCGAGCACGCGGTCCACGGCCGCATAGCCTTCGATGCGTTCACAGCCGGTCCAGTCGGGCGTCTTGCCCCTGTCGTCGGCGTCGCGCCCGGACTTGGTCGAACGCTGCATCACGCCCGCATGCACATTGGTCAGCAGCACGTCGCGCGCCAGCGTGGACTTGCCGGAGCCCGACACGCCCGTCACCGCCACCAGGCGGTACAGCGGCACGGTGACCGACACGTCCTTGAGGTTGTGCAGGTCGGCATTGACCACCGTGAGCCAGGAGGTGAACTTGCTCGCCGCGGCGGGCGCCGCGTTGTGCAGCGCGCTGGCATTGGCCGCGGCGGCTTTCAGCGCAGCGGCCTTGAGCAAGGCCGCCTTCTGCTTGCTCACGGGCTTGGCGGTGGCGTCGGTGACGGCCGCTTCCACCACGGCCACCGGCGCTGCGCCCTTGCGCGTTTCACGGCGCGCATGCAGCGGGTGGATCAAGGGGTTCGCCAGGTAGCGGCCCGTCAGCGACTCGGGGATGGCCGACAGCTGCGCCGCCGTGCCCTGCCCCACCAGCGTGCCGCCGCGCTTGCCCGCGCCAGGGCCTATGTCGATGATGTTGTCGGCCCGGCGAATCGTGTCTTCGTCATGCTCGACCACCACCAGCGTGTTGCCGCGGTCGCTGAGCTTGCCCAGCGCACCCAGCAAGATCTGGTTGTCGCGCGGATGCAGGCCGATCGTCGGTTCGTCCAGCACGTAGCAGACGCCCTGCAGGTTGGAGCCCAGCTGCGCCGCCAGGCGTATGCGCTGCGCCTCGCCGCCGGAGAGCGTGGGCGCGCCGCGGTCCAGCGTGAGGTAGCCCAGGCCCACGTCCTCGAGGAACTCGAGCCGGCTCTTGATCTCGGGGATCAGGTCGCGCGCGATGCCGGCCTCGCGGCCCAGCAGCGCGAGTTTTTCGACCCAGCGCCGCACGTCGGTCACCGACAACGCCGCGATGTCGGCGATGCCGACGCCGGCGAACTTCACCGCGCGGGCCGTCGCATTGAGGCGCGTGCCCTCGCAGCGCGGGCAGGCGGTGCCGGCCACGTCTTCCACCTCGGGCTCCGCAAAACTCTGCTCGCGGCCCTTGTTGTCGTCGTCCATCACCGAGTCGTCAAACACCTTGCGCTGCTCCTTGGTGAGCTTGACGCCCGTGCCCACGCAGTCGGGGCACCAGCCGTGCTTGCTGTTGTAGCTGAAGAGGCGCGGGTCCAGTTCGGCATACGAGGTCGCGCAAACCGGGCAGGCGCGCTTGGTCGAAAACGCGATCAGCTTGCCGATGTTTTTGGCGCTGGCGCCGGCCATCATCGCGCCGCGCAAACCATCGAGCGGCGCCAGCACGTGGACCACGCCCTTGCCGTGCTCCAGCGCGGTGGCCAGCGCTGAACGCAAAGCAGCCTCGTTCTCGGGCGAGACATGGATGTCGGCGATCGGCAGCTCCACCGTGTGTTCCTTGAAGCGGTCTATGCGCGGGAAACCCGTGGTCGGCAAAAACTCGCCGTCAATGCGCAAGTGCGTGTAGCCGCGCGGGCGCGCCCAGTCGGCCAGCTCGGTGTAGACACCCTTGCGCGCGATCACCAGCGGCGCCAGCAGGCCGATGTGCTGGCCGCGGTAGGTCTTGAGCAGCTGCGCCGCGATGCTTTCGGGGCTTTGCGGCATCACGGCCGCGCCCTCTTTGGTGCAATGCTGTATGCCCAGCTTCACATACAAGAGGCGCAGGAAATGCCAGACCTCGGTGGTCGTGCCCACGGTGGACTTGCGCCCGCCGCGCGACAGGCGCTGTTCAATCGCCACAGTGGGCGGGATGCCGTAGACCGCATCGACCTCGGGCCGGCCCGCCGGCTGCACGATGCTGCGCGCGTAAGCGTTCAGCGACTCCAGGTAGCGGCGCTGCCCTTCGTTGAACAAAATGTCGAAAGCCAGCGTGGACTTGCCGGAGCCCGATACACCCGTCACCACATTGAACTTGCCGCGCGGAATGTCGACCGACAGGCTCTTGAGGTTGTTCTCTTTCGCATTGACGATCTGGATCAGGTTGGAAAACGCCGGCCGCGTGGCCCACACCTTGGGCCGCGACTCTTCCACGCCGTGCACCTTGCCCATGGCATGTTCGTACTCGCGCAGCGCCAGCGCGGTGTGCGAGGTCGGGTGCTGGCGCACCTCCTCGGGCGTGCCCTGGGCCACCAGCAGGCCGCCGGCCTCGCCGCCTTCGGGCCCCAAGTCGATGAGCCAGTCGGCCGAGCGGATCACGTCGAGGTTGTGCTCGATCACGATCAGCGAGTGGCCGGCTTCCAGCAGCTTGCGCAGCGCGCGCATCAGCTTGGCAATGTCGTCGAAGTGCAGGCCGGTGGTCGGCTCGTCGAACAAAAACAGCGTGCCCCGGCCGGGCTGCCTGAGGGCCAGCGCCTGTTTGCTCGCGCTGGTGGTCTTGCTGGCATTGGCCAGGAAGCCCGCGAGCTTCAGGCGCTGCGCCTCGCCGCCCGACAGCGTGGGCACGGGCTGGCCCAGCTTCACATATTCCAGGCCCACGTCCACGATGGGCTGCAGGGAACGCACCACCTCGCGGTCCTGCGCAAACAAGGCGATCGCCTCGCTGACCGTCAGGTCCAGCACGTCGGACACATTGAGCAGGCGCGGCTTGAGGTCGCCGACGGCCTTGCGCTCAATCGTCACTTCCAGGATTTCGGCGCGGTAGCGCTTGCCGTCGCAGTCGGGGCAGCGCAGGTAGACGTCGCTCAGGAACTGCATCTCGACGTGCTCGAAGCCCGAGCCGCCGCAGGTCGGGCAGCGGCCGTCGCCGTTGTTGAAGCTGAACTTGGTGGCGGTGTAGCTGCGCTGTTTGGCCAGCGGTGCCAGCGCGAACAGGTCGCGCACCGCGTCCCAGGCACCCACATAACTCGCCGGGTTGGAGCGCGCCGTCTTGCCGATGGGCGACTGGTCGACAAACACCACGTCGGTCAGGTGGTCGGCGCCCATGAGGCGGTCATGCAGGCCCGGCGTTTCGGTCGCCTTGCCGAACTGGCGCAGCAGCGCCGGCGCCAGGATGTCCTGCATCAGCGTGGACTTGCCGGAGCCGCTGACGCCGGTCACGCAGACCAGGCGCTGCAGCGGGAAGTCCACCGTCAGGTTCTTCAGGTTGTGGTCGCGCGCGCCTTCCAGGATCAGGCGCGGCGTGTTCTCGGTCACCGCGCGCTTGAAGCCCATGCCCACCTGCTTGCGCGAGCCGAGGTAGGCGCCGGTCAGCGTGTCGGCATGCTTGATGTCGTCGGGCGTGCCGTCAAAAACAATCTGGCCGCCCTTCTCGCCCGGGCCCGGGCCCATGTCGATCAGGCGGTCGGCGGCCAGCATCACGGCCGGGTCGTGCTCGACCACCACCAGCGTGTTGCCCGCATCGCGCAGCCGGTGCATGGCCTGGGTGATGCGGTTCATGTCGCGCGGGTGCAGGCCGATGGAAGGCTCGTCGAGCACAAACAGCGTGTTGACCAGCGAGGTGCCCAGCGCCGTCGTGAGGTTGATGCGCTGCACCTCGCCGCCCGACAGCGTGCGGCTTTGCCGGTCCAGCGTCAGGTAGCCGATGCCGACGTCGCACAGGTATTTCACGCGCGTCTGGATTTCCTCGAACAGCGACTTGAGCGCCTGCAGTTCAGCGTCGTCGCCCATCACGTCGAGCGACAGGCCGCTGAAGAACTGGCGCAGCCGGTCTATGGGCAGGCGCATCAGGTCGTGCAGCGCCAGGCCCGGCAGGGCCTCGAGCTGCTCGCGGCTCCACTGCACGCCCACCGGCATGAAACGCTGGCTGGGCGGCAGCACCGCGTCGGCGGCCTCCTTGGAGCCCAGGCGCCACAGCAGCGATTCGAGCTTGAGGCGCGCGCCGCCGCAGGTTTCACAGGGCGTGTAGCTGCGGTACTTGGACAGCAGCACGCGGATGTGCATCTTGTAGGCCTTGCTTTCAAGGTACTCGAAGAAACGCTTTATGCCGTACCACTGCTTGTTCCAGTTGCCGTCCTTGTAGCCCGGCATGCCGTTGATGACCCAGCCCTGCTGCGCCGGCGTGAGCTTGTACCAGGGCGTGTCGCGCGGGATGCCGGCCGCCTCGGCGTGGCGCATCAAATCGTCCTGCGCTTCTTTCCAGGCCGGCGTCTGTATGGTTTTGATGGCGCCGGCACGCAAGGTCAGCTTGTCGTTGGGAATCACCAGGCCGTAGTCCACGCCGATCACGCGGCCGAAGCCGCGACAGGTTTCGCAGGCGCCCATGGCCGAATTGAAGGAAAACAGCGAGGGCGTGGGGTTGGTGTAGCGCAGGTCGCTGTCGGGGCAATGCAGGCCCGTCGAAAAGCGCCACATCACGTCCGGTTGCCCATCCTCGGCATGCTGCACGTAGACATTGAGGCGGCCACCGCGCTTGAGTGCCGTCTCGATGGCGTCCATCACACGGGATTTTTCCACCGCATGCGTGCGAAAGCGGTCGGCCACCACGTCGAGCAGCTTGTGCGGCCCGGCCGGCGTGGCGACGTCGCGCTGCGCATGCACGCGCGTGAAGCCGCTGACCGACAGCCACTGCTCCACCTGTTCGGCGCTGGTGTTGCCCGGCAGCTCGACCGGGAAGGTCAGCACCACGCGCGGATCACCCTCTTTGGTGCGCGCCATCAGTTCGGCGTAGATCGATTCAGGTGTGTCGTGGCGCACGTTCTGCGCGGTCTGCTTGTCGAAGAGCTGCGCGGCGCGCGCGTAGAGCAGCTTCAGGTGGTCGTTGAGCTCCGTCATGGTGCCCACGGTGGAGCGCGAGCTGCGCACCGGGTTGGTCTGGTCGATGGCGATGGCCGGGGGCACGCCCTCCACCTTGTCGACGGCCGGCTTGTCCATGCGGTCCAGGAACTGGCGCGCATAGGCCGAGAAAGTCTCCACATAACGGCGCTGGCCTTCGGCGAACAGGGTGTCGAACACCAGCGAGGACTTTCCCGAGCCGCTGGGGCCGGTCACCACCGTCATTTCACCGGTGCGGATGTCGAGGTCGAGGTTTTTGAGGTTGTGCTGGCGCGCGCCGCGGATGCGGATGGTTCCCTGGGACATGAGTGCGGTCTTTCCTGAAGAGGTCAAACATTCTAGGCAAAGCACCCGGCCGTGCCTGGCATGAGGATTAATGCCCCTTTTGTGCACTTTTGCCGCCGCCAATTAGGGCGCATTCTGGTTTTCCTGCTGACGTTTTTTGCACTTTCATGTTTAACTTTGCGGTCTGGGATTGATTCATCAAGGAGACACAACATGACAGCAAGCAAGCGCTGGTGCGCGGCCCTCGCGATGGCCGCCCTGAGCCAGCTGGGCCAGGCGCAAATCCTGGTCGGGCAGACCGCCGGCTTCAGCGGCCCCGTGGGCGCCGGCGTCAAGGAAACCACCGAGGGCGCCAAGCTCTACATCGACGCCGTCAACGCCAAGGGCGGCGTGAACGGGCAGAAGATCGAACTGGTCTCGCTCGACGACAAGTTCGAGCCCAAGCTCGCGGCCGAGAACGCGCGCAAGCTGGTCGAAGAACAGAACGTGGTCGCGCTCTTCCTCACGCGCGGCACGCCGCACACCGAAGGCATCATCCCCCTGCTCGACAAGCACGGCGTTCCGCTGGTGGGCCCGTCCACCGGCGCCATGGTGCTGCACCAGCCGGTCAGGAAACACGTGTTCAACGTGCGCGCCACCTACCAGCGCGAAGCCGAAAAGGCGGTCACCCATCTCCACTCCATGGGTATCACCCGCATCGGCATCGTCTATGCCGATGACAGCTTCGGTGCCGACGGTGTCATGGGCGCGCAAAAGGGATTGACCACCGCCAAGCTGCAACCCGCCGTGCTTGAAAAATTCGACCGCAGCAAGCCCGACTTCGCGCCCATCGCGCCCAAGGTCTACCAGTCCAACGCACAGGCCGTCATCATGGTGGCCTCGGGCCAGGCCGTGGTCGACGGCGTCAAGGCCTTCCGCGCGGCCGGCTCCACGGCGCAGATCGTCACGCTGTCGAACAATGCCTCGGGCGGTTTTGTGAAAAGCCTGGGCGACAACGCCCGCGGCGTGATCGTGACCCAGGTCTTTCCGTATGAGCGCTCCATCGCCTTCCCCATGGTCAAGGAAGCCCAGGAACTGGCCAAGGCCAAGGGCCAGAGCGAGGTGAGCCCCGCCATGCTGGAAGGTTTCGCCGCGGCCAAGGTGCTGGTGGAGGGCCTGCGCCGGGCCGGCGCCAAACCCACGCGCGAGAAATTGCAGGCGGCGCTCGAAGGCCTGCGCAAGCTCGACATCGGCGGGCTCGAGGTCAGCTACACCCCCGAAGACCACACCGGCCTGGACTTCGCCGACCTGTCCATCATCGGGACCGACGGCAAATTCAAGAGGTAGATAGCTCCCCCCTGCTGACGCTCACTTCGTGTAGCGTCCCCTCCCCCAAGGGGGACAGGCGCCTTGGGAAGAGAGTCCCCCCTGCCGACGCTCACTTCGTGTAGCGTCACCTCCCCCGAGGGGGACAGGCGCCTTGCGCCCGGCAGAGCCGGTTCGCGGCCCCTGCTTGTGGATTCGCAGACCTCGCGGCGTCAGGCCGTCAGGCCGTCGGGCCGTCGGGCCGTCGGGCCGTGCAGGTTTGCTCAGAAGTAAAGCGCGTTTTCGAGTTCCTTGAACTTCTCGGGGCCGACGGCTTCCTTGATCTTGGGCGCGAGCTCCTTGAGCTTGTCGATGTCGCCCGCGGCTTCCACCGCGAGGTTGAGGCGGAAACCCCGCAATCCCAGGCCGGCCGTGAGCCGGGTGGCGATCGGGTAGGCCCTGGAATAGTGTTCCTGCGCGGTCAGCGTGGGTGAGCCGTCGGCATTCTGCGCGGACACCGGCGCCGCCGGGGCGGCGGGTGCCTGCACCGCGGCCGGTGCCAGCAGGCCCAGCGACAGCAGGTGGGCGATGTCTTCCGCCGTGACGCCCAGGCCCGCCGTGGCCTTGACCACATCCTCCATGCTGCGCTTGCCGTCAAACATGATGAAAGCGGAGCGTTGCCTCGGCGTCATCGGAATGGAACGGTCCTGTAATGCGGATTGGCCTAATTCCGTCTTGGTGTAAATCATCAGCTGTTCTCCAGTAAAAACGCCGGGGGGCACAGACATTTGTGCATGGCGCAGAGACAGGTGTTAATACTTTTTTGTCGCCTCTGATTCAATTTACCCCATTTTTACCGCCAATGCACCTGTTTCGGGCATGGTCGGGGCGATGTCCTTCAACTGGAAACGCATCCGCTGCATTACCTCACGCTCAGCCGCGGGCCGTGAGGGGCGCGGGCAACACGCCGTGTTTTTCACCACCGAGGTCTATGTCGCCGCCCTTGTTCAGCAGGAACAGGGCCAAGCCGGCGATCACGATAAATCCGAGTACGAGTTTCCACATTTTTCTCTTCTCCAAAAAAAGGCCAAAAAAAAGCCCCCGGCACATGGATGACGAGGGCCTGCAAATATCACAAGGCTCTACAGCCTGAAGAAACCGGCGCGGGCCGCTGGGCCCGCCCCGGCGATCACACCAATCAGTCGTTGGCGTAGATATCCACGTCCTTGGTTTCCTTGATGAACAAGGTGCCCACCACCAGCGTCATGCCGGCAACGATGATGGGATACCAGAGGCCGTTGTACATATTGCCGGTCTGCGCCACGATGGCGAAGGCGGTCGTCGGCAGCAGGCCGCCGAACCAGCCGTTGCCGATGTGGTACGGCAGGCTCATCGAGGTGTAGCGGATACGGGTCGGGAACAGCTCCACCAGCATGGCTGCGATCGGGCCGTAGACCATGGTCACCAGCACCACCAGGTAGAACAGGATCAGCGTGACCATCACCTTGTCGACCTTGGCCGGGTCGGCCTTGCTCGGGTAGCCGGCGGCCTTCAGGTCGTCCGCGACGAGCTTCTTGAACTCGGCGTCCTTCTTCTTGGCGTCGTCGGCGCTCAGGCCCTTGGCGTTGTAGCTGGGGATCGCGGTTTCGCCGATCTTGATGGAGGCCACCGTGCCGGGGGCCGCTGCCACGTTGTCATAGCTCACCGAAGCGCCTGCCAGCACCTGCTTGGCGATGTCGCACGAGCTGGTGAACTTGACGGTGCCGGTCGGGTTGAACTGGAACGAGCACTCTTTCGGATCGGCGGTCACCACCACCTTGTTCTTGGCTTGCGCGGCGGCGAGGTCGGGGTTGGCGGCCTTGGTCAGCGCGGTGAACACCGGGAAGTAGGTGACCACGGCCAGCAGGCAGCCGGCCATGATGATGGGCTTGCGGCCGATCTTGTCCGACAGCGTGCCGAAGATCACGAAGAAAGGCGTGCCCAGGATCAGCGAGTAAGCCACCAGGATGTTGGCCGTGGGGCCGTCGACCTTGAGCGCCTGCGTCAGGAAGAACAGCGCGTAGAACTGGCCCGAATACCAGACCACGGCCTGGCCGGCGGTCAGGCCGATCAGCGCCAGGATCACGATCTTCAGGTTTTTCCACTGGCCGAAGGACTCGGACAGCGGTGCCTTGGAGGTCTTGCCCTCGGCCTTCATCTTCTGGAAGGCGGGAGATTCATTCATCGACAGACGGATGTAGACCGACACGCCCAGCAGCAGGATGGAAACGATGAACGGAATGCGCCAGCCCCAGTCGGCGAAAGCGGCTTCGCCCATGACGGTACGCACGCCCAGGATCACCAGCAGGCTCAGGAACAGGCCCAGCGTGGCCGTGGTCTGGATCCAGGAGGTGTAGGCGCCGCGCTTGCCCTGGGGCGAGTGCTCTGCCACGTAGACGGCTGCGCCGCCGTACTCACCGCCGAGTGCCAGGCCTTGCAGCATGCGCAGGGCGATCAGGATCACCGGTGCGGCCACGCCGATGGAGGCGTAGTTGGGCAGCAGGCCCACGATGAAGGTCGACAGGCCCATGATCACGATGGTGACCAGGAAGGTGTACTTGCGGCCGATCATGTCGCCCAGGCGGCCGAACACCAGCGCGCCGAAGGGGCGCACGATGAAGCCGGCGGCAAACGCGAGCAGCGCGAAGATGAAGGCCGATCCCGAGTCCAGTCCGCTGAAGAACTGCTTGGCGATGATGGCGGCCAATGAACCGTAGAGGTAGAAGTCGTACCACTCAAATACGGTGCCGAGCGAAGAGGCGAAGATCACCTTCTTCTGCTCGGCGGTCATGGGTCTGTTGTCGACGGCTGTTGCCATGATGTGTGTCTCCAAATAGTGAGGGCCTCCGGTATGGAAGCTTCACTGATTATTTTTGGAGTCCCTGACCTAGCTCTGACGTGAAACTAACAGGAGCTTTCGTGAAACTTATGCGTGGCTGACAACTCAAGGGGAAACCCTTGAGAAACTTTTCAGCATGCGAAGCTCCTCCGGGAAAACGCGTAGAACCTTCTTACACCACGCGTCAAAGTCGCTTACACGGCCATACGCGTGCTTACGTCCACATCCGCATCACGCCTTGCGCGAAATACCCACGGAAATTTTGCTCACGCCGTTCCAGCCCTCGCCCTCAAACCAGGCGTTGCCCAGCAGGTATTCACGCAGCATGGGCAGCGCGTCGAAGCCCCAGAAAATTTTCCCGTCGACTTCCATCGCGGGCACGCCGAAGACCTTCAGTGCGATGGCTTCGTCGGTGTTTTTTTTCAGCTGCGCTTTTGCTTCATCGGCTGTCAGGTGATGCTGCGGCGCAAGCAGCGCCGTCAGCGCGGCCAGCCGCTGCTCATCCGCCGCCTCGGCGCCGCCCTGCCAGACGTGGCGAAAAATCGTCTCGCAGACATAGCGGTTGATGCTTGCCGGATCCACGGGCGTACCACACGCGCTGGCCAGGCGCAGCAGCGGCAAGGGGTTGAAGGGATGGCTCGCCGGTATCTGCATGGCGATGCCCTTGCTGTGCGCATGCCACAGCACTTGCCGGTAAGTCCAGTCGCGCTTGGGTGCGATTTCCGCCGGGCCCAGCTGGCCGTGGTGCTTGAGCATCGCGGCAAACAGCACGGGCCGGTAGCTCACGCTGTAGCTCAGGCCCTTGAGGGCTTCGGGCAGGTGCTCGAAGGCCAGGTAGGCGTAGGGCGAAATGAAGTCGAGGTAAAAATTGATGTGCTTCATGGGACGCCCACTTGGTTTATGCCCGCACGGCCGCCATGCGCTGGCCTATGGTGCGCCAGAGTTCGCGCTGCACCTCGGGGCCGGAGCGCGCCCAGGCCGAGATCTCGCCCAGCGTGCGGAAGCAGCCTTCGCAGAGGCCGGTGTCGGCGCTCACGCGGCACACCGAGATGCAGGGCGAGGGCACGGCGTCACCCGCCGCTTCCACCGTGCGGCCGCGCGCCGTCACCTGCGCGATCGCCTGCTCGCGCGCGATGCTTTCCTCGTCCAGGTCCACCGCCACGTCGACCACGGGTGCGCCGGTCAGCAGCTCGAGCTCCTGCGGCATCAGCTTGAACACCGCATGCGGATGGCCGGCCGCGGCCCAGACTTCCTCAAAACGCATCAGGCTCAGGTCCACCAGCACAACCGCCTCGGTGATATGCCCCACGGGAGACACGCCGCCTATGGAAAAGCCGGTTTTGCTTTTGACAAACTCCGCATCAGCGCGGCCCACGCGCTTGCCGTCCGTGCAGACCAGGGCCTCGACCTTGCGTTCGTCGACCCGCCTGTCGCCCGAGGTCACGACCAGCACCGCAGCATCGTCCGACTTGCGGCGAAAGATGATGCTCTTGGCGATCTGCCCCAGGCGCACGCCCAGCGCATCGGCCGCCTGCTGCGCGGTACGCGCCGCGTCGTCCAGCATCACGGGCATATGCGGATGGCCGCTTTCCCGCAGCACAGCCGCCACACGTTGAACCCCTTCGGGCAAGCTCTTCAGTTCAGCACCACACATATCAATTCGCTCGTTTGTTCAAAAGCGCCGTCGCGGCGCGGGAATTCGGTTTTCGGCCCAGGAAGTCGCTGATGAATTTTCCGGCATCAATGAGTTTGTCGAGGTCTATGCCGGTTTCAATGCCCATGCCATGCAGCAGGTAGACCACGTCTTCCGTGGCGACGTTGCCGGTGGCGCCCTTGGCAAACGGGCAGCCTCCCAAGCCCGCAACAGAGGTGTCGAACTGCCAGACACCCATCTGCAGCGAGGCCAGGGTGTTGCCCAGGGCCTGGCCATAGGTGTCATGGAAATGGCCCGAGACGTCGTTGAGGTCGAAATGCGCCAGCGTCGCATCCAGCGCGCGCTGCACCTTGAGCGGCGTGCCCACGCCTATCGTGTCGGCCACGCCCACGTGCTGCACGCCAATGCCCTTCATGAGGCCGGCCAGCATGCCGACGCGCTCGGGGGCGATCTCGCCTTCGTAAGGGCAGCCCACGGTGCAGGACATCGCGCCGCGCACATAAATGCCCTTCTCGCGTGCAGCCTCGACCACGGGGCGGAAGCGCTCAATGCTTTCGGCGATCGAGCAGTTGATGTTCTTCTGGCTGAAGGCCTCGCTGGCCGCGCCGAAGACCACGATCTCATCGGGCCACAGTTCGCGCGGCGGCGCGATGGCGGCCTCAAAGCCCTTGATGTTCGGCGTCAGCACCGAGTAGCGCACGCCGGGTTTTCGCTTGATACCGGCCATCACCTCGGCGTTGTCGGCCATCTGCGGCACCCACTTGGGCGAAACGTAGCTCGTGACCTCGATCTCGGTCAGGCCCGCGTCCTGCAGTCGGTGCACCAGCTCGATCTTCACCGCGGCCGGCACCTGGGCTTTTTCATTCTGCAGCCCGTCGCGGGGGCCGACGTCGACAAGCTTGACTCTGGAGGGTAGTTTCATGGAACTCTTTCAGGAGATGACGTGGTCACGCGCGCGCCGGTCGGTGTCTAAAGCAAGCAGGGGCCGCGGGACTGGCTTTGCCAGACCGCAGGCGCAGCGGCCCCCTCGGGGGGCAGGGAGCTACACGCAGTGAGCGACCGTGGGGGCTCCATCCTAGTATCCCTTTTTTGGGTCAACCACACCGGCGAGGGTACTTATCGGCGCGCCGCCTGCCAGGCTGCGAATCTTGCCCGCAATCTGGGCAATGCTTTCCTCGCGCAGGGTGCGCGCCGAGGTGTGCGGTGTCACCCCGATTTTTGGATGCCTCCAGAAGGGATGGTCCGCCGGCAGCGGCTCGGTGCGAAACACATCCAGCGTCGCGCCCGCCAGGTGGCCGTTATCGATCAGCGTGATCAGGTCTTCGTCCACCAGATGGCTGCCGCGCGCCACATTGATGACATAGCCGCCCGGCCGCAGCCGCGACAGCGTGTCCCGGTTCATGATGCCCTGCGTGTCGGGCGTCAGCGGCAGCAGGCAGACCAGGATGCGGCTGGCCGCCAGGAAATCCCGGAAGCCGGCGCTGCCCACCTCGCCCGAAAAACATTGCACGCCCTCAATCGCCTTGGGCGAGCGGCTCCAGCCGTTGACCGGAAAGTCGAACTGCGCCAACGCCCGGCTCACACGTTCGCCCAACACGCCCAGGCCCATCACGCCGATGGGGTAGTCGGTCCGCAGGCGCGGTTTGCGGTAAGACCATTTGCCTTCGGCAATGTCAGCCTCATACGCGTCAAGCTCGCGGAAATGGCGTATCACCGCATGGCACACATACTCGGCCATCTGCGCCGACATGCCGGCATCGTCCAGCCGCACCACCGGCACGCCGGCCGGAAGCCGCAGCTTCATGAGGGCATCGACGCCCGCGCCTATGTTGAAGATGCCCTTGAGCTTTGCCTGCTCGTCAAAGAACTGCTGGGGCGGCTGCCAGACCACCGCGTAGTCGGCGGGCTCCGCCCCCGCAGACCACAGCGCCACATCGGCATCGGGGAAGGAGGCCTTGAGGCCGTCCACCCAGGGTTGGGGTTTGGTGTCGGAACAGCAAAAACTGATGCGCATTGAGAATTTCCGTTGAAAGGTCAAACGGCTATTTTCAACAATTCCGCGCCCTCGCTGACCTGGTCACCCGGCGCATACAACAATTCCTGCACCGTGCCGTCGGCCGGCGCGGCGATGGTGTGCTCCATTTTCATGGCCTCCATCACGGCCAGCGGCTGGCCTTTGCTCACCTTGTCGCCGGCCTTGACGGCAAAGGACACGACCTTGCCCGGCATGGGCGCGGTCAGGCGCCCGCCCTCGGCCTGGGCTTCGCCCGCATGGGCCAAGAGGTCTATCGAGAGGATTTGTGTCGCGCCGCGCGCGCTGAACACATGGTCGAGTTCGCCCTGCGCATACACGGCCGCCGTCATGCGCTGGCCTGCGAACTCGATGTCCAGGCCCTGCGCGCTTTCGGAAAATACCAACGGGCCCGCCACGCCATCCAATGCCAGATGCAGCGCGCCGTCATGCCCGTAGCTCAGCACGGCCTTGGCCGGTTCGCCATGGAATTCAAACTCAAAACGCCGCTGCACCACACCATGCGAACGCCAGCCGTCGCGCCGGCTGAAAGGGTCGGCGCCCTCCAGGGCGCGCTCGTCGAGCAGTTGCTTGGCCACCGCCGCCGCGGCCGCGAGGGCCAGGCCCACGGGCTCCTGCTTGAAGAGCACGGCTTCCTCGCGCTGGATCAACGCGGTGTCGAGGTTGGCTTTGGCGAACGAAGGGCTGCGCACCACATAACGCAAAAACTGCACATTGGTGCTCAGGCCCACGATGCGGGTCTGCGCCAGCGCGTCGTCAAGCCGGGCCAGCGCCTCTTCACGCGTGGCGCCGTGCACGATGAGCTTGGCCACCATGGAGTCGTAATAGGGCGAGATCGCATCGCCCTCGCGCACGCCGTCGTCCACACGCACCTGGCCGCGTTCAAACGCCGTGTGCACCGGCTTTTTGTAGACGTGCAAGGTGCCGGTGGCCGGCAGGAAGTTGTTGTCCGGCGTTTCGGCGCAGATGCGCGCCTCGATCGCATGGCCATGTATGCGCAGCTGCTCCTGCGCCAGCGGCAGCTTTTCGCCCGAGGCCACACGCAGCTGCCACTCGACCAGGTCCAGGCCGGTGATGGCTTCGGTCACCGGGTGCTCCACCTGCAGACGTGTGTTCATTTCCATGAAGAAGAAGTTCATGCTGCCGTCGGCGCGCTGCTCGACGATAAATTCCACGGTGCCGGCACCGACGTAGTTCACCGCGCGTGCCGCCGCCACGGCGGCCTCGCCCATCTGCTTGCGCATGGCTTCCGTCATGCCCGGGGCCGGCGCTTCTTCCAGCACCTTCTGGTGACGGCGCTGCACCGAACAGTCGCGCTCGAACAGGTAGACGTAGTTGCCGTGGGTGTCGCCAAACACCTGGATCTCGATGTGGCGCGGGCGCTGGGCATACTTTTCGACCAGCACCGCGTCGTCGCCAAAACTGTTGATGGCCTCGCGTTTGCAGGAGGCCAGCGCGGCTTCGAAGTCTTCGCTTTTCTCGACCGCGCGCATGCCCTTGCCGCCGCCGCCCGCGCTGGCCTTGATCAGCACCGGGTAGCCGATGCGGTCTGCCTCGCGCTTGAGCAGCGCCGGGTCCTGGTCGCTGCCGTGGTAGCCGGGCACCAGCGGCACACCGGCTTTTTCCATCAGCTGTTTGGACTCGGCTTTCAGGCCCATGGCCTTGATGGCCGAAGCCGGCGGGCCGATAAACACCAGGCCGGCGCTGGCGCAGGCCTGGGCGAACTCTTCGTTCTCGCTCAGGAAGCCGTAACCGGGGTGAATCGCCTCGGCGCCCGTGGCTTTCGCGGCTTCGATGATGCGCTCCCAGCGCAAATAGCTGTCCTTGGGCGCGCTGCCGCCTATGTGCACCGCCTCGTCGCAAAAGCCCACATGCTTGGCACCCGCATCGGCGTCGGAATACACCGCGACGGACTGGATGGCCATGCGGCGGGCAGTAGCCGCCACGCGGCAGGCAATCTCCCCACGGTTTGCGATCAGTATTTTTTTAAACATGGTCATTCTTCTTCGAAAAAGGGGACGTCAAGGTAAAAGCGGCGGCAGTGCCCGGGTCCGGCCTGCCGCTGAAAATCCGGGCCACGCGGATAAAGAGCTGGCGCAAAAAGCGCCAGCACACGCGTATCAGCCAGACGCTGAGCGCCAGCATCAGGGCCAGCAGCACGATAAACACCAGCGGATGGACAATCGCCAGCCACAGGCCCAGCGGCACCAGACCGTCTTCGAGCAGCGAAGCGCCAATATTGCTGAAAGGCTCGGGCGAGGTATTGATGGCCGCACGGCTGGTGGCCTTGGCGGCAAAGCTGGTGGCGGCCAGCGTGCCGCCCAGCAGCGCCGCGACCAGCGCGCCCAGGCCGTTGTCGGCGCCGAATACCGCAGCCGCCAGCGCCGCGCCGGCCGGGATGCGGATCACGCCATGCACCACGTCCCACAGCGAATCGAGTCCCGGGATCTTGTCGGCGAAAAATTCGACAAACACCATAAACCCGCTGATACCCAGCACCACCGGGTGCGCCAGCAGCTGCAGGCCGGACGGCAGGGGCACCCAGCCCATAAAACCCGCCAGGCCGGTCAGCAGCACCACCAGGTAAAGGCGCACGCCGCTGGCCCAGCCCAGCGCGCCGGCCAGGGCGATCAGTTGTGCGGTGTCCAGGGTGGTCATGGTTTTATGCCGGTTTGGAGAGCAGCCAATTTGGCTTGCGTTTCTCCAGGAATGATTGAACGCCCTCTCGGCCTTCAGGGCTCACCCGCACGTCGGCAATCCCCTGGACCGTCATCTGCGTGAGTTCGGGTGTGATGGCCTGCCCGGCCACGTCCTGCACGAGTTTTTTGCAGAGCTTCACGGCTTCGGGGCCGGCGCTGACCAACGCTTTCACAATCTCGGCCACCTTGGCGTCCAGCGCCTCGGCCGCCACGACCTCGTGCACAAAACCGATGCGCAAGGCCTCGGCCGCGTCAAAACGTTCGGCCGTCAGGAAATAGCGGTGCGCGGCGCGCGCGCCCATGGCCCGGATCACATACGGACTGATGGTGGCCGGGATCAGCCCCAGCTTGACCTCGCTGAGGCAATAGCCCGCTGTATCGGCAGACACGGCGATGTCGCAGGCCGCCACCAGGCCCGTGCCGCCCGCGTACACATCACCCTGTATACGGGCAATGACGGGCACGGGGCATTCATACACGGCCTGCAGCATGGTCGCGAGGCGGCCCGCGTCTTCCAGGTTCTGTTCATAGGTGTAGTCGGCCATGCTGCGCATCCAGTTCAGGTCCGCACCCGCACAGAACGCCGGGCCGTTCGCCGCCAGCACCACGCAGCGCACGTCATCGCGCAGGCTCAGCTCGACAAAGGCCCGGGTCATCTCGGCGATCACCTCCTGGTTGAAGGCGTTGCGCACCTCGGGGCGGTTCAGGGTGACGGTGGCGACGTGCGCCTCGACATGGATGGTCAGGTGGTTCATGGTTGTGTCCAGACAACGTCGTTATCGACGGCATAGAGTTTGCATTTTCCGGAGGCGTGGCGGTTGCAGCTGTCGAGCGCGCGCCTGACGGGGTCGTCGCCGCCCTCGGCCCAGCCCCAGCCGCCCGTGGGCCCGACGGCAAAGGCGCGCGGCACCTCCTTGGACAGGAAGACCTTGTAGCCTGCCTTGCCGGAAGCCGACAGGAAAGGCAGCGCGGGCTCTTCGGTGATGGCCGCGAAATCGGTTTTGGGCGGCGCCTCGGTTTTTTTGCCCGCGGGCGCAAAGCGCGCAAACGCCGGCGCGGGCTGGCTGGGCAGGCCTATGCTTTCGAGGAAACGCGTGACTTCAGGTTGCCAGATGCCCTGGCCCTTGGTGGAGCCGAACATGCTGTGTGAATCGCTGCTGAAGGTCCCGAAAGCGACCACACGCGCCTTCTCGCCGCCGCTGTTGTAGCGTGCCGCCATGTCCTGCCAGGTGGATGGCGAAAAATAACTGTCGTTGTCGCCGTAGAACCATAAGGAAGGCAGTTGGGTTTCGGCCGCATAGGTGCCCGCGGCTCGGGCCAGATTGGCTTGCCAGCCCGCGCAGCTTTCCTGCCGCAGGCCGCCCGCGAAGTTGACCAGCCCCCTCACGCCCGGGTAGTTGAGTGTGCCGAAAGCCAGCGTGGTCCAGCCGCCATGCGATTGGCCCATCACCAGGATTCGGGTTTTGTCGGCCTCAGGCTGCGCCAGCGCGTAGTCGAGCACCGCCTTGACGTCCTCGGCCTGCACACGGCCGTTGCTCTCCACATTGCAGCCACCGCCTATGTAGTTCCCGCTGGATTTGGAGAAGCCCTGGCGCATGGGCACCAGCACCATGTAACCGCGCTGCAAAAAGTAACGCGCGGCGATGGCCGGCCGGTAGCGCGACTGAAAGCGCGGGTCCCCCATCGCCTTGCCGTGGTTGATGACCACCACCGGGAAAGGCCCGGGGCCGTCGGGTTTGTAGAGCGTGGTTTCCAGTTCGGTGCTGCCGATGATGGCTTTTTTGGACACCATGAACACAGACTCATTCAGGGCCGCGCTGAGTTCCGGCTCCTGCGCGCGCGCGGGAGCCAGGCCGGCGCCCAGCAGCATCCCCAGCAGGGCCGGCGCCCACAAGGTTCGCGAAAAACGGTGTGTATCAGTCATATCGTTTCGCCACCTCTTCCAGCATCACTTCCGTCGCGCCGCCGCCTATGCCCAGCACACGCGCATCGCGCCACAGGCGTTCAATCGCTGTCTCGCGGATAAAACCCATGCCGCCGTGAAACTGCTGGCAGGTCAACAACACCTCATTGACCAGCTCGCCGGTCAGCGCCTTGAGCATGGACACCTCCTGCACGATGTCGCGACCCTGCGTCACCGACCAGGCGCAGTGGTACATAAACTGCCGCGCCGCACGCGTCTTGGCGTCCAGCATGGCGATGCGCTGGCGAATCGTCTGTTTGTCCCACAGCGTGGCGCCGAAGGCCTGGCGTTGGCGCACATAGTCCAGCGTCATCTTCAAGGCCTGGGTGCAGTGGCCGACCGCCATGGCCGCCAGCGCGATGCGTTCGGTCTGGAAGTTTTTCATGACCGAATAAAAGCCCTTGCCCTCTTCGCCCAACAGGTTGCCTGCCGGGATGCGCACGTTGTCAAACACCAGCTCGGCCGTGTCGGAAGACAGCCAGCCGGTCTTCTTGAGCGCGCGGCCCACGCTAAATCCCGGCGTGCCCTTTTCGACGATGAACATGGACACGTCGTGCCGCGCCGTGCCGGTCTTGGCCGCGATGAAATACAGGTTCGCGTGCACGCCGTTGGTGATGAACATCTTGGTGCCGTTGAGCACCCATTCGTCGCCATCACGTTTGGCCGTCATGCGCATGCCCGCCACGTCGGAGCCCGCGCCGGGCTCGGTGATGCCGACCGCGGTAATCGTCTTCCCGGCAATCACGTCCGGCATGTAGCGCGCCTTCTGCGCCGCATTGCCCGCGTGGAACAAATGCGGGCTGGCCATGTCGGTGTGCACCAGCACCGTGATGATGAAACCGCCAAAGGTCGACTGCGACAGTGCCTCGGCAAACACCAGGTTGGTCAGCGCATCGGCCTCGCCGCCGCCGTACTCAGCTTCATACATCAGGCCCAGCAGGCCGGCATCGCCCATCTTGCGCAGAACTTCGCGCGGCACGCAGCCCTCTTCTTCCCAGGCAGCGGCAAAGGGCTCGACCTCGCGCGCGATGAAGCGCGCGACCTGGTCGCGCAGCAGTTCGTGTTCGGGGGTGACGTAGATGTTGTCCATGCCGGCTTTCCGGATTACATGCGGAACACGCCGAACTTAGTCTCGGGAATCGGCTGATTCAAGGTGGCCGAGAGCCCCAGCGCCAGCACCCGCCGCGTATCCGCCGGGTCGATCACGCCGTCGTCCCAGAGCCGCGCGCTGGAGTAATAAGGATGGGACTGGTGGCCGAACTGGTCCAGCACCGGCTGCTTGAAGGCGGCCTCTTCCTCGACGCTCCACTGGCCGCCCTTGGCCTCAATCGCGTCGCGCTTCACCGTGGCCAGCACGCCGGCGGCCTGCTCGCCGCCCATCACGCAGATGCGCGCATTCGGCCACATCCACAAAAAGCGCGGCGAATAGGCCCGGCCGCACATGCCGTAATTGCCGGCGCCGTAGCTGCCGCCGATGATGATGGTGAACTTGGGCACCTGGGCCGTGGCCACGGCCATCACCATCTTGGCGCCGTGGCGCGCGATGCCTTCGGCCTCGTATTTTTTGCCGACCATAAAACCCGTGATGTTCTGCAAAAACACCAGCGGTATCTTGCGCTGGCAGCACAGCTCGATGAAGTGCGCGCCCTTCTGCGCCGACTCGCTGAACAGGATGCCGTTGTTGGCGATGATGCCCACCGGCATGCCCTCGACATGCGCAAAACCGCAGACCAGCGTGGTGCCGTAGCGCGCCTTGAACTCGGCAAACTCGCTGCCGTCGACGATGCGCGCGATGATCTCGCGCACGTCATAAGGCTTGCGGGTGTCGGTCGGGATCACACCATAGAGTTCTTCGGGGCTGTAGAGCGGCGGCGCGGGCGTGCGCAGCACCTGCTGGGGCTGCTTTTGCCGGTTCAGGTTGGCCACGGCGCGGCGCGCCAGGGCCAGCGCATGCGGGTCGTTCTGCGCCAGGTGGTCGGCCACGCCCGAGAGGCGTGTGTGCACGTCGCCGCCGCCCAGGTCTTCGGCCGAAACGATCTCGCCGATGGCCGCCTTCACCAGCGGCGGGCCGCCCAGAAAGATGGTGCCCTGGTTCTTGACGATGATGGTCTCGTCGCTCATGGCCGGCACGTAAGCGCCGCCGGCCGTGCAGCTGCCCATGACCACCGCGATCTGCGCGATGCCCGCGGCGCTCATATTCGCCTGGTTAAAAAAGATGCGGCCGAAATGGTCGCGGTCGGGGAAGACCTCGTCCTGGTTGGGCAGGTTGGCGCCGCCCGAATCGACCAGGTAGACACAAGGCAGGTTGTTCTGCTGCGCGATCTCCTGCGCGCGCAAATGCTTTTTGACGGTCATCGGGTAATAGGTGCCGCCCTTCACGGTGGCGTCATTGCACACCACCATGCAGTCCACGCCGCTGATGCGGCCTATGCCGGCGATCACACCCGCGCAGGGCGCGCTGTCGGTGCCGTCGCGGTCCGGGTACATCGCATGGGCGGCCAGCGGCGAGAGTTCGAGGAAAGGCGTGCCCGGGTCCAGCAGCATCTGCACCCTGTCGCGCGGCAGCAGCTTGCCGCGCGCCGTGTGCCGCGCACGCGCGGTGTCGCCGCCGCCGTGGGCGGCCTTGGCGACTTTGGCGCCGAGGTCGTCGACCAGCGCGCGCATGGCGGCGGCATTGGCCTGGAAGTCGGCGGAACGGGCGTTGAGCTGGGTCTCAAGAGCGGACATGGATTTTTTCCTGATGGGGGCGCCGGTAGACATGGCGGGGCGTACTGGCCCTACCTTAGCGCCAAACAGCCAGCTTAGCGAAAACCCGCCCCCGGCAGGCCGCCAACAAGGTTGCAAATCCTGCCAACGGCACCGAGAATCACCGCATGCCTTTCCGCAGCCCCGCCAACCCGCCCGTCGCCGCCACGCCCATGGCCTTTGCCAGAAGCATTGCAGCCGCCTACAAACGCCACGGCCAAAGCCCGGAGCAAGCCCTGAAACTGGCACAGATCACGCCAAACCAGCTCAAACAGCCGACCGGCCACATCACCGCCCGCCAGATGGAACTGCTGTCAGGCGCCGCCATGCAGGAACTGGGCGACGAAGGCCTGGGCGCCTTCAGCCGCAAACTCCCCTGGGGCAGCTACGGCATGCTGGCCCGCGCCTCCATCAGCTCACCGAATCTGGGCATCGCCCTCAAACGCTGGTGCCGCCACCATGCGCTGATTGCCGATGACATCACCCTGCGCCTCACCACCAGCGGCGACACGGCCGCGATCACGGTCGAAGAGAAGGTGCCCGGCCAGGTTGGCGAATTCGGTTTGGTCCACGTGCTGCGCAATATCCACGGCCTGGCCTGCTGGTATGTGGATTCGCGCATTCCGCTGCAAGGCGCACGCTTTCCGTTTGAGGCGCCAGCCCATGTCGACGCCTACGCCCTGATGTTCCCCGGCCCGGGCCTGCAGTTCAAGGCAGCGCAGGCCGAGATCAGGTTTGATGCGCGTTACCTGGCTTTGCCTTTGCGCCGTGATGAAAAGGCCTTGCAGCAGATGCTGCAGCGGGCCTTGCCCTTGACGGTGCTGCAGTACCGGCGCGACAGGCTGCTGGTAGAGCAGGTGCGACAGGCGCTGGCGAACCCGGCCGTCGCCTCCCATACCGCGGAAACCCTGGCGGCGACCTTGAACATGTCGCCGCGCTCTTTACACCGCCAGCTTCAGGAAGAAGGCGCTTCGCTGCAGCAGCTCAAGGACGAGGTGCGATTTGAGAAGGCCAAGGACTTGTTGCTGAGGACTACAAAGCCGATCAAGCAGGTGGCTGAGGCTTCGGGGTTCCGGAATGAGAAAAGTTTTACGAGGGCGTTTCGGGAATGGAGCAGCCAGTCACCCGCGGAGTTTCGGCAAGGAAACCAGCCACCACTGGCCTGATTTGCCCCTTTCGTGGCAGGACTTGTGACGCGCGGAACCCTAGACTGTGCGCATGATCACCCTTCACCACTGCGTCAGCGCCCGCTCCTTCCGCCCCTTGTGGATACTCGAAGAACTGGGCTTGCCCTACACGCTGCGCATGCTGCCTTTTCCGCCACGCGCGCTGGCCCGCGAATTCCTGGCGGACAACCCCCTGGGCACGGTGCCGCTGCTGGTGGACGGCGACACCCGCATGACCGAATCCGCGGCGATATGCCAATACCTCGCGGCACGGCACAGCCCCGGCCAGCTGGACGTCCCGCTGACGGACCCGGCCCATGGCGCTTACCTGAACTGGCTGCACATGGGCGAAGCCACTTTGACCTTTCCGCAAACCCTGGTGCTGCGCTATACCCACTTCGAACCCGAAGAGCGCAAACAGCCCCAGGTCGCGCAAGACTACAGCCGCTGGTTCCTCGCCCGGCTGAAAGCCATGGACGCCGCCCTACAGCAAGAACAGCAATTTCTCTGCGCCGGCCGCTTCACCGCAGCCGATGTGTCAGTCCACTACGCCCTCATGCTGGCCGCCCACCTGGGCCTGGCAACGCAATTCCCCGATGCCGTGCGCCATTACCACCAGCAGCTGGAGCAACGCCCGGCATTCCAGCGCGCCTTGTTGGCGCAGCACCAGGCTGCAGTGGACCAGGGCATCCCGACCACGCCGGCGCCGGATATGCGGCCGGGCAAGGGGTAGCAACTGGGGGGAAATTACCTGCGGGATTCATTCACAGCTTCTGTGGGCAAGCTTGTGTATCCCTGTGCGGACAACACCGGAAATCCTTACTCGGCGTGGCTTGCAGCAGGATGCCCGCAAAACAGGCGGCATGAATAAGCAGGCATTGCCAATGGCCAGTCAGGCCGTGTGAGTACCAAAGCGTGGTGAGCGCGACAGGCGCCGGCAAACCCGGTGGTCGCTTCACATACTGCGGAGACGCTGGCCACGGCGCTCAACATATCGCCACGCTCCCTGCATCGGCAGCTTCAGGAGGAAAGCGCTTCGCTGCAACAGCTCAAGGATGAGGTGCGCTTTGAGAAGGCCAAGGACTTGTTACTGAGGACCTCAAAGCCTATCAAGCAGGTGGACGAGGCTTCGGGGTTCGGGAATGAAAAGAGTTTTACGAGGGCGGTTCGGGAGTAGGCTGGTATATCGCCAGCGGGCTTCCGTCACGAACCACGAGCGTAGAGCCGCATCACCCTTAAAAAATACACAAATCCATCAGTTGCCCTGCGGAGGAACCACAGCTCCGAGGGGTTGCTCTCCACCATTTTCGGCATCTGCAACTGGCGGCTCGGGCGTGGGGGTTGCGCTAGCCAGTTGCTCCGCGAGCAATTCGCTAATCAATGCGAAGAGATCTCCAAGATCCAGACTCCCAGCTTTGAATGATTCATCCCCCTTGCGTAGCGCTTCAACATAGCGATCTCGCTCCCGTCGTAGCAATTCAGGAAGGATGGTGGCCCCTGGGAGCCACTGCTTTGCTTTTACGCACAAGACAAAGTAGCTAGCAGCTCTTGCAGTACGGCCATTTCCATTTATAAATGGATGAATGTAGTTAAGTCGCCAGAGAACAAGAGCAGACAAGGCTATTGGATCGGCAGTTTCCCAAGATCGATTGACGATATTGACAAAATCGTCCATCAATGCCTCCACTCGATAGTGATCCGGGGGAACGTGATTCCCAACGGAAACTGGGCAAGGCCGATACTCACCAGCATTAGTATGCAGGCAGGTAATCGCGTGGAAATTTAGTGCCTTGATGATGTGAGAGGAAAGAAAGGGGCGTTGAACCGCCAAACTCGCTCCCACCACTGACCGCAAAAAGTCATATTGCCTAGTACCGTTCTCAATTTCGAGGTCTTGATAGACCTGATTGTGCTCAGTACCAACAATCTCAAACAGGATCACTTGGTGGCCTCAGTGCCTCCAACCTGCTCCAAAATAACTTGTCGTACCCTGTCTTTAGTGACATCGTTGTGATTACTCATCGAGCCAAACACGAACGAAACACGCTGCTCCAAAAGCTCTTTCGAGGAAAGTTTTTTCACGGAAGCTCGCTGCAGGGCATCCAAGAGAACTGCGCTAGTTTTTAAACTCATAACGCCGTCGATGATCATGATGCTTCCCCAGTACTGGCCGAAGTACGGCCGATTTCAATAACTTATTGCGCCGCAGCAAAGTCGATTAATTGAGAAAAATTAAAACCCAATTAGAACCACGACTTACCGCGCATACTTAACGTAGAGAATTGAAAAACCCATTGAAATCAAGGTGCTTTCCCACTAAATTAAAGTACTTTGGCAGAAGTCGATATTGGCACACGTGAGTGATTTGTCAATAGGAAGATCGCGCTTTACCCTCTCCGTAGTAGTGAAAAAATTGGAAAAAATGATATTTATCACTTCCAAGAAAATCACTCAAATAACGGCTTTTTTGGACAAAAATCCAGAAAATACAGTCTTTAGTTCATATTTTCTGAAAATTCTCTCAGAATGATTTGCCAAAATGTGAATAAGTCATCGTCAGGCTGACCACAGTCTGGTCGCCGTTGTGCAACTTCTTCGGCCCGAACAAGCCGACACGGAGGTCGTGAATTTCGGCTCTTGGCGTATCGAGAACGCCCAGGCTTCTTTGCGTCAAGGAGGACATGACCAAGCCCTCACCCGTCCAAGCATGAACGGCAACACCACGCGCTCCACTGCACACAACAGCCTCAGATATCGGTAAACCGACTGCCGAAATATCCTGCGTTCGCAGGATTTATTCTTGCGAAACGCCAACGTTCATTTCACGCAGGACCTGCACAGCCAAAGCCCCATACCCAACTCCAATCCCGGAGTTGCTGAGGCTCAGGTTCTGCTCTGACGTTACGTCCCGCCATTCCTCGACGAGCTCCACCGAGACGTGGTTCTTGTCAGTGTCAATCTCAAACGAGATGAACTTCTCTTCCGGAGTAAGGAGTGTGCCAAACAGCCTGGGCATTCCCGGGAAATCAATGTCGAGCCTTAGAAAGATGGCCCTGCCGCAATCGACTCCTTGCGAAGCCGCGTAGTCCAGAAGGGCCTTCGGTGGTGAATGCTGCCGCCAGTACATTGCCGAGCGGCGTATCGCTTCTTTGGAACTCAGGTTCTGCTGTTGTACGTTTTGTTGTCGCATCTGAGGTCGGCAGGCCTTCTACCTAGCCGGCAACAGTGTCGGCGATCTTCGTGCCCACCCCAATCCGCTCCAAAGCCCCCGCCAAACTCGCCACAGTCCGGTCCACGTTATGCCACTTCTCCAGCCCAAACAGCCCCACGCGGAAGGTCTTGAAGTCCGGCCCTTCATCGCACTGCAGCGGCACACCGGCGGCGGTCTGCAGCCCCTCGTTTAAAAACTTCTTGCCTGATTGGATGTCTGGATCGGTGGTGTAGCTGACGACCACACCGGGGGCCTTGAAGCCTTCGGCGGCCACGCTGGGCAGGCCGCGGCTTTCGAACAGGGCTCGCACCTTGCTGCCGAGCTCTTGTTGTTCGGCCTTCACTTTCGCAAAACCGTAGGCTTGCGTCTCCTTCATGGTGGCGCGCAGGCGTGTGAGGGCGTCTGTCGGTAGCGTCGCGTGGTAGGCGTGGCCGCCGTTTTCGTAGGTTTCCATGATCTGCAGCCACTTCTTGAGGTCGCAGGCGAAGCTGGAGCTCATGGTGGTTTCAATCGCGGTGCGGGCGCGTTCGCTGAGCATGACCATGGCGCAACACGGTGAACTGCTCCAGCCTTTTTGCGGGGCCGAGATCAGCACGTCGACGCCGGTGGCTTTCATGTCGACCCACATGGCGCCGGAGGCGATGCAGTCGAGCACAAACAGGCCGCCGACCGCATGCACGGCGGCGGCGACGGATTGCAGGTAGCTGTCGGGCAGCATCATGCCGGAGGCGGTTTCGACGTGAGGGGCAAAGACCAGGGCGGGTTTTTCTTTGGCGATGGCGGCGATGACGTCTGCCACGGGGGCCGGCACCCAGGGCGCCTGGGCGCCTGCCGCTGTCTTGCGGGCCTTGAGCACGGTGTGCGAGGCGGGGATGTTGCCCATCTCGAAAATCTGCGTCCAGCGGTAGCTGAACCAGCCGTTGCGCACCACCATGACATGTTTGCCGGCGGCGAACTGGCGGGCCACGGCTTCCATGCCGTAGGTGCCGCTGCCGGGCACCAGCGCGACGGAATGCGCGTGGTAGACCTCTTTGAGGATGGCGGAGATGTCGCTCATCACACCCTGGAAGCTGCGTGACATGTGGTTGAGCGCGCGGTCGGTGTAGACGACCGAAAATTCGAGCAGGCCGTCGGGGTCAACGTTTGGAAGAAGTCCAGGCATTTTTGTCTCGCATTCATTATTGAAAGTCGGGTTGGCAGCTTAGCACCGCAACCCGATTCGGGACAGCCCCGGCCCGGGAGACCGTTTCAGCGCTGGGGTGCTTGGGTTTTGAGTTCCGCCGCCAGCGCCCGGGCCGCATTGGCATACACCAGCACATCCACGCCCACGGCCACAAACGTGCAGCCCATCGCCAGGTAGCGGCGCGCCAGGGCCGCATCGCCGGTCAGGATGCCGGCGGCCTTACCGCTGGCTTTGATGGTTTGGATGGCGCCCTCAATCGCGGCCTGGACATCGGGGTGCTGCGGCTGGCCGCGGTGGCCCATGGAGGCGGCCAGGTCGGCCGGGCCTATGAAGACACCGTCTACGCCGTCAACCGCGCAGATGGCCGCGAGGTTGGCCATGGCGGTGGCGCTTTCGGCTTGCACCAGTAAACAGACTTCGCTGTCGGCCACGGCCAGGTAGTCGCTGCGCGCGTTCCAGCGCGAAGCCCTGGCAATCGCGCTGCCGACGCCGCGCACGCCCTGGGGCGGGTAGCGGGTGGCGGCGACCACGTGGACGGCCTGGGCGGCGGTGTCGACCATGGGCACGAGGATGGTTTGCGCGCCTATGTCGAGCACCTGCTTGATCAGGGCTTCGCTGCCTTCGACGACACGCACGATGGCGTGTGAGGGGTAAGGCGCAATCGCCTGCAGCGCGGCCAGGGTGCTTTGCAGGTCGTTGGGCGAATGTTCGCCGTCTACGAGCAGCCAGTCAAAGCCGGCGGTGGCGCTGACCTCGGCCATATAAGGCGAGGCCATGGACAGCCAGAGGCCGATTTGCGGTTTGCCGGCCTGGAGGGCGGTTTTGAAGGGATTGCCTGCGGGGGTCATGGGGTTTCCTTGTCGCTTTCCTTGTCGCGTTGGGCGGCGTGCACCGCTGCCTCATGCACTTTAACCCCGGCCCGCCCGCAGGCGCCCGTCGCAGCGTTCAGGCCGGCTTGCCGGCGTACTGCTCAAAAAATCCTATGGGGTGGATATCGATGTTCCAGCCCACGTCTTCGCCCAGCGTGGCGGCCGGGTGCAGCGAGGCGATGCGTACGGCTTCTTCCCGGCTGGCGGCCTCGATGATGAAAAATCCACCGACCAGTTCTTTTGCCTCGGCAAAAGGGCCGTCGGCCACCGTGGTCTTGCCGCCGCGCGGCTGCAGGCGTATGGCGGGCCCGTCCAGCGAAGCGCTCAGGCGCAGCTGCCCGGTGGCTTTGAGCTCGGCATCCTTGGCGGGGCACTGGCTGACCAGCGCCTTGCGGTCGGCAGGCGACAGGGCAGCCATGTCGGCGGGTTTGTAGTTGGCGAGGCAGAGGTATTTCATGGGGTTTCCTTTCGGTGATGGAGGGTTTTGTCTGCTGACACCTCTACGACGAACGGGGCGCGCCGAAATCGACATGCCGGCTCAAAATAATCCTGAAATAGATTCTCAGCCCATCAACTTAACAAAGCCGCCAGGTCGGCCATGTCGGTAAAGACATGGGTGGCGCCGCTGGCCTTGAGCGCCGCGGGCGCGTCATGGCCCATTTCGGACGGGCTGTAGCCAAAGACGGTGCAACCGGCCGCCACGCCGGCGGTGGCGCCGGTGACGGTGTCTTCAACGACGGCGCAGCGTTTGGGGTCCACGCCCAGGGCCGCGGCGGCGGCGAGGTAAACGTCTGGGAAGGGCTTGGAGCGCGGCAGCTCGTGCCCGCTGAAAATGCGGCCCTTGAAGAAGGGCATGAGGCCGCATTTCTCGAGCTGCAGCTCGACCTTGAAGCGGTCGGCACCGGAGGCGCAGGCGATGCGGCCCTGGTAGAGCGCGTGGACCTTGGCGATGGCGTCGACGGCGCCGGTGATGGCCTTGAGGTCGCGCATCAGGCCGGTGTTGCGGCGTTCGCGGAACTGGACCATCCAGTCTTCGGTGACGGGGCCGCCGGTGTTGGCGGCGATCAGGGCGGCTTCGTCCTTGACGGCCTTGCCGACAAAAATGCGCATGCATTCGGCGGGGCTGAGCTTCCAGCCGCGCTCTTCAAGCATGTCGCGCAGCACGCCGTTGGTAATGGGTTCGCTGTCGACCAGCACGCCGTCACAGTCGAATAACACCGCGTCAAATTTCATGGTTCCGCTTTCATGTCCAGTTCAGGTTTTGCCGGGGCGATGAGCGTGAACATCACCCATTCAGGCCGCATATTAAAACGCACCGGCAGGATGCTGACGCCCAGCCCGCTGGTGATGTACATGCGATTGTCGCCGTGCGCCACCCAGCCGTGGGCCCATTCGCGCGGGCCGGCACCGGGCACCACGGGCGGGCCGTAGAAGGGAATGCTGACCTGGCCGCCGTGGGTGTGGGCGGCCACGACCAGGCCGCGCACCGGCGGCAAGTCAAACAGGCTGGCCGGCTCGTGCATGAAGACCAGCGCCTGCGCGCCTTTGGGTACCCCGGCCATGGCGCGCACGGGGTCGGAATGGCCGGTGTCGTCGTCGCCCACGCCGGCCACCCACAGGGCGGTGCCGGGCAGGGGCACGGCGTCGTTCTCAAGCACCTGGATGCCCGCGCGCTGGAAGGCGGCCGTGAATTTCGCGCCGTCGTGCCACCAGTCGTGGTTGCCCATGACGGCATAGACGCCGAGCCTGGCCTTGAGCCCGCCAAGCACCTGGGCGATTTCGTCTTCGGGCGTGGCGGCGATCTCGGGTTTGTAGTCGCGGTCAGCAATGAAGTCGCCGGGCAAGAGCACGACGTCGGGCTGCGCGGCATTGATCTCCGCCACGATGGCGCGGGCCCGCTCCAGCGTCATGACGCGCCACAGCGGGCGTTTGCTGAAGTGCCAGTCGGACGCGACGGCCACCTTGAGGCCGGGCGGGCCTTGCCAGTGGGGGACGGTTTCGCTGATCTCGCGGTGGGCGACCCAGCGTGGCTCGATGATGACAGCCCAGGTGCCCAGCAGGAGCAAGGCAAGCGCCAACATTCCGGCGGCGCGGCGCCCCCAAGGCTTCGCAGGCCCTGTCACAGGCGGATATCCGGCGAGTCGCCGTTCACCGCATCCATCACGCCGGTGCGGTGCGGCGCCAGGCCGTAGCTGCGCAGGTTCTTGCGCAGCTCCGTGGGGTCGACCTCGTTCCAGGCGAGGCCGCAGTCCATGCAGGCATGCGCATGTTCGTTTTGCAGAAGAACGGGCTTGCTGAGCAGCGAGCGCAGCAGGCCGCGCAGGGGATAAAACCGCTCGGCTTCGAAATTCCCGCGAACCACCTTGCGGCTGCTGCAGCGCAGGCAGTACATGCCGCGCACGGTCTGGTTGAACATCTGCCCTCCCCTTATTGGCTTGTTGGCCTACTGGATATCACCGTCCACATAGTACCAACGGCCGTCTTCATGAATGAAGCGGCTGCGCTCATGCAGGCGCACGGCCGGGCCGCCTGCGGGCTTCTGGCGCGCGACAAATTCGACTTCGGCATGGGTGGCGTCAAGCCGGCGATGGCTGCGCACTTCGAGGCCCAGCCATTTGACGCCGGGGTCAAACTCTATCGAGGCCGGCCTGTGGCTGGCGTGCCAGGTGGCGAGCAGGTAGTCGGCGCGTTCGGCCACAAAGGCGGTGTAGCGGGAGCGCATCAGCGACTCGGCATCGGGCGCGGGCGCAGTGTCGAAGTGGTCCAGGTAACGGCCGCAGCAGCCGGCAAACGGCAAGGGCTTTTGGGCCACGCCTGTGCGGCCGCAGGGGCATGGCCGGGATGGCAGCGGCTGGGGCATCAGCCGCAGCCGCTGGCGCGGGCCTTTCGCTCTTCCAACGTTTCGGTGGGCGCGCCCTGCTTGACCCATTCGGCATAACCGCCGTCGATGTGGGCGACGTTGGCCATGCCCATGTCCTGCAGGGTCTTGGTGGCCAGGGCGCTGCGCCAGCCGGCGCCGCAGAACAGGATGAACTCCTTGCCCTCGTCGGCAAACAGCGGCTTGTGATAGGGCGAGGCCGGGTCCACCCAGAACTCGAGCATGCCGCGCGGTGCGTGGTAGCTGCCGGGCAAGGTGCCGGCCGTGAGTTCACGCACGTCGCGGATGTCGACGATCTGTATCTTGGGATCGTTGAGCCTGGCTTTGACTTCGTCGACGCTGTAAGTCTTGACCTGGGCCATGGCCTCGTCGACCAGGGCACGGAATCCTTTGGTGATGGGCATCAGGGTCTCCTTGGTTTCAGTTCAAGCCAGCGCGCGCTGGATGATGATCTTCTGGACGTCCGAGGTCCCCTCATAAATCTGGCAGACCCTCACGTCGCGGTAAATACGTTCAACCGGAAAGTCGCTGACATAACCATAACCCCCCAGGGTCTGGATGGCGACGCTGCAGACCTGTTCGGCCATTTCGCTGGCGAAGAGCTTGGCCATGGCGGCTTCTTTCAGGCAAGGCAGGCCGGCGTCGCGCAGGCTGGCGGCGTGCCAGATCAGCTGGCGTGCGGCTTCTATCTTCGTTGCGCACTCGGCCAGGCGAAAGCCGACGGCCTGGTGGTTGAAGATGGCGGTGCCGAAGCTCTGGCGCTCCTTGGCGTAGGCCAGGGCCGATTCAAACGCGCTGCGCGCCATGCCCACGCTTTGCGCGGCGATGCCTATGCGCCCACCTTCGAGCGCACCCAGGGCGATCTTGTAGCCCTCGCCTTCGCTGCCGATCAGGTTCTCGGCCGGGATGCGGCAGTTGTCAAAATTGATCTGCGCGGTGTCGCTGGAATGCTGGCCCAGCTTGTCTTCGAGCCGCGCCACCACATAACCGGGCGCGCTGGTGGGCACGATGAAGGCGCTCATGCCTTTTTTGCCGGCGCCCTTGTCGGTCACGGCGATGACGATCGCCGCATGTCCATTTTTTCCGCTGGTGATGAACTGCTTGACGCCGTTGAGCACGTATTCGTCGCCCTCCTTCACCGCCGTGGTGCGCAGCGACGAGGCATCGCTGCCCACGTGCGGCTCGGTCAGGCAGAAGACGCCCAGCATCTCGCCCTGCGCGAGCTTTGTCAGCCACTGCTTTTTCTGCTGCGCATTGCCGTAGCGCATGAGGATGGCGTTGACGGGGCAGTTGGTGACGCTGATGGCGGTGCTGGTGCCGCCGTCGCCGGCGGCGATTTCCTCGAGCACCAGTGCGAGCGTGAGGTAGTCCAGGTTGGCGCCGCCGAATTCCTCGGGTACGCAGATGCCGTAAGCGCCCAGCGCGGCCAGGCCTTTGTGCGCCTCGACGGGGAAGTGGTGCTCCTTGTCCCAGCGCGCGGCATGGGGCCAGAGCTCTTCTTGGGCGAACGCGCGGACGGCGTCGCGGATCATTTCCTGGTCTTGATTGAGCAGCATTTTTTGCCTTTAAGGGCCCTTGACGGGCCTGAACCGGTTACCGTCGAGCCGGAAGCGGCGTGAGGTCACCGACAGTTTTTCTTTTGGGGACCCGCCAAGCTGGGTGGTGACCTCGATCATCTCAACGATGTTCGATGCGGAATTGCCCAGCAACTGGAACTGCACATGCGTCTGTTCGCAGGGCTTGGCTGACGGGGAAAACTCCCCGCAAGTGCCCAGGTTGTTGCCGAAGTCGGCTTTATGCAAAACCTGTGTTTCCCAGCCCTTGAAGCGGACCAGCGCATGGATGAAGTCCTCGGTGCCCTGGCCTGAGCCATAGTTCTCCAGCAAGGAGAACTCGCCATAGTGACCGGCGACATAACGCAAACCCAGTGACTGGCTGTAGTCAAGTTCCCTGGCTTGTTTCAAGGCCGGACGGTACAAAAAAGCACCCGCAGAAAAATTACGTCCGCGATCCGGGAACCACACCGAAACAAGGAAGGCCGTCTCGGTTTTCCCGACCATGACCTCATGCATGCCCCGAATGGCCAGGGCTTCCGCCTTGTTGGTGCGGTCCTTCAGGCCTGCACGCATCGCGGTCACGAGTTCGCTTTCATTGGGCCAGGCGGGAACAGGGTCAGGCGCGGCGAAAGCCGAAGTAACCGAAGTCGCCGCACCGACCGCGATCAGCCCGATCACAAGCGCACGGCGCGCACCGGCGACGAGGCGATTGTCACGATCCATGGACATCATGCTGCGCCTTACCAGGACCCAAACGGCGCGCCGTCGTAGTCAAGAAAAGCGCCCTTGTGCTCAGACGTGAGCCCAGCCAGTGCGGCGCGCATGGCCGTGACGCTTTGGGCCGTGGTGAGCGGCGCGCCGCTGCCGCCCATGTCGGTCTGCACCCAGCCGGGCGACAGGGCGACCATGATGGCCTTGGGGTAGTCGTGCTGGGCGGAGGCCACGGCCATGTTGAGCGCGGCTTTGCTGGCACGGTAGACCCAGCCGCGGCTGCTGTCCACGCCTTCTATCTTTGCCATGCCGCTGCTGATGAAAGCGAAACGGCCCTTGCCGTGACGCGCCGCTTCGACCAGGGGCGCGACCTGCGGGATGGCCTGCATGGCGCCCAGCACGTTGGTGTGCATGGCGTTGTCAAAGGCCTCGCGGGTGGGCGGCGACAGCGCGTCGCCGTGCGGGAAGACGCCGGCCACATAGAGGGCGATGTCGATCTCCTCGCCGTCCAGCAGCCAGGCCAGGCCGCTGATGCTGGCGGGCTGGGCCACGTCAAGCCGCAAGGCCTTGGCGCCCAGGCCCTTGAGGCGCTGCAGGCCCTCGTCGTCGCGCGCGGTGGCAATGACCTGCGCGCCCTCGGCCAGGTACTGGCGGGTGAACTCAAGCCCTATGCCGCGCGATGCGCCTATGACGAGGACTTTCATCGCAGATCAGACCAACTCGACCGCCAAAGCCGTGCCTTCGCCGCCACCAATGCACAGCGTGGCAATACCCTTCTTGAGGCCGCGCGCTTTCAGCGCGTGGATCAGGGTCACGATGATGCGGGCGCCGGATGCGCCAATCGGGTGGCCCAGTGCGCAGGCGCCGCCGTTGACGTTGACGATGTCGTGGCTGATGCCGAGTTCCTTCATCGCGGCCATGGGCACGACGGCGAAGGCTTCGTTGACTTCCCAGAGGTCCACGTCTTTCACGCTCCAGCCGATTTTCTTGAGCAGCTTGTTGACGGCGCCCACCGGTGCGGTGGTGAACCATTCGGGTTCCTGCGAGAAGGTGGCATGGCCGACGATGCGGGCGATGGGCTTGGCACCCAGTTCCTTGGCCGTCGATTCGCGGGCCAGCACCAGGGCGGCGGCGCCGTCGTTGATGGAGGAGCTGGAGGCGGCGGTGATGGTGCCGTCTTTCTTGAAGGCGGGCTTGAGCGTGGGGATCTTGTCGAGCTTGACCTTGCCGGGGCCTTCATCGATGGAAATCACGGTCTCGCCGGCGCGGCCCTTGACGGTGACAGGCGTGATCTCGGCCTTGAAGGCGCCGGACTCGGTGGCGGCCTTGGCGCGCTGCACGCTGGCGGTGGCGAAAGCGTCCTGCGCTTCGCGCGTGAACTTGTACTTGTCGGCGCACTGCTCGCCGAAGGTGCCCATGGCGCGGCCGGGTTCGTAGGCGTCTTCGAGGCCGTCGAGCATCATGTGGTCAAAGATGCGGTCATGGCCGATGCGAATGCCGCTGCGGCCCTTGAGCAGCAGATGCGGCGCGTTGGTCATGCTTTCCATGCCGCCCGAGACCATGACGTCGCGGCTGCCGGCGACGAGCTGGTCGTGCGCGAGCATGGTGGCTTCCATGCCGGAGCCGCACATCTTGGACAGGGTGACGGCGCCCACACTGGCGGGCAGGCCGCCCTTGAAGCCGGCCTGGCGCGCGGGGGCCTGGCCCTGGCCGGCCATCAGGCAGTTGCCGAACAGCACTTCGTCGACCTTGTCGGCCGCGATGCCGGAGCGCTCGATGGCGGCCTTGATGGCTGCCCCGCCCAGGTCGTGGGCCGAGAGGCTGCTGAAGTCGCCCTGGAAGCCGCCCATGGGGGTGCGGGCTGCGCCGAGGATGACGATGGGGTCTGCGTTGGGGTTGGACATGCTATTGCTCCTTCTTGATGATTGGACGATTGATTTTTTGCTCTACGAGTGCGATGTAGTCCTGGCCGATCCTGACGCCGTCGGGCGTCGCCAGAGCAAGCTCCAGCTTGGCCGCTGCGTCTTCGTATTGCGCATGCGCAAAATACGCGAGAGACCAGTTGTAGAGATTGATGCGGAGTTGAGGGTCGATGCGATAGGCCTTCTCAAAAAGCGTGATCGCTTCTTTCCAAGTGGACTCGTACCGGCTTTTGACGGCGATGTTCAGGATGATCAAACCGAAATCAGACAGGAAACGCGCATTGTCGTAATAGCGGCCGTGGTAGCGGGCCTCAACCATCAGCGCCGCGGCTTTTTCGTTGTCACCACTGCGGCTTGTCGCCACGGCCATGCCCCACAACGCCGTGGGTTCATAGGGGTTCACCATCCAAGCCTGGTTGAAGCGCCGCATGGGATGCTCCCAGGCCATGGGCTCCAGCGTCAACGACGCCCAGCCGGCTTTTGCGAGGTCTTCGGCGGCCTTGACCCGATCGCCCTTGTACTGCGCTTCAATGCCGGCCACAAACTCGGCATTGGCGGCAAGCTGCTCCGTCGTGAGCGTCTGCCCCCCGAATTTCGGAACGATGGAGAAATGCTGGGCCCGCGCGACAGTTGCTGCCGTCAACACAGCGATGAGCACCACACACTGAAAAACAAGCCTTGTCATGAGACCGCCTTTTTATCGCTCAAGGAGTCAAGCCGCTGAGGCCTGTCAAAACCGGTTCAGGCGGGAGCTGGGTGAGCACCTCGTCATGGGGCGCACCGGGGCTGTGCAGCACGATGAAACGTTTTTCGCGCTCGTAGGGAAACACGTCATGTACATGGCCGGCCTGGATGCGGGCCTGGTGTTTCTGCCAGAAATCGGCGTCCAGCAGGTTGGCGTGGTGCTTCATGAAGACCTCGCGCACCGCGTCGTTGCCGAGCAGGAAGGGCTCGAAGGTTTCGGGGAACACGTCCTTGGGGCCGACGGAGTACCAGACCTCGCCGCTCATCTCTTCTTCCTCGTTGCGGGCGGCGGGCACCTTGCGGAAGTTGCAGTCGGTGATGTATTCGATCTCGTCGTAGTCGTAGAACACGACCTTGCCGTGGCGCGTGATGCCGAAGTTCTTCCAGAGCATGTCGCCGGGGAAGATGTTGGCGGCGACCAGGTCCTTGATGGCGTTGCCGTATTCGACGACGGCGCGCTCTATCTGGTCCTTGGCGGCCGGCTCGTTGACGCCGGCGTCAAAGGCTTCCTGCAGGTAGATGTTGAGCGGGATCATGCGGCGCTCGATGTAGACGTGCTTGATGATGACCTCGGTCTGGCCGTCGCCGTCGCGGTCGCTGATCTCAAGCTGGCTGGGCGCGAACTTTTCGATCTCGGCGATCAGTTCGTCGTCGAAGCGATCGCGCGGGAAGGCGACCTCGCTGTATTCCTGGGTGTCGGCCATGCGGCCGACGCGGTCGTGCTGCTTGACCAGCAGGTACTTGCCCTTGATCTGCTCGCGCGTGGTGTCTTTCTGCGGCGGGTAGTAGTCCTTGATGACCTTGAAAACGTAGGGGAAGGACGGCAGGTCGAACACCAGCATGACCATGCCCTTGATGCCGGGCGCGATGCGGAACTTGTCGGTGGAGTGCCGCAGGTGGTACAGGAAGTCGCGGTAGAACAGCGTCTTGCCCTGCTTGGCCAGGCCGAGCGCGTTGTAGATTTCGGCGCGCGGCATGTGCGGCATCATGCTGCGCAAGAACTGCACGTAAGCCGAGGGGATGCCCATGTCGACCATGAAGTAGGCGCGCGCAAAGCTGAAGAGGATCAGCAGGTCGTCTTCGCCGAACAGCGCGGCATCTATGACCAGCTTGCCCGCCTTGTTGTGCAGCACGGGCAGCGCGAAGGGCACTTCGTTGAAGCCGTTGATGATCTTTCCGACGACGTAAGCGCCCTTGTTGCGAAAGAACAGGCTGGTCAGGACCTGGATCTGGAAGTTGGCGCGCAGCTTGACGTCGACCAGGCGCTCGCTGATGGCTTCGAGCACATAACCGGCGTCGCGCTCGAGGTCGTCGAAGGGCAGGCGCAGGTCGAAGTCGCGCACCACCTGCAGCAGCACCTCGCGCATGTTGTCGCGCGTGGGGTAGTAGGCACGGTAGGTGGGCTGCGAGGCCAGTTCGTCGTTTTCGATGTACTCGGTGCTGACAGCCGGGCGCACGAAGATGAAATCGTTCTGGAAGTAGCTGCGGTGCAGGATCTTGGTGGTGACCGAGTTGAAAAAGGTCTCGGCGAGTTCGGGCTGGTGGTGGTTGACCAGCAGGCCGATGTAATGGAGCTTGACCTGCTGCCAGACGTCCATGGGCTGCTCACCGGCCTTGAACTCGCGCTCCAGGCGGGTGGAGGCCTCGCGCACGCGCAGGTCGTAGAACTCGATGCGCTCGCGCTGGGCGCGCTGCTGGCCGTGCCAGTCTGCCGTTTCAAAACGGTGCTTGGCGCGCGCGGACTCGGTGCGAAAGAGCTGGTAGTGGCGGTTGAAGCCGTCCATCATCGCCTTGGCGATGTCGTAGGCGATGCTCGAGTCCAGGCGCTGGGGGAACATGGCGGCTTTCGCTCAGACCAGCTGCTGCTGCGTGCCGCCGCCGACGCGGGCCATCCACACATCCCAGACGCGGTCTATGGCCTTGCTGTAGAGCTGGTCGAGCTCATCCGGCCCGGCGACGCTCATCTGCAGGTCTTGCAGCAGGCCGTCGTGCACGCCGAAGGCCCAGCCGTGCACGGTGACCTCCTGGCCGCGGGCCCAGGCGTCGACCATGACGGTGCTGACGGAGACGTTGACCACCTGCTCGATGACGTTGATGTCGCACAGGGCCTGCGCGCGCACTTCTTCGGGCAGGCTGTCGAGCAGCTGGCGGTGGCGGTGCCGCACGTCCTGGATGTGGCGGAGCCAGTTGTCGGCCAGGCCGATGCGCGCGCCCTCAAGGGCCGCCTGCACCCCGGAGCAGCCGTAGTGGCCGACGACCATGATGTCCTTGACCTTGAGGCGTTCGACGGCGAACTGGATGGCCGAGAGCGCGTTGAGGTCGGAGTGCACGACGATGTTGGCGACGTTGCGGTGCACGAAGACCTCGCCGGGCTCGAGACCGGTGATCTGGTTGGCGGGCACGCGGCTGTCGGAGCAGCCTATCCACATATACCTGGGCGTCTGCTGCTTCACCAGGCTGGTGAAGAAGCCGGGCCGCTCGGCTTCCATCTGCGCGGCCCAGGCGCGGTTGTGGGCGAAGAGGTCTTGGAGCGAAGTGGTCATGGTCGTATTTTCACCTGCCTGCGGGGATGCCGTCCGGGAAGCGGCTGAAAGTCATGTTTCATCGAACCCCTTCGGCTTCAGAAGCGCTTTCTCGGCCAGGCATTTTTCCGTCATGGTGGCGAGTTCCTTGTCGCTGTGCGGATCCGAGGGTGTGGGATTGGGCCCGGACTTCACGATCGATGCATCGATCAACAAAGGCCCTTCGCCGGAAAAATCGCAGACAAACCGGTAGTCGCCGCCGGCAAACGAGGCATCCAGCATCTTCCGCGTGAGACGCAGCTTGCCGTCCTGGTAACACCATCGCTGCACTTCACCGTCACCTTTGACCAGCCCGGCCAGGCAGCGCTCGCCTTGGCTTTCGTAGAAGGCGGCCGGATTTTTACCGAAAAGTGGGTACAGGTTCTTGAAGTTCGGCGTGGGGCCGCGCGAGTACATCAGCTGCTGGGCCGGATAGGGGTTTGCTCCGCCGTAAAGGTATTCAAACAGGGTGAGGTTTCCCAGGCTTTTCCACTTGAACTGCTCGCAAGCCGTGTGATGCGCCAGGCCCTTGGCGCTGAAACCCAGGGTGTCGTCAAGCTGGATGCTGGTGCTGGAGCCGTCCTGCAGGGTAAGGCCGACGGCGTACGCCACAAAACTGCCCTCAAGGGCGAGCTGGCCCTTTTCAGGCTCACCGATTCTTGTGGCGTCCACAAAAACGTTCGAAACCTTTCCCCGCAACGATTCAGGGACGGGACATTCGAAGCTGGCGTCCGCTTCGGGTGCCGCGGCGTTGTTGGGCAAGGGCTCCTCTTTTTCGCACGCGCCGAGAAGCGCGGCAAGCGCGAGCACAAGAATCCATTTCAGCGTCTGATGCATCACCGGCATGGGCACTGGCCTCACATGGTCTCGGCGAACAGCTCGCGGCCTATCAGCATGCGGCGGATTTCGCTGGTGCCGGCGCCGATTTCATAGAGCTTGGCGTCGCGCCAGAGGCGGCCCAGCGGGTAGTCGTTGATGTAGCCGTTGCCGCCGTGGATCTGCAGGCCCTCGCCGGCCATCCAGGTGGCTTTTTCGGCGCACCAGAGGATGACGGAGGCGCAGTCCTTGCGGACCTGGCGCACGTGGTCGGTGCCCAGCATGTCGAGGTTTTTGGCGACGGTGTAGGCAAAGGCGCGGCCGGCCTGCAGCACGGTGTACATGTCGGCGACCTTGCCCTGGATCAGCTGGAACTCGCCGATGCTCTGGCCGAACTGCTTGCGGTCGTGGATGTAGGGCACGACGCTGTCCATGACGGACTGCATGATGCCCAGCGGGCCGCCGGTGAGCACGGCGCGCTCGTAGTCGAGGCCGCTCATGAGCACCTTGGCGCCGCTGTTGAGGCCGCCCAGGATCTGGCTGGCCGGCACTTCGACGTTGTTGAAGACCAGCTCGCCGGTGTGGCTGCCGCGCATGCCCAATTTGTCGAGCTTTTGCGCGACGGAAAAGCCCTTCATGCCTTTTTCGATCAGGAAGGCGGTGACGCCGCGTGCACCGAGTTCGGGTTCGGTCTTGGCGTAGACGACCAGGGTGTCGGCGTCGGGGCCGTTGGTGATCCACATCTTGCTGCCGTTGAGCAGGTAGTAGCCGCCCTTGTCCTCGGCTTTCAGCTTCATGCTGATGACGTCGCTGCCGGCGCCGGGCTCGCTCATGGCGAGCGCGCCCACATGTTCGCCGCTGATCAGCTTGGGCAGGTATTTCTTGCGCTGTTCGTCGCTGCCGTTGCGCTTGATCTGGTTCACGCAGAGGTTGCTGTGCGCGCCGTAGGACAGGCCGACGGAGGCGCTGGCGCGGCTGATCTCTTCCATGGCGATCATGTGGGCCAGGTAGCCCATGTTGGCGCCGCCGTATTCCTCGCCGACGGTAATGCCGAGCACGCCGAGCGCGCCCATTTTTTGCCACAGGTCCATGGGGAACTGGTCGCTGCGGTCCACCTCGGCCGCGCGAGGGGCGATTTCGGCCTGGGCGAATTCGCGCACCGCGTCGCGCAGGGCGTCGATGTCTTCACCGAGCATGAAGTTGAGTCCGGGCATATTGGTCATGATGGGCTTTCTGGGAGCGAATGATGGGTTGGATGAGTCAGTAGGTCTTGGGCACGGGCACCAGGGTCTGCTGCATCAGCGCGCAGGCGCTTTCCTTGCCGCCGGGGGCGACGTGCGTGACTTCGGCGGTGGTGACGATGATGCGCTTGCCGGCCTTGGCGACCCGGCCCAGGGCGCGCAGCTCGCCGTCCTTGAAACCGGCCATGAAGTTGATCTTGTATTCGACGGTGGTGACTTCGGAATCTTCGGCGGCCACGGTGAGGGCCGCATAACCGCCGGCGATGTCGGCCAGCGCGCCCATGGCGCCGCCGTGGAAGCCGCCCTGCTGCTGCGTGACGCGCTCCGAATAAGGCAGGGCGACCTCGCAGAGGCCGGGCTCCACGCGCAGCAGCCGGGCGCCCAGGTGCTGCATCATGCCCTGGCGCAGAAAGCTGGCCTCGATGCGGCGGAACAGTGCTGTCGGAGCGGCGGGTGTGTCCATAAAGAGCCTTTTGCGAGCTGCGGGAGGTCGGGATTTCTAATTGACGTTTACGTAAACGTCAATTATGGCGCATTTAGGGCCTGCCCCGCTTTGCCCCGGCCGGAACCGGGGGCAAGCGGGCCGGGACCTAGGGCTTGCCTGCCTTGGCCTTCTCGGTTTTGGCGAGCAGGGCCTTGGCTTCTTTTTCGTGGGTGCGGATTTCGTCGAGGTTGGCCTGCAGGTCGAGCATCTGGGCTTCGAGTTTCTTGCGGTGCTCCGTCAGGATGGCCAGGAATTTCTTGAGCTGCGGCGCGGTGTCACGCGGGCTGTCGTAGGAATCGATGATTTCCTTGGCCTCCACCAGCGACAGCCCCAGGCGCTTGGCGCGCAGCGTGAGCTTGAGCCGGGTGCGGTCGCGCGCGGTGTAGACGCGGTTGCGGCCGCCCGCCCCTTCGCGCTGCGGCTGCAGCAGGCCCATGTCTTCGTAGAAGCGCATGGCGCGCGTGGTCAGGTCAAACTCTTTTGCCAGGTCGCTGATGGTGTAGGTGGTGGCCATGGTGTGAGTGAATCTTGTGCAAAACGCGGGCGACAGCGCGAAACGGGCGCGATCCCTACAATGGCTGAACGTGACGTTTACGTAAACGTCAAATATACCGTGAATATTGCCATGAACCTCCTTGAGCAGCAACTCCATTACCCCTTCGGCGATACCCTGCCGGCCCTGGGCACGACGCTGGAGGTGGCACCCGGCGTGAAGTGGATTCGCATGGCGCTGCCCTTCGCGCTGGACCACATCAACCTGTGGCTGCTGCGCGACGAGATGGACGACCCGAACCGGCCGGGCGCAAAAATCCAGGGCTGGACCATCGTCGATTGCTGCATCAGCCGCGAAGAATCAAAAGCCCAGTGGGAGGCGATTTTTGCGACGCAGCTCGAAGGCCTGCCGGTGCTGCGCGTCATCGTGACGCACATGCACCCCGACCACATCGGCCTGGCGCACTGGCTGTGCGAGCGCTGGGCTTGCCGGCTGTGGGTCAGCGCCACCGACTACCATTCGGCGCGCATAGGCTCACAAAGCACCACGGGTTTCGGCGGCGAAAGCGCCGCGCGCTTTTTTGCCTCGCACGGCCTGGTGGATCCGGAGTCCATCGAAAAAATCCGCGGCCGGGCCAGCTATTACCCGGGCATGGTGCCCTCGGTGCCGGCGAGTTATGTGCGCATCATGGACGGCATGGCGCTGCGCATAGGCGGGCGCGACTGGCGCTGCATCAGCGGCTACGGCCACGCACCTGAACACATCGCGCTGCATTGCCAGGAACTTGACACGCTGATCAGCGGCGACATGGTGCTGCCGCGCATTTCGACGAATGTGAGCGTTTACGACATGGAGCCCGAATCCAACGCGCTCACGCTGTTCCTGGAGTCCATCGACAAATTCCTGCCGCTGGAGGAGGACACGCTGGTGCTGCCCTCACACGGAAAACCCTTCCGCGGCCTGCACACCCGCATAGGCCAGCTGCACGACCACCACCGCGACCGCCTGGCCGAAGTCATGCAGGCCTGCGAAGCAGCACCCTGCAGCGCCGCCGACATCCTGCCCATCATGTTCCCCCGCAAACTGGACCTGCACCAGACCACCTTCGCCATGGGCGAAGCGGTGGCGCATCTGCATGCGTTGTGGTTCGGCAAAAAGCTGACGCGCCGCCTCGACCTGGACGGGATCTACCGCTTCAGCGCCGTGTCAGCGTAAGAGTCAGCGCGGCGCCTTCCCAAACCAGCAGGGGCCGCGGGACTGGCTTTGCCAGACCGCAGGCGCAGCGCCCCCTCGGGGGGCAGCGGCTACACGCAGTGAGCAAGCGTGGGGGCTCTTTTGTTCAAGCAGGGGCCGCGGAACCGGCTTTGCCGGGCCGCAGGCGCAGCGGCCCCCTCGGGGGGCAGGGAGCTACACGAAGTGAGCGACCGTGGGGGCTAGTGTCTCCACTTGCGATTGGCCGTCACCAAAGCCGTGATATAGCCATGCAGCCAGTCGAAGTTGATCGGCTTTTGCAGCAGGTGGGCTTCCGACGGCAGGCCGCCGCGCGCCTTGACGGCCTCGGGGGCCAGGCCGCTGATGACCACGATCTGCATGTCCGAGAGCTGCAGGTTGCGTTTGCAGGCCTTGAGCATCTCGATGCCGTCGACACCGGGCATGGACAGGTCGGTGATCAGCAGGTCGGGCCGCATGGACGCGATGTCCATCATGGCTTCGAGCGCCGAGGGCATGAAGGTGCAGTCGACCGGCAGGTCCCAATCCTCGAACTGGCAGCGGTAGAGCTCGCGGGTGTTCTCGTCGTCTTCCACCATCAGCACGCGCAGGCGGTGCTTGGGATCGGTGTCCGCCCGCGAGAGCTGCGGGTTGTTCTTGGCCAGGTAGGCGTTGATGGATTGCAGCGCGATGCGGCGATGGCCGCCCAGCGTTTTCCAGGCCTCGATCTCGCCTTTTTCCACCAGCGATTGCACGGTGGCGACGGACAGGCCCAGCAGCTTGGCCGCATAGCTGGTGCCGCAGTAATCCTCGCTCGAGAAATCCGAAGCGGTGATGGCGGCCTCGAAGGACTTGGGTTCACGCATGGTCAGTCTCGTAAAGGATTGTTTTTCGCATTTTTCGCATTTTAATCAATTCGTTCTAAAAAGCCCTAGAAAAAACACGAGAAAAGAGGTGAAAACATCCTTCTGTGCATGTAATTAAACCCGATCAGGACACATCGCGTCACATCAGGACACATCAGGACGTGTGCGGCGTTTTCGGCAGGGTGAAGAAAAAGGTCGCGCCGTGGCCGGGTGAGGACTCGGCCCAGAGCTTGCCGCCATGGCGCTTGATGACCCGGCTGGAGGTGGCCAGGCCTATGCCGGTGCCGGGAAATTCCGAGGCGGCATGCAGGCGCTGGAAGGGGTTGAAGAGCTTGTCGGCATAGGCCATGTCAAAGCCGGCGCCGTTGTCGCGCACGAAGTACACGGGAAGTCCCGCGGCGTCCTGCGTGTGGCCGACGGTGATCTCGGCCACGCCCTCATGGGAGCTGAACTTCCAGGCGTTGCCGAGCAGGTTCTCCATGACCACACGGACCAGCCGGGCGTCGCCGTGGGCCTTCAGGCCTTTTTCGATGCTGATCACCGCCTTGCGATCGGGGTCGCGCGCCTGCCAATCGTCCATGATGCTGTGCGCCAGCGCCGACAGGTCTACCGTCTTATTGCTCAGGGGTGCGCGCGAGACCTGCGCCAGCGACAGCAGGTCTTCGATCAGCTGCCCCATCTGTGCCACGCCGGCCTGGATGCGCGACAGGTAATGCGTGACCCTGTCGCCGGCGTCGGCGCCCAGCTGCTTGGCCAGCAGGCGGCTGAAGCCGTCCACGGTGTTGAGCGGCGAACGCAGGTCGTGCGACACCGAATAGGAAAAAGCCTCAAGCTCGTGGTTGGACAGCCGCAGCGCGGCTTCGATGGCCTTGATTTCGGTGATGTCGGCGTCTATGCCCACCCAGAAGGCGACCCGGCCCTGCTCGTCCAGCACGGGCGATGCGCGGTAGGACATGGTGTGGGTGCTGCCGTCGCGGGCCAGCACGCGGCGTATGCCCATGAAGGGCGTCTGCGCGGCCCTGGCGGTCACCCACGTGGACTTGACGTCGGGAAGGTCTTCGGGATGGATGACGGAGAACCACTGGGTGCCGGTCCAGTCCTCGAGCTTGCCGCCGACCAGGTCGAACCAGGCGCGGTTGAAATAGGTGGCCGCGCCGTCGGGGTTGATGGTCCACACGACCTGGGGCGCCTGCTCGGCCAGCGCGCGGAACAAGGCCTGCTGGCGCTCCAGCGCCAGTGTGCGTTCGGCGACCTTGCGCTCGAGGCCGGTGTTGAGCTGGCTGACTTCCTCGAGCAGGCGGGCGTTCTCGATGGCGATGGACGCCAGCTGCGCCAGTTCGAGCGCGACGTATTCGTCCTGCTGGGTGAACTCGCCTTCGTACTTGTCGGACAGCTGCAGCAGCCCGATGTTGCGGCCGTCGCGCCCGGTCAGCGGCACGGCCAGCCAGCCGCGCATGGCGGGGTGCTTGTCGGCATAGCTGCCGAAACCGCGCCAGCGCGGGTGGGCCTCGAGCTCGGCCTGCGTCATGCGCATGGAGCGGTTGGTCTGGCAGACCATCGCATAGATGCCGGTGCCGTCGGGCGGCTCGATGAGGTCGCGGTATTTCGCGTATTTGTCGGACAGCGAGAGCGCGTTGATGGCCTGCTTCCAGTCGTTGCTGACGGTCAGGCTGACGATGGACTGGTGCGCGCCCACCACGCCCCGGGCCTGTTCGGCGACTTCGTGCATGGTGCCTTCCAGCGTCTGGTGCCAGGTGATGGCCTGGGCGGCGTCGGCCGCGCGCTGCAGAGTGAACAGGTGCTCCTGCACGTCGCGCTCGGCCTTGCGCTGGGCCGTGATGTCCATCGCCAGCACAAAACGCGCGGGCACGCCGGCGTACTGGATGGGCCGCGACACCACATGGACGGAAAACATCGAGCCGTCCTTGCGGCGATGCTCCCAGGAACCTTTGCGCACGGGCGAATCGTCCTCGAGCGCCCGCTCCAGGCGCGCGTGCTCGCCCTCGGGACGGATGTCGAACAGGGTCATGCCCAGGAACTCGGCCGCCGAGTAGCCGTAGCTGTCCACCGCCGCCTTGTTGACGTTGAGGAAACGCGTCGTGGCGGTGTCGAACACCCACATGGGCACCGGCGCCATTTCAAACAGGGCCGCGTAGCGCTGCTCGCTGTCCACCAGCGCCTGCTCGGCCCGCTTGCGCTGCGTGATGTCGCGCTCCACCGCCACCCAGTGCGTGAAAAGGCCCCTGGCATCGGCGATGGGGACGATGTCGAGATCCACCCAGAACTCCTCGCCGCCCTTGGTGTAGTTGATCAGTTCGGCGCGCACCGGCTGCCATGCCTCCAGCGCGGCGCGGATGCGGTCGAGTTCGGCCCGCTGCGTGTGGGGGCCCTGCAGCAGGCGCGGCGTCTGGCCCAGCACTTCTTCGCGGGTGTAGCCGGTGCGGTGCTCGAAGGCGTCGTTGACGAAGACGATGCGCGGGCCCGGCGCGTCGATCGGCCCGGCCTCGGTGATGAGCACGATGTCGTTGAGGCGGGAGACGCAGGACTCCAGCAGGCGCAGGTGCTCCTGCGCCTGGTGCTGTTCGGTGATGTCCTGCAGCACGCCGACCAGGCTCACGACCTTGCCGTCCCGCTGCAGCGCGCGGCCGCGCGTGCGCACCCAGATGCGCCGGCCCTTGGCCGTGATGAGCGGCATTTCCAGGTCCCAGGACGTGCCGTGGCGGACCGCGGCGTCGGCCGCGGCCCTGACGGCGGGCTGCGCTTCCGGCGCATAAAACCGGATCGCCTGTGCAACACCCAGCGCGGCACCCGGCTCGAGGTCATGGATGCGGTAGATTTCCTGGGACCAGAAGGGCGTCATGGTGTCGACCTGGATTTCCCATCCGCCGATCTTCGCCAGCTCGCCGGTGCGGTTCAGCAACTCGGTGCTGCGGGCGATCTCCAGTTCAGCGCGCTTGCGGTCGGTGATCTCCTGGAGCACGCCGGAGCGGCGCGGCTCATGCCCCGGCTGGCCGTCCTGCCGCTCGTGGGCGCGGCCCACCAAGTGGATCCAGCGCGCCTCGCCGGCCGCCGTGACGACGCGGAACTCGACGTCCAGCGGCAGGCCGCCCTCGACGGCGGCGTCGCGCCTGGCCTTGAAGCCAGCGCGGTCGCCGGGATGGATAAGCTGCAAAAACGCCTCGCGGCTCGCGGCGAACACCGCCTTGTCCACGCCGAGCAAGTCATAGACCTCATCGGACCACCAGGTCTTCTCGGTGCCGACGTCGAGCTGCCAATACCCTATGCGTCCCAGCCGCTGGGCATCCTGCAGCCTGCGCTGGATGGCTTCGCTGTTCGCCAGTTCCGCCTCCAGGGCGCCGCGGTGCTTTTGCAGGGATTCGGCCATGCGGTTGAAGCCGGCGGAGATCCGGGAGAACTCTCCGCCGTCATCGGACGGGCTGATCGGGATGCGCACGTCCAGCCGCCCGTCCTCGATGCGCCGGGTCGCCTCCAGGATGTTGCGCGTGGGAAGCACGATGGCGCGCCCGCCCATCATCCAGGCCAGCAGGCCGCTCAGGAAGGCCAGCGCGGACAGCACGCCCAGTTCCAGCCACAGCTGGCGCTGGGAGGCGCCCACCACGAGGTTGTGGTCCAGGCTGACCGCCACAAAAAATGCCTCGCCCGCGTTGCCGCTGCTGGGCGTGTAGGCCCACAGCCGGCGCTTGCCCGCGCCGTCCGGGCCGTCGGCCGTGCCGGCCCGCATGGCCTTGACCGCCTCGCGCAGCACCGGGCTGGCCGCTTTCTGGCCGATACGGATGGGCAGGGCCGGTTTTCCGGCCAGCAGCACGCCGTTGCGGTCGTGGATGCCGAGCGCGGCGCCGGGCGGCAGCTCGATATTCAGCGCCGACTTGGCCATTTCGGTCAGGTCCACCGAGGCATAGGCCACGACCACGACACGCCCTTCGCGGTCCAGCAGGGGCAGCGCGAAGCTGATGGAGGGTATGCCCGTGGCGCGGCCCACGATGTATTCGCCGGCGACAAAGTCGCGGCGGGCCACGGCGTCGCGGAAATACGCGCGGTCACCCAGGTAGTTCAATGTCACATTGGGAATCCCGTTGCACAGCGCCTGGCCGTCCATGCCCACAACGCCCAGGTTGGCGTACAGCGGAAACAACCGGTTCAGCTCCGCCAGGTAGGCGTCGCAGCGCCCGCCTCTGCCGCCCTTGACGGTTTTGCCTTCCTGGTCGCTCAGCAGCTCGGGCGCATGGACGACGGCCGTGAGCACCTGGCGCGCCGTCTCGGCCAGCTGCTGCTGGTTGGAGGCCGCCAGCGAGGCCGCGAACTGCAGGTCGGTCATGGCCCGCTCGACGGCGGCATCGGCGTTGTAGACGGCCTTGAAGATGGACAGGCCGAACAACGGAACAATCGCGGCCAGCACCAGAATGACGAGACGGGTCCGCAGCGTGATCTGAACCTTCATCGCGGCCATCTCTCAGGAGCCCGCCAAAGCTGCGCGGGCGCCCTGCATCGCAGGAATCTCAACCGGCCGCGATCGATTCATTAACGTCCAGCCAATAGGCCTGGAGCCGCTGGAGTTTTTCCGTGAGGTCTCCGAAATCCACGGGCTTGCGGACAAAGCCGTTGGCGCCGGCCTGGTAGCAGGCCACGATGTCGGAGCGCTCGCTCGAAGACGTCAGCATGACCACCGGCACCAGGGCCGTGAGCGGGTTGGCGCGCACGCTGCGCAGCACGTCCAGCCCCGACAGCTTGGGCAGCTTCATGTCGAGCAGGATGAACGAGGGCTGCCGCTGCGTGTCGCGCCCCGCGTGGCTGCCCTGCCCGAAAAGATAGTCCAGCGCCTGCACGCCGTCGCGGGCGACCGCGATCTCGGCGGTGACGCCCTGCTCCTCCAGAGTCAGGACAGTCAACTCCAGGTGGTCGGGATTGTCTTCAACTACGAGTATGAGCTTGTCGTTCATGGAGGTGCTTGAGAAGTACGACATCAATTCCCTGGAGGTTCTGGCATTTTTGATATTTTTGTCATATTACCAAGTAACGCTGACATGTACTACTTTGTTATCGATGATGCCCCCACAGGCCAAGGTTTGGCCCATGCCGCCTCCAGGCAGGCGCACCGGGCACCCAGCTACCAGCGCGGAATCGCTTCGTCTTTGAGCTGGCCGCGCAATTCGGCGTAGTCGGGCACGATGGTGCGCACCGTGTCCCAGAAGCGCGGGCTGTGGTCCATCACGCGCAGGTGGCTCAGCTCGTGCACCACCACGTAGTCGATCACCGACTGCCTGAAATGCACCAGCCGCCAGTTCAGCCGGATGGAACCGTCGGCGCTGGCGCTGCCCCAGCGCGTGCCGGCGCTGGACAGGCTGAGCTTGTGCCACTGCACGCCGAGCTGCGGCGCGAAATGGTTGAGCCGCTCAATGAAGATGCGCTTGGCCTGACGCATCAGCCAGGCCTGCACGGCGTCGCGGATCTGCTCGGGCGATGCGTGGTGGGGCAGGCCCACATGCAAGATCAGCTGCGCCACGCCGGGCAGCGTCTCGTTGGCCGCATCGCCCTTGCCCTGCAGCAGCACCTCGGGCGTGTGGGTCTTGAGTTCGGCGCCCACGCCGCCGAAGGCGTGCCGCGGGTCTATCACCACGATCACCTCGTCGCCCAGGAAAGGCAGCGTCGTGCCGTCCTTCCACTCGATGCGCGCGGACTCCATGCGCTCGTGGCGTTCGCGGGTCTCCTGCAGCTTGGCGAGTATCCAGCCGGACTTTTCCAGCACGGCTTTGTCGATTTCATAAAGCGGCACCCATTTGGGCGCACTCACCGTGAGGCCCTCGGCACCGGCTGAAAAGCCTATGGTCTTGCGTTTGCCGCGCCGGAATTCGTAGGCCACCAGGATGCCGTCCAGCACACTCTCGCGCGTGGCGCGCGGATGCCGGAAGGTGGCCGGGGCCAGGGCTTGTTGCAGAGTCTGGGCGGGGAGCTGCGGCCCGATGAAGTCGGCCTCGGCGGCCGGCTGCGGGCGCGGGATGGACGCCACCGGTTTGGGGGCGCGCGGCTTTGCAGGAGGCTTGCCGCTTTTCGGGCCGGCGGCGCGGGCCGGCGGCGCGGGATGGGCGTCAAACAGGTCGAGCGTGAACTGGAGCAGCCGTTGCATCATGTCAGTTTAGCGCGGCAGGGCGGGCGCAGGCGCCGCTCAGGTATTCGACGCGGCGGGCGCGTAGGCCTCGGGGTCGAGCCGGTGCATTTCGGATTCGATCCAGGCTTCCACTTCGCGCATCAGCTCGTCCGGCTGCCGGCCCGCGCTGGGGATGGGCTTGCCGATGGAGATGTCGACGATGCCCGGCTTCTTGATGAAGGCCTTGCGCGGCCAGCACTTGGCCGAGGTGACGGCGATGGGGATCACCGGCGCGCCGGTTTCGATGGCCAGGCGCGTGCCGCCCGATTTATAGGTGCCCTTCTGGCCGCGCGGGATGCGCGTGCCCTCGGGAAACATGATGACCCAGGTGCCCTGTGCCATCAGGCGCTTGCCCTGCACCACGACCTTGTTGAAGGCCTGCGAGCGCTGGCTGCGGTCGATGTGGATCATGTCCATGCGCGCCATGGCCCAGCCGAAGAAGGGCACGTAAAGCAGCTCTTTCTTGAAGACGTAGGCCAGCGGGTGCGGCATCAGCGTGGGCATGCACAGGGTTTCCCAGGTGCTCTGGTGCTTGAGCAGCAGCACCGCGGCGCTGGTTTCGCCGGTGGGCAGGTTTTCCATGCCGGTCACCCGGTTCTTGATGCCCAGGATGAAGGTGCCGCCGCTGACCGCCACGCGCAGCCAGCCCGCGCACATCCAGTACATGGTGGTGCTGCTGACGAACAGCGACGCGATGACCACAAAAGTCGCCCACGGAATGATGGTGACGGACATCCACAGAAGGTGAAGAACGGAGCGGATAAAAGGCATGTGGGAGCTTCCGGCTATCGGTCAGGTTGTACAGGTTGCAAGGGGCGGCAAGCGGTTTTCCGCGGAACGCTCGATGTTCAGATGGCCACCGGCAACGGCCGTGCGCCGCGCTCCAGCAGGAAATCGGCGAAGGCCGGCAAGTCCGCATGTAGCGTGGTGCCGGCCGGCAGGCCCGGGGGCTGGCCGCCGCCTCGGTATTGGGCCGACTTGCCCGTCAGCACCAGGTGCGGCTCGCAGCCGGCCGCGGCGCCGGCCTGCAGGTCGCGCAGCGAATCACCGACCGTGGGCACGCCCGCCAGCTGCACACCGAAGCGCGCGCCTATCTGCTCGAACAGGCCGGGCAGGGGCTTGCGGCAGGTGCAGCTTTCCTCGGGGCTGTGCGGGCAGTAGAACACCGCGTCGATACGGCCGCCGACGGCGGCCAGCATCTTGTGCATCTTGGCGTGCATGGCGTTGAGCGAAGCCACGTCGAACAGGCCGCGGCCCAGGCCCGACTGGTTGGACGCGATCACCACATGCCAGCCCGCATGGTTGAGCCGCGCGATCGCCTCCAGCGAACCGGGCAGCGGCAGCCATTCGTCCGGCGATTTGACGAAGTCGTCGCTGTCGCTGTTGATGGTGCCGTCGCGGTCGAGGATGACGAGTTTCATGGTGTTGCCTTGAAAGATGTCAGGAGGCTAATTTGGAAAGATCGGCCACGCGGTTCATGGCCTGGTGCAAAGTGGCGAGCAATCCCAGCCGGTTCGCGCGCAGCGCCGGGTCTTCGGCGTTGACCATCACGCCGTCGAAGAAGGCATCGACCGGCGCTTTCAGAGCGGCCAGCGCCTGCAGCGAGGCGGCGTAGTCGCCGGAGGCAAAAGCCGCTTCGGCCTTGGGGCCGACTGTCTTCAGTGCGTCGGCAAGCGATTTCTCGGCGGCTTCCTGCAGCAGTTCAGGCTTGATGGCGGCCTCGACCGTGCCTTCAGCTTTCTTGAGGATGTTGCCGACGCGCTTGTTGGCGGCCGCGAGGGCCGGCGCTTCGGGCAGCGCGGCAAAAGCGCGCACAGCTGCCAGGCGCTTGGCGACGTCGCCCAGGCGCTGGGGCTTGAGCGCCAGCACGGCGTCAACCTCTTGCGCGCTGTAGCCCTGCTCGCGCAGGGAGCCGGCGAGGCGGTCGTAGATGAAGTCGACCAGCGGGGCGGAGGCATCCTGGATCTTGTCGCCGAACACCGGCTGGGCGCTTTCGACCAGTTCCGCCAGGCCCAGCGGCAGGTCTTTTTCGACCAGCATGCGGATCACGCCCAGTGCATGGCGGCGCAGTGCGAAGGGGTCTTTGTCGCCGGTCGGCAGGTTGCCGATGCCGAACATGCCGACCAGGGTTTCGAGCTTGTCGGCCAGCGCGACGATCACACCGACGCTGTTGCGCGGCAACTCGTCGCCGGCAAAGCGCGGCTTGTAGTGGTCTTCGATCGCATCGGCCACGTCGGCGCTGAGGCCGTCGTTGAGCGCGTAGTAGCGGCCCATGGTGCCCTGCAGTTCGGGGAACTCGCCGACCATGTCGGTCACCAGGTCGGTCTTGGCCAGTTCGGCGGCGCGCTGCACGCCGGCCACATCGGCATTGAGGCGCTTGGCGATGGCTTCGGCAATCGCGCGCACGCGCTGCGTGCGCTCGCCCTGCGTGCCCAGCTTGTTGTGGTAGACCACCTTGCCCAGGCCTTCGACGCGCGAAGCCAGGGTTTTCTTGCGGTCCTGGTCAAAAAAGAACTTGGCGTCGGCCAGGCGCGGGCGCACGACGCGCTCGTTGCCGCCGACCACCGCGCTGGCGTCGCTGGGGCTGATGTTGCTGACGACCAGGAACTGGTTCGTGAGCTTGCCCGCGGCATCGAGCAGCGGGAAGTATTTCTGGTTGGCCTTCATCGTGAGGATCAGGCATTCCTGCGGCACGCCGAGGAACTCTTTCTCGAATTCGCAGACCAGCACATTGGGGCGCTCGACCAGCGCGGTCACCTCGTCGAGCAGCGCGTCGTCTTCAATCGCCTTCACGCCGCCGCCGACCTTGGCCGCGGCTGCCGCCAACTGGCGCGCGATCTCGGCCTTGCGCTCGGCAAAGCCGGCGATTACGGCGCCGTCTTTTCGCAGCGTGGCGGCGTAGCTGTCGGCGTCCTTGAGCACAACCGGATCCACAGCGGCTTCAAAACGATGGCCGTGCGTGCTGTTGCTGGCCTTCAGGCCCAGCGCCTCGATGGCGACCACGTCGCTGCCGTGCAGCGCGACCAGGCCGTGGGCCGGGCGCACAAACTTCACATCGCTCCAGCCGTCGGCCAGCTGGTAGGTCATGACCTTGGGAATCGGCAGTTTGGCGATGGCTTCGAGCAGCGCTTTTTGCAAACCTTCTGCCAGCGTCGCGCCCTTGACGGTGCTGTCGTAAAACAGCGCCTCGGCCTTGCCGTCGGGCGCGCGCTTGAGGCCGGCCACGGCCGACGCATCGGCGCCCAGGGCCTGCAGCTTCTTGAGCAGCGCCGGCGTGGCATTGCCGGAAGCATCCAGGCCCACCGCCACCGGCATGAGCTTTTGGGAGACAGCCTTGTCGGCGGCCTGGGCGGCCACCGCCGTGACATGCGCGGCCAGGCGGCGCGGGGATGCGAATGCAGTGAGCACCGAATCAGCAGCCGTCAGGCCCTGGGCCTTGAGCTGCTCGAACAGCACGCCGGCAAAGGCGTCGCCGAGTTTCTTAAGCACCTTGGGCGGCAGCTCTTCGACAAACAGTTCTACGAGAAGGTTTTGGGAGGCGTTCATGGGTTTTTTCGGGAATGTCGGAGCGCAAAAATTGCCAGGGCCGCGGCCATCAGCGGAAGCCAGATGGTTTTGACCTCGTTGAGCAACACGTCGGCGCCGCGTAGCGTGAAAAATCGGGAAAAGGAGACCGGCGAAACTTCAACCGGCCGCCAGGGGCTGAAAAACCGTTGCTCGGAAAACGGCCAGTAGAGCGGGATGGCCACGCCGCCATTGGTCAGCGTATCCAGCAAAGGGTGCGAAAACGCGCAAAGCGCTATCCACGCATAGCCCTGCCACGGCGGCAGCTTCCAATAGCGTGCCAGCCACCAGCCGATCAGGCCCACGGCGAGCGCAAAGCCGAGGGTGTGGGTGAAGCCGCGATGCCCCCAGATGCCACCGTAATGAATGCCGAGCTTGAAAGCGACGCCGTCAAAGTCGGGAAGGATGGCCGCGACCATGCCCGCCAGCAGCATGGAGGGCGGTATCCGCTTGCTGCCCATTGCCACCGCGGCGGCAATGGGGACGGCAATATGGGAAAAGATGGTGGGCATCGGATGGAGCAACGTGCGGCGCGAACCCTCAGGCGGCCTTCTTGGGCAGCTGATCGACCCACTCGCGCGGCGCCATCGGGAAGCCCAGGCGTTCGCGGCTTTCGTAATAGCTTTGCGCCACGGCGCGGGCCAGGTTGCGGATGCGGCCTATGTAGGCGGCGCGTTCAGTCACGCTGATGGCGCCGCGCGCGTCCAGCAGGTTGAAGCTGTGCGCGGCCTTGAGCACCTGCTCGTAGGCCGGCAGGGCCAGTTGCACCTCGATCAGGTGCTTGGCCTGCTTTTCATGCGCCGTGAAGGCGGTGAACAGGAAGTCGGCGTCGCTGTGCTCGAAGTTGTAGGTGGACTGCTCGACCTCGTTTTGTTTGTAGACATCGCCGTAGCTCAGCTTCGAGCCGTCGGCGCCTTCGGTCCAGACCAGGTTGTAGACGTTGTCCACGCCTTGCAGGTACATGGCCAGGCGCTCCAGGCCGTAGGTGATCTCGCCGGTCGCGGGTTTGCAGTCGATGCCGCCGACCTGCTGGAAGTAGGTGAACTGTGTGACTTCCATGCCGTTGAGCCAGACTTCCCAGCCCAGGCCCCAGGCGCCCAGCGTCGGGTTTTCCCAATCGTCCTCGACGAAGCGGATGTCGTTTTTCTTCAAATCGAAGCCCAGGGCCTCGAGCGAACCGAGGTAGAGCTCCAGGATGTTGGCGGGCGCGGGCTTGAGCACGACCTGGTACTGGTAGTAGTGCTGCAGGCGATTCGGGTTCTCGCCGTAGCGGCCGTCCTTGGGGCGGCGGCTGGGCTGCACATAGGCGGCTTTCCAGGGCTCGGGGCCCAGCGCCCGCAGAAAGGTCGCGGTGTGCGAGGTGCCGGCGCCGACCTCCATGTCATAGGGCTGCAGCAGCGCGCAGCCCTGGGCGTCCCAGTAGGACTGCAGCTTCAAGATGATTTGCTGGAAAGTAAGCATAGGAATGGGTTGAGGGCAAAAGCACGGCGCCTGTGGAGGCGCCGGGAAGGCCAGGCCGCACCGGGCGGCTGTGCCAAAGCGGTCATTTTACGCGGCGACGGCGCGCGGGCGCCGCGGCAGCCGCCTCGGGCGGCACATACCAGGCGGGCCCGGCCTTGAAGGCCTCGGCCAGGAAATCCACCATCACGCGGACCTTGGCACTCAGGTGGCGGCGGCTGGGGTAGACGGCCAGCACGTCGATGTCGGGCATGCGGTAGCCCGGCAGCAGCGGCAGCAGGCGTCCCGCGCGCAGGTCCTCACCGACCAGGAAAGCCGGCTGCCAGATGATGCCCTGCCCGGCCAGGGCCGCCTCGCGCGCGGTGTCGCCGTTGTTGGCGTGCATGACGTAGTTGACCTTGATCTTGTGCGGGCGCGCCTGTGCGTCGGTGAAATGCCATTCGTTGGCGGTGGCGGCATAGGTGTAGCCCAGGCAGCGGTGCGCCGCCAGGTCGGCGGGCACCTGCGGCGTGCCGTGCTCCCGCAGGTAGGCGGGTGCGGCGCAGACGATGTTGCAGGAGGTGGCCAGCTTGCGCGCCGCATGGGTAGCCGGGCCCACGCGCGAGATCCGGATGGCCAGGTCGTAGCCCTCCTCCACGATGTCGACCACGCGGTCGCTGAGCGCGATGTCGAGTTCCACGTCAGGATGTTTTTGCATGAAGCGCGGCCACAGCGGCGCCAGCTGTCGTATGCCGAAGCTCACCGGCGCGTTGATGCGCAGGCGCCCGCGCGGCTGCAGCGTGGCCGAGGAGGCCAGCGCCTCGGCGTCGGCGACCTCCTCGAGGATGGACTTGCTGCGCTCGTACAGCGCCTCGCCGCTTTCGGTGAGCGAAAGCTTGCGCGAGCTGCGGTTGAGCAGGCGCGTGCCGAGATGGGCCTCCAGTTCATTGATGTAGCGCGTGACGTTGGCCGGCGAGGTGTCCAGCGCATCGGCGGCGCGCGTGAAACTGCCGCGCCCCACGACGGCGGCAAACACTTCAAAGGCACGCAAACGGTCCATGGCGATTTTTCCGATCTCCGATATTCATTAAAGCTGAATGATTAAATCACTTTTCAGGCCTTCTTTGCAAAGAACATAAACCATACATTGAACACATCGGCAGGCAAACAAACACAGGCCGACCCGGAAGTTTTTATCAACTCACTCGAACAGGACACTGAAATGACTACGCAAACCATCACCTCCGCAGCTACCGCAGCCCGGCGCTTTGACAACAAAACCGTGCTCGTCACCGGCGGCAACAGCGGCATCGGCCTGGCCACCGCGCTGCAATTCGCCGCCCAAGGCGCCCGCGTCATCATCACCGGCCGCGACCAGGCATCGCTGGACAAGGCCAAGGCCCAACTGGGCACGGGCGCCATCGCCCTGCGCAACGACGCAGGCGCCAGCGGCTCGGCCAAGGCACTGGCCAGCGCACTGGCCGCCGAAGGCATCACGCTGGACGCCGTGTTCATCAATGCCGGCCTCGCCAAATTCGCCCCGCTGGAAAGCGTGGATGAAACGCTCTGGGACGAGACCTTCAACGTCAACGTGAAAGGCGCATTCTTCGCGATCCAGGCGCTGTCGCCGCTGCTGAACACGGGGGCGGCCGTCATCCTGAACGGCTCCATCAACGCCCACATCGGCATGCCCAACTCCAGCGTCTATGCCGCCAGCAAGGCCGCGCTGATTTCGCTGGCCAAGACGCTGTCGGCCGAACTGGTGGTGCGCGGCATCCGCGTCAATGTGGTGAGCCCCGGCCCTGTCACGACGCCGCTGTACGGCAAGCTGGGCGTGCCCGCCGACCAACTCGATGCGCTGGCCGCCGGCATCCAGGCGCAAGTGCCGGTCAAGCGCTTCGGCACGCCCGACGAGGTGGCCAGCGCCGTGGTTTACCTGTCGTCGCCGGAAGCCGCGTTTATCGTGGGCACCGAGCTGATCGTGGACGGTGGCATGAGCCAGCTCTGACACGACGCACCCTCCATGCAAATGAAAAAAGGGCGATGCCGTTGCCGGCATCGCCCTTTTTCTCTATGCCGCGAGGGCTCAGCTCCAGATCAGTATTGCCAGAAAATGCGCTGCAGTTCCTTGCTGTCGATGTTCTTCGTCAAGGCCACGGCCGCCAGGATGCGGGCCTTCTGCGGGTTCAGGTCATGCGCGACCACCCAGTCGTATTTGTCGTCGGGCTGCTCGGCGTTGCGCAGCACAAAGCCCGCGGGCACGCGCGAGGAACGCACGACCTGTATACCCTTGGCGCGAATTTCCTGCAGCGCGGGAACCACGCGGTCGGCCACCGAACCGTTGCCGGTGCCGGCGTGGATCAGGGCCTTGATGCCGGACTTGCCGACGGCATCCACCGTGGCGCGCGGCACATTGCCGTAACCGTAGACGATGTCGACCGGCGCGAGCGCCTCGAACTCATCAATGTTGAATTCGGACTGGGCCGTGTGGCGTTTCACAGGCGCGCGGAACCAGTAATTCTGGCCTTCGACCACCATGCCCAGCGGGCCCCACTGGCTCTTGAAGGCTTCGGTCTTGATGTTGATGGTTTTGGCGACGTCGCGGCCGCTCTGGATCTCATCGTTCATGGTCACCAGCACGCCCTTGCCGACCGCGTCCTTGCTGGCGGCAACGCTCACCGCGTCAAACAGGTTCAGCGCCCCGTCCGCGGAGAGCGCCGTGCCGGGACGCATGGAGCCCACCACCACGATGGGCTTGCTGGTGCGGATCACAAGGTTCAGGAAGTAAGCGGTTTCTTCCAGCGTGTCGGTGCCGTGGGTGACGACGATGCCGTCCACGTCGGCCTGCTTGACCAGCGCCGAGATGCGCTTGCCCAGCTTCATGAGGTTGTCGTTGGTAAAGCTCTCGGAAGCAATCTGCGAGACCTGCTCACCCTTCACATTGGCCACATTGGCCAGCTCGGGCAGGCCGGCCAGCAGCTTGTCGACCGGCACTTTGGCGGCGGCGTAGGTGGCGCTGTTCAGGGCCGAGGCGCCGGCGCCGGCAATGGTGCCGCCGGTGGCCAGGATGACGACGTTGGGTTTGCCGGCGGTCTGCGCCAGCACGGAAGCCGGTACGCCCAGCGCGGTGAAGGCGGCGATGCCGAGCCCAGCGCCCATTTTGAGGAGGGTGGAGGTAATTTGCATGAGGTAATCCCAGGAAAGGTGAAATTGTTCTGCCGGACCGCGGCAAGCGCAGGGCACCCCGTGAAAGGTGGCCATGCGCAGGGCCCGCGCCCCGATGTCTCCTCCGGCGCCAGGGCCAAAGGTGGCTCATCGTAGCCACGCCGCCGGGATGCGGCGATGCATAATGTAACGAGGGGTGTGACTAAAACTCACACCCTCCGGCTGCAGGCTTTCTTCGCCGCGCCGACACCCAGAAGAACGATGAACCTCAGGCAACTTGAAGTCTTCCAGGCTGTCATGCAGACGGGCAATATGAGTGCCGCCGCGCGGCTGATCTGCATCACGCCCTCGGCCGTCAGCAAGACCATTGCCCACACCGAACTGCAGCTGGGCTACAAGCTGTTCACGCGCGGCAAGGGCACGCTGGCGCCCACGCCGGAAGCGCGCGTGCTGTTCGAAGAGTCCACGCTGATCCACCAGAAGCTGGACGGGCTCAAGCGCATCGCCGTCAACCTGCGGCAGGCGGCCGACGGCCAGGTGCGGCTGGCCGCCATCCCCTCCATCAGCCACGAATTTTTACCCCTGGTGCTGGAGCGCCACATGGCGCGGCACCCGCGCGTGCGCGTCGAGGTGCGCACGCTGCACCAGGACCAGATGGTGCAGGCCCTGCTGACGCGCGGCGTGGACTTCGCGCTGGGCTTTTACGAACACCCGCACCCGCTGCTGACCAGCACCACGCTGGTGAGCGGGCCGCTCTACCTGGCCGTCACGCGCGAGATCTGGCTGCGCGCCGTGCGGGCGCGGCGGCAAAACCCCATGTCTTTCCTGGCCAGCATGCCGCTGATACGCCTGGTCGGCGAAGACCCGATGTGCCAGTCGATCGACGAGCTGGCCCGCCACCTGGGCCTGAGCGCCCCGGCCGGCCTGCAGGTGCAGACCTCGCGGCTGGCGCTGGAACTGGTCAAGCGCGGCATGGGCTGGACGGTGGTGGATTTCCTCACAGCCAGCAACCTGGACCCGGCCTCGCTGACGGCGGTGCCGCTGCATGAGTTTGCGCATGCGCCGCTGCAGATGTATTTCGCCACCAGCACGCCACCGGGGCAAGATGCGCTGCGCATGCTGGAGATGCTTCCCGATTTACTCCACGGCGTGATGGCGGCGCGGTAGAGCCGCTCACAAAACCCTCCTGGCGTTGTTGCGCCGCCTTGCCGTACTGGTGTACTGTCTGCGGCGACGCGCCTAGCCAGGACCGCTTCGCTGGGCTTTGTGAACGGCTCTCTGCGCCGCAACAACTCAGCTTCAGCGGCGGCGGAACAGCAGGGCCAACACGGCGATACCCAGGCCCAAGCCCCACAGCGGCCACATGCCATAGCGCGACACCCACAAGGCGTAGGGCGTGATGCCGTTGCGGCCCTCGACCTCGCCGACCAGCGCGCCGCGTGTGTGGCGCTCCAGCGAGTGCGTGACCTTGCCGGCGTGGTCGATGATGACGGTGGCGCCGGTGTTGGTGGCGCGGATCATGGGGCGGCTGAACTCGAGCGCGCGCATGCGCGAGATCTGCAGGTGCTGGTCTATGGCCACGGTGTTGCCGAACCAGGCGATGTTGCTGACGTTGACAAAAATCGTGGGCGCCAGCGCCGGGTCGGCAAAACGCGCGCCCAGTTCTTCGCCGAACAGATCCTCGTAACAGATATTGGGCGCCAGCCGCTGGCCCTTCCATTCAAAGGAAGCCTGGCCGACCGCGCCGCGGTTGAAGTCGCCCAGCGGGATGCGCATCATGTTGATGAACCAGCGAAAGCCCGGCGGAACGAACTCGCCGAAAGGCACCAGGTGGTGTTTGTCAAAGCGGTAGGGCTCGGCCTGCCCGGGCTTGAAGCCGACCACCGAGTTGGCATAACCGGCCTGGGGGCTGCCCACGGGCATGCCCACCAGCGCCGCCTGCTGGCCGGTGGCAAAGCGCGACTGCAGCGCCCGCCAGTAACCTTCAGGCAACTGCATGGGCAGCAGGGGGATGGCGGTCTCGGGCGCCACCACCAGCGGCGTCTTCACGTCGCGCAGTTGCTGTCCGTACCAGTTCAGCGCGGTGGTCACGCCGGTGCCGCTCTGGAATTTTTCGTTCTGCGGGATATTGCCCTGCAGCAGCGTGACCTGCAGCGGCTCCCCGGCCGCAATGGAGCCCGCCTCCCCCGGCAGGGCGCTTTGCACCGGCAGGTAGGACACAACGAAACAAGCCGCCACGATGGCAATCGCGGTCACCCACTGCATGCGGGAGGCGCGCAGGGCCATGGCCAGCCAGGCGGCGGCCAGCGCCGCCAGGAAGGTGATGCCGTGCACGCCCACCAGGGCGGCCAGCGGCCTGGCCCAGCCGTCCACGTGGGCGTAGCCGCCCTCGCCCCACGGGAAGCCGGTGAAAAATTCGACGCGAGCCAGTTCGGCCAGCAGCCACAGCGCAGCGAACACCCCGGCGCGCGGCAGCTTGCGGCGCGGCGCCAGACGCACAAACAGCGCGCCCGCCGCCGCGTAGTACAGCGACAAAAACGCGGCAAGCAGCACCACGGCCAGCACCGTCAGCGGCGCGGCCAGGCCGCCGTAGAAGTGCATGGAAATAAACAGCCACCAGAAAGTGCTGCACAGCATGGCCGTGCCGAAGGCGACACCCAGCCAGGCGGCGCGCTTCCAGGAGCGGCAACTGTCGATCTGCGCGGCGAACAGGAACATCGCCAGCAGCTGCATCCACCACACCGGCAGGCCCTGCGCAAGGCCGAAATCGAAGGGCCAGGCCATGCTGGCGGCATGCAGGCAGCCGGCAATCAACACCATGACCAGCTGGAACGGGGAGAAGCCCTTGCGCGGCGGCAGGTTGCGCGCGTGTTCGAGCAGCGCGGGCAGCGTCGGCAGGTGGGACATCATGCTGTGAATCGAGTCCCGTGCCATAAATCGCCCTCTTCTTTATTGTGTGTCGTCAGACGCCGGCGGAGGCCGGCGATACCTTGAACCAGCGCACCGCACCACCCTTGGTGTGCAGCACCGTGAACTGCAGCCCCGCCAGCGCATAGTGTTCGCCGCGCTTGGGCACATGGCCCATCTCGTGCGCCACCAGCCCGCCTATGGTGTCGAAGTCGGTTTCGGGCAGCGTCACGCCGAAAGCCTCGTTGACGCGCTCTATCGAGGTGTCGCCGCTGACGCGGTAGGTGTGGTCGGTCAGGCCGAAGATGTCGCCGTCGTCCTCGGCGATGTCGAACTCGTCCTCGATCTCGCCGACGATCTGCTCGAGCACGTCTTCAATCGTGATCAGGCCGGCAACGCGGCCGAACTCGTCGATCACGATGGCCAGGTGGTTGCGGTTGCCGCGGAACTCGCGCAGCAGGTCGTTCAGGCCCTTGCTTTCGGGCACGAAGACGGCGGGGCGCAGCAGGGCCTTGATGTTGAGTTCGGGCGCGCGCTGCAGCTTGAGCAAATCCTTGGCCATCAGGATGCCGAGGATGTTTTCCTTTTCGCCTTCGTAGACGGGGAAGCGCGAGTGGGCGGTGTCTATCACCAGGTGCAGCAGTTCGTCGAAGGGCGCGTCGATGTTGATCACGTCCATGCGCGGCGCCGCCACCATGACGTCGCCGGCCGTCATGTCGGCCATGCGGATCACGCCCTCGAGCATTTCACGGCTCTGGGCGCCAATAACGTCATTGTCCTGGGCCTCCACCAGGGTTTCGATCAACTCGTCTTTCGAGTCGGGACCGGGGTGGAGCATTTCGGCGAGCTTTTGCAGAAAGCCTCGCTTGTCTTCTGGCCTGGAAGACCGACTAGGGGGAACGTCGGACACGTGATGGCGGTCGGTAGTTGTGAAGGGGCTAAGGATAGCTGAAATCTTTGACACTGAGGGGGATGTGATACGAGGGACCGGATTTAAAAGCATTTTCCGCGCCAGCCTATCGTATTTGGGCTTTCTCAGCTATTGATTTGATAGCGAATCGGGGCTTTCCCCGGCCCGACGAAACCTTTGGTTGTATTGGGCGGCCCGCACAAAGCTCAGGCCGCGGCGGCAGCCTTGCGGATCTCCTGGCTCACATGCCGCCCCTGCCGCTCGGCGCCGGCCCGGCCGGCGCGCAAGGGCGCCGCCGCCCGCACCGCCCCCAAAGCCCCGGCCAGGCACTGCGGCCGTCCCCGCGCGCCGCCGGCCAGGTAATCCGCGAGCAGCGCGCCGCGAACCTCTTCTTCGGCCAGGCCGCGCACCCCGGTGAGGTGCTCAAACAGCAGGTCCACCAGTTTCTCCAGCGCGAATTCATGTGTCTTGGCCGTGCTTGCCCACAGCCAGTCGCTGAAGCGCAGGAAGTGGCCGAAAGCCGAGCCGGGCGCCAGCAACAGCTGCAGCCCCTGCGCGAAGCGGCCGGAGTTCGCGACCATTTCCCAGTAACGCGCAAAGCGGTTGATGCGCTGCATGGTGGCAAAGTCGATCGTGGAGTTCTGCAATATCGTGTACGGCGTCTGCGGGTCGTAGGCCATGGCAAAGGCCTCGGTGTGCCGTGTGATCGGCGTGCCGCGCAGGCGCTTCAGGATGCCGAACTGGATCTCATGCGGCGCGAGCGCATGCAGGCGGTCAAAACCCTGGGCAAAACTTTCCAGGGTTTCGCCGGGCAGGCCGAAGATCAGGTCGGCGTGCACATGGGCCCGGCTTTCGGTCACCAGCCAGCGCAGGTTGTCGGCGGTCTTGCCGTTGTCCTGCTTGCGCGAGATGCGCTGCTGCACCTCGGGGTTGAAGCTCTGGATGCCGACTTCAAACTGCAGCGAGCCCGCGGGGAACTGCGCGATCAGGGCCTTGAGGCGCTCGGGCAGGCTGTCGGGCACGACCTCAAAATGCACAAACAGGTCGGGCGCCATCCGGTCCAGGAAGAACTGCAGGATGCGCACCGAGTTCTCGACCTTGAGGTTGAAGGTGCGGTCGACGAACTTGAAGTTGCGCGCACCGCGCCGGTACAGCGCGTCCATCTCCGCCATGAACACCTCGAGGTCAAAGGCCCAGGCGGTCTTGTCGAGCGAGCTCAGGCAGAACTCGCACTTGAAGGGGCAGCCGCGCGAGGCCTCGACGTAGAGCAGGCGCTTGGCCAGGTCCTCGGCGGTGTAGTCGCCGTAAGGCAGGGCCAGCGCCTCCAGCGGCGGCTGTTCGCCGGCGATCACCTTCATCAGCGGCTGGGGGCCGTCCAGCAGCGCGCGGCACAGTTTGGGAAAACTCACGTCGCCCCAGCCGGTGACCACATGGTCGGCCAGGCGGCAGATCTCCTGTTCGCCGGTCTCGTAGCTGACCTCGGGCCCGCCCAGCACGATCTTGATATCGGGCCGCAAGGCCTTGAGCAGGCGTACCACCTGGGTGGTCTCGACCACGTTCCATATATAGATACCCAGGCCTATCACCTCGGGCTGCAGCGCCAGCAACTCTTCGACGATCTGCGTGGGCCGCTGCTGGATCACGAATTCGCGCAACTGCGTGGCTTCGCGCAGGCCGGGCCCGCCGTGTTTGTCCATATTGGCCAGCAGGTAGCGCAGGCCCAGCGAGGCGTGGATGTACTTCGCGTTGAGGGTGGCCAGGACAATACGGGGCATGACCCTATTATCGGAGTTGGCTCCAAAAACGGCTGTAATCACGGGGCCGGCAGGCAGATCCAGCGCCACCCACCCCAGGAACTAATGCCCCCACCGCCCGCTCACACTCCCACCATGCATTTCAAGCGCCCCCTGTCCGCCGCCCTCGCTGCTACGTTTTTGATAGCTCTTGGTGCCATGTCCGCAGTGGCGAGCGCCCAGAATGCGCCCTTGAACCTGCCCGGCAAAAGCAGCCGCGGCGCGGCCGCCAGCGTGGTCACGACCGACCAGGTGCGCGCCGAACTGCTGGCCTGGGCGCCCGAGGGCGTGGAGCCCGGCAAGCCGGTCTGGGTGGGCCTGCAGCTCACGCACCAGCCCGAGTGGCACACCTACTGGAAAAATTCGGGCGATTCGGGCCTGCCCACGCAGCTCGACTGGCAGCTGCCCGCGGGCATTGATGCGGGCGAGATCGCCTGGCCGACGCCGAAAAAAATCCCCATCGGTACGCTGGCCAACTACGGCTACGAAAAAACCGTGCTGCTGCCGGTGCCGCTGACGGTGGCGCCCGGCTTTGCCGGCAGCCAGCTCGAGGTGAAGCTCAAGGCTGCCTGGCTGGTGTGCCGCAAGGAATGCATCCCGCAGGAAGGCGACTTCGCGCTGAGCATCCCGGTGCGCAGCTCGACCGGCGCCAGCAGCCAGCTGTTCAAGGACACTTTCGCCGCCACGCCCAAGGCGCTGCCCGCCGGCGCCAGCCAGGTCGACGTCGGCGGCGGCAAGGCCATCAGGATTTCCCTGGCCGGCCTGCCCGCCGCGCTGCAGGGCAAGACCCTGGCGCTGTACCCCGAGACCGGCAGCGTGATCGAACCCGCCGCCGCCTGGCAACAAGCCTGGCAAGGTGCGGTGTGGACGGCCGAGGTGCCGCTGTCCGGCCAGCGCACCGAAAGCCCGGCCAGCATGCCGCTGGTGGTGGCCCTGGACAATGCCGCCTACCGCATAGACGCGCCGGTCAAAGGCGCCTGGCCCGCGCCGGCGGCCGCCGCCGTGGTGCCGCCCGCGCTCGAGGCGGCGCTGCGCGCCAATGCTTCGGCCGGCGCGACGCCGCTGCAAACCAGCGCGGCGCCGGTGGGCCTGATCGCCGCGCTGCTGGGCGCCCTGCTTGGCGGGCTGGTGCTCAACCTCATGCCCTGCGTGTTCCCGGTGCTGGCCATCAAGGTCGTGGGGTTTGTGCAGGTGAAAGACTCCGCCACGCGCCTGACGACCGGCCTGGCCTATACCGTGGGCGTGGTGCTGTCCTTCCTGGCGCTGGGCGCGCTGCTGTTGGGCCTGCGCGCCGCGGGCGAGCAGCTGGGCTGGGGCTTTCAGCTGCAGAACCCGGCCGTGGTCGCGCTGATGGCGGCCTTGTTCACGCTGCTGGGCCTGAACCTCGCGGGCCTGTTTGAATTCGGCAATCTGCTGCCGGGCCGGCTCGCGGGCTGGCAGGCGAAGAACCCGACCGTCAATGCGTTTTTGTCGGGCGTGCTGGCCACGGCGATCGCCTCGCCCTGCACAGCGCCTTTCATGGGCGCCTCGCTGGGTTATGCCGTGGGCTTGCCGGCCCTGGAGGCGCTGGCGATTTTTGCGGCCCTGGGCGTGGGCATGGCCCTGCCCTACCTGGCGGCCAGCGCCATCCCCGCCGTCGCACGCGCCCTGCCGCGTCCCGGCCCCTGGATGGTGACCTTCAAGCAGCTGATGGCCTTCCCGATGTTCGCCACCGTCGCCTGGCTGGTCTGGGTGCTGGGCCAGCAAAGCGGGGTGGACGGTGCGGGCGCGCTGCTGGCCTTGCTGGTGCTGATGGCGCTGGTGATCTGGGCCTTCACGCTGCGCGGCACGGCGCGCACCTTGCTGGCGGCTTTCTCCCTCGCGCTGGGCGCATGGGGCCTCTGGTCCGTGGGCCCGAACATCACCCGGCCGGTCGCCATCGCGTCGGCTGCACCGGTGGCCGACGGCTGGCAGGCCTGGGAGCCGGGCCGGGTTGACCAGCTCGCCGCGCAAGGGCAAAGTGTGTTCGTGGACTTCACCGCCGCCTGGTGCGTGACCTGCCAGTACAACAAGAAGACCACGCTGTCGAATGCCACGGTGCTGGCCGACATCCAGGCGAAAAACGTGGCGCTGCTGCGCGCCGACTGGACACGCCGCGACCCGGCCGTGACGGCGGCGCTGGCCCAGCTGGGCCGCAACGGCGTACCGGTCTACGTGATCTACAAGCCCGGCCGCGCGCCCGTCGTGATGTCGGAGATTCTGTCGGTGGATGAGGTAAGGGCCGAGCTGGCCAAGCTGTGATGTTGTCTATTCTTCTTTCAAGGAGTCAAGCCATGAATGATCAAGCACGCTCTGCGCGGCCATTGAACCGCCGCCACTTCTCCGGCGCCCTGGCCATCACACCCTGGCTGGCAACGGCCGCGCTGTCCCCGCTTTCCGCCCGGGCCGCTTCTGCAGCCGCCGTGGGCCAGGCCGCGCCCGACTTTTCCGCCGTGGACACCTCCGGCAAGACGCATCGCCTGAGCGACTACAAGGGCAAGCTGGTGGTGCTGGAATGGACCAACCCGGGCTGCCCTTTTGTGCGCAAGCACTACAGCGGCAACATGCAAAGCCTGCAAAAAGAATTCACCGCCAAGGGCGTGGTGTGGCTGGCCGTCAATTCCACCGAAGCCGGCAGCGGCGACTACCTGGCGCCGGCCAGACTCGCCGGCTGGATCGCCGAGAAGCAGGGCCAGCCCAGCGCCACGTTGATGGACGAATCGGGCCAGCTCGGCCAGCTCTACGGCGCCAAGACCACGCCGCACATGTACATCATCAGCCCGCAGGGCCAGCTGGTGTATGCCGGCGGCATCGACAGCATTCCCTCGGCCCGCGTGGACGACATCAAGACCGCCACCAACTACGTGCGCCAGGGCCTGACGGAAGCGCTGGGCGGCAAGCCGCTGAGCGTGGCCAGCAGCCGAGCCTACGGTTGCTCCGTCAAATACAAGGACGCGTGATTATTCTCAGCAAAGGCCCGCCATGACATCCCTGCCCCCCGCCGAACGCATGCCGCACATCCTGAACCACTACCGCAACATCGCGGTGGTGGGCCTGTCGCCCCATCCGCACCGCGCCAGTTTCGACGTGGCGCGCTACATGCAGGCCAACGGCTACCGCATCATCCCGGTCAACCCCAACGCCACCGAGGTGCTCGGCGAAAAAGCCTATGCCTCGCTGACCGAGGCCGCGCGCCACGAAAAAATCGAGCTGGTGAACTGCTTTCGCAACAGCGCCGACATCCCTCCGGTGGTTGACGAGGCCATCGCCATAGGCGCCAAGGCGGTCTGGATGCAGCTGGGCATCAGCAACCCGGCCGCGGCAGCCAAAGCCGAGGCCGCCGGCCTGCTGGTGGTGCAGGACCACTGCATCAAGATAGACCACCGGGTGCTGCAGTCGCGCGGCCTGCTGGACACGGCGGCCCGCACGGGCGCGGCTTCGGCCTGAGCTTGCGCTTCACCAAGGCTCGGGAAAGCCATGCTTGCGCGGCCGGGCGCGGCCGCTGAGAATGCGCCATGTCCTTGCGCACGGCACCCACCTTCCCTCCCACCCCTGCCGCCCTCGTCGTTTCGCCTTCGCTTTTTTCCCTTTTCTCCCTCTTCCGCCTTTCCCTGCTGCTGGCCGCCGCGCTGCTGGCCGGTTGTGCCGGCCCGGCGCCCATTCACAGGGGTGAAGCCCAGGCCGCGCCCATGGCCGCCAGCGAGGTGGGCCAGTCGGACGTAAACCGCATGGCCACACTAGGCATGCGGGACAACCTTGAAAGCCTGCTGCGCCTGGCCGACAAGCTGTACCGCCGTAACCCGGCCGAGTGGCGCAAGACCAGCCCCGTCAGCCGCGACGCGGCCCTGGCCCAGCTGCGCGTGGCCGTCGACACCCGCACGCCCTGGCCCGAACTGCAGGGCAAGCGCGACATCGCGGCGCTGTCGCTGGCCCTGGGCCCGGACTTCAAGGGCGACCGCGTGGCGGCCTTCATCTACGCCAGCGCCGACATGGTGGTCACGGCCCACGGCGGCAAAACCAGCTTCTACCTGACCGACAGCCTGGACGCGCAGTACATCTACAACGCCGCGCGCAACATCGAGATTGCCGTCTGGATGCTGTCGAACCGCCGCAATGCCGCGGGCCAGCCCCTGCTGCTGGCCGACGAGATCACCGAGCGCGAACGCAACCTGAGCTTCGAGCGCGAGTTCGGCAAGGTCATAGGCCGGCTGGATTTGCTGGCCTCGGTGCTGACGGAAAAGTACCGGCGTGCGGTGATCACTTATGTTCAAAACCTGCTGGGAGGAACCTTCCTCCAGTTCTTGCCCGTCAGGTAGCCCTGACTTAACCAAGTGACAGCACGGAACCGGCTTCGCCGGGCCGTAGATGTCGCCCCCTAAGGGGGGATCCCGCTACATGAAGTGAGCGGAGAAGGGGGAGGCACGTCTTCGGCCGTAGACAATAGGCTTTTGCCAATCGTTTTTCCGGAAGCCGCCATGCCCGACAACTACCTGCCCGAGGTCCGAAACCAGTACGAGGCCCTGCCTTACCCGCCTTGCGATCCGCAGGACGACCGCAAGCGCCTGGTGCTGACCTGGCTGGAAGACCTGCCCATGATCAACCACTACTGCTTTGCCGGGAAGCAGTCCTTCCAGAAGGGCTTCCGGGCGCTGGTGGCCGGCGGCGGCACGGGCGACGCGACGATCTTCCTGGCCGAGCAGCTGCGCCACACCGATGCGCAGGTGGTGCACCTGGACATGAGCGAGGCCAGCATCGCGCTGGCCAAAGAGCGTGCGCAGATCCGCGGCTTGACCAATATTCAGTGGGTGCATGACTCGCTGCTGAACCTGCCGGCGCTGGCCGCGCAGCTCGGAAAATTCGACTACATCAACTGCAGCGGCGTGCTGCACCACCTGGCCGATCCCGACCTGGGCTTCAAGGCGCTCATGAGCGTGCTCAAGGAAGACGGCGCCATCGGGCTCATGGTCTATGCCACCACGGGCCGCATCGGCGTCTACCAGATGCAGGCGCTGATGCGCATGGTCAACGGCGGCGAGACCGATGCGCAGCGCAAGATCGCCAACACCCGCGACATCCTGGCCAGCCTGCCGCCCGGCAACTGGTTCAAGCGCAGCGAAGAGCTGCACCACGACCACAAGGCCGGGGACGCCGGCATCTACGACTTGCTGCTGCATTCGCAGGACCGCTCATACAGCGTGGGCGAGCTGTTCGACTGGCTCGGCGAGGGCCACGGCCTGCACCTGGCCTTCAGCGACGTGCAGCGCGGCCGCTCGCCCTACCTGCCGCACATGGTGCTGGGCAGCAAGCCGCCGGCCATGGCCGCGGCGCTGCGCCAGCTGCCGCTGAGGCAGCAGTATGAAATGGCCGAGCTGATGGGCGGCAACATCATCACGCATTCGCTGTACCTGACGCGCGATGCCGCCTGCACCGCGCCTTACGGCGACACCGACTACGTGCCTTTTTTCTACCACGAGCCCTTGACGGCCGAGATCGCGGCGCAGGTCTTCGGCAACAGCCGCGGCCAGCCCTTCATGCTCAGGCACCAGCACTCGGGTGTGTCCGTGATGGTCAACCCGGGCAAGTACGGCGCGAAGATCCTGGCGCTGATAGACGGCCGCCGCAGCTTCGGCGAGATCTTCGAGCAGTTCCGCGCGGCCTGGCAGGGCAAGGCCGCCGCGCCCGACAACGCCGTGCTGTTCGCCGACTTTGCCGAATCCTACGAGACGCTGAACGCACTGGAACGCCTGCTGCTCAGGCACGTTTCAGTCGCCATCCCGGCCACGAAATAAGAGACGTCTCAGGCGGCGGAGCTCGACAGGGCGGCCGGTTGCGACGGCTGCTCCGCCAGCAGGTCCACGACAACCACCAGTTCACCGCCGAAGCGGCCTATGCCCAGGCCGCTCATGAGCTGCTGCTCTTCTTCCTCAGAGGCCATGCGCACAAAACACAGGGCCTGCTGCTTGCCGGCATGGGCTGCCGGCAGGATGTTGAGCTGCGTGACCGAGCCGAATCGGGCGCACATTTCCCTCAAGACGGTTTGCAGGGTGGCGATGTCAGGGCATTGCTGCAACTGGTCGAGTTCGAGAGGGCTCATGAGTCCTTGCTTGCAATAAAAAAGTACGGGGATACGAGGCGGTCACGCAAATAGCGCGAGGAGGTGGTGCAGCATGAAGGGTGAGGCTACGACCTTCCGTGAGGTCCCGACGACCCACAGCGTAGGACAAAACCGTGCACAGGTAAGTGACCGAACGTTTTGCAACGCTTTATCGCCAACGCTTGCAAATCTCACGAAAAAATCACGGCGCGATGCGTCAGCATGGTCTACTGAATGTTCTGAAAAGCAGGTGCTTGCCCGTGTCCGTTTCCGTCCCCAGCCTCGATCCTGCCTTCGCGCTCCATGTGCTGCCGCATTCGGGCGCCGACCGGCTGGCCCGGCTGGCAGCCCGCGCCTGCGGCGTGCCGATTGCCATCATTGCGGCCCTTGAAAACGACGAAGCCCAGTTCGTCGCGGGCACCGGTTTTTCCGCGCAGGAGCGCGAGGGGCTGGTCGCGCTGTGCGAAGCCACGCTAGAAACGCCGCCGCGCCAGCCGCTGTTGCCGGCGCGCTGTGCGCCCGAAATCGGGTTTTACCGCGGCCTGCCGCTGAGCCGCGAAGACGGTACGCTGCTGGGCGTGCTGGCGGTCATGGACAAGCCGGCACGCGGCCTCAGCCCCGAGCAGGAAGAAGACCTGGAGACGCTGGCCGGGCTGGCCGCCGCCCAGTTGGATGCACGGCGCGCGCAGGCGCCGCACGCCGCGCAGACCGGCGAAGACGCCCAGCGCCTGGCCACGCGCCTGGGCATCACGCTGGAAAGCATCACCGAAGGCTTTTACACACTGGACCCGCAGTGGCGCTTCAGCTACCTGAACCGCGAAGGTGCCCGCCTGCTGGGCCGGCCCCCAACGGAGCTGCTGGGCAAAAGCATCTGGAAGGAGTTCCCGGGCGCGATCAACACCTTGTTCTCGGAGCAGGTGCGCGCGGCGGTGGCGGGCAACTACCAGGTGGAGTTCGAGGCCCTGTATGCGCCGCTCGACAAATGGTTCGAGATACGCGCCTACCCCTTTCCCGACGGGCTGGCGATTTATTTTCGCGACGTCAGCGAGCGGCGCAAGGCGCGCGAGCAGCTCATGCTGCTGGAGACCAGCATCTCGCGGCTCAACGACATCGTGATGATCGCCGAGGCGGTTCCCTCGGGCCGGCCCGGGCTGCGCATCATCTTCGCCAATAACGCCTTCGAGCAGCACACGGGTTACAGCCCCGGCGAGGCGCTGGGCCACTCGCCGCGCCTGCTGTGCGGGCCGCTGACGCAGCGCAGCGAACTGGAGCGCCTGCGCAACGCCTTCCAGAAGGGCGAGCCGGTGCAGGCCGAACTGATCACCTACAAAAAGAACGGCCGGCATTTCTGGATGGAAATCGACATCGTGCCGGTGGCCGACGATGCCGGCGTGTTCGTCACGCACTGGGTGGCGGTGGGGCGCGACATCACGCGGCGCAAGGTGGCGGAAAGCGAGATCAAGCACCTGGCCTTCTACGACCCGCTGACCCAGCTGCCGAACCGCCAGCTGCTGATGGAGCGACTGGACAAGGCGCTGCTGCACAACCGCCGGCATCCGCGCGAAGGCGCGCTGATGTTCATAGACCTCGACAACTTCAAGACGCTCAACGACACCATGGGCCACCAGAAGGGCGACCTGCTGCTGCAGCAGGTCGCCAGGCGCCTGGCGGCCTGCGTGCGGCAGACCGACACGGTGGCGCGCCTGGGCGGCGACGAGTTCGTGGTCATGCTGGAAGACCTGGGCCAGGACCCCGCCGAAGCCACCGTCAAGGCCGAGATCGTGAGCGGGCAGATCCTGGCCGCGCTGTGCGAGCCCTACAGCCTGGCCGGCTACCAGCACTACAGCACCTGCAGCATAGGCGTGACCGCCTTCAACCAGACCCTGAACAACATCGGCGACCTGCTCAAGCAGGCCGACCTTGCGATGTACCAGGCCAAGATGGCGGGACGCAACACGGTCTGCTTTTTCAACCCGGCCATGCAGGCCGCCGTGACCGCCAGCGCCGCGCTGCAGTCGGACCTGCGCCAGGGCCTGCGCGAAAAACAGTTCCTGCTGTATTACCAGCCGCAGGTGGGCCGCGACGGCCGCATGACCGGCGTGGAGGCGCTGCTGCGCTGGCAGCACGGCGAACGCGGGCTGGTGCAGCCCGCGGAATTCATCCCGGCCGCCGAAGACGCCGGGCTGATACTGCCGCTGGGCCAGTGGGCGCTGGAGACGGCCTGCCGCCAGCTTGCGGCCTGGGCCCAGCGCCCCGAAACCGCGGCTCTGAGCATCGCGGTCAACGTCAGCGTGCGGCAGTTCCGCCACCCCGAGTTCGTCGACCTGGTGATGGCCGCGCTCAAGGAAACCCAGGTCAGCCCGCACAAGCTCAAGCTGGAGCTCACCGAAAGCCTGCTGGCCGAGGACATGGAAATCACCATCACCAAGATGGCCAGGCTCAAAAAAATGGGCGTGACCCTGTCGCTCGACGATTTCGGCATGGGCTATTCCTCGCTGTCCTGCCTCAAGCGCCTGCCGCTGGACCAGCTCAAGATCGACAAGTCTTTTGTCGAAGACATCCTGCGCGACCCCAACGACGCCGCCATCGCGCGCACCATCATCGGCCTGGCGCAAAGCCTGGGCCTGGGCGTGGTGGCTGAGGGTGTGGAAACCGAGGCGCAGCGCGATTTCCTGTCGCGCCACGGCTGCGACTGCTACCAGGGTTATTTGTTCTGCAAGCCGCTGCCGATTGATGAGCTGGAAACCTTTATCAGCGCGTTGCAGAGGTGACGGCCGGGAGCGGCGCGGCCTTGTGGTGCTCGAGCCGGAAGATCAGCTCCTTGACGATGCCGTACATGAGGGCGCGATCGCGGCTCGGGTGGTCGCTGAAATGCACGGTGGTGGCGCCCAGGGTCGCGCCGTCGCCGTCAAAGCCCACACTGATGCCGTAGGCCGCCATCAGCGGTCCGCAGGCACGCCAGTCGCGCGTCCACTGCGGCAGGGCCTGGGCGCTGTCCCAGAGCGTGCCCGCGCTTTCATAACATTCCTCGATGTGCGTGTGCCCCAGCAGCTGCGCCAGGTGGCGTTCCTTGGCGATGCAGCTGCGGAAATATTCCTGGTCGTTCATGCGCATGGAAACACTCCTTGGAGGCTGTCCGGGGCCTGGTCGGGGCCCCTGCGGCCATGGTAAATCCGAAGCCGCGCCAGTGCCAGCGGACACAGACGCACACCTGAGACAATCGGTGCATGTTTGCACCCCTTCAAAACGACACTTTTTTGCGCGCCTGCCTGCGCCAGGCCACCCCCCACACCCCCGTCTGGCTGATGCGCCAGGCCGGCCGCTATTTGCCCGAATACCGCGCCACGCGCGCCCAGGCCGGCAGCTTCATGGGCCTGGCCACCAACACCGACTACGCCACCGAGGTCACGCTGCAGCCGCTGGAGCGCTACCCGCTGGACGCCGCCATCCTGTTCAGCGACATCCTGACCGTGCCCGACGCCATGGGCCTGGGCCTGTCTTTTGCGCTGGGCGAGGGCCCGCGCTTTGCCACGCCGGTGCGCGACGAGGCCGCCGTGGGCAAATTGCAGGTGCCGGACATGGCCAAGCTGCGCTATGTGTTCGATGCCGTCACCTCCATCCGCAAGGCCCTGAACGGCCGCGTGCCGCTGATCGGTTTTTCGGGCAGCCCCTGGACGCTGGCCTGCTACATGGTCGAAGGCGCCGGTTCCGACGACTACCGCCTGGTCAAGACCATGCTCTACCAGCGCCCCGACCTGATGCACAAAATGCTGGCCGTGAACGCCGACGCCGTGGCCGCCTACCTGAACGCCCAGATCGAAGCCGGCGCCCAGGCCGTGATGATTTTCGACAGCTGGGGCGGCGTGCTGGCCGACGCGGCCTTCAAGACCTTCAGCCTGGCCTACACGGCCCGCGTGCTGGCCCAGCTCAAACGCGAACATGAGGGCGTGAAGATCCCGCGCCTGGTGTTCACCAAGGGCGGCGGCCAGTGGCTGGAGGCCATGGCGCAGCTCGACTGCGAGGTGCTGGGACTGGACTGGACGGTCAACCTGGCCCGCGCGCGCGCGCTGGTCGGCGAGCAGGGGCCGCAGGCCAAGGCGCTGCAGGGCAACCTGGACCCCAACGTGCTGTTCGCCAATCCGGCCCAGATCGAGGCCGAGGTGGCCGCTGTGCTGGACAGCTTTGGCGCCCCCCATACCGACCCCCATAAGGCCGGGCCGACCCATATTTTCAACCTGGGCCACGGCATCAGCCAGCACACGCCGCCGGAGAGCGTCGAAGTGCTGGTGCGCGCAGTGCACGCTCACTCTCGCAGCATGCGCACCGCCCGTAGCTAACGCTTTTTGCGCATACCCCGAAATCGCCCGAAATTGGCCTATTTGAACCATGGCTAGCACAAAACCGGGCCTTGGCAGCTGGACTTATGCACAAAAATCTTGTTGCGCCGCCGCAATGCGGGGACCTTGTCCTATTTCGCGCTATCAAAGCAATAGCGCTCGTAAGTCCTTGATTTATATAAAGACTTTAAATTGCTTTTTTTCCGGGCAATTTAAGAAAACCCTTGATTTACAAGGCTTCGCGACCTTCGCGGACAAGCTGTCAACAAAGTTATCCACAGAAAATCTGGAAATCTGTAAAGTGGCGCCAAATCAAGGACTTAGCGCATTATCTGGATGTACTTCCCAAGAAGTAAACACATTTAGTTACTCCAAATGAGCTTTTGGCTGCAAGTCGTCGTCGCGGCGCCCGCGCACAGTTCCATCGCCGGGCCCCTCACTTATCAGAGTGAGTCGCCACTGCCTGTGGGCTCGCTGGTGCGCGTGCCGCTGGGCCGGCGCGAAGTCCTGGGCGTGGTCTGGGAGCTGCTGGCGGACAGCGGCGCGCTGCTGGAGATGCAGACGCGCCACGTCGCCGGCGCGCTGGAAGGCCTGCCCCCCTTGTCCGCCACCTGGCGCAAGCTGGTGCAGTTCACCGCGGCTTATTACCAGCGCTCGCTGGGCGAGGTGGCGCTGGCCGCGCTGCCGCCACAGCTGCGCGACCTCAGCAACGTGCAGCTGGCGCGGCGGCTCAAACGCCCGGTGGCCGACACCAGCTGCGCGCCGGACGGCCGGGCCCTGTGGGCGCTCAGCCCGCAGCAGGCCGCCGTGCTGGCCGAATTCCATGCCGACAGCCGGCCCGCGCTGCTCTTCGGCGCCACCGGCAGCGGCAAGACCGAGGTCTACCTGCGCGCCGCGGCCCGCGTGCTCGAGCTGGACCCGGCCGCCCAGGTGCTGGTGATGGTGCCCGAGATCAACCTCACGCCGCAGCTGCAGTCGCGCTTTGAAGAGCGTTTTGCCCACCTGGGCAAGGAGCGCGTGGTGGCCCTGCACAGCGGCCTGACGCCGGCCCAGCGCCTGAAAAGCTGGCTGGCCGCCCACGCCGGCCATGCGCGCCTGGTGCTGGGCACGCGCATGGCGGTGTTTGCCTCCATGCCCAATTTGCGCCTGATCGTGGTCGACGAGGAACACGACCCCAGCTACAAGCAGCAGGAAGGCGCGCGTTATTCGGCGCGCGACCTGTCGGTCTACCGCGCCAAGATCGAAACCGAAGACGCCACGCATGCGCACGGCCCCTGCCGCGTGCTGCTGGGCTCGGCCACGCCTTCACTCGAAAGCTGGCAGGCCACGCTGGCGGGACGCTACCAGCGGCTCGTCATGGACGAGCGTATTGGTGCAGCGCCATCCACCGGCGAAGAACTGGCCCCCTACGCCGCCGGGCCCCAGCCCGAAGCTTCCACACCGCCGCAAGCCAGGGAGCCAGGCCCCCTGGGCGACGCCGGCAGCCTGCCCACGGTGCGGCGCGTGGACATGAACCACCAGCCCAAGCACTGCATCATCGCGCCGCCGCTGCTGGATGCGATCGCGCAGCGTGTGGCGCGCGGCGAGCAGTCGCTGATTTTTTTAAACCGGCGGGGCTACGCGCCCGTGCTGGCCTGCCATGACTGCGGCTGGAAAAGCGAATGCCCGCATTGCAGCGCGTTTCGCGTCTTCCACAAGATGGACCGCACCCTGCGCTGCCACCACTGCGGTTTCACCGAGCGCGTGCCGCGCGCCTGCCCCAGCTGCGGCAACATCGACATCGCGCCCGTGGGCCGCGGCACCGAGCGGCTCGAAGAACACCTGGCCGAGCTGCTGGCCGGCGTGAAACGGCCCGACGGCGAGCCGGTGCGCATCGCGCGCATAGACGCCGACACCACGCGGCTCAAGGGCGCGCTCGAATCGCAGCTGGCCAGCGTGCATGCGGGCGAGGTCGACGTGCTGGTCGGTACGCAGATGATCGCCAAGGGCCACGACTTCCGGCACATCACGCTGGTGGCCGCCATCAACCCCGACGGCGCGCTGTTCTCCAGCGACTTCCGCGCGCCCGAGCGACTCTTCAGCCTGCTGATGCAGGCCGGCGGCCGGGCCGGGCGCGATGCGCGCCACAGCGGCGCCAGCGAGATGTGGGTACAGACCTTCCACCCCGAGCACCCCCTGTTCGCCGCGCTCAAGCGGCACGACTACGCGGGCTTCGCGGCGCAGCAGCTCGCCGAACGCGAAGCGGCCGGCATGTCGCCCTTCGGCTTTTCGGCGCTGGTGCGCGCCGAGGCGCGCACGCAGGAGGTGGCGCAAGGCTTTCTGAACGCGGCTGCGGCCCAAGCCGAGTCCTTGCAACTCACGGGCAACGGCCAGGTCACGGCCTACCCGGCGGTGCCGATGACGATACAGCGTGTGGCCGATATCGAGCGCGCGCAGATGCTGGTCGAAAGCCCTTCGCGAGCGGCGCTGCAGCGCTTCCTCGCGGCCTGGCAGCCGGTACTGTTTGAAACGCGCCAGCAGGCGGAATTCAAGAGCCTGATTCGCTGGGCGATTGATGTGGATCCGATTGCGATTTGATGGAATTGCCGGTAGTTTGTTTTTCGCACGCTACTTAGCGCAATGTCAGGCGCTCCCAATGTGACTTGCCCTGTTTAGTCGAACAGGAGCGGCCACAGGGGCGTACGATGTTGGGCACCCGTGTCGATCGGCAAGTTAGGCGTCACTCGCACCAAACCTCACACTTCTCTCGGGTTCGCAGATTGAGAAGCGTGGCACTCGCGCAGGCGCCATACGGACTGCCGTCTAAGAAGATCACCTCGTCGTCTTCCTCCATATTGAAGCAGTACGTCTTTGCCTCATACTTCTCTCCATTGATGACAAATAGTTCATCATTCTGCGAAGTCTCGATCGTATAAACGCTTGCGCCACGGCCAGCCCGGAAACGAGGTATTGCACGCGGTGTCTCCAGGAGACGCTGTGGCGGATTGACGCGAACGCCAGGCTCTGACGAGCCGGACATTACCGCACGCGATTCCCTCTCGACGCAGCTTCGGAATAAGCTCGGCCCAAGACTCTGAGGACAGGACTGCAACACCCATGTGCGCTTGTCTTGGGGCATTGCATCGAGATTCGGCATACCGGCTCGCAGTGCAGCGAGTTCTCTGGACTGGCAGGAGATAGTTAGACTTGGCCCGAGACTCGAGGGACAACTGCGTTGAATCCAGGCACGATCCGCTTCTTTCAGCGCGGATATATCTGGAATCCCTCTCTTCAAAGCGCCCACTTCGCGGTAAACACATGACGTCCAAAGAGCTGGGCCCAAGCTGCGAGAGCAAACCCTGTTCACCCAAGCTTGCTGGTCTTTCGGAAGTTCGGCAAGAGCTGCATCCGTACTCTGAGCCGAACTAAGACCAGAGAAGAGAACAGTCGTGAGCAGAACAATGAGTCGCATACGTTTCCCAGTGGAACCTAGCGTTCGATTAGGCCGAGAAACGAGCGGGTGTACTCTGCATGGTCTTGCGATAGCAATGCGCGCGTGTTGCCCCTGCAAAGCCAACCGATGTACTTGGGAATTACCACCCAAGGCGGAGGCGGGGTTGGAGGCCCCGCTGCTCGGGTGTGCCAGTTCGAGGTTCCGGTTGCTACTTCGACGAGTGCAATTCCGTGCGATGTGGCGTACTCGATGGCGCCGGACTGGAACCCCGACACCGAAAATAGCATACCCTTATGTGCACCGAGTGATTGAATCTTGCTGTGCAGAACCTGAACGTCCTTTCGCTCCACCGGGCGAGCAAGGTGCTTGCATTCGACCAAGACCACGAACCTCGCGCCAAGCGCCGAGAATGTTGCGACCACATCGATAACGTACTCGCCGTCCACGCCCGCGAGTAACGCTTGATGTTCAGACTGATAGTCCACTAGGCCGTCGGCCGCGGCATCGATGATGCCTTGCACAAGCAGCTCGAAGTCGCGCGGTGTCAGTGACAGTGACTCTGTGGGTGGGCGCATATGCGAAACCTGACGTAAAAATGATCGACGGACAGTAGGCCTGCGAGAACGGCCGATAAGACGTTTGCGTCGGTTGCCAAGTTAGGTTTCACTCGCACGTCCTACCAGTCGACTCTCCGAAGACCGAACTTTTCCAGGTGCTCCGCGGTTTCTAGGAATTTTGTGGGAGCACTCCAGCCGTAGCTCAGAGTGACATCGTCGTCGGATTCTTCCTCGATCTCCACATCGACCGTGCCAGGCACCGAAGAAACCGCATTCAGAGCGTCTGTTCCCAGAGAGTTGTTCGAAACGAAGACTCCGGTAGTGCGGGAAATTTTGATTGCGTAGCGCTTCAATTCCTCCCCCTCTCGATCACGCAGGATTAGCCCTGGTCTCGGTCAGGCCCGGACGTTCCAGACCTATTCGAGTTGACACCCTTCGCAATTGCAAATCCGGAAACGGCGGATAACAATGGCAACCCAGCCTCCGCCGAGATGGTCTTCGTCAAGAGCAAAATTGTCAGGATGATGATGATCAGAACGGCGACGACGATCTGACCATAGGTCATCCAAAACTCATTACGCCTCTGCAACGACTCCGTTAGCGCGTCAACGAAGTACCGAGGTAAGTTCGGTCGGATGTTCTGCTGCTTCCAGAAATCAAGGAATTTCGCCAAGCCCCAAAAGTCGTACTGACTCTCATCGAACATCCGTCGACCGAACCAAACTATGGCCCAGACAAGACCAATTCCGAGTGCACCGACGATCAAACATAGCCAGAACACCTGATCGGCGCTCAGGACCTGAGATGCGGCCTGTGTAGATGGTGGCATGTTATCCCCTGCGAAATCTAACGTAGTGCATACCGCGAGATACCGCGGCATAACCTGGCGACTTCAACCACCTTGCATGAAGGTTGTGCTCAGGATTCCCAGCAATTCTTGATCAACCCCATAGGTTTGAACATCCTCCATCTGAAGGATGCCGCCGAAATCCTGATCGGCTGCAAAGCTTAGCTGCCCGCGCACAATGCGCCCGGCTCAGGCGGCAATGGTTCGCCGCTCTCCTTGCACAGGCACTGCATCGCCCTCCGTCACCTGCCGCCAATCCTCCTGCCCCATCCAGTCACGCAGCGCCACCACACCCTTGGGCGTGATCTCCAGCGCGCGCATGCCCTGGCGGCGCAAGAGCCAGCCGCGCTCCAGGCTGTGCGTGCAAATCAGCGTGCCCAGTTGCCCGGCCACATGGAAGCGGCGTTCGCTCCAGTCCAGGCAGGGTCGGCAGTAGGGCCGCTTGGTATTGCTGCCGGGCGGCGAAGTCGTCAGGTCAATGCCCAGGCGCGCCAGCACGGCACCGGCCTTGTCCGTCACATGGCCGGCCTCGCCGTCAAACGCAATGGCGCCGTCGCCCACCAGGTGCTGGGCAATGGCCACGCCGAGCCGGCCGGCGATGTGGTCGTAGCAGCTGCGCGCCATGCGCATGGCTGCGTCCTTGGGGCCGGGCACCACGGCGCGGCGCACCGGCGGCGCGTTCTGCGCCGCGAGTTGCGTGATGCCTTCAAGCACGCGGGCCACATCGGCCGAGGCCAGCCGGTGGTAGCGGTGGCGGCCGTGCTGCTCGACGCGCAGCAGGCCGCCTTCGACCAGCAGCGCGAGGTGGCGGCTGGCGGTTTGCGGCGACACATTGCCGGCGCCGGCCAGTTCATGGGCCGTGAGCGAACGGCCGTCCAGCAGTTCCATCAGCATGGCGGTGCGGGCCGGTTCGCCGACCAGCGAGGCGATGTGGGCGATCTGGTTGGTGTTCATCATGGGTTTTGGGGTCTCGTAGCAGCAACCTTATCAGCATCGGAGAGCCCATGCTTCGCTCCGGAGCTAAGTATCGCGGTCACTCTTCGCCGCACCATGGAGGCCATGCGGCAAGCACTGCCGCCTCTCAAGGAATGCCCATGGAAACATCTGCGACTCCCGCCCTCCAGCCCCCGATACCGCGCGCCTTCTTTGGCGCCACCGTGGTGCGCGCCGCCTTTGTGCTGGCCATCTTCGGCTGGGGCATAGGTTTTTACAGCCCGGCGATCTTTCTGCACGCGGTGCTGGCGCGCACCGGCTGGGCACTGCCGCTGGTATCCAGCGCAGTCACCTTTCACTTTTTGTTCGGCGCAGGCGTGGTGGCCTGCCTGCCGCGCATCCATGCCCGGCTGGGCGTGGCCGCCACCATCGCCGCAGGCGCCGCCGCGCTGGCCCTGGGCCTTCTGGGCTGGGCACTGGCAGCCCAGCCCTGGCAGCTGTTTGTAGCCGCACTGCTGACCGGCGGCGGCTGGGTGACCATGGGCGCGGCGGGCATCAACGCCATCATCTCGCCCTGGTTTGTGCGCGGCCGGCCCATGGCGCTGGCCAAGGCTTACAACGGCGCCAGCCTGGGCGGCGTGATTTTTTCGCCGCTGTGGGGCGCGCTGATCGCCATGATGGGCTTCACCGCGGCAACGCTGTGGGTGGGCGCGGCCATGCTGGCCGTCGTGGGTTGCCTCAGCTTTTTTGTCGTGGTGCAAACACCGGAGCGCCTGGGCCAGCGGCCCGACGGTGACGCACCGGGCACGCTGCCCGGCAGCGTCACGTCAGCGCATGCCAAGCCGTTGCCGGGCCGGCTGCTGTGGCGCGACTGCGGCTTTCGCACGCTGGCCGCCGCCATGGCACTGAGCCTGTTCGCGCAGGCCGGCCTGATCACACATTTGTATTCGTTGCTGGTCTTCGCCCTGGGCGCCCAGGGCGCGGGCCTGGCGATGGCGCTGGCGACCGCTTGCGCGATTGGCGGGCGCACCATCGTGGCCAAGTGCATGCCGGCCGGTGCCGACCGCCGCCTGGTCGCCAGCGTGAGTTATGCGGTGCAGATCGCCGGCTCGCTGGCTTTGGCCTGCGCGGCGGAACACCAAAGCGCGCTGATCCTGCTGGGCGTGGTGCTGTTCGGCGTCGGCATCGGCAACGCGACCTCGCTGCCGCCGCTGGTGGCGCAGGTGGAATTCGTCAAGGAAGACGTGGCGCGCGTGGTGGCGCTGATCGTCGCGATGTCGCAAGGCCTGTGGGCGCTGGCGCCGGCCACGTTTGCCCTGCTGCTGGTGACCGGCAACGGGAGCCCGGCGCACCTGGGCGCCGGCACAGGCCTTTACTTCGGCGCGACGGTGCTGCTGCAGCTGGCCGCGATTGCCTGCATGCTGGGTGGCCGCAAGCCTGCGGGCTGAACGTTCAACCCAGGCGCGGCGTGGCGTCGGGCAGACAGGCCGCGGCGCGCGCCAGCAGCAGTTCGCGTTCGCGCAGGTTGCGCGTCAGCGAGGCGGCGCGTTCAAATTCGGCATGTGCCTCTTCCAGGCGTCCCAGCTTGAACAGGAAGTCGCCGCGCACGCTGGGCAGCAGGTGGTAGTTTTTCATCAAGGGCTCGGCCAGCAGCGCGTCGGCCACCTCCAGCCCCGTGGCCGGGCCGAAGGCCATGGCCAGCGCCACGGCGCGATTCAGCTCCACCACCGGCGAGGGCGCGAGCTGCGCCAGCGCGTCGTAGAGCGCGGCGATGCGCGTCCAGTCGGTATCGGCGCCCGTGGGTGCGCGCGCATGGCAGGCGGCGATCGCGGCCTGCAGCGCATACGGCCCCAGCGCGCCGCCCAGCGCCTCGGCGCGGGCCAGTGCGGCAAAGCCGCGGCGTATCAGCAAATGGTCCCAGCGCGCGCGGTTCTGTTCCAGCAGCAGGATGGGCTCGCCCGACGGCCCTGTGCGCGCCTTGGCACGCGAGGCCTGGATTTCCATGAGAGCCACCAGGCCATGGACTTCGGGTTCCTGCGTCGCGAGCTCGGCCAGTACACGCCCCAGGCGCAAGGCTTCGTCGCAGAGCGCGGGCCGCATCCAGTCGCCGCCCGAGGTGGCCGAATAGCCTTCGTTGAAGATCAGGTAGATGACCTCCAGCACCGAGGCCAGCCGGGCGTCGCGCTCTTCGGGGCCGGGCACCTCAAAGGGCACGCGCGCCTCGGCCAGCGTGCGTTTGGCGCGCACGATGCGCTGGGCCACCGTGGGCTCGGGGACCAGGAAGGCGCGCGCGATCTCGTCGGTGCTCAGGCCGCCCAGCAGCCGCAGCGTGAGCGCGATGCGCGCCTCGGTGGACAGCACCGGGTGGCAGGCGGTGAAGATCAGGCGCAGCAGGTCGTCGCCGTAATCGTCGGCACCGTCGTCCCCGGAGCCTGGCTCATCTACGTCGGCGAAAGCCATGTCCTGCTCCATCTCGAGTTCGCGGCCCAGCTCTTCATGCTTGAGCGCAAGCAGCTTGCGGCGACGGAGATAGTCGATGGCACGGTGCTTGGCGACGGCCATGAGCCAGGCGCCCGGGTTGTCCGGAACGCCGGTCTTCGGCCAGCGCTCGAGCGCCGTGACCAGCGCGTCCTGCGCGATCTCTTCGGCCAGGCCCACCTCCTGCACCATGCGCGCAACCTTGGCGATGACCTTGGCCGATTCGATGCGCCAGACGGCGTCGATGGCGCGGTGGGTTTCATGCGAGGCCATGCGGCTTCAGGCGCCCTTGCCTTTGCTTTTGCCGCTCGGCGCCTGCTGCATCTCGGTGAAGCCGGCGGCGGCTTGCTGCACGTCGGGCGGGAAGTCGCTCATCTCCTGCACCTGGCGCACTTCGATGATTTCGTTTTCACCGCCGGGGCAACGAGACGCCCATTGGATGGCTTCCTCGCGCGAGGCCACGTTGATCATCCAGAAGCCGCCCAGCACTTCGCGGGCTTCGGCGAAGGGGCCGTCGCTCACGCGAGGCTTGCCGCCGGGGAAGCTCACGCGCGCGCCCATGGACGGCGGGTGCAGGCCTTCGAGCGAGAGCAGCACGCCGGCTTTCTGCAGTTCTTCGTTGTACTTCATCATGGCGGCCACGGCATCGGCGCTGGGCAGGGTGCCGGCGGCGGCGCTTTCGTAGCCTTTGGGGATCATCAGCATCATGAATCGCATTTGAATACTCCTTGGGTATGGGTTTGAGGTCAGCGGCCGGCTTTACTTTTCCGCAGCGGCCTTCATGGCGGCCAGGCCGTCTTCAAAGTCCTTGCCCACCATCTTGTCGATGTTGAAGAAGACATGCATGACCCTGGAGATCAGGGGCGCGGGACCCGCCATTTCCCAGCTCACCACACTGCCGCCGGCCTGCGGCTGGATGCTGAACACCACCTTGTTGTGGGCTTCAAAGGGCCTGCTGAAATTAAGGTCTATCCTGACGACGGAAGACGGCACCGATTCGGTGATCAGCATGTCGCCCGTGCCGACCTGCTTGCCTTCCCAGGCGTAGGCCGCGCCCTTGCCGGCTGCCGGGCCGCTGAAGCTGCGCTTCATGGCCGGGTCCTTGTTCTCATAGGGCGACCAGGCACCCCAGTTCTTGTAGTCGTTGATCAGCGGGAAGATTTTTTCGGGCGGCGCCTGGACGGTGGTCTGGCGCTGGACGCGGAAGGTGTCGGGCTTGCCGGCGGCAAGCACCAGCACGGTCACGACAAAAAGCACGATGACAAGGGCGGCAATGATGGCAATGGTCTTGAACATGTAAATCCCCTTTTTGGTGTTCGTTCACTTTATGAATGGGCGAGCGCCGGGTTTATCAGGGCCTGCCGGCCCTCCAAAAAACGTCTGCTCACCGATACGACGAACGGAAAACATGAAATCGACATGCCCGACCAAAAAAATTTCAGATTTTTTTTGGACCAGGGCCTGAATTTCAGGCTGCGGCGAAGTCAGCCGCCTCATAGAGCAGCCGGATTTCCACCTCAACCTCCTCGGTGTCGCTGAAAGGAAACGGATAGCCCAGCGCCCAGTCCACCGCGGCCTGCAGCGAGCGTGCCTGGATGATCCAGAAGCCGGCCAGCAACTCCTTGGCTTCGGCGAAAGGTCCGTCCATCACGCTGGGTTTGCCCCGGGTGAATTTGAGACGGGATCCGCTGGCGCTGGGCTTGAGGCCTTCGCCCATCAGCAGCACGCCGGCTTTCACGGCCTCGTCGTTGTGCTGGGCCATGCGACCCAGCCACTGGCTATCGGGCACGGTGCCGGCTTCGGCCCTGTCGTTGGCCTTGAGCAAAATCATGAAACGGCGAAAGCCCTCGGGCAGGGCCGGCGCGCCGTCACCGGCCACGCCGCGCAGGCCACCGGGGCAGCCGCCCTCGCGGATTTCCAGCGAGCTGTTGCCGCCGGCATCTTCCTGCGGCCAGCGTTTGAGCCACTCGATGACCTCCTGGCGCGAGGCCGCCTCGACCATGGTGAAGCCGGCGATCAGCTCCTTGGCTTCGGTGAAGGGGCCGTCGACGACCGTGGGCTTGCCGCCGGAAAAGCGGATGCGCGCGCCCTTTGAACTCGGCTGCAGGCCTTCGCCGCCCAGCAGCATGCCGGCCTTCGCCAGTTCTTCGTTGTAAGCGCCCATGGCAGCCAGCAGCGCCGGGCTGGGGAGCTCGCCGGCCTCGGTACTCGCGTCGGATTTGCGCAGGATCATGAATTGCATATGAGAAGTCTCCTCAGGAGGGCAGCCCGCGCCGCCGTCCCCGGTTTTTACCTCAAACACGGGGCCGGCGCGTTTCAGCCCTTTGCTTCCACCTGCCGGCGCAGGCGCTCCTCGGCTTCGCGCAGCTCGGGCGTGAATTCGGCGCCGAAGTCTTCGGCCGAGAACACCTGGCGGATTTCGATTTCGGCTTCGCTCTCCGGTGGAAGGGGGCAGCGCTTGACCCACTCAATCGCTTCTTCTTTTGACGAGACCTGCAGCATCCAGAAGCCGGCCACCAGCTCTTTGGTTTCAGGGAAAGGCCCGTCAATCACGGTGCGCTTGCTGCCGGAAAACCTGACGCGCGCGCCTTTGGAACTGGGATGCAGCCCCTCGCCCGCCAGCATCACGCCGGCCTTGACCAGCGATTCGTTGAATTTGCCCATGTCGGCCAACAGTTGTTCGCTGGGCATTTCGCCGGCTTCGCTGTGTTTGTCGGCTTTGATCAGGACCATGAATTTCATATCGGACTCCTTGAGGTTGGTGTTGGGAGCGGAGAGCCCGGACAACCCGGGCAGAAACATCCTGCTCTTATGGGTACGACGAATGGCTGGAGCGAAATCGACAGTTCGGGATCGTCTTTTTTCAGGCTTTTTTGTAACAGCGGCCGCAAAGACCGGCTACCAGGCTCAAGTCAGCAGGGCCACGGCTGCCGAGAAACTGAAAAAAGCCAGAACCGTCGACAACAGGATGATGCGCGCGATGCGGCCGTTGTCCGCGCCGAAACGCTCGGCCAGCAGCGCCACATTGCTGGCGCTGGGCAGGGCCGCCACCAGCACGATCACGGTGAGCGCAAAACGCTCCAGCGGCACGCCCAGCGCGATGGCGCCCAGCCCCACCAGGCCGACGAGCACCGGGTGAATCACCAGCTTGATCAGCGCCACCGGCACGTAGTCCCTGAGCGGCGTGGCCGCAACGCTGGTCATCTGCGAGCGGGCCAGCACCGCGCCTATGGTGAACAAGGCCACCGGCGAGGCCGCGTCGGCCAGCAGCCCGACGGTCTGCATCACCGGCCCGGGCAGCGCCACCCCGAAGCCCGACGACAGCGCGCCCAGCACGATGGCCCAGGGCATGGGATTGAGCGCCACGCCCTTGAGCGCCTTCTGCGCGGCGACTTCGGCGCCGTGGATGTCGGCGGAATCCAGCCGCGACAGCGCGATGCACAGCGAACTCGTGACCAGCAGGTCGACCAGGATGGTGACGATGGCCGGGCCGGCGGCCTGCGCGCCCAGCAGCGCCACCAGCAGGGGCACACCCATGAAGCCGGTGTTGGGAAAGGCCGCGACCAGCGCGCCGAAGGACGCATCGTTCCAGGCAATGCGGCCCTTGCGCGTGAGCATCACGGTGAAAGCCACCATCAGCAGCGCGCACACCAGGTAGACGGCCACCAGGCTGGCATCCAGCAGCTGCGCGATCGGCGTGCCGGCGCCGAAGCGGTAGAGCATGCAGGGCAGCGCGAAATACAGCACAAAGGTGTTGAGGCCGGGAATGGCCAGCTGCGGGAGCAGGCCCCGGCGCGCGGCCAGGTAGCCGCACAGCACCAGGGCGAAAAAGGGGAAGGTGACGAAAAGAATGCCGAGCACGGCGCTGATTGTCGCCCAGGCCTTGCGTGGGGGTTGCAGCAGAGCTCCGCCCGCCTGTCGATGGGGCAAAAAAATAGCTGCAGCGCAGGGAGTGCCTGCGCTGCAGCTACTTATTCATGACAGGGCAAATGACGGCAAGACAGCTGGCGGCTGGCGTGGTTCCGATGTGGATCCCGCCGGCCCGCCGCCGAACGCCTGGCATTCGCCCGGCGCCGCCGCTTTAGAAGCTGTGCGCAATACCCGCGTAGATGGTTCTTTGCGACTGGTTGACCGCCGGATTGCCCGATACCGTGTCCACCCCGAAGTTGGCGCCACTGGAGTTGCTGACGTTGCCGAATGCCGCGTACAGTAGCGTGCGCTTGGACATGCTGTAGTCCGCGCCCACCATGCCCAGCGTGGCCTTGCCGGCCACCCGGTCGGACTTGACGTGGAAGACCGAACCGATCAGCGTGAGCGCCGGCGTCACCTCGTAGCGAACGCCGACCCAGGCATGCTTGAGCTTGCTCGCGGCGGTGAGTGCCGCGTCGGCTGCGGTGATGTAGTCGTAAGCCGCATACAGCTTGGCCGGGCCGATCTTGTAGGTGCCGCCGATGATGGTTTCCTTGGAGGTGTTGAAAACATCCGTGAAGGTGCCGACGGCATTGCGGCGCTGGGAATAGATGGCGCGCAGCATCAGGTCCTGGTTCGCATAGGTCATCGAAAAGCCTTCGCCGCGGTTGGCCTTGCTGTTGCCCGCCTGTTCGCCGAGCGAGATCTGCCCCGTGGCACTAAAGCCACCCAAATCAGGCGTTGAATACTCGATTACATTGTTGGCACCGGGCCAGCTGCGGCCCCTGACCAGGGTGGCGCTGCCCACCCACTGCTGGCCGGTCGGGTCCAGGTCCCACACGTCGTTGCTGATGAACAGGTTCTTGCCGATGCGAAAACTGCCCCAGCTGGCGTTGGACAGACCGACATAGGCGCGGCGGTTGAACAGGTTCGTTCCGGCTCCCCCGTTTTTAAGTTCAAACCCGCTTTCGAGAAGGAAGTTGGCCGCCAGGCCGCCGCCCAGGTCTTCTTTGCCCTTCATGCCCCACATGCTGGTGCCCCACTGGTTGCTGGCCACCATGGTTTTAGAGAAACTGGCGTTGGCCACAGGGTCAAACACATGGTCGATATAGGCCAGGCCTGACACGACCCGTCCATACAAGGTGACGGTGGACTGGGCGGAGGCCATTTGCGGAGCCAGCACGGCTGCGCAGGCAACGCCCAGGTACATACTACGGATAGCACTTTTCATGATTTGTCTCTTTTCTGTGGTTGGATTGAGTCAGTTGAAGAAGTCCGGATATGCCCATTCGCCGGCATGGCTGCCCAGAGCGAACCCGGTTCGGGCGGGGAAACTTTTGGCCATGGCGGTCAGCGCGCGGGCAAAGCGCGGTCCAGGTGCACGTAGCCGCCGTCGGGATGAATCCACTGGCCGGTGGTATGCGAGGCTCGGTCGGACAGCAGGAACACCGTCGTGTCGGCAATTTCGCGGTCGGTCGTCATGCGCCGGCCCAAGGGGATCCGGGCCGTGATCTCGGCCAGCGCGGCCGCCGGGTCGGCAAAAGTCTTGAGCCAGTTTTCGTAGAGGGGCGTCATGACTTCCGCCGGCAGCACCGCATTGACCCGCACACCATGCGGCGCCAGGGCGGCGGCCCACTCACGCGTCAGTCCGAGCTGGGCCGCCTTGGCCGCGACATAGCCGCTGGTGTTGCCCTGGCCTGTCAGCGCCGTCTTGGAAGAAATATTGACGATGGCGCCGCGCCTGGCCTTGAGCTGGTCCAGGCACAGGTGCGCCATCAGGTAGTAATGCATCAGGTTGGCCTCCAGCGACCGCGCGAAGGCCTCGGGGCCGGCGTCCAGGCCGACGCTGTCGTTGACGCCGGCGTTGTTGACCAGTGCATCAATGCCGCCGAATTCGTCCACCGTGGCTTGCACCGCGGCCCGGCAGGCGGCTTCGCTTTCAAGCTTGAGCTGGAAGAACCCGTGGCGGGCACCCATTTCCCGCAAGGCCCCGGAAAATTCAGGCAGCAAGGGGCTGCGGCCGAAGATCACCGGCACCGCGCCCTCCCGCGCCAGCTGCAGGCTGATGGCCCCGCCGATTCCGGCGCCCCCGCCGGTGACGATGACAATCTTGTTTTGAAGGTGCAAATCCATGGAGGAGTTCCGGTTTTCTTGATGTTGGATGTTGGTGATGGGTTAATCAGGCTGAAGGTGGAGGGTGTGGCGGGCCGTCAACCCTTGAAGGTGTACTGCGCCAGCGACTCGCGCTTCATCTCGATCGAATAGCCCGGCCGCTGCGGCGGCATGTAGGCGGCATTGCGAATCACGCAGGGATCCACGAAATGCTCGTGCAGGTGGTCCACGTATTCGATGACCCGGCCTTCCTTGGTGCCGGCGATGCAGAGGTAGTCGATCATGGACAGGTGCTGCACGTATTCGCACAGGCCGACCCCGCCGGCATGCGGGCACACCTTGAGCCCGTACTTGGCGGCCATCAGCATCACGGCCAGCACCTCATTGACCCCGCCCAGCCGGCAGGCGTCGATCTGCACCACGTCAATCGCGCCCTGCATGATGAGCTGCTTGAACATGACGCGGTTCTGGCACATCTCGCCGGTGGCGACCTGCATGTCGCCCTTGACCGCCTCGCGGATGCGGCGGTGGCCTTCGATGTCGTCGGGGCTGGTCGGCTCTTCGATGAACCAGGGCTTGGCAAAACGCAGGTGGTCCAGCCAGTCAATTGCCTCGTTCACATCCCACACCTGGTTGGCATCGATCATCAGGGTGCGGTCGGGGCCCAGCACCTCGCGGGCGACTCGCACCCGGCGGATGTCGTCCTGCAGGTCACGGCCCACCTTGAGCTTGATGTGCGAAAAGCCGGCATCCACCGCCTCCTGGGCCAGGCGCCTGAGCTTCTCGTCGTCATAGCCCAGCCAGCCGGCGGAGGTGGTGTAGCAGGCGTAGCCTTCCTGCTCGAGTGTCTTCAGGCGCGCGTCCTTGCCGGCGGCCTGGCGCGTCAGCAGCGCCAGTGCTTCGGCCGGCGTGATGCAGTCGGTGATGTAGCGAAAGTCGATCAGCCTGACGATCTCTTCCGGACTCATGCGGGCCACCAGCTTCCACACCGGCAGGCCTTCCTGCTTGGCCCACAGGTCCCACACGGCATTGACCACGGCGGCGGTCGCCAGGTGGATGGCGCCTTTGTCCGGGCCTATCCATCGCAGCTGGCTGTCCGAGGTGATGTAGCGCCAGAAACGGCCCATGTCCGCGGTCACCCAGTCCATGTCCAGGCCGACCACCAGATGGCGCATGGCTTCGATGGCGGCGCAGCAGATTTCATTGCCGCGGCCGATTGTGAAGGTCAGGCCATGGCCTTCAAGCCCGGGCTCGCCGGTTTCCAGCACCACATAGGCGGCCGAATAATCCGGGTCCGGATTCATCGCATCCGAGCCGTCGAGATGCCGCGACGTCGGAAAGCGCACGTCGATGACTCGCATGGATTGGACAGTGCTCATGAAGGATTGCCTGGTGAAGAAGCGCTTCAGCGCGTGGCCGCCCGGAGGCCGCCGCACCCATCAGTCATACAGGACCGCCGCGATCTTGGGATCGTTGATGGTGGTCTTGTCGTAGTAGTAAAAACCGGTGTCGATGACCTTGGGCAGCTTCTCGCCCTTGAGGGACTTGACCGCCGCCTCCACGGTCTTGTAGCCGATGCCGACCGGGTTCTGCGTGATGGCGCCGGCCATCGAGCCGTCCAGGATGGCGGCTTTTTGCTGCTTGCCGGAGTCGTAGCCGATGATCACCACCTTGCGTTTCATCTCCCTGGCACCGTTCAGCGCGCCAATGGCCGAGCCTTCGTTGGCGCCGAAAATTCCCTTCAGGTTGGGGTTGGCCTGCAGGATGGACTTGGTGATCTCGGTGGATTTGAGCTGGTCACCGCCGCCGTACTGCACGCTGACGATCTTGATGTTGGGATAGGTCGACTTGATGCGGTTGACAAATCCATCGGTGCGGTCGATGCCGGTGCGGCTGGTCTGGTCGTGCACCACCAGGGCGACGTCGCCGCTTTTGCCGATCAGCTCGGCCATCTTGTCGGCGGCCAGGGCGGCGGCGGCCACGTTGTTGGTGGTGGTTGTGGTCACCGGGATGTCGCTGTCCACGCCCGAGTCAAAGGCGATGACCGGAATCTTGGCGGCTTGGGCTTTTTTCAGCAGCGGGATCGACGCCTTGCTGTCCAGCGCGGCAAAGCCGATGGCCGACGGTTTTTTGGCCAGCGCCGCCGCGAACATGTCGATCTGCTTGTCCACCATGCTCTCGCTCTCGGGGCCTTCGAAGGTCACCTTGACCTTGTAGTCCTTGCCGGCCTGCTCGGCGCCGGCCTTGACGGCCTGCCAGAACTGGTGCTGAAAGCCCTTGGAGATCATCGGGATGTAGATCTCGTCGGCGGCCAGCGCCGTGGTGCTCAAGGTGCAAGCCAGGCCAAGGCCCAGCGCGAGGCTCAGAAGTGTTCGTTTCAAAATCATGTTGTTGTCTCCGGATCGTTATGGGTTGCTGCAATGAATATCAAAATCAAACGCGGGCAGGGGTTGGGGGCGTGGTTTCTCCGTGGTATGGGCCGCACGCAGGCGACCATCGGTGGGACAGGGCTTGCATTTATTTGCGCTTTCGCAGGATGTCGGCATACACCGCCGCGATGATGATCAGGCCCGTCACCACGGTCTGCCACTCCTGGGCCACCGACATGATGCGCAGCCCGTTGGTCAGCACGCTCATGATGAAAGCGCCGATGATGGTGCCCAGGATCGTGCCGACCCCGCCGCTGAGCGAGGTGCCGCCGATCACGACGGCGGCAATCGCGTCCAGCTCATAACCCTGGCCCAGTGAGGGCTGCGCGGAGTTCAGGCGCGAGGCGATGAGCAGGCCGGCGATGCCGCAGATCGCGCCGCTCAGCGTGTAGACGATGATCTTCCAGCGGTCCACGTTCACGCCCGACAGGCGCACCGCCTCTTCGTTGCTGCCCAGCGCGAAGGTATAGGTGCCCAGCACCGTCTTGTTCAGCACCAGGCTGGACAGCACCGCCACCACAAAGAGAATCAGCACCGCATTGGGGATGGGCAGGTCGGGCAGGAAGTAGCCGATCAGCGATTCCTGGGAGATGACCGAGAACTCCGGCGTGTCGTTGAAATAGATCGGCTTGGAATGGGTGATGACCAGCGACAGGCCCTTGAGCATGAGCATCATGCCCAGCGTGGCAATGAAGGGAGGAATCTTCAGCTTGGCAATCAGCACACCCGAGATGAAGCCGGAGAACGCGCCGAAGAAGAGGGCCGCCAGCACGCCCAGGTAGAACGGCAGGCCCCAGTAAGTCAGCACCACCCCGGCCATGACGGCGCAAAACGTCATCAGGGTGCCCACCGACAGGTCTATGCCCGAGGTGATGATGACAAAGGTGCAGGCGATGGCCAGCACGCCATTCACCGCAGTCGCCTGCAAGATGCCCACCATGTTGTCGGTTTGCATGAAACTGGGCGAGGCCACGCTGAAGAAAATCAGCAATCCCAGCAAACTGGCAAACGCCAGGAGCTTTTGACGGGTATTGCTGCTGAAAGCCGCAGTCTTGAAACTCTGCAGCAACTTGGAGACGGTCATGGGGGATGCTTCCGGTGTGTTTAAAAAGCGGCGGCCGCGGCAAGCGCGCCGGAAGCGTTTGGAGAGGTTTCGCGCTGGGTGGCGAGCTGCATGATTTTTTCGGGGGTGGCCTCGCGGGCCGACAGCTCGCCGGTGATGCGGCCCTCACACATCACCACGATGCGGTGACTCAGGCGCAGCACCTCGGGCAGTTCCGAGGAGATCATCACGATCGCGCGGCCTTGCGCCGCCAGCGCGTTGAGCAGCTTGTAGATTTCGCTCTTGGCGCCCACGTCGATGCCGCGCGTGGGCTCGTCGAAAAACAGGATTTCGCAGTCGCGCACCAGCCATTTGGCGACCACGATTTTTTGCTGGTTGCCGCCCGACAGCAGCGCCACTTTCTGCAGCGGGCCCGGCGTCTTGATGCCCAGCTGCGCGATCAGCTGCGCCGCCGTTGCCTGCATCGCGGCAGGCCTGAGGAAGAAGCCGAAGCTCAGAAAGCGCCGCAGGGTCGCCAGCACGATGTTGGTCTGCACATCCATGCCGGTGGCCAGGCCAAAGTGCTTGCGGTCTTCCGACAGGTAGCCGATGCCGTGCGCCACCGCATCGGCCGGGCTGCGCACTTCGATCCTGCGGCCTTTGACACGTATCTCGCCCGAATCCTTTTTGTCGGCACCGAACACGGCACGCGCCACTTCAGTCCGGCCGGCGCCCATCAGGCCGGCAAAGCCCAGGATCTCGCCCTTGCGCACGCTGAAGCTGACATCCTTGATCGCGCGGCCGCGATTGAGGCCGCGCACCTCCAGCACGGTCTCCCGGCCCTGGTCGCTTGCCGGCGGCCTGTCGTCTTCCAGCAGCGCGCGCCCGACCATCATGCCGATGATGGTGTCCATGCTGGTGGCGGCGGTCGGCACGGTGCCGATGTACTGGCCGTCGCGCATCACCGTCACGCGGTCCGAGATGCGCTTGAGCTCGTCCATCTTGTGCGAGATGTAGACCATGCCGACGCCCTGGCGCTTGAGCTCGCCGATGATGCGGAACAGGTCGTCGATTTCGGCGTTGTTCAGCGCGGCGGTGGGCTCGTCCAGGATCAGCACGCGCGAGTCGAAGGACAGCGCCTTGGCGATCTCGACCATCTGCTGGCGTGCCACCGTCAGGTCGCAGACCAGCGTATGCGGCTCCAGGTCCAGGTTCAGGCGGTCGAAGATCGCCTGGGTGTCGCGGGCCATCTTCTCGGTGTCGATGAACAGGCCCAGGCGTCCGAGCGGCTCGCGTCCGATGAAGATGTTCTGCGCCACGCTCAGGTGGCCCATCAGGTTGAGCTCCTGGTGGATGATGCCGATGCCCAGCGCCTGCGCGGCGCGCGGGCTGGCGATCTCGACCGCCTGGCCGTCGATGCGGATCTCGCCGGCGTCTTTCTGGTAGACCCCGGCCAGTATCTTCATCAAGGTCGATTTGCCCGCGCCGTTCTCACCCATCAAGGCATGCACCTCCCCCGCGGCAATCTCAAGCCGGGCGTTGTGCAGCGCGCGCACGCCCGGAAAGGACTTGCACAGGTCGTTGATGGCCACAAGAGGTGTCATGAGCGGTTACTGGCAGCTGCGGTGTTCACTCAGGTCCTCAGGCCGCGCCGACCCGCAGCTCGCCGTTGGCCAGTTGGCCGGGCGCCGGCGCTGAGACCGATACCGTTTTCTTCTCAAATCGTCCTGGGCGCATAACAAAAACCTTTTTGAGCTGACGGACCATTTACGAGGCGAAGGCGCCAAAGGCGGGAAACTTCTTGTTACAAATAGTTCATTGATGAACAATCTATTCACTTATGGATCGAAACGCTGTGAATCATAGAAATTTGCTCATCTTTCCAAGCTCCGGACTTTCCCTAGGTCAGGATTTAATTTATTGATGAACATTAAGTGCAAAAGTAAATAGATTCGCAATAATGAAGGCGAAAGTCTTCGCGAACGCCCTGAGGCATATCAAGAGCGCTGCGTTACATATCAAAATTGCAATGACTTTGACCTCAAACACCCTCAGCCATGACACCAAAATCTTTTCCACCGACGCCTGACCCGATCCCGAACGACGCGGACGCTACTGCATCTCCGCCTGTTGCGGAAGACCGCTACCGCGCACCGGCGCTCGACAAGGGTCTGGACATCCTGGAGTTGCTGGCCCGCCAGCCGCAGGGCTTGACGCGCGCGGAGATCGTCAAGGAAATGGACCGCAACGCGAGCGAGATCTACCGCATGCTGGAGCGCCTGGTGGCGCGGCAATATGTGATGCGCTCGCTCTCGGGCGACCGCTATTCGCTGAGCCTGAAACTCTTCACGCTGGCTCACATGCATCCACCGCTCAACCGGCTGGTGACCCAGGCCATTCCCATCATGGAAGCTTTCGCGCAGAAAGCGGAGCAGGCCTGCCACATGGGCGTGTATGACCAGGGCAATGTGCTGATCACCGCGCAGGTCAACGGCCCCGGCACCTGGAGCATGACCATCCGCGTGGGCGTGCATGTCGGGCTGGTCGACACCGCCTCGGGCCGGGTGTTGCTGGCTTTCGCGGATGCCAGCCAGGCCCAGCAAATGCTGGCCCAGCACACGGCACTCGAAGGCGAGGTGCCGATCGAGTCCGATGCCTTGGCTGTCGCCCTGGGCGTCATCCGCAAGCAGGGCTATTTCGAGCGCGACAGCCTGCAATCTTTCGGCGTAGCCGATATTTCCTGCCCGATCTTCGGGCCCGACCACAGCGCGCTGGCCGCGCTGACCTGCCCTTACGTGCGGCGCATAGACCGCCACGTGGGCCCCGACCAGAAAACCGTGCGGCTGCTGCTGCAGCAGGCGGCCCAGGCCTTGTCCTTGACGCAGGGCGGGTTCGCTCCGGCGAGCCGGCAGGCATGAAGCCGCGCCAGGCCCGGCATTGCTATTAATTTGATAGCTCCCGGGGCCCGCGAGGACTCCGTTGCAGGCATCTATGGCCTGAATACGTATTTCGGGCGCTCCCGCACCGCGGATCCCCAAAAGGGCAGCCGCTATGATCTGCCCTTCCCCGGCAGTCCCTGCCAGGGCCGGCCCCGCGCATTTCTCCCCTTGGAATCGATTCTTTTTTCATGACCCACGGCCTGAACCCCGCCCAACAAGAAGCCGTGAACTACCTGCATGGTCCCTGCCTGGTGCTGGCGGGCGCCGGTTCGGGCAAGACGCGGGTGATCACGCACAAGATTGGCCGCTTGATCCAGTCGGGACTCAAGCCCGAGCAGGTCGCGGCGATCACCTTCACCAACAAGGCCGCCGCGGAAATGCGCGAGCGGGCCAAGGCGCTGATCGGCAAAAGCGCCAAGGGCGTGTTGATCTGCACCTTCCACGCGCTGGGCGTGCGCATGCTGCGCCAGGACGGCGAGGCGCTGGGCCTGAAGCCCCAGTTCTCCATCCTCGACAGCGACGACGTGACCAGCATCATCAAGGACGCCGGCGGCAGCACCGACGCGGCCACCGCGCGGCAGTGGCAATGGACCATCAGCCTGTGGAAGAACATGGGCCTCAACGCGGCCGAGGCCATGGCGCAGGCCAACGGCGACGAGGAACGCGCCATCGCCCGCGTCATGGCGCACTATGAAGAACGCCTGACCGCCTACCAGAGCGTGGACTTCGACGACCTGGTGGGCCTGCCGCTCAAGCTGCTGCGCGAGCACGACAGCGTGCGCAGCAAGTGGCAGGAGTCGCTCAGCCATGTGCTGGTCGACGAATACCAGGACACCAACGCCACGCAATACGAAATGCTCAAGCTGCTGGTGGGCGCGCGCGGCCGCTTCACCGCGGTGGGCGACGACGACCAGTCGATCTACGGCTGGCGCGGCGCCACGCTGGACAACCTCAAGAAGCTGCCGCAGGACTATCCCAACCTCAAGGTGGTGAAGCTCGAGCAAAACTACCGCTCGACCAGCGCCATCCTGCGCGCGGCCAACAACGTGATCGGCCCCAATCCCAAGTTGTTTCCCAAGACGCTGTTCAGCGAGCTCGGCGAGGGCGAGCCGGTGCGCGTGGTGGACTGCGACAGCGAGGAGCATGAGGCCGAGCGCGTGGTGGCACGCATCCAGAGCCTGCGCGCCGAGGGTAGCCTGCAGGCCGAGGGTGGGCAGTACAAGGAGTGGAAAGACTTCTGCGTGCTGTACCGCGCCAACCACCTGGCCAAGCCTTTCGAGAAGGCTTTTCGCAAGGCCAACATTCCGTACAAGGTCTCAGGCGGGCAGAGCTTTTTCGACCGCGCCGAGATCAAGGACCTGTGCTGCTGGATGCGGCTGCTGGTCAACAACAACGACGACCCGGCGTTCATGCGCGCGGTGACCACGCCCAAGCGCGGCATAGGCCACACCACGCTGGGCGCGCTGGGCACATTCGCGAGCCAATCCAAGCAGAGCCTGTTCGAGGCGCTGTTCAGCAACTCGCTGGGTTCGGTGCTGCCGGCCAAGGCGGTGGGCTCGCTGCATGAGTTCGGCCGCTACCTCAACGACCTCGAGTACCGCGCCAAGCGCACCGTGGGTGCGGAGGACGCGCGCGCCTTCCTGAACGACTGGCTCAAGGAAATCGATTACGAAAAGCACCTTTACGACGGCGAGGACAGCGAAAAGCTCGCCGCCGCGCGCTGGACCAACGTGATGGATTTCTGCGACTGGGTCGCGCAGCGCTGCGGCGGCCAGATCGATGACGCCTCCGGCGCGGTGGTGGCCGCCGAAACCAAAACCATGCTGGAGGTGGTGCAGACCATCGCGCTGCTGTCCACCATCAGCGAACGCGAGGGCGACCAGAACGTGGTGACACTGTCCACCCTGCATGCGGCCAAGGGCCTGGAGTGGCCGCACGTGGTGCTGGCCGGCGTGAACGAGGGCCTGCTGCCCTTCAAGCTGGAAGACGACGATGGGACCAACACCGACAACATCGCGCTGCGCCTGCAGGAAGAGCGCCGCCTGATGTACGTGGGCATCACGCGCGCGCAGCGCACGCTGGCCGTGAACTGGCTGCGCAAGCGCAAAAAAGGCCGCGACATGATCCCCGGCGCGCCCAGCCGCTTCATCGCCGAGATGGCGCTGGACAAGGCCACGGTGAAGGAAGACCCGCGCGAAAAGCTCAAGGCCTTGCGCGCGGAGTTCGCGAAAAAATCCGCTGAGGGGATTGCGGCGGCAGCGGCGGCGGCAGAGACTCGCTAGCGCTGCGCCCGAACTCCCGTTCCTAGTTCAGCGCGAGATTAGGCGCGCCCCCGCAGACAGTGCTTAGGCAAGGGGGCTGCAACGACATATCGCGTTGAAATAGGAACGGGACATCACAGCCCGAGCCATTTGCCGAGGTCCATCAGCTTGGCCTGGTCATACTCGATGAACCCCTGCACGGTAAGCGCTTCCAGCCGCTTTTTTCCGTCGGCGGATTGATCCAGCCCCACAAAGTAGGCGGTGATCTGGGCACGCTCCGCATCGCTCAGCTTGCCGCTGGCGATCAGGTGCTTGATGGGCACGGGCTTGCTGGTGGCCAACACCTTGCCGCCCTTGGCCTGCCAGTCTTTGACCACCGCGCGTGACGCGGTGACGCCTGAGGCGACCATGTTGTTTTCCACCATGAAGGGCACCGCGTCCTGCAGTTTGACGTAAACGGTTTCCACCGGTTGCGGCCCGAGCACGTCACGCAAGGTGGCGCGCATGATCACCGAGGTGATGGAGTCTTCACTGGGCGCACCTATCTTGAGGCCCTTCAGGTCGTTGATGGACTTGAGCGGGGAGTCGCTGCGCACCAAGAAGGAAGCGCTGTAGTCGGTAAAGCCCTTGGTCAGCGCGACCAGGCGGTAGCCGTTTTTGGACATCGCCCGGATGGAATGATGGGCCGGGTGCACATAGGCGATGTCGTAGCGCTGCTCGGCCATGCCCGCCGCGAGTTCTTTGTAGTCTGTTACGGGCTGTATCTTGACCGGACGCTTGAGCAGCTTGCCCAGGTCCTCGGACAGGTCGCGAAAACGCTCCACAGTGGCGCCTGGATTGACACGGTAAGTCACGCCTTCATTCACGGCGAACACCAATGGAGCCCCTTGGGCGCAGGCTTGGCCGGCCAGCAAAGCCAGCACCAGCGTACTTATGTATTGACGAATTTTCATAACGGATGCCCCTCTGGGTAAAAATGGAAACCAATTCAGTATTTCAGTATGTCAGTTACAAATGGTTTCAACTCACGGGTTTACCTGAGTTGTGCGTCATAGAAGATGTATTCGTGAGATAGTGCGCAAGCCCCGAGCTGCACGTTGCTTAAAACCGTCATCTGCCGCCTGGGTTTTCCTTCACTGCCGCGCCACAGTCCCGACCCCCGCCCCGGGGCCTGTGCAGCGTTCCCATAACCCCGTTCCGAACGGCCTCGAGCCGGCGTTCACCTGTCCATGACTTCGAATACCTTCCGATTTGCTCTTTTGTTGATAGCAAGCTGCGCACTGTCCACCGGGGTTACTGCCCAAACCAAGCCTGACACCGGATGCCCCGCGGCGGCGGACATGAAGGCCGCGCAGCTTTACGGCCTGTGGGCCGTGCGTTTTGCCAACCCGCCCGCCGGCCTGCCGGCCCGCGCCACCATGCTGCTGGAACAGCACGCCGAGTTCGCCGAAAGCCTGGCCGGTGTCGTGAGCCGCGACCTGGGCCCGGCCGGCGGCTCCAAGGCCATCGCCGCCCATGCCGCCAAGGCCGCGCTGGCCGGTGACCTCGAGGGCGGCATGCTGCTGCTTGACGAGTCCTCCGACAATGTCAGCATCACCGGCACCTGGAACGGCGAGATGGTCGAAGGCTCCTGCGGCAAGGCCTTCAAGGGCAGCTGGAAAGACACCAGCAGCAGCGCACCCGACAATGCGCCCGACATTCCCTTCACGTTGACCCGGCTGCCTTGAGCCCAGCCCCCGCGTTTAAAAATTCCTTAAACACCACCGGACAGACTGCCCACCCATGCGACCGACATCCTCCTCATTTGCCGCGCCCCTGCTGTGGGCCGGCCTGCTGGGGCTTTGCGCCACGGCCCCGGCGCAGGCGCAAACCCCTGCGCGCGCTTCCGCCGCCCCGGGCTGGCAGGCTTGCCAGGCCATGAAGGCCGACCCGGCCGCACAACTGACCTGCTTCCAGCAATGGGCCGACGCGCAGACGCCGGCCAACACGCCCGCGCCCAGCCTCACCACGGCGCCGGCCAACCCCGCGACCGGCCAGGCGGCCACGCCGGTGCTGCTGCTGCCCTCGCTGAACACCGAAGCACCCGACGGCAAGCCTATCGGCTGCAAGAACACCAAGTACTCCGAACTCTCGCGCTTCTGGGAACTGCAGCGCGGCACCGACTGCGACACCTTTTCGCTGCGCGGCTACCGGCCGATCTCGCTGGCGGTGATTACCTCCGACAGCGTGAACATGCAGCCCTCGTCGCCGTCGCTGGGCCATACCGCGCTGACCTCGCAGCCTTATATGCGGACCGAAAACAAGATTCAGCTCTCGGTGCGCACCAAGATCGCCAAGGGTCTGCTGAAGAACGGCCCCGAAGACGACGACGACCACGACTCGCTGTGGTTCGGCTACACGCAGCAAAGCTACTGGCAGCTGTTCAACGGCGCCATCTCGCGGCCTTTCCGCACCACCGACCACGAGCCCGAGGTTCTCTACATCTACCCGCACCAGATCCCGCTGGCAGGCGGCTGGATGTACCGGCTTTCGGGCCTGGGGCTGGTGCACCAGTCCAACGGCCAGTCGCTGCCGCTGTCGCGCAGCTGGAACCGCGTCTACCTGATGGGTGCGGCGGAAAAGACGCTGAGCCAGGACTCGGGCCTGATCCTGCAGGGACGCATCTGGGACCGGCTCAAGGAGTCCTCGGGCAACGACGACAACCCCGGCATCGAGAACTACGTAGGCCGCGCCGAAGTCACCGGCAGCTGGCAGATCAACAAGGCCAACACGGTGGGCGTGACGCTGCGGCATTCGCTGCGAAAAGAGGCCCGCGGCTCGGCGCGCTTTGACTGGATGATGGCGCCCGCCTCGTCGCCCAACTACACCGGCCTGCGCTACCACGTGCAGCTCTTCAGCGGCTACGGCGACAGCCTGGTGGACTACAACCGCAAGCGCAACGTCCTCAGCGTGGGCCTGAGCCTGGTCGACTGGTAAGCACGGCGCTTTCGCCAGCACATGAACGGCGTGCCCGCCGATATACAAAAGTGCAGGCTTGCGCCATGCTGTGCCGATGCCCGAACCCACCACCTTCACCCTGGCTTGCATCGTGGCCGGCGCGCTGCTGATCGCGATGACGCTGGGGGGCTCTTTCATCGCGCGTCTGCCGCTGAGCGCCGCCATGCTGTACCTCGGCGTGGGCGTGGCCGTCAGCCCGGTGGGGCTGGGGCTGCTCAAGCTCGACGCGCTGAAAAACGCCGTGCTGCTGGAGCGCCTGACGGAAGTGGCCGTGCTGGTCTCGCTGTTCACCTGCGGCATGAAACTCGAGTTCCGCCGGCACGACGGCCGCTGGCGCATTCCGGTGCAGCTGGCGACGGTCTCCATGGTGCTCACGGTGGCGGCCGTTGCCGCGTTGGGCGTCTACCTGCTGAACCTGCCGCTGGGCGCGGCCGTGCTGCTGGGCGCCATCCTGGCGCCCACCGACCCGGTGCTGGCCTCCGACGTGCAGGTGGCCGATCCCGGCGACCGCGACCGCCTGCGCTTCGGCCTCACGGGCGAAGGCGGGCTCAACGACGGCACGGCCTTTCCTTTTGTCATGCTGGGCCTGGGCCTGCTGGGCCTGCACGAACTCGGCGAGGGCGGCTGGCGCTGGTGGGCCGTCGACGTGCTGTGGGCGGTGGCCGGCGGCCTGGCGCTGGGCTGGCTGCTGGGCACGCTGGTGGGCCGCGCCATCCTGTACCTGCGCATGCGGCACCGCGAGGCGCTGGGCTCGGACGAGTTCATCGCGCTGGGGCTGATAGGGCTCACCTACGGCCTGGCGCTGCTCAGCCATACCTACGGATTCCTGGCGGTGTTCGCAGCCGGGCTGGCGCTGCGCCGCATTGACGAGCCTCATGTGCGCCCGCAGGTGGCGGCACCCGACCCAGGCGAAACACTGAGCCCCGCGGAGCAGGAAGCGTCGGGCGCCGAGGCGCCGGCCCACATGATGCGCGCGGTGGCGCGCTTCAACAGCCAGCTTGAGAGTTTTGTCGAAGTCGCCATCGTGCTCGCGGTGGGCGTGCTGGTGGCCACCACGCGCTTTCGCCCGGAGGTGCTGTGGTTCATCCCGGTGCTGTTCCTGGTCGTGCGGCCGCTGGCGGTTTACATCGGCCTGCTGGGCACACGGGTCAGGGGCGCGCAGCGCAACCTGATGGGCTGGTTCGGCATACGCGGCATCGGCTCGCTCTACTACCTGCTTTACGCCATCAACCACCACATCGAGCGCGCGCTGGCCCAACAGCTGCTCTCGATCACGCTGGCCGTGGTCGTGGCCTCGGTCGTGGCGCATGGCGTTTCGGTCACGCCGCTGATGAAGCGCTACGAAGCGCGTAAGGCCGGCCGGCGGCGCTGAGAGCCACTCAAAAACCCTCCTGGCATTGTTGCGCCGCCTTGCCGTGCTGGCGCACTGTCTGCGGCAGCGCGCCTGGCCAGGATCGCTTCGCTGGGTTTTGTGAACAGCTCTCGGCTTCTTCCATTTTTAACCCCGCCTAACCGTAACGGAATGACCCGGCATTCCGTACGCCGTTGATATTGATAACTATTCTCATTTGTATAATCCCCTTTTCGCCAATCCCAAAATCCCAGGAGCCGTCATGACACCCGTGCTGAAACCCGTCTTTATTGCCACCCTGCTTGCCCTGCTCGCAGCACCCGCCATGGCCCAGCCTGCAGCCGCCACAGGCAGCACCGCAGCGGCACCGGCCGCACAAGCAGGGCAGGCCGTGACGGCGCCCGCCGTGGCCAAGCACTACGCGCAACTGGTGTTGGCCAGCTATGAGGACACGCTGGCCGGCGCGCTCACGCTGCAAAAGGCCGTGCAGTCCTTCACCGCCGCGCCCTCGGATGAAGGCCTCAAGGCCGCGCGCAAGGCCTGGCTGGACGCACGCGAGTTTTACGGCCAGACCGAGGCCTTCCGTTTTTACGGAGGCCCTATTGACGACAAAAACGGCCCCGAAGGCCGCATCAACGCCTGGCCCATGGACGAGTCCTACGTCGACTACGTCAAGGACGCGCCCAACGCCGGCATCATCAACAACCGCAAGGCCGTCATCGGCAAGAAGCAGCTGGCCAACCTCAACGAGCGCAACGGCGAAGAGAACATCGCCACCGGTTGGCACGCCATCGAGTTTTTGCTGTGGGGCCAGGACCTGAGCACCACCGGCCCGGGCAACCGCTCGTTTGAAGACTTCATCGACGGCAAGAAGCCCAACGCCGACCGCCGCCGCCAGTACCTGCAGGTGGTGACCGAGCTGCTGGTCGACGACCTGCGCAGCCTGACCAAGGCCTGGGCCCCTAGGGCCACGTCCTACCGCGCGAAGTTCGAGCGCGGCGGCATGGAGTCGGTGCGCAAGATTTTTGTCGGCCTGGGCTCGCTCTCGCGCGGCGAACTCGCGGGTGAGCGCCTGGAAGTCGCGCTGGCCAGCCAGGACCAGGAAGACGAGCACTCCTGCTTTTCCGACAACACCCATCGCGACGTGGTGAACAACGCCAAGGGCATACAGAACGCCTGGCTGGGCCAGTACAAACGCGCCGACGGCAGCACGCTCAGCGGTGTGTCGCTGCGTGAACTGGTGGCCGCCAAAAACCCGGCACTGGCCGAGCGCACCACCCAGCAGATCGCCGCATCGGTCGCCGCCGCCGAAGGCATACAGGCGCCGTTTGACCGCGAGATCGTCGGCGCCAAGGACGCGCCCGGCCGCCTGCGCGTGCAGAAAACCATCGCCAGCCTGGTGCAGCAAAGCAAGGACCTGGTCGAAGCGGCGAACGCCGCCGGCATCACCAAGCTGACCCTGGTCAAACCTTAAGTGTTGCGCCCCGTTTTGCCCCGACCACTCCCGCGCTCCCTGCGCGCGGGGCTGCTGTGGCTGGCCGTGACCGGCCTCGCGGGCCTGGCCTTCTGGGCGTCCGCGGGGCCGGCCGGCCAGGACGGCAGCGCGCCCGATGACGAAAAAACCGGCGGCGACACCACCGTGTTCGCCACCGGCCAGAACGCCTTCTCGTTTCCACTGGCCAACCTGCCCGATGAGGAGCGCACGCGCTTCGTCATCGGCAATTCGTTCTTCAAGCGCAACTGGGTGCAGGCGCCATCGTCCACCACCGCGCGCGACGGCCTGGGCCCGCATTTCATCGCCCGCTCCTGCGGCGGCTGCCACGTGCAGGACGGCCGCGGCGCGCCGCCGGATTTCACGCGCGGCCTGTCCGACCAGCCCGTGGGCCTTTTGCTGCGCCTGTCGATTCCGGGCAAGGACGTGCACGGCGGTCCCCTGCCCGACCCGCTCTATGGCGACCAGTTCTCCAATTTCGCGGTCCAGGGCGTGACACCCGAAGGGCAGATTTCGCTGCGCTACGAGACGGTGCGCGGCAAGTTCGCCGACGGCACGCCTTACCAGTTGCAAAAGCCCCGCTATGGTTTCAGCAAGCTCAACTACGGCCCCATGGCCAGGGATGTGATGCTGAGCCCGCGCATCGCTCCGCAGATGGCCGGCGTGGGTTTGCTCGAGGCGATTCCCGAGGCGGAGATCCTGCGCAATGCACGCGACCAGGCGGCCCTGGGCGGGCCGGTGCGCGGCGTGGTCAACCAGGTATGGGATGCGCCCACGCAGCAAATGCGCGTGGGACGCTTCGGCTGGAAGGCCAACGTCGCCACGCTGGCCCACCAGACCGGCGGCGCCTTCCTCGGCGACATGGGCATCACCTCGCCGCTGTTCCCCAAGGAAACCTGCACCAACGCGCAAAAAGACTGCCTGGCCGCGCCGCGCGGCGCACAGGGCAAGACGCCCGAGATCGACGAGAAGACCTTTAACGACGTGGTGTTCTACGAAAGCACGCTGGCACCGGCCGCGCGGCGCAACCCCAAGGATGCCCAGGTGGTGCAGGGACAGAAGCTGTTTGCCGCCGCGCAATGCGCTGCCTGCCATCGCCCGAGTTACGTGACCGGCGAAATTCCCTTCCCGCGCCTTGGCAGCAAGGCCGCGCAAGGCCAGACCATCTACCCCTACACCGACCTGCTGCTGCACGACATGGGCGAAGGCCTGGCCGACGGCCGGCCCGACTTCCTCGCGAACGGCCGCCAGTGGCGCACGCCGCCGCTGTGGGGCCTGGGCCTGGTGCCCGACGTGAACGGCCACAACCGCCTGCTGCACGACGGCCGCGCGCGCGGCGCGCTGGAGGCCGTGCTCTGGCATGACGGCGAGGCCAAGGCCAGCAAGGACAAGGTCCTGCAGATGAATGCACAGCAGCGCGCCGCGCTGGTCAAATTCCTCGAATCGCTGTGAACGCCATGCAATCCTTCCTCGCCCCCTTGAAGCCGGCCCTGGTGCTTCTCGCCGGTGCCGCCGTCTTGTTGGGCGGCGCCGCGCAGGCACAAACCGTCCCGTCCAAGGTCGCGGTGCCGTTTTACACGGCCGGCGATTTCATGCGCGGCGTCTACCGCTTCTGGTACGCGCCGCAAGCGGCCGCGTTCGCCGAGCAGGCCGGCGGCCTTCCCGCGGCGATCTCTGCGGTCTGCGATGCGGACGCCGGCGCGGCCGCGGCCAGCCTGGAGCAGGCGCGCGAACGCTGGAAAGCCAGCGCCCTCGCCTGGGACCGCCTGAGCGGCGTGCAGATAGGCCCGCTGGTGCAGCGGCGCTCGGCGCGCCAGATCGACTTCACGCCGACGCGGCCCGAACTCATCAAGCGCGCGATCCAGGCCGCCCCGCAGGACGCCACCGCCATGGAAAGCATAGGCACCCCGGCCAAGGGACTGCCGGCACTCGAGTGGCTGCTGTGGAGCCAACCCATCGCGCCAGGCACACCGGACTGCCGCTACGCGGTGCAGGTGGCCGCCGACATCCAGCGCGAAGCCGACACCCTGACCAAGGCCTTCAACGAACTGGCCGAGCGGCCGCCCGGCCAGGCCGAGGAAACCCAGGGCCCCGCGATGAGCGAACTCGTCAACCAATGGACGGGCGCGCTGGAGCGGCTGCGCTGGGCTGAAATGGAAAAGCCCCGCCTCGCCGGCAGCGCGCAAGGCGGCCGCAACGCCGCTGCCTATGCGCGCGGCGCCAGCGGCCAAACAGCCGCGCGCTGGGCCGCGCAGTGGCAGGCGCTGCGCACGCTCGGCGCCTCGCAGGCCCCCGAAGCGCCACGCCCCGGCGCCGGCCTGGCGCCGATTGAAACCTATCTGCGCGGCCTGGGCCGCAACGAACCAGCCGACCTGCTGGCACAAAGCATGGGCAAGGCCGACAAGACGCTGCAAAACCTCTCGCCCGCGAACAGGGCCGGCGTCACTGCCGCCGGGCGCTCGCTGGCCGAGCTGAAAAAACTCGCGGAAACCGAGATCGCACCGGCGCTGGAAGTCAGCATCGGTTTTTCGGACGCCGATGGCGACTAGGAATCCGCCATGCAGCCAGCCCTGACGACATTGCAGCGCCGGCAGTGGCTGGCACTGGCCGCGGCCGGGGTGGGCGCTTGGCTCAAGCCGGCCCTTGCAGCCACCACCGCCCAGCCGCTGCAACTGGCGGCGGCCTGGGAGGCGGTCCATGGCTATCAAGTCGGTGTGCTGGCCTATCGCGGCGCCGCGCTCCAGGTCAGCGCAGCGCTGGACGTGCCGACGCGTGCCCACGGCGTGTGGGCCGAGCGCGGCGGCACACTGCTGGCGGTGGCGCGCCGGCCGGGGGACTGGCTGCTGCGCTGGCAGCCCGAAGGCGAAGGCGGCGCCAAGGCCATCGCCTGGGCTTGGGCTGAACCGGACCGCGCCTTCAACGGCCACGTGATCGCCGGATCCGGCGGCAAGACGCTCTACACCACCGAAACAAATCTCGAAACCGGCCAGGGCCTGGTGGGCCTGCGTGATGCCGCCACGCTTGAAAAAATGGGCGAATGGCCGACCCACGGCATGGACCCGCACGAACTCCTGCTGGATGGCGACGGCAGCCTGGTCGTGGCAAACGGCGGCATTCCGGCACTGCCGGAAACCGGCCGCCTGAAGATTCACATGGACCGCATGGACGCCTCGCTGGTGCGGCTGGACACGCGAAGCGGTGCCTTGCAGGGCCAATGGCGCCTGGCCGACAAACGCCTGAGCCTGCGGCACATGGCCTGGGGCCGCGCACCGGCGGCAGGCGGCCCGCGCGTACTGGGCATCGCGCTGCAGGCCGAGCATGACGACATCGCGGCCAAAACCGCCGCGCCCGTGCTGGCACTTTTTGACGGCCAGAAACTGCAGACCTGTGCCGCCGGTGCCGGGCAGGTGCTTGCGGGCTACGGCGGCGACATCGCCTGGGCTGCGGGTGGCTTTGCCGTGGGTTGCCCGCGCGCCAACGGCGTGGCAGTGTGGCAATCCGATGGGCACTGGACCGGTTTTTTCCCGCTGCAGGAAGCCTGCGCCGTCGCCTCAGCGGCTACGGCGGGCGAAGCAGACACCACACTCTGGGCCGGCGGGCGGCTAGTCGCGCTGATGCGCGATGGCACGGGCCGCACGGCTTCACCGGCGCTCAAGAATGTGCGGCTGGACAACCACTGGGCGCCGATGGCGGGCTAGAGTTCGCCCTCATCCAGCGCACTTCACTGCTTCTTCCACAGCTCACCGTCCCTGGAACGGTAAGTGCCACCCGTGGCGCAGCAGCCTCCCGCCCCGAAGGCGATGCGCCCGAGGATGACGGTGACGACACCGTTGTCTGCCTGCAGCGACTGCCGCTCGCAATACGTGAAGAATGGATAGAGCTCGGGTTCGAGCACCATCTGCCAGTCGTCCTTCCCGGGCTCCTTGGGCTCCCTGGACTCCTTGGGTATCGCGCGATAAACCTTGCAGTCATGCACCGCGAGGTGCACCGGCTTGCCGCCCAGCAATCCCTTGAATACGCGCTCCGGCGGTATCTCCGCCATGGGATCGGGCTCGACAGGACGCGGAACAGGGACACGGCCACCGCCTGCCAGCCCCAATCCAATCCCAAGCCCAGCAGCCAGCAGGAGCTGACCCCACAGCATTTTGCGCTCAGGCCTCGTCACCGGCGAAAACGCCTGCCACGCCAGCGCAGCCGCAGCCGCGGCCGAAAGCACCGTGGCAACCCAGACCAGCAGCTCCGCGGCTTCGCTGGATGGACTGATCGTCCAGGCAAGCGCCAGCACGGCCGCATTGACCAGCAACAGCGCGAGGCTGGCCCATGGCCGCACCCGGGAGAACAAGCCTGCAATCAGCAAGAGCACCATGCACAGCAGCATCGCGGGCAGGACCACGACGCCTGAAAACAACAGCTCGAACACGCCCAGCAGCCAGCCACCGCTGCCTGCCACCTTGCCCACTGTGTACAGGTAAAGCGCCATGGCCAGGCCCGGCAGTGCCAGCAACTGCGCGGCGACAAAGGCAAAGGCGTAAGGTGTGTTGGAGGTCCTCAAGATGAGGGGGATTCTAGAGGGCGACTGAAATACCGCCGATGCGGCCAGGCGGACTACTCCGCAAGTGTTCGTCAGGCGCAAATGCAATCGCCCCGGCAACCCTTTCGGGCCACCGGGGCGATTGCGCCAGAACCGGCTAAAGCCGGCCTTGCACAGCTTATTGCTGGCTGGTCTTCACAAGCTCGGCAGCGGCCTGGGGCGCTGCGCCGGCCTTTTCGGCACGCGGAGCGGCCAGGTTTTGCTGGGCGGTCGCGCCATTGAAGCCCGATGCCGCATTGGCCTTCTGGGCCTGCAGCACTTCGCTTTTGACTTCAGCGCGGGTTTTGCTCGAAGGCGCCTGCATCTGGTCCAGCAGGAAAGCGTTCAGGGGTTGGGCGGACGCGGCCACGGAAGTCAGGGCGGCAACAGCAACAACAGCGGCGGCAACAAAGTTCGATTTCATGATGAATATCCTCTCAAAAGTTAAGTGACGTTCCGGGCATGGCGGGCTCATCTCCCCGTCTGTCCAGCCTCGGTGAGTCGCCTTGTAAGTGGCTTCGGCTCATCGATGTATGAACTGTATTCCTGTTAAATTGAACAAAAAATACCAATTCCCACAATACATTGCTGTTAAATTAGCAACAATAAAGGTGTTATATAAGGGTTAACCATGGATCGACTCCAATCAATGCGTGTGTTCCAGCAAGTGGTGGACGACGGCAGTTTTGCCGCCGCGGCGCGCAAATTCGACATGTCGTCCGCCGTCGTGACACGCCTGGTCGGCGACCTGGAAGACCACCTGGGCGTGCGCCTGCTGCAGCGCACCACGCGCCGCCTGGCGCTGACCGATGCCGGCGAAACCTACCTGGCCCGCGTGCGGCACATCCTGAGCGACATCGACGAAGCCCACGCCGCCGCCCAGGCCCATGCGCAGGAAATGTCCGGCACCATACGCATCATGACGCCGCCGGTGTTCGCCGTGCATGTGCTGGCGCCGCTGGTAGCCGAGTTCGGCCGGCGCTATCCCAAGGTTGTGCTCGACATCCATGTGGACTCGCCGCTGGTGCCGCCGGTGGAAGACTACGACCTCACCCTGCTGGGCGCGGCCGACACCTTTGATGCCAACATCATCGCGCGGCCCATTGCTTCGTCAGATGGCATCCTCTGCGCCTCGCCCGACTATCTGCGCCGCAACGGCATGCCGGAGCGGCCCGAAGACCTGCCGCAGCACCATTGCCTGCGCGTCAAGCAGGCCGCCAACCGCCACCGCGTCTGGCGCCTGACCAATCCCAACGAAGGCAAGCGCGTCATCGAAGTGCCGATAGAACCCAGCATGCTGGTCAACCACAGCGACACGCTGATACGCGCCTGCGTGGACGGCGCCGGCATCATGAGCCAATCCATCGACCTGGTGGCCAACCAGCTCAACAGCGGCGCGCTGCAGCGCATCCTCTCGCCCTGGATCACCGGCACCAACACCTTGTATGCGGCCCTGCCCAGCCGCAAGTTCATTCCGGTGCGCACCAGCGTGTTCCTCGAGTTCATGACCGAGTACACACGCAGGGTGATCAAAAAAATGGACGCGCGGCAGGACTGAGTTTTTCCTGGGTCTTGCGCGCGGCCTGGTTCGCGGCATGGAAGACCAGTGGTTCGTCCCCACATCAGAACAAGGGCCGGCACGATCGCACATCGGCCGGTTTTACGCACTCAGCACGGCATCAAGGCCATTCATCCTCTGCGGTGAAGGATGCAAGCGTTCTTGACGCGATGCTTTCATAACTTCCGCGCAGAAAAAGTTCCACGATTCCGCGTTTTCATTGTTCCAGTTTCGGCAATGGAATGTTCTGCAAACGCGCCCTTGTCGATGGGGCTTGGCGGAACAAGGTTGGAGGCATCGGTGAGCCACATTCACAACAGCGACTCAGCGAGGAAGGCCCCTCGGGCACACAGCCCGTCCGACCGGATTTTTCAAAAACTGTCTAAAGGAAATTCATCATGAAATCGAATCTCGTCTCCGCCTCCGTTCTTGCCGTCTCCGCACTCGCCTTCTTCGGCTCCGCCAGCAGCTTCGCCGAAGGCCGCGATCCTTTCCCCCAGGACCAGGTGAATACGGTCAGCAGCAAGACCCGCGCCGACGTCCGCGCCGAGCTGGCACAAGCCCAGCACGAAGGTTATTCCGTGAACATTGGCCCGACCTACCAAGCCCCCGAAGCCAGCGCACCCGCCAGCACCCGGAGCCGCGCTGAAGTGAAAGCCGAAGCCGGCAGCGCCGTGTCGGTCTCCGCACTCGAGCGCGACTACCCTGTCGTTCAATAAGCGTTCTACGCGCGGTTGATTTGCCGGGCCGCGGTTGCAAGAGGCTCCGCAACCGGCCGCTAAAAACCACAAAACCTCCCGCAGCGCTTGCGCTGCGGGAGGTTTTGAAGTTTGCGCCTGCCGATGGCCTCAGACGAAGTGGCATTCCCTTTAGAGGCTGTTCTGATGGAACAGAGCGCACTCGCCTGTGTGGCCGCCGGGTGGATCTCAACCCGCCAAAGCAGCCTCCAGAATAGGTCTTATGTCCCTCTTCCGAAAGGCCTCAAATCCGGATTCTTCCAGGGCTTTACGGCGATTGTCATTGAAGACAATGTTGTGGCACTCCTGAACAAGCATTGACGGAGACGCCACGCAGATCCCGGCGCGAATATCCTCCTCAATCACGGTTTCCGGATCAATGTCGGCCACTACAGCTTTGCGATTGGCCAGCAGATAAGAAACGCGAACGACTTCAAATACTTTTTTCGCCGTATAGAAATGGATGTTCACGATGAGTTTTGATCGCGCAACCAACTCATCCCTCTCCTTCCCATACAGGCCGCACACAAAGACAGCCTTGAGCCCGGAATGGCAAAGATGGTAGAACGCGTCCATACGATCGGGCCCGGGTGCTCCGTACATCAGAACGTCAATGTCCTGGACCGCCGCTTTGGGAATTCGCGTCAGAGATTCCGCATACCCTACCGGCACGATCCGGAGATCCGCATTGAGTTTCTTCCACGCATCCGCATTCCCTTCGCTGTAATCCCATATCTTGAAATTCGCCGCGGCATACATCATCGGCGGCTTCAGCACAGTCTCGCCTCGAATTTGCTCGAAGTTATAAACAATGGTGGAGGGCGGCAGCTTGCTGATCACATCCATCTCAAGCATCTGGGCGCCAAAGATGATGTTCGTCGCCGATTCAGAGAAGGTGTCTACGCCAAACTCCACTGTGTGCCCCAACTCACGCAGGCCCCAGACGACGGAATCAATGACTTCCTGGTAGGCATTTAAACCATACGCCCGGCCATTGCACATGATGTGACTGACGTGGTACTTCAATTGAATTCCTGGTATTGGCTGCTCAGCTGAAATTCATCGATCCAGCCTTGAAGCCATGGTTAAGCATCATTAACGATAGGCCGCCGGGCGCTCTGCGGCGTAGCCTCGGCCAAGCCTTTTGCCGGGATGCGGGGCGGCACGATAGGAGGGCATCTTACAGGCGTTCCGTACCTGGGAGGCGGTTGCGCGCCCTGGAAACTCGCAGATCCCGCGACCCCAAATGTTGCCAGCGCATGTGGGGCCCCGGTATCCCAACGCAAAGGGAAAGCGACGCACCAGAAATTAAAAAGCCCCTGAATCCATTAGGAATCAAGGGCTTGCGCATCTGGTGGCCTGGGGCGGAATCGAACCACCGACACAAGGATTTTCAATCCTCTGCTCTACCGACTGAGCTACCGGGCCTGAGCCTTAGATTATATATCAGCCGTGAGGGGTGCCCGGCCGGCCGGCCGGGAAAGGCTCAGATGCCGCGTTTGCCGCGCGTGAGGTCCACGCCCAGCTGCTTCAGTTTGCGGTACAGATGGGTGCGTTCCAGGCCGGTTTTTTCCGCCACGCGGGTCATGGAACCGCCTTCCTTGGCAAGGTGGAATTCGAAATAGGCTTTCTCGAATTCGTCGCGCGCATCGCGCAGCGGTTTCTCCAGCAGGAAGCTCTGCGTGGCCTGGGGCCCCATGTCGACGGGCGCCGGCAAGGTGCCGCCAGTCATCACGGCCTCGACGGTGAGGTCGGCCAAGGGCAACGCCGAATTGCTGTTCGGGGCGGCCGGCTTGCGCGGGGCCGTCTTGCTGAGGCCCTGCTCAACGGCCTTGAGCAGCTTTTGCAGGGTGATGGGTTTTTCCAGAAAGGCCATCGCGCCTATCTTGGTGGCCTCGACGGCGGTGTCTATGGTGGCGTGGCCGCTCATCATGATGACCGGCATGCTCAGCAGGCCGCTGGAGGACCACTCCTTGAGCAAGGTCACGCCGTCGGTGTCGGGCATCCAGATGTCCAGCAGCACCAGGTCGGGCCTGGAGCGGCCGCGGGCGGCACGCGCCTGCGCCGCGTTTTCGGCGAGCTCGACCTGATGCCCTTCGTCATTGAGAATTTCTGAGAGAAGGTCGCGTATGCCCAGCTCGTCGTCGACCACCAGAATATTTGCCATGATTGAATTGCTGCCTGCCTGTTGTTTGCGATGTCGTGCGGATCTAGAAATCGAAGTGTTACTGAATGTGTTGTTATGCCACAACTGCAAATGATAACGACACTTGCGCCCCTTGCACCGCGCCGTCCTCGACGCGATTGGAAATATCGATGCGCGCGCCGTGTTCGTCGGCGATTTTTTTGACCACCGCCAGCCCCAGGCCCGTGCCCTTGACCTTGGTGGTGACGTAGGGCTCGAAGGCGCGTTTGAGGATGTGTTCGGGAAAGCCGGTGCCCCTGTCTCGCACACTCAGGCGCACGCGCCTGGAGGTCTCGGAGTATTCGGTCTTGAGGGTGACGCGCGCACCCTCTCTGCCTTCTTGCGCGTCCTGCGCATTTTGCAGCAGGTTGTGGATGACCTGGCGCAGCTGCTGGGCATCGCCCTGGATCAGCGGGGCCTTGGGGTCAAGTTCGGTGACGACGGGCACGGCGGCGGCGGCATCGCTGCGCCGGCCGCCGTGGCCATCGTTATGGCTGTCGTGCAGGTAGAGCTGCATCACGTCGTTCACCAGGGCGTTGAGGTCCACGGGCTTGAGTTCGGCGGCCGGCAGCCGGGCGTAATCGCGGAACTCGTTGACCAGCCGCTTCATCGCGTCGACCTGGTCGACGATGGTCTTGACGGATTTGGTGAGCAGCAACTGTTCGGCCTCGCCCACCTTGCCGGAGAGCTTCATTTCCAGGCGCTCGGCCGACAGCTGTATCGGCGTGAGCGGGTTCTTGATTTCATGCGCGAGCCGGCGCGCCACCTCGCCCCAGGCCTGCGCGCGCTGGGCCGAGACCATTTCGGAAATATCGTCGAACACCAGCAGGAACTCCTCGGTGCCGGGCATCTTGGCGCCGCGCGCGATCAGCGTGATGGCGTTGTCGGGGGAGCCGGGCATGGCCGCGTTGAGTTCGAACGACTGCTGCCAGTGCTCCAGCGCGTGCGGTGCCCCGTCGCTGAGGTAATCGGCGAACTGGGCCAGCACGTCTTTGGCGAACACGCCCAGGCCAGGCACCTCGCCGAGCGACTTGCCGTGGTAGGCCGCCAGAGGCGCGCGCAGGATGCGCGTGGCGCCCGGATTGCTGGACTGGATGCTGCCGCGCACGTCCAGCACGATGACGCCTGCCGTCAGGTTGTCCAGGATGGTCTGCAGGTTGGCGCGCGCCGCGTCCACCTGGCTCATGCTTTGCTGCACCGCCGTGCGGGCATCGGACAGCTGCTGCGTCATGTCGGCAAAGGAACGCGTGAGCCCGCCGAGTTCATCCTTGCCTTGCAGCGCGGCCTTGGGCGTGAGGTCGCCCTGCGCCACCTGGCGCACGCCTTCGGCCAGCACCAGCAGCGGCTTGGCCAGCTGGTTGCCCAGCAGCACCGCCAGCAGCACCGCGCCGAACACGGCGAGGAACAGGCTGAGCGTAAGTGTGCCTATGTACATCTTGCGCAGGCCGCCGCGCGCCAGCGCGCGCTCCTGGTATTCGCGGTTGGCCTCCTGCACGGCGACGGCGTTGGCCACCAGGCCTTCGGGCAGCAGCTGGGTCACCTGCAAAAAGCGGGCGTCGCCCAGCACGGCCACATTGGGGTTGTTGACCACGGCGATGGCCTTGACGCGCGGCGCGTTGCCGGCGTTGGCCGCCGGGCCGGCGGCACTCGCCGCCAGTTCGCCGTTGCCGGCGGAGACCACCTCGTCCAGGCCTTCGATCTGCGTGACGACACGCTGCGTGCGCGCGCTGCGCAGTTGCTGCACCGAGGGACGCTCGGGTTTGAGCAGGAAGCGCGATTCGCCGGCGCTGGCGATCACCTGGCCCGAGGGGCTCCAGAGCACCACATCGCTGGCCTGCAACTGGTCGCGCAGGCGCTCGAGCGCCAGGCCGGCCATGGCGTCGGGCGTTTCGGCAATCTGCGTGGCGGCCTGCCGCGTCTTGTTGCCGAGGTCGGCCGCCAGCGTGTCCAGCGTGGCGCGGCCCAGGTTCAGGCCTGCGGCCAGGGCGCCTTCGACCTCCACGTCGAACCAGCTTTCGATGGAACGCGAAACGAACTGGTAGGACACCACGTAAATCATCAGGCCCGGCATCAGGCCCACCAGCGCGAAGATGGCCGCCAGCTTGACCAGCAGGCGGCTGCCGAAGCGGCCGCGGCGCAGGCGCAGCAGCAGGCGCGCAACGATCCAGCCGATCACCAGCAGCAGCAGGCCGGCGACGGCGATGTTGAGCACCAGCAGCAGCGCGTAGTTGCGCTCGTAGAGTTCGCGGTTGCCGGTGGCCTGCGTCAGCAGGAACATCAGCACCAGGCCCAGCGCGACGATGGCGCCTATGCCGACGCCGACCGTCCAGCGAAAAGCCTTGCTGCTTTTGAGGGACCCGCCGCTGACCTGCAGGTTCACTTGGTGGCCTCGGTGCCTGGGGCCGCGGGGGCGGCCTGGGGCGCGGCGGGTTCCAGCCTGAGCCGATCCTTGGCCTGCGCGGAAATATTCCAGTCCCGCTGGCCGGCCACGCCGATCTGGAACGGCCGCGGCAGTTGGGACAGGTCCAGCCGGAAACTGAAGTCCAGCTTGTAGGAGGCATCCGGGTCCACGTCGCCGGCTTCCGCAATCTTCCAGCGGGCCACGCGCTGGATGGCCGACAAGGCCTCGGACAGGGTTTCGTAATTCTGGTTCAAGGTGGCCCGCAAGCCGGAGGAGCTGGTGATCAGCCCCGACGCGATGTTGACGCGCCAGCGCCGGGTCAGCGGCTGGTAGGCCAGGCGTATGGTGCGGGCGGTGCTGGCCACGCGCGGGTCGGTCCAGTACCAGCGGTCGCGGTAGATATCGGCCTCGACCACAAAAAACATCGGAATACCCTTGAGCAGGGCGTCTTCCACCACCAGCGGGAGGTCGAAGCGGACCAGGGCGGACAGGTGCACGCCGTCTTCGCCGCGTTCGACCCGCAGCTGGGTGATCTCGGTGGCCGAGGCCAGCCCGGGCGCCCAGGCCATCAGCACGCAGAGAAACGCGCCCAGCAGCCAGCGCGCAGCGGCATACCCCAGGCGCCGACGGTCGTCAGCGGCCGCTTTTTTCAAGGAGTGCGTAATAAAAACCGTCGTGCTCACGCATCAAATTGTCCGGGAAGACCGTCGCTTCCCCGCCACTTTGCGGGAGCAAATGCCCCGGCGAGGGCCTTAATAGGGCATCGGTGTGGTGCGTAAGAAACGTTTGTATCTGGTTGTCGCCTTCCGCGCGAAAAACCGAGCAGGTGCAGTACAGCAGGCGCCCGCCGGGTTTGAGCAGCGGCCACAGCGTCTGGAGCAGCTTCGCCTGGATGGCGGCCAGCTGGGCGATGTCGGTGGGCCGGCGCAGCCAGCGCACGTCGGGGTGGCGCCGCACGATGCCGGAAGCGGTGCAGGGGGCATCCAGCAAGATGCCATCGTACAGCCGGCCATCCCACCAGCCGTCCGGCTCGCCGGCGTCACCCACACGAATCTCAGCCTGCAGGCCTAGGCGCAGCAAGTTCTGGCCCACACGTTCGCAACGGTGCGCATCGATGTCCAGCGCCGTCACCTCGCAATCGGCGATTTCCAGCAAGTGGGCGGTTTTGCCGCCCGGGGCGGCGCAGGCATCGAGGATGTGGAGCCGGGTACCGCTCCCGTCCGAAGCGGCAAGTCCTTCCAGCAGCAAGGGCGCCGCCAGCTGCGCGGCGGCGTCCTGAACTGAAAAATGCCCCTCGGCAAAGCCCGGCAAGCCGGTTACGGGTCGTGCCGAAGCCAGGATCACGCCGTATTGGCCCACCGGCGCGGCGTCGATCTGGACGGCTGCCAGCGCCTTCAGGTACGCAGCCTGGGTTGTTTTGCGTTCATTGACGCGCAGGATGAGGGGAGCACGGCTGTTGTTGGCCTGCAGAACAGCCTGCCAATCGCCTGGGTGATCCTTGCGCACCCGGTCTATCCACCACTGCGGATGGTTCCAGACGGCCTGGGGACTTTTTTCGGTGCGCGCCACCAGATCGTCGCGCTCGCGCAAAAAGCGGCGCAGGCAGCCGTTGATAAAGCTGGCCTGGTGCTGCGTGGCGTCGCCGCGTTTGGCGGCTTCAACCGCCTGGTCTACGAGAGTATGGGCGGTGTAAGGCGCGTCGTGCTCGGTCCAGATCAAGGCCAGGGCCACGCACAACAAAGCGTCGGCCTCGGGTGGCGGCGGGCGGCGGGCCAACTGCTGGCGCAAGGCCTCGGCACGGCCCAGCCAGCGCAGCGTGTGAAAGCCCAGCGACTGCACACCTGGCCGTAACGTGGCATCAACGTCTTCGAGCGCGGCAGTCATGGACTGGCCGTCGCGCACGGCCATTAACAGGGAAGCGGCGCCTTGCAACTGGCGCCACAGGGGGACTTGGGTTGGGTTGTCTTGCATTGAACTCACGGGTACCGCCCGAAATGGACGGCCAACACGTATTAGACCAGCCAGGAGATCACCACTGGTTGTGCCCTACTGAACTCTTAAGCCCAGCATGAGCCCCGGAACCGGCTTTGCCGGGCCGGAGGGCGGGCGGCCCCCTCGGGGGGCAAGGAGTTACACGCAGTGAACGACTGTGGGGGCTAACCGAGACTATCGGCCCAGATGTTGCTGGCCCAATTCAAAGCGTAGACGCCCTCAAGCTCGGTAGGCCCGGCGCTGACGCCGCCGGAGCCGGCGACCGCTTTGAAGGTTTTCTCGGCGGCCACGTATTCATGCACGCTGGCCACGTGGATCACGTTTTTGTTATCGACAAAGCTGTAGCAGGTGTTGGTCAGCATGGGCGCGGGGTTGACGTCCCAGCCCGAGAGCTGGGCCACGATGGCGGCGGCCGCAACCTTGCCGTGGTTGTTGGCCATGTGGCCGCTCTTGGGCATGGCCGGCGCCACCTGGATGGAGTCGCCGAGCACGTGCACGTCCTTCGCGGCGGTGGATTCGAAAGTCAGGTAGTTGACGCCGCACCAGCGGTTGTTGGCCTGGTTGTTCAGGCCCGCCTGCACGGCGATGGTGCCGGCGCGCATCGCGGGCAGCACATTGAGCACGTTGGCCTTGACGTCGTCCTGCACGTCGAACTTGATGATGCCGGCCTTCACATCCACCGCCGTGGCCTTGTGCTGGCCGCGGTATTCGACGATGCCCTTGTACTGCTCGGCCCAGACCTTCTTGAACAACGGGCCCTTGGAGGTGACGTCGGGATTCGCGTCCAGGATCAGCACCTTGCTGCGCGGCTTGGCGGCCTTGAAATAGCCGGCGATGACCGAGGCGCGCTCGTAAGGGCCGGGCGGGCAGCGATAAGGCGCTTCGGGAATCGTGATGGCGTAGACGCCGCCGTCGGGCATGGCCTCCAGCTGGCGGCGCAGCGCCACGGTTTCCGCACCGGCCTTCCAGGCCTGCAGCACCTGGCCGGAGGCATTGGCCTCCTTGAGGCCCTCAATGCTGCCGAACATCAATTCCACGCCGGGCGAGACCACCAGCTTGTCGTAGGCGATGGTGGCGCCGCCGGCCAGCGTGACGGTCTTCCTCGCGGTGTCGATGGCGCTCGCGTAGTCTTTCACCACCGTGACGCCGTGGGCGCGCGACAGGCCCGCGTAGGAGGTGGTGAGATCAGAGAGCTGCTTACCGCCGCTGAGCACCAGGTTGGAGATGGGGCAGGAAACGAAAGCATCCTGCGGCTCGATCAGCACCACATCGATTGTGTGGTCGGACAGCAGGCGCACATACTTGGCGGCGGTGGCGCCGCCGTAGCCGCCGCCTATCACCACGACCTTGGCCTTGGACGGAACGGCGGTGCTGGCGCAGCCGGCCAGCCCCAACAGGCCCAGGGCGGCGGTGGACTGCAGGAAAGAACGGCGCTTGAAGCCGGCCATCGAAGCGAAAGAAGCGGAAGAGGATTGAAGAAGCGTGTTCATGGTGTCTGTTCTCCCTTACTTCTTTTGCGCGGCAAAGTAGCCGGCCAGCGTCTCGATCTGCGTGTCGTTGAAGCCCTTGCTGATCTGGTGCATCACGGTAGCCGGCCGCGCGCCGGTCTTGAAGGCGTTCATCTGCGCGACGATGTAGCCTTTGTCCAGGCCGGCCAGAGAAGTGACCTGGGAACCCTGCACCACCTTGCCGTCGGTGCCATGGCAGTTGGCGCAGGTAGCGGCCAGGCTCCGCGTGTAGAGCGCTTCCTTGCTCTGCGCCTGCGCGAGAGGGCTGAGTGCCAGGCACAGCAAGGGTACGGCGAGTTGGGCGAGATGTGGGATTCTCATGTGGGGCCTCCAGGCGGTTTCAGACTTGGTTTCTTCTTGATCCGACAATTTAACGCTGCGCCCTAGGCGCCCTATAGGGAGTATCCAGTACTTCGGTGCGCCGCGTCACCCCGGCATTCGAACCATTGGCGATTTGCTTGGCACCCATTCATCGTTGATGGCACTGCGTTCAAAAGATCGCGTCGGGCCGCGTCGGCAGTTCGTCCCGCATGGACAAAGCCGCCATGGGCCGGCCGTAGATCTGGAAGATGCGCTCCGCAAGCGGCGGGTGGCTGGCGAACCAGCGGCCCCGGTCGCGGGCATCGACCAGCAGCATGTGCTGCACCGCCGGGTGCAGGCTGCGCGCGGGCGCCATGCCCTGCTCTTCCTCGCCGGCTACCTTGCGCAGCACGCCGCCCAGACCTTCGCGGCTGCGCGTGAACTGCACGGCGCGCGCGTCGGCCAGGAACTCGCGCTGGCGCGAGATCGCCGCCTTGAGCGCGCGGCCTGCCAGCCAGCCCAGCGAACCGGCAACCAGGATGGGGAAACCGGGCAAGGCAAGGAAAGAACGCTGGCCGTTCTCGCCGGCGCCGCACATGCTGCGGCCCAGGTTGAAGATCATCTCCAGCCCGAACACCATGCCGGCCAGCCGCATGTTCAAACGCGTATCGCCTTCGCGCAAGTGGCTCAGCTCGTGGGCCACCAGGCCCTGGAGTTCGTCGCGCGTGAGCTTGTCGAGCGCGCCTTGCGTGACGGCGATGACCGCGTCGTCTTCGCTCCAGCCTGCGGCGAAGGCATTGATCGCGTCCAGGCGCGGCAGCACCATGGCCAAGGGCGGTTTCATGCTCGCGGCGATGGCAAGTTCGCTGACGATGTTGCTGAGCTTTTGTTCGGCTTCCCGGCTGGCGGGCCAGGCCTCGCGCGCGCCCACGCGGCGCGCCAGCGCCTCGCCGCCGCTGCTCAGCGCCGAGGTCTCCAGCCACCAGCCGCCCAGCACGAACAACAGGGTCACCGAGGTGTTGACGGTAAAAAAGTAGCCCGGGTAGCCGCTGAAGCCTGGCGTCACCAGCCGCCAGGCCAATGCCAGCGCCCCATTGACGGCCAGCAACAGGGCGACCAGGGTCAGGCCGAAGAGCAACAGCAGTCGCAGGGTCTGGGCGCGGGCGGTTTCCTGCCGTTCAAAGAAGCGCATCAGCGGCGGGCCGGGAAGGAGCAAGCCATTTGGCAGCCACTACATTTGAATGCGCACGGCCTGGCGTTCGGTCGCATTCTCGGTCGCGCGCAGCATGGCCGAAGGTGCAAAACCAAAAGTGCGGGCGATCAGCACGGCCGGAAACTGGCCCTGTGCATTGTTGTAGTCCAGCACGGCATCGTTGTAGGCCTGGCGCGCGAAGCCGACCTTGTTCTCTGTGCTCGTGAGTTCTTCGCTGAGTTCGCGTATGGTCTGGTCGGCCTTGAGTTCAGGGTAGGCCTCGGCCACGGCGAAGAGGCGGCCCAGGCTGCCTTCGAGCGCCTGCTCGGCGACGGCCAGCGCGGTCACGGCCACGGCGTTGGCGGGCCGGCTGCGCACCGCATCGCTGGCGCTGCGCGCCTGGTTGCGCGCCAGTGTCACGGCCTCCAGCGTGCTTTGCTCGTGCTGCAGGTATTTCTTGGCGGCTTCCACCAGGTTGGGGATCAGGTCATAACGGCGCTTGAGCTGCACGTCGATCTGGCCGAAAGCATTGGCAATGATGTTTTTGTGCCGCACCAGCCGGTTGTAGGCGCCCACGGCCCAGAAGACCAGCAGGGCAAACACGACGATGACGACAAGCGTGCTGAGGGACATGGGACTCCTTGGTACTGAAGAAGGCCGGCAGGAGAGGATCCCGGCCGGCGGCTGCCGCGAGGTTAACTGCTTTTGGGCCGGATCGGCAAGCCGGCCCTCCGCCCTGTGTGGCGGCCACGCGGCAAGCGGCCAAAAAAAAGCCCCACACCTTTGCAGGTGTGGGGCCGGGCGCCTTTCAGGGCGCCGGGAGCGTGTCAGCCGGCTTACTCGGAAGCGGCGCTGTCGCCAGCACCGGTTTCAGCCGCGGCGGGCATGGCTTCCAGTTCGGCGGCTTCGGCTTCGGCGATGGCGCGGCGCTCGGCGTCGTCCATCTGGTCCTTGGCCTTGCGTGCCTCGTGGTAGGCCATGCCGGTGCCGGCGGGGATCAGGCGGCCGACGATCACGTTCTCTTTCAGGCCGCGCAACTCGTCGCGCTTGCCCATGATGGCAGCCTCGGTGAGCACGCGGGTGGTTTCCTGGAAGGAAGCCGCAGAGATGAACGAATCGGTCGACAGCGAAGCCTTGGTGATACCGAGCAGCAGGTTGCTGAACGTTGCCGGGACTTTGCCGTCGGCGCGCAGGGCGTCGTTGGCGTCCAGCATGGCGGAACGCTCGACCTGTTCGCCGGCGATGTAGCTGGAGTCACCCACGTTTTCAACGACCACACGGCGCAGCATCTGGCGAACAATCACTTCGATGTGCTTGTCGTTGATCTTCACGCCCTGCAGACGGTAAACGTCCTGCACTTCGTCGACGATGTAGCGAGCCAGCTCTTCCATGCCCAGCAGGCGCAGGATGTCTTGCGGGTCGGCCGGGCCGTCCACAATCGATTCGCCCTTGTTGACCACCTGGCCTTCGTGCACCAGGATGTTCTTTTCCTTCGGAACGAGGTCTTCCCAGACCTTGCCGTCAGGATCGGTGATCTGCAGGCGAACCTTGCCCTTGGTCTCTTTACCGAAGGACACGGTACCGGTCATCTCGGCCAGCGTGCCCTTGTCTTTCGGCGTACGGGCTTCGAACAGCTCGGCAACACGCGGCAGACCGCCGGTAATGTCGCGCGTCTTCTGGCCTTCGATCGGGATACGGGCCAGCACTTCGCCGGGGCCCACGTCCTGGCCGTCGCGCACCTGGACCAGCGCGCCCACCTGGAAGCCGATGGTCACCGAGTGATCGGTGCCGGGGATCTTGACTTCATGGCCGGAAGCGTCGATCAGCTTGACCTGCGGACGGATCACCTTGGTGGCGCCGCGGCGTTTCGGATCGATCACCACCAGGGTGGACAAGCCGGTCACATCGTCAACCTGCTTGGCAACCGTCACGCCTTCTTCCACATTCTCGAAGGCCACCTTGCCGGCGAACTCGGTAATGATGGGGCGCGTCAGCGGATCCCAGTTGGCCAGGATGGCACCGGCCTTGATGGTCTGGTCGGCTTTCACCGCCAGAATCGCGCCGTACGGCACCTTGTGGCGCTCGCGCTCGCGGCCGTGTTCGTCATGGATGACGATCTCGCCGGAACGGGCGATCACGACCAGTTCGCCCTTGCTGTTGGTCACATAGCGCATCGGTGCGTTGAAACCGATCACGCCGTTGGACTTGGCTTCGACGCTGGAGGCGATGGCTGCGCGCGATGCGGCGCCGCCGATGTGGAAGGTCCGCATCGTCAGCTGGGTGCCGGGTTCGCCGATCGACTGGGCGGCGATGATACCGACCGCTTCGCCGATGTTGATCAGGCCACCGCGGCCCAAATCGCGGCCATAGCACTTGGCGCACAGGCCGAAGCGGGTTTCGCAGGTCAGGGCCGTGCGCACTTTGACTTCGTCCACGCCGGCTGCTTCGAGCTCTTCGATCAGGTCTTCGTCCAGCATGACGCCGGCCTTGGCCAGGACCGAGCGGTTCTCGGGGTGCAGCACGTCTTCCACCGCGGTGCGGCCGAGGATACGGTCGCGCAGCGATTCGATGACTTCACCGCCCTCCACGATGGCGCGCATGAGCGAGCCTTCCTGGGTGCCGCAATCCTCTTCGGTCACGACCAGATCCTGCACCACGTCGCACAGGCGGCGCGTGAGGTAGCCGGAGTTGGCGGTTTTCAGCGCCGTGTCGGCCAGACCCTTACGGGCACCGTGGGTGGAGATGAAGTACTCCAGCACGTTCAGGCCTTCGCGGAAGTTGGCCGTAATCGGCGTTTCGATGATGGAGCCGTCGGGCTTGGCCATCAAACCGCGCATACCGGCCACCTGGCGAATCTGCGCCGCGGAACCGCGGGCGCCGGAGTCGGCCATCATGTAGATGGAGTTGAAGGATTCCTGCTCGACTTCCTTGCCGTTGCGGTCGATGACCTTCTCTTTCGAGAGCTGGGCCATCATCACCTTGGACACTTCGTCGCCGGACTTGCCCCAGATGTCGACCACCTTGTTGTAACGCTCGCCGGAGGTCACCAGGCCCGAGACATACTGCTGCTCGATCTCTTTGACTTCCTTCTGGGCGCGCGCAATGATGGCCGGCTTTTCCTTGGGGATCAGCATGTCGTCGATGCAGATCGAGATGCCGGCCTTGGTCGCCAGGCGGAAGCCCGACTGCAGCAGCTTGTCGGCGAACACCACGGTCTCTTTCAATCCGCACTTGCGGAAAGACACGTTGATGAGCTTGGAGATTTCCTTCTTCTTCAACGCCTTGTTGATGTTGGAGAAAGGCAGGCCCTTGGGCAGGATCTCGGACAGCAGCGCGCGGCCGCCGGTGGTTTCCCACAGCTTGGTCGACGGCACGAATTCGCCGGTGGCCTTGTCCTTGGTGTACTCGGTCAGGCGCACGCTGATGCGGGCGTTCAGGTCGAGCTCACCCGCATCGAACGCGCGGCGGACTTCGCCGGTGTCCGAGAACACCAGGCCTTCGCCCTTGCCGTTGGTACGGTCGCGGGTCGTGTAGTACAGGCCCAGCACAACGTCCTGCGAAGGAACGATGGAAGGCTCGCCGTTGGCGGGGAACAGGATGTTGTTCGAAGCCAGCATCAGCGTGCGGGCTTCCATCTGCGCTTCCACCGACAGCGGCACGTGGACGGCCATCTGGTCGCCGTCGAAGTCGGCGTTGAAGGCCGAGCAGACGAGCGGGTGCAGCTGGATGGCCTTGCCTTCGATCAGGATGGGCTCAAAGGCCTGGATACCGAGACGGTGCAGCGTAGGCGCACGGTTCAGCATCACGGGGTGTTCCTTGATGACCTCTTCCAGGATGTCCCAGACCACCGGCGTGCCGGATTCGACTTCCTTCTTCGCCGCCTTGATGGTCGTGGCGATGCCGCGCGACTCGAGCTGCGCGAAGATGAAAGGCTTGAACAGTTCCAGCGCCATCAGCTTGGGCAGGCCGCACTGATGCAGCTTGAGCGTCGGGCCCACGGTAATCACGGAACGGCCGGAATAGTCGACGCGTTTGCCCAGCAAATTCTGGCGGAAACGGCCCGACTTGCCCTTGATCATGTCGGCGAGAGACTTCAGCGCGCGCTTGTTGGCGCCCGTCATGGCCTTGCCGCGGCGGCCGTTGTCCAGCAGCGAATCGACGGCTTCCTGCAGCATGCGCTTTTCGTTGCGCGCGATGATTTCAGGGGCCTTCAGCTCCAGCAGGCGGCGCAGGCGGCTGTTGCGGTTGATGACGCGGCGGTACAGGTCGTTCAGGTCGGAGGTCGCGAAGCGGCCGCCGTCCAGCGGCACCAGCGGACGCAGGTCCGGCGGCAGCACGGGCAGCACGTCCAGCACCATCCAGCCCGGCTTGATGCCGGACTTCTTGAACGCTTCCATCAATTTCAAGCGCTTGGCGTTTTTCTTGATCTTGATTTCGGAACCGGTCAGGTCGTTGCGCAGCTTGTCGATTTCGACGTCCAGGTCCAGCCCTTCGAGCAGGTCCTTGATGCCTTCGGCGCCCATCTTGGCGGTGTACTCGTCGCCGTACTCTTTACGCTTGGCGTCGTAGTCGTCTTCCGACATGATGCTGAATTTCTTCAGCGGGGTCATGCCGGGATCGGTCACCACGTATGCTTCAAAGTAGAGCACGCGCTCGATGTCGCGCAGCGTCATGTCGAGCACCAGGCCCAGGCGCGACGGCAGCGACTTCAGGAACCAGATGTGCGCGCACGGTGCGGCCAGGTCGATGTGACCCATGCGCTCGCGGCGAACCTTGGTCTGCGTGACTTCAACGCCGCACTTCTCGCAGATGACACCGCGGTGCTTGAGGCGCTTGTACTTGCCGCACAGGCATTCGTAGTCCTTGATGGGGCCAAAGATCTTGGCGCAAAAAAGACCGTCGCGCTCGGGCTTGAAGGTGCGGTAGTTGATGGTTTCAGGCTTCTTGACTTCGCCGAAAGACCACGAACGGATCTTCTCGGGCGAGGCCATGCCGATCTTGATGGCATCGAAATGCTCATCCGGCGTGAATTGCTTGAACAGGTCGAGTAATGATTTCATGAGTTAAATCCTTTTCTTTCCTGTTGATTAGCTGCGTTCCAGCTCGATGTCGATACCGAGCGAACGGATTTCCTTGACCAGCACGTTGAACGACTCGGGCATGCCGGCCGTGATCGCGTGCTCGCCCTTGACGATGCTCTCGTACACCTTGGTGCGGCCCTGCACGTCGTCGGACTTGACGGTGAGCATTTCCTGCAGCGTGTAGGCGGCGCCGTAGGCTTCCAGCGCCCAGACCTCCATCTCGCCGAAACGCTGTCCACCGAACTGCGCCTTGCCGCCCAGGGGCTGCTGCGTGACCAGGCTGTAGGGGCCGGTCGAACGGGCGTGCATCTTGTCGTCCACCAGATGGTGAAGCTTCAGGACGTGCATGTAGCCGACCGTCGTCGTGCGCTCGAACTGGTCGCCCGTGCGCCCGTCGTACAGCTGGGCCTGGGTGCGCGTCGCCGTCAGGCCCTTGGCCTTGGCGATGTCATCCGGGTAGGCCAGCTTGAGCATGGTCATGATGTCTTCTTCCGAAGCGCCGTCGAACACCGGCGTCGCGAAAGGCACGCCGGTGGCCAGATTGCTGGCCATCTCGAGCACGTCGGTATCCGACAGCTTGGCCAGGTCCTCGGTGCGGCCGGACTTGTTGTACAGCGTGTCCATGAACCTGCGCAGCTCGGCCACCTTGGCTTCGGCTTGCAGCATGTCGCCGATACGCTGGCCCAGGCCCTTGGCGGCCCAGCCCAGGTGGACTTCAAGCACCTGGCCCACGTTCATGCGCGAAGGCACGCCCAGCGGGTTCAGCACGATGTCGCACGGCGTGCCGTCGGCCATGTAGGGCATGTCTTCGACCGGAACGATCTTGGACACCACACCCTTGTTGCCGTGGCGGCCGGCCATCTTGTCGCCGGGTTGCAGGCGGCGCTTGACGGCCAGGTAGACCTTGACCATCTTGAGCACACCGGCCGGCAGTTCGTCGCCCTGCGTGAGCTTCTTGCGCTTTTCTTCGAAAGCCAGGTCGAAGCTGTGGCGCGTCTGCTCCATGGCGTTCTTGACGCTTTCCAGCTGCGAAGCCACTTCGTCGTCCGCCGGGCGGATGTCGAACCAGTGGTACTTCTCGACGTCGGCCAGGTAGGCCTTGTCGATCTTGCTGCCCTTGGCGAGCTTCTTCGGACCGCCGTTGGCGACCTTGCCGACCAGCATCTTTTCGATACGGTCGAACGCGTCGGCTTCCACGATGCGCAGCTGGTCGTTCAGGTCCAGGCGGAAACGCTTGAGTTCGTCGTCGATGATCTGCTGGGCGCGCTTGTCGCGAACAATGCCTTCACGGGTGAAGACCTGCACGTCGATCACGGTGCCCTGCGAGCCCTGGCTCACGCGCAGCGAGGTGTCCTTCACATCGCTGGCCTTTTCGCCGAAGATGGCGCGCAGCAGTTTTTCTTCCGGGGTCAGCGTGGTCTCGCCCTTGGGTGTGACCTTGCCGACCAGCGTGTCGCCCGGCTGGACTTCGGCGCCGACATAAATAATGCCGGACTCGTCAAGGCGGTTGAGCTGCTGCTCGGACAGGTTGGGAATGTCGCGCGTGATTTCTTCGGAGCCCAGCTTGGTGTCGCGGGCCATCACCACGAGTTCTTCGATGTGAATCGAGGTGTAGCGGTCTTCGGCCACCACGCGCTCGGAGATCAGGATCGAATCCTCGAAGTTGTAGCCGTTCCAGGGCATGAAAGCCACCAGCATGTTCTGGCCCAGGGCCAGCTCGCCGATGTCCGTCGATGCACCGTCGGCGATCACGTCGCCCTTGGCCAGCTTGTCGCCCATCTTGACGATGGGGCGCTGGTGGATGTTGGTGTTCTGGTTGGAACGCTGGTACTTGATCAGGTTGTAGATGTCCACACCGACTTCGCCGGCCAGGGCTTCCGCATCATTGACGCGCACCACGATGCGGGTGGCATCGACGTAGTCGACCACACCGCCGCGATTGGCCGTCACCACGGTGCCGGAGTCGACCGCGGAAACGCGCTCGATGCCGGTGCCGACGAAGGCTTTCTCGGGACGCAGCACAGGCACGGCCTGGCGCTGCATGTTGGCGCCCATCAGCGCGCGGTTGGCGTCATCGTGCTCCAGGAAGGGCACAAGGGAAGCCGCCACCGAGACAATCTGCGCAGGGGACACGTCCATGTACTGGATGCGCTCGGCGCCGACCAGCACGGATTCGCCGTTTTCACGGGCAGACACCAGATCGCCGGTCAGCTTGCCGGATTCGTCCAGCAGGGCATTGGCCTGGGCGATCACGTACTTGCCTTCTTCGATGGCCGACAGGTAGTCGATCTGGTCGGTGATCTTGCTGTCCACCACACGGCGGTACGGGGTTTCGATGAAACCGTACTCGTTGAGGCGGGCGTACAAGGCCAGCGAGTTGATCAGGCCGATGTTCGGGCCTTCGGGCGTTTCAATCGGGCAGACGCGGCCGTAATGGGTCACGTGCACGTCGCGCACTTCGAAACCGGCGCGTTCGCGGGTCAAACCACCCGGGCCAAGGGCCGAAACACGGCGCTTGTGGGTGATCTCGGACAGCGGGTTCGTCTGGTCCATGAACTGCGACAGCTGCGATGCGCCGAAGAATTCCTTCAGGGCGGCGGAGATCGGCTTGCTGTTGATCAGGTCGTGCGGCATCAGCGGCTCTTGCTCGGCCTGGCCGAGGCGCTCCTTCACGGCCTTTTCGATACGCGCCAGGCCGGTGCGGTACTGGTTCTCGGCGAGTTCGCCGACACAACGCACGCGGCGATTGCCGAGGTGGTCGATGTCATCAACTTCGCCGTTGCCGTTGCGCAGGTCGACCAGGATCTTGACCACGGCGAGGATGTCCTCGTTGGTCATGACCATGGGGCCGGTGGAGGAGTCGCGGCCGACACGGGCGTTGAACTTCATGCGGCCCACGCGCGACAGGTCGTAGGTGTCCGGGTTGTAGAACAGGCGCTGGAACAGTGCCTGCACCGCGTCTTCCGTCGGCGGCTCGCCGGGGCGCATCATGCGGTAGATTGCGACGCGGGCGGCGAATTCGTCGGCCGTTTCATCGGCGCGCAGGGTTTGCGAGATGTACGCGCCCTGGTCGAGTTCGTTGGTGTACAGCACCTGCAGGTCCTGCACGCCGGCCACGCGCAGCTTCTTGAGCAGCACTTCGGTCAGCTCGTCATTGGCCTTGGCGATGATTTCGCCGGTTTCGGCGTCAACGATGTTCTTGGCGACCACGCGGCCGACCAGGAAGTCTTCCGGCACGCTGATGGTGGTGGTGTTGCTTTGCTCGAGCTCGCGGGTGTGGCGAACCGTGATGCGCTTGTCCTTGGCGACGACGACCTTGCCGTTCTTGTCGGTGATGTCGAAGCGGGCCACTTCACCGCGCATGCGCTCGGCGACGAATTCCATCTGCGCGCCGCTGTCCATCAGGCGGAAATTGTCGAACACGAAGAAGTTCGCGAGGATGGATTCCGGGTTCAGGCCGATGGCCTTGAGCAGGATGGTGACCGGCATCTTGCGGCGGCGGTCGACGCGGAAGTACAGCACGTCCTTCGGGTCGAACTCGAAGTCGAGCCAGGAACCGCGGTAAGGAATGATGCGGGCCGAGAACAGCAGCTTGCCCGAGCTGTGGGTTTTACCCTTGTCATGCTCGAAGAACACGCCGGGCGAGCGATGCAACTGGGACACGATCACGCGTTCGGTCCCGTTGATCACGAAGGAGCCCTTGTCGGTCATCAGGGGCACTTCGCCCATGTAGACTTCCTGCTCTTTCACTTCCTTGACCACCTTGGACTGCGACGTGGATGATTCGCGGTCATAAATGATCAGCTGCACCTTGGCGCGCACGGCCGAGGCGAATGTGAGGCCACGGGTCTGGCACTCGCGCACGTCGAAGGCGGGCTTGGCCAGGTTGTACTCGATGAACTTCATCTCGACAAAACCATTGTGCGAGACGATGGGGAATGCGTTGTCAAACGCTGCCTGCAGGCCTTCGATGGTGCGCTTCTGGGGGGCACGGTCGGCTTGCAGGAACGCTGTGTACGCGTCTTTCTGCATTTGCAGCAAATAGGGAACAGTCAACACGCTTTCGCGGTTGCCGAAGCTTTTGCGGATGCGTTTACGTTCGGTGTAGGAATAGGCCATGAGTTCTCCGCGTTGATGGGCTCTGGCGACTCTCGTGCCCGAATACACCACGTATTCAGGCAGCTTGGTGGTTGGCCACTACCAACCATGGCGGACGGTGACGCATTGCACGTCACCCGAACCAAGGCGTTTTCTGCAGTCGGGGTCAGAAAACACTGGAAAGCAGACGGTTTAAGTCTGCTTTTCGGTGTGCTCCTTGAAACACGAAAGGCTGGAAGCCCGACTACGGTCTTCCAGCCTTCTCGAACACCAAGAATTACTTGAGTTCGACTTTCGCGCCGGCTTCTTCGAGCTTCTTCTTCGCAGCTTCTGCGTCGGCCTTGGGAGCGGCTTCCTTGACGTTCTTCGGAGCGCCGTCCACCAGGTCCTTGGCTTCTTTCAGGCCCAGACCGGTGATTTCGCGCACGGCCTTGATGACCGACACCTTGTTGGCGCCAGCTTCGAGCAGCACGACGTTGAATTCGGTCTTCTCTTCAGCGGCAGCAGCAGCACCGCCGCCGCCAGCAGCAGCGGGAGCAGCCATTGCGGCAGCGCTCACGCCAAATTTCTCTTCGATGGATTTCACCAGTTCGTTGAGTTCGAGGACCGTCATGCTATCCAGCGCGGTCAAAAATGCGTCTTTATCGAATGCCATTTTGATTTCCTAAAAAAGTTGGTTAATTACGCTGCTACAGGTTCAGCTGCTGCGGGGGCTTCGGCTGCGCCGGCACCCTTTTTCGCCGCCAGCGCGCCCAGCACAACGGCGGTACGCGACATGGGGGACATCAGCAAGCCACACACCTGGGCCAGCAACACTTCCTTGGAAGGGATGTTGGCCAGTTGCTTCACGCCGTTCACGTCCAGGGTCTTGCCACCGAATGCACCACCGCGAATGACCAGCTTGTCGTTGGTCTTGGCGAAGTCAGATACCACTTTCGCGGCAGCTACTGCATCTGTGGAAAAGCCGTAGATCAGCGGACCGGTCATCTGGTCGGACACGACTTCGAATGCACTGCCGGCCACTGCGCGGCGAGCCAGGGTGTTCTTCAGAACACTCAGGGTCACGCCTTTGTCGCGGGCTTGGCTGCGCAGACGGGTCATGTCAGCGACCGTGATACCACGGTATTCCGCCATCACGAGCGTTTGAGCTTTAGCGGCGAGGCCAGTCACTTCATCAATGACGGCTTGTTTCTCACTGCGGTTGAGACTCAAGGTCTACTCCTTAAAAATGTGCCGTCGGGCGTCAGCCTGCTTTCGCCTGCCATTGCCCTTCAACACGCTCATGTTCAGCGACCAACTGTTTTCAGATTCTTTGCAAAACCATTCAAGCAGCGGGACCGCCATCTGCGTTGGCTGTCTTTCGATTAAGCGGCAAGCCCAAAAAGCCCACCGCGCCAACGGTCTTGGATGACCTGCCGGAGCGAACCCCGGCAGCCCACCACATTGGACAACCCTCGCGGGCCGCCCAAATTCCTGCGATTACGCTGCGATGGTTTGCGTGTCGACGCGAACGCCCACACCCATCGTGGACGAAACCGCCACTTTCTTCAGGTACACGCCCTTGCTCGAAGCCGGTTTGGCTTTTTGCAGTGCGTCGATCAGTGCCGCCAGGTTGCCCTGCAGCTTGGCCGTGTCGAACGAACGGCGGCCGATGGTGCCGTGCACGATACCGGCCTTGTCGACGCGGAACTGGACCTGGCCGGCTTTCGCGTTCTTGACGGCGGTGGCGACGTCAGGCGTCACGGTGCCGACCTTGGGGTTGGGCATCAGGCCGCGGGGGCCGAGCACCTGGCCCAGGGTACCCACGATACGCATGGCATCGGGGGAAGCGATCACCACGTCGAAGTCCATCTTGCCGGCCTTGATTTCGGCGGCCAGATCGTCCATGCCGACGATGTCGGCGCCGGCGGCCTTGGCTTCTTCAGCCTTGGCGCCTTGCGCAAACACGGCCACACGCTTGGTCTTGCCGGTGCCGTTAGGCAGCACGACCGCGCCGCGAACGACCTGGTCGGATTTCTTGGCGTCGATGCCGAGCTGCACGGCCACGTCGATGGACTCATCGAACTTGGCGACGGCGAACTCTTTCACAAGGCCCAGAGCCTCAGGCAGCGTGTACAGCTTGTTGCTGTCGATTTTGTCGCCGATGGTTTTTTGGCGCTTGGTCAGCTTGCTCATACAACACCCTCCACCGACACACCCATGGAACGGGCCGTGCCGGCAATAGTACGAACTGCAGCGTCGAGGTCGGCAGCCGTCATGTCTTTCATTTTGGTCTTGGCGATTTCTTCCAGCTGTGCGCGGGAGATCTTGCCGACCTTCACCGTGTGCGGCGTGGCAGAGCCCTTGTCGAGCTTGATGGCCTTCTTGATCAGGACGCCTGCGGGAGGCGTCTTGATGACGAAGGTGAAACTCTTGTCGGCAAATGCCGTGATCACCACAGGCAGCGGCAGGCCGGGCTCAACACCCTGGGTCTGCGCATTGAATGCCTTGCAGAATTCCATGATGTTCAGGCCGCGCTGACCGAGCGCAGGGCCGATCGGGGGGGACGGGTTAGCCTTACCAGCTGGCACTTGCAGCTTGATAAAGCCGACGATTTTTTTCGCCATACTTTTCTCCTTGCGGGTCATAACGCCTGGGCGCCGCCATCAAGGCGGGCCCGGGCTCCCCGGGGGTTACACAACTCAAAAACAGCCCCTGAGGACCGTTTCGCGCCGAGTTGCAAGGCGCGAAATTGAAGACCGGATCGAAATTACGTTTTTTCGATCTGGCTGAATTCCAGTTCCACCGGTGTGGCGCGGCCGAAAATCGTGACCGACACACGCACCTTGTTCTTGTCGTAGTTGACCTCTTCCACCGTGCCGTTGAAGTCGGTGAACGGGCCGTCCTTGACGCGCACGTATTCGCCGGTTTCGAACTCCACCTTGTGCCGCGGCTTCTCGGTGCCGACCTGCATCTGGCTGACGATCTTCTGGACGTCTTCCTCGGAGATCGGGGCCGGGCGGTTCTTGGCGCCGCCGACAAAACCCGTGACCTTGTTGGTGTGCTTCACCAGGTGCCAAGTTTCATCGTCCATGACCATTTCGACCAGGACGTAACCGGGAAAGAAACGGCGTTCCGTCGTTTTCTTCTGGCCGTTCTTGATTTCGACCACTTCTTCGGTGGGCACCAGGAAACGGCCGAACTTGGACTGCATGCCCGCGCGGTTGATGCGTTCGACGATGTTGCGCTCGACCGCTTTTTCCATGCCGGAATAGGCATGGACGACATACCACTGCATGCCTGGCGTCGGCGTGAGGGACGTACCCGCCGCCACTTCGCTGACTACCGTGCCATTCAGATCGCTCATTATCGTTTCCATCCCAGGATCAGGTCGTAAAACACCCATTCGAGCGTCTTGTCCGTAAACCACAAAAACAGCGCCATGATCACCACAAAGCCGAACACATAGGCCGTCATCTGGATGGCTTCCCGACGGGCCGGCCAGACGACCTTCTTGACTTCGCGCCAGGAATCACGGCCGAAGGCCACGAACTGCTTGCCCGGCTCTGACAGCATGAACACCGCCACGGCCGCCACCAACCCGGCGATCAGGGCACCCCACTGGACCACTTGACCCTGCTTGGCCAGCAGGTAAAAGCCCACCAGGGAGGCCAGCACCAGAGCAACGGCCGCGCCCAGCTTGACCTTGTCGGCGCTGGTACTGACGGTTTCAACTTGAGAAGTGGCCATGGTTGGCGGATTTCCTGTTCAATCTTCGGGCGTCTTTTCAGACGCTTAAGCCCACCTGGAGTTTTTGACTCCCGGCGGGCTTGCTTTTTAACTTTTCAAACCACCCTCAGCGCTGATACACATCAACCATCAGGTGGCAGGGGCAGTAGGAATCGAACCTACAACCTTCGGTTTTGGAGACCGACGCTCTGCCAATTGAGCTATACCCCTCCATCAAACCTTGCAAATTACGCAATGATCTTGGCAACGACGCCGGCGCCGACGGTCTTGCCGCCTTCGCGGATGGCGAAACGCAGGCCTTCTTCCATGGCGATCGGGTTGATCAGCTTGACGGTGATCGACACGTTATCGCCTGGCATGACCATTTCCTTGCCTTCTGGCAACTCGATCGCGCCCGTCACGTCCGTCGTGCGGAAGTAGAACTGGGGGCGGTAGTTGTTGAAGAAAGGCGTGTGGCGGCCGCCTTCGTCCTTGCTCAGGACGTAGATCTCGCCGGTGAAGTGCGTGTGCGGCTTGATGGAGCCGGGCTTGCACAGCACCTGGCCGCGCTGCACGTCTTCGCGCTTGGTGCCGCGCAGCAGGATACCGACGTTATCGCCGGCCTGGCCCTGGTCCAGCAGCTTGCGGAACATTTCCACGCCGGTGCAGGTGGTCTTTTGCGTGTCGGCAATACCGACGATCTCGATTTCCTCGCCGACCTTGATCACACCGCGCTCGACACGGCCGGTCACGACGGTGCCGCGGCCGGAGATGGAGAACACGTCTTCCACGGGCATCAGGAAGGCGCCGTCAACCGCGCGCTCTGGCAGGGGAATGTAGGTGTCCAGCGCTTCGGCCAGCTTCATGATGGCCTCTTCGCCCAGGGGACCCTTGTCGCCTTCCATGGCGAGCTTGGCCGAGCCGTGGATGATGGGGGTCTTGTCGCCGGGGAAGTCGTACTTGTCCAGCAGCTCGCGCACTTCCATCTCAACGAGTTCGAGCAGCTCGGCGTCGTCGACCATGTCGCACTTGTTCAGGAACACGATGATGTAAGGCACGCCCACCTGGCGGGCCAGCAGGATGTGCTCGCGGGTCTGGGGCATGGGGCCGTCAGCGGCCGAGCACACCAGGATCGCGCCGTCCATCTGGGCGGCGCCGGTGATCATGTTCTTCACATAGTCGGCGTGGCCTGGGCAGTCCACGTGGGCGTAGTGGCGGTTCGCGGTTTCGTACTCGACGTGGGCGGTATTAATCGTAATGCCGCGCGCCTTTTCTTCGGGTGCCGCGTCAATTTGGTCGTAGCCCTTGGCTTCGCCGCCGAACTTGGACGCCAGAACGGTCGTGATCGCCGCCGTCAGCGTCGTCTTGCCATGGTCCACGTGGCCAATCGTGCCTACGTTGACGTGCGGCTTGGTCCGCTCAAATTTGCCTTTTGCCATTTTTCAACTCCAGAAATTTATAAAGAGTTACAAAACCAGTGAATCACTACCGCCGGCCGCAGCGCTTTGCGCGCTGCGCCGACTCAAAATATGGTGCCCTTTGCGGGAATCGGACCCGCGACCTCTCCCTTACCAAGGGAGTGCTCTACCACTGAGCCAAAAGGGCCTAAATTCTTCAAAAAGCCAAAAGACTTCAAAACTCTCTCACTGCAGTCCGGCGCAAGATCAACCAGCAGAGCCCGCAAACACCCCGAAACCGGAGCCTCGTGGAGCGGGAGACGGGAATCGAACCCGCGTCATTAGCTTGGAAGGCTAGGGTTCTACCATTGAACTACTCCCGCGCAGCTCTGCCAATTCAACTCACATCAAACCATCCACAGCCCAAAACCCGCTTTACGCGACTGCCTTGCACTGGCCGCTTGCCAAAAATCAAACAAAATCTGGTGGATGAGGCTGGATTCGAACCAGCGTAGGCGTTAGCCAACAGATTTACAGTCTGCCCCCTTTAGCCACTCGGGCACCCATCCTTCAAGCGAACCTCGGATTATGCCACGGTTTTATGTCGGACGAAATGCCGGGGCCTCGCAAAAACATTAAAAAATGCCGGCCGGGCCGCTTCCGGGGCTGGCGCGGGTTTGCGCCTGTCAAACTAGCGCCATGAGCGCCTCACTTCTCCCCCCTTCGCCGCCAGAACCGTCCTCCCAGCGCCGGGTCAACCTGGCTTTGCAGGGCGGCGGCTCCCACGGCGCGTTCACCTGGGGCGTCCTGGACGCCCTGTTGCAGGATGAACGCATCCAGTTCGACGGCATCAGCGGCGCCAGCGCGGGCGCGGTCAATGCCGTGGCACTGGCGCATGGATTTGCCGTGGCCACCCACAAGGACAGCGGAACGCCGAACCCCCGGGAGGCGGCCCGCGCATCGCTGGCCCGGATCTGGCAAGGCGTGGCCGCCATGGGCAGCCTGGGCTCCATGGCCGAGGGCATCAGCAAGATGCTGCTGGGTGGCTGGCCCTCCGACAAAGTGGGTACTAACTTTTTTAATAGCGCAATGAGCCAGTGGCTCTCGCCTTACCAGTCCAATCCGCTGGACATCAATCCCCTGCGCAAGCTGCTGCAGGCGGAAATCGACTTTCACGCCATCGCCGGCCTGGACATACCCAAGGCATTTGTATCCGCGACCCATGTGACCACGGGCCGGGCGGAAATCTTTTCGGGCAAACGCCTGACTTTGCAGGCCGTGATGGCCTCCACCTGCCTGCCCACGCTGTTCCAGGCGGTGGAAATCGACGGTCAGTCTTACTGGGACGGGGGATTTTCCAGCAATCCGTCCCTGCTGCCCCTGATCAGCGAATGCAGCAGCCGCGACATCATCGTGGTGCAGATCAACCCCCTGCGACGGCCCGAGGTCCCGCACACGCCGCACGACATCATGGACCGGGTGAACGAGCTGACCTTTAACGCCAGCCTGCTGTCCCAGATGCGCACCATCGACTTCATCAATCGCCTGCTGGCCGACGGACGCCTGCAGGAGGGTGTGAAGTACAAAAGCCTGCTGCTGCACCGCATCGACGGCGGCGAGGCCCTGGAAGACCTGCCCTCGTCGAGCAAGATGTCGGCCGACGGCGCCATGATTGAAAAGCTGTTTGACATGGGCCACGGCGCGGCCAAACGCTGGCTGCGTCGCCATTTTGAGGCGCTGGGCCAGCAAAGCACGGTCAATATCCGGCGCGACTACGTCGGAAGCCTTCCGCAGGAGTTTTAGCGGGGCCGCTTGGAGCCTTACGCTTCTTGTATTAGTGCTTGCCCGCCGCGCGCACTTTGCCGCGCCGCTTAGTTTTTAGGGTGCGCATCGCGCCATTCCCGCGCCTGCGAGAAATGGCCGCAACCGATAAAAGGCAGCGGCGGCCGCAAGGCGGACAGCGGCGAGGGATGGTTGGCCACCAACACCTTGTGGCGCTTCACATCGATCAAGGCCCGCTTGCTTTGCGCATGGGCGCCCCACAGCATGAAGACCACCGGATGGTCGCCGTCGGACACCTGGTGGATCAAGGTGTCGGTCAGCACTTCCCAGCCTTTGCCGGCGTGGCTGGCGGGCTGCGCTTCTTCCACCGTGAGACAGGTGTTCAGCAGCAGCACGCCGTGCGTGGCCCACTTCACCAGGCTTCCGCCGGGCGCCGGAAAGGCGGGCGGCGGTGTGCCCAGGTCGCGCTGCAACTCCTTGAAGATGTTGCGCAGCGAGGGCGGCAAGGCCACGCCGGGCGCGACGGAGAAGGCCAGCCCTTCGGCCTGGCCCCGGCCGTGGTATGGATCCTGGCCCAGGATCACGACGCGCACCTCTTCGGGCGGCGTCAGTTCCAGCGCGCGCAGCGGCTGGGGCGGAAAAATCGTCGCGCCTTCGGCAAGCCGACCCTGCAGAAAATCCAACAGCTTGCGGCCGGTGGGACCGGCGAAAAAAGCCTCGGTGGTGGGTCGCCAGCCCGGCGCTACCGGCCAGTCCGCAGGGTTCGCGCTCTTCAGCTGGTCCGCAGAGTTCATGGACGCCGCCTCTTTCTCTTTGACTTACTTGCCGGCAAACAGCTGGGCCAAGGCCAGTCCCGGCTCTTCGGCCCGCATAAAGGCCTCGCCCACCAGGAAGGCATTCACGCCGGCATCGCGCAGGCGTTTCACGTCGGCCGGCGTGGCGATGCCGGATTCGGTGACCAACAGGCGGTCCGCCGGCACCTGACCCAGCATGCCCAGCGTGGTGTCCAGCGAGACCTCGAAGGTCTTCAGGTTGCGGTTGTTGATGCCGATCAGCGGCGTCCTGAGCTTGAGCGCGCGCTCCAGTTCAGCCTTGTCGTGCACTTCGACCAGCACCGCCATGTCCAGCGACATGGCCAGCGCCTCGAGCGACTTCATCTGCGCGTCGTCCAGGCAGGCGGCGATCAGCAGGATGCAGTCGGCGCCCATGACACGCGCTTCATACACCTGGTAGGGATCGACCATGAAGTCCTTGCGCAGCACCGGCAGGCTGCAGGAAGCCCGGGCCTGCTTCAGGTAGTCGATGCTGCCCTGGAAGAACTGCTTGTCCGTCAGCACCGAAAGGCAGGCCGCGCTGAGCGTGCCGTCGCCTTCGGCATAACTTTGCGCGATGTCGGCCGGGATGAAATCGGCGCGCAGCACGCCCTTGGACGGGCTGGCCTTTTTGACCTCGGCGATCACCGCGGGCTGGCCCGCCGCGATCTTGGCGCGCAGCGCGCCCACAAAGTCGCGCGTCAGCACGCGCGACTCGGCGTCTTCGCGCATCACCGCCAGCGGTTTCTTGCGTATCGCTTCAGCGATTTCCTGGCGTTTGACGGCGATGATTTTGTCGAGGATGTCGGACATGGTGTTCAGGCTGCCAGTTGTTGGGTGGTGGAAATCAGCTGCTGCAGGCGGGCCTTGGCCGCGCCCGACGCCAGCGCCTCGCGGGCCAGCACGATGCCGGCCTTCATGGAGTCGGCCACATTGGCGGCATACAGCGCCGCGCCGGCATTGAGGATCACGATGTCGCGCGCCGCACCGGGCTGGTTGTCCAGCACGCCCAGCAGCATGGCCTTGGACTGCTCGGGTGTCTCCACGCGCAGCGCGCGGTTGCTGGCCATGGGCATGTCGAAGTCTTCGGGGTGGATTTCGTATTCGGTGATTTCACCGTTTTTGAGTTCGCCGACCACGGTGGCTGCGCCCAGGCTGACTTCGTCCATGCCGTCCTTGCCGTAGACCACCATCGCATGCTCGGCGCCCAGGCGCTGCAGCGCGCGCACCTGGATGCCCACCAGGTCGGAATGGAACACGCCCATCAGGATGTTGGGTGCGCCGGCCGGGTTGGTCAAGGGGCCCAGGATATTGAAGATGGTGCGCACGCCGAGTTCCTTACGGATGGGCGCGACGTTTTTCATGGCCGGGTGGTGGTTGGGCGCGAACATGAAGCCCACGCCGACCTGTTCGATGCACGTCGCAATCGCTTCGGGGGAAAGGCCGATGTGAATGCCCAGGGACTCGATCACGTCGGCGCTGCCCGACTTGCTGCTCACGCTGCGCCCGCCGTGCTTGCTGACCTTGGCGCCGGCCGCTGCGGCCACAAACATGGAGCAGGTGGAAATATTGAAGGTGTGCGAACCGTCACCGCCGGTGCCGACGATATCGACCAGGTGGGTCTTGTCGGTGACGTTGACCTTGGTGGAAAACTCGCGCATCACCTGCGCGGCGGCGGTGATCTCGCCTATGGTCTCCTTCTTCACGCGCAGGCCGGTGATCAGGGCGGCCATCATCACGGGCGACATTTCACCGCTCATGATCAGGCGCATGATGTGCAGCATCTCGTCATGGAAGATTTCGCGGTGCTCTATGGTGCGTTGCAGCGCTTCCTGCGGGGTGATCTTGTGGGTATGGGGCATGGCGTGTCTCGTTTGCTGTGTTGCTTTATGGGGGCTGGACGGGATGGCTCAGTTCGCCGGATTATCGGTAAAGGCAAGCTTGAGGCCGAACGCAATGAACATGACGCCGGCCGCGCGGTCCAGCCAGTGCATGCCGCGCTGCACGGCATCGCGTTTGGCCATCCAGGCGGCCGCCAGGGCCCAGCCCGTATTCACCGGGATGGCGTTCAGGTTGAACAGCACGCCCAGCAGCACAAAGGCCAGGGCTTTGTTGTCTGCGCCGGGCGCGATGAACTGCGGCACGAAGGCCAGGAAAAATATCGCAACCTTGGGATTGAGCACATTGGTCCAGAAGCCCCCCATGAAAACCGCCTTCAGGCGCCGCTCCGGCTGGGCCGCAGCCGCCGCGACGAGATCGGTGGTGGCCTGCGGCGCTTTGGACAACAGGATCTTCGCGCCTATCCACAACAGGTAGGCCGCGCCTATCCACTTGAGCACGGTAAAGGCAAGGGCCGAAGTGGCCAGCAACGCGCCGACGCCTACGGCCGCCGCGAAGATGTGGACAAAACAGCCGGCCGTGATACCCAGGCCGGCCACGATGCCGGCGCGCGCGCCTGAGCGCAGCGAGTTGGTCACGATGTAGAGCACATCGGGGCCCGGCGTCAGGTTGAGCAGCCAGCCGGCCGCGATGAAGAGCAACAGGTGCTGGAAGTCGGGCATGGCTTTGTCCTTTCAGGCCTTGAGATGGAAGAACTGCCGGATGGCGGCCACGGCGCGGTCCACCCCGGCGGCGTCCACGTCGAGGTGCGTCACAAAACGCAGCCGGTACAAACCCGTGGCCTGTATGCCCTGGCTGCCCAGGTGCTTGAGCAGCGCCGCCGACTGCTCGCGCGCCGCGCCAGTCAAATCGACAAACACAATGTTGGTGTGCGGCGGTTCGACCTGCAGGCCCTCGATGCCTGCCAGCCCGTCGGCCAGGTGTTTGGCCAGCGCATGGTCCTGGGCCAGGCGCCCGACGTGATTGTCCAGCGCGTGCGAGGCTGCCGCCGCCAGCACGCCGGCCTGGCGCATGCCGCCGCCCGCCATCTTGCGGATGCGGTGCGCCCGCGCGATGAACTCGCGCGAACCGCACAGCGCCGAGCCAACGGGTGCACCCAGCCCTTTGCTGAAACAGACGGAAACGCTGTCAAAGCAGTCCGCAATGCGGCGCGCCTCAGCCAGCGGATTGTTGCCCGTTTGCGCGGCCTGCGCGACGGCGGCATTGAACAGCCTGGCGCCGTCCAGGTGGCGCGCCAGCCCGTGTTTTTTTGCGAGCGCGGTGGCCTGCCGGACGTAGTCAAAAGGCAGCAGCTTGCCGCCCAGGGTGTTTTCCAGCGCCAGCAGCCGGGTGCGCGCGAAATGCGCGTCGTCGGGCTTGATGGCTGCCTCGATTTCGGACAGGGCCAGGGTGCCGTCCGTGTGGTGGTTCAACGGTTGCGGTTGCACGCTGCCGAACACCGCCGCGCCGCCACCTTCCCAGCGGTAGCAATGCGCCATCTGGCCGACGATGTATTCGTCGCCGCGCTGGCAATGGCTCAGGATGGCGCAAAGGTTGCTCTGCGTGCCGGTGGGCACAAAAAGCGCGGCCTCGAAACCCAGCAGGCCGGCGATTTTTTCCTGCAACGCGTTGACTGCCGGGTCGTCGCCGAACACGTCGTCGCCCAGCGGCGCGGCCAGCATGGCCTCGCGCATCGCGGCGGTCGGCCGGGTCACGGTGTCGCTGCGCAGGTCCACGGAATTTTGGCTCATGCGGTTTGCTCCAGGAAGTTTTTCAGCATGGCGTGGCCGTGCTCTGTGAGTATCGATTCGGGATGGAACTGCACGCCCTGGATGGGCAGTTCCTTGTGGCGCACGCCCATGATCTCGCCATCGTCGGTCCAGGCCGTGACGGCCAGGGCCTTAGGGCAGGACGATTTTTCAATCGCCAGCGAGTGGTATCGGTTGACCACGAACTGCTCGGGCAGGTCGGCAAACACGCCCTGCCGCGTGGTGGTGATCACGCTGGTCTTGCCGTGCATGAGCTGCTGGGCGCGGATGATGGTGCCGCCGAAGGCCGCGCCTATCGCCTGGTGGCCCAGGCAGACGCCCAGGATCGGCAGCTTTCCGGCGAAGTGCTGGATCGCCGCGACCGAGATACCGGCCTCGGCCGGCGAACACGGCCCGGGCGAGACCACCAGCAGGTCGGGCGCGCGCGCGGCGATGTCGGCCACACTGATTTCATCATTGCGGAACACCTCGACCTCGGCGCCCAGTTCACCGAAGTACTGGACGATGTTGTAGGTGAAGCTGTCGTAGTTGTCGATCATCAAGAGCTTGTTGCGCTTCATGGTTCAGGCCTCCTGGCGCAGGCGTTGGAACTCGCCGCGCTCAAAATCAATGGATGCGGCAATCATGGCGCGGTAGGCCGCTTCCAGGATGGCCTCGGGGGCGCCGGCCGCGCGGGCCTGGGCGCGCACGCGGTCTACGATGAATTCGATGCGCGCCTGGTCGACGATGTCGCCGGCGCTTTGTTTGATGCGCGCCGCCTGCGCGACATAGGCACTGCGCTCGGCGACCAGCGCCACGATGCGGTCGTCAAGCGCGTCGATGTTGCGGCGCACGTCGGCCATGCTGCGGCAGTGCTCGACAGTTGGGTGCTTGGCCGTGCTCATTCCAGGCCCTCCTCGACGAGTTCGGAGGCCCGTAGCAGCGCGCGCGCCTTGGCCTCGGTTTCCTTCCATTCGAGTTCGGCCACCGAATCGGCGACCACACCGGCCGCCGCCTGCACGTAAAGCGTCTGGTCCTTGATGATGCCGGTGCGTATGGCGATGGCCACGTCCATGTCGCCCGCATAGCTGAGGTAGCCGCAGGCGCCGCCGTAAAGGCCACGCTTGGTGGGCTCGAGCTGGTCGATGATTTCCATGGCGTGGACCTTGGGCGCGCCGGTCAGCGTGCCGGCCGGGAAGGTGGCCTTGAGCACGTCCATGCTGGTCATGCCGTCCAGCAGCACGCCTTCAACGTTGCTCACGATGTGCATCACATGGCTGTAGCGTTCCACCGCGAAAGCCTCGGTGACCTTCACCGTGCCGGTCTTGGCGATGCGGCCTATGTCGTTGCGCGCGAGGTCTATCAGCATGACGTGCTCGGCGCGCTCTTTCGGGTCGTTGACCAGTTCGTGCTCGACGGCTTTGTCGGCCTCGGGCGAAGAGGCGCGCGGACGGGTGCCGGCAAGCGGCCTGATGGTGATCTTCTGCCCCTCGCTGACTTGCTCCTGCCGCACCAGGATTTCGGGCGAGGCACCCACCACATGGAAATCGCCGAAGTGGTAGTAATACATATAGGGCGAGGGATTGAGCGAACGCAGCGCACGGTACAGGCTCAGCGGCGACTCGGTGTAGCGCTTCTTGATGCGCTGGCCGACCTGCACCTGCATGAAGTCGCCGGCTTCGATCAGGCGTTTGGCCTTTTCCACGGCGGCTATGTAGTCGGCCTTGGCGAAATCGCGTTCGGCTGGGTAGCCCTGCGAAGGCTTGACCACCGGGGCGCTGACCGAGTACTTGAGTTTTTCCCTGAGTTCGCGCAAACGCTTCTTGGCGTTGGCGTAGGCCTCGGGCTGGGCCGGGTCGGCATAGACGATCAGGTAGAGCTTGCCCGAAAGGTTGTCGATCACCGCCAGCTCTTCGCACTGCAGCAGCAGAATGTCGGGACAGCCCAGGGTGTCGGGCGGACAGCTGGCTTCGAGTTTTTTCTCGATGTGGCGCACCGCGTCGTAGCCGAAATAGCCGGCCAGGCCGCCGCAAAACCGCGGCAGGCCGGGCCGCAGCGCGACCTTGAAACGCTTCTGGTAATCGGCGATGAAGTCCAGCGGGTTGGCCGTTGAGGTCTCCACGACGCGGCCGTCGGTCACCACCTCGGTGACCCGGTCGGCGCCGAAGCCCGAGGCGCGCACCAGCGTGCGGGCCGGCAGGCCGATGAAACTGTAGCGGCCGAAGCGCTCACCACCGACGACGGACTCCAGCAGGAAGCTGAATTTGCCGCCGTCCTTGGAATGCGCGAGCTTGAGGTACAGGGATAAAGGCGTTTCAAGGTCGGCAAAGGCCTCCGCCATCAGCGGAATGCGGTTGTAGCCCTGGCCGGCAAGGCTTTTGAATTCGAGTTCAGTGATCACGGTCAATCCTTTTCAGGGAGGCAAGACGCATAAAAGCGCTGCCGCCTGTCATTCAACACGCCCCGAAGACCGGGGCCGGGATGCTCCCGCGGGCTGCGCAGGGCATCAACAAAGAAAGGGGGGTGTCGCAGAACCTGCGGCAAGTGCACGGGCCGGGGCAGCGCTGTCGGCGTGCCGGCCCGCATGCGCCTCAGGCGAGCGGGAAATGACAGGTACGCCAGGGCCAGGCTCCCCGGTCGCCACAACCTGTTTGAATGATGCGATGAATGAACATGTAGGCCAAAGTGTAGCAAAGACCGGAGCCGGTTAGCCTCCGCCGGGCATCAAAAAGCCGGACCGGGGCCCGGCAGGGGCCGGTGAGCAGGCCCTAGTACTAATGCTTATCTCGCAAACCCTCTTGCGAGGGGCGGCCCCTGAACTCGAAAATGAGGAGATAAAAAACGAACGCTCGTTCTATTCCAACCATACTTTGGAGACAATCCATGACTTTGACAACGCGATGCCTTGCGGGCCTGGCCGGCCTGATGCTTTCATTCGGCGCCCTTGCCGCGCCGATGGAGGTCTCGGGCGTCAAGCTCGACGACCCGATTGAGGTGCATGGCACCAAACTGCAGCTCAATGGGGCCGGCATTCGCTACAAGGCGGTGTTCAAAGTCTATGTGGCCGGAATGTACCTGCCCAAAAAAGCCGCCACCCCCGAAGAGGTCTACGCCATGCCCGGCCACAAACGCATCAGCATCACCTTGCTGCGCGATATCGACTCCAACGAGCTGGGCAAGAGCTTCACCACGGCCTTCACAGACAACGCCCCCAAAGCCGAAATGTCCAAGCTCATCCCCGGCCTGATCAAGATGGGCCAGATCTTTGCCGACCAGAAGAAGCTCGTCGCCGGCGAGGGTTTCACCATCGATTGGATCCCCGGCACCGGAACCGTCATCTCGGTCAAAGGCAAGCCGCAAGGCGAGCCCTTCAAGGAAGTCGAGTTTTTCAATGCCCTGGTGCGCATCTGGCTGGGCCCGCAGCCCGCCGACTGGAAACTCAAGGATGCGATGCTGGGCAAGACAAACTGAAGCGCCTCGCTTTTCACACCATCAACGGGGCGCAAGCCCCGTTGCCGTTTTTACCGCGTCATTTTTGAAAGCGCAGCCCGGCCAGCGAGTGAAGAAAGCCATCGGCGTCCACTTCACGCACCGGCTCGCCATGGTTGTAGCCGTAGGTCACCAGCAGCACCGGACAACCGGCCGCCCGCGCAGCCTGCGCGTCATTGCTGGAGTCGCCGATCATCAGCGTGCGCGCGGGCGCGCTGCCCAGCGCTTCGCAGGTCTTGAGCAGGGGCAAGGGATCGGGCTTCTTGCGCTCGAAGGAATCGCCGCCGAAGACCTCGCTGAAAAATCCGTCCAGGCCCTTGAGCCTGAGCAGCTGGCGCGCCATGGCAAGCGGTTTGTTGGTCAGGCAGGCCAGCTTGAGCCCGGCCTGCTGCAAAGTGCGCAGCCCTTCCAGCCCACCCGCATACACCGTCGAGTGCAGTCCGTTGATGGCCGCGTAATGCCGCTGGTAGCTTGCAAAGGCTTCGGCGTAGCGTGCCGGCAAGTCCGTCCCCGCATGCGCCAGCACCGCCCTCACGAGGTTCTCGGAGCCTTTTCCCACCATGCGTTCCACGGTCGCCGCATCAAATGGGCGATGCGCCTGGCCCGGTTGCTGCAGGTCGGCCAGCATGGCGTTCACGGCAGCCACAAAGTCCCCCAGCGTGTCCACCAGCGTGCCGTCCAGGTCCACCATGGCGGCATCGAAATGGGCACGGGTCAAAACAGGAGGATTCATGCAAACAAGCCAAGAAAGGTATGGCCGCTTGAGCGGCGGAAATGCCTCAAGAGGCGCTCTGCCTGGCGCGGCGCCTGGCTTCTATCGCGCGGTCCAGGCTGTCGAGCAGGCGCTGCTCGTCAAGCGGTTTTTCCAGCCAGCCCGAAATCCCCAGCGCCTGGCTGCCGGCATGCTGGCGCGCCTCCGAGGCGGTGACCGACAGCACCAGCACCGGCAGGCGCGCCGTGCGTTTGTTGGCCCGCAACTCGCGTATCAGCGAGAACCCGGTTTCGTAGGGCGGCCTGACGTCCACCGTCATCGCCGCGTACGACTCCATCTTGAGGTAGTCTCGCGCCTGTTCGGGCGTGTGCGCCATGTCGGCGTCATAACCGCCTTTGTCCAGCATCATGCCGATGAGCTTGGCCACGTCAGGGTCGTCTTCGTACACCAGCACGCGCGGGCGCATCACGCCGTCGAGCCCCATGGGCGCCGTGACCGGCGGCGCTTCCCGCCACACCGGCAATTCGAAAAAGAATGTCGTACCCACCTGGCTTTCCGTGCTGAAGCCTATGGTGCCATCCATGCGCTCGATGATGGCCTTGGAAATGCTCAAGCCCAGGCCGGTGCCGCCCTTTTTCCGCGTGTCGGAGGAGTCGGCCTGGGAAAATTTCTGGAAAATTCGCTGGCGGAACTCATCCGGAATGCCGGGGCCGTTGTCGATGATTTCCACCCGGGCACGTCCCGACTCCGTGCGCATCGCCACCCGCACGGCGCTGCCGGGCATCGAGAACTTGATGGCATTGGACAGCAGGTTGGTCACCACCTGGATCAGCCGGTCGCTGTCGACGCAGACCTGGACCGGCGCTTCTATCCTGCCCATCACCAGCTTGACGCCGTGCTGCTCCGCGAAACCCTCGTTGGCGGCCAGGGCCTGCTCCAGCAGGGGCCCCAGCTCCATAGGCCGCAGCTCAAAGCTCATCTTGCCGGACTCGATCTTTTCGCTGTCGAGGATGTCGTTGATGAGCCGGATCAGGCGCTCGCAATTGCTCTGGGCGATGCCCACCAGGTTTTTGGCCTGCGCCGGCAGTTCACCCGTCACGCCTCCCCAGACCAGGCCCAGCGAGCCGCGTATCGAGGTCAGCGGCGTGCGCAGTTCATGGCTGACGGTGGAGACGAACTCGCTCTTCATGCGGTCTATGCGCTTGAGTTCGGTGACGTCGTTGCCCAGCGAGGAAAAGCCGATGACCGTGCCCTGCTCGTGCCCCTCGCCGTAGCGCGGGAAATAACTCATGACGTATTCGCGCCGCTCGCCGCCGAGGGGCGCCAGCTCGATTTCGTAGCGCACCGAATACCCGGCCAGTGCCTCCCCGACATGGCCTTTGACCTGGTCGTACAGCTGCGGCCCCAGGACGTCCAGCATGGTCCGGTTCTGTATCTCCTCGCTCCTGAGGCCCAGGGCTTCTTCATAGGCCCGGTTGTGGAACTGGAAACGCTCTTCCCTGTCGACATAGGCGATCAGGGCCGGCACGGCGTCGGTCAGCTCGCGCAGCTGGGCTTCGCTGTCGCGCAGGGCCTCGCTGATGCGGTTGCTTTCGGTGATATCGTGAATGATGGCCGTGAACAGCCGGCGGCCGCCCACGTTGACGTCGCCGAACGATGCGTTCACCGGGAACTCGGTGCCGTCATGGCGCAGCCCCAGGACTTTGACGTCCCATTCGCGAAAGCCGCGCTGGCGGTTTGCCAGGCTGGCGAAGAAGGCCTGGAAGCCCATGCGGTAGCGCGTGGGCAGCAGCATGGTCACCTCCCGGCCCACTAGGTCGTCGAGCCTGTAGCCGAAGAGGTGGCGGGCGGCGCTGTTGGCGTTGACGATGATGCCTTCCTGGGTGGCCGTCACCAGCCCCTCGGCCATGCTTTCGGTCACGGCCCGGCTCATGGCTTCGCTGTCGGAAAGCCTGGCCTCGATGCGGCGGCGCTTTTCCTGCGAGCGGACGATCATCTGGATGGCCCAGCCGAACACGCTCAGGCACAGCAGCCCGCCCAGCAGGATCAGCTGCTTGACGGTCTGGGCGCTTTGCCGTGTTTCTTCTTTCGAGTGTTCCAGGGCCTGGGTTTCGCCCATCTTGATACGGGCCACCAGCGCTTCGATTTCGTCATAAAGCCGGCGGTTGGGCTCGCCGCCGACGATGGCCGCCGCCGCTTCCAGCCCGGCTTGCTGCCGGGCGGCGATGGCCTGCTCCATCAGCGCGAAGCGGCGCGTCATGGCGTCTTCCAGCGCGCGCCAGTCCTGGCTGGTGCCGGCCGCCGCATGCACGCGCTGCAGCGCCTGCCGGCTCAGCGCGCGGGCTTCCTGGTATGCGGCGAGGTCCGTGGCGGTGTTGGTCAGCAGGTAGCGCCGCTGCGAGGACTCCGCCGCCTTGAACTCCGCGACGACCTGCTCCAGGAGCAGCACCGTTTCGCGCGCCTCGGTTTCGCTTTGCGTGCCGCTGAGCAGCGTATTGATGGTGAAGTAGGAAGCCGCGATGCTCAGGATGATCAGGACCATCCCGGTGAACAGGGCGACATTGATGGTCGCGCGAAAAGGCGACTTCATGGCGCGGGAGCCGGCAGGCCTGGTTTGCCAGAAAAGCGGCTCATCACGCCATGCCGGTGCGTTACTGCGAGCCCAGCACGGTGCGGACCGCCTGCAGCAGCGATTCGGTCTCCACGGGCTTGGTGATGTAGCCGTCGGCGCCGCTGGCCAGGCCCTTGAGCACCGCCTCGCGGGTCGCCTTCGCCGTGAGCATGATCACCGGGATGTCCTTGAGCTGCGGGTGCGAGCGGATGCGCAGCAGGATGTCAAACCCGTCGGCATCGGGCAGCATCACGTCCAGCAACACCAGGTCCGGAATCGGCGGTTTGCGGAACTCGGCCACCACTTCGGCGCGCGAGCCCGCCACCCGTATGTCGAAACCCTCGAAGGTCAGGTAGTGGCTCAGGAACTTTGCCAGGTGCTCATCGTCGTCCACGACAATGGCCGACAGGCGTTCGCCGGGCGCGCGCTGGCGCGGCTGCTCGCGCTTGCGGGCGATGCGGACGTAGTAATTGGATTTCTTCAGCGTGGCCGCGCAGAAATCGGCCTCGGCGCCCGCCTCGTTGAGCGCCGTGGGACTCAGCTGGAACTGCAGCGAAGCGGCGAACGGGTCCGGCTGGACCTGGGTCACCAACCCCTTGGCCAACAGCGATTTCACGGTGTTGTCGAGCGTCGCGCCGGTGGGTTCTCCCACGCTCTGGCGTATCTGGGCCATGGACAGGATGCCGTCGAGGCGTACCAGCAACTCCACCTCAGGCGGTGAAATCGTGGTGGCCGCGCTGCGCAGCTCCTGCTGGCCTTTGGGCGTAACGGCGTAAATATCGTTGTATTGCACTGTGTAGCTCCTCTCTGTGGTAAGGGGCATGACATGCGCCGGGGCGCTGCCTGATTCTAAGGTCCGGGGCCCGCTCGAATGGTGCACGCCCTCAGGAAGAAGATACACCAACTGGGCCGGCCCGGGCATTCAAGGTGATTCCGCGGGCGGCGGCGGCAAGGCCGATCGCAGCGCCGCCATCAATTCTTCCAGCGAGGCTTCCATGCGCAGCAGCAGCTCATCGATGCCGGCGCGCGGACCTTCGTCATGAAGCGCCTGCTCCAGCGCGCCGGCGTCCAGCGGCAATTGCGTGGCGCCTATCTGCGCCGAGACGCCGCGCAGGGAGTGGCTGAGCAGCTCCGCCGCCTTCAGGTCGCCGGCCGCCAGCGCCTCGCGGATGCGTGCCGGCGTGTCCGCGCGGCCGTCCATGAAGCGGCGCAGCATCGAGATGTAAAACCCTTTCATGTTCATCGCCCGGCTCAGCCCCAGGGCCATGTCGAGTCCGGCGATGCTGTCGGGCAGCACCTCATCGGGGGAACCCGCCGCGTCCGCCGCCTGCACGGCCGCAAGGCGGGACGCCGGTGTGCCGGTTTCGGCCAGCGGGGCCGGCGCGGCCTCGCTCTTCGCGGTTTCCGCAAGCGCCTCCAGGCTGCCCAGCGCCCTGCGCAGTTCGGCGGCGGCGTCCGCGCGCTGCGCGGGCGTGAGGCGGCCCGGGTCCAAATCCAGGCGCAGGCCGGGCCGGTCGCACTGGATCACCCCCGCCGCGGCGGGCGGCGCCGCCAGGGTTTTGCGGACCGCATAGACCGTGATCGGTTCGGCGAATCCCTTGGCGACGACCGGCTCGCGCGCCTCGACCTCGATCTCGTCCTGCACCAGGTCGTGGGTGTCCCTGGAAATCAGGATGCCGCCGGGCTCCGCGGCCTGTTCGAGCCGGGCGGCCAGGTTCACTTCACGGCCGATGATGGTGTAGTCCATGCGCAGGTTGCTGCCGAAGTTGCCGACGTCGCAGAAGCCCGAATTGATGCCGATGCGTATCTCGAAGGCCTTGGGAATGCCCATGGCCTTCCAGCGCCGCTGCAGCTCAGCCATGCGCTGCTGCATGGCGACGGCCATCTTCACGCATTGCACCGCGTCCTGGCGCGGGCCCAGGGTGTGGGGGTCGCCGAAGAAGATGACGATGGCGTCGCCGATGAACTTGTCCAGGGTCGCGCCGTATTCGGCGGCGATCTGCGACATCTCCTCGAAGTAACTGTTGAGCAGAAAAGTAACTTCTTCGGGCTGCCACTGCGCCGTGGAAGCCGTGAAGTTCTTGATGTCCGAGAAAAACACCGTCAGTCGCTTGCGCTGGGTCTGGATCTCGGCCTGCCGGGAGCCGTCAAAGAGGGACTGGTAGACCTGCGGTGCGAGGTAGCGCGACAGCTGCTCGGACAGGGTCTTCAGGCGCTTGGCATTGGCGCTGCGCTCCAGGTGCAGCCGCACGCGCGCCAGCAGCACCGGCGGGCTGATGGGTTTGGTGATGTAGTCGGTGGCGCCCAGGTCCAGCCCGAACTGCTCTTCTTCCACGCTGCTGAGCGCCGTGAGGAAAATGACGGGGATGTCGGCCGTGCGCGAATCGCGCGCCAGCCGCCGCATGACCTCGTAGCCGTCCATCCCGGGCATCATCACGTCCAGCAGGATGATCTCCGGGCGCCTGTCGGACAACGCCACCTGCAGGCCCTCTTCACCGGACTCGGCGGCCTCCACCTCATAGCCGTCCTGCAGCAGGGCGACGAGGAAATACCGGACGTCCGCCGTGTCGTCCACCACCAGGATGCGGGCGCGGCGCGCGGGGCCTCGCCCGCCTTGCTCGCTTACGGCTTCAGTCATGCGGCTCCTCCATGGATGGCGGGGCCGGCATCCGGCCCGGCCGGTTACCGGGGTTGGCGCGTGCGGGTCCGCATCGACGCGCGCCGGCCTATTTCACCAGTTCCGCCCGCATCGCGTCAATTACCGCCTTGTAATCGGGTTTTCCGAAGATGGCGCTGCCGGCCACAAAGGTGTCGGCGCCCGCGGCGGCCACGCGCGCGATGTTGTCGGTCTTGATGCCGCCGTCGACTTCAAGGCGGATGTCCTTGCCCGAGGCATCGATGCGCTTGCGCGCCTGCTCGATCTTGCGCAGCGCCGAGTCGATGAAGCTTTGCCCGCCGAAGCCGGGGTTGACGCTCATGATGAGAATCAGGTCGATGTCCTCGATCACCCAGTCCAGCACGTCCAGCGGCGTGGCCGGGTTGAACACCAGCCCGGCTTTGCAGCCTTTGGCCTTGATCGCCTGCACGCTGCGGTGCACATGGCCGGAGGCTTCAGGGTGGAAGCTGACCAGGTCGGCGCCGGCCTCGGCAAAGGCCGCGGCCAGCGCGTCGACGGGCTGCACCATCAGGTGCACGTCCACCGGCACCGGCGTGCCGTCGGCTTTTTTGGCGTGCGGCTTGAGCGCCTGGCAGATCATGGGCCCGAACGTCAGGTTGGGCACATAGTGGTTGTCCATCACGTCGAAATGGATCCAGTCGGCGCCGCCGGCGATGACGGCCTTGATCTCATCGCCCAGTCGGGCGAAATCGGCGGACAGGATGGAGGGGGCGATCCGGTAGGTGGGCGGCTGGTTTTTAGGCATGGCCGGATTGTCGCAGCAAGCCGCGGCCCGCGCCCGCCCCCGGCGCTGCCGGCTGTTTCGCCCGGCCAACAGCCGCAGCAGGCGGTTAACATGGTCGCTGAGAACCTGTTCACGGTCTAAACGGAACAGGTTCCAATACTTTCAGCCATGCCCAAATACCAATTTTCCTGCGAAGCCGTTCCCCAGTACCTGCCCGAACAATCGGCGCCGGAAGACCATGTCTACGGGTTTTCCTATACCGTCACGGTCACCAACACCGGCGAGGTGACGGCCCAGCTGATCTCGCGCCACTGGGTCATCAGCGACGCCAACGGCCACAACGAAGAGGTCAAGGGCCTGGGCGTGGTCGGCCACCAGCCGCTGCTCAAGCCCGGCGAGTCCTTCCAGTACACCAGCGGGTCGCGCCTGCGCACGCCCAGCGGCACCATGCACGGCAGTTATTTTTGCGTGGCCGAGGACGGCGAGCGTTTCGAGGCGCCGATTCCCATGTTCGTGCTGGAGGCGCACAGCGGCAACGGCAGCGGCGCCGCCCCGCCCGGCCGTGTCCTGCATTGAGCCCACGGCCCTGACCGCCCGATGAAAGACCTGGCCTCCCTGCTCAAGGCGCTGGACCCGGACGCCGGCCTGGCCCAGCGCCATGTCTGGCTGATCAAGCTCTTCGAATGGATACGCGGCGACGAGACCTCCGTCGCCGCCGCGGTCGCGCGGGTGCAGGCCCTCATGGATGCCGTCGAGCGGCAGCCCGAGATCCAGGCACGCCTGCGGGCCTGGTGGCAGACGCTGATCCAGACGGTCGACATCACCACCTTGCTGGCCGATTTCGGCTTCGCGCCGCGCACGGCTTTTGTCAGCGAACTGGCCGAGCGCCTGCGCCGCAAACTGCTGCCTGGCACACCGGAGACCGTCGACGCCTCCGAACTGTTTCCCCTGGTGGCGCCCACGCGCTTCGACGCGCAGTGGATGGGCGCGCTCGAAGAGCCGCAGGTCGCCCGGCTGGCCCTGCTGCTGTCGGCCAGCCCCGACATGGACACGCTGCACTGGCACTACAGCCTGATGGACGCACTGACCTACTGCACGGCGCAGATACGCGCCACGGGTTTCGCGCCCGAGTTGCGCCTGCGCATGAACCGCGCCACGCCGCACGCGCGCGCCTTCCACGCGCTGCCGGCCGACATCGACGGATTGCGCAACGCCTTCTTCAAGCCCGTGCGGGACGAGGCGCAGCTGCAGGCCGCGATCGCGCAGTACCGCGAACGGCTGGACGCCTGCCGCCAGGCCGTCAACAGCATCTACACGCACCTGGAGGACAACGGCATCTCGGTCGGCATGGTGTTTCGCCTGCGCCAGCTGCGCGAGCGCATGCTGCGCGTGCGCGAACTGCTCGACAGCCTGGTCTCGCCCAAGCCCGCCATGGCCGCCATCAAGCTGCTGGGGCGCCGCGTCATCACCGCGCAGGAGGGCAAAAGCATCAGCGCGCTGATCAGCGCCAACTCCACGCTGCTGTCGGCCAAGGTGGCCGAGCGCAGCGCAGAAACCGGCGAGACCTACATTACCCGCACGCGCGGCGAATACCGCGAGATGCTGGGCAAGGCCATGGGCGGCGGCGCCATCACGGCCTTCACCACGCTGCTCAAGTTCATGATCGTGGCGGTAGGCCTCTCGGCCTTCTGGAGCGGCTTCTGGTCCGCCGTCATGTATTCCGCCAGCTTCATCCTGATCCAGCTGCTGCACTTCACGCTGGCCACCAAGCAACCGGCCATGACGGCGCCGGCCATGGCGGCCAAGCTCAAAGACCTCGGCTCGGCCGATGCGACCAGCACCATCGCGGCCTTTGTCGACGAGGTCACGCACCTGGTGCGCTCGCAGGTCGCGGCGGTCTTCGGCAATGTGTTCATGGTGGTGCCCGCGGTGCTGCTGGTCAACACGCTGGTCCTGCTGCTGCTGGGCCGGCCCATGATCAGCCACACCGAGGCCGAGCATGTGCTGGGCACGCTGACGCTGCTGGGCCCCACGCTGATGTGGGCGGGTTTTACCGGCGGCATCCTGTTCGCGGCCAGCATGATCGCGGGCTGGACCGAAAACTGGTTCGTGCTGCATCGCCTGGACTCGGCCATGCGCCACAACCCGCGCATCACCGCATTCCTGGGCGGCGAACGCGCGGCGCGCTGGTCCTCTTTCATGCGCGACAACATCTCGGGTTTCGCCTCCAACATCGCGCTGGGCTTCATGCTGGGGCTGATCCCGGCCTTCACCGGTTTTTTCGGTGTGGAACTCGAAGCGCGCCACGTCACGCTGTCCACCGGCCAACTGGCCGCGGCCGGCGCCTCGCTGGGCCTGGAGGCGTTCAGGCATCTGGCCATCTGGTGGTGCATCGCGGCCATTCCACTGATAGGCGCGCTGAACCTCGGCGTGAGTTTTTACCTCGCGTTCCGCCTGGCCCTGCAGGCGCACAACGTGAGCAACGTGGACCGTGCCCGCATTCGTGCGGCGATCTGGGCGCGCTGGCGCAGCCACCCCCGCAGCTTCTTCATGCCCTCTGAATAAGCCCACCCCCGTCCAGGCTCACTTCGTGTAGCCTGTTCCCCCCTCGAGGGGGCGGCGCCTGGGGCCGGCAAAGCCGGACCCTCGGCCCCCACTGGCTTGGTCACTGCACCCTTCAAGCCGCATTGATGAACATCGTCGTGATGGCAATACGCCAGCGTCGTTACTTGAAGTAAAAGTGCAAAGACGCCATTTCCGGTGTTGTCCTACATGTCGCCGTGCGGGTGGCCTGTAAATTAATGCAACAACTTTTCTTTCGCGCAACCCCACCGGGCCTCACGCCGCAAGGCTGGCCGACCAACGTGCAACATGACGCCCTCAAGCGCCTGTCTGCAGAAGTTCCAAACAGAGTGGAGACCCCATCCCCATGAATGAAGTCCTGGCCATCTGGGCCGAATGGATCAAGCCTTCAGCGGGCTTGCCGACCGTGCAGTGGTCCATGCTGCTCGCGCTGGCCGCCGCCGCGGGCCATCTCCTAAACCGCTACACCGGCATGCCCAAGGTGGTGGGCTATTCGCTGGTCGGCGGCTTTGCCGGCCTGGCCGGTTTCAGCGGCGCGGTCTGGCCGCTCCAGGGCACCGGGCTTTTCCTGCTGGAACTGGGCGTGGCAGTGGTGCTGTTCGAGGCCGGCGGGCGCATTCCCCTGCGCTGGTTTCGCCACAACCCCATGGTGCTGGTGCAAAGCCTGGCCGAATCGGCCTTGACCTTCATCCTGGTGTACTGGGCCCTGCACGCGATGAGCGTACGCGAGGCCGTGGCCGAACCGCTGGCCCTGCTGGCCATGGCCGCCTCGCCCGCCGTGCTGTCGCGCGTGGCCATAGACACCCGCGCCGCCGGCCCCGTCACCGAACGCGCGCTGGTGCTGTCCACCCTGGGCACGCTGTATGCGCTCACGCTGTGCAGCGCGCGCGCCGGCATGATGCACCGCCCCGACTCCGGCGTGACCAGCGTGCTCAGCACGCTGTACCCGGTGCTGGTGGTGCTGGGCCTCTCCGTGGTGGTGGGCGCCGCGCTGGCCCTGATGCTGCGCACCGCGCTGCGCGTGATGAGCCCCACCAGCGAAAACACCGCCATCCTGCTGCTGGCCCTGATCGCCGCGGGCGCCGCGCTGGCGGCCCACTTCGGCGGCTCGGCGCCGCTGGCGGCGCTGCTGGGCGGCATGCTGCTCAAGCAGCTCAACCCGCGCCCCTGGTCATGGCCGCGGCAGATGGGAACGGCCTCGTCCATGCTGACCATGCTGATGTTCGTGCTGGTCTCGGTGGTGGCGGCGCAGGCCGACTGGAGCGGCCCGGTGGCCGGCCTGGTCATTGCCATGGTCGTCGCCCGCATGGTGGCCAAGATCGCCGGTGTCGCCATCGGCAACGTCGGCAGCGGTGCCAGCTGGAAGCAGGCCCTGTGGGTGGGCTGCGCGATGTCGCCGATGTCCTCGGTCGCACTGCTGCTGGTGTCACAGTTCGCCACGGCCTCCGGCGCCCTGGGCCGCCAGATCGCCAGCGTGGCCCTGCCCGCCATCCTGCTGATGGAGGTGCTGGGCGCGGTGCTGGCCACCGTGGCCATTTACCGCGCCGGCGAAAGTTCCAAACCCTGGGCGCCGCTCACACGCGGCCCCGCATCCGGACCCGTCCATGAGCCTTGAACCCTTTCAAAAATCGGCCGCGCTGTCGCTGGGCGTGGAGCTTGAGCTGCAGCTGGTGAACACGCACGACTACGACCTCGCGCCCTATGCCGAGGACATGCTGCGCCTGATGGCCAAAATCCCGCTGCCCGGCGCCGTGGTGCCCGAGATGACGTCCAGCATGATCGAGATCTCGACCGGCGTGTGCCGCAACGCCTCGGAGGTGCTGGGCCAGCTCTCGCAGATCCGCGATGCGCTGGTCAAGAGCGCCGACAAGCTCAACATCGCCGTGGTCGGCGGCGGCACCCACCCCTTCCAGCAGTGGCATGAGCGCCGTATTTACGACAAGCCGCGCTTTCGCGAACTGTCCGAGCTCTACGGCTACCTTTCCAAGCAGTTCACGATTTTCGGCCAGCACGTGCACGTGGGTTGCCCCGACGCCGACAGTGCGCTGCTGACGCTGCACCGCATGTCGCGCTACATTCCGCACTTCATCGCGCTGTCGGCCTCTTCGCCCTATGTGCAGGGCCAGGACACGGCCTTCGATTCGGCCCGGCTCAACTCGGTGTTCGCCTTTCCGCTGTCGGGCCGCGCGCCCTTCGCGCTGACCTGGGACGACTTCACCGTCTATTTCGACAAGATGACGCGCACCGGCGTGGTCAAGAGCATGAAGGATTTTTACTGGGACATCCGGCCCAAGCCGGAATTCGGCACCATCGAGATCCGTGTGTTCGACACGCCGCTCACGGTGGAGCGCGCCACCGCGCTGGCCGGCTTCGTGCAGTCGCTGGCCTCCTGGTTCATGCACGAACAGCCCTTCATGCCCACCGAGGACGACTACCTGGTCTACACCTACAACCGTTTCCAGGCCTGCCGCTTCGGCCTGGACGCCGTCTATGTGGACCCGGCCACCGGCGGCCACATGCCGCTGCGCGAACACATCCTGCTGACCATGGCGCAGATCGAGCGCCATGCCACCGGCATGGGCGCGGGCGCGTCGCTGCACCTGTTGCGGAGCAGCGTGGAACGCGGCGACAACGACGCCCGCTGGCTGCGCGAAAAACAGGGCGAGGAGCACCTGCTGGCCGAAGTCATACGCCAGGCGGCCGACCGTTTCCGCGGCGGCGTCACGCACCAGCAATATCCCTGACCCGGGTGTCCCGGGCGCAGCCTGTATGCTCTGCGCCATGGGTGAGTTTGACCTGATCGCACGCTATTTCACGCGCCCCGCCGCGCGCGCCGCGCTGGGCGTGGGCGACGACTGCGCGCTGCTGCAGCCGGCGCCCGGCACGCAGTTGGCCATCTCCAGCGACATGCTGGTCGAGGGCCGGCACTTCTTCGCGGACGTGGACCCTTTCGCGCTGGGCCACAAGGCGCTGGCCGTCAACCTCAGCGACCTGGCCGCCTGCGGCGCCAAACCCCTGGCCTTCACGCTGGCCCTGGCCTTGCCGCGGGTCGACGAAGCCTGGCTGGCTGCTTTTTCGAAGGGTCTGTTCGCGCTGGCCGACGCGCACGGCTGCGAGCTGGTGGGCGGCGACACCACACAAGGGCCGCTCAACATCTGCATCACCGTGTTCGGCGAAGTGCCCGTGCTGAACGGAAAGAGCCAGGCGCTGCTGCGGTCGGGCGCCAGACCCGGCGACGATGTGTATGTCAGTGGCACCTTGGGCGACGCCCGGCTGGCGCTGGAGGCCTTGCGCGGCACGGTCGCCTTGCCGCCCGATTTACTGGCCCAGGCCAGGCAACGGCTGGAGCAGCCCGCACCGCGCGTCGCATTGGGCCAAGCGCTGCGCGGCATTGCCTCGGCGGCCATTGACGTGAGCGACGGTCTGCTTGGCGACCTTCGCCACATCCTGCACACCTCGAAAACAGGCGCCACGCTTGAAACAGCGCTCGTGATCAATCTGGTCGCTGCTGGTTCACGTTCCGACTGGCCCACAGCCGGAATCGATGCTGAAAAGCAGATGGCGTTCGCGCTGGCGGGCGGCGACGACTACGAGCTTGCCTTCACCGCCCCGGCCTTGGCCCGTGAGGCCGTTCAGGCCGCAGCCCGCCAGGCGCAAACACCGGTCAGCCGGATCGGCCGTATCGACGCGGACCCCGGCTTGCGGCTGCTGGACGCGGCCGGCGCGCTGCTGGAGCGGCGCTACGCCTCCTTCGATCACTTTGCCTGAGGGCGCGGTGCGGCCTCTACCTGCGTGCGGTGCGCAAGCCGACCGGCCGCGCTGTAGGCCCAGTTGACAATCGCGGACCAGAACTCAGCCGCGGCCAAGGCGCGCAAACGACGGGCTTCGGTTTCGGCGGCGGTTGCCAGGCGGTTTTCTTCGGCTGCGGTGTAGAGGTAGTTCATGAACATGTCCTTTCGAAGTGGCCCGCTTTTCCGATAACGGGGCTACACGGTTACTGTGCGCAAAACGGCACCGTCCGGAAACCACCCCCGCCGCAAATGCGTCTTGCATCAGGCGCAAAACCAAAATACGCCGCGATAGGTAATATGGCCGGCATGCGGAACCTGAACTTTGACGACATGCACCTGTTCGCGCGCGTGGCCGAGATGGGCAGCTTCTCGGCTGTGGCCCGTGCGCGGGATGTGCCTGTCAGCCAGGTGTCGCGCGCCATCGCCCGCATCGAGAAAACCTGCAATGCGCGGCTGGTGCAGCGCAACACGCACGCGCTGACCCTGACACCCGAGGGCGAAACCTTCCTCGGTTATTGCCGGCGCATGACACAGACGCTGGACGACCTCGAAGGCGAGTTCGCCAGCCAGAGCGGCGAGGCCAGCGGCTGGGTGCGGGTGGCGGCCAGCACTGTCATGGCCGAATACCTGCTGGTGCCCAGCCTCGAAGGACTTCACCAGCGCCACCCGCGCGTTCGCGTGGAACTGAAAGTGGACGATCGCCTGGTGGACATGGTGCGCGACGGTGTCGACATCGCGATCCGCAGCGGCATGCATGCCAACGAGAACACGGTGATGCGCCAGATAGGCACGCATGGGCGACGGCTATATGCCACACCGGCTTATCTGGAAGCCCACGGCACGCCGGAACACCCCGACGACCTGGGGCGGCACCGCCTGATCAGCAACAGCGCCGCGACCTCACTCAACCGCTGGCCCTTCATCGTCGGTGGCCAGCCCGTGGTGATCACGGCAGACGGCTGCTGGCGCGCCGACTCCACCGGCACGACCAGCCAGCTGGCCCTGCAGGGCCTGGGCATTGCGCGCTTTGCCATGCTGGCGGCCGAGCCCCTGGTGCGGCGCGGCCTGCTGGTGCCGGTGCTGCCGGGCTTTGTCGACGAGCAGCCCGTGCCCATCCACGCCGTGACACTGGGCGGGCGCCACCGGCTGCCGAAGATCCGTGCCTGCATCGACTATTGGGCCGAGTGGTTCAGCCGCGAAAGAGACCTGGTGGGTGGCCCGCCCGCCGGTTGACCAGCGCGCTGTGCAGGCAGCGTGTGAAACCGCTGTGACAAAATCAGCCTCAACCCCGGGCATCCGCGCCTGGCAACCCCCCACCATGACCGACACCACGCCGCCGCCCGCCTTCCGGCCCACCGCGAAATTTCTGCTGGCGCATCCCGCGCATTTCATCGCCCTGGGCTTTGGCGCCGGCCTGAGCCCGGTCGCCCCCGGCACGGCCGGCACGCTGTGGGCCTGGCTGGCTTTCCTGGTGCTGCAGCAGTGGCTCACGCCGGCTGAAATGGGCTGGCTGATCGCCGCCTCCACCCTGGTGGGCTGGTGGGCCTGCACCGTGACGGCCAAGGCCATGAAGGTCCTGGACCCGGGCAGCATCGTCTGGGACGAGGTGGTGGCCTTCTGGCTGGTGCTGTGGCTGGTGATGCCCGCCGACTTCTGGTCGCAGCTGGTGGCTTTTGTGCTGTTCCGCTTTTTTGACGCCGTCAAACCCGGCCCCGTGGCCTGGGCCGACCAGGCCTTCAAGGGCTTTAACTGGCGCGGCGGCTTCGGCATCCTGTTTGACGATTTTGTGGCGGCCTTCTGCGCGCTGCTGGTGATCGCCCTCTGGAGGTTCTGGTGAGCCGGGCACTCGCCGAACGGCTCGCCGCCCTGCTGCAAGCCCAGGGCCGCATGCTGGCCACCGCCGAAAGCTGCACCGGCGGCATGATCTCCGCGGCCTGCACCGACCTGGCCGGCTCCAGCAACTGGTTTGAGCGCGGCTTCGTCACCTACTCCAACGAGGCCAAGACGGAATTGCTGGGTGTGGACGCCGCGCTGATCGCGAAACACGGCGCCGTCAGCGAAGAAGTGGCGCGCGCCATGGCCTCCGGCGCCATCAGCCACTCGCGTGCCCAGGTGTCCGTGGCGGTGACGGGCGTGGCCGGCCCGACCGGCGGTAGCGCCGCCAAGCCCGTGGGTACGGTATGGTTTGCTTTCGCGCTGCCGGGGCGGCTGGTATCGGAAGTCCGGCGTTTTGACGGCGACCGGGCCGCGGTGCGCAGCGCCACGGTGCGGCATGCGCTGCAGCGCTTGCTGGAACTGCTGGAAGAACCGGAAGAAGCCGGCTGACGCGTGAGCGACGCCCGCGCGGCACCAGGCGCTATAGAGTTCGCGGACCCCGACCACCACGATATGCCGACCAGGAGACAGCATGCACCCCAACCAGATCACCCTCGAACACTTCTACGCATCCTTCGCCCGCCTGGACTCCGATGCCATGGCCGCCTGCTATGCGCCCGACGCCCAGTTCGACGACGAGGCCTTTTCGCTGCGCGGGCACAAAGAGGTCACCGGCATGTGGCACATGCTCTGCGACGTGACCAAGGCCAAGGGTGCCGACGTCTGGAAGCTCAGCTGGAGCGGCATTGAAGCCGATGCGCGCAGCGGCAAGTCCCACTGGGAGGCCGACTACCGCTTCAGCGCCACCGGGCGCATGGTGCACAACGTGATCGACGGCGAGTTCGAATTCAATGAACAGGGGCTCATCAGCCGCCACCGCGACCACTTTGATTTCTGGGCCTGGTCGCGCCAGGCGCTGGGCGCGCCCGGCCTGCTGCTGGGCTGGACGCCTTTTCTGCGCGCCAAGGTGCGGGCAGGGGCGGCGGCGAATCTGCAAAAATACCTTGCTCAGCGCAAAAACTGAATTTCAACGGGAGTTGCCCATGACCTGGTTTGACGGTTTTGAATCGCGCAGTTTTGAGGTCAACGGCGCCTCCATCAACGCGCGCGTCTCGAAAACCACGCTGGGCGAGCCGCAGCGTCCGGCATTGCTGCTGCTGCACGGCTTCCCGCAATCGCACGTGATGTGGCACCGTGTGGCACAGCGCCTGGCCGGCGACTATTTCCTGGTCATGCCCGACCTGCGCGGCTACGGTGACTCCTCCAAGACGGCGGGCCTGCCCGACCACAGCAACTACAGCAAGCGCAACATGGCGCACGACATGACGGGCGTCATGGACGCGCTGGGCGTCAACCGTTTTTTCCTGTGCGGCCACGACCGCGGCGGGCGCGTGGCGCACCGGCTCGCGCTGGACCACGCCGCGCGCGTGGCCAGGCTTTGCGTCATCGACATCGCGCCCACGCTGGACATGTACGAGGGCCGCAGCATGACCGAGCCCTACATGGCGTTTGCCCGCGCCTACTACCACTGGTTCCACATGCTGCAGCCGGCGCCGCTGCCGGAGATCATGATGGGCGCCAACCATCCCGAAACCGCCAAAGCCTATTTGCATGCCAAGCTGGGCGGCTGGGGCAGCGCGGGCATGAACTACATCGAGCCGCAGGCGCTGGCCGAATACGAGCGCAGCTTTTGCAACGCCGAGGCGCTGCACGCCGCTTGCGAGGACTACCGAGCCAGCGCCGGCATAGACCTGGAGCACGACCGCGACGCACGCGCGCACGGCCTGAAGCTGGCCTGCGACCTGCTGGTGCTGTGGGGCGAGCGCGGCGTGGTGCACCGGATGTTCGACCCGCTGGCGCTGTGGCAGGCCCAGTGCAGCGGCGAAGTCACCGGCCAGGGCATGCCGGCCGGGCATTTCATTCCCGAAGAGCAGCCCGAAGCCACCGCGCAGGCGCTGCGCAACTTCTTCAACTGATTCACGCCGGACGCCTCAAAAATGTCGCACTACGCCGCAGAAACCTTGTGGGAACGCAAGGACGCCGACTTCCTGGACAACCGCTACAGCCGCCGCCACCTGCTGCGTTTTGACGGCGGGCTGGAGGTGCCGGGTTCGTCCTCGCCGTCCGTCGTGCCCTTGCCCATGTCCGACGCGTCGGCGCTGGACCCGGAAGAGGCTTTTGTGTCCTCGCTGTCGAGCTGCCACATGCTGTGGTTCCTGACCATGGCGGTCAAGCGCAAATTCCGGGTGGACCGTTATTTCGACGCGGCGACCGGCGTGATGGAAAAGAACGCCGAGGGCCGCGTCGCCATGACCGTCGTGACCCTGCACCCGGAAGTGACGTTCTCCGGCGAGCGCCAGCCCAGCCGCGAGGAACTGGACAAGCTGCACCATGACGCGCACGAGGCCTGCTTCATCGCCAATTCGGTGAAGACCGAGGTGCGCTGCGAACCGGTGTACGAAGGCGTCTGACCGCCCGGCCTACTTGAGCCAGCCGCGCTTCCTGAAGTACCACATGGGCACCACGGCGCTCGCCACCATCAGCAGGATCGCGTAGGGATAGCCCAGCGACCAGTCGAGCTCGGGCATGAGCTTGAAGTTCATGCCGTAGACGCTGGCGATCAGCGTGGGCGGCAGCAGCGCGACGCTGGCCACCGAGAAGATCTTGATGATCTTGTTCTGGTTGATGTTGATAAAACCGACCGTGGCGTCCATCAGGAAGTTGATCTTGTCGAACAGGAAGGCGGTGTGCGAGTCCAGCGAATCGATGTCGCGCAGGATCTGCCGCGCCTCCTCGAACTGCTCGGCATTGAGCATCTTACTGCGCATCATGAAACTGACGGCGCGCCGCGTGTCCATCATGTTGCGGCGTATGCGGCCGTTCAAGTCCTCGTGGCGGGCGATGGCGCCCAGCACCTCGCCGGCCAGCGCGTCGGTCACGTCGCCCGACAGCACCTGGGCGCTGACTTTTTCGAGCTCGACGTAAATGCCTTCGAGCGTGTCGGCCGAGTATTCGGCGTCGGCGTCGAACAGCTTGAGCAGCACTTCCTTGGCATCCTCGATCAGGCCGGGCGCGCGGCGCGCGCGCATGCGCAGCAAGCGGAACACCGGCACGTCCTCGTCATGGATGGAAAACAGCACGCCCTTGCTCTTGAGGTCGTCGTTGACGAGGTTCAGGATGAAGGCCACGCGCACGGTGCGCGGTTCGGCGTCGTCGGCGATCAGGAAGTCGGAGCGTATGTGCAGCTCGCCGTTGTCTTCCTCGTAAAAACGCGCGGACTCCTCAATGTCCTCGTCCATCGCGTCTTCGGGAATGGACAGGCCGTAGTACTGCTTGATCCAGCGTTTTTCTTCGAGGGTGGGGGATTCCAGGTCCACCCAGATCGGCTGGAACTTGGAGAGCTCTTCCAGGGATTCGATTTCTTCCTGGAAAAGCCGGCCGTTGGCGAGCGTGAAAATATTGAGCATGGCTGACTGCCTATCGGTTCAAGGGCCCGCGCAAGGCATGCGCTCGGGGCCTTGCGCGAAAGCGGGGTAAAGGGGCGGTGGGATGGTGCATCGCTTTCAACCCCCTTTTTGAACGTGAGCTTTTGCAAGCCTGCGTCAGTCTGCGGTGTTGAAAGCTAGCGACTAGGGCTGCTTTCCAAGGATTTCTCCGTAATTGAATCAGCGGCGATTATGGCATTTCAAGCCCCGCTTATCCACCGCTCAAACTACATAAAAAAGGCCAGCAGCTCGTCCTTGCGCGCATAGGCATCGTGCTCACCCAACGCCATCAGCGCCTTCACAAAACCCGGTTCGAACAGCAGGTAACTGGCCAGCGCGGCGCCGCCGGGACTGCCCTTGGCGCCCAGCGCACCCAGGCCCGCGAGGGCGTTGTAGGTGGCGGCCGGCAGTTCGTTCGCGTGGGCCTGCGCCAGCGCGTCCAGCGACTGCGAAGGTGCGATCGCGAGGATGTCCACCGGCCGGTAGGGCATGACGGCCGCGATTTCCCGCGGCATCTGGCGCACGGTCTTGCTCACGCGCTGGGCCTGCTCCACGTCGGCCTGCAGCGTGTCCTGGAAAACGCTGGCCATGGCATGGCCGGCGATGGCGCCCAGCGTGGGCCGGCCGGTGACGCTGGCGCCGTTGCCGCCGCCGACAAAACCGGCGCGCTCGGGCTGGCCGACGCCTATCACCAGCACCTTGCCGGCGCCCAGGTGCAGCGCGGGCGACAGCGGCGAGCTCTGGCGCATGGAACCGTCGCCGAAGTATTCGGGATGGCCGTCCACCCACAGCGGCGTGGACGGAAACAGGAAGGGGATGGCGCTGGAGGCCATCAGGTGCTCGATGGTGATGGGCTGGAATTCGGCGCGGCGGCCGGGCCGGTTCCACAGGTCGGACTGCCGGCCCGCCGCCATCTGGCAGAAGGTCCAGTGCACGCCGCTGCTGTAGCTGGAGGCGGTGACGGCCACGGCGCGCAAGGTCTTGTCCTGCAGGGCCTGCTCGATGCGGCCCAGCGAGATCACGCGGTGCAATGTGTCCACCAGCGGCGTGTTGTCCAGCAGCGCCTGCTGCGCCCGCACCTGCTGCGACAGAAACAGCGCCGCCGCGATGCGGCTGGAGCGTATCCACGCCGGCACCTTGAGTTTGTAGACCTGCGAGGAACGCAGGGTGGTCCAGAAGCTCGCGAGCTGGGAAAAGGCCTGCAGGCCTTCGCCGGCGCGGCTGGCCAGGAAGGCGGCATTGAGCGCGCCGGCCGAGGTGCCCACCAGGATGCTGAACGGAAAACGCTCGCCGGCCGCGCCGCCCTGCAGGCTCAGCATGGTCGACAGCGCATGCAGCACACCCGCCTGGTAGGCGGTGCGCGCGCCGCCGCCCATCAGCACCAGGGCGTTGCGGTCCTCGTCGGGCCGGGTCAATGCGGAGGAAATAATGGTCTCAAGCGACATGGCCGGGCCGGGTCTGCGGCGAATGGGGTAAGAGCGGGCGGTGCATGGTCGTGAAGAGGCCGGTTGTTATGGTTTTTTCTGCTGCCCGCGGACAAGCCCGCTCCGTCCGTGGCCGGAGCTTGTCCCGGCACAGGCAGGCACACGTCAATGTGTGTCCGCATGATGCCGCCCGCGCGGATTTCCCGCAAGCCCGGTGCCCGTTTGCGCGCGGCACCGGCCGCAAAAAATCCAGCGAAATCAAGCGCTTGCCGCGCCCGTGCAGATGGCACGACGGCGCGGCCTCGCGCGGCGAACTGCAGGGTCAAGGGGTTTTTCACAAGGTTTCATTATTTATTGCAAGCCCGGTTGCAATTGGGGGCCTTCGGGCGCATAGTAAATCCAAGAGCGTTGTCCCCGTCTGCCGCCCTTCCCTCACGGGCCGGGTGGTGTTTTCAAACCCCAGCTCCAACCCTGGAAAAGGAGTCTCTTTATGAACTTGACGATCAGCGGTCACCATCTTGAAGTCACCCCCGCGCTGCGCGGCTACGTGACCAGCAAGCTGGATCGGATTACCCGGCATTTCGACCAGGTAGTGGACGTAAAAGTCCTGTTGACAGTGGACAACATGAAAGAAAAGGAAAGACGCCAGCGGGCCGAGTGCAATGTGCACGTCAAGGGCCGCGACCTGTTTGCCGAGAGTTCCCACGCTGATCTTTACGCCGCCGTTGACGAGTTGACCGACAAGCTGGACCGTCAGGTCGGACGTTACAAAACCAAAACCCAGGACCATCACCACATTGCCGCCAAGCGCCAGGCCTGAAGGGCCTTCCCGTTTTTTGCCCCAGCCGGTGCGCCGCCCCGCCAGGGGTGCGCATCCTTCGCGGTGCGGCCCGGCGGAAGATTCCGCCCCGGCCGCTCCGTACAGAGCTTGTGCGAGTTGCTGAAAGAAGCCGCTTGAAGCCTCAAGCGGCTTTTTTATGCCTCTTTTTCCAGCAAACCCGCTGCAAAGTGCATAATTCGGCGACTAAAAGATTGTTATGAACCGTCTTTCGCAAATATTGCCCCCCTCCCAAGTGCTGGTCAGCGTCGAAGCGACCAGCAAAAAACGCGCTTTTGAAGAAGCCGGGCTGCTGTTCGAGAACCAGCACGGCCTGAACCGCGCGCTGATCACCGACAGCCTGTTCGCCCGCGAACGCCTGGGCTCGACCGGCCTGGGGCACGGGGTGGCGATCCCGCACGGCCGCATCAAGGGACTCAAGGCGCCCATGGCGGCGGTGTTCCTGCTGCAGTCGCCGATCGGTTTTGACGCACCGGACGAGCAGGCCGTGGGCCTGCTGATTTTCCTGCTGGTCCCCGAAGCCGCCACGCAAAAACACCTCGAAATCCTCTCGGAAATTGCCGAACTGCTCAGCGACAGCGCCCTGCGCGAGCAGCTCAAGACCAGCACCGATGCCGCCGGGCTGCACCACCTGATCGCTTCCTGGCACTCCGTCCACGAAGTCAGTTCTTAGGGCTTACCGCCCCTTCCCGCACTACAGGCAGGCATGAAGCCCACCGTCGTCAGCGCTGACGTTTTATTTGAAGACCACCGCGCGTCCCTGAAATGGGAATGGGTCGCAGGCCTGGGCGCCTCCGAGCGGCGCTTCGACGAAGTCGCCGTGCGGGCCGCGCGTTCCGGCGCCGACCTGGTCGGCTACCTCAACTACATCCACCCCTACCGCGTGCAGATCCTGGGCGAACGTGAGGTCGCCTACCTGACCAACGCCAGCCCCGAGGACTGCGCCCGCCGCATCTCCCGCATCATCACGCTGGAGCCGCCGGTGCTGGTCGTGGCCGACGGCCAGGTGGCGCCCGACACGCTGCTGTCCATGTGCGAGCGCGCGCAGCTGCCGATGTTCTCCACGCCGGAGTCGGCCGCCTTTGTGATCGACGTGCTGCGGGCCTATCTGTCCAAGCACTTCGCCGACCGCACGTCGATGCACGGCGTGTTCATGGATATCCTGGGCCTGGGCGTGATGATCACCGGCGAGTCCGGCCTGGGCAAAAGCGAGCTGGGCCTCGAGCTGATCTCGCGCGGCCACGGCCTGGTGGCCGACGACGCGGTGGACCTGTACCGCATCAACCAGACCACGATAGAGGGGCGTTGCCCCGAGTTGCTGCAGAACCTGCTCGAAGTGCGCGGCATCGGCCTGCTCGACATCAAGGCGATCTTCGGCGAGACCGCGGTGCGCCGCAAGATGCGCCTGAAAATGATCGTGCACCTGGTGCGCCGCGAGACGCTGGAGCGCGACTACGAACGCATCCCCTATGAACCGCTGACGCAGGACGTGCTGGGCATTCCGGTGCGCAAGGTCATCATCCAGGTGGAGGCCGGCCGCAACATCGCCGTGCTGGTGGAGGCCGCGGTGCGCAATGCGATTTTGCAGCTGCGCGGCATCAATACCTACCAGGAGTTCGTGGAGAGGCACCGCCGAGCCATGGAACAAGACGACTGAAGGCGGAATAAACCTACTGCGCGGCCCGATCTCGCACTTCCGGTCCTCACCGTACTGGAGTACGGCTCCGGTCCTCAGTGCGACCTCGGACCGCTCGCTACGGTTTTTTCGCGCCTTCAGGCCGCCCTGCTTGTTCCTCGTTCAACAGACCAGGAATTCCTGGAACCCTCAAGCGTGGTGATGCCTCACCGGCGTACCGTTGCGGTTGGGGCATTTGTCCTTGGTGCAGTTGGCGTAGATGGACAGGGAATGGTCGGCGATGGCGAAACCCTTGGACTTGGCGACCGACTGCTGGCGTTTTTCGATTTCGGCGTCGTAAAACTCCTCGACCTTGCCGCAATCCAGGCAGACCAGGTGGTCGTGGTGCTGGCCTTCGTTGATTTCGTAGACCGCCTTGCCCGACTCGAAATTGCTGCGGTTCAGCAGGCCCGCCTGCTCGAACTGGGTCAGCACGCGGTAGACGGTGGCCAGGCCGATGTCCGAACGCTCTTCGAGCAGCACCCGGAACACGTCTTCGGCCGTCATGTGGCGCTGTTTGCCCCCCTGGAAAATCTCCAGGATCTTCAGGCGCGGCAAGGTTGCCTTGAGGCCGGTGTTTTTCAGTTCGTCGATGTTGCTCATGGGAAAACTCTCTGGGTGAAACCGGTGTGACGCGGCGGTTGTGACCCTTCAGGGCAGGCGCAGGCCAGGAGCCCCCAGCCGCTACAATGAACAATCATATCGCTACACCCCCTTACTATGTCAGCCATGCCTGCAAATCATCGTTACAGCGCCCGAACCGCTTTCCTGCTCCTGGCTTGCACGGTGCTGGCGTCCTGCGGCGGCATGGGCGGCAGCTCCATCAACCCGGTCAACTGGGTGACCCCCTACAAGATCGACGTCATCCAGGGCAACTTCGTCTCCAAGGAGCAGGTCGAGCAGCTGAAGGCCGGCATGACGCGCGACCAGGTCAAGGCCACGCTGGGCACGCCGCTGATGGCCAGCCTGTTCCACGCCGACCGCTGGGATTACGTTTTCACCCTGAAGCGCCAGGGCGTGGAGCCCCAGTCTTACAAATACACCGTGTTCTTCAAGAACGACCAGCTGGAGCGCTTTGAAGGCGACGCCATGCCTAGCGAGACCGAATTCATCGCCAAGCTGGGCAAGCGGCGCAAGCTGGGCGACGTGCCCGTGCTGGAGGCCACCGAAGCTCAGCTGAAGGCCGCCGAAAAACCCAAATCCGCCACGGCCAGCGCCGCGGTACCCGCCAGCGTGCCCGCCGGCGCCCCGCCCGCCAGCTACCCCCCCCTCGAAAGCGCGAAACAGTGAGCGGGACAGCCCCCAACCAGGCCCGCCGTCACCGGGTCGCGGTGGCGGGCGCCAGCGGCCGCATGGGCCAGATGCTGGTCGAAGCCATCGCCGCCAGCACCGACTGCCAGTTGACCGGCGCGCTTGACGTAGCCTCCAGCCCAGCCGTGGGCACCGATGCAGCCGCGTTCTCGGGCCGCGCCAGCGGCGTCCTTATCAGCGCCGACATCCGCCAGGGATTAAAAGACTCCCGCGTTCTGATTGACTTCACCCGCCCCGAAGGCACGCTGGCCCATCTGGCGGCCTGCCGCGACATGGGCGTCAAGCTGGTCATAGGCACCACCGGTTTCTCGGAAGCGCAAAAGGCCGAAATCGCCGCCGCCGCCAAAGACATCGCCATCGTCATGGCGCCCAACATGAGCGTGGGCGTCAACGTCACGCTCAAGCTGCTCGAGATGGCAGCCCAGGCCCTGTCCACCGGCTACGACATTGAAATCGTCGAGGCGCACCACCGCCACAAGGTCGACGCGCCCTCCGGCACCGCGCTCAAGATGGGCGAGGTGATCGCCGGCGCGCTGGGCCGCGACCTCAAGGACTGCGGCGTCTATGCGCGCGAAGGCGTGACCGGCGAACGCGACCCCTTGTCCATCGGCTTTTCCGCCGTGCGCGGCGGCGACGTCGTGGGCGACCACACCGTGATGTTCCTGGGCACCGGCGAACGCATAGAGATCAGCCACAAGTCGTCCAGCCGCAGCAACTATGCCCAGGGCAGCCTGCGCGCCGCCCGCTTCCTGGACGGCCATGCGACCGGTCTTTTCGACATGTTCGACGTGCTGGGCCTCAAAAAATAAACGTGGCGCAAGCTGCGGCAGCTTCAAAGGTGTAACCGGATGGACTTCTTCAGCCTCATGACCCAAGGCGGCATCGTCAGCCAGCTGGTGGCCATCCTGCTGCTGGGCATGTCGGTGGCGAGCTGGGTCGTGATCCTCTGGAAAACCTGGCTGCTTCACCGTGCCGGCGGCGACGTGGCCCGCAGCACCGCCGCCTTCTGGCAGTCGGCCTCTGTCGAACAAGCCCGTGAAAAAGTCGCCGCCTTCGACCGCGAAGCCCTGGTGCTGCCGCTGATCGCCGCGACGGCCCTCCCGGCCGGCGGCACGCTGGCCACCGCGGGCGACAAATCCCAGCAATTGACCCGTGTGCTGCGCGACGCACTGCACGCCGTGCTGCACAAGCTGCAGTTCGGCCAGGTGCTGCTGGCCACGGTCGGCTCCACCGCACCATTCGTGGGGCTGCTGGGCACGGTCTGGGGGATTTACCACGCGCTGGTCGGCATCGCCTCGGCCGGCCAGATCACCATCGACAAGGTTTCCGGCCCGGTCGGCGAAGCCCTCATCATGACGGCGGCCGGCCTGGCCGTGGCCATCCCGGCTGTGCTGGCCTACAACATCTTCGGCCGCTACATAGGCCGCATCGAAGCCGATCTTGAAGGCTTTGCCCGCGATTTACGTGAGCTTTTGGCGCACCAGGCTTGACCATGGCTTTCGGACGCCTTGAACGCACGCCGGGCCCGCAGCCCATGAGCGACATCAACGTCACGCCGCTGGTGGACGTGATGCTGGTGTTGGTGGTCATCTTCATCATCACCGCGCCACTGCTGGCCAGCAGCATACGGCTGGACCTGCCCAAGACCGACGCCGCCAAACCGGCCGACGCGCCGAAATTCGTCACGCTGGTGGTCGACAAAGCCGGCCAGGCCTTCCTCAACGACAAGCCCCTGAACATGGACGAACTGGCCGGCCGGCTGCTGGAGACCGCCGCCCAGAATCCCGACACCGAGGTCCAGCTAAGGGCCGACGAGGGTGTGCCCTATGGCAAGGTGGTCCAGGTCATGGGCGTGGCGCAAAAAGCCGGTCTCAACCGCATCGGCTTTGTGGCCGACAACCCTTCCGGCCCGGCTGTGAGCCGCTAAGCGGCGCGGATACTGCCCCTGCCCCTAAAATCGGGGATTCGCGGCAATCGGCCGCGCGGCCCGCGCCGTCGGGCTTTTTTCCTGTTTCCTGTTCCGCTTTCCGCCTTCCCGGTTCTCCATGCAAGACAAATACAACCATCTCGACGTTGAGCGCGACGCTCAAGCCCACTGGACCGCTGCCGACGCCTACCGCGTGACGGAGGACGCCGGCCGCAAGAAATACTACGCCTGCTCCATGCTGCCCTACCCCAGCGGCAAGCTGCACATGGGCCACGTGCGCAACTACACCATCAACGACATGCTCACGCGCCACCTGCGCATGAAGGGCTACAACGTGCTGATGCCCATGGGCTGGGACGCCTTCGGCCTACCGGCTGAGAACGCCGCCATGAAAAACGGCGTGCCGCCGGCGCAGTGGACCTACGACAACATCGCCTACATGAAAAAGCAGATGCAGGCGATGGGGCTGGCCATCGACTGGAGCCGCGAAGTCGCGACCTGCGACCCGGGCTACTACAAGTGGAACCAGTGGCTGTTCCTCAAGATGCTGGAAAAAGGCATTGCCTACCGCAAGACGCAGGTCGTGAACTGGGACCCGGTCGACCAGACTGTGCTGGCCAACGAGCAGGTCATCGACGGCAAGGGCTGGCGCACCGGCGCCGTGGTGGAAAAACGCGAGATCCCCGGCTACTACCTGAAGATCACGGCCTACGCCGAAGAACTGCTCGACAGCGTCAGCCACAAGCTGCCCGGCTGGCCCGAGCGCGTCAAGCTCATGCAGGAGAACTGGATCGGCAAGAGCGAAGGCGTGCGCTTTGCCTTCACGCACGACGTCCAGGATGCTTCCGGCAAGCTGATCGGCGATGGAAAGATGTACGTCTTCACCACGCGCGCCGACACCATCATGGGCGTGACCTTCTGCGCCGTGGCGCCCGAGCACCCGCTGGCCCTGCACGCCGCCGCCTCCAGCCCCAAAGTCGCCGCCTTCATCGAAGAAAGCAAGGCCGGCGGCACGACGGAAGCCGAGCTCGCCACCCAGGAGAAAAAAGGCGTGCCCACCGGCCTTTTTGTCACGCACCCGCTCACCGGCGGCAAGGTCGAGGTCTGGGTCGGCAACTATGTGCTCATGAGCTACGGCGACGGCGCCGTCATGGGTGTACCCGCGCATGACGAACGCGACTTCGAGTTCGCCAAAAAATACGGCCTGCCGATCAAGCAGGTGGTCGACGTCAAGGGCCAGGCCTACAGCACCGACGCCTGGGCCGACTGGTACGGCGACAAGCAGCAGGGTGTGACCATCAACTCCGGCAAATACGACGGCCTGGGCTGTAAAGCCGCCGTCGACGCCGTCGCGGCCGACCTCGCCGCCAAGGGCCTGGGCGAGAAAAAAACCACCTGGCGCCTGCGCGACTGGGGCGTGAGCCGCCAGCGCTACTGGGGCACGCCGATTCCCATCATCCATTGCGAAGAGCATGGCGCGGTGCCGGTGCCCGAAAAAGACCTGCCCGTGGTACTGCCGCAGGACTGCGTGCCCGACGGCTCCGGCAACCCGCTGCACAAGCACACGGGCTTCCACGCCGGCGTGGTCTGCCCCGTCTGCGGCAAGCCCGGCCGCCGCGAAACCGACACCATGGACACCTTTGTCGATTCGTCCTGGTACTTCATGCGCTACTGCGACCCGAAGAACAGCGAAAAGATGGTGGCCGACGGTGCCAATTACTGGATGCCCATGGACCAGTACATAGGCGGCATCGAGCATGCCATCCTGCATTTGCTCTACGCGCGCTTCTGGACCAAGGTCATGCGCGACCTGGGCCTGGTGAAAGTCGACGAGCCCTTCACCAAGCTGCTGACGCAGGGCATGGTGCTCAACGAGGCTTTTTCGCGCACCACCACCGGCAAGCAGTATTTCTGGGCGCATGAACTCGACATCGTGCGCGACGAGCACGCCAAGGTGATCTCCGCCACCGCCAAGGCCGACGGCCTGCCGGTGCCCTACGAGGGCTGGACCACCATGTCCAAGTCCAAGAACAACGGCGTCGACCCGCAGGACCTGATCGAGAAGTACGGCGCGGACACCGCCCGGCTCTACACCATGTTCACAGCGCCGCCCGACACCACGCTCGAATGGAACGATGCCGCGCTCGAAGGCTCTTACCGCTTCCTGCGCCGCGTCTGGAACTTCGGCGTCAAGCTCGGCGCCGGCAAACAGCCGGAGGGCGCGCCCGCGTTCGACAAGGACACCAAGGCCTTGCGCCTGGAAATCCACACGGTGCTCAAGCAGATCGACTACGATTACCAGCGCATGCAGTACAACACCGTGGTGTCGGGCAACATGAAGCTGCTCAACGCGCTGGAAGACTTCAAGGGCGCGGCATCGGCCGGTTCCGACGCGGCCCTGCGCGAGGGCTTCGGCATCCTGCTGCGCTGCCTGTACCCGGCCACGCCCCACCTGGCGCATGCGCTGTGGTCGCAGCTCGGTTATGCCGCGCAGCACGGCGAGCTGCTCGACGCGCCCTGGCCCCAGGTGGACGCCGCCGCGCTGCAGCAGGACGAGATCGAGCTGGTACTGCAGATCAACGGCAAGCTGCGCGGCGCCGTCACGGTGCCGGCCGGCGCCGACAAGGCCACCATCGAGGCGGCCGCGCTCGCGTCGGAAGCTTTCACCAAACAGGCTGCGGGCGCGCCCGCCAAAAAAGTGATCGTGGTGCCCGGCCGCCTGGTCAACATCGTCATCTGAGACCGTTTCAACGAAGAGAAGGCAAGCCATGCAGCGTCGCGCATTCCTCTCCCTGTCGGCCACCGCCGCCGCCCTCACGCTGAGCGGCTGCGGCTTCGCGCTGCGCAAGGCGCCCAACTTCGCCTTCAGCACGCTGTACTCCGGCCTGGGCGAAAGCTCGCCGCTGGGCGTGGAACTCAGGCGCTCACTGCAGTCCACCCGCAAGGTGGAGGTGATCTCCGACTCTCGCCGCATCAGCGAGGCGCAGGTGATCCTCGACGTGCTGGGCGACCAGCGCGAGAAGGTGGTGCTCAGCACCAACGCCTCCGGCCAGGTCCGCGAGTTCCAGCTGCGCCTGCGCTTTCGTTTCCGGCTGCGCACGCTGGCAGGCAAAGAGCTGATTCCCGAGACTGAAATCCTGCAGCAGCGCGACATCAGCTTCAACGAATCCGCCGTGCTGGCCAAGGAAGCCGAAGAAAACCTGCTTTACCGCGACATGCAGAGCGACGTGGTCCAGCAGATCATGCGCCGCCTGGCGGCCGTGACGGAGCTCTAGGGCCCGCGGGCACCAGGCCCGTATCAGGCCCGCATCAGCGTGCTCTTGCCGAACAGGCTCTCGATCAGGTCCACCGCGACTTCGGCCGTGCCGTTGCGCACGTCCAGCGCCGGGTTGAGCTCCATCACGTCCAGCGAGCCCAGCAGGCCGGTGTCGGCGATCATCTCCATGCACAGCTGGGCCTCGCGGTAAGTCGGCCCGCCCTTGATGGCGGTGTCCACGCCCGGCGCGATGGACGGGTCCAGGAAATCCACGTCGAAGCTCACGTGCAGATGGGTGCCGGCGTCCATGCCGGCCAGCGCTTTTTCCATGGTGTGGCGCATGCCCATCTCGTCGATGTAGCGCATGTCGAACACCTCCAGGCCCTGCTGGCGCACAAAGCGTTTTTCGCCTTCGTCCACACTGCGGATACCGATCTGCCGTATCGCCGAGGGGCTCATGGCCGGCGTGGCGCCGCCTATGCCGGTGAGCTCGGCCGGGCCGTGGCCGCAGAGCACGGCCACCGGCATGCCGTGCACATTGCCGGTGGGTGTGAGGGCGTTGGTGTTGAAGTCGGTGTGCGCGTCCAGCCAGAGCACGCGCAGTTTCTTGCCGGTGGTGCGGCAGTGGCGCGCCACCGCGCTGATCGAGCCAATGCCCAGGCAGTGGTCGCCGCCCAGCAGGATGGGCAGGCGGCCGGCGGCCAGGCTCCGGTACATGGCTTCATGCACGGACTTGTTCCAGTCAACCACTTCATCCAGGTGGCGGTAGCCGTCGGCCGGCGGCAGCCAAGGGTTGGTCGGGCCGGCCAGGTTGCCGGTGTCGGCGACCTCCAGGCCGCGCGCCTGCAGCGCTTCGCGGATGCCGGCCACGCGCAGGGCTTCGGGGCCCATGGAAGCGCCGCGGCTACCGGCGCCTATGTCGGTGGGTGCGCCTATCAGGTCAACGGTAGTGGTCATCAACGAGCCATTTCAGGGACGATGTCGGGACGGGGTGCCTTGACTGTACGGGTTGCGGCCGGCGCCAGCAAGCCGAACAAGTCCTTGGGGTTGTCCAGGTACGGTACCAGGTCGATGCGCCGGCGGTTGGCGGCGTCGGCGAGCTGCAGCTTGTGCAGGTAGCGCAGGGCCGAATAGTCCTCCAGCGCGAAACCGACCGAGTCAAAAATCGTGAGCTCCTGCGGCGAGGCGCGCCCCACGGCCGTGCCCTTGAGCACGTCGGCGAATTCGGCCACCTTGAAATCCTCGGCCATCTGCTGGATCTCGCCCTCGATGCGCGACTGCGGCTCGAACTCGACCACCACACGCGCGTCGGAGCGCAGCAGGATGTCGGCGTGCAGCTCGGTCTTGCCCGGGCAGTCGCCACCCACGGCGTTCAGGTGCATGCCGGGCTGGACCATTTCCGGCGTCAGGATGACGGCGTTGCGCTTGTCGGCGGTGATGGTGGTCACAATGTCGGCGCCCTGCACGGCCTCCGCCGCGGAACGGCAGATCACCACACGCAGGCCCGGCAGTCCCATGGCGTGCAGGTTGCGCGCCAGTTTGTCGCTGGCGGCAGCGTCGATGTCGAACAGACGCATCTCGCGTATGCCCAGCATGTGATGGAAGGCGATCGCCTGGAATTCGCTTTGCGCGCCGTTGCCGATGATGGCCATGACGCGGCTGTCCGGCCTGGCCATCCATTTCGCGGCCAGCGCCGAGGTGGCGGCGGTGCGCAGCGCGGTGGTGATGGTGAGCTCGGACAGCAGCAGCGGATAGCCGGTGTCCACGTCGGCCAGCACGCCGAAGGCGGTGACCGTGAGCAGGCCCAGTTCGGTGTTCTTGGGATGGCCGTTGACGTACTTGAAGGAATACTGGTGGCCGTCGCTGGTCGGCATCAACTCGATCACGCCGTCGGGCGAATGGATGGCGTGGCGCGCCGACTTGTCGAAATCGTTCCAGCGCCGGTAGTCGTGCTCGATTTCGCCGGCCAGGCCTTCGATGAAGGCGGCGGCGCCGCGCTGGCGCACGATTTTCTGGATGCTCTCAATGCCAATGTAGTCAACCATGTGGGGCTCCCGGTCCTTGTGTTGATTTCCATTGTCCGCAGTGCTTGCGCCAAATAAAAGTCAGTAAGTTGATCAGATTTATCCATTGTTTGAACAAAAAGCCAGCCTCTATTGGCGTTATGACAATAAAATGCGCGCATGGACGATACCGACCGCCAACTGCTGTCCCTGCTGCGCGACAACGCCCGGGCCTCCGTCGCCTCGCTGGCCAAGGTGCTGCGCGTCTCGCGCGGCACGGTGCAGAACCGGCTGGCCCGGCTGGAGGCCGACGGCACCATCACCGGCTACACCGTGCGCCTCAAGCCCCAGGCCGAGGGCCACCGCATACGCGCTTTCATGACGGTGGCGGTGGAAGGCAACCGCACGGCGGCCGTGCTGGCGGCCTTGCGCGGCGACCCGGCTGTGAGCGCGCTGCACACCACCAACGGCCGCTGGGACATGGTGGCCGAACTGCAGGCCGACAGCCTGGAAGCCTTTGACAGCGTGCTAAGCCGCATCCGCCTGCTCGAAGGCATCGCCAACACCGAAACCAGCCTGCTGCTGTCAACCAGCAAGCTTTGAGTTCCGACACACGCCAGCCGCTAAACTCCCTCCCATGAATCTGGCCCCCGCCCAACTCCAGGAACACCTCAAGCGCGGCTTGAAGAGCCTGTACACCCTGCACGGCGACGAGCCCCTGCTGGTGCAGGAGTTCGCCGACGCGCTGCGCGCTTCGGCGCGCGCCCAGGGCTACACCGAACGCACGGTGCACACCGTGGCCGGCGCGCATTTCGACTGGAGCGAGGTGCTGGCCAGCGGCGGTTCGCTGAGCCTGTTCGCCGACAAGCAGATCGTTGAAATCCGCATCCCCAGCGGTAAACCCGGCAAGGACGGCTCGGTCGCGCTGCAGCAGATCGCCGAGCGCGCGCAAGGCGACGACAGCACGCTCACGCTGGTCATGCTGCCGCGGCTGGACAGCATGACGGCCAAGGGCGCCTGGTTCGGCGCGCTCGAAAGCTTCGGCATCACCGTCAAGTTCGACCCCATCGACAGGCGCAACCTGCCGCAGTGGATCGCCCAGCGCCTGCAGCAGCAGGGCCAGCGCGTGGCCGCCGGCGAGGAAGGCCAGCGCACGCTGCAGTTTTTCGCCGATCGCGTCGAGGGCAACCTGCTGGCGGCGCACCAGGAAATCCAGAAGCTGGGCCTGCTCTACCCGGCCCAGTCAGGCGGCAGCGACGGCGTCCTCAGCTTCGACCAGGTCGAAAACGCCGTGCTCAACGTGGCGCGCTACGACGTCTTCAAGCTTTCGGAAGCGGTGCTGGGCGGCCAGGCGGTGCGTGTGGCGCGCATGCTGGACGGCCTGCAGTCCGAGGGCGAATCCGAAGTGCTGGTGCACTGGGCGCTGGCCGAGGACATCCGCAGCATGAAGCGTGTGAAGGATGCGATCAGTGCAGGCCGGCCCATGCCCATGGCGCTGCGCGAAAACCGCGTCTGGGGCATCAAGGAAAAGCTCTTCGAGCGCGTACTGCCGCAGATCGGTGACACCACCCTGGCCAACCTGCTGCATGCCGCCCACAAGGTCGACGGCATCGTCAAGGGCCTCAAGCAGCCCGACTGGCCCGCCGACGGCTGGCAGGCCCTGCATCGCCTGGCCGGCATGGTGTGCGAGCAATGCGCCATGCAAGGGTCGGGGCGCGCCCGGCAGGCATAGCCCCCGGCTCCGTGGGCCCCCTCCGGCAGGCCTAAAATGGACCGGATGAACGCGCCCGACCTCCAAAAAGCCCTTTCTTCATCCAGCGATATCGCCAGCGACGTCCCGCGCTTGATGGAATTGCTGGGGTCCCGGGCCAAAGCGGCGTCGGCCGAACTGGCGCGCGCGCCGGCGGCCGTCAAGAACAAGGCCTTGCTGAACCTGGCCAAGGCGCTGCGCAAGAACGTCGCGGCGCTAGCAACCGCCAACCAGCGCGACCTGGAACGCGCCCAGGCCGCCGGCCTGGCCGCCCCCCTGCTGGACCGCCTCAAGCTCACGCCCAAGATCATTGACACCGTGGCCCAGGGCTGCGAGCAACTGGCCGCCATGGTCGACGTGATCGGCGACATCATCGGCATGAAGGAGCAGCCCAGCGGCATACGCGTGGGCCAGATGCGCGTGCCCATCGGCGTGTTCGGCATGATTTACGAAAGCCGGCCCAACGTGACGATTGAAGCCGCGTCGCTGGCGATCAAGAGCGGCAACGCCTGCATACTGCGCGGCGGCTCGGAAGCCATTGAATCGAACAAGGCGCTGGCCGCGCTGGTGCAGCAGGCCCTGGCCGACGCCGACCTGCCGCCCGATGCCGTGCTGCTAGTGCCGACCACCGACCGCGAGGCCGTGGGCCAGCTGATCGCCATGCCGCAGTATGTGGACGTCATCATCCCGCGCGGCGGCAAGGGCCTGATCGAGCGCATCAGCCGCGACGCCAAGGTGCCGGTCATCAAGCACCTGGACGGCAACTGCCATGTGTATGTCGACGACCCCTGCGACCTGGACATGGCCGTGAACGTCGCCGACAACGCCAAAACCCAAAAATACAGCCCCTGCAATGCCAGCGAAGGTTTGCTGGTCGCGCGCGGTGTAGCGGCCGCCTTCCTGCCCAAAATCGGCGCGATTTACGCCGCCAAGGGCGTGGAGATGCGCTGCGACGCTGAGGCGCTGGCCATCCTGTCCGCCGTCAAAGGCGCCAACACCACGGCCGCGACCGAACAGGACTGGTACGAGGAATACCTGGCGCCCATCATCAGCATCAAGGTGGTCGAAGGCATCGATGAGGCCATTGCCCACATCAACCACTATTCCAGCCACCACACCGACGCCATCCTCACGCGCGACCATATGCATGCCCAGCGTTTTCTGCGCGAGGTGGATTCGGCCAGCGTCATGGTGAATGCGAGCACCCGCTTCGCTGATGGCTTCGAGTTCGGGCTGGGCGCCGAAATCGGCATCAGCACCGACAAGTTCCATGCGCGCGGGCCGGTCGGCATTGAGGGGCTGACCTCCCTTAAGTATGTGGTGCTCGGGCAAGGCGAAGTGCGCACCTAAGGGCATGCCGGGCCGCGATGCCGGCCCACGGATTTTTGGATGGCTTAGGCGGCGTTACCCCTTGTAACCCGTCTGCCCCACCCCAATCTCCCTAAAATTCGGTCAGCTATAACCGAAGCAAATAACAGATTCCCCTATCGAAAGTGGCCGAATGGTTCCGCACCTCATCACCGCCCTGAACGGCCCCATCAACGAACTCGAACAACGCGTCCTGGACTCCACCCCCGCGATTGAGCGCTGGTTCCGGCTGGAGTGGATGGAGCACACGCCGCCCTTTTACAGCTCGGTCGACATCCGCAACGCGGGCTTCAAGCTGGCACCGGTGGACACCAACCTCTACCCCGGCGGCTGGAACAACCTGACGCCCGAGATGCTGCCGCTGGCGGTGCAGGCCGCCATGGCCGCGATCGAGAAGATTTGCCCCGAAGCGCGCAACCTGCTGGTCGTGCCCGAAAACCACACGCGCAACAGCTTTTACCTGTCCAACGTGCTGCAGCTCAAGCGCATCTTCCACCAGGCGGGCCTGAACGTGCGTTTCGGCTCGCTGAGCGCCGACATCAAGGAACCCACCACCTTGAACCTGCCGACCGGCGAGACCATCACGATAGAGCCGCTGATCCGCACCGACCGGCGCCTGGGCCTGAAAGACTTCGACCCCTGCACCATCCTGCTGAACAACGACCTGTCGGCCGGCATCCCCGGCATCCTCGAAGACATCAACGAACAGTACCTGCTGCCGCCTCTGCACGCGGGCTGGTCGGTGCGCCGCAAGTCGCACCACTTCAAGGCCTATGAAGAAATTTCCAAGCGCTTCGGCAAGCTGCTGGGCATAGACCCCTGGCTGATCAACCCGATGTTCGCGCAATGCGGCGAGGTCAACTTCGCCGAGAACACCGGCATGGAGTGCCTGACCACCAACGTCGATGCGCTGCTGACCAAGATCAAGCGCAAGTACAAGGAATACGGCATCAACGAAAAGCCTTTTGTCGTCGTCAAGGCCGACAACGGCACCTACGGCATGGGCATCATGACGGTGCGGGACGTGAAGGACCTCGAAGCGCTGAACCGCAAGACCAAGAACAAGATGAGCACCACCAAGGACGGCCAGGCGCTGTCCGAAGTGATCATCCAGGAAGGCGTGCTGACCAACGAGCGCGTCAACGACGCCGTGGCCGAGCCCGTGGTCTACATGATGGACCGCTACGTCGTCGGCGGCTTTTACCGCGTGCATGCCGAGCGCGGCGTGGACGAGAACCTCAACGCGCCCGGTGCCAGCTTTGTGCCCCTGGCCTTTGCCGACAGCGGCCGCCTGCCGCAGCCCGGCGAGAAGCCCGGCTCTAGCAACCCCAACCGCTTCTATATGTATGGCGTGATCGCGCGCCTGGCCATGCTGGCCGCCAGCTATGAACTGGAAGCGACCGACCCGGATGCCGAGGTCTACGACTGAAAAAGCCCCGCCAGGGGCTTTTTTCATGGCTATTCCGGTTTTCGCCTGCCAGGCCGGGCATGGCGCACTCTTAAATAGATAGCATTACCCGGCAAGCGGTGACGCATCGGCTTTAGCCCTCTATCGGGCTACTCCCGTTACAAGTTGTTGCGGTGCAACAAAATGGGGATTAGTTGGATTTAGGGATGTCCGCCGACTTGCAAGCCGGGCCCCTGGGCGCAAAATAGCGTTCCCAAAGGTAACCATTCCCGCCGCCTTGGACCCGCTAAGCACGGGCCAGGCGCAAGACGGGAAGTTTTTGTGTCCAGAAAAAAATCATCCCTCGCGGCGCTCACCCTGGGCGCCATCGGTGTCGTCTACGGCGACATCGGAACCAGCGTCCTGTATGCCGTCAAGGAAGTTTTCGGTTCCGGGCACGTTCCTTTCACCCCCGACAACGTCTACGGCATCCTGTCCATCTTCTTCTGGACGCTGACCGTCATCGTTTCCATCAAGTACGTGGCGCTGGTGCTGCGCGCCGACAACAACGGCGAGGGCGGCCTGATCGCCATGCTGGCGCTGGCCTCCACCGCAGTGAAGGACAAGCCCCAGCTGCGCAAGACCCTGCTGATCGTCGGCATCTTCGGCACCTCGCTGTTTTACGGCGATGGCGTCATCACACCGGCGATTTCGGTGCTGTCGGCCGTCGAGGGCCTGGAAGTCGTCTCGCCGGCCTTCAAGCAAGGCGTGATTCCGATCACCCTGGTGATCCTCTTTGCCCTCTTCGCGGTGCAAAAGCACGGCACGGCCGGTATTGGCAAATTTTTCGGGCCCATCACGCTGGTGTGGTTCGGCGTACTCGCGCTGCTGGGCATTTCGCAGATCGCGAGCAACCCCCATATCCTGGTGGCGCTGAGCCCGCATTACGCCCTGATGTTCATGTGGGCCAACCCCGGCACCACCTTCATCATCCTGGGCGCCGTGGTGCTGTGCGTGACCGGCGCCGAGGCGCTGTACGCCGACCTCGGCCACTTCGGCAAGAAGCCGATACGCCTGGCCTGGTTCTCGGTGGTCATGCCTTCGCTGGTGCTCAACTACTTCGGCCAGGGCGCCTTGCTGATCAAAAACCCCGCCGCCGTGAAGAACCCCTTCTATTTGATGGCGCCCGAATGGGCGCTGCTGCCGCTGGTGGGCCTGGCCACCATGGCCACCGTGATCGCCTCCCAGGCCCTGATCACCGGCGCCTTCAGCGTGACCAAGCAGGCCATCCAGATGGGTTATCTGCCGCGCCTGAACATCCAGCACACCAGCGTGCGCGACACCGGCCAGATCTACATGCCCTTCGTCAACTGGGGCCTGTTCATCACCATCGTGCTCGCGGTGGTGATGTTCCGCTCGTCCAGCAACCTGGCGGCCGCCTACGGCATCGCGGTCTGCACCGACATGCTGATCACCACCATCCTGACTTTTTACGTGATCCGCTACGGCTGGAAGTACCCGCTGAGCCTGTGCATCGCGGCCACCGGCATCTTCTTTGTCGTTGACTTCGCCTTCTTCGCCTCCAACCTCATGAAGCTGTTCGCCGGCGGCTGGTTCCCGCTGGTGATCGGCGGCGCGGTCTTCACGCTGATGATCACCTGGAAGGAAGGCCGCCACCTGCTCAACGAAAAGCTGCGTGCCGACGCCATAGACCTGCCCAGCTTCCTGGACGCCGTTTTTGTCAGCCCGCCGGCCCGCGTCGAAGGCACGGCCGTGTTCCTGACCGCCGAGCCCGGCAGCGTGCCCAATGCGCTGCTGCACAACCTCAAGCACAACAAGGTGCTGCACGAGCAGAACCTGTTCGTGACGGTGCGCAACCATGAGGTGCCCTGGATAGGCATGCACAAGCGCCTGGAGATCCAGGCGCTGGGGCATGACTGCTGGCAGGTCAACGTGCACTACGGCTTCAAGAACGACCTGGACCTGCCCAAGGCCCTGCAGCAAATCAAGGGCCGGGGCTGCGAGCTGGAGTCCATGACCACCAGTTACTTTCTTTCCCGCGACGTCGTGATCCCGACGATTGGCAGCGGCATGGCGCCGTGGCGTGAGAAGCTGTTTGCGCAGATGCACCATAACGCAAGTGGGGCGGCGGATTTTTTGAATTTGCCTAATAACTCTGTTGTGGAGTTGGGTAGCAAGATTGAGATTTGAGTTTTTGCCTCCTGCGCGGAGCTCTGCTTGATCGATTGTTGATGTTCTCTTCTTGGTTCTGCTGGCCGGGGATTGCCCGGCGGCAAGTAACTTTCTTTTGCTTCGCCAAAAGAAAGTCACCAAAGAAAAGGCGACCCGCAGTCTGGGTCCCTACGCTTCGCTTCGGGCAACCTGCGGTGCTCGACTACGGCGGGGTCTCGCGCAAACTCGCTTCGCTCAGACAAGCGCGATCCCTGATCCGCCTACGTCTGCGCTCCTCGGCCCAGCCAGGACGGGGCAATCGGGATCGGGGACAGAAGACAAATACCAAAGAACAAACCAAGACAAACAAGGACTCGCCGTGGCGAGTCCTTGTTTCTTCATGTATTCGGTATTCGGCTGTTTGGTATTCCTTCCCCACCCCTTGTGGATGCGCCGAGGAGCGCAGGGCCAGACGGATCAGGGATCGCGTTGTCTGAGCGAAGCGAGTTTAGCGAGACCCCGCCTGAACCGAGCACCGCAGGTTGCCCGTAGCGAAGCGAAGGGACGCAGCAACCAGGGTCGCCTTTTCTTTTGCTTACTTTTCTTTTGGCGAAGCAAAAGAAAAGTGAGTTGCCGCCGGGCTACCCCCGGCCAGCAGAACTAAGAAGAGAGCGCCAAGTCGGAACAAGATCCGACCTTTAAGCCCCTCCAGCCAGGAGAGCAGCATTCCCCCCAGCCGCCGTCGTATTCACCGTCACCGTCTGCTCAGCACAAAACCGATAAAGATAATGCGGCCCACCGGCTTTGGGGCCAGTCCCGGAGAGCCCCTCTCCGCCAAACGGCTGCACCCCCACCACCGCACCAATCATGTTGCGGTTGACGTAGATGTTGCCGACGTGCGCGGCCGCCGCCAGCGCCTGCGCGCGGGAATCGATGCGGGTCTGTATGCCCAGGGTGAGGCCGTAGCCCAGTGCGTTGATCTGCGCGATCACGGCTTGCGGGTCCTTGAGGTCGCCGCTACCCCAGCGCACGACCTGCAGCACCGGGCCGAAGATTTCGTCTTTCACGTCGGCCAGGCTGGGTACCTCAAAGGCCGCGGGCGGGATCAGGTTGGCCAGCGGGCCGGACGCGGCCTGTGGGCGCTGCGCCGGGCTGACCAGCACCTTGGCGCTGGAGTTCAAACGCTGCAAGTGCTTCTGGATATTGTCGAACGCCTCGCGGTCTATCACCGGTCCGACGTCGGTGGCGAGGTCGGCGGTTTCGCCGGCCGCCAGTTCCTGCGCCGCGCCCTTGATCATGTCCATCACGTGGTCGGCGATGCCCTCGTGCACGCACAGCAGGCGCAGTGCCGAGCAGCGCTGGCCGGCGGAGCGGAACGCGCTTTGCACCACCGCGTCGGCGACCTGTTCGGGCAGGGCCGTGCTGTCGACCAGCATGGCGTTGATGCCGCCGGTCTCGGCGATCAGGGGGACGATGGGGCCATCCTTGGCGGCGAGGGCGCGGTTGATGATTTTGGCAACCTGGGTGGAGCCGGTGAACACCACGCCGGCCACCTGGGGCGCTGCCACCAGGGCCGCGCCCACGGTGTCGCCGGGGCCGTGCGCGAGTTGCAGCGCGCCTTCGGGCACACCGGCTTCATGCAGCAGCTTGACGGCCTCCCAGGCCACGCCCGGTGTCTGCTCGGCGGGCTTGGCCAGCACGGTATTGCCGGTGGCCAGCGCGGCCGCGACCTGGCCGGTGAAGATGGCCAGCGGGAAATTCCAGGGGCTGATACAGACCCAGGGGCCGCGCGCCGTGAGGCGCAGCTCGTTGGTCTCGCCGGTCGGGCCCGGCAAGGCCATCGGCTGCATGATGCGCTCGGCCTCGTTGGCGTAGTAACGCAGGAAGTCCACCGCCTCGCGCACCTCCGACACGGCGTCGCCCCAGGTCTTGAAGGCTTCCTTCACCAGCAGCGCGCAGAACTTCGGCATCTGCCGCTCCATCGCATCGGCGGCGCGGCGCAGGACTGCGGCGCGTTCGGCCACGTCCACCTTGCTCCATTGCCGATAGGCGCTGGCGCTCTTCTCCACCAGGCCGCCAGCCTGCCGGGGGTCGAATTCCGGCACCACCGGCACCGGCGTGGAAGCCAGCGCGGCGAGCAGCGGCGCGCGCATGCTTTCAACCGTGAGGTCCAGCCCCAGGCTGTTGGGGCGGCCGGGGCCGTAAAGCGCGGGCGGCAGCGGCAGCGAGGCGTCGGGCTCCAGACGCAGCGGCGAGGTCAGCAGCTCGCCCATGCCGACCGACTCATCGGCGAGCTGGTGCACAAACGAAGAGTTGGCGCCATTCTCGAGCAGGCGGCGCACCAGGTAGGCCAGCAAGTCGCGGTGCGCGCCCACGGGGGCGTAGACGCGGCAGCTGATCAGCGGGTTCTTGAGCACCTCGCGGAACACGCCCTCGCCCATGCCGTGCAGGCGCTGCAGCTCAAAGGGTACCGCGTTGCGCGAGGCCATTTGCAAAATCGCGGCGATGGTCGCGGCGTTGTGGCCGGCGAACTGCGGGTAGATCGCATCGGGCGCGGCCAGCAGGGCCTGCGCGCAGGCCAGGTAAGACACGTCGGTGTGGTGCTTGTGCGTGAACACCGGGTAATGCGGCAGGCCCATCTCCTGCGCGCGCTTGATTTCCGAATCCCAGTAGGCGCCCTTGACCAGCCGGCACATCAGGCGCAGCTTGTACTTGCGGGCGATGGCGGCGATGTGGGCAATCAGATCGAGTGCGCGCGTCTGGTAGGCCTGCATGGCCAGGCCGAAGCCCTGCCACTGCGGATGATGTTTCGCGACCAAGGCGGCCAATGCTTCAAACACATCGAGAGACAGCTCCAGCCGGTCGACTTCCTCGGCATCAATCGTGAGGTTGATGTTGGCCCGGGCCGACAGCTCGCACAGGCCCCAGACGCGGGGTACCAGCTCGGCCATCACGCGTTCGCGCTGGGCGTCTTCGTAGCGCGGGTGCAGCGCGCTGAGCTTGATGGAGATGCCGTCGTTCTTTTCCGTGGCGTCTGCGGCATTCGCGCCGGCGGCGATGGCCTGGATGGCGTTGGTGTAGCTGGCCAGGTAGCGCAGCGCATCGGCGTCGGTGCGCGCGCCCTCACCCAGCATGTCGTAGCTGAAGCGCAGATTCGGGATTTTTTTGCGGCTGTCGTCGGCCTCGGCCATCGCGTCGCCAATCGTCTGGCCCAGCACGAACTGGCGGCCCAGCAGCTGCACGGCGCGCAGGGTGGCGGCCACGACGGTGCGCGCGCCCAGCTTGCTCATGAGATTGGGCTGGCCGCCTTCGGGCAAGAACATCTTGGACATCGCGATGGCGGAGGCCGACAGGCGGGCCATCACGCCGTCGCCGGCGCCGTCGAAATCCGCGCGCCCCAGCTGGTCGGCCGTGAGCGCAATCGCCGTTTCGGCATCGGGCACGCGCAGCAGGGCCTCGGCCAGACGCATCAGGGCCAGGCCCTCGGCGCTGGAGATCGGGTATTCCTTGAGCAGGCTTTCCATGGCCCAGAAAGGCGGCGGGTTGTCGCGCACGGCCTGCACCCAGGGCTGGGCTGACAGCGCCGCCGCCGCCCAGTCCAGCGCGCCGGCCAGGCCGCGCAGCTGGCTGGCCACGATGTCGGCTTCAGGGCGGTAGGGGAAGGGCAGGCGCGGGGAAGCGGACATCGGGAGCTCCATGGAGGATTTGACGGTTTGGGGCACTTATTCAGTGGACACAGAGATGTTCCATTGAATAATGCCGAATTTCCCGCTAAATTTCCGCATATAACCGAATAATTCACTAGCCATGTTTGAAGCCTCGCCGGAAATTGACCGCATTGACCTCAAAATCCTGAATGTTCTGCAGCAGGACGGCCGGATCTCCAACCTCAAGCTGGCCGAGAGCGTGGCCCTGTCGCCGACCGCCGTGCTGGCCCGCGTGCAGCGCCTGAGCCGCGACGGCTACATCCTGGGCTATGAGGCGCTGCTCAACCCGCTCAAGCTGGGCGCCGGCATGATGGTGTTTGTGGAAGTGCTGCTGGACCGCACCACGCCCAATGTCTTCGAGGCCTTCAAGGCGGCGGTGCAGGTACACCACGAAATCACCGAATGCCACATGGTGGCCGGCGGCTTCGACTACCTCCTCAAGACCCGCATGGCCGACATGGCGGCCTACCGCTCCTTTGCCGGCACCGTGCTGTGGCAGCTGCCGGGCGTGCGCGAAACCCGTACCTATGCGGTGATGGAAGAAGTCAAGAACACCACCCGCCTGGCGCTGGGCGTGTGATCCCCTGGATAAGGCCGTCCACGTTTTTGCCCCTTTTGCCCCTTTTGCCGCTTTTTCAGGCCTTTTTCACGTTTTCCAGCCCCAAACCCCCTCGGCGAGGGCTAACCGGGTTGCCAAGCGGCCCACCTTGGCATACCTTGCGACCTAAGAAGCGGATTGCATAAGACAAGCCGCAGCCAGACAACATCGGCCATTGCGCCCGGAGGGTCCTCCAGATGAACGTCAAGCCATGGTTCTCATGCAGCGCAATGCTGCTGGCCTTTTCCGTCTTTTCCGCCCAGGCAGCGGAAACCGGCGTCACGGACGCGGAAATACAGGTCGGGCAGTTCGCCGCCCAGACCGGCCCCGCGGCCGAACTGGGCAAACGCATGCAGCTGGGTATATTGGCCCACTTCAATGCGGTCAATGCTGCGGGCGGCATCAGCGGACGGACGCTCAAACTGGTTTCGCGCGATGACGGCTACGAACCCGAGAAAGCCGCCGCGGCCGTCAAGGCGCTGATCGAGGAAGACAAGGTGTTCGCGCTGATCGGCTCGGTCGGAACGCCGACCACGCTGGCGGCGGTGCCGGCGATCAACGCCGCAGGCATCCCGCTGATCGGCCCCTTCACCGGCGCGCAGGCCCTGCGCGAGCCCTTCAACCGCAACCTCTTCCATGTGCGCGCCAGTTACTTTGACGAAACCGAGCGCATCGTGCAGCACCTGAGCACCGTCGGCATCACCAAGATCGCCATCTTCTACCAGAACGACTCCTACGGCAAAGCCGGGCTGGAGGGCGTGATGCGGGCCCTGACCAAACGCAACCTCAAGCCGGCGGCCAGCGTCACCGTCGAGCGCAACAGCGTGGACGTGGCCGCGCCGCTGGCGGAAATCCTCAAGGCCGCGCCCGAAGCCGTGATCCAGATCAGCGCCTACAAATCCTGCGCGGCCCTGATCAAGCAGGCCAGGGCCAAGGCCTACGGCGGCCAGTTCTTCAACGTGAGTTTTGTCGGCTCCAAGGCGCTGGCCGAGGAACTGGGCGATGCCGGGGCCGGCGTGACGATTTCGCAGGTCGTGCCCTTCCCCTACACGCCGTCGTCGGCCGTCGTGCGCGAATACCAGCAACGCATGATGGAAGCCGGCCACAAGGATTTTGATTTCTCGAGCATGGAGGGTTTCCTCGCGGCCAAGGTGTTCACCGAAGGCCTGCGCCGCGCCGGCAAGAACCTGACCCGCGAGAGCCTGATGACGGCGCTCGAATCCATACGCGACCACAACATCGGCGGCTTCACCGTGAACTACGGGCCCAAGAGCCACGAGGGTTCGCGCTTCACCGACCTGACCATCATCGGGCGCGGCGGGAAGTTCATGCGCTGACCCGGCAAGGCCGGGCTTGCCAAGCCGCGGCCGCTGGCAATAATGCGAACTGCTTCCGTTTTTGCACTTCAACAACAACAGGGATGTCCATGAAATTCACCACGCCTCTCCTGGCCGCCGCCGCGCTGGCCTTCGCCGCCGGCGCCGCCGCGCAAACCACCAAGCCCGGCTTGTGGGAAATCACCAACAAAATGCAGTCGAGCTCCGGCGAAATGGAAAAAGCCATGGCCAACATGGAAAAGCAGATGGCCGGCATGTCGCCCGAGCAGCGCAAGCAGATGCAGGACATGATGGCCAAGCAGGGCATGTCCATGGCGCCGGGCAGCGGCGGCGGCATGAGCATGAAGATGTGCATCACCAAGGAGATGGCCGAGCGCAATGAGTTGCCGCAGCAGCAGCAAGGCGACTGCAAGACCACCCGGTCGCCGCGCAGCGGCAACACCATGAAGTTCTCCTATGCCTGCGCCCAGCCGCCCTCCAGCGGCGAAGGCGAGATGACCTTCTCGGGCGACACCGCCTACACCATGAAGATGAACACGACGACCAGCGTCAAGGGCAAACCCGAGAAGATGACCATGAACGCCTCGGGCAAATGGCTCTCAGCCGATTGCGGCGCCATCAAACCCCTCGCTCCTCCTAAGAAATAGAAGCCTCAGAGGCAGGCATATCTTCACCAGCAGGGGCCGCGGAACCGGCTTTGCCGGGCCGCAGGCGCAGCGGCCCCTCGGGGGCAGGGAGCTACGCGAAGTGAGCGACCGTGGGGCTCACCTATTGCCGAAGATCGCGGTACCCACTCGCACCATGGTGCTGCCAGCGTGAATCGCCGCCTCCAGGTCCGCAGTCATGCCCAATGACAGGGTATCCATAGGTACGGGCAAGGCACCGGAGGCGTTGACCGCATCAAAAACAGCCTTGGTCCTGGCGTGCAACTCGCAGGCAGCATCAAAATCAGCGGCCGGCTCGGGAATGGCCATCAGGCCGCGCAGGACAAGGCGCGGCAGTTGCGCGACTTCCCGCGCCAGGGCCAGGACGTCGTCCGGCGCCAGGCCCGACTTGTTGGCGCCGCCGTCGATGTTGACCTGCAGGCAGATCTGCAGCGGCGGCAGGCCGGCGGGCCGCTGCTCGCTCAGGCGCTGGGCGATCTTGAGCCGGTCGACCGACTGCACCCAGTCAAAGTGCTCCGCGACCAGGCGGGTTTTATTGCTTTGCACCGGGCCTATGCAGTGCCACTCCAGGGGCTCGCCGGGCCGGCCGCGCAGCGCCAGGATCTTCTCAACGCCTTCGGCGATGTAGTTTTCGCCGAAGGCACGCTGCCCGTCCGAAGCGGCGTCGGCCACGGCCTCCGCGCCAAAGGTCTTGGACACGGCCAGCAGACGTACGGTGGCCGGGTTCCGCCCGGCGGCGACGCAGGCCGTGGTGATACGGTCACGGACTAGCTGGAGATTGCGCACAATCGTGGTCATAATCGAACTGTAAACTTAGTTTGAAAACCAATTTCAAAGGGCCCCGGGATGGATATCACGCAGTTGCTGGCTTTTAGCGTCAAGAACAAGGCGTCTGACTTGCACTTATCGGCTGGCCTGCCGCCCATGATCCGGGTTCACGGCGACGTGCGGCGCATCAACATCGATCCGCTGGACCACAAGCAGGTGCATGCCATGGTGTACGACATCATGAACGACACCCAGCGCAAGACCTACGAAGAATTCCTCGAGGTCGACTTTTCCTTTGAAATCGACGGCCTGGCCCGCTTCCGGGTGAATGCCTTCAACCAGAACCGCGGCGCCGGCGCCGTGCTGCGGACCATCCCGTCCAAGATCCTGACACTGGAGCAGCTCAACGCACCCAAGATTTTCGGCGACCTGGCCATGAAGCCGCGCGGCATGGTGCTGGTCACCGGCCCCACCGGCTCGGGCAAGTCCACCACGCTGGCGGCCATGGTCAACTTTTTGAACGAAAACGAGTATGGCCACATCCTCACCGTGGAAGACCCGATCGAGTTCGTGCACGAGTCCAAAAAATGCCTGATCAACCAGCGCGAAGTCGGCCCGCACACCCTGAGCTTCAACGCCGCGCTGAAATCCGCGCTGCGCGAAGACCCGGACGCCATCCTGGTGGGTGAAATGCGCGACCTGGAAACCATTCGCCTGGCCATGTCGGCCGCTGAAACCGGCCACCTGGTCTTCGGCACGCTGCACACCTCCAGCGCCGCCAAGACGATCGACCGGATCATCGACGTGTTCCCGGCCGAGGAAAAGGAAATGATCCGCTCCATGCTGTCGGAGTCGCTGCAGGCGGTGATCTCGCAGACGCTGTGCAAGACCAAGGACGGCGCGGGCCGCGTGGCGGCGCACGAGATCATGCTGGGCACCAGCGCCATCCGCAATTTGATCCGCGAAGCCAAGGTCGCGCAGATGTATTCGTCCATCCAGACCGGCAACAGCGTGGGCATGCAGACGCTGGACCAGAACCTGACGGACCTGGTCAAGCGCAATGTCATCTCCGCCGCCGAAGCACGCGGCAAAGCAAAGATCCCGGAAAACTTCCCAGGCTAGAACCATGCGCGACACTCGCAGTACAAGCCTGTCCAAGGCAAGCAGGGGCCGCGGAACCGGCTTTGCCGGGCCGCAGGCGCAGCGGCCCCTTCGGGGGGCAGCGCAGTACGCGAAGCGACAAGCGTGGGGGCATCATTTTTTAGGAGTCGTTCATGGAACGCGACCAGGCCAGTAAATTCATCAACGACCTGCTGAAACTCATGGTCAGCCGCAACGGCAGCGACCTGTTCATCACGGGCGATTTCCCGCCGGCCATGAAAGTGGACGGCAAGGTGACCAAGGTGTCGCCGCAACCGCTCAACGCCGGCCACACGCTGGCGCTGGCGCGTTCCATCATGAACGACAAGCAGGCGGCGGAGTTTGAGCGCACCAAGGAATGCAACTTCGCGATCTCGCCGCCCGGCGTCGGCCGTTTTCGCGTGAACGCCTTCATCCAGCAGGGCAAGGTCGGCATGGTGATGCGGACCATCCCGGCCGTGCTGCCCACCATTGACGGGCTGGGCGTGCCCCAGGTGCTCAAGGAAGTGGTGATGAGCAAGCGCGGCCTGACCATCCTGGTCGGCGCCACCGGCTCCGGCAAATCGACCACGCTGGCCGCCATGGTGGACTGGCGCAACGAGCAGTCCTACGGCCACATCATCACGATTGAAGACCCGGTGGAGTTTGTCCACGCGCACAAAAACTGCGTGATCACGCAGCGCGAAGTGGGCCTGGACACCGACAGCTGGGAAGCGGCGCTGAAAAACACGCTGCGCCAGGCGCCGGACGTGATCCTGATGGGCGAGATCCGCGACCGCGAAACCATGGAGCACGCCATCGCCTTCGCCGAAACCGGCCACCTGTGCTTGGCCACGCTGCACGCCAACAGTGCCAACCAGGCGCTGGACCGCGTGATCAACTTCTTCCCCGAAGAACGCCGCACCCAGCTGCTGATGGACTTGTCGCTCAACCTGAAAGCCATGATCTCGCAACGACTGGTGCCCAAGCAGGACGGCAAAGGCCGTTTCGCCGCGGTCGAGGTCATGCTCAACTCGCCGCTGATCTCCGACCTGATCTTCAAGGGCGAAGTCTCCGAGATCAAGGAGATCATGAAGAAAAGCCGCAACCTGGGCATGCAGACCTTCGACCAGGCGCTGTACGACGCCTTCGAAAGCCACTTCATCACCTACGAAGACGCCCTGCGCAATGCCGATTCGGTGAACGACCTGCGCCTGCAGATCAAACTCAACTCGACGCGCGCCAAGTCGTCCGACCTGGCGGCCGGCACCGAAAACTTCGCCATCGTTTAAGTCCGGGCAGCCTGCCGGCTTCGTGCCGGCGGCTCCCGTTCGTCCTTCCCATTCCTCTTTCAGGCAGCTCCCCATGTCCAGCACCACCGCCAAAACCTACGAATCTTCCACTCCCCGCCAGGTCGCCTTCCTGGGCCTGGGCGTCATGGGCTACCCCATGGCCGGGCACCTGGCGCTGGCCGGCCACAGCGTCACGGTCTACAACCGCAGCCCCGCCAAGGCCGCCGCCTGGGTCGCCGAATATGCCGCCACGGCCAAGCCGGCGCACGCCGCCCTGCCGCGCCTGGCGGTGGCCGGCGCCGACATCGTGTTCTGCTGCGTCGGCAATGACGACGACCTGCGCGCCGTCACGCTGGGCGCGGACGGCGCCTTCGCCGGCATGAAGCCGGGCGCGATTTTTGTCGACCACACCACGGCCTCGGCCGACGTGGCGCGCGAACTCTACGCGGCCGCCGCCAAGCTCGGCCTGCAATTCATCGATGCCCCGGTGTCGGGCGGCCAGGCCGGCGCGCAGAACGGCGCGCTCACCGTGATGTGCGGCGGCGACGCCGCGGCCTTCGATGCCGTGAAACCCGCCGGCATGGCGTTTTCCAAGGCCTTCACGCTGATGGGCGCCAGCGGCGCAGGCCAGCTCACCAAGATGGTCAACCAGATCTGCATCGCCGGCCTGGTGCAGGGCCTGAGCGAGGCGGTCGCCTTCGGCCAGAAGGCCGGGCTGGACGTGAACCAGGTGCTGGACGTGATCGGCAAGGGCGCGGCGCAAAGCTGGCAGCTCGACAACCGCGGCAAGACCATGGTCGCCGACAAGTTCGACTTCGGCTTCGCCGTCGACTGGATGCGCAAGGACCTGGGCCTGGTGCTGGACGAGGCCAAGCGCAACGGCGCCCGCCTGCCCGTCACCGCCCTCGTCGACCAGTTCTATGCCGACGTGCAGGCCATGGGCGGCCAGCGCTGGGATACGTCCAGTTTGATCAAACGCCTCAAGTAGCGCGGGGGATTTTCCCCCCAAAAAAAAGCGGCTGCACCGGATGAACCGGTGCGGCCGCTTTGCTTTGCCTTGCTTCAGCTGCCTGCGGGCTTGGTGCTTTGAGCCGGGGCCGGAGCAGGTTTGGCCGGCAGCATGCGCGCCAGTTCTTCCTCGCTGATGACCTCAAAAATCCGGACAACCTTCTGCACACCGGGCGTTGAGCGCACCACCTCGGTGGCGCGATCGGCCTCGCGTTGCGTGACGCGGCCCATCAGGTAGGTCGTGCCGCGCTCCGTGATCACCTTGAAGGCGTTGGAGGACAGGTCGCGCGCATCGACCAGCATGGCCTTGACGCGGCCGGTGACCAGGACGTCGGAAGAGCGCTGCGTCAGGGTCGCGTTGCCCATGACGGCCAGTTCGTTGACCACCGAGCTCACGTTTTCCACGCGCGCGACGATCTGCTCGACCAGCTGCTTGTCCTGCGCGGTCGGCACTTCGCCCGTGAGCAGCACCTGCCGGTTGTAGCTCGTCAGGTTGACGTGCACGCGCTCGCCGACATTGCTGCGGATGCGGCTGGTGGCGCGCAATTCGATGCCCTCGTCTTCCAGCTGCGCGCCGGAAGTGCGGCGGTCGGTCGCCACCAGCGCGCCGCCCGCGACGCCGCCCACGACCAGCGGGAAGCAGGCCGTCAGGCTGCCGCCCAGCAGGGTTGCGGCCGTGATGGCCAAAGTCAGCCGTTTAAACCGGACAAATTTCATACAGAGGTCTCCTGGTCGCCAAGTAACTGGGTGTCCACGCCATCGCAGATGCAATGGAGGACGAGAAGGTGCACTTCCTGGATACGCGCGGTCCGCTCATGCGGAACGCAGACATGCACATCGGTTTCACGCAGGGCGTGGGTGATCTTGCCGCCGCCCCGGCCCGTCAGGGCCACCACGGTCATCTCGCGCTCGTGGGCGGCTTCGATGGCGGCCAGCACGTTGGCCGAGTTGCCGCTGGTGCTCATGGCCAGCAGGACGTCGCCGGCACCGCCGAGCGCGCGCACCTGCTTGGAAAAAATCACCGAAAAATCGTAGTCGTTGGCGATCGCCGTGATGATGGAGCTGTCCGTCGTCAGGGCGATCGCGCCCAGCTCGGGCCTTTCGCGTTCATAGCGGCCGACGAACTCGGCCGCGAAATGCTGGGCGTCGGCGGCCGATCCGCCATTGCCGCAGGCCAGCACCTTGCCGCCGCTGGTGACGCTGGCCAGGATGGCCTGGACCGCCGCCGCGATCGGTTTGGACAGGACCTGGGCGGCCTGGTACTTGAGGTCGGCGCTGTCGATGAATTGCTGTTCTATGCGTTGTTCAAGCATGGGCCAATGATAGCGGGTCATGCCGGCCCTTCGCGCCCCGGCCTGCTTGCGCGCCTTTTCGCGACAGGCAGCGGCCAGCCTCCTTCGCAATCTTTATAGAATCAGAGGCTTTGCGCAACGGCAGGCCCCCCGCTCCGACCGCGAACATGGCTTGAATGACGGGGCTTGAAAAACCGGAACTAGTTACCGGAACTATGCCCGGTTCATTCTGAAAACTTCGCCCGCGACGGCAGCGCCGGGGAAGATTGCGCCATCATCGATACACCCAGTTACTAAAAGAGCGAAGTCCACGCACCCCATGAGCAGTCCCGTTTTTGATCCCGAGGTCGCCAGGAACGCAGCCGCCGCCTTCATGCGCGCGACGGCCGCGAGATGGCCGTCCCCGAGCGTGGAGCTGCAGGACCGCGACACCTTCATGCTGATACGCGTGGACGTGCCGCCCTCGGACAGCCTCGACATCGACGTGTCGGTCCGGCAGTCCATCGCGCTCGCGCTCAACGAAGCCGTTCCCATGCATTTCACGCAGACCTTCGGCCACTGGATCGTGGCCTTCCTGCGCGACAACAAGATGTTCGAGACCGTCCACCCGAGCGAATTCCAGGCCCTGACGAAGTAGCCGGCCGCGCGCCGGCAAGCCCTCATTCACGAAGCATCAAACGCCGCCGGCAGCCACTCGATGGCGGCGGCCGTTTTGTCGCCCAGCGCGCCGTTGACCAGCACCACGTCAAAACGGCAGGGCGGCGGGCTGGCGAAACGCATCAGGTAGTGGCGCGCCGCCAGCACGATGCGCTGCCGCTTGGCGGCGCTGATGCTGGCCGCCGCCCCGCCGTGCAAAGCATCCGCGCGCTGGCGCACTTCCACAAACACCAGCGTGCCGTCGGGCGCGCGCATCACCAGGTCGATCTCGCCGCCGCCGCGGCCGGGCGTGCGGTAATTGGCCTCCACGAAGCGCAGGCCGGCCCGTAGCAGGCAGGCGCGCGCGGCGGATTCCGCGGCATCGCCGCGCGACTTGGTGGTAACCTGCCCGGGCAAGGGACGCGCGTCGGCAACCGCGGCCGCCGGCGGCACCTTGGAAACCTGTTTTCTGGAAAACCACATTGAACGCTTCTTTCGAACTGGCACTGGATGCGGCGCGCGCCGCGGCGGGCATGCAGCATTATCCGGAAAGCGCGCTGTACGTCGTGGCCACGCCCATCGGCAACCTGGCCGACATCAGCCTGCGCGCGCTGCAGGTGCTGCAGCTGGTCGACGCCATTGCCTGCGAGGACAAGCGCCACTCCCAGCCCCTGCTGCGCCAGTACGGCATCGACAAGCCGCTGCTCGCGGTGCATGAACACAACGAAGCGCAGGCCGCCGGCCTGGTGATTGAACGCCTGCAGCGCGGTGAGCGCGTGGCCTACGTCAGCGACGCCGGCACGCCGGCCGTGAGCGATCCCGGCGCGCGCCTGGTCGCCGCGGTGCGCGCGGCCGGTCTGGCCGTCATGCCCCTGCCCGGCGCCAGCAGCGTCACCACGGTGCTCAGCGTGGCCGGCCTCGGCAGCCCGGGCGGTGAAACCGGATTTGTCTTTGCCGGCTTCCTGCCGAGCAAGGCCGGCGAGCGCGACCAGGCCATCGCCGATTTGCAAACCGACAGGCGGGCCATCGTGATCCTCGAGGCGCCGCACCGCATCGAGGCGCTGGCGCGCGCCATGGCCGTGCTGGGGGAGCGCCTCGTCACCGTGGGGCGCGAGCTGACCAAGCAGTTCGAGGAAATCGCGACGGTGCCGGCGCAGGGCTTCGCGGCCTGGCTGGCCGCCGGGCCGCAGCGCACACGCGGCGAATTCGCCCTGGTGCTGCACCCCTCTTCCGCGCCCGAGAGCGCCGAGGACGGCACGCGCGTGCTGCAGCTGCTGTTGGCCGAACTGCCGCTCAAGACCGCCGTGAAACTGGCCGCCGACATCACCGGCGTGGGCCGCAACGAACTCTACGAAACCGCCCTTAAACTCAAAAACGCATGAACCCCAACGCCGACCAGCTTTGGCGCGCCCCGCGCTGGACACTCGCCGCCCTGCTGGCCATCCTCGGCATGCTGGGGCCGTTTTCCATCGACACCTACATCCCGGCGTTCTCCGGCATCGCGCGTTCGCTGGGCGCCACGCCGGTGGAGATGCAGCAGACGCTGTCGGCCTACCTGTTCGGTTTTGCCTTCATGAACCTGTTTCACGGCGCGCTGGCCGACAGCTTCGGCCGCCGGCCGGTGGTGCTCTGGGGCATCGCGCTGTTCACGCTGGCCTCGGCGGGCTGCGCGCTGTCGCAAAGCATAGGCCAGCTGGTTTTCTTCCGCGCCGTGCAGGGTTTGTCGACGGGCGCCGGCATCGTGGTCTCGCGCGCCGTGATCCGCGACATGTACCCGCCGGCCCAGGCCCAGCAGGTCATGAGCCAGGTCACGATTTATTTCGGCGTGGCGCCCGCGCTGGCGCCCATCGTGGGCGGCTGGCTGTTTGTGCACCTGGGCTGGCACAGCATCTTCTGGTTCCTCACGGGCGTGGGCGTGGTGCTCTGGACGACCAACTTCCGCTTCCTGCCCGAAACATTGCCGCCGCTGGACCGCCAGCCCTTCGAAGTCCGGCATTTGATGCGCGGCTATTGGCAGCTGGGCTCCAGCCCGCGCTTCCTGTTGCTGGCGCTGGCCAGCGGCGTGCCCTTCAACGGCATGTTTTTGTACGTGCTGTCGGCGCCGGCCTTCCTCGGCGAGCACCTGTCGCTGCAGCCCACCGAGTTCTTCTGGTTTTTTGTCCTGACCATCTCCGGCATCATGTCCGGCGCCTGGCTCAGCGGCCGCCTGGCCGGCAAGATCGCGCCCAAGCAGCAGATACGCCACGGTTTTGTGGTCATGCTGGTGACCTCGGTGCTCAACCTCGCGGCCAACCTGGTCTTCACGCCGCATGCCTCATGGGCGCTGTTCCCGATCGCGGTGTTCGCCTTCGGCTGGGCGCTGATGGTGCCTGTCGTCACCCTGCTGGTGCTGGACCTTTACCCCGAGCGGCGCGGCATGGCGTCGTCGCTGCAGGCCTTTATCGGTTCGACCGCCAACGGCATCGTGGCCGGTATCGTCGCGCCGCTGGTGATGCATTCCACCCCCGCGCTGGCCGCGGTGTCGCTGGGCATGATGTGCATAGGCCTGGTGGCCTGGATGTATTTGCACCATCGCTGGCCGGAGATAGGCCGGCTTGCGTCGCGGGATTGATTCTTGCCCCTTCTCCCTTTGGGAGAAGGTTGGGATGAGGGCTTGCGGCGCTGGTGTTTCGCCGCGTTTGTTTTGAGGCCGCTGGCCCTTACCCTAGCCCTCTCCCAGGGGAAGAGGGGATAAGTCAGCGGTCGTTCACCCTGATCGGGAACTCCATGCCCTGGCCGACACGCTGCACCACGTTGCCCGCATCCAGGTAGACAAAGAAGAACATGTCCTGGACACCGTCGCGCCAGCGGTAGGTCATGATGTCGCCCGGCCAGGAGATCACACCGTCGACCTTCGCGGGACGCCCGAACTCGCGCTCCACGTCCGCGCGCGTCCATTTGCCGACTTCGATCCTGGAGAAGTCCTGGATGTTCAGGACCTGCCTGCTACTGACCACTTTGCCCGCGGCATCGAGGTCGACCATGATGGCCCACTGGCCCGCCGGCTGGGCGGAGTATTGCAGGCGTGTGCCCGAGGCCAGCGGCACCGTGCGTGTCGGCGTGCCGTAGCTGGCGATGACCTGCTCGCGCGACATGCCGGGCTGTACGCTGGTGGCACAGCCCGCGGCCAGGAGCGCGGCCAGCACCGCGCCGGAAACAGTTTTAACGATATTCATGAGGGGAACTCCTGGGATTCATCCATAAGGCCGTCAGACACCGCCTGCGCGGGATTGTTCCCGGCAGGGGCCGGCGGGCTAGCCGTTCAGCTGCGCCCAGCCGGGCGTGCCCGCGCGGCCCGAGTAGCGGCTGGCGGCGTCGTAACGCTCCCACGCCAGGCGCGCGGCACGCCCGCCGTAGACCTCCTGCTGCAGCCATTCACATTCGGCCTGCAGCGCGGCGTCCCCGCCCAGCCGCGTGTGCCAGACCTTGGCGGTGCTGTCCCAGCGGTAGCCGCGGTTTTTGAGAGCGTCCTTGGCCGCGAAAGACGCGCCGGTGGCCTGCAGGCGGTAGCTCGGCAGGCGGGACGCCGAGAGAAGGTGCGCCAGCCCGTTGACACCCAGGCCCGGTAGCCCGGCCAGCAAGACCTTGAGCAGGGCGTGGCAGTCCATCTCCGCGCGGTGCGCATCGTAAAACCAGCCCAGCTCGGAGGCCAGGTAGCTGAGCTTGGCCGAGCTGTGGCCTGCCGCCGTCCAGTCGATGTCGGCGAAGGAGCAGGCCCAGTTCAGGCCCTGCGCCTGGGGGACCAGGCCTTCCACGAAGGGGCGGTCAAAACCAGCGTTGTGCGCGATGACCAGGTCCACGCCCTCCAGCAGGCTGGCGACGCGCGCCATGTCCAGTTGCTGGCCCGCCAGCATCTCGTCGGTGATGCCGGTGATCTCGCGCGCGATTTTCGGCACCGGCATGCCCGGGTCGCGCAGCCCGTCGTAGACCTGCACCGGCCCCGTCGCGAGCCCGGTCTGGGTGTCGACCTGAATGCGCAGCAGCGCCAGCTCCATGATCTGGTCGCGCGAGGCGTCGAGCCCGGTGGTTTCGGTATCGAGGATCACGACATGGGCCACGGGCCCCAGCGGCGCGCCGGGAAACTCCATGGCCGGCACCAGGCGCCTGAGCACGCGATAGTCGGCGTGCCGTTCCAGCGCCAGGGCCATGGCCTCCGGGCTGTCGCCGGTCGTGGCGGAGGGCGCCGCGGGTGCCGGGGGCGCAGGCTTGGGCGCCTTGGGCTTGCGCAGCTTGGCGGCCTCGGCGGCCATCGCCAGCATGCCCTCGTCAAAACCGAAACCCAGTTGCCCGCTCGTCGTCATGCGCGCGCAGAGGCCTGAAACCTCTCAGAGTGGATACCGTCTTGCATGCTTGCTCCTGGGTTTGCTTGAAATAAAGCACGCTATCTTCGCAGATAGCCAACCCAGGCTAAGAACCTGTTTACGATCTAAGTGGGGTCACGCAAGCCCCTTCTCGGGATGGGATGCAAGGCGCGGTGCGACGCCCATAGTTCATCTATGGGCTAGCGCCGCAACGCCGCAGACCGCCCGAGAAGGCGCTTGCCCTTCGGGTTGGGGTGAAATCGGGCGATTGAGCCACCCGGACCCTTGCATGGGCATAAGCCCATGCGGCGTGCCCGGTCGGCCCACTCATCCCGATTGCACCCCAACGTGACCCCACTTAGATCGTAAACAGGTTCTAAACGCCTTATTCCCCCAGCACAAAACCCTCGCGGCGCGGATCGGCGCCGCCGACCAGGCCTTGGGGCGTTACCACAATGCCCTGCAGGCCGCTGGTGAACTCGATGGCCTGCACCTCGTGGCCCAGCGCCTTCAAGGGACCGGACAGCTTTTCAAGCTCGCTGCCCAGCTCGACCTCGGTGGCGCGGTTGCGGCTGCCCATGTTCGGCAATGAAATCGCCTGTTGCACGTCCAGGCCCCAGTCCAGCACGCCCACCAGTGTCTTGGTGACGTAGTTGATGATGGCGCTGCCGCCGGGCGAGCCCACCGTCATCTTGAGCTTGCCGTCGGCGTCGAACACCAGCGTGGGCGACATGGTGCTGCGCGGGCGCTTGCCGCCTTCGATGCGGTTGGCCACCGGCAAGCCGTTTTCTTCGGGCGCGAGCGCGAAGTCCGTCATCTGGTTGTTCAGCAAAAATCCGCGCACCATGATGTGGCTGCCGAACACCGCTTCAATCGTCGTCGTCATGGACACCGCGTTGCCGGCGGGGTCGATCACCGAGATATGGCTGGTCGCCGGGATCTCCGATTCCTCATCGGGCGCCCAGGCCAGCTTGACGCCGGCCGGCACGCCGGGCGCGGCGCGCTTCATGCTCACGTCAGGGCGTATCAGTGCGCTGCGGCTCTTGAGGTATTCGGGCGAGACCAGCGCCGTCGCCGGCACGTTCACAAAATCGGGATCACCCACGTAGTAGTCGCGGTCGGCATAGGCCAGGCGGCCGGCTTCGGAAAACAGGTGCACGGCCTCGGTGGAATTGGGCCGCACGCCGGACATCGGGAAACGCTCCAGCGCACCCAGCATGGCCAGCACCGCGATGCCGCCCGACGAAGGCGGTGGCATGCCGCAGACCTTGTAGGCGCGGTAGGCGCCGCACAGCACCGCGCGTTCGCGCGCCTGGTAGCCGGCGATGTCCTGCAGCGTCATGCCGCCAGGCTGGGCCTGGCCATTCACGGCGGCCGAGATGTCGCGGGCGATCTCGCCTTTGTAAAAAGCATCCGGGCCTTCCTTGGCGACGCGCCTGAGCACCGCCGCGAAGTCGGGGTTCTTCAGCGTGGCGCCGACCGCCAGCGGCTCGCCGGCCGCGTCGTAAAAATAGGCGCGCGCATTCGCATTGGCGCGCAAGGTCTTGTCGAGCTTGATCACGGTGTGCAGGCGCTCAGACACCGCGAAGCCATTTTCGGCCAGGCGTATCGTGGGCTCAAACAGTTTTGCCCAGGGCAGCTTGCCGTGCTTCTGGTGCGCGAGTTCCATCACGCGCAGCAGGCCGGGCACGCCGACGGACTTGCCGGAATTGATGGCCTCCCTGAGCGGCAGGGGCTTGCCCTTGGCGTCGAGGAAACGGTCGCCTTTGGCCGAGGCCGGCGCTTTTTCGCGGCCGTCATAGGCGTTGAGCGCCTTCTGGCCCGCGTCGTAGCTCACGATGAAGGCGCCGCCGCCTATGCCCGAGGATTGCGGTTCGGTCAGATTCAGCATGACGGCGGCGGCGATGGCCGCATCCACCGCGCTGCCGCCGGCCTTGAGCATTTCCTGGCCCGCGCGCGTCGCGTGCGGGTTGGCCGTGGCGATCATGAATTTTTTGGCCGTGACAGCCTTCTTCTCGGTGTAGCCCGAGGAAGGCTCGGGCGCGACGTCCTGGGCCGGCACCGGTTGCAGCTGCGCGTGCACCGCCGCCTGTGACATAAAAAAAACAAAGCCCAGCTGCGCCAAAACGCGGGCTCGTGTGTGTAAACGCATGGTCTTTCCTTGTGAGTTTTTGGGAATAAAGGCGCCCGCTCAGTGAGCCGGCAGGTGTCTGGCGAAAAATTCGCGGATCCTCGCGTGGGCGGCGACACGCGCGGCCGGGTTGCCGCCCACGTGCACCGGCTTGCCGCTGCGCACCACGTCTTCACGCAGCTTGACGGCGCTGAGTTCGTCAAAGCCGTGGTAGGCCTCGGGGTAGACCTCGATGTCCACGGGTTGCCCGCGTTCCTTGCTGCGTTCGGCCAGCTTCTGGCAGTAGCGGGCCGGTGTCCAGTCGTCGAGCTCGCCGGCCAGGATGAGCAGCGGCGCATACGCCACATAGTCGGGCCTGGCCGCCAGCGTCGAAGCGCAGCCGGGGTACATGGCGATCGCCGCGGCAAAACCCGGCGCACCCTGCTGCTTTACCGGCAACTCGGCATTCATCACCTGCACGGCCGCCGTGCCACCGTGCGAAAAGCCGATGGCGCCTATCCTGCCCGCCACCACGTCGGCACGCGTGTTGAGGTATTCGATCGCGCCGTAGGCGTCCAGCCAGCGCTGCTCTTCCTGGATGGAACGGGCCTTGGGCGTGACCGTGCAGATCTGCCTTTCGCCGCGCGGGTTGAAGCTGTCGACCAGCAAGACGCCGTAGCCCATGCCGTTGAGCAGTTTTGCGGTGTCGCGAAAACGCTGGGTGATGGCGCCGCTTTTGCCCAGGGCGCCGGCGCAGCCATGGAACATCACCAGCGCGACAAAGCGGCCCGGGTCCGCCGGCTTGTAGAGGTAGCCGTCCAGCACCAGCCGTTCCGTGCCCTGCCAGCGGTCCAGGCTGGGGAACTGCACTTTTTCCTGCGCGAGGCAGGGCAAGGCCAGCGCCGCCAGCGCGGCCAGTTGCCATGCCTTAACGCGGCGCATCAAAGCCCTCCACCTTCAGCAGATTCGGTTCTTCGCCGCGCAAGGCCTGTGTGTTCTCGCTGGACTCATGGTCGGCCGCCGACCCGGGGGCTTGGTCATGCGTGGAGGCGACGATGGCGGCCTGCTGGCGCAGCGCATCGCTGGAGCGCACCGGCAGCACCACGGGCGCGGGGAAGGACGGCGGCCGCAGGTCGATCGCACCCGAAAGCGCGTTGCCCACACGCACCGAGGAGAAGCCGGCGACCTGGCCGATTTCCGTGCCGTCCCAGTTGAGCTGCCCGGTCGCGCCGTCGCCCATGCCTATAGTGGTACCCGGCGTCAGCTGCTCGAGGGTGAGCACACCGCCGGCGCTGGCTATGCGCACCGAACCGGTGCCGGTGGAAGTCGGCGAGCTGTCGTAGCTGTCGGTCTTGAAAGTAATGTTGCCGGCGCCGCGCGCTTCAATCGTCGCCATGTCGGTGCTGGGCCGGATGGCAATGCCGGTTCCCGAGTCCGCCGCGATGCCGGACAGCGTGATGTTGCCGGTCTGCGTGAGCCAGCTGTTTTTGCCGCTGGCCATGTTGATGCCGTCGCCGCCGCCCGTCGCCGTGCCGGTGGCCGACAGGTCGCCGCCCACGCTGCGGACCGTGTTGGTGCCGCCGGCCGCCAGCGAGATGCCGTTGCCCGATCCGACTGCCTTGCCGGCCAGCACGAGCGATCCGTTGCCGGTCGATTCAATCAGGTTGGTGCTCGAGCCCAGTGCCAGCGCGCTGCTGGTGCCGGCCGATTGCGCATTGACGGTCAGTGCGCCGTCCGCGGTGCGCAAGGTGTTGTTGCCGCTGGTGCCCATGCCCAAGCCCGAACCGGCGCCGGTGGCGGCCGATTGCGCGTTGACGCTGAGGCTGCCCTGGCCGCCCGCCTGGACCAGGTTGGTGCCGGTGGCCATGGAGATGCCGACGCCGCGCGTGCTGTTGCCGCTCAGGCTGATGTTCCCGCCCTGCGACAGCACGGAGTTGTTCAGCGAACCGAAGGTGATGCCGTCGCCGCCGTTGCCGCTGGTGCCCGACAGGGACAGATTGCCGCCGGCGGTCTTGACCTGGTTGGTGCCGCCGGCCAGCGAGATGCCATTGCCCGAGCCCGTGGCCGTGCCGGCCAGCGCCACCTGCCCGGCACCGGTCGCTTCCAGCGTGTTGCTGCCCGAGCCCAGCGCCAGCGCGCTGCTGGTGCCGGCCGACGAGGCGTTGACGGCCAGCAGGCCGTCAACCGTGCGGACGGTGTTGGTGCCGCCGCTGCCCATGGTCAGGCCCGAGCCGGAGCCGGCGTTGCTGGACTGCACGTTGAGCGTGACGTTGCCGCTGCCGCCCGCCTCGACCAGGTTGTTGCCCGAGCCCATCAGCAGGGCGCTGCCGCCGGTGTTGCCGGCCGTGAGCGTGATGCCGCCCGCGCCTGTGGTGAGGATTTTGCTGCCCCCGGTCAGCGCGATGCCTTGCGTCGCACCCGCGCCCGTGCCCGACACCGAGATGTTGCCGCCGCCGGAGCTCAGCGTCGCAAGGTTCATCGTGACCGGGCGATTCGCCGTGAGCGTGATGTTGCCCGCGCCCGTGGACTCGACCTTGGCCTGGGCCGCGCCATCGCCCAGCACGATGGCGCTGCCTGTACCCGTGGCCGTGCCGCTGATGGCGATGTTGCCGCCCGCCGTGCGCATCAGGTTGGTGCCGGTGATCATGGACACGGCGTTGCCCGAGCCGCTGGAGCTGCCGGTCAATGCCAGGCTGCCGCTGCCGGTGGCTTGCAGCGTGTTGGTGCCCGAGCCTATGGCCAGCGCGCTGCTGGAGCCTGTCGATTTGGCGTTGATGCTGAGCACACCGTCCGCGACGCGGATCGTGTTGTTGCCGCTGGAGCCCATGGTCATGCCCAGCGCGTTGCCGGTGGACTCGGCGCTGATCGTGATGTTGCCCGTGCCCGTCGACTGGATGATGTTGGTGCCGCTGTTCATGCCGAAAGCCGTGGCGTCGGCGTTGCGGGCATTCAGGGTGATGTGGCCGCTGGTGCTCTGGATGGTGTTGGCGCTGGTGCCCATGGAGAAGGCCTGGCCCGTCGCACCCTTGGCGTTGATCAGGATGTTGCCGGCGCCGCTGCTCAGCAGGCTGCCGCCGCCCACCATGCGAAAGCCTATGGTGGTCACGCCGCCGCCCGTGGCGTAACCCGTCGTGGGATCGGGGCCGCCGCCTATGGTGATGTTGCCGCCGTTGCTCACGATCTGCGCGCCCGAACCCAGGGACACCGAACCGACGGCCGAGCCGCCGGCGGAGGCCGAGTTCAGCACCACATTGAGTTTGGCCGTGCCGGAGGTGATGTTGGCATTGACGTTGATGTCGCGGTTCGCCAGCAGGGTCAGGGTGCGGTCGGTGCCGCCGTTGTAGGCGATGGCGCTGCTGACCGTGATGTCGCCCAGAGAGGCGCCGGCGCTGGCCGTGCTCACCGTCACATTGGCCGTGCCCAGCTGGTTGACCAGCGTGGTGGTGTTGAGGATGGACGAGGCGCCCGAACCGGTGAAGGTGTTGCTGCCGTTCCAGGTCGCGGTGTTGCCGCCCGTCGAGATCGTGATGTTGGTCGGGTCCAGCAGCAGCGAGCCCGCGCCGCCGTGGGCCGCCGTGAGGTCGGCCGTGCCCGCGTAGTCGAGGAAGTTGACGCCCGACACTTCGGCATTGCCGCCCTGGCCGCTCGCGGCGCCGCCTTTGGCGCTGATGCTGCCGTAGTAGCGCGTGCTCTCGTCGGACCAGGCCACCACCTTGCCGCCATTGCCGGTGCTCACCGCATCGGCCTTGATCTGCGCGTCGGCATCGATAAATGTTGCGCGGGCGCGCTGCTCACTGCCCGAGCCCTGCCAGTTGCCGCCCAGCAGCACGGTGCCGCCGCCGGCATCACCCGAGGCATCGACCCGCGCGCCGGCAAACAGCCCGACCTTGTCGCCCAGCACCTTGACGGTGCCGCCGGTCTGGCCGGCACCGTAGCCCGAGGCGTCCAGCGTGCCGCTGACGGCGACGACGCCAGTGTCGCCGCCTTCGAGGCGTATCACGCCGTTGCGGTTGCTGAGGCTTCTGGCCTGCACCGTGCCGCTGTTGTTGAGCACGGTGGCCAATGGGTCGCCGCCGGCACGCGTGGCCAGCACGACCAGCCCGCCGTCGGCCTGGATGGTGCCGCTGTTGGACGCCAGCGCCGCCAGCGCGGCACCGTCCACCTGCAAGTTGAGCAGGCCGTCGCCGTGCAGGTCCAGCGTGACGGCACTGCCCGCGCCCAGGGCCACGGTGCCGCGCTGCGCGCTGATCGTTCCCTCATTGGCGACCTGGGGACCTATCAAGGCGATGTAACCGCCTTCGCTCGCCGTGAGCGTGCCCTGGTTGAGCACCTGCCCGGCGGCGCCGGCACCCTGGGTGAAGCGCATGTTGCCCGCGGCGAAGTCGGCATTCGAAATGTCCAGCGTGCTGGCCACCAGCCCGCCGACGTTGATGCTGGAGCCGGGCGCGAACAGCACGCCCGCGGCATTGACCAGGAACACCTGGCCGTTGGCATTGAGCTGGCCGTAGATGCGCGAGGGATCGTTCGACATCACGCGGTTCAGCGCGATGGAGGCGCGCGAGGGCTGCACGAAATTCACCTTCGCCGCCGAGCCGATGTTGAAGGTATCCCACTGCGCCGTCAGCTTGTCACTGAGCTGGTTGACGGTCAGCACATTGCCCGAGGCGGCGATGCTGCCCGAACCGCCGACCACCTGGCCGTTGGTGGGCAAGGCATTGCCCGGCAGCGCGTCGGCGAAAACCCGCCCCGCCTGCAGCGCCAGCACGGCCAGCATGACGGCGTTCAACAGAGGGCGGAAGGAGCGGGAGGAACGGCGGTGGAGGGGATGCATGCGTGACTCTCTTTCTCAGAACCTGTACTTGAAACCCAGGCCGTAGCCGGTCACGTCGGCGCCTACGCCGGGCGCGTTGCCGGCCGAGGCGAAGACGGCGCCGGTGCGGAAGTTGTAGCTCGCCGACCCGTCGTTGCGGATGCGCGAGTAGGTGCCGTAAACGCTGAGGTTTTTGCTGACGGTGCGGTTAAAGCCCAGCGCCACCAGGGTCGCCCCCAGGCCCGTGGTCGAGCAGCTGCGCAGCGCGGGATCGTTGGACACCACGCTGCAGGTGCCGGGCGAAGCGCGGCCGGCGCTGGCGCGCAATTCCCACGGGCCTAGGGTGTGCGTCACGCCGACCAGCCCGGCGCCGCGGCGGTAGCCTTGCAGGTCCAGCACCGTGTTGCCGGGAATGACGTCCGACTCGGAATACGAGAGCTTGTCGAGCAGCACGGAAAAGGTCGTCGCACCCACCGTGTAGCTGGCGCCGAAGCTGGCGGCCCAGTCGCGCGACGAGGTGCCCTGGGTCACCGCGGTGGCCGAGGAACCAACGCCGCGGTTGTTGCGGCCCAGGCTGGCGATGCCGAAGTACTGGTTGTGCTGCTCGTAGGCGATGCCCAGTTTGAACGGGCCGTTCACGTAGGAGCCGCTGAAACCCCAGGCCGAGCCCGCGCCCAGGTCGGGCGCCGCCCTGCGCCCGTTGTTCGAATAGGCGATGCGCGCCGACAGGCCCTTCCATTCGGGCGTGGCGTATTGCCACACGCCCGGTTGCCGGCGTATGAAGGCCGCGTCGTCGTTGTTCGCGTCGCCCACTTCGGTGACCGGGCCGGCCACGCTGGACGAGCCCACGCCCAGGCCGGGCGAACCGATGATGCCGCCCGCGCCGCCGATGCCGTAGTCGTTGAAGGGGTCGAACTTCGCGGTCATGTCGCGAAACGGCATGGTCCACTGGCCGTAGCGTACGGCGCCCCAGTCGGCGCTGCGCAGGCCCACGCCCGCATCCTGCAGCGTGGTCGCCGCGTTGGATTCGGGGCGCTCGGAACTCGGGCCGGACTTGGGCACGTATTTGTAGGCCACGCCGGCCTCCGCCTGCCAGAAGGCCTCCAGCCCGCCGCCCAGGCCCAGCGCGCCGCGCACCCCGATCGAGGACGAAGGGTCGCTGATGCGCAGGTAGGAAGGCAGCTGCCTGCCCGTGGGCGTGGCCGACTGGGTGGCGCCGCGCGGGCCGGCCTGCGTCGCGCCGTCGCGGGCGACCTGCTCGAACTCCAGCCCGAAGCCACCAAAGATTTCAAACTTGTCCGAACTCAGTTCGGCATCGTCAGACAGCGAGGAACCCAGCCCGGCGAAGGCTTGCGGCGCGCCGCTGACCTGCAGCCACAAGGTCGGGCTGTGCGAGGCCTCCACCGTGCTCGGTGTGCTGGTGGGCTTGAAGGCCACGCCGACGCTGACGCTCAGCGCCCTGGGCCGCGTGAAGACCAGGCCGAGGCCGGCGCCCTGCAAACTCCTGTGGTTGCTCACCTGCGCGGGATCCCAGGGATTTTTGTCGATGCGCACGCGGCCCGCGTCATAAAAAAGAAACCCCTCCACGCCGAAACCGCCCATGCGGCCCAGGCCGTGGCGCAGCTCCAGCCGGGACAGCCAGCCCTCGTCGCCCGCGCCTTCGCCCTGCGGATAGGCCCGCACGCCATTCGGGCCGCCCAGAAAAAACTCTTCCGACGAGTCGAGGTTTTTCGAGGCCTGCTGGCCCGACAGCGAGGCATGCAGCGTGAAGCCGCCCGGCAGCGCCTGCAGGCGCGAGAGCGCCCAGTTGAGCTTGTTGAAGTTGCCGGCCGTCTGGGCCGCGCGCGCGTCGAAGGCTGCGTCCGACATGGTGTCGCGGCTCAGGCGGCCGCGCGTCAGGCCCAGGGAATAACTCGTCAACGCGGGGTTGCCGGTCACGCCGTCGCGCCAGTCGCCATAAATGTCCAGCCTGGCCAAGGTCGATGACTTCTTGACGTCCAGGCCGGCCTGGTTGACGCGGTCGATGTAGTTTTTCTGCTCCAGCGCCAACTGCCCCGTGAGGTTGGCCTGCCTGCCGCGCAGGAAAGGGTAGGCCACAAAACCGCCGAGGCTTTCGCCCTCGCCGCTGGCATCGAGCGGCGCGAAGTCACGGCCGATTTTGTAGAGCAGGTTGGTATAGGCCAGGCCCGCGCGCAGGCCGGAGCCGCCCAGCGGCGCCGACACGCCCAGCGTCTGGGCGGTCAGGCCCTCGAAGCTTGTGATGCCTTTGGCGCTCCAGGCTTCGCCCAGGCCCAGCCAGTCGTTGGCCGACAGCTCCACCGTGAGCCGGTTGCGGCCGGTGTAGCTGTTGCCCTGGTTGTCGAAACCGAAGCGCGCCTGCGCCAGCGGGCTTTCAGTGACGCGCACCACCAGGTCGGCCGTGCCGGGCTGGGCGCCCGCGCGCAGCACCGAGCGCACGCTGATGCCGGGGAGGTCCGAAAGCAGCAGCAGGGCGCGCTCGATCTCGTCCTCGCGGATCACCGCTCCGGGCACCAGGCCGGCTATGAAGCGGCGCGCGACCTCTTTGTCCAGGCGCACGTTTTTGGCGGGCTCCACGCTCACCATGCCCAGCCGGCCCTCCTGGATGTCCAGCCTGACCGTGCCGCCGGCGATGTCCTGCGCGGGCAGGTTGGCGCGCGCCACCAGGAAGCCGCGCGAGCGGTAAAAGCGGGTAATGCGCGCGGCGGCCTCGGTCAGCGCCTCGAAGCCGATCTCGCGGCCGGTGAAACCCTGCAGTTCAGCGGCCAGGGCCTGCGCGTCGATGGAGTCATTGCCGCTGAACTCGAAACGCGTCACGGTGACGCGCGCGCTGGAGTCGGCGGATACCGCGCGGCTTTCTTCCGCGGGTTTTTCAATCACGGCCGGCGTGTCCGCCGGCGCCGGGTTGCTGACGCCCGGCGCGCGTTCGCGGATGGACTCCAGCATGCGGCCGGCATCGGGTGCCTGCGCGAAGGCGCCATAACCGGAAAGCGCCAGCAAGCCGCCGATGACACTGGGTTTGAAAGGCCGGCTTCTGGATCTGTTCACGTTGGTTGCTTGCATCTGTAGTTTTTGAAAGGCTCTCCACCGGTCCCGTGCCGCGCATGAAAGCTGGTTTCCCCCGCTGGATATTTGACTTGTATTTATCTGTAAGGACCAGTTCGAAATACCCGCCCATATCCATAACCTGAGGTTATTTATCTGTGCAGAAAATATGTATCCGCCATCAACCAACCCACTTGTGCGCACTGTCTCGCGTCACCGCGCACCAGCGGCGTGCGCAAAGCAGAACGCCCGCAACAAGGCGGGCGTTCGATGTTTTGCCCCTTCTCCCTCAGGGAGAAGGCGGGGATGAGGGCTGACGGCGCTTGAGTTTCGCTTTGCGTATTTGAGGCCGCCGGCCCTCACCCTAACCCTCTCCCAGAGGGAGAGGAAACAAGAGAGGGACAACGCCGGGAGGACTTTGTGAGCGGCGCTCGGTGGCTTGTTAACGCGCGAGGAACTTGCCGAAGAAGGCTTCGGCGCGCTGCTTGCTGTCCTCGGCCGCCAGCTTGTTGGCCTGCACGGCTTCGCGCTTGCGCGTGGGCGTGTCGTAGGAGTGCTCGACACCGGGATACAGCACAAACTGCCAGTCACTGCCGTTGCGCTCGGCGATCCCGGAAAGCTGCGCGCAGCGTTCCGGCTTGACCTCCTCGTCGTCCGTGCCGATCAGCAGCAGCATGGGCGCATAACTGCGGTAGCTGCTGGTGAACCTGCGCATGACCTGGGCGCAAGCCGGGTACATGCTCAGGAAGGCCCGGAAGCCGGTGGCCTCGGTAGGCGCTTCAATGCCGGGCGCCGTGGTGGAGGCCGCGGACAGCGCCGTGCTGCCGCCGTTGGACCAGCCTTGCAGGAACACCTTGTCCTTGATCACGCCGGGCTGGCCGCGTAAAAATTTCAGGGCCGCATAGGCATCCAGCGGGCGCACCGTGATTTCGTTGACGCTGGCCGGCCGGCTGCCGTCGTTGGTGCCGGCTTCAAAACCGCGCGCATAACCACGGGGCCCGAAGGAATCCACGAGCAACGCCACATAACCGCGCTCGACCCAGAACTTCACCCACATCACATGGCGCGAAGACAGCGAGTCGGCATCAAAGGTCTGCTTGAGCGTCGAGTACAAACCACCGCGCCCGTGCAGCATCACCACCGCCGGGTGCGGGCCCGGCGTATCGGGCGCGTACTGGTAGGCCACCAGCGTCGTCTTGCCGTCTTCGCTGGGGAAGTTCACGGTTTTCGCTTGTTGCGCCCACGCGGCCTGGCTTGCCGGCAGCAACGCGAAGACCAGGATGCAAAGTTTGAAACCGGTGCGGAAAAAAAAACGGAAGGCGGACATGTCCATGAGGGCTCTTTCAGGCAAGCGGCTGCGCAAAAGCGAAGTACGCGGCCATCATGGCAAACGAAGCCCGGCGGCGTCAAGGCTTGCGGGCGTGCGCCGGCCGCCGTGCGCGCAAGCTCACCAGAGGGGCCCATAACTTCAGGTTATCGGACTCGCAGAAATGTGATGAGGGCGGGTGCGCGTGCCAACTTAGGATGAACTGATCCTCGGCCCCAAGCTTGGCTTTATCCGGCCGGGCCCTTTTTTCCGAAAGCACTTTTCATGATCCACACCTACCGCGACGAAGACGTCGCCCGCGCCATCAGCTGGCGCGAAGTCCTGCAGGACCTCCCCTCGGCCTTCGAATCCCTGCGCAGCGGCGACGCCGCCATCCAGGCGCGCCAGCGCATCGACTGCGGCAGCTGGAAGCTCAGCGGCATGGGCGCGCTGTGGGAAAGCCGCGGCGTCGCCGCGTACAAGACCTACACCAGCCTCAACGGCCAGTTCGACTTCCTGGTCAACCTCTTCGACCTGGCCCGGCAGGACCACCACGTGATGCCGGCGGCGGAAATCACGCGCGCCCGGACGGCCGCCATGACGGCCTGGGTGGCGCGGAAGGTCACCCGCCTGGGCGCGAAAAAGATGGCCCTCTTCGGCCTGGGCATCCAGGGCCGCACGCACCTGGAGGCCCTGCAGGAAACCATCGGTTTTTCCGAGATCGCCGTCGTCGACACGGCCGACGTCTCGCGTGCCTGCGAAGCGCTGGCCACGCGCTACGGCATTGCGGTGCGCCAGGTGTCGCCGCAGGAGGCCGTGGCCGGCGCGGACCTCGTTGTCACCGTGACGCGCTCCAAGCAGCCGCTGTTTGACGGCGCCTGGCTGCAGCGCGGCGCAGCCATCTGCGCGGTGGGCACCAGCCTGCCCAACGGCACCGAGATCGACCAGGTCAGCCGGGCGCGCAGCGACCGCGTGATCGTCGAGTGGAAGCCGCAAAGCCTGGTGGAAGCCGGCGAGATCGTGATCGGGCTGGCCGACAAAAGCCTGGATGCCTCGCAGATCAGCGACCTGCCCGAGCTGCTGGGCAGCGAAGCGCCCTGGCGCCGTTCGCCCGAGGACATCATATTGTTCAAAGCCGTCGGCGTGGGCCTGAGCGACCTGGTCGCCGCGCGGCGTGTGGTGGAGGGTTTGCGCGGGCACATCGCCGCGAAAGAGACTGTCACCGCCAGCCAGTACTGAAAGCCGGCTCCGGGCCCTTCAGGTCCGTGGCTGCCAGGTTGCGTCCTGGACTTTCTGGAGTTCGTCACTCACGCACTGCGTGAGCGCGCGCATGATGTCGGTGACGGCCGCCGCCTTGAGGTACATCGCGCAGACCGGGAACTCGGCGCGCGGCTCCAGCGGCAGGACCTTGAGCTTGTCGGAAAAGAAATTGGCGCTGGCCGAATCCACGATGGCCACGCCCTGGTCCAGCTCGGCCAGCCGCACCGCCATCTGGTAGGTGCGCACCGCCGTCTTGCCCTGCTGCCAGTTGAAGCGGTTGGCATAACGCGAATAGATGCGGCCCAGCGGGTCCTTGCCCGAGAGCTCTATCAGCTCCATGGTCGCCAGCGCCTCGGCCGAAATCGATTTGTTGCGCGCGTATTTGCCGAGCCGCGCGGGCAGGCAGGCAGCCACCAGCTGCAGGTGGCCTATCTCCACGCAGTCCAGCGAGGGATGCAGCGGCGGGTCGAAAGCGATGGCCAGGTCCACCTCGTGCATGAGCAGCTTTTGCATCATGTCCTCGGTGTGGCCGGTGTTGAGCTCGCTGCGCATTTTCGGAAACAGTTTTCGGGCGGCCAGCACCGCGGACGGCAGCACGCTGTTGGCCAGCGAGGCCACGGCCGCCACGCGCACCGCCTTGTCGGCGCCCAGCTTGAGGTTGCGCGCCAGTTCGCGCACCGCGTCCAGGCCGCCCGTGGCCTGCTCCACAACGGGAGCCAATGCGTGCGTCTCCTTCGTCGCCACCAGCCGCTTGCCTTCGCGGTTGAAGAGCGCGAAGCCGACGGTCGCCTCGGCGTGCTGCAGGGCCTTGGTCACGGCGGGCTGCGACACATGCAGCAGGCGCGCCGCGCCGCTGATGGTGCCGGTGCGCAGGATGGCCTGCAGGACTTCAATGTGGCGGGTTCTCATAGAAACAAGCGTTGTGGTTGGCGGCGCCCACCTTGGAAGGCAAAGGCCTGAAGCCGGGCAGGCCCGTCAAGGCATTTTGCATTGAAATCCGCGTGGAGCCGAGGTATTTGACACCCCCGCACCCTCGCGCGCGCTCAGGCTTTGTACTGCTGCGCCAGGCTCTGGGCCAGGTCTATGAAATTCTTTTCGGCAGGCGAGTTGCCGTCGTCCCGGCTCACCAGCGTGATGGGCGCCACCAGAGCCGGCCTGGCATTGCGGATGCGGCAGTACACCACGCTCTCACGGTGGAAATCCTTCATGGATGCGGGAACCACGGAAACGCCCGCACCGGCCGCGACCAGACTGATGTTGGTCAGCATGCGATCCACCTCCGAGGCGATCCTGAGTGTGAAGCCCGCGTTCTCGCACGCCTCGATCAGGTTCGAATACATGCCCGGCGCGCCGTGCCTGCGCACCAGGATGAACTGCTCGTCGGCCAGGGACTTCAAGTCAAGGGCCGGCATCTTGCCCTTGGCGGCGCCTGCCACCAGCGCATGGCCCACCGGCAGGATCAACAGCATCTCTTCTTCGAGCAGGGAAACAAAGCTCACGCCGCGCGGATGGCTGACAGGGGTGCGCAAAATCGCGACATTGACCTTGCCCCTGTCTATGCCCTCGGTCAGCTCGGCCGCATTGGCTTCCCTGAGATCCAGGTGCACATCGGGGTAAGCGCCGCGGTAGGCGCGGATGATGCCGGGAATCAAGGGATGGGCCGCGGCCGAGCTGGTAAAGCCTATGGACAGCGTGCCTTCAAAGCCCTGCGCGGCGCGCGCGGCGCGCTTCGCGCCCTGCTCGACACCCCGCAGGATGGCCTGGGCTTCCTGCACAAACACCGCGCCACCGGCCGTCAGCGCCGCGCCCTTGGGATGGCGGCGGAACAACTCAAAGCCCAATTCCTCTTCCAGCAGCCGGATCTGGTGGCTCAGCGGCGGCTGCTGCATGTTCAGCCGTTCGGCGGCGCGCGTGAAATGCTGCTCCTCGGCAACCATCAGGAAATAACGCAGATGTCTGAGTTCCATGAGGTCGACCCATCTTTTTTTAGTATCAGCGATGTAGCTTCCGGATTTTATGCATATACCCATTGCGCCGGGTGACGCCTTGGCGTCTTTACTCTTGCCGTCCATCCTCGGAAAAGCGCCGTACGGCGCGGCGCCCAAGCCACCGCATCAGGATCGCCCGTAGACTGGGTCATCGATGACCAGAACCAGAAAAACGCTCCGCCATCCCATCGCGCAGATGGCCCTCGCTTTTGCCGCCGGCATGCTGCTGGGGCATTTCTTCCCCTCAGCCGGCGCGCAGATGAAACCCTTTAGCGACGGCTTTTTGCGCCTGGTCGGTATGCTGATCGGATTGCTGATTTTTTGCCTGGTGGTGTCCGGCATCGCCGGCATGCGCAGCCGGCTCCAAGCCACGCAGGTGGGTGTCAAGGCCATCGTCTACTACGAGACCATGACCGTCATCTCGCTGGCGGCGGGCATCCTGGGCGCCACACTGCTGGCACCGGGCAAGGGCTTTGCACCGATTTTTTCCGATGCCGTGCCGGCCGCCGTGCCGGCCGCGGGCAGCAAGACCCGCTTTCTGCTCGACATCATCCCATCGACATTTACCAGCGCCTTCACCGGCGGCAACAGCCTGCAGATCCTGCTGCTGGCGACGCTCTCGGGCATCGCGCTGGGGCGCGTGGGCGAACGCGGCAGCGGGCTGCTGGAACTCATCGAGTCGGTGCAACAGGTGCTGCAGGGCATGGTCGGCATGGTCCTGAAGCTGGCGCCGCTGGCGGCCTTTGGCGCCATGGCCTTCATGATAGGCCGCTACGGCATCTCCTCCATGCTGCCGCTGCTGCATTTTGTCGCCGCGATCTATCTCGTCAGCATCCTCTTCGTCTGCGTCGCGCTGGGCCTGGTCGCGCGCGCCGCCGGCTGCAACATCTTTCGCCTGATCGCCTACGTGAAGGAAGAACTGATGCTGGTCTTCTTCACCAGTTCATCGATCGCCGCCCTGCCGGGCCTGCTGGTGAAGCTGGAAAAAATGGGCTGCGCCAAACCAGTGGTGCGCCTGATGCTGCCGACCGGCTACAGCTTCAACCTGAACGGCAGCAACATCTACATCGCCATGGCGGCGGTCTTCCTCGCGCAAGTCTCGCACGTCGAACTGGGGTTCTGGCATTTGCTGTCACTGCTGGGCATCGCGATGCTGACGTCCAAGAGCGCCACCAGCATCGCCGGTTCCGCTTTCGTGGCCCTGACCGCGACGCTGGCCAGCCTGAACATTATTCCGGTGGCCGGCATTGTCCTGCTGCTGGGCATAGAGCGGCTCATGAAATGCCGCTCGCTCACCAACGTGATCGGCAATTGCGTGGGCTGCATCGCCGTGTGCGCCTGGGAAAAAGCGCTGGACCGCCAGGCCATGCATCAGGCCCTGGCGGGCAAGCCCTCCTCGGCCGCGGCCAACCAGATCTGATGCAAACGATCGCCCAGGCACTCCGCGCGGCCTTCGAACAAGATATTCAGGCACTCGCGCCGCTCAAGCCGCCGATATAGCTCGGCCCGCTCCGCGTAGCTGTCGGCCATGCGAACGGCGGCGGCGACATAGTCCTCCACGCTGGCGGCAATAGTCCAGTCCGGCAGGCCCAGTCGCCTGAACAGGGCTTCGTCGATGTGCTCGAACACCTCGGGTCCCGTCTTGCACACGCCGGGCAGGCCGACCGTCACTGCGTCGGTGATGCCGTTGGTATTGCCGAAAGGAAACGGGCTCAGGAACATGTCGCAGCGGCTGAAGATGGCCAGGTAATCCGGGTAGGGCTGGTGCGCGTAGATCTCGGCGTCGGGCAGGTAGCGGCGTATCAACCGGCGGACCTGCGGATAGATCAGCCCGGTCGCCTGCCCGATCAGGAAATGAAAACGGACCTGCTTGCGCGTCCCCGCGCGTATCTTCTGGCAGGCCAGCAGAAACTTCGGGTTGAGCTTCATGGTGGTCGCGGCCACGGCGATGTTGACGACGGCCGCGTCCTGCCGCTGCGGCCGCGCGAGTGAGACCTCGATGGCCGAGGGCCGGTAAGGTTGCCCGTCTTTCGGCAGGCGCAGCAGGGTTTCGCTGAAGCAGGCAGGGTCGCCGACAAAATCGTCTTCCACACTGATGTAGTCGATGCGGTCGGAATGCGTGGTGGCGGGGTGGCCCAGCGCGGCCACTTGCACAGGCGCCAGGCGCTGGTTGGCCGCGAACATCGTGATGGGGAACATGCCGACGCTGGGCATGTAGAACACGGCGGGCCTGAGGGCGCCGGCCAGCGCGTGCAGCTGGCGCAGGCAGGCGATCATGTCGTTGGGCGCGGCAAAATCAATCACCTCGTCAAACACCGCTCGCCCCAGTTCGTCGATGTTGCCGGAGTAGGCAATGGCCACCAGGCGGAAATGCCGGCGCGCGGCCTCCAGGCTCCTGGAATGCGTGCGGTAAATCGAATGCCCGCCGGAGAACCACTCGAGCAACACCAGCATGATGGGCTTGTCCACGCTTTGCACGGCGAGCGCGGGCGCAACACGGTCCAGGCCCAGCGCTTCGAGCTTTTTGCGGACCAGGCGGTTGATGGGGCGCTTGATTTCATGGCGGCCGGGCAGGTCGGCATAGCTGCAATGCATGTAAACGTCATGCAGGATGCCCACCGGCAGGATGTCCAGGCGTTCGATTTCATCGAGGTGGGCGGGCAGCCAGGCCAGCAGCGCCTCGCGCTTGGAATGCGCGGCGGGCGAGCCGAGGAAGCGCGGCGACAGCAGGGCCACGAACAGCGCGGCGGCCAGCCTCTTGTTCTGCCGCCACAGCAACTCCACGTCCAGCGGGATTTCCGATTCAGGCGAATACAGGAAGCAGAACTTCACGAGGTCCCGCTCGCTCACGTGGAACTCCGGCGCGCCGGAGCCCAGGAAGTTGAGCGACCTCAGGATGTGGTCGCAATGCACAAAAGCACTGGCGGCGAACAGCGCCGACAGCCAGCGCTGGAAATTGATGAGCTGGCCAAAGCCGCCGGGCGAAACATGAAAAGTCGGATCCGAAAACAGGGCCGAGATGGCGCTGGTGAGGCGGGTCAGGCCGTGCGCGTCGCGCTCCCGCACGCCTATGGCTGCCGACAGGCTGAGCGCGAAGTTGCCGTCCAGGTTGCCGTAATTCCGGTCGATGAGCAGCAGCAGCTTGACCAGCTCGCGCGCGGCCGGCTCCTGCTGCCGTGAATAGCACAGGTATTCAAAATTCTCGAGCGAAAAGATGTCGTCGGTCATGTACGCCCCTGTCGCAGAAAGCCGAAGGCCGCCGGCCCGGCAGCGCCAGTATCGCCGCAGCCGCCCATCCCGACTACCTCGCCCTTCCCCCTCACTGGCCCAACCGCGAAAAAGTGCGGTCCAGGGTGTCCTGGGCGCGCGCGAGCTTGTCCCGCTGCGCCTTGAGCCAGGCGGCATCCTGGTCCAGCCGGCCCTTCTCGGCCGCCAGCATCCTCACGGTCTCGGCGCGCTGCGGGCCGCCCAGGCCCTTGCTGGAGGCCAGCATGTTCTGCGCGGTCAGCGAGGTGCGAAAGCGTTCCTGCGTCAGCGGGAATTCCGCCTTCGGAAAATCAAAAGACTTCACCGCTTCGGCATACAGCTGCCTGACGACGTCGAAGGGGATGTCGGCCGGCTTGAGCTTGTTGGCACGCCCGTAGTTGACCAGGTCCGAGGCGAAATGGTGGCCGACCCGGAAGGGAACGTCGGCGTCGCGCTGCAGGATGTCGGCCAGCTCGGTGGTGGTGGAATACTCGGCGTCGACTTCCTGCAGCGCGCGCTGGCGGTCGATGACGAGGTGGTTCATCAGGTCGGCCAGCTTCACGAAGGCATTGGCCGTGAGGTCCAGGGTTTTTCCGACCTGGTCGCGTTTGTAGTCGGGCATGCCGGGCGTGACGTTGTGCGCCTCCAGCTGGAAGGTGAAGGCCCCGCCCACCACTTCGCTGGCTTGCAGCCGCAGCACGTTGAGGGCATAGGGGTTGCGCTTTTGCGGCATGATGCTGCTCGTGCCGGTGAGCCGCCCTTCCTGGATGGTGATCCACGGAGACGTCTGGTGGTACTGGGTGTGCATGTCCTGCACCAGCAAGCCTATCGCCAGCGCCGCGTTGCTGCACAGGCCCACGAGCTCCACACCCTGGTCGAGTGCGCCTAGCTGGGCCGCGTCGTAGGAGTTTTCCACCACGCCGTCAAACCCCAGCAGTTCCGCCAGGCGCCGGCGATCGACCGGAAAGCTCGAGGTGCCGAGCGCGCCCGCGCCCAGCGGGCTCATGTTGAGGCGCGCATAGGCTTCCTTCAGGCGCGCGCTGTCGCGCCCGAAGACCGAGGCAAACGCCAGCAGGTAGTGCGCGTAGGTGGTGGGCTGGGCCTGCACGCCGTTGGTGTAGGCCGGCACGATGGTGTCCAGGTTGTTTTCGGCCACGGCCAGCAGCTGCGCCTTCGATTCGATCATCGCCGCCATCAGCGCCAGCGTGCGCTCACGCTGCATCAGGCGCCGCGTGGTGGACAGGATGTCCTGGCGGCTGCGGCCTGAATGCATGCGCGAACCGTCGGGACCGGCCAGCGCCAGGATCAGCGGCTCGTACTGCAGATAGTCCCCGGGACGTTTGGCGCCGGGCTGGTTGCCGTCTTTGATCACCTGGTCGACCGCCCGCGCGATCTTTTTGCCGAGCTCAGGCGGGACGATTTTGGTCTCGACCACCATGACGGTCGAGGCCTTGTTCATCTCGCCGAGGAAATGAAAGTTGTCGTGCTCGGGCTGGCCGGCCGGCTTGTCCGCGGCGATGGCAGCGGCGGACAGCGCCACCACCAGCAGCGGGACCAGCACCAGCCGCCCGGCGCGGCGTGACAGCCTGGCGAGACCGGAAGCCGCGGCGGATGAGGGTCCGGCAAGTTTCATTCTTCGCCTGCGCTGGATGGCGTGGACACCACGGAAATGATGAGCTTGTCCGCGCCGTTGCCGGGAGGGGGGAATGCGGTATCGGCAAGAGGCGCCATCCAGTCGCCGCCGGCCATGTCCGACTGCAGCGCGGCGGTGGCGGCGGCCGACGCCGCGCTGGTCAGGCTGTTGTTCATCAGGCCGCCGAGGCTGCGCAGCACAGTGCCGGAACCGGTGGCGGAAATCGTCGTGACGTCCGAGGACTGGCTGAAGGGCTGCCCGTTCGGCGCGCTGGCACTGATAAGCAACAGGCCGTTTTCCACCTGCAGCTTGTTGGTGCCGCCGTCTATGCGAACGCCGTAGCTGCCGCCGGACCCTGACACGCGCATGCTGCCGCTGCCGCCCGTGCTGATGGAGTTGAAAGCGTTGGCGCTGCTGCCGACGATGGAAAGGCCTTCAGCGGAGCCGGCGGTTGTCGCCTGGATGTCGATGTCGCCGCTGCCCGAGGTGATGCTGACGCCGTTGGCGGCACCCGAGGCCGCACTGCGCAACAGGACCGCCGGCGCGGCCGACGCCGCGCCGCTGTTGCCCGTGACCGAGAGCTTTCCCGACACCGTGGAGATGACCGCGGAGCTGGTCGCCGTCGAGGGATAGACGGTGACGCCGCTGCCGTAGGTGGAACTGCCGGTGACACTCACCGACCCGCTGCCGGTGGCGCGTATGACGTTGTTGCCGGTCAGCACGCCCAGCCCGTCGCCGTAGACGCTGCTGCCGGTGATCGCGAGCGCGCCGTTCTCGACGCTGAGCAAAGCCTTGCCGCCGCCGTAGATGCTGACGCCGTTGCCCTGGTCGGCGGCGTTGCCGACCAGCGTCACGTTGCCCGCGCCGGTGGTCTGGATGCGGTTGGCGACGTTCTGGATGGCGATGCCGTGGTCCAGCTCCGCGATGTTCGGCGAATGGAAGTTGCCGGCCAGCGTGATGTTGCCGCCCTGTGAGGCGATGTTGTTGACCGAGTTGGTGCTGGTGGCGTTGCCGCCCAGGGCGATGGCATCCGAGGTGCCTATCGAGTCGCCGCGCAAGGTGATGTCGCCGGTCACGGTGCTGACGTTCACACCGCTCGAATTGCCGGTGGAGTTCAGGTAGATGCCGTAGCCGCCGAAGCTGCTGGTGCTGTTGCCGTTGACGGCAATCGCGCCGCTGCCGGTCGTGATGTTGATCGCCGCATTGGCGCCGGACGGCGCGATGTCCACCCCGCGCCCCGAGTAGCTGGTGCCGTCCACCGTCAGCGCGCCCGACTGCGTGCCCAGGTTGATGCTGGCATAGGCGCCGCTGGCATCCAGCGACACGGCCTTGAAGGAGCCGGTGGTGGGGTTGACCACGCTGTTGTTGGCCAGCAGCTTGAGCGCGCCGGCCGTGCTGTTGATGTTGACCTGCGAGGCGGTGGCCGCGCTGGTGCCGCTGCCCGAGCTCAGCAGGCCCAGCGCCGGCGTGGTGCCGCCCGAGGTGTTGCCGGCCACCGTGATGTTGCCGTCGGAGAAGATGCTGATGGAAGAGCCGGAACCCGTCGAGTTGAGCACCGTGCCGTAGCTGCCGGTGCTGCTGCCGCCCAGGGTGATGGCGCCACCCGCCGTAGCGTTGAGCACCACGGCGCCGTTGCCGGAGGCCGCGAGGTAAACGCCGCGGCCGGCGCCGGCAAAGCCGTTGGCATTGGCCTGGATGGTCAGGTTGCCGCTGCCCACGCTGAGTTTTTGCGTGGAGCCGCTGGCTGTCGAGCAGATCAGCACGCCGAAACCCGAGCTGGCATTGCCGCTGATCGTCAGGTTGCCGGAGCCGCTGGCGGCCACGGTGTTGTTGGTGCTGAAAATGCGCGTGCCGTTGCCGCTGCCCAGGTTGGTGCTGTCCACCGTGATGGAGCCGGCGCCGCTGGTGAGCACGTTGCTGCCGCCGGTGAGCACAAAGGCGTCGCCGGTCGCGCTGGTGCTGGCGACGTTGGCCAGGATGGAGATGTTGCCGCCGCCGGCATTGAGCGTGGAGGCGCCGGATATATTCACCGCGCTGGTGGTGGCGCTTGTCGAGGTGGAGGCGCCGCGTATCGTGATGTTGCCGCCGCTGGTGCTCAGCGTGGCGCCATTCAGTGCCACGCCCGAGGCGCCGCTCTGGTTGGTGGCGGCATAGCCGGTCAGCGGATTGCTGCCGCCGCTGATGGTGATGGCCCCACCGTTGGTGGTGATGGTGCTGCCCGTCAAGGCCACCGAGCCGTTGCCGGTGTCGCCGTAGTTGGAGACCAGCGAGACATTGAGGCTTTTGCCGGTGCCGTTGGAAATGACGCGGCCGCTGCCGATGATGATGTTGCGGTGCGCCTGCAGGGTCAGCGAGGCATTGCCCACACCCTTGACGTTGTCCAGCACATTGATGTCGCCCGACGTGCCGCCGACGGCAGAAGTCTGGACGATCACGTTGGCGCCTTCGGACAGCGAGGCGTTGAGCACGGCCGAACTCAGGTTGGAACTGGCTGCGCCGCTGGAGGTGAAAGGGGAGCTCCCGGTCGCGCCGACGCTGGCCGTGCTCGTGATGTTGATGTTGTAGGGATCGATCAGCCAGGTGCCGCCCTTGCCGGAGGCCGCGCTGATGTCCACCGAGCCCGTCGCCTCCAGGTTGTGGCCCGAGGTCTCGACCAGGCCGCCGCCGCCGGTCTGCCCGCCGCCCAGCACGGTGATGCCGCCGTGAAACTGCGTGCTGTCGGTGGACCAGAGAATGACCTTGCCGCCGTCGCCGCTGCTGAGCGCATCGGCGTGGATGCGGGCGTCTTCGCCCATGTAAGTCCCGACGGCCTGGCGCTCGGTGCCGCTGCCCTGGTAGTTGCCGCCCACCAGCACGGTGCCGCCGCCGGCGTCGCCCGAAGCATCGATACGAGCGGCGTCGAAGACGCCGACGTACTGGCCCAGGGCCTTGACGCTGCCGCCGGTTTCGCCGGCGTTGCGGCCGGAGACGTCGATGCGGCCGCTGATCGCGACGATGCCGGCGTCGCCACCGTCGAGCAGGACGGTCCCATTGCGGCGCTGCAGGCTGGTCGCCTCAATCACGCCTTCGTTGTTGACCACATTGGACAGCAACGCGTCGCCGGACCGCGCCGACATGACGACCACACCGCCATTGGCCTTGAGCAGGCCCTGGTTCACCACGCTGGCGCCCAGCGAAGGGTCGCTGACCTGCATGTTGATCAGGCCGTCGCCGTTGAAGTCCAGCGTGATTTTCTCGCCGGCGCCCAGCATCACGCTGCCCAGGCGGGCCGTGATGCTGCCTTCGTTGCGCACCTGCGCGCCCAGCAAGGCCACGTAGCCGCCGTCGGCCGCGACGATGCTGCCCTGGTTGATCACGGCGCCGCCCGCGCCACCGGCGTCAAAGCGATTGCTACCGGCCATGAAATTGGCATCGGAGAGGTTCAGCGAGCTGGCCACCAGGCCGCCGACATTGACGGCGGAGCCCTGGCCGAACAGGATACCCGAGGGGTTGATGAGGAAGACCTGGCCGTTCGCATTGAGCTGGCCCATGATCTGCGAGGCATCGCTGGAGGTGACGCGGTTGAGCGCCACCGCAGAGGCCGAGGGCTGCGCGAAATTGACTTTGGCCGCGCTGCCGATGTTGAAGGTGTTCCAGGTGGCGACCATGCGGTCGCTGCCCTGCACCACGTTCATGACGTTGCCGCTCTGGCTGATGCTGCCGCTGCCGGCCGTGACCTGGCCGTTGGTCGGCAGGGCGCCGGCGTCCAGCGCATACACCCGCAGCGGGTAAATGCTGCACAGCGCCGACAGGACGGCGGCGCTCAGCGGCGTCAGCGCCGGGCGGTTTCTCCGGGTGAAGGGAAATGAAGAGGCCGGGGAAGAAAGGTGTGCCATGCGAACTCCTCAGAATGTGTAGTTGATGCCGACACCGATCGCGCGGATCGTGGTGCCGACGCCTGCGGTGCCGAAGACGCCGGCGACGGCGTAGTTGTAGTTGGCCAGCGGCTGGTTGCGCAGCAGCACGTACTGCCCGAAGATCCTGACCTGCTTGCTCCAGGCATAGGAAAAACCGACGGCCTGGGAGGTCGCGCCCATGCCCTCGGTCGAGCAGTTCACGCCGTTGCCGGAAATCATGCTGCAGTCGCCCGCGAAGGCCTTGGCATGGCTGGCGCGCAGTTGCCAGGCGCCTATCTTGTGCGAGATGCCGAGCATGTAGGCACGGCGGCGGTAGCTGGACATGTCACTCGAGGTGACGCTGGTGTTGATGACGCCGGACTCGGCGTAGTTCAGCTCGTCGGCGATCAGCGACACCTTGGTGGCGCCGAAATCGTAGGCCACGCCGACGCGCACGCTGTAGTCGTTTGACGACGTTCCCTGGGTGACGTGGGTGTTGGTGCCGACGCCGCGCGCGTTGCGGCCCAGGCTGGCGATGCCGAAGTAGTTCACATGCTGCTCGGCCGCCACCACGGCGGAGAAGCCGCCGTTCTCATACGACAGGCTGCCGCCGTAGAGGTAGCCGGTGTCGACGTCGGGCGCGGCCTTCATGCCGTTGTTCGAATACGCCAGCTTGAGCTGGAAACCACCCATCTTCGGCGTCCAGTAGCCGTACATACCGGCCTGGCGGCGGTTGAAGGCGGTGTCGTCGTTGTTGTTCACCGCCGCCGTGCCCACCGGGCCGGAGTTTTTGGTGATGCTGGTGGCAAAACCCGGCGAACCGATGATGTTGTAGTGCGCGGCGCTGGTGGTAGCCCCGAAAGGGTCGAAGGACGTGGTGCTCTCCTTGAGCGGCATGTCCCAGTTGCCGTACATCGCGGTGCCGGCATCGGGATGGGCGATCGCCACGCCGGTGTTGCGCAGCTCCTGCCGGTGCGTCCAGTCCGGCGTGGCGTCGACGCCGGCGGCGCCCGCGCTCAGCGACAGGCCCAGCTCCAGCTGCCACAGCGCCTTCCACTGTTCATAAATCGGGATGCCGCCGCGTGCGCCTATGTAAGACACGTTGTCGCGCGCGCGCCAGAAACCCGACATGTTGCGACCGTTGGGTGTGGCCAGCTTGCTCTGGTCGGCGGGCGCCGCGGGCGTCGCACCCGAGCGGCTCACGTATTCGGGAATGATGCCCAGCGAGCCGTACAGCAGCATGCCGTCTTCGGCTTCCTCGAAATCCTCGCTCCGGCTGCGGCTGCTGGAGGCCAGGCCGGTGAAGGCCTGGGGTGAGCCCGAGACCGACAGCCACAGGCGGCGCGCGCTTTTCGGTTCGCTGGCCGGGTTGACACCCGGCGACACCGCGTAGCTCGCATTGAAGACCAGATCCTTGTTGTAGACGTTCAGGCCGACACCGTAGCCGTAGCGGCTTGCGCGGTTTTCGCTGTTGTCCCAGGGTTTCTTGTTGACCGTCACGCGCCCCGCGTCGGCGAACAGCGCGCCTTCCACGACGGAGTTGCCCACCATGCCCAGGGTCTTGCGCAGTTCCAGCCGGGCCAGCATGCCCTGGTCGCCCGCGGCTTCGCCGACCGGGTAGGCGCGCACGCCGCTGGAGCCGCCCAGGCTCATTTTCTCCGACGCATCCAGGTTCTTGTCGGCGTACTGCGCGCTGACCGATCCCAGCAGGGAGAAGCCGCCGCCGAGTTGCTGCTGGCGGCTGAAGGACAGGTTGAGTTTTTTGTAGTCGCCGGCCGCATTCGCGGTGAAGCGGTCCAGCGCGGCGTCGTTGGGCGTTTCCTTTTTCAGGTGGCCCATGCCCAGGCGCGCGCTCCAGCTGTTGCCGGCCGCCGCGCCGGTCCATTCATCACGCCAGTCGCCGGAGAGGCCGGCGCTCAGCACGTGGGCGGACTTGTCGACGGTGGTGCTGCCTGTGGTGTCCTGGAAGTGCCGGTATTCCGCCGCCACCGACAGGTTGACGTTGGCGCGCCGGCTGCGCAGCAGCGCGGCGTTGAGGAACAGCGTGCTGACGCGGGCTTCGCCGCTGGCCTGCACTTCCTTGAGGTTTTTGCCGATGTTGTATTGCAGGCCCGCGAAGTTCGCGCCGGCCGTCAGGCCGGTCGTGCCCAGGGGCTGCTGGTAGCCGACGCCGGCGATGCGCAGGCCCTCGAAGGTCTGCTGCGTGTTCAGGCTGAAGCTTTCGCCCATGCCCAGCGCGTCGTTGAGGGCCAGGCTGACGGACAGCCGGTTGGCGCCCGTGTAATAGCTGCCGCCGTTGTCTATGCTGACGCGCGAGGTGATCGCGCCCATCTCGCTGAGCTTGACGATGATGTCGGTGGCGCCCGGCTGCGCTGACGGGCGCAGCACCGCCTTGACCGACACGCCGGTGATGTCGGACAGCCGCAGCAGCGTATTTTCCAGGTCGAGTTCCTGGATCACCTCGCCCGGCTTCAGCCCCGCGAGGTAGCGGTCCACCAGTTCCCGGTTCAGGCGCACGCCGGCGTCGGGCTCGGCCGTCACCCGGCCGATGACGCCTTCACGGATGCCGAGGGCGACCACGCCACCCTGTATTTCCTGCGCGGGCAGGTAGGCGCGCGCCACCAGGTAGCCCTGGGCGCGGTAGTAGGCCGTGATTTTGGCGGCGGCTTTGCCCAGCCCGGCGAAGTCCAGCTCGCGGCCGACAAACTCCTGCAGCTGCTCCTGCAGCACCGCGGCCGGCAGGGAGCGGTTGCCGCTGAGCACAAAGCCGGTGACCTGGATGCCCGGCCCACCGGCGGGAAGGCCCTGGCCCTCGTCGTTGCCTTCCGTCTCTTTTTCGATGCGCGCGGGGCGCTGCAGCGCTGCCGGCGCGCCGGTACTTTCGGCGGGTGAGAGCTGCTGCCGGTTGGCGTCAAACAGGGTGCCGGCGCTGGGCGGCGTTTGCGCATGGGCGGTGAAAGGCGCGGCGGCCAGCATCGCGCAGATTTGCGATGCGAGGATTTTTCGCCGGTGCGTGGCAAGGCGTGGGGATTCCATATTGTTGTTCTCTTGTCTTGTTGTTGTGTTTGCGCCTGTGGTGCGCGTCGGCTCTCTTTTGTGTCCCTGTTTTTCTTTGGCTTTTCCCTGTTTGTCTCAGCTCTTCGCTAGTTGCCGGCGGCCGGGAAAATTTTTGCGGCGACGTCGCGTGACTCAAAAATGTCAGCCGCCTCGTGGCCCGCCTGCGGCACGACCATGACTTCGCGCGTCACGGGTGTCTGCCACTTCCGGGCCAGGAATTGCTCGTAGCGCAGGTAGTTCCTGTGCCGGTCCAGCCGGTCCGTGCCCTGCATGGCGGCGCCGCAGGATTTGTCGAGCGACTCGTAGGCGGGGTCGTTGTCGTCCGCGCCCACCAGATAAAGGACCTTGCGCGCCGCATAACGCTTGAACAGCTGCTCGCCGTCCAGGCCCTGGCCATAAGGAACCATGTTGGCCAGGCCGTAACGGAAGTTGTTGTAGCCGGGGCACAGGATGCTGTTCACCGGCTTGAAGTCCCCGCCCTCGGGACGGCTGGCGTCCAGGTACAGGTAGGAAGACGGGCTGGAGACCACGTAGCGCACGCGGATGCCCGCCTTGCGCAACGCCTCCTCGCTGTTGTTCAGCACGGCGTACCGCTGCATCAGCTGCCCGCCGGCCGAGTGGCCGATGAAGACGATTTCCTTGAGCACGGGGAAACGCTGGCCCGTGACCAGGTAGCGGGCGATGTCGTCCAGCACGCCGCAGGAGTTGATGGCCTCCTTGCCGCGGGAGTCCTGGCACTGCATCCAGTTGCCGCCGCGCCAGAGCGGGATCTTGCTGTCCGGCGACGGGTCCGACGCCGTCAGGAAATGCGGCACCAGCAGCAAGGTGCTGGAGGCATCGAGTTGCGCGGCCCGGAGCAGCCCCTGGCCCACGCCAAAGTAGCGGTCGGCATCGCGCTGCACGCCATGCACAAAAACAACTGCGCGGCGGATGCCGGCGTCCGGCCGGCGCATGTCGAGGTTGGAATAGACGGCAAAGGGATAGGCGGCGCCCGCGGTTTCGAGGTCGATCACCTGCTCACGGGGCGGTTCGCCGGCAGCCTTGTCGGCTGCGGCGAAGAGACGCGCACACAACAGAGCCAGGCCCATTGCCACGGCTACTTGTAACCATCTATTGCGAATGCACGTCATATCGAATCCCGCCTTGTCGAAAAAGTCGGATCGAAAAGGCTTGACGCGTTGTGCGCAGATGCTGGCTCTGGCATATGCACACAAATGGATTACAAATCCAGCGTTCCTTCGCGACCTTCTGGCTGGCTACGGGAAAGGCGGTTTGTAACAACCTGCAAATCCCGGCGCCGTTTTTCGCGATTCTAGGAACGCATTTGCAGCATGTAAAATATCTTGATTCGGGCTATTGGATACTTTTAAAGTATTCAGAATGGATGCCCTTCACCCTCCAGCCACCCGCCGCGAGGCCTGCCCCACGCCGCGGGAATCGCCCCAAACCCGTACGACCGGCTCGCCGTCCCAGGCTTTTGGCAGGGTGCTCCGGCCCTAGGCCTGCGCGGCCTTAGCCTTGGCCACCTCGTGCCTCAGCTGGTCGAAACCGGTCGCCGGCACGGTCTCTGCCTGGCGGTCGGCGATGTCGCTGAACCTCATCATCAGCGCCTCGGGATGGCACTCCCCGGCGGAAAGAAAGATGCCCTGGGTCATGGTGATGTTGGCCTGCTCAAAACTGCCGGCGCCCGCCAGCAAGGTCATACGGGTCGGGGCATCATCGGCGACCAGGGCCACCAGGCCCGGGCTTACCGCCTCCGGCGCCAGCAGGGCGAGGTCTTCCACCGTGAGCAAGTCCTCGGTCATGGCCGTCGCGGCAGTGGGTGCAAGGCAGTTGACGCGCACGTTGTGGCGCTCACCTTCCAGCGCCAGAGTTTGCATCAGCCCCACCAGCGCCATCTTGGCCGCGCCGTAATTGGCCTGGCCGAAGTTTCCGTACAGGCCGGACGACGAGGACGTCATCACGATGCGGCCGTACTGCTGCTCGCGCATCAGGTTCCAGACCGCATGGGTGCAATGCACCGCGCCCATGAGGTGAACCTCCATCACGAGCCGGAAATCGTCGAGGCTCATCTTGGCAAAACTTTTGTCGCGCAGGATGCCGGCGTTGTTGACCAGGATGTCGACACGGCCCCAGCGCGCGACGGCGGCCTTGACCATCAGCGCGACCTGGACGGGGTTGGTGACGTCCACGTCGATGGCAAAGGCGGCGCCGCCCAGGGCCTCAATGGCTTTCACCACAGCGTCGGCGGGCGAGCCCGGCGTGCCGGCGCCTATGTCGCTGACCACGACGCGGGCGCCGTGGCGCGCGAGCTCCAGCGCATGCGCCCGGCCCAGCCCCCGGCCGGCGCCCGTGACGATGGCGACCTTGTTATGCAGCAGTTTTGTCATTTCGTTTCTCTTTCCATGCTTTGATAAAAAAATCAGGCGACTTCAAACAGGCCCGCGGCACCCATGCCGCCGCCCACACACATGGCGACCACCACGTAGCGGACGCCGCGCCGTTTTCCTTCGATGAGCGCGTGGCCGGCCAGGCGCGCGCCCGTCATGCCGTAGGGGTGGCCTATGGACACACTTCCGCCGTTGACGTTGTAGGCCTCCGGGTCTATGCCCAGATGGTCGCGGCAATACAGCGCCTGGCAGGCGAATGCCTCGTTGAGTTCCCACAGACCGATGTCGTCGATGCCGAGGCCGTGTAGCTTGAGAAGTTTCGGGATCGCATACACGGGCCCGATTCCCATCTCTTCCGGCGCCGTGCCGGCCACGGCCATGCCGCGGTAAATGCCCAGCGCGTTCAAGCCCTTTTGCTGCGCGAGCTTGCCGCTCATGAGGACACAGGCGCTGGCGCCATCGGACAACTGGCTCGCGTTGCCGGCGGTGACAGTGCCGCCATCAACGACCGGTTTCAGGGCGGCCAGGGATCCGGCCGTGGTACCGGGCCGGTTGCCTTCATCGCGGTTAAAGATGACGTTCTCGGCAACAGCATCCTCGCCGGGCACGGCCCTCAGCATCGTCGCTTCTATCGGCACGATCTCCGCGAGGAAACGCCCCTCGGCCTGCGCCCGCGCCGTGCGTTGCTGCGACAGCAGCGCGTAGGCGTCCTGCGCCTCGCGCGATATGCGGTATTTCGCAGCGACGTGTTCGGCCGTCAGCAGCATGGACATATAGGCGTGCGCTTCGAACTTCGTGACCCGTGGATCCTGCTCGGCCTGCATCCACTCGAAGTAGCGGTTCTGCACCTGGGAAATGTTCTCCTGCCCGCCGGCGACCAAGACCTCCATGCCGTCGACCATGATCTGCTTGGCGGCCGTGGCGATCGCCATGAGGCCGGACGCGCACTGGCGGTCCACGGTCTGGGCACTGACGATGTTGGGCAAGCCGGCCGCGATGACCGCCTGCCGCGCGATGTTGGAGGCTGCCGTGCCCGCCGTGAGCACCGAGCCGATGACCGCGTCGTCGATGCGGCCGGGCTCAATGCCGGCTCTCTGCACCGCATGGCGGATGGCATGCGCCATCAGGGCCGGTGACTTGATGTTGTTCAAAGAACCGCGAAAGGCCTTGCCTATGGGCGTGCGGGCCGTGGAAACGATGACAGCGTCGATCATGGATAAGTTCTGTGAGGGTTGAATCGGTGCGGCCGTGCCCCTCCCCTGCGCGGGAAGCCACGCGCCGGGCGGATGCGCGCTCGGGTGGTCAGGCGCTCAGCGCGGCTTCACGCGGCGACACGCGACAGCGACGCAGGAGGTGCCGTGGGCGCCGCAGAGGTGGCACGGACCACACCGGCGCGGGCCAGTGCCGCGACGGCCTCCGTTCCCACGCCGATTTCAGAGAGCAGTGCCTGCGTGCTTTGCCCCAGCGACTCGGCGCCCCGCGCGCTGGGCCCGCCTTCGTCGGCGTAGCTGAAGCCCAGGCCGCGTGTGCGCACTTCCCGCTGCTGCTGCGAAAAGCGGAAGTCCGGCAAGCCAAGGCGGCCGCTGCCGTCGGTTTCGCGCAGGAATTCGCCCAGCCTGCGCACGCGGGCGGCCGGCACGCCGGCGGCGTTCAGCCGCGTTTCCAGGTCGGCGGCTTGCCGGTTGGCGAATGCCGCGCGCAGCCGGCCGATCACATAATCGGCATCCCGCGGGACAACAAAACCCCGGCCCGGCGCATTGAAGGCCTCGAGGTCCAGCGCGCGCGCGTCTTCGCAGAGCTCCTCCATGCCGAGCGTCGCGGCGAGTTTTCGGAACTGCTGCGGCGTGTTGGCCGCGACAGCCAGCCAACCGTCCGAGCATTGGTAGGTGTCCGCCGCCGGGCTGCCGGTGTAACCCCGGTTGCCGATGCGCCGGGGTTCGGTGCCGTCGGTCAGGAAGGCGCTCGCGTTCGGGTACATCAGCATCAGCGAGGCCTGCACCATGGAGGCATCGATGTACTGGCCCGCACCGTCGCGTGCGCGGCGGTGCAGCGCGGAGACGATGGACAGCGCCCCCAGCATGCCCACCGCCACGTCGATCACCGGGAAACCGACCTTGAGCGGCGGCGCATCCGGGTGTTCGCCCGACATCATCATCATGCCGGTCAGCGCCTGCACCACGTGGTCGTAGGCGCCGCGCCCGGACCATTCGCCTTCCTGGCCGTAGCCGGAAATCGAGCAATAAACGATGTCGGGCTTGATGGCCTTGATGGCCTCGAAATCAAGCCCATACCTGGCCACCACACCGGGGCGGAAATTCTCGATGAAGACATCCGCCGTCAGCGCCAGGGAGCGCAGCATCTCCGCGCCTTCCGGCGAGCGGATGTCCAGGGCCAGGGAGCGCTTCCCGGCATTCAGGGCGACGAAGCCGGTGGGCGTGTCCCCCTCGCTCGCGTTCTTGCCGGTCCGCATGACTTCGCCGCCGTCCGGCGGCTCGATCTTGATGACCTCCGCACCCATCTGCGCGAGGTAGAAGGAGGCCAGGGGGCCGGCGATGACGTGCGACAGGTCGAGCACACGAACGCCTTCCAGCGGTTTTGACATTTTTCTTGCTCTCTTTTGTGGGCTTGTTTTTTAACTCGCGGTGATACCGGTGAGCTTGATGATCTCGGCCCATTTGCGGTATTCGCTGCGGACAAAAGCCGCGTCGGCCTGCGGGCTGTCGCTGTAGACCACCCGGTTGCCCGCGGCTTCAAACTGGGTTTTGATCGCCGGGTCCGCCAGGGCGCGCACGGTGGAGGCATAAAGCTTCGCGGCCACTTCGGGTGACGCCTTGGCGGGCAGCCAGAAGCCAAACCAGAACTCCTGCACGGTGAGTTCGTTGCGCATGGCCTCGTTGAGTGTCGGCACGTTGGGCAATTCCTTCAGGCGCGCGGCCGACGTGACGGCCAGGGCGCGCAACTTGCCGCCCTTGACCTGGGGAATCGCCGTGCCGGCGATCGCAAAGGCAAACGCCGTGTCGCCGCGCAGCAATGAAAGCGGAATCTCGACCGAACCCTTCAGGGGAATGTGCGTGGCCTGCGCGCCGCTCAAGGACAGCAAGGTCGCGCCGCCCAGGTGCGCGGCCGAGCCTATGCCGCCCGAGCCGTAGTTCATCTTCCCCGGGTTCGCGAGCAGCGCCGCCACCAGGTCTTCGACCTTGCGGTAAGGCGAGTTGTCGGCCACGACCAGCACGCTGGGCGAGGTGCCGATCAGCGTGACCGGCATGAAATCGCCGACCGGGTCAAATTTGAGCGAGGGCTGCAGGGCTTTCTGGATCAGGTGCGAATTCGATCCCAGCAGCACGGTATAGCCATCGGCCGGCTGCTGCGCGACATACTGCGCAGCCAGCACGCCACCCGCGCCGACCTTGTTCTCGACCACGATGGCCTGGCCCAGCACCTCGCCCAGTTTGGGGCCCAGTTGCCGCGCCAATATGTCCGGCCCGCCACCCGCGGCATAGGGCACAACGACACGCACGAGTTTGTTGGGATAGGAAGCATCGGCGCGCGCGGCGGGCGACGCGAACAAGGCGGCGGAACAGGCGCTGAGGCAAAACGATCGGCGGTCCATGGTTGTCTCCTTTTGTGGTTTTCCCGAAGGATAGGACTACCGCAGGATATCTAAAAGTGATATCTTTTCAGTGATTGATTACTTTAGGTTATCGCTATGTCCGCAGCTCCCTCACAAGTTGACCACCTGGTGGCGCGCCTGCGCTTTAGGCACCTGCGGCTCATCACCGAACTGCAGCGCGACGGCAGCCTGCGCGCCGCGGCGCAAACACTGAACCTGACCCAGCCCGCCGTGAGCAAGGCGCTCGGTGAGATTGAAAGCGCTTTCGGGTTCGCGCTGTTCACACGCACGGCGCGCGGCGTCACACCGACCGCCCAGGGCGCCATCGCGATCCGCGGTGCGGCACTGCTGCTGCAGGAGCTGGCCCACTTGCGCAGCGAAGCGCAGGCCGGCGAACACGCGGCCGCGATCATCCGCATAGGCGCGCCGCCGTTTGTGGCCCAGGGCTACCTGCCCAAGGTGCTGGCCAGGCTGGCCCAGCGCGACCCACCGGTGCGCGTCCACTTGTTAGAGGAACGTGTGCCTGTGCTGATCCAGGCCTTGCTGCAAGGCGAGGTGGATGCGCTGGTCACCAGCCATCCCATGCAGATGCCCGAAGCCGGGCCCGCGGCCCTGCGCTTTGAAAGATTGTTCGAGGTGGAGTTCAGCGTCATCGCGCCGCCCGGGCACCCGCTCACGCGCGCGCGCAAGGTCGACTGGCAGCAACTCGCGCGCGAACCCTGGGTGATGCCCGCCAAAACCTCGATGGCACGGCGCGTGATGGAGGAAAGTTTTATGCGGGCCGGCGCCGTCCCGCCGCTGCCGGTCATCGAATCCACCAGCCCAGTGACCAACGTGCAACTGGTCGCCGCCGGCGCCGGCCTGAGCATCGCACCAACCACCACCTCGCGCCACGCGCAAAGCCTGGGGCAGGTCAAGTCACTGAAGGTGTCGCCGGCGATTCCGCCGTCGCCTGTGGAGCTGATTTATCGTGGCGCGGTGGCGAACCCCCGGGTGGAATTGCTGCGCGAGGCGCTGGGGTTGCGCTGAGGCAAACAGATGTTGGTGCGGCTGGCGGGGATCGAACCCACGACCCTTGGCTTCGGAGGCCAATACTCTATCCACTGAGCTACAGCCGCAACGCTGGAAACGGTTTGCGCCGGAATTCGCGGCCCGATGGGCGCGAAATCAGGGCGATTTGCATCGCGCGGGCGGTTTACGCCGCGCAACGTGCCCGATTCTACCAGCCGGCCGCGGCGCCCCCCGGGCTCCGCAAGGCCCCAGTTATAATGTGAGGTTGCTGAGCAAGCGCTGTACAGGCGCGCCCCACCAATACGCGATAGCCCCCCGATTTTTAGTTTTTTGAGGACGCCATGAGCGCAAACGACCACACCACGGCCCACGAAGAAGCCCACACTGGCCCGATCAAGACGCCCCAGCAACTGCTGGCAGCGGTTTTTTTCTCTTTTGTCGTCCCCGTTTTCGCCATCATCGGCCTGGTTTATTACGTCGCCTCGGCCAACAAGCCTGCCGCCGGCGCCGACGAAGATGCCAAGGCCGTCGCCCAGCGCATCCAGAAAATCGGTTCGGTTGAAATCCGCGATGCAAACCGCCCCCTCAAGTCCGGCGAAGAAGTCTACAAAGCCGTGTGCGTGAGCTGCCACGCCACGGGCGCCGCCGGCTCACCGAAGTTCGGCGACGCGGGCGCCTGGGCCCCACGCATCAAGACCGGCTTCGACGCGCTCTGGCATTCGGCCCTCAAGGGCAAGGGCAGCATGCCTGCCCAGTCGGGCGGCGACTTTGACGACACCGAAATCGGCAAGGCCGTGGTGTACATGACGGCTGCCGCCGGCGGCAAGTTCGCCGAACCCAAAGCGCCTGCCGCTGCAGCCTCGGCGCCTGCCGACGCAACAGCCGCTGCCGCCCCGCCGGCAGACGTGGTGGCCGCCCTGGCCGCCGCCAACAAAGGCGCCGCACCCGCTGCAGCACCGGCCACCGCCGCTGGCGCCGTCCCCGCGCTGTACGGCCAGGTGTGCGCCGCCTGCCACGTAGCAGGTGTGGCCAACGCCCCCAAGCTGGGCGACAAGGCCGCCTGGGCCCCGCGTGTGGCCGCCGGCGTCGATGCACTGACCGCCAGCGCCATCAAGGGCAAGGGCGCGATGCCTCCCAAGGGTGGCTCCTCAGCCTCCGATAGCGAGATCAAGGCCGTGGTGCAGTACATGGTCAACGCCGCCAAATAAGCGGCTCGCCTCCTCCATCAAAAAGCCGGTCACTGACCGGCTTTTTTTGTATCTCCCGCAAATGTCAAACGGCGGCGGGCGGCTGCTTTTCGTTCAAGGCCTGCGGGCTGCGCACATACCCAAAGCGCGCCGGCAAATCACGGGCGGGATATTCCTCGGGCACCCACAGGCCCTGCTCCACCGCGTCGGCGGCATGCGTCATGTCCTGGGTGTGGACCAGGCCGAAGCCCAGGTCGGTTTCCAGGTAGACGCGGCCCGCTTCATCGACGATGCAGCGCTGGGTGCGCGCGGGCGTGCCGGTATGCGATGTAACCGCAAACGAAGGTGCTGGACCGATGCGCCAGACCAGCGGTGTAGCTTCAAGCTCCACATACACGCGTTGCGGGCCGTTCTGGAAAAACCAGCGGCCGGCGGCGTCGCTCTCGTAATTGCGCTGGATGAAATCGATCAGCTTGTCGTGCTTGAGCAGCGAGCCCTTGGCGGCCTTGTTGCGCGCGGTATCGGCGCCGGGAACACCGCTGAAAGGCCCGGCGGCCTGGGCCCTGTCGTCGCGCATATACCAGTTGCCGCGCGCGTCCAGCCCGAGCCAGCCGTAGCAGTCGGGAACGTTGGGCCATTTGGCGATCGCTTGTCGAACTATGTCGTCCATGGCCCTATTTTGCCCCCCGGCCTATAACTGCGCCGCCAGAAAGGCGGTGACGGCGTCGGGCATGGCGCGCACATGGCCGGGGAAGGGCGCGGAGGGAAAGCCCACATGGCCGCCCTGGGCCGGCTGCCACAGCGTGACATGAGGGCCGGCTTCCGCGGCCTGCGGCAGGCTGGACGCCGGCACAAAGGGATCGTTGAGCGCGTTCAAGGCCAGCGCGGGCACGGCGATCCGGTGCAGGTGCGGCTTGGCGGAGGCCCGCGACCAGTAGTCGTCGGCGTCCTTGAAGCCGTGGACGGGCGCGGTGAAGACGTTGTCGAAAGCGTACAGGTCGCGCGCGGCCAGCAGTCGGTCGCGGTCGAACAGCCCGGGGTGCTGCTCGAGCTTCAGCAAGGCTTTGGGCACCATGGTCTTGAGGAACATGCGGGTGTAGACCTGGCGGTTGAAACCCCGGCCTATGGCCCAGCCGCTGGCGGCGAGGTCCAGCGGCGAACACACGGAGGCGATGCCGGCGACGACCTGCCGGGCCTCGGCGCCCATCTCGCCGGCCCAGCGCATCAGCGCGTTGCCGCCCAGGGAGATGCCGACGGCCATCAACGGCCCGCTGCGCTGGCCCGCGAAGCGCCGCAGTATCCAGTCGATCTCGGCGAAATCGCCCGAGTGGTAGGCGCGCGGCGCGAGGTTGAGCTCGCCAGAGCAGCCGCGGAAGTGCGGAATCGCGCAGGCCCAGCCGCGTTCGCGCGCGGCGTCGGCAAGCGCTTCGGCGTAGTGGCTGGCGGAGGAGCCTTCAAGGCCGTGGAACACCACCAACAAGGGCTTTTGCGCGGGGCTTGTGTCATCAGCCGAATCGCCGGTGACCAGCCAGTCGACGTCAACAAAATCCTCATCCGGCGTTGTCCACCGCTCACGGCGGAACACCGGCTGCGGGCCCAGGAAGCGGCGCGAGCGCAAGGCGGCCCAGATGGTTTGCAGGTTGCCGCCCGGGAGCCACCAGGGCGCGGCATAGTTCATGGCGGGTTCCACGCGCAGGCCCGGTCAGTGAAGAACGGTGGGTGTTTCCGACACTTCCTGCATTTCGCGCGGCGTGCCGGGACTGGCATGGTGGGCCACCAGGCGCCAGCCCTGTGCGGTCTTGTGGTACACGTTGGTGGCGATGACGTAGGCGTGGCGCGGGCCCTCTTCGGTCAGCACCTCGATGCGCTCGAGCACGCTGTGCACGCTGGCGCTCATGGTTTCGACCTTGCGCACCTTGATGGCCTGCGCGCGTATGGTGCCGTTGGAGAACATCGCGTCAAACGTCGCGCGTATGGCCGCCGGCCCGACCAGCCGGGCGCCCCCCGGGTGCACGCAGACGATGTCGTCATCGTCGCCCCAGCAGGCCATGAGCTTTTCAATGTCGCCGCTTTGCAGCGCCTCGTAAAAAGCCGCTTCGATGTCATCGGCGTTGCCGGTGCTGGCGGGCGGGACTCTGGGTTTGGGCATGGAGGCAATCAAAAGGGTTCGGGCAAGGGGGTCGCCGGCGTCAATCCTGCCCGGCATTTGGTGTTGAATTCTGCGCGGGATTGCGCGCCGCAGCAAGCCAGGCCCGGACCACGCCTTGCATGCTGCCGCCGCCCAAGCGCCCGCCGCCGCTCTGGTTGGCCTGCCACAGCAACTCCGGCGCGGCCACATGGGTGCCGGGCGGCAAGGCCTGCAGCGCGGCATCGACAAACTCGGCGAGCTTGGCGGGCCGCACCGGCTGCTCGGCCTGGGGGATCATGAACTTGAGGGTGGACAGCATCCAGGCTGCGACCTTCTCCAGAAAGTTCTTCCCCGCAGCGTCCTGCGCCTTGCGCGCCGAGCGCACCAGCAGCAGGCGTTCAAAACCCAGGGCGGCGACGGCCTGCTCGTCGAGATTGGCCAGGCCGCGCTTGAGTGCGTCGGGCAGGCGCCCGGTGGCATGCGGCACCACCACGACCAGGGTCTGCACGCCGCATCGCTTGAACCACTGCGCCAGCGCGGGCAACTCTGAAGGCGCCGGCGTCCAGAGCGTGCGCTCACGTCCGTAATACATGCGCGGCGGCTCGAACATGACCAGCCCGGTATGCGCCGGCTGCGGCCTGGCGGCCCATTGCGCTATCGGCAAGGGTGCACCCGTCAGCGCGATGCCGACGCCTGACAGCCCGGTCGCCATGGCTTCGGTGGCCAGCACTTCGGTGTGCGCATAGCGGCCGCTGCCGGCCAGGCGGCGCAGCACCTCGTTGCCCAGCACGCCGGCGGCGCCGGCCACCAGCAGGCGCGGCTTGCCGGGGGCGGCGGGTACGGGGCGCATCGCGGACTGCAGGGCCTGCAGCGGGTTGCCCGCGGCGGAAGGCTGGGAAGGAAAGGACATTCGACTATGTTAGTGTTGCGGCTTGCATTTTCGGAGGCACCGACATGACGATATCCCGCTTTTTGACATTCACCTTCGCGGCTCTGCTGGGCCTGCTGCTCACGGGCTGCGGCTACAACGACTTCCAGCGCCTGGACGAGCAGAGCAAGTCGGCCTGGTCCGAGGTCCTGAACCAGTACCAGCGCCGCGCCGACCTGGTGCCCAACATCGTCGCCACGGTCAAGGGCGAAGCCCAGTTTGAGCAGGACACGCTGACCAAGGTGGTGGAAGCGCGCGCCAAGGCGACTTCCATCCAGGTGACGCCCGAAACCCTGAACGACCCGGCGGCCTTCCGCAAATTCCAGGCGGCGCAGGGCGAGCTCGGCGGCGCGCTGAGCCGCCTCATGGTGGTCAGCGAGCGCTACCCCGACCTCAAGGCCAACCAGGGCTTCCGCGACCTGCGCGTACAGCTCGAAGGCACCGAGAACCGCATCACCGTGGCGCGCAACCGTTACATCCAGACCGTGCAGGAATACAACGTGCTCGCGCGCAGCTTTCCGAGCAACCTGACGGCCATGGTCTTCGGCTACCAGGTCAAGCCCAACTTCTCGGTGCAGAACGAGGCGCAGATCTCCACGCCGCCGGTGGTGGACTTCAACAAGAAATAAAACGCAGCGGACCCGGCTGTGCAGCGACCCGCGCGACTCCTTCACCGCGGCACCCTGCTGGTGCTGGGCCTGCTGCTGGCCGCCTGGCTGCCGCTGGCGGCCTGGGCGCAGGGCGGCGTGCAGGCGGTGCCGGCGCTGACGGCCCATGTCATGGACAGCACCGGCACGCTGGATGCCGCGCAGCGCGAGGCGCTCGAAGCCAAACTCACGGCGTTTGAACAAAGCCGGGGCGCGCAGATTGTGTTCCTCATCGTGCCGACGACACAGCCGGAAGACATCGCCGCCTACGCGCAGCGCGTGGGCGACAGCTGGAAGATTGGCCGCAAGGGCATCGGCGACGGCCTCCTGTTGGTGGTGGCCAAAAATGACCGCAAGGTGCGCATCGAAACCACCAAGGCGCTGGAAGGCGCGATCCCCGACCTGGCGGCGCGCCAGGTCATAGACACGGCCGTCACACCGCGCTTCAAGCAGGGCGACTTCGCCGGCGGGCTCACCGCCGCGGCCGACCAGCTTATTGCGCGGATCAGCGGCGAAAACCTGCCCGCGCCTGAACAGGGCGGCAGCGGCAACGAGGGTTTTGAATGGACGGACCTGGCCGTCTTCCTGTTTTTTGCCGTGCCGATAGGCGGGCGAATTGCGGCCATGGTCCTGGGACGCAAATTCGGCTCCCTGGCCACCGGCGGCGTGGTCGGCGTGCTGGCCTGGATTTTCACCAGCAGCCTGATCGTGGCCGGCCTGGCCGTCCTGGTGGGCACGGTGTTCGCGCTGGTCGCCAGCCTGGGCGCGCTGGGCAGCGGCGGACGCTCCTCGGGCGGCTGGACCAGCGGGGGTGTGGGCAGCGGCGGTGGCGGCTGGAGCGGCGGCAGCAGCAGCAGTGATGGCGGCGGCTTCAACAGCGGTGGTGGTGGCGATTTTGGCGGTGGCGGCGCCTCGGGAGACTGGTAGGCACATGCTCAACAAACTCAAAACCATCCTCAAGCATCTCTGGCTCGACACATCGGACGCCAGGCGCGCCATTCCGCCCGACATGCTGGAACGGCTCACGCGGCGCGTGGCGGCCAGCGAACGGCGCCACAGCGGCGAAATCCGTATCTGTGTGGAGGCGTCCCTGCCAATGAGCTATCTGCGGCGGCTGGGCGATCGGTTGCCCATTCCCGTCCTCACGCGCCAGCGCGCGGTCACGATGTTCGGCAAGCTGCGGGTCTGGGACACCGAGCACAACAACGGCGTGCTGATTTATGTGCTGCTGGCCGAGCGTGCGATCGAGATCGTCGCGGACCGCGGCGTGGCGCGGCAGGTGCGCCCGGATCAATGGCAGGCCATGGTGGCCCGCATGGCGGCTGCCTTCCGCGAGCAGCGTTATGAAGACGGGCTGACGCAGGCGCTGGAAGAAACTTCTGCGGTGCTGATGGAGCACTTCGCGATGGATGACTCGCAAGAGGGCGTGGGGACGAATTCCAACGAATTACCTGATACGCCGCTGCTGCAGTAAGGGCTTGGATAAGAGCCACTCACAAAACCCAGCGAAGCGGTCCTGGCTAGACGCGTCGCCGCAGACAGTGCACCTGCACGGCAAGGCGGCGCAACAACGCCAGGGGGCTTTTGAGGGGCTTCGCCCTCAAGGCGACAGCAGGACGCCTAGTACAAATAGTGCCGTCAGCACGACCAGCACCCGCCGCACCCACGTCATGCGCGAACGCTTCCCCCTGCGGTGCGGTGAAAGTTCATCCCCCCATGTCAGACTGTCCAGTGCGCTGTCCATAGCCCCACCTCGTTGCTTGGTTTGAAATCCTGTGCCAACGATAAGGCGGGGCTGGGCTCGCCGGCTGTCATTTAGCGTGTCGAGTTGTTATTTGCAGCGTTTGCGCAACAGCATGAGCGCTAAAGGCCTACCGGCCGCGTGCCGCCCACAAAAAAGCCCCTGGCTTTCGGCAGGGGCTTGATGCGACCCGGCGGAACCGGAGGCTTGTGTGTTACTTCTTCTGGCGATACTTGCGCAAGGCGGCGATCTGCGCGGCCATGACGGCGAGTTCAGACTGGGCCATGGCGATGTCGATGTCGCTCTTGGCGTTCTTCAGCGCTTCCTCGGCAGCAGCCTTGGCTTCGCTGGCCTTGGCTTCGTCCAGGTCCTTGCCGCGGATGGCGGTGTCGCTCAACACCGTCACGCAGTTGGGCTGCACTTCGAGCAGGCCGCCGGCCACGAAGACGAACTCTTCCGTGCCGTCGGCTTTTTCAATGCGCACGGCACCCGGCTTGATGCGGGTGATCAGCGGCGTGTGGCGCGGGTAAATGCCCAGTTCGCCAGCCTCGCCGGGCAATGCCACGAACTTGGCTTCGCCCGAGAAGATGGACTCTTCTGCGGATACGACGTCGACGTGAATGGTGCTCATCTTTTTACTCCTTGAAAAAAGTCGGGCTAAAGCAAGTAAGCGGCTGTCTGGCTAGGCGGCGCGCGGAAATGTGCAAGTGCACATTGAGCACGCCAACAACGCCAGGCGGCCGGTTACGCCGCTTTAGGCGACTTTTTTGGCTTTTTCGAAGGCTTCGTCGATCGTCCCGACCATGTAGAAAGCCTGTTCCGGCAGGTGATCGCACTCACCAGACACAATCATCTTGAAGCCGCGAATCGTTTCGGCCAGGCTGACGTACTTGCCGGGCGAACCGGTAAACACTTCAGCGACGTGGAAAGGCTGCGACAGGAAACGCTGGATCTTGCGCGCGCGGGCCACGGCCAGCTTGTCTTCAGGGGCCAGTTCGTCCATACCCAGAATCGCGATGATGTCGCGCAGTTCCTTGTAGCGCTGCAGCGTGCCCTGCACGGCGCGGGCCGTTGCGTAGTGGTCTTCACCGACGACGTTCGGGTCCAGCTGGCGGCTGGTGGAGTCGAGCGGGTCGACCGCAGGGTAGATACCCAGCGAGGCGATGTCACGCGAGAGCACCACGGTGGAGTCCAGGTGGGCGAAGGTGGTGGCGGGCGACGGGTCGGTCAAGTCATCGGCAGGGACGTAAACGGCCTGGATGGAAGTGATGGAGCCGACCTTGGTGGAGGTAATACGCTCTTGCAGGCGGCCCATTTCTTCGGCCAGCGTCGGCTGGTAGCCCACGGCGGAAGGCATACGGCCCAGCAGCGCGGACACTTCGGTACCGGCCAGGGTGTAGCGGTAGATGTTGTCCACGAAGAACAGCACGTCGCGGCCTTCGTCACGGAAGGATTCAGCGATCGTCAGGCCGGTCAGCGCGACGCGCAAACGGTTTCCTGGGGGCTCGTTCATCTGGCCGTAGACCATGGCCACTTTGGATTCGCCGAGGTTCTCGAGGTTCACGACGCCGGAGTCGGCCATCTCGTGGTAGAAGTCATTGCCTTCGCGGGTACGCTCACCCACACCGGCGAACACGGACAAACCCGAGTGCGCCTTGGCGATGTTGTTGATCAGCTCCATCATGTTCACGGTCTTGCCGACGCCGGCGCCGCCGAACAGGCCCACCTTGCCGCCCTTGGCGAAGGGGCAAACCAGGTCAATCACCTTGATGCCGGTTTCCAGCAGTTCCTGCGATGGCGAGAGTTCGTCATAAGCAGGCGCCTTGCGGTGGATAGGGGCGGTCAGGGTCTGGTCGACCGGGCCGCGCTCGTCGATGGGCGCGCCCAGCACGTCCATGATGCGGCCCAGCGTGGCCTTGCCCACGGGAACCGTGATGTTGGCGCCGGTGTTGTACACCATGTTGCCGCGGCGCAGGCCGTCGGAGGTGCCCAGCGCGATGGTGCGCACGATGCCGTCGCCCAGCTGCTGCTGGACTTCCAGCGTCAGCGCGGAGCCTTCCATTTTCAGCGCGTCATAGATCTTGGGCATCTGGTCGCGCGCGAATTCCACGTCAACCACCGCACCAATACACTGAACAATCTTGCCTTGAGCTTGAGCCATGATTGAATCCTCTTTCGTTTCTAACGTTTCTTTAAATCTGGAATCGGCTGTGGCGGCTTAAACCGCAGCAGCACCGGCAACGATTTCCGAAAGTTCTTTCGTGATCGCCGCTTGACGCGTTTTGTTGTAAACCAGCTTGAGCTCGCCGATCACGCTGCCGGCGTTGTCGGTGGCGGCCTTCATGGCCACCATGCGGGCGGACTGCTCGGATGCCATGTTCTCGGCGACCGCCTGGTAAACCAGTGCTTCCACGTAGCGAACCAGCAGGTCGTCAATCACCGTCTGCGCGTCGGGCTCGTAGATGTAGTCCCAGCCATGCTGGTCCTTGTCGGCTTGCAGGTGCGCCGCAGTCAGCGGCAGCAGCTGTTCGACCACCGGTTCCTGGCGCATGGTGTTGATGAACTTGGTGTACGACAGGTACACCGCGTTGATCTTGCCTTCGGCGTACGCGTCGAGCAGCACCTTGACGGGGCCGATCAGCTTTTCCAGGTGCGGCTTGTCGCCGAGCTGGGTCGCGTGCGACACCACCTTGGCGCCGACACGGTTGAGAAAACCGAGGCCCTTGTTGCCGATGGCGACCGCCCTCGCGTCATGGCCGGCGGCTTGCACTTCCTTGAGCTTGGCCGTCACGGCGCGCAGCACGTTGGTGTTCATGCCGCCGCACAGGCCCTTGTCGGTGGTCACCACGATGAACCCGGTGGCCTTGGCGTCGTTGGACTCCATGAACGCGTGGGTGTATTCGGGGTTGGCCTGACTCAGGTTGGCCGTGATGTTGCGGATCTTGTCGCTGTAAGGACGGGCAGCGCGCATCCGCTCCTGCGCCTTGCGCATCTTGGAGGCGGCCACCATCTCCATGGCCTTGGTGATCTTCTTGGTGTTTTCCACCGATTTGATCTTGCCGCGTATTTCCTTGCCTGCTGCCATATGGATTCCTAAGGGGTTCCTGAGGGTTGCTTAATTACTTGCCTTGACGATGAAGCCGGGCGAGATCAGGCAAACGACTTCTTGAACTCGGCCACGGCCGTGTTCAGTTCAGCCTCAGCATCCTTGTCCATGGCCTTGTTGGCTTCGAGCTTGGCCATCAGGGCCGCGTTCTTGTCCTTCAGGTAGGCGTGCAGGCCGTGCTCGAAAGCCAGGACCTTCTTGACTTCCACGTCGTCCATGAAGCCCTTGTTCACGGCGAACAGCGTGGCGGCCATGTTGGAGATGGACAGGGGCGAGTACTGGGCCTGCTTGAGCAGTTCGGTCACGCGGGCGCCGCGGTCCAGCTGCTTGCGGGTGGCTTCGTCCAGGTCGGAAGCGAACTGCGCGAAGGCAGCCAGTTCACGGTACTGGGCCAGGTCGGTACGGATACCGCCGGACAGGTTCTTGATCAACTTGGTCTGGGCTGCACCACCGACGCGCGACACCGAGATACCGGCGTTGATGGCGGGGCGGATACCGGCGTTGAACAGGCTGGTTTCCAGGAAGATCTGGCCGTCGGTGATCGAGATCACGTTGGTCGGAACGAAAGCGGACACGTCGCCGGCCTGCGTTTCGATGATGGGCAGCGCGGTCAGCGAACCGGTCTTGCCTTTGACCGCACCCTTGGTGAAGTCTTCAACATACTTCTCGTTCACGCGGGCTGCGCGCTCGAGCAGGCGGCTGTGCAGATAGAACACGTCGCCGGGATAGGCTTCGCGGCCTGGCGGACGGCGCAGCAGCAGCGAAACCTGGCGGTAGGCCACGGCCTGCTTGGACAAATCGTCATACACGATCAGCGCGTCTTCGCCGCGGTCGCGGAAGTATTCGCCCATGGTGCAGCCGGAGTAGGCGCTGACGTATTGCATGGCGGCCGACTCGGAAGCGGAAGCCGCCACGACGATGGTGTATTCCATGGCGCCGGCTTGTTCCAGCGAGCGCACCACGTTCTTGATCGAAGAAGCCTTCTGGCCGATCGCGACGTAGACGCAGGAAACGCCCTTGCCCTTCTGGTTGATGATGGCGTCGATGGCCACGGCCGTCTTGCCGGTCTGGCGGTCGCCGATGATCAGTTCGCGCTGGCCGCGGCCGACGGGCACCATGGAGTCGATGGACTTCAGGCCGGTCTGCAGGGGCTGGTCGACGGATTTACGGGCGATCACGCCGGGCGCGACCTTTTCGATCACGTCGGTGAGCTTGGCGTTGATTGGGCCCTTGCCGTCGATGGGCTGGCCCAGGGCGTTCACCACGCGGCCGAGCAGCTCGGGGCCGACAGGCACTTCCAGGATGCGGCCCGTGCACTTGACGGTGTCGCCTTCGGCGATGTGTTCGTATTCACCCAGGATCACGGAACCGACCGAGTCGCGCTCGAGGTTCAGTGCCAGGCCGTAGGTGGGGGTGCCGTCGGCGGTTGCGGGGAATTCCAGCATTTCGCCCTGCATCACGTCGGACAGGCCGTGGATGCGGACGATACCGTCGGTGACGGACACCACGGTGCCCTGGTTGCGGATGTCGCTGCTGCCGGTCAGGCCTTCGATACGGCTCTTGATCAGTTCAGAAATTTCTGCGGGATTGAGTTGCATGACTCTTTCCTTCTTTCTATGTTTGTTGGCTTAAAACCTGCGGATGGCGCCTGGGCACCGGCTCAGGAGATCAGCGCCACTTTCATTTGCTCTAAACGGGCTTTGACCGAGGTGTCCAGCACCTCGTCACCCACCACGACTCGCACGCCCCCGATCAGGGCCGGCTCCAGCTCAACCTGGAGGTTGAGCTTCTTGCCAAAACGTTTTTCCAGCGTTGCCGACAGGCCGGCCAGCGCCGCGCCGTCGAGCGCGAAAGCGCTGTAGACGGTCGCGTCGGACGAACCGCTCTGCGCATTTTTCAGGACACGGAACTGCGCGGCGATTTCCGGCAGGACGCCGAGGCGGCCGTTCTCGATCACTGTGCGCAGGAAGTTTTTCGCGGCGTCCGGCAGCTTGGTCTTGGCAACGCCCGAAATCACGTCGAACGCCTGCGCCGAAGTGACGCCGGGGTTGCCGGCGAACTGCTGCAGCTGCGCATTGGCAGCGATGGCGGCCAGCTCGTCGAGCCAGACGGCGGTGCCGCCCAGGTCGGAGCCGGAGGCCTTGAACAGCGCTTCAGCGTAGGGACGGGCAATGGTGGCTAGTTCTGCCATGTTGATGCTCGCTTAGAGTTCGGTCTTCAGGCGGCCCAGCAAGTCAGCATGCACACCGGCATTGACTTCCTTGCGCAGAATCTGCTCGGCGCCCTTGACGGCCAGCGCTGCCACCTGCTCGCGCAGGGCTTCGCGTGCCTTGACGGCTTGCTGCTCGGCTTCGACCTTGGCGGCGGCAATGATCTTGCCGCCTTCTTCGGTGGCCTTGGCCTTGGCTTCTTCGATCAGGGCCTGGCCCCGGCGCTCGGCTTCAGCCAGGCGCACGGCCGCTTCGTTGCGCGACTTGGCCAGCTCTTCTTCCACGCGCTTGTTGGCGACGGAGAGTTCGGATTTGGCTTTGTCGGCAGCAGCAAGGCCGTCAGCGATTTTTTTTGCGCGCGCGTCCAGGGCCGCCGCAATGGGTGGCCACACAAACTTCATCGTGAACCCGACCAAAATCAGGAACACGATCAGCTGGACAATTAGGGTACCGGTAATGCTCACTGCTCATCCTTTCCCTTGGGGCCCAGCCAAAAGCCGGCCCGAAGGAATGACATTCTTGGGGCTTTGATCAATGCTTACTTGGGCAGGTTGGCGATTTGCGCCAGGAAGGGGTTGGCGGTGGCGAACCACAGCGCGATACCCGTGCCGATAATGAAAGCGGCGTCGATCAGACCGGCCAGCAGGAACATCTTGGTCTGCAGTTCGCCCATCAGCTCAGGCTGGCGTGCAGCTGCTTCGAGGTATTTGCTGCCCATGATGCCGATGCCGATACAAGCGCCGACTGCGCCCAGGCCAATGATGAGGCCGGCGGCCAGAGCGACAAAACTAATAACTTCCATGATGACTCCTTAGGACTTGGTTACGAGAGAAAAACAGAAACGAAAAACGGGAATGACTTATCTGGTATCTGATCAGTGGTGATCGTGCGCCTGGCCGATGTACACCAGGGTCAGCATCATGAACACGAAGGCTTGCAGCGTGATGATCAGGATGTGGAAAATCGCCCAGGCCGAGCCCGCGATGATGTGGCCGATGGCCAGTCCGATGCCGGTTGCCGAGAGCGACCAGGCGCCGCCCATCAGGGCGATCAGCAGGAAAATCAGTTCGCCGGCATACATGTTGCCGAACAGTCGCATGCCGTGGGAGACCGTCTTGGCGACGAACTCGATGACCTGCATCAGGAAGTTGAAGGGGTACAGCGCCCAGTGGTTGCCGAAGGGCGCGGTGAACAGTTCGTGGATCCAGCCGCCCACGCCCTTGATCTTGACGTTGTAGACCAGGCAGGTGATCAGCACGCCCATGGACAGGCCCATGGTGATGGAAAGATCGGCGGTGGGCACCGAACGCATATAGGCGTGGTGCGCGTCATGGCCGGCGACGCCGTAAATCCAGGCCCAGATGACCGGCAGCAGGTCGACCGGCAGCAAGTCCATGGCGTTCAGCAGGAAAATCCAGACAAACACGGTCAGGGCCAGCGGCGCGACAAGCTTGCGGCTTTCGGCGTTGTGCACGATGCCCTTGGCCTGCGCGTCGACCATTTCAACGAGGATTTCAACCGCGGCCTGGAAACGGCCGGGAACGCCGGAGGTGGCCTTGCGGGCGGCCTTCCAGAGCAGGAAACATCCGATCACACCCAGCAGGATGGTGAAGATGGTGGAGTCGATATTGATGACGCTCAGATCGAACGGGCCAACAAGTTCCTTGTTGCGCCAGTGCGTCAGGTGGTGAACGATGTATTCACCAGCGGTTGGACCGCCATGTCCAGCAGCATTCTCAGCAGCCATTTATTGCTCGCCTCAAAGTTTATTTTTCCTGACCGCGAACAACAACGCGATCCAGGACGTTTTCATTGTCACCACCAGGCCGACCAGCATGGCCGGCCAACTCAGCATCGAAACCAGCCTTGGCGCGGCAAACAGCATTGCCACCGTCAAGGCGATCTTGACCATTTCCCACAAAAAGAATCCAGCCACCGCAGTGCCTGGATTCATTGACCACACTTTGCCGGTCAAACCGCGCGCAAACAGCGCCGCCGGAATCACCACCGCCAGCGCCCCGTAGAGCGCCGACCAGCCGGCGGACCGCTGGCCTGTCAGGGCCCAAGTGGCACACGCCACCAGAACACCCACCGCCAACTGCCCCGCCAACACCGACCAGGGGGAAAGAAGCGGAACCGTTTCACGAAGCTTTTGGGCTTCTTCACGGGTCAGGGGCTTGAAAGCCTCCACATCCGCCTCAAACTCATTTGTAACTGCCCGGGAGACCGGGTTCGTTGCCGACTTCGCCGAATTTGTCATTTTCAAACCTACAAATTACGGGAAGGTTACAGGGGCCGTTATTAGCAAAGCCCTTGATTATACGTAGAAACCCCTGCACTCCCAGAAAAACCCCGGCTCGGGGTTGAATTAGGGGCCTTCCTCGCGTGCATCGGGGTAAACACCAAGCGGCTGGTTCACAATGGGCCGACAACACGGCCCGACGGCCGGTGCCGCTCCACCCCACTGAAAGATCCCCCATGCACGCCCTGATGAAATTCCTGCACCTCGCCGCCGCCATCGCCTGGCTGGGCGGGATTTCCTTCATGCTGTTCGCCCTGCGCCCCGCCGCAGCCGAGCAACTCGCGCTGCCGCAGCGCCTGCCCCTGATCGTGCAGGTCCTGCGGCGCTTTTTTGTGGGGGTCTGGGTTTCCATCGCGATCCTGCTGCTGACCGGCCTGGCCATGCTGCTGGCCGTCGGCATGAAAAGCGCGCCCACCGGCTGGCACCTGATGTTCGGCCTGGGCCTCTTGATGTTCGCGCTGTTCGGCCACCTGTATTTCGGCCCTTTCCGCCGCCTCAAGCTGGCTGTCAGTGCCTCCGACTGGCCCGAAGGCGGACGCCGCGTCGGGCAGATCGCCACCCTGGCCATCGTCAACCTCGCACTGGGCGCGCTGGCCATCGCCGCCGTCATTTTTCTCGCGTGAAGAAAAAGGCGCGGCACAAACCCCGAAAACCCGCCGGCTGGCTGGAACGCCTGAAGGCGTCGGTGCCGACCCGCGAGGCGCTGGCCGCCCATCCCTGGCTCAGGCCCGTGGCGCACCGTGTGCTGGACCCGCAGCTGTGGCGGTTGCAGCACGAAGCCGTGGCGCGCGGCGTGGCCATCGGCATCTTCTGGGCTTTTGCGCTTCCGTTCGCGCAAATCGTGGCAGCCGCGGCCCACAGCGTCTGGTGGCGCGCCAACATCCCGGTCGCGGCCGGCATCACCTTCATCACCAACCCTTTCACCGTGGGCTTCTGGCTATGGCTGGCCTACCAGGTCGGCAGCCTGCTGCTCGATGCCCCGCCGCCGGTGCATATCTCCGAAGGCGTGGGCGTGGTCGCCTGGCTGGCGTCCTTCGGCGGGCCTGCCATACTGGGCATGGGCCTGTTTGCAGTGCTGGGTTCGACCGCCGGCTACCTGCTGGTCAAGCTGGCCTGGCGCCTGCGCGTCTGGTTCAAGCGCCGCCACCGCTAAACACCGGACAATCCGGCATTCACTTTTCTCTTCTTCAACTTCACCCATGACCACGCCTCCCCCCAGCCTTCCCGACACGCCCTGCTACCTCAACGGCGAATTCACCCCTTTGAAGGACGCCAAGATCAGCGTGATGGACCGCGGCTTCATCTTCGGCGACGGCGTGTACGAAGTGGTGCCGGCCTATGGCGGCCGGCTGTTCCGCTTCGAACAGCACATGGCGCGCCTGGAACGCAGCCTGGCCGAGCTGCGCATCCCCAACCCGATGACGCGTGCCGAATGGCAGGCCGTGGCCCAGAAGCTGGTCGCGGCCCACGCGCAATCCACCGGTGCGCCGGCCGAAAGCGGCGACCAGATCGTTTATATCCAGCTCAGCCGCGGCGTCGCCATGCGCGACCACCCCATGCTGCCCGGCCTCACGCCCACCGTGTTCGCAATGGCCAACGCCATGAAACTCCCCAGCGCGCAGCAGCGCGAGGCGGGTGTGGCCTGCGTCACGGCCAACGACTTCCGCTGGGAAAAAGCCCACATCAAGAGCACCAGCCTGCTGGGCGCGGTGTTCGCGCGCCAGATCAGCGTCGATGCCGGCGCGGTGGAAACCGTGATGTTCCGCGGCGAGCACCTCAGCGAAGCCTCCTCGAGCAACGTCTGGATCGTCAAGGACGGCAAGGTCATGGGCCCGCCCAAGGACAACCTGGTGCTCGAAGGCATACGCTTCGGCCTGATCGAGGAGATCTGCCGCGCCGCCGGCATTCCCTTTGAGCTGCGCCGCATCACACGCGCCGAAGTGCTGGCCGCCGATGAGATCCTGCTGTCTTCGGCCACCAAGGAAGTGCTGCCGGTCACCCAGCTCGACGGCCAGCCCGTGGGCCACGGGCTGGAAAAGGGCAGGCCCGGCCCCATCTATGCCAAGCTGTACGCCCAATACCAGCGTGCCACACAGGCCTGAAAGGACCCCTTGCCATGACGACATCGCCCAATACGCCGAACAACCCGAAAATCATCGGAGTCCCCGGCTCCGAGCCTTCGCGCCAGGAGTCGCTGATCGAATACCCGTCGCAGTTCCCCATCAAGGTCATGGGCCACAAGGTCGAAGGCCTGGTCGCCGCCATCACCTCGGTGGCGCACCAGTTCGACCCGGCCTTCGACGCCTCCACCATTGAATTGCGCGAAAGCAAGGGCGGCAACTACCTCGGCGTAACCATCACCGTCACGGCCACCAGCCGCGAACAGCTCGACGAGCTCTACCGCACGCTGTCGACGCATCCGATGGTCAAAGTGGTTCTCTAAACACGATTCACCACGATTGAGCCGCAGATGCAGGCCGAAACACGCCAACTGGGCCGGGTCGACTACCTGCCCACTTACGAAGCCATGCAAGCCTTCACGGCGGCCCGCCACCCGGCCGGCGCCGCTGAAGGCGGGCCGCAGGCGGCGCAGGATGAGCCTGACCAGCTGTGGATCTGCGAACACCCGCCGGTCTATACCCAGGGCCTGGCGGGCAAGCCGGACCATGTCCTGAACCCCGGCGCCATCCCGGTGGTACAGACCAACCGCGGCGGCCAGGTGACCTACCACGGCCCCGGCCAGGTCGTGGCCTACCCGCTGGTCGACCTCAAGCGCGCCGGCTACTACGTCAAGGAATACGTCTACCGGATTGAAGAATCCGTCATCAAGACCCTGGCGCACTTCGGCGTCACCGGCCACCGCGTGGCCGGCTCGCCCGGGATTTATGTGCGCCTGGACGACCCAGCCGCCCATGCCGCGCTGACTGGCCCGGTGAACCCGGCCGACCCTTTCCAGGGCCTGGGCAAGATCGCCGCCCTGGGCATCAAGGTCAGCCGGCATTGCACCTACCACGGCGTGGCGCTCAACGTCGCCATGGACCTGGAACCCTTCTCGCGCATCAACCCTTGCGGCTACGTGGGACTGCAAACCACAGACCTTTCTACAATCGGGGTATCGGCAAGCTGGCAGGAAGCCGCGGATGTGCTGGGCCGCAAGCTCGTCACCTACCTGGCGCCCTGAGGCGCGAAGCCACCTGCCGCCAACACGAAACACATTCATGAGCACACCCGACCCCCTCCAAACCACGGCCAACCCGGTGGTCCGCGAAGTCCAGGCCCTGGAAGGCTACAACCCGCTGGCCAAACAAAAGGCCGCGGCCAAGCTCTCGCGCATCCCCGTCAAGGTGGTGCAGGGCGAAATGCTCAAAAAGCCCGACTGGATACGCGTCAAGGCCGGCAGCCCGACCACGCGCTTCTATGAGATCAAGCAGATCCTGCGCGAGAACAAGCTCAACACCGTCTGCGAGGAAGCCAGCTGCCCCAACATCGGCGAATGTTTCGGCAAGGGCACGGCCACCTTCATGATCATGGGCGACAAGTGCACGCGCCGCTGCCCCTTCTGCGACGTCGGCCACGGCCGGCCCGACCCGCTGGACAAGGATGAGCCGCTGAACCTGGCCAAAACCATCGCCGCGCTCAAGCTCAAGTACGTCGTGATCACCAGCGTGGACCGCGACGACCTGCGCGACGGCGGTAGCGGCCATTTTGTCGAGTGCATCCAGAAAATCCGCGAGCTCTCGCCCGCCACCACGATTGAAATCCTGGTGCCCGACTTCCGCGGCCGCGACGACCGCGCGCTCGAGATCCTGAAAGCCGCGCCGCCCGATGTGATGAACCACAACCTCGAAACCGCGCCGCGCCTTTATAAAGAAGCGCGCCCCGGCAGCGACTACGCCTTCAGCCTGAATCTGCTCAAAAAATTCAAGGCCCTGCACCCCGATGTGCCGACCAAGAGCGGCATCATGGTCGGCCTGGGCGAGACCGACGAGGAAATCCTGCAGGTGATGCGCGACATGCGCGCCCACAACATCGACATGCTGACCATAGGCCAGTACCTCGCACCGTCCACCAGCCATTTGCCGGTGCGCCGCTACGTGCACCCCGACACCTTCAAGATGTTCGAGGAAGAGGCCTACAAGATGGGCTTCACCCACGCCGCCGTCGGCGCCATGGTGCGCAGCAGCTACCACGCCGACCAGCAGGCCCATGCGGCCGGTGTCGCCGACAAAGCCGACGCGGCCATCGCCACGCTCTGACCCACGCAAGATGACCGCGCCGCAAGGCTCCCTGTCGCTGCGCCGCTACGGCGCCTCGCACGGCAGCCATGCGCATGGGCACTTCCAGGTCCTGCTGGGCCTGGATGGTGTGCTTGAGCTGGAAGTGCAGGGGCGCGGGCGCCGCATCGCGGCCGGCCAGGGTTGCGTGATCGCGCCCGGCGAACACCACGATTTCGAATCGCGCGAAGGCAGCCGCTGCATCGTGCTGGACACCCCGCACGCCGCCTGGGCACGCTGCGCAAATGATCCGCTCAAAACAGCGCAAGCCCTGGCCCTGGGCAACTACCTGGCCCACGCCCTGGAGCAGCGCGGCAGCCTGGCGCAGCATTACGGCCCGGCCTTGCTGCTGGAGGCCTGGCAGCCGCAACCGGCATCGCCTTCACGCTACCAGCGCCCCATCCACTGGGAACGGCTCGCCGGCTGGACGCAACAGCGCCTGCACGAGCCGCTCAGCGTGGCGCAGCTCGCCGCGCAGGTGTTTTTAAGCCCCACGCAGTTCGCCGTACGCTGCCGCCGCGAAACCGGCCTCAGCGTGATGCACTGGCTGCGCCGGCAGCGCCTGGACCTGGCCCGGCAACTGCGCACCCGCGGCATGAGCGTGGCCGACACCGCGCTGCACTGCGGCTACCACTCGCCCTCGGCACTGACCGCCGCCCTCAGGCGGCAGTCACAGGCTCAATAGCGGTTGGGATTGTTGGGCCGGCGGTCGTAGCGGTCGCGCACGCCATCGCCGTCACGGTCATAGCGTGGGCCGCCGTAGCCGGGGCCGCCGCCGCGGTAATGCGGCCCATTGTCATAAGGCACGGGATAGGCCACGCAGCCCGACAAGGCCATAAAGCCGATCACCGACAGCAAAAGAATGGAAAGCTTTTTCATGAGAGTCTCCTCGAAGTGGGATGAGAGCCCTCATTTCAAGCCCGGGCCGTGCCCGGCAGGTGTCCGCCCCGCGCCTGGGACGTGAAGCTGGTTACCGGATGTAGGCATTCGTGTAGGACACAGACCCCGTTAAACCCCATTTGCGCGACGGCAGACCGTGCTTGCGCGACGACGGCGGGCGCCGCGGCTTTTATGCTCACGCCATGCCTGCCAATTTTTATGCGCTGGGTGCCATCGCCCTCTGGATCTCCCTGGCCTCGCTCGGGGTCTCGCTCAAACACGTTCCGCCTTTTCTGCTCACCGGGGTCGCGCTGCTGATCGGCAGCACGCTGGCCCTGCCCTTTGTTGTGCGCGACCGGACGCAGTGGAAGATTCCCACCTCCACCCTGGCGCTGGGCGTCTACGGCCTCTTCGGCTATCACTTCCTGCTCTTCATCGCGCTGCGGCATGCGCCTGCCGTCGAGGCCAACCTCGTCAACTATTTATGGCCGCTGTTCATGGTGGTGCTGGCGCCGCTGTTTTTGCGCGGCGTGCAGCTGCGCGCGGTGCATGTGGCCGCGGCCCTGCTGGGTTTTGCCGGCGCGGCGATTGCCATCCTGGGTGCGGCCGGCGGCACTGCCTCGGGTGGCTGGTCTTGGGGCTACCTGCCGGCGCTGGCTTCGGCTTTTATCTGGGCCAGCTACTCGCTGCTCACCAAACGCGTCCCGGCTTTCCCCACCGCGGCCATAGGCTTGTTCGGCTTGGTGTCGGGCGGGCTTTCACTGCTGTGCCACTGGGCGCTGGAGCCGGCCGCCGCGCTGTCCGCACAGGACTGGCTGCTGCTGGCCGTGATGGGCCTGGGCCCGCTGGGCGCGGCATTTTTCCTCTGGGACAAGGCCCTCAAGCTCGGCGACGCGCGGCAGATCGGCATCCTGAGCTACCTGACGCCGCTGGGCTCCACCGCGCTCTTGATGCTGGTCAGCGGCCGCGCGCTGAGCTGGAGCATAGGCCTGGCGGCCGCGATGATCATAGGCGCGGCGGTGCTGGGCACGCGGGCACGCTAGGCGCCGCGAGCGCACGGATGGCCAGCGCCACCGCCAGCGCGGCGGCGGCCAGGACTGACGCGACCGCGAAGGTGATGCGCATGCCGGTGGCCACCGCCTCGGGGTTTGCCGACGTGATGTCACTGGCCGCCGAGGCGAACGCGAACACCGCGCCCATGACTGAAGCGCCGGTGATGAGCCCAAGGTTGCGCGACAGGCTGAGCAGGCCGGACACCACGCCGCGGCGGTCCGGCGCGACCTCCGCCATGACGGCCGTGTTGTTGGCGGCCTGGAACAGCTGGTAGCCGGGCGTCAGCACGGCGATGGCGGCGACGTAGCCCGCCAGGCCGAACAGCCCCGGCAGCACGGACAGTGCCACCGAGCCGGCCACCATGGCGGCCAGGCCCGCGATGGCCGTGCGCGGCGCGCCCAGGCGGTCGACCAGGCGGCCCGCCGGCACACCGCTCAGCGCGGCGATCACCGGCCCCGCCGCCAGCACCAGCCCCACCAGCGCCGTGCCCAGCCCCAGCGCGCGCGACAGGTAGAAGGGCCCGACCACCAAGGTCGCCATCATCACCGTCGCGACCAGCGCGTTCATCGCGAGGCTGGCGCTCAGCACCGGGTCGCGGAACATCGCCAGTCGCACCAGCGGCGATGCGGCCCTGGCTTCGGCGAACACAAACAGGCCGGCGCCCACGGCGGCGGCCGACAGCAGCGCGATGTTGAGCGCGCCGAAACTGCCGCGCCCCAGGGTCACGGCCAGCGCATAGGCCGCCAGCGTCAGGGCCAGCAGCAGCGTGCCCACGGCGTCGAAACCGGCCCTGCCGGACTGACCGGCCGCGGCGGGACGATCCGGCGGCAGGTGGCGCCAAGCCAGGAACAGCGCAAGCAGGCCCAGCGGCACATTGACAAAAAACAGAGCCCGCCAGCCGAAGCCGGCAATCAGCACCCCGCCCATCGAGGGGCCCAGGGCGGTGCCCACCGCGGACATGGTCCCGAGCAGGCCCATGGCGCTGCCGGTCCTGGCCTTGGGCACCGTCTCGCCGACAAAAGCCATGGTCAGCGCCATCATGGCGGCAGCGCCCAGGCCTTGCGCCGCCCGGGCCGTGACCAGCAGCCCCAGCGTGGGCGCGACGGCGCACAGCACCGAAGCCGCCGTGAACAGGGCAATACCGGCCAGCAGCAGGCGCCGCCGGCCCACGACGTCGCCCAGCCGCCCAACGCCGACGATCAAGGTGGTGATGGCCAGCAGGTAGGCCAGGACTATCCACTGGACTTCCTGGAAAGAGGCGTTAAAGGCCTGCGTCAGGGTGGGCAGGCCCACATTGGCGATGCTGGTGCCCAGTGAGGACAGCAGCATGGACAGCGACAGGCCGGCCAGCGCCCAGCGCATGGAAGCTGGCATGGACGGCACGGCGGCCTCAGCGGGTTTGACAGGGATTGGCTTGGACATGGGCTGCGCTTTCTTCATTTGGCTGCTCCCGAAATGGAGCTGTCTAAAGCGTAGGTCTTTGCCTCACATAGCGGAAGGCGCAGCATTTGCACTTTATTCGTGCGTTTAACGCCATATCACAGGCAAATGCGCTATGGTGCGGCCATGTCCACCCCCGATTTCAACCTGCTGGCCGTGCTCGACGTGCTGCTCGCCGAAGGCAGCGTGGCAGGGGCCGCCAGGCGCTTGCGGCTCAGCCCCTCGGCCATGAGCCGGGCGCTGGCGCGCCTGCGCGAGACCACCGGCGACCCGCTGCTGGTCCGGGCCGGGCGCGGCCTGGTGCCCACGCCGCGGGCCATCGAATTACGCGAACAGGTCGGCCGGCTGGTGCAGGACGCGCAAGCCGTGCTGCGCCCCGCCGAAAAATTGGACCTCACCCGGCTGGTGCGCACCTTCACCCTGCGCACCCGCGAAGGCTTTGTCGAGAACTTCGGGCCGGCGCTGCTGGCCCGCGTCGGCCGCGAAGCCCCCGGCGTGCGCCTGTGTTTTGTGCAAAAGCTCGACAAGGACAGCACGCCGCTGCGCGACGGCGCCGTCGACCTGGAAACCGGCGTGATCGGCAATTCCACGGCACCAGAGTTGCGCGTGCAAGCCCTGTTCCGCGACCGTTTTATAGGCGCGGTGCGCCTGGGCCACCCGCTGGCCGAAGGCGAAATCACACCGGCCCGCTATGCGGCCGCCCGGCACATTGCCGTCTCGCGGCGCGGCCTGGGCGCGGAACCGGTGGACGAGGCGCTGGCGCCGCTCGGGCTGCAAAGAGCGGTCGCCACCATCGTCGGCGGCTTTTCGGCCGCGCTGGCCCTGGCCCGGGAGTCCGACCTGGTCGCCAGCGTGCCCGAGCGGCACACCGGCAAGCTGCGCGCCGGCATGCTGAGCTTTCGCCTGCCGGTCGCCACGCCGGACATCACCGTGTCGCTGATGTGGCACCCGCGGCTGGATGCCGACCCGGCGCACCGCTGGCTGCGCGCCTGCGTGCGCGAGGTGTGCGCCGGGCAAGCGGCCTGAGCGCCTGGCACTACGGCGAAGCGCCACGCTTCAGCGCTCAGTCCTTCAGCGCCACAGCACCTGCACGGCCAGTCCCGGCACCGCGTTGCGCAGCTCCAGCTGTGTGCCGTGCGCCTGCGCCACCAGCCGGCACAGGTACATGCCCAGGCCCACGCCGCCGGTGGCACGCTGGCGCGCGCCGTCGGTGCGAAAAAAAGGCTCGGTCAAATGCGCCAGCTGCGCCGGGTCCACACCGGGGCCGAAGTCGCGCACTTCCAGCAGCACGCCGCCGCCCTCCACCGCCTGTAATGACACGCGCGGCGGGCTGGCCGCGCCGGCGCTGTAGCGCAGCGCGTTGTCCAGCAGGTTGCGCAGCAGCAGGCGCACGCGCATGCGGTCCAGCGCCAGCGGCGGCAGATCCGGTGCCAGGTCCAGCTCCACGGCCGCCGCCTGCGGCATGTCGGCCGCCACCTCGCGTGCCAGCGCGGCCAGGTCCACGGTCTCGCGCTGCAGGGCGGCGTGCGGGCTGGCCAGGCGTTCGCTTTCGAGCAGGTCGCTGATCAGGTCGCGCATCTCGCCGAGGTCGCGCAGCAGCGCCTCGCGCTCGCGCGGCGCGCTGCCCTCGCCCGCCACCGGCAGCAGCTCGGCATTGAGGCGCGCGCGCGTCAGCGGCGAGCGCAACTCGTGGCTCAGCGCCAGCAGCAGCCCGCGCTTGGCGTCCAGCATGGCCTTGATGTCGTGCGCCATGGTGTTGACGCGCGCGGCCAGGTCGCCGAGTTCGTCGCGCCGGCGCAGCGGGATGGGCGTGTCGAACACGCCGCGGCCGAAACGCTCGGCCCCGGCGCGTATGTCGTCCAGCGGGCGCAGCAGGCGCCGCACATAGGCGTAGGCGCCCACCAGCAGGCCCAGCAGCAGCGCCAGCGTGATCCAGCCGAACATGCCGTGCGAGGGGATGGTGCCGGGGCCGAAGATCACCTTGTGGCCGTCGGCCGTGGTCCGGCTGAGCCAGTCGCCCGCGCGGCCCCCGAATGAGCGGTGGTCGGGGTGCGACTGCCAGTTCACTTGCGGCCCCTCGATGCGGATCGAGATCGGCAGCCGCGCCGCCAGCGCCTGCGCGCGGCCCAGGTCGGGCGGCGAGCCCAGGTCGGCCACCAGCCTGTCCGTGTAGTCGATGATCAGCGGCCTGGCCGCGTCGCGCCAGCCGCTGGAAAACGCCCGCTGCATGCCGCCCATGAAAACCGCGCCCATGGCCAGCGCCAGCAGCAGGAACACCGTGATCAGCCGCAGCCGCAGCGAATGCCCCCAGCGGCGCCGCCAGCGCTCGGGCCGCGAGGGGCGGCAGTGCTTGCGCCTCATGGCGTGCCCGCCTTGCCCACCGCCAGCGTGTAGCCGGCGTTGCGCAGCGTCTTGATGCAGTCCAGCGGTTCGAGTTTTTTGCGCAGCCGGCTCACCACGATGTCGACGGCGCGTGTGTAGAGCTCGGCCTCGTGGCCGCGCAGGCGGTTCAGGATGTCGTCGCGGTTGAACACCTTGCCCGGGTCGGCCGCCAGCAGCGCCAGCAGCTCGAACTCGGTGCCGGTCAGCTCGACCTTCTCGCCCAGGCGCAGCACCTCGCGCGTTTCGGTATTGATCACCAGGCCCTCGAACACACGGCGCGGGCCGGCCGGCGCCACGGCGCGCTGGCGCCGCAGGATGGTCTGCACGCGCGCCACCAGCTCACGCGGCTCAAAAGGCTTGGGCAGGTAGTCGTCGGCGCCCAGTTCCAGGCCGACCACGCGGTCCATCACGTCGCCGCGCGCGGTCAGCATGATGACCGGGATGTCGCTTTCCTTGCGGATCTCGCGGCACAGCGCGAAGCCGTCCATCTCGGGCAGCATCACGTCCAGGATGGCCGCGTCGTAAGCCCCGGCGCGCAATTTGGCCAGCCCCTCGCCGGGGCGCAGCGCGCTGTCCAGCACGAAGTCAAAACGCGCGAAATACGCGGCCAGCGGCGCGGCCAGGTGCTCGTCGTCGTCGATCAGGAGGATGCGGGGCATGCGGCCATCATATGAAACTCGCGCGGCGCGCAAAGTACAGGCCCGCCAGCAGCAAGGCCAGCAGCGCCAGGTGGAACACCAGGTCGGGCGCCGACTGCGGCCCTATGCCGATAAAGATGGTGAACAGGCCCACCATCGTGCCGATCAGCGCGAAGGACTGGCCCAGCAGCGCCAGCTTGTACGTGCGCCGGGGCAACGCCAGGCTCAGCGCCCAGGCCGCCAGCAGCACGGCGGCGATCACCGCCTCGGCGATGCGTGCCTGGCCGTGGACATGGCCCCGCAGCAGCAGGCCGCCATGCACCAGCGCGGCCGCGCCCAGCAGGCCGGCCTCCAGCAGCAGAAAGCCGCGCAGCATGCGCCAGGGCTGGCCTGTCTTCACCATGGGTCCTGCGGTCCCAGCCGGCCCAGGTGGGTATGGCCAAAACCCGCGCTGTACTTGAGGCCGTAACCGAGCAAACGGTCAAAGCCGATGTGCGCGCACCAGACCAGCGCCGCCGCCAGCAGCAGGGGCGAAGCGCCGAGCACACCCGCGGCCAATAGGCCCACGGCGCCCAGGTAAGAGTGCGCCGCGTTGTAGGTCAATGCACCCCAGCGCGGACCGGCCAGGTAGGCCAGGAAGGACAGGTCGGGCAGCAGGAACAGCGCGGCGAACCAGCTCCAGCCCGCGCCGAACTGGGCATACGCCGCCACCGAAGCGGCCAGCACCATGAGCCCTTCGGCGCGCAGCAGCAGGCGCACGCCGCCGCTGGCGCTGCCCGGTGCGACAGCCACAGCCTGGCGGCGCACGGCCCGCGCCACGCGCGCGGGCGGAAAGAACAGCGCCTCAGCCACGATGGCCCCAGCGGCGGCCGCGCTCCATGAAGTCGCGAACTTTCTGCTGCTGCTCGGGACGCAGGTTGTCGAAGAAATCGGCCGCGGCGGCGATCACCTCGGGGCTGCCGGCCTGCAGGGCCGCGGTTTTTTCGTCGATCAGCTTTTTCGCGCCGGCCTGGTCCAGCTTGTTGCCGGCGAACAGGCCGCGAACCGCGTCACGCGGCTCGGTGGTGCCGCGCAGGGCGGTACGCTGGGCTTGCAGCTTGTCGGCCAGCACCGAGAGTTTCTGTTTCTGCGCGGCATCGAGGTCCAGCCGCGAGCCGATTTTTTCGACCATGCGGGCACGGGCTTCGGGCGAACCCATGTCGCCGTGCATGCCGCCGGGGCCGCGCTGCGCGCAGGCGCCCAGGCTGCCGATGATGAGCGCCCCGCCAAACAGGCCGAGCAGGAGTTTTTTGATGCGGTGTTTCATGAAGAGCCTTAGGGGAGGTTGGAGGTTCTTCATGGTGCCCGCGCCGGGCTCGGCCGTGTTTTCGCGCCGGTTGCGGGATGTTTCGCTTTGTTTCGGCGGGGCGAATCAATCCTGCAGCAGTGCCGCCGGGTCTTCGCTGGCCAGCACCTTCGCGGCCCAGGATTTCAGCTTGGACGCGTCGGCACGCAGGATCTGCTGCTTGACCGCCAGGATCTGCGACGGGTGCATGGAAAAACTGCGCAGGCCCAGGCCCAGCAGCAGCCGCGTCATGCCCACGTCGCCGGCCATTTCGCCGCAGACGCTGACGCCCTTGCCCTGGGCGTCGCATTCGGCGATCGTGTCGGCGATCAGGCGCAGCACCGCCGGGTGGCAGGGGTCGTAGAGATGCGACACCGTCTCGTCGGCGCGGTCTATCGCCAGCGTGTACTGGATCAGGTCGTTGGTGCCTATCGACAGGAAGTCGAAGTACTTCAGGAAGAGCTTGAGCGTGAGCGCGGCCGCCGGGATCTCGATCATCGCGCCCAGGCGCACCGGGCCGTAGGGCGTGCCGCTGTTGTCGAGCATCGCGCGCGCATGGTCGATCAGCGACATGGTCTGGCGGATTTCAGTGGCATGCGCCAGCATGGGCACCAGCAGGTTGACCTGGCCGTGCGCGGCGGCGCGCAGGATGGCACGCAGCTGTGTCAAAAACATCGGCGGGTCCGCCAGGCTCCAGCGTATGGCGCGCAGGCCCAGCGCCGGGTTCAGGTGGGTGTCCTGCGCCTTGGCGTGGCGGTCCAGTGGTTTGTCCGAGCCTATGTCCACCGTGCGTATGGTCACCGGCAGGCCGTGCATGCCTTCTATCGCCCTGCGGTAGGCCTGGTACTGCTCTTCCTCGTCGGGCAGCTTGCCGCTGCGCCCCATGAACAGGAACTCGCTGCGAAACAGCCCAACGCCGACCGCGCCGGCCGTCACCGCGCCCACCGTGTCCTCGGGCATCTCGATATTAGCCAGCAGCTCGATGCGCTGCCCGTCTATCGTCAGCGCGGGCGTGTTCTTCAGGCGGTTCAGGCGCTGGCGTTCGAGTTCGCCCTGGCGCTGCTTGAAGCCGTACTCGGCCAGGATGATGGGCGAAGGGTCGACGATCAGCACGCCGGCGTCGCCGTCGATGATGACCCAGTCGTCCTGCTTGATCAGCTGGCTGGCGCTGCGCGCGCCCACCACCGCCGGGATGTCCATGCTGCGCGCCACGATGGCCGTGTGCGAGGTCTTGCCGCCCACGTCGGTGGCAAAGCCGGCGAACAGGCTTTGCTTGAACTGCAGCATGTCGGCCGGCGAAATATCGTGCGCCACCAGCACCAGCGGCACATCGGTGGTGTCGTCCAGCAGCAGGTCCTGCTGCGAGAGCTTGCGGCCCGCGCCCGCCTGGCCCGCCGGCTGCACCGGCGAGGCCACGCCCTTCATGTGGCGCAGGATGCGCTCGACCACCTGCTCAAGGTCGGCCTTGCGCTCGCGCAGGTACTCGTCCTCCATGTCGTCGAACTGGCGCGCGATGATTTCGTACTGCGTGGTCAGCGCCCACTCGGCGTTGTAGTGGCGGTCGGTGATCCAGTGCTTCACGCCGCTGATCAGCTGCTCGTCCTGCAGCAGCATCAGGTGCACGTCCAGCAGCGCGGCGAGTTCGTGCGGCGCGTCCTTGGGCAGGTCCTGCTGCAGGCGCGTGATCTCTTCCATCACCGCGTTGCGCGAAATCCGCACCCGCGTGATCTCGTCCGCCGTCTTGGCATCGTCCACAAAATAATGCGCCACGTCGGCGCGGCTGGACGCCACCAGCACGGCACGGCCTATCGCGATCCCTCGCGAGACAGCCAGGCCGTGAACAGAGAAGGTCATGCAGCCCCCACGGTCGCTCGCTGCGCGTAGCTCCCTGCCCCCCGAGGGGGCCGCTGCGCCTGCGGCCCGGCAAAGCCGGTTCCGCGGCCCCTGCTTGCAAAGAGCGAAAGCGAGGTCATTCACCCTCTCCAAATTTATCGGCGATCAGCGCGAGGATCGCATCCATCGCCGCCTGCTCGTCGTTGCCGTGGGTCTCGACCTCGACGGTGCTGCCCAGGCCGGCGGCCAGCATCATCACGCCCATGATGCTTTTGGCATTCACGCGGCGCTCGCCCTTGCTCATGAAGACTTCGCAGCCGAAACTGCCGGCGAGTTTGGTGAGCTTGGCGGAGGCGCGGGCGTGCAGGCCCAGCTTATTGCTGATGGTCGTGCTGGTCTTGATCATGGTTTCGGCGTACCTGGTTCTGCGGAGCGGTGATGGCCACCTGCATCACGCCCTGTGTGGCCCCGATGAGGGCGCGCGCCACCAGGGCGTCGAGCGACTCGTGCCGGTAGGAGATGGTGCGCAGCAGCATGGGCAGGTTGATGCCGGTGATGAGTTTGGAATGGACGCCGTCGACGAGCTTTTGCGCCACGTTGCAGGGCGTGGCGCCGAACACGTCGGCCAGCACCAGCGCATGCGAGGTGCCCAGCTGCGCCAGCATGATGCGGGCCTGGGCCAGGGTTTCCTCGGGCGGCATGTTGGGCTGGACGTCCAGCGCGGCGACGCCGGGCGCGTTGTCGGGGAACACATGCAGCACGCACTGGCGCAGGGCGGAGGCCAGCGGGGCGTGGGCGATGATAAAAATGCCGTTCATGGGTTTGCGGGTTCCACTGAATTATCGACGCGGACACTGAGGAAATACCCATATGAGGCGATACAACAACACAATAACACCGCCATGGCCGCCTGGAAACTGGCCACCTGCCCCAGGCCCAGGGCCGCGAACACGTCGATCAGCAGGCCTATGCCCCACTGCACGACGAACACGCCGGCAAAAATCATCAGGTTGTAGGCCGACAGCGCCCGGCCGGCCAGCGAAGGCTTGAAGGCCATGCCCACCGCCGGCTGCGCCAGCCCCATGACGCTGCAGCCCATGCAGAACAGCGCCCAGCCCAGCCAGCCCGTGGACGTGCCGGCCGCGATGTTAAAGGCCAGCAGCGCGATGCTGACGGGCACGCCCCAGGTGATCAGCCGGGTCGCCGACCAGCCGTGGCGCGACAGCCAGGGATTGACCATGCCCCAGCTCCAGAAGGTCACCAGCATGCTGGCATTGATATAGAAGAGGCCGGTGGCGGCCTCAAGCGGCGTATAACCCGCGACCTTGACCATCCAGGGGCCGGCCCACAAGGTCTGCACCGCGACCAGCCCGCCGTAGTTGAAGAAGGCCATGGGCGTCATCTTGCGGAAATAGCGGCTGCGCCAGATGGGCGCGTAGCCGGCCTCCGCTTCGGCCGGCGCCGGCGAGGCGATGATCGGCCGCAGCGAAGGGCCGCCCCGAGCAAGGCCAGCCCCCTCGGGGGGCAGCACAGTACGCGAAGCGACAAGCGTGGGGGCCAGGTTCCACTTCGGCACCACCCAGGCGATGGCGGCCATGCACAGCAAAATCATGGCCGCCAGGATCCAGAACAGCGGCCGCCAGCCCGTCACCGGCATGAGCCACTGCACCGGCAGGGTCGAGGCCAGCATGCCCAGCGAACCTGTCATCAGCATCCAGGAATTGGCGCGCAGCACCGTGCCCGGCTCGAACCAGCGGCGGTAGCCCGTGAGCGGCGCCATCAGGCAGGCGCTCACGCCCATGCCCACCAGCACACGCGCGGCCAGCAGCCAGGCAAAGCTGGTCGCCAGCGAAAACGCCAGGCAACCGAGCACGGCCACACTCAAAAAGCTGAGGATCACGCGCTTGGGGCCATGGCGGTCCAGCCAGGTGCCCAGCGGCAGTTGCGTGGCGGCAAATCCCAGGAAGTAGCCGCCCGCCAGCAGCCCCAGGTCGCGCGCATGCAGTGAAAAATCCTGCGTCAGCACGGGAGACAAGGTCGCCGTGATGGCCCGCACCAGCGCCGAGCAGAAATAAGCCGCGGCAAAGGCCAGGAACACAATCGCGCCGGTCCAGGCATCCAGCCGGCCGGGCTCCAGGGCCGCGGCGGATGGGGCGGGCAAGGGACCGGGCATGGAGGGGTCTGCGGTTGTCATTCGAATTTAAGGCTGGAGAAAAAGGTCTCGGCGACCTCAGGCGCGATGCTGTCCGCATACAGCACCACCTGGAAGACCTGCGAACCCTGGGCAAAGTAAGCGGCCTGCCCGCTCACCGCCGTGCCGTCGGCGCGCCGGCCCTGGGCCTTGACCAGGATGGCGGCCGCGCCGGGCATGGTGAGCGGCGAGACCTGCGCGGGCCCGGCCTTCATATTCGCCAGCGTGAGGTTTTGCCACTGCGCGAGCACCGGCGCGGCCTGGCTCGCATCGCCCAGCTGCGCCACCGCCACGGCAAAGGTGGCGCCGCCCGCATCGCAGCCCAGCATGGACAGCGGCGTCGCCGGCCCGCCCAGGGGCACGGTTTTTTGCGCCTTGTCGGGCTTGCAGGGCAGCAGCAGCGCCAGGCGCGTGCCCTCGGGCCGCACTTCGCGCCAGTTCAGGGTGGGGCTGCAGGCCGTCAGCAGGGCCATCGTCGTCAGGAAAAGAGCGGCAACCAGCCGCAGCAAGGGGCGCGCGGCACCCCCAAAAATCATAAGCATGCCTTGGACTTTACAGGGATTCCCGCCTGGAGGCGGCATTCTGCACCGCTTTGGCGCGCAAAAAGCATCCGGCCTTGCACCAAGCTGGGCACCTTGTTTGCTCATGCCTGGCATATGCCCAGAACCCGTATCGAAGAAATTCAGGGCTTCGCACGCCATGATGCGAGCCGACCATCACGGCCGTCCGAACAGAGCCCCGGCTTGGTAAGCTTGGTCATGGTCTATTTCAAAACACACGCATTCATGGCGGCCATGCTGCTATGCGCTGCAAGCCCCGTCTGGGCTTTGGAGCTGCAGAACCAGAACTTCAGCGACGATGAAATTTTCTCGGCGGTGGTGAACCGGTTCAAGAAACCGCTTCAACACCGGTTCAACCCTGCCGCTGAGGGCGAGCGAAAACCCTTGCTGGTGCTGGGCCCCGCGCTGAAATTCGGCAAAAAAGTTCAATCCCAGACATTTACCCACCTGACGCAGCAGGAGCTGGTTGAGCAGCAAGAGGCGGTTTTTATCTTGATAGAAAAATCAGGGCGGGATGCCGAGCGGAACACACTCTATGTGGAGTACGACATACCGAGCAATGCGTCTTATGGCGTGCTGAAGGTTTACCCCAAAGATGGGGTGCTGGTGGCTGAATCCCATGACAGCTACCGATCATCCTCGGGTGCCAGAGCCACGTATGGCAAGTTGTACAAAGGTGTGGCTTGCCGGGACAACACCGAAATGGCCTATCGCTGGAATTACTACGGACGCAATGGCGCCAGCGGGCGTTGCCCTGAAAAGACGTTTACTGAATTTACGGACTAGCCAGGTCCTTCATTCACCGAACAACGCCATGCCAGCAACCGCACCCGCACACCTTCCCGGCGCCAACCAGCCGGTCTGGCGCGACCGGCTGTCGCAGCTGCTCGAATCCACCGGCGAAGGCATTTTCGGCATCGACATGGACGGCTGCTGCACCTTCATCAACCGGGCCGGCGCCGAGCAGCTGGGTTATGAAGCGGAGCAGGTGCTGGGCCGCAACATGCACGAACTCGCGCACCACTCGCATGCCGGTGGCGCGCATTACCCCGAGCAGCTGTGCCCCATCTTCAATGCCTTCCGCAAGGCCCTGCCCTGCCGCATCGACACCGAGCTGTTCTGGCGCCAGGACGGGAGCGCCTTCGCGGTCGAATATTCCTCTTACCCCATCGTCGAAGGCGGCGTGGTGCAGGGCGCGGTGGTGACCTTTGTCGACATCTCGGCGCGGCGCCAGGCCGAGGACGCGCTGCGCCAGGCGCATGCGGTGCTGGAGCAGCGCGTCAGCGAACGCACGCACGCCCTCTCGGAGGCGTTGCAGCACCTGCGCGAACTCACGGCCTACACCCACAGCGTGCGCGAGGATGAGCGCACGCGCATAGCGCGCGAGGTGCACGACGAACTCGGCAGCCTGCTGGTGGCCCTCAAGATGGACGTGGGCTGGCTGGACAAGCGCCTGGGCGAGCAGCAGCAACGCGAACCCGAAGCGGCCCAGGCCATGCGCGACACCATGCGCCACAAATGCCAGAACATGGGCCGGCTGATCGAAAGCGCCGTCGACAACGTGGGCCGCATCATCACCGACCTGCGCCCCAGCATCCTGGACCACCAGGGCTTGTGGGCCGCGCTCGACTGGCAGGCGCACGAGTTCGTGCAGTCGGCCGAGCTGGCGCTGGACTGGCAAATGGACGTGGCCGGCGCCGCACCCCTGCCCGAGCCGGGGTCCATTGCCATCTTTCGCATCTTCCAGGAAATGCTCAGCAACGTCGGCCGGCATGCCGCCGCCAGCGAAGTCGCCATCCGCATCCACGCCGATGCGGCCGGCATCAGCATCGCGGTACAGGACAACGGCCGCGGCGCCGAAGCCGCCGCCTTTGAAGCCGCCGATGCCTATGGCGTGATGGGCATGCGCGAACGCGCGCGCCACCTGGGTGGCAGCCTGGAGATCAGCAGCGAACCCGGCCGCGGCTCCACTTTCCACCTGCGCATCGCGCTGCCGGACGCGGGCGCCACCCCACCATGAACCTGCTCAAAATCCTGATCGGCGACGATCACCGCATCGTGCGCGAGGGCCTGAAGCAGGTGCTGGCCGACGCGCCCGAGATCGAGGTCGTGGCCGAGGCCGAAACCGGCCCCGACGTGCTGCTGCGCGTCGAAGCCCTGGGCGGCGACACGGGCCTGGACGCGGTGCTGCTGGACATCGCCCTGCCCGACCGCGACGGCCTGGACGTGCTGCAGGCCCTCAAGAAACAATGGCCGCGCCTGCCGGTGCTGATGCTCAGCACCTACCCTGAAAAACAATACGCCGTGCGCTGCATCAAGCTGGGCGCGGCCGGCTACCTGAACAAAAGCGCGAATCCCGACGACATGATCGCGGCGGTGCGCAAGGTGGCGGCCGGCGGCCTCTACGTTTCAGCCGCCACGGCCGAAGCGCTGGCCAGCGCGGTCGGCGGCAGCGGTGGGCGCAGCGGCGCTGAAGCCCTGTCGCACCGCGAACACCAGGTGTTCCGCCTGCTCACCGCCGGCAAGTCCGTCGGCGAGATCGGCACGCAGCTGGGCCTGGCGTCCAACACCGTCAGCACCTACCGGCTGCGCATCCTCGAAAAAACCGGCGCCAAAAACGACGTGGAGCTGGCGCTGTACGCCGAGCGTCACGGCAAGGCGCCGTCCGGCGCCTGAGGGCGGAACTTCGCACGGCCTTGTCCTACGGCCGCTTGGGCGCCCGTTGACTCACATAACACGCGCGCCCAGGTCATGCTGGCTGCAGACGGCGATGTCTCGCCCAAGCCCCAAACCCATCCAAGGAAGATTTTTATGACCACCGTGAACGACGTGATGACCCGCAATGTGCGCACCCTGGCCCCCGGCGCTACCGTGGCCGACGCCGCCAAAGCCATGCGCGAACTCAATGTGGGCGTGATCCCCGTGTGCGAGGGCGACAAGCTGCTCGGCGTGGTGACCGACCGCGACATCGTGCTTCGCGCCGTGGCAGAGGGACTGGACGGCGGCACGCCGCTGTCCACCGTGATGAGCAGCGACGTGCGAACCGCGCGCGAGACCGACGACCTCGACACCGTGCTCGCCGACATGGCGTCCCGCCAGATCCGCCGCCTGCCGGTGCTGGACGCGTCGCAGCGCCTGGCCGGCATCATTTCCATCGGCGACATCGCCGTCAAGGGCCAGGATGAAGAGGATGTGGGCCAGTCGCTGGCCGACATCTCCTCGCCGGCCTGAGCGCCGCGGCGGGGCCAAGGGCCGGGTACGGCCCGCAGCCTGCGCGAATTTGGTGCGGCGATGAAATCCCCGCGCCGCCGTGAGCCCGCGCGACGCCGCTGAAGGGTTCAGAAAAGCCCTCCAACGCCCGCGCCTGGGCACGCAAAGACGGCATGGCGCCTCCGCCGTGCCGTTTTTGTAGTGGGTGCCCTACACACTGTCATCGCACCCACGGCGAAATGCGGCGCATGCCGCCATTTCGCCGCCATCGACCCCAAAGTGGCCCGCTGCTTGCAAGACAGCCGCATCTTCCAACGAAAGGTGCGCGCCATGTCTGAATTCTTTTCTCCCTACGACGCCGACCAGCCCCTGATGCTCAAGTGCAGCTGCGGCAAGGACCACAGCGCGGCCGACCACCATGCCGCCGTGGCCGCCGATGCCGCCGCCGTCGAGTTGCGCAAGCGCAGCCTGACAAGCGAGTTCGAAGCCTATTCCAACGAATTCATTGAAGCGACGCTGGTCAAGGCGCTATTCCCGCAGGACGAGGTGCGCCGCCGCTTCCTGCGCGCCGTCGGCAAGGGCACGGCCATGGCCGCCATCGCCAGCGTGCTGCCCGTGGCCAGCATGCAGGCCATGGCCCAGGAAAAAGGCAAGCTCGAAAAAACCAACCTGAAGATCGGCTTCATCCCCATCACCTGCGCGACGCCGCTCATCATGGCCCACCCCCTTGGCTTCTACAAACAGCAGGGCCTGGAGGTGGAAGTCACCAAGACCGCCGGCTGGGCGCTGATACGCGACAAGATGATCAACAAGGAATACGACGCCACGCATTTCCTGTCGCCCATGCCGCTGGCGATTTCCATGGGCCTGGGCTCCACCGCCACGCCCATGAACGTGGCCACCATCCAGAACATCAACGGCCAGGCCATCACGCTGGCGCTCAAGCACAAAAACAACCGCGACCCGAAGAACTGGAAAGGCTTCAAGTTCGCCATCCCCTTCGAGTACTCGATGCACAACTTCCTGTTGCGCTACTACCTGGCCGAGGCCGGCCTGAACCCCGACACCGACGTGCAACTGCGCGTGGTGCCGCCGCCCGAGATGGTGGCCAACCTGCGCGCCGGCAACATCGACGGCTTCCTGGGCCCCGATCCCTTCAACCAGCGCGCGGTTTACGAAGAGATCGGCTTCATCCACCTGCTGACCAAGGACATCTGGAACGGCCACCCCTGCTGCGCCTTCGGCACCTCCACCGAATTCATCCAGAAGAACCCCAACACCTTTGCCGCGCTCTACCGCGCGGTGCTGACGGCGGCCGCCATGGCGCGCGACCCGAAGAACCGCGAGCTGATCGCCAAGGTCATCGCACCGCAGGCCTACCTGAACCAGCCCGAGGCGGTGCTGCAACAGGTGCTGACTGGCAAGTTCGCCGACGGCCTGGGCAACATCAAAACCGTGCCCGACCGCGCCGACTTCGACCCCATGCCCTGGCAGTCCATGGCGGTGTGGATGCTCACGCAGATGAAACGCTGGGGCTACGTCAAGGGCGAGGTCAATTACAAGCAGATCGCCGAGAAGGTTTTCCTGATCACCGACGCGAAGAAGTACATGAAGGAACTGGGCCAGAAGGTGCCGGAGGGGAGCTATCCCAAGTTCACCATCATGGGCAAGGAGTTTGATGCGGCCAAGGCGGACCAGTACGCAAAGGGTTTTGCCATCAACAAGATGTCCTGACATGGGCGCACCGTCTTTCCCCACTGACCCTTCGCCATGAATATCCTCAAAACCCTGGGCTTTCGCGCCGGCATTGTCTCGGCCTTGCTGCTGGTGGTCTTTGTCGCCGTCTGGTACGCCGCCACGGCCTCGTCGGCCGGCACGGGCGCCGGCAGCGCGGGCATGACGGCCGAGCAGGTCGAGTACCAGAAGATGATGGGCAAGGACCCGGGCGCGGCCAAGGCCTCGGGCTTTCCCACGCCCATGCAGATGGGCGAGACCTTCGTCAGGCAGCTGCGCGACCCGTTTTACGACCGCGGGCCCAACGACAAGGGCATCGCCATCCAGCTGGCGCATTCGCTGGGCCGTGTGGGCCTGGGATTTCTGCTGGCCAGCCTGGTGGCGATCCCGCTGGGTTTTGTGATCGGCATGTCGCCCCTGCTGCGCCGCGCATTTGACCCGTTCATCCAGGTGCTCAAGCCCATCTCGCCATTGGCCTGGATGCCGCTGGCGCTTTACACCATCAAGGACTCGTCGATCTCGGGGATCTTTGTGATCTTTATCTGCTCGGTCTGGCCCATGCTGATCAACACGGCCTTCGGTGTGGCCTCGGTCAAGCGCGAATGGCTCAACGTGGCCAGCACGCTGGAAGTCAGCCCCCTGCGCAAGGCCTTCCAGGTCATCCTGCCGGCGGCCGCGCCCACCATCCTGACCGGCATGCGCATCTCCATGGGCATCGCCTGGCTGGTCATCGTGGCGGCCGAGATGCTGGTGGGCGGCACCGGCATTGGCTACTTCGTCTGGAACGAGTGGAACAACCTCTCGCTCACCAACGTGATCTTCGCCATCCTGGTCATAGGCATCGTCGGCATGCTGCTGGACCTGGCGTTTGCGCAACTCCAAAAGGTAGTGACCTATGTGGAGTGAAACCGCCACCCGCGTCCAGACAAGCAGCCCGCCAAAGAAAGAATATATGCAGGGATTTCTGAAAATCGAAGGGCTCAGCAAGACCTTCACGCCCGGCAGGCCGGTGTTTGCCGATGTGTCCTTCAGCATCAGCAAGGGTGAGTTTGTCTGCATCATCGGCCACTCGGGCTGCGGCAAGACCACCATCCTCAATGTGCTGGCCGGCCTGGACAGCGCGAGCGCCGGCCACGTCTTTATGGACAACCGCGAGATAGGCGGCCCCAGCCTGGAGCGCGGCGTCGTCTTCCAGAGCCACGCCCTCATGCCCTGGCTCACGGTGCGCAAAAACATCGCCTTCGCCGTGGTCTCGCGCTGGCCCGACTGGACGACCGCACAGGTCAACGCCCACGTCGAGAAATTCGTCGCCATGGTCGGCCTCTCGGCCGCCATCGACAAAAAGCCGTCGCAGCTTTCGGGCGGCATGAAACAGCGCGTGGGCATCGCCCGCGCCTTCGCGATACAGCCCAAGATGTTGCTGTTAGACGAACCCTTCGGCGCCCTCGACGCGCTGACACGCGGCACCATCCAGGACGAACTGATGGCCATCGTGCACGAGACGCAGCAGACGGTCTTCATGATCACCCACGACGTCGACGAAGCCATCCTGCTGGCTGACCGCATCCTCTTGATGAGCAACGGCACAGACAACGAAGGTGTCTACGCGCCCGGCCGCATCGCCGAGGAAGTCGTCAACCCCCTGCCCCGCGAACGCACCCGCGCCGGCCTGCATCACCTGCCCGGTTATTACGAGCTGCGCAACCACATCGTCGATTTCCTGGTCACGCGCGCCAAGGCGCATTGACCACTTCATTTCTTTTTTCAACCACCTCAAACACAGGAGCCAAGAAACCATGAACCGCAACGACATCACCGAAAAAATCATCACCGTCAAAGTCAGCAAAGGCATCACCTGGGAATCCGTCGCCAAGAAAGTCGGCCTCAGCAAGGAATGGACAACCGCCGGCTGCCTGGGCCAGATGACCTTTGACGCAAAGCAGGCCAAAGTAATCGGCAAGATTTTTGGCCTCACGGCCGAAGAGCAGAAATGGCTGCAGGTTGTGCCTTACAAAGGCTCTTTGCCCACGCCCGTGCCGACTGACCCGCTGATTTACCGCTGGCATGAAATCGTCGGCGTCTACGGCACGACCATCAAAGAGCTGATCCACGAAGAATTCGGCGACGGCATCATGAGCGCGATCGACTTTTCAATGGACATCGTGCGCCAGCCGGATCCCAAGGGGGATCGAGTCAATGTGGTGTTGTCGGGGAAGTTTTTGCCTTACAAGACTTATTGACGCGATTGGCGAGAGCCGAGGGTCGCGGATGGGTTCGCGCCGATTGAAATGCTAGGACAGTGCGAAGTCATTCGAAACCCTGCGAAACAGGAACCGGCGGTTTCCGTTCGCCTGAACGCATGCGAATCCCTTGGGATGCAGATCCACCAGCTTGCAGGTGAAAAAAAGCGACTCTCGGGTACCCAGCTTCCTGCCATCGATCTCGTTGGTCTGAAGCTTGAGCAGCCCCTCAGTGACATACCAGGGCCCCGAGCTCTTCTCTTCCTTGGCTTCTCCCGTGATGAGCTCCCGGGCCGAAAAAGTGCCCGAAGCATCGAGTGTCACCACCATTTTGATCTCGCGCTCGCTGGAATCTTTGGTTTCGTTGTACCAACTCCCGACGAGAGTCTCTTTTGCCTTCGCATCTTCCGGCGAATCGAGGCCCTCACAGCCCACGATCACAGCCGAAACCAGGAGTAGTACAGCGACACACTTCATTTTGTATAGATTCATTTCCGGCCCCTCCCACTCGGGCATGGCTAAAGCTTCGTCGGATCGCCAAGCGCCTTGTTCAGCCGCACCGCTTCTTTGGCGAGGCGGCGCGACAAGGCCGCGTTGACTTCATCCCCCTCGTGAAATTCCCTCGTCGCCATTTCGTACTTGCCACCAGATTTTAGAAGCTGATCCATTTTGCAAAGGCGTTGCCCTCGCCAGAAGCCGAACAGCACACGGCTTTCTTCGGCGCGAATAAGCAGCACAGGGCCATTCGACAGATAGACCAGGTGGCCCCACTTGATGACTTCGTCCAGCGCGGTGCCGGTCAGGACGGCCGCCCGCACCTGCTCAATCGTGGCACGCTGCCAGCCGGAGAGGGCGACGACGTAAGCCTCAGGGCTGGCGGCGGGAACGCCTTTCTTCATCATGGCAACTCTTCTCGATTGAGGGGTTAGGCCTCTGCATCCAAGACGCCTGCTATGGGTGGCCCTACCCGAGGCGCCCTGTCCTTGCCGGTTTCTATTGCATTGAGGACTTGTTGCAGTGTCATTTCCAGATCGTCTTGATTGCACAAGTACTCTCCAATGCTCCCGTAGCTGGAGTACCTGGAGCGGTTGAAACCGTCTTCAATGTCGTTGTACCAAACAACCATGTTTCCGATGACTGCAACAACCCAAAAGCCATTGCCCGCCCTTCCATAGGACGCTTCTGACCACTTCGCAGGTTCAATTCGAATGACCTCCCATAGCCTTGCCTGCGTAATATCCATCCGACGCTCTGCGGCGTTGATTAAATTCCACAGAGACGCCTCCGAGACCGGTTCCCAGTCCATAAATGTGCTTTCCTCGCTGAGGTTTCCCTGCGCAACAGTTTTGAGTCCGGTTGAACGCCGTTAGGCGGGTAGATTTGGTCGACGCGTGAGCATGAACCAAGATCGCTATAGCCGCAACAGTTGTTGAATGAAATCGACGGATGAAAGAATCGTCATAAAAATGAGAAAAGGAGTGACGACCATAAACAGCGCAAGTCGTATGAGGGAAACTGGCCAAAACTCCAAGAATTTTGTGGCTTTCCCTTGCCGAGAGATAAAGAGCTGATGAACCCACACAAAGGTGAGCAGTGCCGTCGTTGCTGCAGCCTGCAGTGTTCCAGTCATCTCCTGAGCGGTGTTTGACAGGAAGAACACAGCGCCCAAGGATGCGAGCGCGGGCGTAAAGCAAATCAGAGAGATCATCCAAAAGTGCCTGGCTATCCAAATAGCCCATCGCTGAAACGTCGGAGGTGTGCGCATCTTCTAAGACTACTGTTTGACTTAAGCGGAACGAAAAATTAGGAGTCACGGCAACGGAGAAAAATATTCGCGAAACTCCCATCTGCCCACGTGCGTGTAGATCCGGCCACTTTCGCAAAACCATTGCTGATGCTGCTCGACTCCCAACGTATAGCTTCGCAAAGTGACCCGGTTCGTTCCGCGCTCCATGACGTCGAACTTCTCGAAGGAGATATCCGCGCGAGTCTGCTCCCCTTCAAGGTACCAACCGCCATAGCCAGGCCCAAAGACCAGGACCAAGCTCCCGAAGAACTTGTTCTCGAAGAGTGCCCTGGCCTTCTCGGTGACCTCGGGATGCTTTCGCAAGTCTTCAAGTGTCAATGCTTCGTCGGACTTCCACCGTCCAACAAAACATTCTGGAATGCCAGCCGAGAAAGCACGGATGGGTATCAAAATCAGAGCGGTGATGACAAAGAAATTCTTCACGACGCCTCTTGTCCCCGCTTCGTCGGCTAAAACCCGTCGGCCGTCAGAATTCACCGCCGGCCATGGCGATGACAAACGCCACGACAAAAACGATTGCAAATAAGGCAATCAGGCCCCCGACCGCCGCCAGCAAAGGCTTGGACCAGCCACGCCGCGGATAAGCCTTTCCGAATTTCCCCAGGACAAATGCCTGCTGCGACTTGCCCATGGCGTAGTACCAGGTGATCAGCAGCGCAAAGGCGCACGCCCGTCCAATGGCGTCCATGCCTTTGGATTCCGGCAATAACAATGGAACGATGATAAGAAGCAGGACAAAGATAAGGCTTCCAATCACCCAGTTCTTCGAGCTTGCGGCTTTTTCCGGCTGCCCGAGGGCCTCCCAGTTGCGCATGTGAAGGTAAGCCCCAAAGATAGGGGTAAAGAGCAGGCTCCAGCTGGCGGCGGCATTGGGGTTCCAGAGTGCAGGCGCATGCTCGCCGGTCACCAGCTCGTCGATATCGGCGACTTGCGCCTGGGGTGGGGCATAAGGGTTTTGTTCAGGCATAAGGATGATTGTGGTGAAGGTTTTGCCTCGGCGCTTTCGCCGGATCACAAACATCTTGCGGGCGTTTGTGAAGCCGAGCCTGGGATATTAGGCTATGGTCCCGGGCATCGCCTCCTTCAATCAGAGGAAGTTACCCAGCGCTGGAGGCAAAATGTCCCCATGAACTCCTTAGACGGCATCCGCATCCTCGACCTCTCCCGCGTGCTCGCGGGTCCCTGGTGCACCCAGACTTTGGCCGACCTGGGCGCCGACGTGATCAAGATTGAACGCCCGGGCACGGGCGATGACACCCGGACCTGGGGCCCGCCGTTTTTGAAAGACGCGCAGGGCACCGACACCGAGGCGGCTTATTACCTGGGCACCAATCGCAACAAGCGCTCGGTGACCTGCGACATTGCGCAGCCCGCCGGCCAGGCGCTGGTGCGGGAGCTGGCGGCGCACTGCGACGTGTTTGTCGAGAACTTTAAGGTCGGCGACATGGCGCGTTATGGGCTGGACTATGCCTCGCTCAAGGCCATCAACCCGCGCCTGGTGTACTGCTCTGTCACGGGCTTCGGGCAGACCGGGCCTTATGCGGACCGCGCGGGTTATGACTACGCGATCCAGGGCATGGGCGGGCTGATGAGTGTGACGGGCGAGCGCGACGACCTGGGCGGCGGGCCGCAAAAAGTGGGTGTGGCGGTGGCGGATTTGATGACGGGCATGTATGCGACGGTGGCGATTTTGGCTGCGCTGCGTCATGCCGAAAAAACCGGCGAGGGCCAGCAGGTGGACATGGCGCTGCTGGACACGCAGGTGGCCATGCTGGCCAACCTGGGCGCCAACTATTTGGTGAGCGGCAAGGCGCCGGGACGTGCCGGCAATGCGCACCAGAACATCGTGCCCTACCAGGTGTTTGAGGTTGCGCCGGCGGCCGATGGCAGCAAAGACCATTTGATTTTGGCGGTGGGCAACGACTCGCAGTATGCGAAGTTCTGCGCGGTGGCCAAAATTCCGGAGTTGGCGACCAACCCGCTGTTTGCCACCAACCGCAACCGCGTGCAGAACCGCGGCCAGCTGGTGCCGATGCTGGAAGCGGTGATGAAAACGCGCGGCAAGGCCGACTGGCTGGCGGCGCTGGAGGCGGCGAAAGTGCCTTGCGGCGCGATCAACAGCCTGGCGGAGGTGTTTGCCGACCCGCAGATTGAGGCACGCGGCATGGTGACCGAGTGGCGGCACCCGGTGAAGGACGACTTGAAGCTGGTCTCCAGCCCGATGCGCTTGAGCGCGACGCCGGTGCGCACCGATTTGCCGCCGCCGCTGCTGGGCCAGCACACGGATGAGGTGCTGCGCGAACTGATGAACTATTCCGACGCGAAGCTGTCGGAGTTAAAGGGCGGCAAAACGATTTGACGCGGCTGGCCCGCACAAAGACCTGATGCAAATACCTGATTCAAAGAGGTGACGCGATGAAACACAATTTTGTTCTGGTGCATGGCGCCTGGCATGGCGGCTGGTGCTGGCGGCGTGTGGCGCAGGTGCTGCAGCTGGACCACCACAAGGCTTTTGCCGTCACACTGACGGGCCTGGGCGAGCGTGCCCACCTGCTCTCGCCGGCCATCAACCTCGATACCCACATCAACGACGTGATCAACCTGATCGAGGCGGAAGAGCTGCACGAGGTGACGCTGGCCGTGCATTCCTACGCGGGCATGATAGGCACGGCCGTGGCCGACCGCATGGGCGAGCGCCTGAAGCACCTGGTGTATGTGGATGCCGTGGTGCCGCAGCCGGGCGAAAGCTGGAGCAGCACGCACGACGCGGCCACGCAACAAAAGCGTATGGCGGGTGCGCAGGCCACGGCCAATTTCAGCTTTGCGCCGCCCGACCCTGAGGTCTACGGCCTGCAGGGCGCCGACCACGACTGGGTGCAGCGCCGGCAGACGCCGCACCCGGGCAACACCTACCAGGCACCGCTGGATTTTGACGTGAAGCGTGTGGCGGCCGTGCCGCGCACTTTTGTGAACTGCACAGCACCGGCGCTGGCGACCATCACCCCCAGCCGGCTGCGCGCGCGCGACCCTGCCTTCTGGGGCGGCGCCTGGCTGCCGAATTCGCGGGTGGTGGACCTGGCCACCGGCCACGACCCCATGGTGACCGAGCCGGCGGCGCTGGCGCATATCCTGCTGGAGTGCGCTGAATGAAGGCGGTGGGCCGACGCGGCTTTACGGCCGCGCTGGCGGGCAGCCTGGCGCTGCCCGCACTGGCATGGCAGGCGCGGATACCGGTCAAAGTCGCCACCCTGCCTGTGCCGGCTTCACTGCCTCAAGCAGCCCGGTTGGCCGAGAAACAAGGCGGGCCGCTGGTGCTGCTGGTCAGCCTGCCCGGTTGCCCTTATTGCGAACTGGTGCGGCGCAACTACCTTCTGCCCGCGCGCAATGAATCCGGCCTCGAGGCCTGGCAGCTCAATATCAACGACAACAGCACGCCGCTGACCGGCTTCGACGGCAAGACCACCACGGCGGCGGCATGGACCAAAACCTGGAAGGTGAGCTTCACGCCGACGGTGCTGTTCCTGGGCCCCGAGGGCCAGAAGCTGGCCGAGCCCCTGGTGGGCGTGGCAGTCCCGGATTTTTACGGCGCCTACCTCGAGGAGCGGCTGGAGATGGCGCGCACGGCGCTTTTCGCGCTGCGTTAGGAGCTGCTGACGCCATGACGGAACAGGAGTCGCTGCAGGCCGCCATTCACGAGGAAGTGGCGCTGCGGGCTTACGACCCGCGCTGGCCCGGCCTGTTCGAGGCCGAGCGTGAACGGCTGCTGGCGCTGTTTCCCGATGATTTCATCGCCGTCGAACACATCGGCAGCACGGCCGTGCCGGGGCTGGCGGCCAAGCCGGTGATCGACATCCTGGCCGGTGTGGCCTCGATGGCGGCGGCCAGGGCGCTGGTGGCGCCGCTGTGCGCGCAGGGCTATACGGCATCGGCCGAATTTAACGCCTCGCTGGTGGACCGCCAATGGTTGATGCGCTGGGCCGGCGGGCATCGCACGCACCACCTGCACCTGGTGGTGCATGGCGGCGAGGTGTGGGTACAGCGCCTGCGTTTTTGTGATGCGCTGCGCGCGGATGCTGCGTTGGCGGCACGTTATGCGGCGCTCAAGGCGGACCTGGCGGCCCGGTACCCGAACGACCGTGAGGCCTATACCGAGGGCAAGGCCGCGTTTGTGCGCGCTGTGTGTGAAGGCTGAACGCCCATACTGCAGCCTACTATTAAGCCGCTGAATCAGCCCGCTGGACCTGTACTGGACGCCGGATTCGCGTTTCGCAAATGAAGCTTCGATGGTAAATTCAAACCGTTCAAGCAGGAGAGCGCTGCCCCCAAGGGGCGGCCACCGAAGGCGCAAACTTCCATAATCGCTCAGGTCCCGTACTGCCCGGAAACACACAGCCGTCTGGAGAGACGCCGCATGCAAGGTGCGGTGCACCGAAGGAGCAAAGCCGATGCGCGAGCAGCGGCTGAATCTCTCAGGTACCAAGGACAGTGGAAGCGGCCGCAAGCCTGCGATGGCTTGGCGGTTGCCATGATTCTTCTTTGATTCAAGCACCCCCAGGCATTGCGCTTGCGCAACGTCAGTTCTGCTTGAAAAAAGGAATCGCCATGAAAGTCATGGTTTTGGGTGCAGGTGTCACGGGGGTCACGACGGCCTGGTATCTGGCGCAGCGCGGGCACGAGGTCACGGTGATCGAGCGGCGCGGCGCGGCCGCGATGGAAACCAGTTTTGCCAACGGCGGGCAGATTTCCGTCAGCCACGCGGAGCCTTGGGCCAACCCGGGCGCACCACTCAAGGTGCTGCAGTGGCTGGCGCACGAAGACGCGCCGCTGCTGTTCCGGCTGCGCGCCGATGTGAACCAGTGGCTGTGGGGCCTGGAGTTTTTACGCAACTGCACGCCGGCGCGCACCGCGCAAAACATCCGGCAGATCGTGAACCTGGGCATGTACAGCCGCGGTGCGTTGCAAAAACTGCGTGCAGAGCTGGGCCTGCAGTACGACGCGCAGACCCGGGGCATCCTGCACTTCTATACCAGCCAGGCCGAGTACGACGCGGCGCAGGAGCCGGCGCGCATCATGCGCGAGCACGGCTGTGAGCTTGACATGAAAACCGCCGAGGAATGCGTGGCGATTGAACCCGCGCTGGCCCAGTGCCGCGCCAGCATCGCCGGTGGCAGCATGACGCCCAGCGACGAGTCGGGCGACGCCCAGGCCTTCACCGCCGCGCTGGCCGCGCGCTGCGAACAGGCGGGCGTGAAGTTTCTCTACAACACCACCATCCTGGACGTGCAGGCCGCCGGCGGCCGGCTGGACGGCGTGCAGGTGGCCAGGGGCAGCGGCGAAGCGGGCGGGCGCGTGGAGACGCTGAAGGCCGACGCCTATGTGATGTGCCTGGGCGCTTTCAGCGCGCCCTGGGCCAAGCGCCTGGGCCAAAGCCTGCGCATCTACCCGGCCAAGGGTTATTCGGTGACGCTGCCGGTGATCAACGAGGCGGCGTCTTACCAGGTGAGCCTGACCGACGACGAGTACAAGCTGGTGTTCTCGCGCTTCGGCAAGCGCCTGCGCATCGCCGGCACGGCGGAGCTCAACGGCTACAACACGGACTTGAACCTGGTGCGCTGCCAGGCCATCGTGCGCCGCGTGCAGCAGCTGTTCCCGGAGATGACGGACGGCGAAGGCGCGCAGTTCTGGACCGGCCTGCGGCCGGCAACGCCGAGCAACGTGCCTTACATCGGCAAAAGTAAAACCTCCAACCTGTTCCTCAACACGGGCCACGGCACGCTGGGCTGGACGCATGCCTGCGGCTCGGGTGCGGCGATTGCCGACATCGTGAGCGGGCGTGTGCCGGAAGTGGATTTTGCGTTCACCGGTATGCCGGCGCCAGGCCGCGCCATGGCCTTGCCGGGCATGGCCAAGGCCTGAGGGCGGCGCTCATGCAGCGTTTGAACGGACACGGTAATATCGCCCTCCGTTCATTCGCCGCTTGCCGCCATGACATCACCCGCCACCACGCCGCCCGACGGCCTTCCCGCCTATCGCCTCCTCACGGGTCCCGATGACGCGAGTTTCTGCCACCGGGTCAGCGAAGCGCTGGCGCTGGGCTATGCACTCTACGGCTCGCCGGCGGCGACCTTCAATGGCGAGCGGGTGATCGTGGCGCAAGCGCTGCTCTGGCCTTCGGTGCGGAGCGACAAGCCATGAGCGCCCCCTTGAATACCGCCACCCTGCAGGCCATGGCAGATTTCCCGAACCAGCTCGAGCAGTTCTACGCGGCCATTCCCGAAAGCCACAGCCACTGGACGCCGCCGTCATGGGACGGCATCCCGAGCGAGACTTTTTCGGCGCTGGGCCAGGTCTGCCACGTCAGGGACATCGAGATCGACGGCTATCACGTGCGGCTTCAACGCACGCTCACCGAGACAAATCCGGTGCTCGTGTCGCTGGATGGCTACGAGCTCGAGAAGGAGCGCAACTACGCAACAGCCGATGCGCGGGAAGCCCTGGCGGCGTTTCGTGCGGCGCGCCTGAAAACCATGGCGATGTTGTCGGCCGTTACGCCGCAGCAGCTGGACCGCAGGGCGGAATTCGAAGGCTACGGCGCCCTGAGCTTGCGCAGCCTGGTGCATTACCTGTGCAGCCACGACCAGCAGCACCTGGCCGGCCTGCAGTGGCTGCTCGGCAAGATTGACGCGTCCCGCGCGGCAGCCGCTGGGCCCAATTTGTAACGGCGCTTGTCAGGAAAGGCGCCCGACCCCTCGCCTGCTCAGAAGCGCCAGCCAAGCCCCACGCCAAACAGGGTCGGGTCGGCCTTGAACGTGCCGATGTTGACGCCGCCCGCGGACACGTCGGTGCGGATGTAGACCTTCTTGAGGTCGAAGTTCAGGGACAGCTGCTTGCTCAGGGGAATGTCCACGCCGACCTGCAGCGCCGGGCCCCAGCTGCTGCGTTTGATGTCAACGCCGGCCGGCAGGCTGACCGCGCTGAAGCGGGTGTAGTTGATGCCCGCGCCGACATAGGGCTTGAAGGCGCCCGAACCCACCGGGTCGAAGTGGTATTGCGCCGTCAGCGTGGGCGGCAGGTGCTTGAAGCTGCCGATGGCGGTGCCGCGGGACGACAGCGTGTGCTTTTGCGGAACCGTCAGCACCAGTTCGACCGCGACCTTCGGGGTGAAGAAGTAGCTGATGTCGAGCTCGGGCATCCACTTGTTGTTGATGGCCAGCCCGAGGCCGGTGCTGTCGCCGTTGACGCTGTCCAGGCGGACGGCACGGGCACGGACCAGCCAGGGGCTTTCAACGGTTTGGGCAAAAGCGGCGCCCGACAAAAGGCCGCTGAGGGCAGCGGCAACGATGATTTGTTTTTTCATGGATAGGCAGCAGAAGAAGCGGGAACATTCCCGCCATTGATTGGAGCCGAGGGGCCTTTTGGGCGGCTTGATCTGGCGCAAATGCGGTTCACCCGCACATGCCATCAGCGCAAGCCTTGCGATAGGTCAAGCAGCCTGATTTGCAATGACGGCCCGGCAAGATTGACGCGTCCCGCGCCGCGAGCGCCGGGCGGAATTTGTAACACCGGCCATATCAGGAAAGTGGCTTTGCGCGCTACCTTGGTGCGCCATTTTTCGGCAAAAAAACCACGAATCGCCCGGGGTATTCCCGCTTTATGTCCCTTTAGAGCCAGCTGACCTGTAAGTAAAAGTTAACTTGGGCGCACACTGCTTGAACGGCTTCGCGGCCGTGCTTTCCGCAGTTGCGGTTCAAGCAATAACTTTTTGGGATGTACGACATGACGGTTTATTGGCGTAATGCGGCGGTGCTGGCAGGCACGGCCCTGGCTCTGGGTTCCACCGTGGCGCAAACCGAGAACCCGCGTCCGCCTTCCAAGGCCAAAGCCTCTGCCGCTGCGGCGGCGGCGGCGGTCGAAAAATATTCAGGCCCGCGCGAAAAAATGGTGGTGGCCATGCCCAAGACCTACGGCAAGACCGAGACCATGGCCTTGTGGGGCGACTACTTCAGCCACCTGTCGCGCTGCGCCAATGTGGAACTGCAGAACGCCCAAGGCGACTCGCTGGAGCGCACCAGCAACGTGGACATCCTGGGCGAAAAAGAACTGGTCGAAGCCCTTTCGACCGGCAAAGCCCAGATCGGGCAAGTGAACCCCGGCCTGGCCGCGCAGATGGTGACCGCCGGGCAGGCCGCTCCATTCGGCGTGCCGGGCAACAAGGCCACCGGCCAGCGCAACTCCTACAAGCTGATCCTGATCACGCGTATCGACAGCCCCTACAAGGAGCCCAAGGACCTGATCGGCAAAAAGATCGCGCACACCACGCCGACCTCCAATTCGGGCAACCTGGCGCCCCGCGTGCTGTTCCCTGCCCTGGGCCTGACACCGGACAAGGACTACGAGGTGGTTTTTTCGAACGGGCATGAGCGCTCGGTGACGGGCGTGATGCACGGCTTCTTCCCCGCCGCGGCCGTGGCCAGCGACCTGTACCAGCGCATGGTCGTCAAGGGCGACGTCAAGGGCTCGAGCATACGCACGATCTGGGAAAGCCCGCCCTTCATGACGGAAACCTGGACCATGAACAAAGAGGTGTCGCCCGAGCTGCAGGCCAGGGTCAAGAAGTGCTCGTTCAACTACAGCTTCTCGCCCACACTGAAGAAGCAGCTGCCCGGCAACGACACCTTCCTGCCGATCAATTTCGACCGCGACTTCGCAACGGTGATGCAGGTCTACCGCGCCACGCAAAAGAAGTAGAGCCCCCACGCTGCCCCACTGCGTGTGGGTCGCTGCCCCCGAGGGGGCCGCCCGCCTGCGGTCTGGCAAAGCCAGTCCCGCGGCTCATGCTGGGTTGAAGATTCAGGGCGTATGCAGTGGGAATATTTCACCAGCGGGGGCCGAGGGTCCGGCTTCGCCGGCCCCAGGCGCCGCCCCCTGAGGGGGGAACGGGCTACACGTAGTGAGTCCCGGACAGGGGTGGATCTAGTTCACCGTCCCCTTGAGGGGAGAACAAGCTACACGCAGTGAGCTTGGACAGGGGGATCTATCTGTTTAGCTCAGGATTTCTTTTACGGCGAGTTTGCTTTTGCCGCTCAGGCGCATGGCCTGCAGTGCCGTACGCGTGGTGGCCGGCAAAGCCAGGCCTTGCGCCAGCTTAAGTTCCAGTAGCAGCTCCAGCAGGGGCGACAGGTCTTTGCGCGGTGCGCCTGGCTGCACCTCTGCCATGGCGCACAGCAGCGCGAACACGGCGGCGGGCATGGCGGCATGGGCCTGCGCGGCGGCTGTCAGGCTCTTTGCCAGGCGTGGGCCTTTGACCAGCGGCGTAGCCCACAGGCGCGCCAGTGTCTGACCCATGGCCGTCACGTCCAGACGCCCGTCTTGCACGCTGCGCGCCAACGCGTCTACCGCCAGCGCCGTCTGTCCCGGCTCTTTGCCGGCCAGGCCCACAGCCAGCAGCAGGCAAGCCATAGGCGTCATGGGCGTGGTGGGCTCCAGCAGTACGTCCAGGTAGGCACGGTTTTGCCACTCCGCTTCCCACCAATCCACATTGTTGCCCAAGGCACGTGCGCCTTCCGCAAAGAATGGTTCCAGGTTGGCGGGCTGCAGGCTGGCGGCAAAGCGAATGGTCGATGCGTCGAGTTCGGTTTGCCACTGCTCGTGCGTCAGGTGTTTGGCACACAGGGCAATACCGTAGTGGTGCGGCTCTGCCGGCCGCAGCTCGGGCATACAGGTGACATACAGGGTGCGGAATTCGTAGCCGGCTTCGCTGGGCTCACTGCTGCTGACATGCCAGTCCAGTTGCGCGGCGGCGGGGCCGTTGGGCCCCACGCTGCCGAACGCTGCGAGCGTGAGCGCATCGTCCGTGCCGGGCGAACGTGTGCGGGCGGCGGCCACAAACAACGTCTGCTCAGCGGCATCATGCGGCACGGTCACTGTGTCCCCCAGCGCATAGCGCAGCGCTTGCACCACAGGCTGATCCTTCAGCGAACGCGCCTGTTGCAACGCGTCGCGGGCGGCGTCCGAGTCCATGCTGGCGGGCACCAGGCGCATCAGTGCAAACACCGGCTCGGACAGAGGTAAGGCCGTGCCCGCCTGCTGGCAGGCCGCGAGGCGTGCCACCAGCTGCCTGGGGTCTATGAAGCCCCCACGGTGTGTGGGTGCGGAAAGAGGTGTCAGCCCCAGGCCGGCCGCCGCTTGCGCCATCAGGCTGAGCGTGCGCTGGGCAATGAAGCGATGTGTGCCGGCCTTGAGGCCGGCCTCGGCCGCCCCCGCCGAGGCCATTGGCTCTGTGGCAGTGGCTTCGCCGCCCAATGCGCAGGCCATGAGTTGGGCCAGCGCAAAGCCCAGTGGCTTGTTATCCCATTCCAGACGCCTGGCGCGCTTCTTCAAGGCCAGGAACGCAGCCTGGTCTGCTGCGGGTATCGGGGCCAGGCGCACCAACGCTTCAGCCACACGCTCCCACTCGTCCACATCGTCCGGGTTTTCCAACGCGTAGGCCAGGCGCTCGACCAGGTCGGCCACGTGTACCAGGGGTTGCAACGCGCGGCTGGCGTCAAGCGGCGAGAGCCTGGCAGGCGCCGAAGGCAATGAAGGGGCGGATAAACCGGCGCCTGCCGGTGCGCTCATGGTTGTCGTGACAACGGCTCCCGCACTGCCCACCAGCTTGCCCAGGGCGGCCTGGTTGACGGCCGCCACAAACGGCAGGTAGCCACGCGCCACCTCTTGGCCCGCAGCGTCCAGTCCCCAGCTTTGCAAACAAGCGATGGTCTTCTTCTGCACGTCCGGCGCCGTGTGAGCCAGGGCGTGCGCGGCCATGGCGCTGATGCTCGCGGCACGCGCGGGCGTGTTCTTCACCACCTGGCCCAACAGCTCCAGCCCCGACAGCACGCGGCCCTTGATTGCGGAGGTCACCACGGGCTGCATGGCCTCACAAACCTGCGCGTCATCTATATGGCCGTCCTTGTACAAGCGTGCGAGGGCATCCATGGCCAGGCCCACGGTGGGCGCAATGCGGCTATGGCACAGCGCCAGGTAGCGAGGGGCAAAGACGGCCATTTCATCCACGGTGGGGGCGAGGCTCTCGTGGAAGCGCGAGAACCAGCCGGACTTGAACTGCGGCCAGTCGCAGGCCAGGGCGCCCAAGGTTTTATCCAGTAACTGGGTCCGTGTATAGACGCCGCGTTCGCACAGGGTCAGGAAGGTCTGGGTCCAGGTCAACGCCGGGTCATGGCAATATTTTTCAACGGCTGCAAAGCTGCCATCCGATGTGCCCTCGTGGTCAAACAATTGCAGCAGATACGGGGCCAAGCCTGGGTCTGCGTCCACATGCTTGAGGACAATGTTGGACTCGGCCCGCAAGTCACCAAAAAAGAGCGCTTGCACGTACTCATCGGTTTGCGGCCGCTCGATCAACCCGGCGACGATGGCCCGGTGAATATGGCGCCGGTAATGCCAGTTGTGCTCGCCGCGCAGTTGCTTTTCAATGGGCTGGCTTGACGGCGCGGGCTGGTAGCGTTGCCTGAAGGCCGCAATGTCCTGCACGCCGATGTGCATCCAGTAGTCTGCCGGTGGATGCTCGGACGAGCACAGAAAACGGGCCAGGTCAATGGCGCGAAACAAGCGGTTGGCCTGGTGCTTGTCCAAGGCCTTGAGCATGCGCCAGCGCGCGTGCACCAGCCGCTCCACCACCCGCAGGTTGACGGCGCGTTCGGCGGAGTCCATGGCATCGACCAGGTCCATCACGCCGGTGATGTCGCCAGCCAATATGCGAACTTCGAGCGGCGAATCGCAGGCAGGCTGTGGATCAGTTTCTGGCATCGTTCTAGGGGGACTCGGAAGGGTTCAAGTTCAGCGCGGCCTGTGCGGCCAACACGTGTTTGCACGGGCCGCGTTCACCCTGGTGCTTGGCGAACCAGGGGCAGGTGCAACGCATCAGGCCGTCCACTTCTCGCACGCGGTAGCTCACGTCGGCGCTGCGCACAAGAGCTTCCAGTGGTGCGGCGGACACCAGATGCACCGCCCCCTCACGCAGGAGCGCGCGGGCGTCGGCCAAGCGGGGTGACATGTCTTCCAGGAGGCTCAAGTCAAAGGGCAACACGCGGTGGAAGTAGGCGCTGTGCATCAGATCAAATCCCACCAGGCCCGCCACGCCCAGCATCTGCAAAGCGTTGTCTACATCGGGCACTGGCCATTGCAACTGCGCGGCCAGTGCGTCGGCATGCAAGGCGGCTTGCCAGTTGAGTTGCGCGCGCACCGTGGAAAGAGGACGGCGGTCGTCCGCCAGCATGAGCGCATTCAACGCCTGGCCCTCACCCGAGAATCCTCGCCAGACCTCGGCGCTGAGCACCAGCGTCAGCCTCATGCTGCCAAAGTCAAGGCACCAGGCGCTGGCTTGCTGCTGGGCATCGGCATACAGGGTCAGGGTTTTCGCCTTGGGCAACAGGCTTTCCAGTACGCGCAAGCGGGTGCTATCGGTAAAGCGCACACCGGCGCCGTCGCCCTGCGTGGTGGTGCGCAGGCCCTGCGGACCGGCCATCACCCAGAGCGGTGTCTTGCTGGTGGAGGCTCTGGGCAGACTGCGCAAGAACCGCAAGGCAGGGATGGCGTCCACTTCAAACACCTTGCGCATGGCGGCCTGATAGGTCTGCACGGCCACCATGCTGCGCAACCAGCGCAGGGGCAGCTCCACTTTTTTCTCCACCACCGAGGTACCCGCCGTGCGCAGCGCGAACTCGGTGTTGCCGACCGACAGCGCCAGGCTATCGGCATCCCTTACCTTGGCTAGCGCGGCACGCATGGGAGCGTTGAAGTCGATATTGGTCGTTCCCTTGCCGACGACGTCTCCTGCATAGGCCTGCGGCTCCAGGTCCACCCGTATGTAAGTGCTGCAACAGGCCGAGAAACCTTCCAGGCGCAACATGCCGCCGCCGGATGTGACCACGGGATCGGCCAGCGCAATCGCCAGGCCCACGCTGTTCGCCGGCGTGAAAAAGCGTGAGCCCACCAGCAGGTGCACGGCGCTGAGCAACTGCGCGGCCAGTTGGGGCTGGTGCAGCACGCCGTCAAAGAAATGCGGGTGGGGGCTTGTGCCAGGGGACGAGGTGGCCAGCCTGATGTGCGCCCCGCTGGAAAAGTCCAGTGACGAAGGTTCGGCGTAGCGGTAGGTGTGGGCGAAGTGGGCCATAGGATGGAATGATGATGTCATATCCAGGTGGGGGCCGCGGGTCCGGCTTCGCCGGCCCCAGGCGCCGTCCCCTTGAGGGGGAACAGGCTACGTGCCAGTGAGCCTGGACGCGGTGGACATTCTAGACACTCAAAGGCGGGTGCACCGTCCCCCACAGGCTTTCGTCCAGCACCCGCTGCAAGGTGCGCAGCAGCTGGTCATTGGAGGTGTAGGCTTTCACGAGCACCGCTTCGACGCGCTGGGTTTCCGTGGCAACCGCATCGCTCGCAGAAAACACGACGATGGGCGGCGCGGGGTTCAGCGCCTCTATCGTGTCCAGCAGTTCCCAGCCCGAACCGTCTTTAAGCGTCAGGTCGAGCAGCACCAGGTCGTAGTGGTGTTTGCCTAGCTGTTCGCGCGCCTCCTGCAGGCTGCCGGCGAACTCAAAGGTCGCGAAGTCCTGGGCGATGGTCGCGGCGATGCGCTGGATGTCCAGGTCGTCCTCAACGTGCAGGATGCGCGGCCGGCCTTCGGCCATGTTGGCGATGGCGCGCTGCAGGCTGAGGATCAGCTTGTTTTCGTCGATGGGCTTTTCGAGCCAGGTCGACACCGCCAGCGGCTGGTTGTTGAATTCGAGTTCACCGGCCTCGGCATTGGCGGACACCACCACGATGGGGAGGTCGCGCGTGCGCTCCTCGTGACGCAGCGCGCGAATCAGGCTGATGCCGTCGAGGTCGGGCAGGCCCAGGTCGACCGTCATGGCGGCGTAGGGCCGTTTCACCACCTGCTCCATGGCCTGCGCGGCGCGGTAGACCATGTCCGAATCGAATCCGCCTTTGTCGAGCATCAGCTTGATCAGGTGGGCGATGTCGGGGTCGTCCTCGCACACCAGGATGAGGGGCCGCACCGGCCCGCCGTCCCTGATCCTGCTTGCGGCTACGCCGGCCTCTTCCACCGGCGGCGCCACCGCTTCGGGCAACTCAAAATAGAAAACCGTTCCCACGCCGGTTTGCGAAGTGAAGCCCACGCTGCCGTTCATGCGCTCGACAATGGCGCGCGAGATGTTCAGGCCCAGGCCGGTGCCGCCTTTTTGCCGGGTGTCCGAGGTGTCGGCCTGCGAGAACTTCTGGAAAATGCGTTTGCGGAATTCCTCGGGGATGCCTGGGCCGCTGTCGGCCACCTCGACCCTGACCCGCCTGGCGCTGCACAGAAGCCTGACGTACACCCAGGATTCCGCCGGTGAGAACTTCACGGCATTGGAGATCAGGTTGGTGAGGGCCTGGGTCAGCCGGTCGCTGTCGACGCTGACCATGACCCCTTCGGCCTGGACATCCAGCGCCAGTTTGACCTTGTGCTGGCCCGCAAAGCCCTCATTGGCCACCAGGACCTGGGCCAGCAGCGGCACCAGCTCTATGACCTGCATGTCAAAGCGCATCTTGCCGGACTCGATTTTTTCGCTGTCCAGGATGTCGTTGATCAGCCGGATGAGCCGCTCGCAGTTGCTGGTGGCGATGCTGACGAGGTTCTTGGCCATGGGCGGCAGGTCCCCGGCCACGCCGCCGACGATCAGGCCCAGCGAGCCACGTATGGAGGTCAGCGGCGTGCGCAACTCATGGCTGACGGTGGAGACGAACTCGCTCTTCATGCGGTCTATGCGCTTGAGTTCGGTCACGTCGGTGCCCAGCGAATAAAAGCCCAGTACCTTGCCCTCGTCCTCGCCTTCGCCATAGCGCGGGAAGTACTGCATGACGTAGTCGTGCATCTGGCCGTCGGCGGTTTCCTGGGTGCGGTCATACTGCGCCGCGTAGCCGGCCAGGGCTTCCTCGATCTTGCCGCGCTCTTTTTCATAGAGTTCGCGGCCCATCATCTCGCGCATGGTCTTGCCGTGGATCTGCTCGCGCTTGAGGCCGAAGCGTTCCTCGTAAGCGAGGTTGTAGAACTGGAAGCGCTGTTCGGCGTCGATGTAGGCGATCAGGGCCGGCACGGTGTCGGTGATCTGGTGCAGCTGCGTTTCACTGGCGTCCAGCGCCATGGTGCGCTCCCGCACGCGCTGCTCCAGAGTCTCATTGGCGCCCTGGAGTTCCTGGTTCACGCGCTGGATCATCGAGTGGCTGCCGATCAAGTCGACCGCCGCGTACAGCAGCAGCGCCACCAGCACCGTTGAAAAAATCAGCAGGTAGCGGCCGTAGCGCTCGCCTTCCGCCCCGGCCTGTTGCTGCTCGACCGTCAATGCATCGTGCGCGTCATCGAGCAGTTTTCCGGTCGGCGCCGCGGAAATGCCCACGAGGAGTTCGTTGACTGTTTTCTGCTCGCGCAGGATGGTCTGGATATGCGCGCGGAAAATGCCCAGCCTGTCCCTGACGCCCGGCGGCACAAGCTGCATGCCGCCTTCAAGCCGGCTCAGTTCGTCTTGAATCTCGGCCCCCTTGTCGCCGGTCGGGCTTTGGCTGTACAGCATGCTCGCGAGCAAGAGCCTGTTCACGCCGGCCGAGATCTGCCGGAACTCCGGCTGCGCGGCACCCCGGCCCGGCCCTAGCGACTGCTGGACGTCCTCCGCCGCGGTGGGAAGAAAGGCCAGCGAGTTCCGGAGCACCGAGTTGTTCGATTTGAATTGCTCGATCAGGGCGGCCTTGTCCTGGATGGCGCGCTGCAGTATCGGGAGCTTGCCCGCCTGCCCGGATGCCTCGTGTTTGTGGGCGTCCGTGTCCGACTGGAGCTGCTCCATGAGCCGAGCCATCTCGCCCTGGTTGTCGGCCAGCGCATCGTAGTGCGCGTTGACGCCTATCCTGGACTTCAGCACGTCCAGTTCCCATTGCGCGTCGAGCTGCTTCAGGTGGCGCAGCACGGCGATGTCCTCAAAAAAATGCGACTCGTCGAAGCTCTGGGTTTTGGCGTACAGGAACACCAGGATGGACAGCAGCACGGCGGTGACCGCCGCCATGGGCATCCAGGCCAGTCGATTCGGTTTTTTCACGGTTTGACGTCCAGTTCACCGGTGAGGGTGTTGAGGAAGCGGATGATGGACTCCTTGTCTTCCTTGGAGGCGACGCGGCCGAGCTGGTAGCGGAACATGACGTCGACGGCCTCGTCCAGGGTTTTCGCCGAGGCATCGTGGAAATAGGGCGCGGTGAGCGCGATGTTGCGCAGGCTGGGCACCTTGAAGACGTATTTGTCGCTTTCGACCTTGGTGACGAGGTAACGGCCGAGGTCTGCCTCCGTGGGACTACCGCGCTTGGCGAAGTAGTCGCCCATGACGCCGAACTTCTGGAACATATTGCCGCCCACGTTCACACCCTGGTGGCAAGCGACACAGCCGTACTGCTTGAACTTGGCATAACCGGTTTTCTCGGCGGCGGTAATGGCGTTGGCGTCGCCGCGCAGGTATTTGTCGAATCGCGAGTTGGGCGTGATCAGGGTCCGCTCGAAGGTGGCGATGGCGTTCTGGATATTGGTCTTGGTCACGCCGTCCTTGTAGGCGGCGGCGAATGCACTCTTGTACTTGGGATCCTGCGACACCTTCTGGACCACCTCTTCCCACTTCGAGCCCATCTCGACCGGGTTCTGCATGACGTGGTCGGCCTGGGCTTCCAGCGACTCGGCGCGGCCGTTCCAGAATTGCTTGAAGTTGAGCGCGGCATTGAGCACCGTGGGGGCGTTGACGCTGGTAAGCCCGCCGTTCAGTCCCACCGAACGGTCGCGGCCATCGCCGCCGCCCTTGCTGAGGTCGTGGCAGCTGGCGCAGGAGACGCGGCCATTGCCGGACAGGCGGACATCGCGAAACAGCTGCCGCCCGATGTCGGCGCGGGCCGGGTCCTGCTTCAGCGTCAGCGGGACCGGCTGTATGGGCTCATCGAGCAAAGGCGCGGCGGTGGCGGCGTGGGATGCGCAGAGCGCCGTAGCCGCCAGCAGAAGCCTCGGCAAGCCGCCAGCCTTTGCGGCGGCGTGCGCGCCGGCCTTGCGAGGCGGCGCCCATGGCCGGCATCTACCGAGGCCCGCCAACATCCCTGTTGTTGTTTTCACGGCTGCTGTCCTCCTGATCGTTACTGCAACCAGTCGCCATCAGATCACGTTTATCAGCCGCGCCTCTTAAGGCATTTCCCGTGTGGGCATATTTACCAACACTATGTAAGTAAATGCTTCGTTTCCGCACCAAGAAAAACCGCAGGCCTGCCGGTGGCCTGCGTTCAATTTAGAACTTTTTATTTCATTGAGCCAAAGACTTTTTTGAGGATCGCGCTGCCGGTGCCCACGGGGTCCTGGCGGATCTTCTTTTCTTCCTCGCCGATGATGAGGTAGAGGCCGTCCAGCGATTTGCCAGTGACGTATTGCTGGATGTTGGCGTCTTCTTTTTTGACCAGGCCGAAACCGGCGGCCTTGCCGGCGAATTCGTTGTATTTGTTGGCCAGCCCGACTTTTTCGGTGGCCTTGGTCACCACGGGCAAGAATTTCACGCCCAGCGGCGCGCGGGTTTTTTCAGCGAAGAAAGTGGTGACCGAGGTCTCGCCGCCGGTCAGGATGTTCTTGGCGTCGTTCACGTTCATGGTGCGCACCGCGTTGACGAGCAGGTCCTTGCCCATGGGCACGGCGGCCTCGGCGGCGCGGTTGATGGACGTGACCAGTTCGTCGATGCGTTTGCCCTGGCCGAAGTTTTTCAGCAGTTTCGACGCGTCTTCGAGGTAACCGGGCAAAGGAATGCGAACTTTTGGGTTTCCGAGGAATCCATCCGTCTTGCCCAGCAGGGCGACGGCCGCGATGGCGCCCTTTTCGAGGGCGGTTTTGAGGCCGGCGCTGGCATCGGCGTTGCTGATGCCGGACAGGTCACCCAGCGACAGCGCGTGGGCCTGGTGGTAAGTGGCCAATATCAGTGCGCCCAACGCGCTGACGCCGGCCTGGTTAAAATTGCGACGTTGCATGATGAGGTCTCCCATGAAATTGACATCCAGCCGGACAGTATGCCGCATGGCGCTGGCCGGCGTTTTAGCACTGGCGGCGCTCGCCAGCCTGCCCGGATGCACCGGCGCGCAAGCCGCGCCTGAATCGACCTTCGTGCTGCTGGACGGCAGCAAAAAGACCACGGCCGACCTGAAGGGCAAGGTCACCCTCGTCAACTTCTGGGCCACCAGCTGCGTGACCTGCGTGGCGGAGATGCCCAAGGTCATTTCCACCTACAACAAATACAAAAGCCAGGGCTACGACACCGTGGCCGTGGCCATGAGCTACGACCCGCCCAGCTACGTCGTCAATTACGCGCAAACGCGCCAGCTGCCGTTCAAGGTGGCCATCGACAACACCGGCGCGGTGGCCAAGGCCTGGGGCGACGTGCAGCTCACGCCCACGACCTACCTGGTCAACAAGCGCGGCGAGATCGTCAAGCAGTATGTGGGCGAGCCTGACTTCGCGGCCTTGCACCTGCTGATCGAGAGGCTGCTGGCGGAGACCTGAAGCGTTTCGCCTCCCCCAAAAGAAAAGCCGGTTCAGACGAACCGGCTTTTCTTTTACCCCTTCAAGCAGGTGCCGCGGGACTGGCTTTGCCAGACCGCAGGCGCCGCCCCCTTGAGGGGGGAACAGGCTACACGCAGCGAGCCTGGACGGGGGTGTTACTGATTCCTGAAGCTGTCGTGACAGGCTTTGCAGGTGCCGGCGGTTGCGGCAAAGGCGGTCTTCAGGGTGTCGAGGTTGCCGGTTTTGGCTGCGGCGGCCAGCTTGGCGGTTTCAGCGACCAGCTTTTCATGGCCTTCCTTGAACTTGGCCTGCTCGGCCCAGATCTCGGGCTTGGCCTTGGTGTTGCCACCCTTGTCGGTTCCAGGCGCGAAGCCGGCCCACGGGAGCTTGGCCATGTCCGCCACGATCTCGGCGTTCTCGGCGGCGACTTTGGCGTCAAAGGGAACACGGCCGTTGGCCATGGCGCCGACGCGGCCGAAGTGCTGGCCCATGACAAACAGCGCGCTCTGGCGGTATTTGATGGCGTCTTCGGGTTTGGCAAACTGCGCGGAGGCCGGAGCGGCGATGGCCACCAGGGTGGCGGCCGCTGCGATGCTGGCGAAAAGTTTCATGGTTTTCCTCGTGAGGTTTGTTCTTAAGATGGGGACAATGGCAACGCGTTTTGCCTGTTGCCACGTGGCTGAGTTTAGCGGCGGGCCATAAGTTCCGCAGGAACTTATGAACTACGGGAAAGCACCAAGAGCTGAGCGGGGTGGCCGCGCACAATGCCTTGAGAGAACAACCCACATGAACGAGGAGTGAGCATGTACACCAACAAGAATCTGCACAAGGTGCGTGTGTGGGACCTGCCCACGCGGTTTTTCCATTGGGCGCTGGTGGCCTGCGTGATCGGCCTGGCCATCACCGGCACCGTGGGCGGCAACGCCATGGTCTGGCACTTCCGTTTCGGCTACACGGTGCTGGCCTTGCTGCTGTTTCGCATCGTCTGGGGCCTGGTGGGCGGGCGGTGGTCGCGCTTCGGCGCCTTCATCTACGCGCCGCAGAGCGTCATCAACTACCTCAAGGGCCAGGGCAAACCGGAGCACGGCGTGGGCCACAGCCCGATAGGCGCCGGATCGGTGTTCGCCATGCTGGGCTTCCTGGTGGCGCAGGTCGGCACGGGGCTGCTCAGCGACGACGAGATTGCGTTCGCCGGCCCGCTGACACGCTTTGTCTCGAATGCCACTGTCAGCCTGACAACCAACTACCACAAGAACATCGGCAAATGGGTGCTGCTGGCACTGGTGCTGCTGCACATTGCGGCCATCATCTATTACCTGAGCCGCAAGCACAACCTCGTGGGCGCGATGCTTCACGGCGACAAGGAACTGGTGGTGCAAGCGCCACCGTCGCGGGACGACACGGTGTCGCGCGTGGCCGCGGTGCTGATCCTGGCGATTTGCGGCGGCGTGGCCTACTGGGTTTCCACCCTGGCGGCGCCGGCGTTCTGACGCCCTCCGCCCACAGCGGCGGACCGGACGCCACAGCCAATGGTGCCGGCAAACCGCGTTAAACTGGTTGCCGACTTTTCATCGCCGATCCGTGCAACGCCCTTCCATCCAGTTCATCACGCCCGACACGCCGGAGCAACTGGCCGCGACGCGGCTGATCTTTCGCGAGTATGCGGAGCAGCTGGGCGTGGACCTGTGCTTCCAGAACTTCGAGGCTGAACTGGCCGAGCTGCCCGGTGAATACGATGAGCCCGAGGGCACGCTTCTGCTGGCGCTGGTGGACGGCGAGGTCGCCGGCTGCTGCGCATTGCGCGCGCTGGACTCGGTCGACTATCCCAATGCCGGTGAGATGAAGCGCCTCTATGTGCGCAAGCCCTTTCGCCGCTTCGGCCTGGGCCGCCAGCTCGCGGAGGCCATCCTGGACGCGGCACGTGTGGCGGGCTACCACTCGGTGCTGCTGGACACGCTGGACGACATGGAATCGGCGCGCGCGCTGTACGCCGAACTGGGCTTTGCCGAGATCCCGCCCTACTATCACAACCCCATCGCGGGAGCGCACTACCTCAAGGTGGATCTGTAGGAGTCTGGGCCTCCCGAAAGCGGAGACGAAAAAGCCACCGGGCTCGCGCGCGGTGGCTTTTTTCTGGCGAAGAATCCGTCCTCAGCCCTTGGCTTGCGCCAGCAGCGTGGCCGCATCGCTGACTTCAAACTTTCCGGGGCCTTCCACATTGAGGCTGGCGACTTTGCCGTCCTTGACCAGCATGGAATAACGGTTGCTGCGCAGGCCCATGCCGCGCGCCGCCAGGTCCAGCGTCAGGCCGGTGGCTTTCGCGAAATCCGCGCTGCCATCGGCCAGCATGCGCACCTTGTCGCCGGTCTTCTGGTCACGTGCCCAGGCGCCCATGACAAAGGCGTCGTTGACGCTGAGGCACCAGATCTCGTCGACACCCGCGGCCTTGAATTCGGCGAATTTCTCGACATAACCAGGCACATGTTTGGCCGAGCAGGTGGGCGTGAACGCACCGGGCAGCGCAAACAGGGCGATGGTCTTGCCGGCAGCGGCCTTGGCCACATCGACCGGGTTCGGGCCAATGCTGCAGCCGTTGCCTTCGACTTCGGAAAATTCCATCAGGGTGGTGGCCGGAAGGGTGTCGCCTACTTTGATCATGGTGTGCTCCTCAAAAATAATGGGTGGGTTGAAAATCAACCTCCGCAGTGTAGTGCGGAGGCGGCAAGCGTGCGCTCACTGTGCAAAAACCGACAGAGGCATGAAGGTCATGCCCGGCCGGCGCGAATCAGCCGGGCGCCGGCGCAAACAAAAACGGCCCACCGAGGTGAGCCGTTTTGAACGAGTGACTTGACGCCAGCCCCAGGTGAACCGGGACTTAAACGATCACAGCCTTTTCGACCAGACGGGTCACAACCCAGTTCTTGGTCTTGGAGATCGGGCGGCTTTCGGTGATCTCGATCACGTCGCCCGTGTGGTACTCGCCCTTTTCGTCATGGGCGTGGTACTTGCTGGACAGGGACACGATCTTGCCGTAGAGCTCGTGTTTCACACGGCGCTCGACCAGAACCGTCACGGTCTTGGCGCGCTTGTCGCTCACCACCTTGCCGATCAAGGTGCGCTTGAGGGATTTTTTAGCTTCCGTCATTTTTTGGCTCCTTGCTTGACGATGGTTTCGGCCAGGATAGTCTTGGCGCGAGCGATGCTGCGACGCGTGGAACGCAGCGTGGAAAGGTTGGTCAGTTGCTGCGTGGCTTTTTGCATGCGCAGGCCAAAGTGGGCTTTTTGCAGCTCTTTGACTTCGGTTTTCAGGCCGGCAACGTCTTTTTGGCGCAGTTCAGTAGATTTGGTCATTGTCATTTCCCCTTACTGGCCAATCATGCGGCTGACGAAGGTGGTGCGCAGCGGCAGCTTGGCGGAGGCCAGGCGGAACGCTTCGCGGGCCAGCTCTTCAGGCACGCCAACGATTTCAAACACGATCTTGCCGGGCTGGATTTCAGCCACGTAGTACTCTGGATTACCTTTACCGTTACCCATACGCACTTCAGCGGGCTTTTGGGAAATCGGCTTGTCCGGGAAGACACGGATCCAGATACGGCCGCCACGTTTGACGTGACGGGAAATCGCACGGCGTGCGGCTTCAATTTGACGAGCAGTCAGGCGACCACGGTCGGTGCATTTGAGACCGAAGTCACCGAACGCAACCGAGGAACCCCGGGTTGCGACGCCGGTGTTGCGGCCTTTTTGCTCTTTGCGGTATTTTCTGCGAGCGGGTTGCAGCATTTTGATTCTCCGTTAATAGACCGATTACTCGGTCTTGGCACCGTCAGCTGCTGCAGCTGGCGCGGCTTTACGGACGCGCTTAACGGTGGTTTTCGGGGCTTCGCTACCAGGGGTAGCTTCAGCCGGCTTGTCGCTTCCATCCGCAGGTGCGGTGTTGGTCGCGCCGCGCGGTGCGCGAGCACCACGTGGAGCGGGACGGTCGCTGCCTGGACGATCACCAGGACGGGCATCACGGCGTGGGCCGCGCGGCTTGCGTTCTTCGTCAGGCACTTCCACCATCTTGGCGCCGGGCGCATCGTTGCGGCCCAGCGTGTCGCCCTTGTAGACCCAGACCTTGACGCCGATCACACCATAGGTGGTCTTGGCTTCGGAGGTGCCGTAGTCGATGTCGGCGCGCAGGGTGTGGAGGGGCACGCGGCCTTCGCGGTACCACTCGCAGCGAGCGATTTCAATGCCGTTGAGGCGGCCGGACGACATGATCTTGATGCCCAGGGCACCCAGACGCATGGCGTTTTGCATGGCGCGCTTCATCGCACGGCGGAACATGATGCGTTTTTCAAGCTGCTGCGTGATGCTGTCGGCGATAAGCTTGGCATCAATTTCAGGCTTGCGAACTTCTTCGATGTTCACGGCGACCGGCACGCCCAGCTGGCGGCTCAGTTCTTTCTTGAGGTTCTCGATGTCCTCGCCCTTTTTGCCGATCACGACGCCCGGACGTGCCGAGAAAATCGTGATGCGGGCGTTCTTGGCGGGGCGCTCGATCAGAACGCGCGAAACCGCGGCGTTCTTGAGCTTGGCCTTGAGGTACTCGCGAACCTTGATGTCTTCGGCCAGCATGCCGGCGAAATCACGGTTGCTTGCGTACCAGCGGCTGGCCCAGTTGCGGCTAACTGCAAGGCGAAACCCGGTTGGGTTGATTTTTTGTCCCATATCCTGCTGCCTTTAGTTGCCAACCACCACGTACACATGGCACGTAGGTTTGCTGATGCTGTTGCCGCGGCCTTTTGCGCGCGCGGAGAAACGCTTGAGCGTGGCGCCTTGTTCGACGTAGATGGTTTTCACCTTCAGTTCGTCGATGTCGGCACCATCGTTGTGTTCAGCGTTGGCGATGGCGGACTCCACAACCTTCTTGATGATTCCAGCAGCTTTTTTCTGCGTGAAATTCAGGATGTTGAGGGCTTGATCCACTTTCTTGCCGCGGATCAGGTCAGCGACCAGACGGCCCTTGTCGACCGACAGACGAACGCCCCGGAGGGTTGCACGTGTTTCCATGGTCTTTCCTTACTTTCTCACAACTTTTTTATCAGCCGGATGACCTTTGAAAGTCCGGGTGAGTGCGAACTCGCCCAGCTTGTGGCCAACCATTTGATCGGTGATGTAGACAGGTACGTGCTGCTTGCCGTTGTGGACGGCGATGGTCAGGCCGATGAACTCGGGCAGGATCATGGAGCGACGCGACCAGGTCTTGATCGGCTTTTTGTCCTTGTTGGTAACGGCCTTGTCGGCTTTAGCTACCAAATGATGGTCGACAAACGGACCTTTTTTGAGTGAACGTGTCATGGGTTAGCCTTACTTCTTGCGACGCGAAACAATCATCACTTGCGTGCGCTTGTTGTTGCGGGTGCGGTAGCCCTTGGTCAGGTTACCCCATGGGTCGACAGGATGGCGGCCTTCGCCGGTCTTGCCTTCACCACCGCCGTGCGGGTGGTCAACCGGGTTCATCACCACACCGCGAACGGTCGGGCGAATACCCATCCAGCGCTTCACACCGGCCTTGCCGAGACGGCGCAGGCTGTGTTCTTCGTTGGCGACTTCACCAATGGTGGCGCGGCACTCGATGTGGATCTTGCGAACCTCACCGGAGCGCATACGCACCTGGGCGTAGGTACCTTCGCGGGCCAGCAGCGTTGCCGAGGTGCCGGCGGAGCGGGCGATTTGCGCGCCCTTGCCGATTTGCATCTCGATGCAATGGATGGTGGAACCCACGGGGATGTTGCGGATAGGCAGCGTGTTGCCGACGCGAATCGGCGCTTCCGAACCGCTCACCAGCGTGGCGCCGACTTCAAGGCCGCGAGGGGCGATGATGTAGGTGCGCTCGCCGTCGGCGTAGCAAAGCAGGGCAATGTGGGCCGTGCGGTTGGGGTCGTACTCGATGCGTTCGACCTTGGCCGGAATGGCGTCCTTGTTGCGCTTGAAGTCCACCACACGGTAGTGGTGCTTGTGACCGCCGCCTTTGTGGCGCGTCGTGATGTGCCCGTTGTTGTTACGGCCGGCCTTCTGGAATTGTGGCTCCAGCAGCGGCGCGTAAGGCTCACCCTTGTGCAGGTGATCCCGGGAGATCTTCACCATCCCGCGCATGCCGGGGGAGGTGGGTTTCATTTTAATGACAGCCATTACGCAGACTCCCCACCGAGGTTGAGTTCCTGACCGGGCTTGAGCGTCACATAAGCCTTGCGAATGTTGTCGCGGCGGCCGATGGACTTGCCAAAGCGCTTGGTCTTGCCTTTGATGTTCAGGACGGCGACCGACTGGACGTCCACCTTGAACATCAACTGCACGGCGGCCTTGATTTCAAATTTGGTGGCATCCTGCAGCACCTTGAAGGTCACGGCATTGGTCTTGTCCGCGATCATGGTGGCCTTTTCGGACACGATGGGCGCGACCAGGACCTGCATCAGGCGGCCTTCGTCGAATTTCAGTTTTGGAGAAGATGGGTTACGGGCGCTCATGCGAACATCTCCTTGAGTTGGTCCATGGCGGCCTTGGTGACCAGAACCTTCTTGTAGTGGACCAGCGACACCGGATCGGCGTAACGGGGCTCAACCACGAGGATGTTCACCAGGTTGCGGGAAGCCAGGTACAGGTTTTCATCAACTTCATCAGCGATGACCAGCACCGAGTTGAGGTTCATGGCCTTGAACTTGTCGGCCAGGACCTTGGTCTTGGGCGAGTCCACGGTCAGGGAATCAACCACAGCCAGGCGGCCTTCACGGGCCAGCTGCGAGAAGATGGCGGCCATGCCGGCGCGATACATCTTCTTGTTGATTTTCTGCGTGAAGTTTTCGTCAGGCATGTTCGGGAAGATACGACCGCCGCCGCGCCACAGGGGCGAAGACGTCATACCAGCACGAGCGCGACCGGTGCCCTTTTGTTTAAAAGGCTTCTTGGTCGAGTGACGGACCTGCTCACGGTCTTTCTGGGCGCGGGTGCCTTGGCGGGCGTTGGCCTGGAAGGCCACGACCACCTGGTGCACCAGGCTTTCGTTGTATTCGCGACCAAACACGGTATCAGGCACGTCCACTTTGGACGAAGCCAGACCTTGGTCATTCAGGAGTTCGACCTGCATCAGTTCGCTCCTTTAGCAGCGTTGGCGGGCTTGGCCTTGATCGCGGCGCGAACCGTGACAAAACCACCTTTGGAACCAGGCACAGCGCCGCGGATCATGAGCAGCTGACGGGCTTCGTCGATGCGCACGATGTTCAGGTTTTGCGTGGTCACGGTGACATCACCCAGATGACCCGTCATGCGTTTACCGGGAAACACACGGCCGGGATCCTGCGCCATACCGATGGAGCCGGGAACGTTGTGCGAACGGCTGTTACCGTGCGACGCGCGTTGCGAGCTCATGTTGTGGCGCTTGATGGTGCCGGCGTAGCCTTTACCGATGGAGGTGCCCTGCACGTCCACCAGCTGGCCCACGGCAAACACGTCGGCTGCGGGCACAACGGTGCCGGCGGCGTACTTGCCTGCGACGTCAGCCGTCACGCGGAATTCTTTCAGGATTTCACCAGCTTCAACGCCTGCTTTCGCAAGGTGGCCGGCGGCCGGCTTGGTGACACGCGATGCTTTGCGTGCGCCAAATGCCACTTGAAGGGCATCGTAGCCGTCATTTGCTTCGGTTTTAACCTGGGTCACGCGGTTGTTCGATACATCCACCACGGTGACAGGAACTGTGTCCCCATCATCCGTGAACAGACGCATCATGCCAACTTTGCGGCCCAGCAACCCGAGGGAGTTGCTCAGACTCATGATGTGTTCTTTCGTAACTTTCACCGCTGCGACTTCAATTGGCCACAGACGTTTTGATGTGAAAGACAGTTAATAAAACCGCCCAATCCATGAAGGCAAGAAGCCAACATGCAATGGACAGCCCAAGAGTATAGCCCAGGTCGCCAAAAATGGCAAACCCGGGCTAAAACCTGTCGATTTGGGGCCCGGCTTGTGGCCGAAACCCCGTTTTTTGCTTACTGCAGCTTGATTTCGACGTCCACGCCGGCCGGCAGGTCGAGCTTCATCAGGGCGTCCACGGTTTTATCCGTAGGGTCCACGATGTCCATCAGACGCTGGTGCGTGCGGATTTCCAGCTGGTCGCGGCTCGTCTTGTTGACGTGGGGCGAACGCAGGATGTCGAAACGCTTCATGCGGGTTGGCAGGGGCACGGGGCCCTTGACAATCGCGCCGGTGCGCTTGGCGGTGTCAACGATTTCAGCTGCCGACTGGTCGATCAGCTTGTAATCAAATGCCTTCAGGCGGATGCGGATTTTTTGCTTGGTGGCCATGGTAATTCCTTAGTGTTTGCGGAAATTACGCAATGATCTTGGCAACGACGCCGGCGCCGACGGTCTTGCCGCCTTCGCGGATGGCGAAACGCAGGCCTTCTTCCATGGCGATCGGGTTGATCAGCTTGACGGTGATCGACACGTTATCGCCTGGCATGACCATTTCCTTGCCTTCTGGCAACTCGATCGCGCCCGTCACGTCCGTCGTGCGGAAGTAGAACTGGGGGCGGTAGTTGTTGAAGAAAGGCGTGTGGCGGCCGCCTTCGTCCTTGCTCAGGACGTAGATCTCGCCGGTGAAGTGCGTGTGCGGCTTGATGGAGCCGGGCTTGCACAGCACCTGGCCGCGCTGCACGTCTTCGCGCTTGGTGCCGCGCAGCAGGATACCGACGTTGTCGCCAGCCTGGCCCTGGTCCAGCAGCTTGCGGAACATTTCCACGCCGGTGCAGGTGGTCTTTTGCGTGTCGGCAATACCGACAATCTCGATTTCCTCGCCGACCTTGATCACACCGCGCTCGACACGGCCGGTCACGACGGTGCCGCGGCCGGAGATGGAGAACACGTCTTCCACGGGCATCAGGAAGGCGCCGTCAACCGCGCGCTCTGGCAGGGGAATGTAGGTGTCCAGCGCTTCGGCCAGCTTCATGATGGCCTCTTCGCCCAGGGGACCCTTGTCGCCTTCCATGGCGAGCTTGGCCGAGCCGTGGATGATGGGGGTCTTGTCGCCGGGGAAGTCGTACTTGTCGAGCAGCTCGCGCACTTCCATTTCAACGAGTTCGAGCAGCTCGGCGTCGTCGACCATGTCGCACTTGTTCAGGAACACGATGATGTAAGGCACGCCCACCTGGCGGGCCAGCAGGATGTGCTCGCGGGTCTGGGGCATGGGGCCGTCAGCGGCCGAGCACACCAGGATCGCGCCGTCCATCTGGGCGGCGCCGGTGATCATGTTCTTCACATAGTCGGCGTGGCCTGGGCAGTCCACGTGGGCGTAGTGGCGGTTCGCGGTTTCGTACTCGACGTGGGCGGTATTAATCGTAATGCCGCGCGCTTTTTCTTCGGGTGCCGCGTCAATTTGGTCGTAGCCCTTGGCTTCGCCGCCGAACTTGGACGCCAGAACGGTCGTGATCGCCGCCGTCAGCGTCGTCTTGCCATGGTCCACGTGGCCAATCGTGCCTACGTTGACGTGCGGCTTGGTCCGCTCAAATTTGCCTTTTGCCATTTTTCTCTCCAGATAAAGAACATGCCCGTGTACGGTTTAACGTCTGCACTGTATTGCTGGTTCCCTCACCACGGGCAGTGAGGGGCACACAATCGCAGACAAGAAAGGATGGTGCCGGACCCTTGCGGAACCGGCACCGTTTTTTTTACTTGGCGCGCGAAGCCATGATGGCTTCCGACACATTGCGGGGAGCTTCAGAGTAGTGCTTGAACTCCATGGAGTACGTTGCACGGCCCTGCGACATCGAACGCAACGTGGTCGAATAACCGAACATTTCGGACAGGGGCACTTCTGCCTTGATGGCCTTGCCGCCACCGACCATGTCTTCCATGCCCTGCACCATGCCGCGGCGTGAGGACAGATCGCCCATCACGTTGCCGGCGTAGTCTTCAGGCGTTTCCACTTCCACGGCCATCATGGGCTCCAGAATCACGGGGCCGGCCTTGCGGCAGCCTTCCTTGAAACCGAAGATGGCGGCCATCTTGAAGGCCAGTTCGTTCGAGTCAACGTCGTGGTACGAACCGAAGTGCAGCGTGACCTTGACGTCAACCACCGGGTAGCCGGCCAGCACGCCGGACGTGACGGCTTCGTTGATGCCCTTTTCCACCGCGGGGATGTATTCGCGAGGAACCACACCGCCCTTGATGGCGTCGATGAACTCGATGCCCTTGCCGGCTTCGTTGGGTTCAATCTTCAGCACGACGTGACCGTATTGGCCCTTACCGCCGGACTGGCGCACGAACTTGCCTTCAGCGTCTTCCACGGTCTTGCGAATGGTTTCGCGGTAAGCCACCTGCGGCTTGCCCACGTTGGCTTCCACGCCGAATTCACGCTTCATGCGGTCGACAATAATTTCCAGATGCAGCTCGCCCATACCGGCGATCAGGGTCTGGCCGGACTCTTCGTCGGTCTTGACGCGGAAGGAAGGATCTTCCTGCGCGAGGCGCTGCAGCGCGATGCCCATTTTTTCCTGGTCGGCCTTGGTCTTGGGTTCCACGGCCTGGGTAATCACAGGCTCAGGGAACACCATGCGCTCAAGCATGACGATGGCATCGGGATCGCACAGGGTTTCGCCGGTGGTCACGTCTTTGAGGCCCACGCAGGCGGCGATGTCGCCGGCGCGGATTTCGCTGACTTCTTCACGGTTGTTGGCGTGCATCTGCACGATACGGCCGATACGTTCTTTCTTGCCCTTGATCGGGTTGTAGACGCTGTCGCCCTTTTTCAGGACGCCGGAGTAAACGCGCACGAAGGTCAGCTGACCCACAAACGGGTCGGTCATCAGCTTGAATGCGAGCGCGGAGAACTTCTCTTCGTCATCAGCCTTGCGGGTGACGGGCGCTTCGTCTTCGTCCATGCCCTTGACGGGTGGAATGTCGATCGGCGACGGCATGAATTCGATCACGGCGTCCAGCATGCGCTGCACGCCCTTGTTCTTGAATGCGGAACCGCAGTACATCGGCTGGATTTCGCTGGCGATGGTACGCGTGCGGATGCCCAGCTTGATTTCGGCTTCGGTCAGGTCGCCTTCTTCAAGGTACTTGTTCATGAGTTCTTCGGACGACTCCGCGGCGGCTTCGACCATCTTCTCGCGCCACTCCTTGGCCAGCTCGACGAGATCGGCGGGGATGTCGCTGTAGGTGAACTTCATGCCTTGCGAAGCTTCGTCCCAGATGATGGCCTTCATTTTCAGCAGGTCGACCACGCCGGTGAAGCTTTCTTCGGCGCCGATGGGGATCACCATGGGCACGGGACTGGCCTTCAGGCGCAGCTTCATCTGCTCAACGACCTTGAAGAAGTTCGCGCCGGTGCGGTCCATCTTGTTGACGAACGCGAGGCGGGGAACCTTGTACTTGTTGGCCTGGCGCCAGACGGTTTCGGACTGGGGTTGAACGCCGCCCACGGCGCAGTACACCATGCAGGCGCCGTCAAGCACGCGCATGGAACGCTCCACCTCGATGGTGAAGTCCACGTGGCCCGGGGTGTCGATGATGTTGATGCGGTGCTCGGGCAGGGACGTGTCCATGCCTTTCCAGAAGCAGGTGGTGGCGGCGGAGGTGATCGTAATGCCGCGCTCCTGCTCTTGCTCCATCCAGTCCATGGTGGCCGCGCCGTCGTGAACTTCACCAATCTTGTGGTTCACGCCGGTGTAAAAGAGGATCCGCTCGGTCGTGGTGGTCTTGCCGGCATCAATGTGCGCGGAAATGCCGATGTTGCGGTATTGTGAAATGGGGGTAGCGCGGGACATAAATTACTTTCAGTTCGGGGTTACGAACAAAGACTCGTTGAAAGACTGCCCGCAATCCGGGCATCCTTCATTTCTTCTACGCGTCTGCCGGCCGGAAGTGATGTTGTGCACGACACCCGGCTGGCAGAAATTGGGGTTGAACCGCCGGCAATCAAGGTGACATCACCCTGAAACCGCCCGGCAACCCGTCAATTCAGCGCAGCAAATATTGCAATCGGAAATTAGAAGCGGAAGTGGCTGAACGCCTTGTTGGCTTCGGCCATGCGGTGAACTTCGTCACGCTTTTTCATGGCGCCGCCACGGCCTTCGGTTGCTTCCATCAGCTCATTGGCCAGACGCAGGGACATGGACTTCTCGCCACGCTTCTTGGCAGCTTCCTTCAACCAGCGCATGGCGAGAGCCATACGGCGGACGGGACGCACTTCAACCGGCACCTGGTAGTTGGCGCCGCCGACGCGGCGGGACTTCACTTCAACCATGGGCTTGATGTTGCCGATGGCCATGTGGAAGGCCTCGAGCGGATCTTTGCCGGGGTTCTTTTTCTCGATAAAGTCGAGCGCGCCATAAATGATGCGCTCTGCGACGGCCTTTTTGCCGCCTTGCATGATCACGTTCATGAACTTGGCGAGATCAACATCACCAAATTTCGGATCAGGAAGAATTTCACGTTTAGGGACTTCGCGACGACGTGGCATTTTTTCACCTCTTTGCTTCAGTTGGCATTGCCTTTGGCAACACCGCGAGAGTTATCAAAACTCTCACTTACTCGACCGGCACAACTATTTGCGCTTGGGTCACTTCGTTTCAAACACCTGCCAGGGCGAGTGAAACACCTTGTTTTGAAGAATCATCACAGGCTTCTGTGACAACTACTTCTGGCGCGAGCTCTCAGTAAAGAGAAAAACCCGAGCCGGCTTGGCTTATTTGGCCTTTGGCTTCTTCGCGCCGTACTTGGAGCGCGACTGCTTGCGGTCTTTCACGCCTTGCAAGTCGAGCGAGCCACGGACGATGTGGTAACGCACACCGGGCAAGTCCTTGACACGACCGCCGCGAACCAGCACCACGCTGTGTTCCTGCAGGTTGTGACCTTCGCCGCCGATGTAGGAGATGATTTCAAAACCGTTGGTCAGGCGCACCTTGGCGACCTTACGCAGAGCGGAATTGGGCTTTTTAGGCGTCGTGGTGTACACACGGGTGCACACACCGCGGCGCTGCGGAGAATTCTCCATCGCAGGGCTCTTGGACTTGATCTTTTCGACCTCGCGCCCCTGACGGACTAACTGATTAATGGTTGGCATTGATAACGTCCCTAAACGTCTGAAAACTGATTTACCGTGTTGATACGGCCACAAATATTTCCCGCCGTGAAAGCGGAAAAGCCTTCTAGTATAAACCGGATAGGGGAAACGCTCAAGCAAAAGGCTACAGGCGCTGCGTATCGCCCGTAGCGGACCAATGTGGACCGGCGCCTCTTCCAGCTCCCGCAGCCCCGCAATGGCTCAAACCCCAAGAGTGTTAGCGCACACTCTCGAAAAATCACTTCAAAATCAAGTTTTTACTTAATCCAGAGTCGAATTGCATCCCAGGCGCGGCCCAGGATACCGGCTTCTTCCACCGTTTCCAGTGCGACCAGCGGCACTTCGGCCACCGGCGCCGGGTTGTCGCCCAGCATCACTTTGAGCGTGCCGAGCGCCTGCCCTTTGGTGAATGGAGCGACCAACGGGTCGGGCCGGGCCACCTGGGTTTTGACCTTGGGCGCGCTGCCGGCGGCGACGGCCACCACGATGGCCTGGGGGCGGCCCAGCTTCACGGTGGACGACTTGCCCTTCCAGACAGACGGTGTCACCACGGCCTGGCCGGCGTCAAACAGCTTCACGGCTTCGTAGGCGGTGTAGCCCCAGTTGAGTAGCTTCTGCGACTCGTTGGCGCGGGCGCTGTCGCTGGACGTGCCCAGCACAATGGCCAGCAGGCGCCGGCCGCCCGGCGCGCCGGCCGCGCCCAGGTTGGGAAAGTCGCGCTTGGCCGTGGCGATCATGCAATAGCCGGCGGCATCGGTATGGCCGGTTTTGAGGCCGTCCACGGTCGGGTCGCGGAACAGCAGGGTATTGCGGTTGGTGTCATTGGCTGCCGGCGTGCCGGGATAGCGGTATTTCTTGATGGCCGAGTAGCCGATGTAGTCGGGGAAATCCGTCATCAGGCGCGTGGCCAGGATGCTCAGGTCGCGCGCCGTGGTGGTGTGGCCGGGTTCGGTCAGGCCTTCGGGGTTTTTGTATGACGTCGATTTCATGCCGAGGGCCTTGGCCTGCTCGTTCATGAGTTGCACGAAATGCTCGGCCGTGCCGCCCACGCCTTCGGCCAGCGCCATGGTGGCATCGTTGCCCGACTGCACCACCATGCCCTTGATGAGGTCTTCGACGGGCACCTGCATTTTCGGGTCGATGAACATGCGCGAGCCTGGCATTTTCCACGCGCGTTCGCTGACGCCGAAGGTCTGCTTGAGGTCGATCTTCTTGGACTTGAGCGCATCGAACACCAGGTATTCAGTCATCAGCTTGGTCAGCGAAGCCGGCTCGACCGGGGAATCGATGTCCTTGGCGGCCAGGATCTGGTTGGCGGTCACGTCCAGCAGCAAATAGGAGCGCGCGGCGATCTCAGGCGCTTGCGGCACCTGGGCGTGCGCCAGCGGCAGCACCGCGGAAAAGGCCAGGAAGAGAACTGCGGTGAAGGCGCGCAGGCCCTGGACGGGGCGGAGAGCCTTGAAGGATGCTTGCATGGGGTATCGCTGAGAAGTAAGAATTAAACGAAAAGGCCTTGGCGGCGCAATTCAGGCTGAGGGCGAAGACAGGTGGCGAACCACGAGATTTTTCAACAGGGGCAATTGTCCATGAAAGAAATGGCCGCCCCCGGGGACAACCGTAACAGGCAGTGCCTGCGGGCGCGCCCAGTCGAGCACGGCGGACAGCAGCACAGTGTCATCCTGTTCGCCATGCACGACCAGGGTCTTGAGATGCGCGGCTTCGTCGATCGGCGCGGCCGGCGCACGGGTCACGCTGGTGCCGACCAGCACCAGCTTTTCGATGTCGCGGCTGGCGGCCAGGCGCTGGAATGCATGCGTGGTGACGAAAGCGCCAAAGGAAAACCCCGCAAGCGCCAGCGGCTGCGCGGCGCTGGCCGGCGCGGCGTGCTCCACCACCGCCAGCAGGTCCTCAAGCTCACCCCGCCCTTCGTCGTGGCTTCCGGCGCTGCCGCCTACGCCGCGAAAGTTAAAGCGCACCGCCGTCCAACCGCAGTGCACAAAGGCCCGCGCCAGGGTCTGCACCACCTTGTTGTCCATGGTGCCGGCAAACAGCGGATGCGGATGCGCGATGACCGCCACGCCGCGCGAATCGCCGGCGGGAAGGTCCAGTGCAACCTCAAGCGCGCCCGCCGGGCCTTCGATGATGGATTTTTGGGTTTGGGAATTCACGGAAACACTTTCAACGTGGGCCAGGCGCCTAGCGCCCGAGGTGCGCGGGTGTGAGCAGGCGTTCAACCACCTTGCCGTTCTTGAGGTGCGACTCGACGATCTCATCGATGTCACTGGCGTCCACATAGGTGTACCAGACCGCTTCCGGGTAGACCACGGCCACCGGCCCACCAGCGCAGCGGTCCAGGCAGCCGGCCTTGTTGACCCGCACCTTGCCGGGCCCAGCCAGTCCGGCGGCCTTGACCTGCGACTTGCAGCGGTCAAAGCCTTCCTGCGCGCGATGGTCGGCGCAGCAGTCTTCACCATTGGCGCGCTGGTTCAGGCAAAAAAAGATATGGCGTTCGTAATAGGAATTTTGTTCAGGCATGCCGTGACTTTAGAGGATTGCGGAGTGCCCCACGCACTGGCGGGTCAAGGCCGCGGTTCGCGGCCCGACAGCCGCACCAGCACGTACAGCAAGGCGGCATACGGCCAGAGCCAGCCCAGCCACTGCACCACCCCGTGAAAGCGAATGAAGCGGCCCTGCTCCCAGGTCTGCAGCGTCTGCGCGAAGTAAGGATCGGCTGGCGCCTGGTTGAGCAACCCCAGGTGAATCGCCAGCGCCAGCAGGGCGAGCGCCGCCGCGGCGCGGCGCGGCACGGCCAGCAGCAAGAGGGCCAGCACAGCCGCCAGGCCTATGCCCGCCTGCACCGGCATGTCCAGCCAGGCCCAGGCGTGGTCGGGCCCGTAACTCAGGGCTGCGGACAATGCAGAAGCGGCAATGCCCACCGCGATCGCCGCCGTCGAAAACGCCGCCCGTTGCCACACCGTGCGAATAACGCAATAGCCGAGCAGGCAGGGAATCAACGCGCCCAGCGCCACACAGATCAGCTCCGCGATGGGCACCAGGGGCTGCAGTTCCACGTCGCGCACCGGCATCCATTGCAGGAATGGCGTGTCGGTCAGCACGTCGGCCAGGGCCGCCTCCAGCCGCTCGAACACCTGCCCCAACCCCATGGGCACGGACGCCGGAAACAGCAGGGCCAGCGGCCAGAGCAGCAGCAGCACCAGCGCGCCTCGCGCGTCCTGGGCAAACCAGCGCGCCCGGAAGCGGCCCCAGCGGTCCACCACACCGGTTTTTTCCAGGGCCCAGGCAAAACACGCGCCCAGCCAAGCGCCCAGTGTGTTGAGCAGCAGGTCGACATTGGAGGGAATGCGCGATGGCAGGTAGCTTTGCAGCGTCTCCATCGCCAGCGACAGCAGGCCGCAGGCCAGCACCGCCACCGTCACGGCCCAGGACACACGCCGGCTGCGCAAGGCTGACAGCGCCAGTAAAAACCCCAGAGGCGCGTACCCCAGCAGGTTGGCGCCCACGTCAAAACCCGTCCAATACTGCGGCAGTGGCGCCGTCAGGAAGCGAAAGGGAGAAATGCCCTGGTCGCGCCAGTCGGAGAAAGGGTACAGGCTGGCGTAAACAATCAGGCAGATGGCGGCCAGCGCGAGCGGCCAGGCAGCTGTTTTGTGCACACCCCCGCCGTTCTCACTTCGCTTCGCTGCGTGTAGTGCCTCCCCCCCTTGCAGGGGACGACGCGAGGCGCCCGGCGAAGCCGGTTCGCCCGCGTCTGCTGGTTTGGGAGGGGCCTTCTTCACTGTTTTGCCCGCTTGGCGGTCCTAGAAAGGCTTGACCACGACCAGGATGACTGCCGCTAATAACAACAGCACCGGCACTTCATTGAACCAGCGAAACCACTTGTGGCTGCGCGTGTTGCGGTTGGCGACGAACTTTGCCAGCAGGCGGCCGCAGGCGTGGTGATAACCGATCACCAGCACCACCACGGCCAGCTTGGCGTGCATCCAGCCGTTGCCCGGTCCGCGGCCTATGCCGTAACCCAGGTACAGCCACAGGCCGAAAACCAGCGCCGGCACGGCCAGGATGGTCGTGAAACGCATCAGCTTGCGCGCCATCAGGATCAAGCGCTCACGCTCAGCCACACTTTCCGGCGGCACCATCGCCAGGTTCACAAAAATGCGCGGCAGGTAAAACAGCCCGGCAAACCAGCTGGCGATAAAAACGATGTGGAGTGATTTGACCCAGAGCATCCGGGTAGTTTAGTGCGCAGCTTTAAAAACCCGTTACCCAGATAGAGGCGCTGCGGCCGCGCATTCAGAAATTCGCTGGCCGGGATGAAGCGCAAGGCGCCCGGAGCGCAGGACACCGGAATGCACTCCAGTGCATGAGGATTCCGAGCACCGCGCAACGCAGCGATTCGCCCGGCCAGCGGATTTATGAATGCGCGGGGGCAAAAAAATGCCCGGGGCGTAACGCCACCGGGCTGGTAAGCCTTTTTGCTGTCACACGCAAAGGCCCCGCTCAGGGAGGAAAAGCGGGATGTAGCTGCCAAATTGGTAACCACACGTATTAATTCTAACCACCGTCGTCGGCCCTTGGCAATGATTTAATAAGTAAACTAAGAAACTTTCATGTAAAGCCCGATGAGCGCCGCCAGCAGGGCAGGCAGCGAGCCAGTTACTTCGCGCCCGTTCTGGAGCCCCTTCATCGTTTGAACGGGACCGCGTTTAAACCGTGAACAGCTTCCCAAAGCTTGGCACAATTTGCGCATGACCTTCCACGCCTCCAACTTCGCCCCCTTTCCGGCGGGCCGCCCGCGTCGCCTGCGCCGCGATGCCTTTACCCGCAATCTGGTACGCGAGTACACACTTACCGCCAACGACCTGATTTATCCGGTGTTTGTGGTGGACGGCAAGCAGCAGCGCCAGCCGGTAGCCTCCATGCCCGGCGTCGAACGCTTAAGCCTGGACTTGTTGCTGCCGGTGGCCGAAGAGTGCGTGAAGCTGGGCATCCCGGTGATGGCGCTGTTCCCGGTGGTGGATGCCTCGCTCAAGACCTACGACGGCAAGGAAGCCACCAACCCGGACGGCCTGATTCCGCGCGTGGTGCGCGAACTCAAGAAGAACTTCCCCGGCCTGGGCGTGATGACCGACGTCGCGCTGGACCCTTTCACCACACACGGCCAGGACGGCCTGCCGGACGAAAACGGTTACATCCTGAATGAAGAGACGGTGGAGATGCTGGTCAGGCAGGCGATGTGCCAGGCCGAGGCCGGCGTCGACATGGTCGCGCCCAGCGACATGATGGACGGCCGCATAGGCGCCATCCGCCAGGCGCTGGAAGCGAAAAAGCTGATCCACACCCGCATCATGGCCTACAGCGCCAAATACGCGAGTGCCTTCTACGGCCCCTTCCGCGATGCAGTCGGCTCGGCCGGCAACCTCGGCAAGGCCGACAAAAAGGTCTACCAGATGGACCCGGGCAACAGCGACGAAGCCTTGCGCGAAGTGGCCATGGACATCGCCGAAGGCGCCGACATGGTGATGGTCAAGCCCGGCATGCCCTACCTGGACATCGTGCGCCGCGTGAAGGACGAGTTCAAGGTGCCCACCTTCGCCTACCAGGTCAGCGGCGAGTACGCCATGATGAAAGCCGCCGCGCAAAACGGCTGGCTGGACCACGACGCCGTCATGATGGAAAGCCTGTTGGCCTTCAAGCGCGCCGGCGCCGACGGCGTGCTGACCTATTTCGCCATCGACGCCGCCCGCAAGCTGCGGCAAGCCTGAGCGGTGCGCGTTTTCACCATCACCGCCGCCGGTAGCCCAGGGGTCACCGAGACCGACACCCTGCCGACCCAACTGCCCGGCCAGGGCTTTGTCTGGATCGCCTGCGCCCGCCGCGAGTTCGAGGTGCTCCAGGCCCAGATCCAGGCCAGCCTGCAACTGCTTTGCGGCACCCAGCTGGTGGACCTGCACATCTCCGACCTGCTGAACAACCAGCTGCCTTCGCACTACGACTACACCTCGCAGTACGACGTCCTGGTATTCCGCCGCCTGGCCACCGGCCAGACCGAGACCGACCCCGGCCGGCCCGGCGAGCCGCTGCAGGAACGCATGAAACGCGGCGGCCCGCCGGTGCTCAAGCGCATAGACACCAGTCCGGTAGGTTTCGCCGTGTTCGACAAGTTGCTGCTGACCGTGCATCCCACCGACTGCGTGGTGCGCGATGCCTACGCGTCACGGCTGCTGAACGCCACCACCGCCGAGTCACGCTCCAGCGGCGTCAAGCTGCCCGCCAGCCCCGCCGACATGATGCTGCGCATCGTCAACCAGATCGTCGACGGCTACCTGGAGCTCCGGCGCGAACTCACGCGCCAGCTCGACCACTGGCAATCCGAACTGCTCCGGCCCGGCACGCGCTTTACCAACTGGAGCTCGGTGCTCGACGCGCGGCTGGCCATGCACCAACTGGACGAAATCTGCGAGGACCAGCGCTCGGCCGTGCAGGACTGGATCGACTCCGTGGAAACCTGGCCCGAAGGCGGCACGCCCGCCGCGTTGCGCGAACGCGAACTGCTCAAGGTGCGCTCGCGCGACGTGCTGGAGCACATCGAACGCGTGGTCCACCACGTGCGCCGCATGGAGCAAAGCGCCGAGACCGCCGTGCAGATGCATTTTTCGGCGCAAAGCAATCGCACCAACGACATCATGCGCACGCTCACGGCGCTGACCGCCATCTTCCTGCCGCTGAACCTGATCACCGGCTTCTTCGGCATGAATTTCGAGTTCATGCCTTTTCTTCACACCAGCAACGGCTTTTGGTGGACCGCCGGTTTCATGATCCTGATCGTCGTCGTGGTCGGGACAGTGTTCTGGCGCAAACAATACCTGGCCAGAACCCGACGCTAGGCGCGCCGCACATTCCTGGTCTATTCGAAGGAGACACAGCCCATGTCCTCAGACCTGCCTCGCTTGTTCTTCACCGGCCGCCCCGTTCTGCGTCCACCCCTGATGCTGCTGATGGTCCTGCTGGCGGTGTCGGCCCTGCTGGCCGGCTGCGAGAGCCTGAGCCCCGCCGAGTGCGCCACCGCCGACTGGCGCCAGCTGGGTGTGCAGGACGGCAGCCGCGGCCGTACCGACCGCGCCGCCGACTACTACGAATCCTGCGCCAAGGCCGGCGTGCCCGTGAATGTAGCCGTCTACCGCGCGGGCCGCACCCAGGGCCTGCAAAGCTATTGCCAGCCGGCCAACGCCCTCAACGAAGGCCTGGCCGGCAACAGCTATGAAGGTGTGTGCCCCGCGCCCATGGACCAGAACTTCCGCAACATCCACGGCATTGCCTGGCGCGACCAGGACGCCCGCAAGACACTGGCACGGCTGCAGCGCGAGCAGGACCAGATGCAGGCGGAACTGCGCGATGCCAAAACCACCGAAGACCGCAAGCGCACGCTGCGCGAGCAGCTCTCACGCTCGGACCGCCGCATCGAAGAAGCCCGCTACGCGGTGCGCGACGCCGGCTACCAGCTCGACCGCCTGCGCAGCGACATGCGCCAACGCGGCCAGTACTGACGCAAGAGGCCACCATGCAGCCCGCCACCCTGTCCAGCGACACCGCGGGCGTGCGGGTGGGCTGCGCGGGCTGGAGCCTGCCGCGCGAGAGCTGGCCGGAGTTTCCCGAAGGCGGCAGCCACCTGCAGCGCTATGCCGCCCGCTTTAACGCGGTGGAAATCAACTCCTCCTTTTACCGCCCGCACCAGCCGGCCACCTATACGCGCTGGGCCGGCAGCGTTCCCGCGGATTTCCGCTTTTCCGTCAAGCTGCCCAAAACCCTCACCCACGAGAAACGCCTGCGCGGCGGCGAAGACCTGCTGGATACCTTTCTCGAGCAGGTCAATTGCCTTGGCGAAAAGCTCGGCTGCCTGCTGGTGCAACTGCCGCCCAGCCTGGCTTTCGACGCGGCCTCGGCCGGCGGTTTTCTGGCCGGGCTGCGACGTCGCCATGCCGGCGGCGTCGCGCTGGAGCCGCGCCATGCGAGCTGGTTCACGGCGCCTGTCGACGGCCTGCTGAAAGAACTGAAGATCGGCCGCGTGCTGGCCGACCCGGTGCTGTTCGACGCGGGCCGCGCGCCCGGCGGCGACCCGGCCCTGGTCTATGTGCGCCTGCACGGCTCACCGCGCATGTATTACTCGGCCTATGCGCCGGAGGTGCTGGATGCGCTGCTTGTCCGGCTCAAAAGCGCGGCGGCGTCTGACGCCTCGGTCTGGTGCGTCTTCGACAATACAGCCAGCGGCGCCGCGGTGCCTGACGCGCTGTACCTAGCGCGGGGCCTGGCCCGGCGCTGATCCCGTCGCTCCGCGCTTGCGGAAAGGATGAGCCATGAAAAACCGCCTCAGCGGGAAAGCCCCGCCCAAGGTCTGCGCGGACGACATCACGCGCGAGAACGTTCAGTCCATGCGGCGCGTGGAAGAAATGGCACTGGCCAACCGCAGCCGCGCCGACCGCATGGCCGCCTTCATCGCCGGCTTCTGCGGTTCCATGCCTTTTGTCTGGCTGCATGTGGCCGCATTCGCATGCTGGATTGCCTTCAACACATGGCCGGGTCTGGCGCACTGGGACCCCTACCCCTTCACCTTCCTCACGCTGGTGGTGTCGCTCGAAGCGATTTTCCTGTCGTCCTTCATCCTGATCAGCCAGAACTACGAGCTGCGCATCAGCGACAGGCGCAACCAGCTCGACCTGCAGATCAACCTGCTGACCGAGCAGGAAAACACCAAGATGATCCAGATGCTGGAGCGCATCGCCAAAAAAGTGGGCGCCGACATCTCCGACCCGGACGTGCGCATCTTCGAGGAAGACACCGACCCGGAAAAGCTGGTGGCCCAGATCGAGCAGGCGCAGCGCGAGAACCCAACGGCCGCAGAGGCCGCAAAAAAAAGTTAGCGCCTCAGACCCAAGGCTGAGCCAGCCCTTCGGCCTCGAAGGCCTTGATCACCGCGGGGCGAGCCAGCGCACGCTTCAAATAAGCGCCCAGGTGCGCGCGGTCACGCGCCGGTTTGGACGCGAAGTTGCGCGTCCAGCGGCACAGCGTCAGCGTGTAGATGTCCACCGCCGAATAGTTCGCACCCAGCAGCCAGGGTTGCGCATGCGTTTTTTCCAGCCGTGCGAGCTCCGCGTCCAGCTGGTCCAGCATCAGGCCGACCTTGGCCTCGGCATGCGACTTCAGTTCGGCCACGCCCGCGCTGTTGCCGGCGTCCATCCATCGGTCGGTGTAGAAATAAATGATCAAGGTGGACTGCACGGTATTGGTCAGCCAGACCAGCCACTTGTAGAAATGCGCGCGCTCGGCGGTGCCCAGCGCCGGGGCAAGGCCGGCCTCGGGATGCCTGTCGCACAGGTGCATGCAGATCGCCGCGGTTTCATAGAGCACCAGATCGCCATCCACCAGCGTTGGGATCAGCCCATTGGGGTTGAGCTTGCGGTAAGCCTCCGAGCGGTGGGCACCCGTGCTGGTATCGACCAGGATTTTTTCAAAGGGAACCCCCAGCTCCTGGAGCAGGATGTGGGGGGCCATAGCCGCTGAACTTGGAGAGAAGTGAAGTTGGTACATGGCCCCTATTGTGTCGCCACTCCATAGATACCGGCAGCATTGCCCCAGGCGATTTTTCGCGCCACGTCGGGCGGCAAATCGCCCAGCCAGGCTCGGTAACCCTTCATGAGTTCGTCGTAATACAGCCAGCGCTGGTTGACCCAGGTGTCCGAACCGACCATGAAGCGGCCCGGGTACTTGAGCAGCAACGCACGCCATTCGGGACACAGCTTGCCGGCGTCGCAGGTCAGGCCCGGCCGGTAAGACAGCTCGCCCATGAGCTGCGGAAATTTCGCCAGCAGCGCATCGACCCGCGCCACGGGCGCACCGCCTATGCCCGTGTGCGCCCACACCAGCCGCGCATCGGGCGCATGGGCCATCAGCAGGTCGATCGCGGTGTCGTCCACATGGGCCAGCACCGCCAGTTTGTTCTTCGCGGCAAACTGCATCAGCTTGCGCGCCACCGGGCCGTTGGCATTGGCGCTGTCGTAGAGGTGGAATTCGCCTATGCCTTTGTACGGCCCGGCCTGGTCGCCGGCCACGCCGCGCGCGAACTCGGCCTGCACCATCTCGTAGATGGACTCGTCGCGAAACCAGTTGTCGTAGTCGGCGCGGTTGCGGTACAGGCGGATAAATGGGACCACGGTGACGCCGGCCTTGCGCGTCTCGGGCATGGCGGCCAGAGACTTGGTGCCGTCGTTGGGCCGCGAATTGGCGACGATGGCTTTCACGCCGTTGCGCTGCATGCGCGCCAGCACGTCAGCCGGCGAATGGGGGCCGCTGTTACCGTTCCACGCCTCCTCGTTGTAATGCAGGTGCGTGTCAAACAGCGGCCCGGCATAGTCGGCCGCGAAGCCCGGCGCGGCGCAGGCCGCCGCCAGCGTGAACACGGCCCAGGCGGCGCGCATGTTTACGCTAGCTTGGTGGTGAAGAAGGCCAGCGAGCGCTCGCGTGCCAGCTTGGCGGCCGCTTCGTTATAGGAGCCGCGCTGGTCGCAGTTAAAGCCGTGGTTGGCCGGGTAGACATGCACCTCGACCTCGGGGTGCGCCTTGGTGAAAGCCTCAATACCTTCCATGGGAATCCAGTGGTCCTGGTCGCCGAAGTGGGCCATGACCGGGCACTTGGGCTGTCGCTCGATTTCCTCCTCGGCGGTGATGCCGCCGCCGTAATAGGGGATGGCCGCCGAGAGCCCGTCCAGCAGGCAGGCCGCGCGCCAGGTCAGCAGGCCGCCCCAGCAAAACCCGATGATGCCGACCTTGCCGCCGCTGGCCTTGGCCGCATGGTTTATCGCCGCCTGCAGGTCCTGCAGCACGCCGGCGCCGGGCAAGGCGCTGACGGCGGTTTTGAGTTCGAAACCGGCTTTCATGTCTTCTTCGCTGTAGCCCATGTCGACGCCGGGCTTGACGCGCTCAAAGGTGGCGGGCGCCACCGCCAGGTAGCCCTGCTCCGCGAAACGGTCGGTGACGGCGCGGATGTGCGAATTGACGCCGAAGATTTCCTGCACCACCACAACACCGCCGCGCGGCTTGCCTTCGGGTTTGGCGACATAGGCCGGCACGGAAAAACCGTCGGCCGCGGTGAGTTGGATGAATTGGCCCATGGTGTGATGCTCCTTCAGGAATGGATATGCGATAGATGGATGAATGAATCGGCCGGCGAGCCGCTACGCGCCCGCCATCAGTTTGCGTTCGACGAAATCAAGGCGGTCCTGGCCCCAGAACAGTTCGCCGTCCACGACATAGCTGGGCGCGCCGAACACGCCGGCGTCAATCGCCTGCTGGGTGTTGGCCTCATAGCGCTCCTGCACTGCCTGGCTGAAGGACTGTTCCAGCCGCTCGGCGGGCATGCCGCATTCGGCCAGCAGCTCGGCCAGCACCTTTTCGTCGGCGATGTGGCGTTCACGCACCCACACGGCGCTGAAGATCGCGCCGCCGATTTTCATCGCGGCCTCGCTGCCGTCGTGCATGTCCACCGCGATGATGAGGCGCGACGCGTCGTCGCCGGAGACCGGGAAGTACTTGGGCTTGAGGTTCAGCGGCGCATGCAGGTGGTCCGAATAGCGCTGCAGCTCCAGCAACCGGTAGGCCTGGCGCTGCGGCGCGCGCTGGCCCAGCGGCAGCCCGCCGGAGATCGGGAACACCTTGCCGCCCAGGTCTATGGGCAAAACCCGTACGGTGGCGCCCGCCGCGCGGGCGATCTGCGCAAAGCGTTCGTGTCCCAGGTAGGTCCAGGGGCTTTGCGGGGTGAAATAGTAGTCAATGGTGGTGCTCAAGTTTGTCTCCGTCAGGGTCTCTGGAAGGGGCTCCGCGCCGCCGGGCGGCCGGGCATTGCGCATGGTACGGCTTAGGGTACATTGATCCGCCAAGTCCCTGTTTTTACCCGGGATTGCCATTTTTTGCTGGAGGTGCGGTTTGTCAAAAGTTCTTCTGATCACGGGCGGCTCGCGCGGCATAGGCGCGGCGTCGGCCCTGCTGGCGGCGCGCCAGGGCTGGGCGGTGGCCGTCAACTACGCCAGCAACTCGCTGGCGGCCGACGAAGTGGTGCGGCAGATCCGCCAGTCCGGCGGCCAGGCTATCACGGTCCAGGCCGACGTCGCCGATGAGGCGCAGGTGCTGGCCATGTTCGAGAAAGTGGATGCCAAGCTGGGCCGGCTGGACGGCCTGATCAACAATGCCGGCGTGGTGGACCGCACCACCCGCGTCGACGCCATGACCCTGGCGCGGCTGCGGCGCATGTTCGAGATCAATGTGTTCGGCTCCTTCCTCTGCGCGCGCGAAGCCGTCAAGCGCATGAGCACCCTTCACGGCGGCGCGGGCGGCGCCATTGTCAATGTGTCCAGCGTGGCGGCCAGGCTGGGCGGGCCGGGCCAGTATGTGGACTACGCGGCCGCCAAGGGTGCCATCGATACCTTCACCGTCGGGCTGGCCAAGGAAGTCGCCACCGAAGGCATACGCGTGAACGCCGTGCGCCCCGGCATCATAGACACCGATATCCACGCTTCGGGCGGCCTGCCCGACCGCGCCCGCGACCTGGCGCCCCAGGTGCCCATGCAGCGCCCGGGCACCGCCGAAGAGGTAGCAGAGTCCATTGTCTGGTTGCTCGGCGACAATGCAAGCTATACAACAGGCGCGTTCCTCGACGTCGCGGGAGGTAGATAAATGGATTTCAAACCGCTCGTCACGCTGCTGGCCATCGTCAACCCGCTGGCCATCGTGCCCTTTTTCATCCACTACACGCAGGATTTTTCCGACGAGCAGCGCCGCCGCACCGTACTGGTGGCCTCTTTCACGGCCTTTGTCGTGATTGCGATCAGCGCGCTGCTGGGCTTGCAGATCCTGGACTTCTTCAGCATCTCGCTGGCGAGCTTCCAGGTGGGCGGCGGCATGCTGCTGCTGATCAGCTCCATGAACATGCTGAATGCCCAGCCGGCCGAAGCCAAGCCCCAGACCAACGAAATGGAAGACGGCGCGGCCAAGGCGGCGCGCGGCGCCAGCATCGCCGTGGTGCCGCTGACGATCCCGCTGCTGACCGGGCCGGCCACCATGTCCACGGTCGTGATCTATGCCGAAAAAGCCAAGACCGCCCTGCAGCTGTCCATGCTGGTCGGTTACGGCATCGTGATCGCCCTGGCCACCGCCATCTGCTTTTCACTGGCCGAGCCGATTGCCCGCGTTCTGGGCAAAACCGGCATCAACGTGATGACGCGTTTGATGGGCCTGATCCTGGCCGCACTGTCCGTCGAGGTGATGGCCGACGGCCTCGGGAAGTTATTCCCCATTCTGCGTTCCTGAACGGCTCGCACAGATGGCTGGCGCGCGCATCCTGCTGGTGGAAGACGACCCGGCGATTGCCCGCTCCATCATTTACACGCTGGAACGCGACGGCCTCAGCGTGACCCACAGCCTGCTGCTCGGCGACGCCCGCGCCCAGATCAGCCGGCAGCCGCCCGACGCCGTGATCCTCGACGTGGGCCTGCCCGACGGCAGCGGCCTGGACCTGTGCCGCGAACTGCGCGCCGCCGGCAGCCTGCCGGTGCTGATGCTCAGCGCCCAGGGCGAGGAGATCGACCGCGTGCTGGGGCTGGAGCTGGGCGCCGACGACTACGTGAGCAAGCCCTTCAGCCCGCGCGAATTGCTGGCACGCGTGCGCAGCCTGTTGCGGCGCGCGCGCATGCCGCCCCCCGCGCCGGCGCTTGCGGGCAATCCTTTCGAGATCGACACCGCGGGCCAGCGGGTGAGCCTGCACGGCCGACCGCTCAACCTGACGCGCCGCGAATTCGGCTTGCTGGCCGACCTGCTGCGGCATCGCGGCCGCATCCGCTCGCGCGATGACTTGCTGGGCGCGGTCTGGGGCGCCGACTCCGACAGCACGGACCGCACGGTGGACACCCACATCAAGACCTTGCGCGCCAAGCTGCAGGAAATTGCGCCAGGGCATGACTGCATTACGACACACCGCGGCATGGGCTATTCCCTCGACATAGACCGCGTCAAGGGCGACTGAGATGCGCCTGGGCATACGCCTGCTGTTCGGTTTTTTCCTGGTCACCGGGCTGGCGGCGGTTTTCACGCTGCGCGTCTTTGTGGCCGAAGTCAAACCCAGCGTGCGCGAGGTCATGGAAGACATGATGGTGGACACCGCCAACATCCTGGCCGAGCTGGCCGGCGATGACCTGGCGGCCGGCACCATCGCCGAAGGCCGCTTTGCCGGCCATGTGCGCAACTACGCCAGGCGGCCGATCGACGCGCAGATCTGGGGCCTGGCCAAGCAGTCGCTGGATTTTCGCGTCTACATCACCGACGCCGGCGGCAAGGTGGTGTTCGACTCCGAGAACGTGGCGACCGGCCAGGACTATTCGCGCTGGCGCGACGTGGCCCTGACCCTGCGCGGCGAATACGGCGCGCGCGCCACCCGCGAGGTGCAGCAGGACGACCGTACGTCAGTGATGTACGTGGCCGCGCCGGTGCAGCGGGACGGAAAAATCATCGGTGTGCTGACCGTCGCCAAGCCGATGTCCACCATCCAGGCCTTCATCGACCGGGCCGAACGGAAAATCCTGCTAAGCGGCGCGCTGCTGCTGGTGCTGTCGCTGGCCATCGGTGTGGCGGTGACACTGTGGGTGGTGTGGAGCATTCGCAAGCTGCGCCGCTATGCCAACGCCGTCGGCCAGGGCGGCAAACCCGCGGTTCCGCAGATACCGGGCGAGCTTGGCGAGCTGGCCATGGCAGTCGATGCCATGCGCCTGAAGCTCGAGGGCCACGAGTACATAGAAGACTACGTGCGCGCGCTGACGCACGAGCTCAAGAGCCCGATCGCCGCGATCCGCGGCGCGGGCGAGCTGCTGCAGGACGAGCTTCCCGAAGACGCGCGCCGCGAGTTTTCGGGGCAGGTACTGGCCCAGTCCGCCCGCATGCAGGCGCTGGTGGACCGCATGCTCGAGCTGACGAAGCTGGAGCAGCGCCATGCACAGGTAGAGCGCGAGCGCCTTTTGTGGACCGGCGTCCTCACGCCCTTTGAGGCGGCGGCCGGCGGCCGGGCCCAGCATGTCGTCAAAATCGTAATCAGCCCGGAACATGCCGGCGTGCATGCGGAGCCCGGCCTGCTGGGCCTGGCGCTGAGCAACCTGCTCGAAAATGCGCGCTCGTTCGCGCCCCAGGGCTCGACCATCACGCTGGAGGCCGGGCCCGACCGCATCGCCGTGCAGGACAGCGGCCCCGGCGTGGCCGACTACGCCCTGCCCCGGCTGGGCGAACGCTTCTTCTCGACGGTACGCCCCGACGGCCACACCAAAGGTTCGGGCCTGGGGCTGGCCATCGTGCGGCAGATCATGCTGCTGCATGGCGGCCGCATGGTGGTGCGCAACACCCGGCCCGGCCTGCGGGTCGAACTGTACTTCTAGCCTGGCCGCGCCCATCACACTGCCACCCTCGCAGGCTCGGGTTTGGCCGGGTCGGCCTGCTTGAAGCGCGCATACCAGTCCACACGGCGCGTCAGCATCATGATGGCGGCGAGCACGGCGAACAGCGCCACGGCGCCCAGCAGCAGGGCCGTCTGCTCCATGCGCAGCAGCACGAACAGCATGCCGTACAAGGTGGCGATGCCCAGGCCGAAAGGCAGGCCGCGCGACCAGCGGCCCAGCATGTGGCTGGCGTAAAAGGTGAGCAGCAGCACGCAGGCGCTTGACGCAATGGCATAGGCGGTTTCAAAGGGCATGTGCTCCGACAGGCTCACGAGCAGCAGGAAGAACATGCTCATTGCGGCGCCGACCAGCAGATACTGGATGGGGTGCACGCGCAGCGATTTCATGAACTCAAACAGCCCCACCGCTAAAAACGTGAGGCCGATGAACAACAGGCCGTACTTGGTGGCGCGGTCGCTGAGCGCATAGGTGTTGGAAGGGTCGACAAAGGTCACGTTGAAAGCCTCGACGCAACCGTTGGTGGCTGAGCCGTCGCTGTAGGATGGGCAAACGGCCTTGCGCTTGCCCGCATCCACTTGCGTTACATCCTGCTGCGCGGTGCTGGCCAGGGAGCTGACGCGCCAACTGGCCTCAAAGCCGTCATCCGTGACCTTGCGGTCCACCGGCAAAAACTGCCCGCCGAAACTCGGGTGCGGCCAGTTGGAGGTGAGCTGTACCCGGGTGTCGCCGCCCAGCGGCACGACTGAAATGCTTTCGGTGCCCACCAACTCCAGCGTCAGCTGTGCCTGCAGCGGCGCCGCGCCCACCATGGTGATGGGCAATGGCGCGTGCACGCCGCGGGGGTAGCTGCCGTAGAAGGTGCCGGGCTTGAGCGCCAGCACCTGGTCGCCGATTTTCACGCTGGCATGCCGGATGCCGCGCGAGTCGGAAACAGCCATCATCAACAGAGGCTGGCCGCAATTCATGCGCGAGCCGGCATGCTCGGACACGGGCTTGAGCGCTTCGGTGTCGGTCCATTCGGCCACGATGTCGGCTTTGAGGTTAAACACCTGCGTCGCATGCAGGCCGCGGGCGCGCGCCTCGAGCTTGCTGCCGCCCTTGAGCGTGAGTGAGGCCGGCGCGGCCACCAGCAAGAACTCACGGCGCTCGGTCTGAACCTTCTTGCCTTCATACTTGACGTCCCACTCTTCGGTACAGGCCCGATGGATCAGCGGGCCCGTCAAGGTCTGCGGGCCGGCCAGACTCTGGGCCACGCTCTGGATGGCGATCTGCCGGTAGGTCTGGCGGTCGTGCACCACTCCGCTGATCTGGAACAAGGCGAGGACCAGCAAGACCAGCACCAGAGCCAGCGCGAGGAGTTTTTGTTTCATGACTTCCTTTCGTTTGAACAACGAGAAGAAGTGTGCAAACTCCGTGTGAGGCCAGAATGAGTTCTGGCCCTCTTATGTGAAGCGAGGGTGAAGAAACCGGGAATGCGTCAGTGCGAGCGTACCTGCCCCGGCGCCTGGCCGGCCGCCTCCGCAGCGGCAGCCGCTTGACGGCGTATTAATTTAACCAGCTGGTTGCTGGTGTTGCGCAGGCGCTGCGCCATCATCTGCGTAATTTTGACCAGCAGCTTGGCGCCCACGCCGGGATGGTCGCGGATCAGCAGGGCGATTTCGTGGCGGCCCCAGACGCCGGCCTCGACCGCCTCGATGGCGGTGCAGGTGGCGTAGCGCGGTTCGCTGTCGAGCATGGACATGTCGCCGATCGCCGCACCGCCGCGCACCACCGCGACGCGCGACACCGCCGCTTCGGCGCCGCCATCGGCCTCGGCCTGGGCGGCATCGGCCGCTGACTCCAGGCGCTTGGTGACGTCGACCGTGCCCTTGAGGATCAGCATCATCCAGTCGCCGGCTTCGCCCTCGCGGATCATCACCTGGCCCGGCTCGGCGCGCACCAGCAGCATGGACGCGCCCAGGATGTCGGCCTCCGCCGGCGTGAAGTCCTGCAGCAGCTGCGAGGTCTGCAGCAGGTCCGGGCCATAGGCGCTCAGGCGTTCGCAGCAGCCGAAGACCTTCAGCCCGGCGGCGTCCAGCTGTTCTTCCAGCGTTTTCATCGCAGGGCGCGCCTCAGCGCGCGGGGCTTTGCTGCAGCCACTGGTCTATCTCCTCGATGGCCGCGTCGGTGGCGGCCGTCAGGGCCTGGACGCCGCCGGGCGCGTCGCTGCTGGGCGCGGGCCGCTGTACGATGACGTTGCGCTGGCCGATCAGCTTGTCGCCGGCCGGCGTGACTTCCACCAGCGTGGCGCGCAGGCGGATCAGGCCGACGCTGGTATTGGGCGCGGTGAACAGGTGGCTGAATTCCTCCAGGTCCAGGCGCAGCAGCAGCGGCAGCACCGCATTCTGGCTGCGGTTCAGCGCCACGCTGGCCCCGGCTTCGAACACGGCGCGGCGCTGGCCCAGTTGCAGGCGCACCCGCTGGCGCACCAGCTGCGCGGGCGGCATGCTCCAGCGCGCCTGCGAATAGGGGCGCAGCTGCTGCGCGTCGGCATAGCCCAGGCGGTACAGCACGGCCATGTTGTCCAGCACGCCGCCCGGGGTCGAGATGTCATCCAGGGCCAGGGCGGGCAGCGGCGCCTGGCGCGTTGTGGGCGGGGTCGCAAGCGGGCCCGGCCCGAAGTCGTACATGGTGGCGCGCGTGGGTTTGTCGGGCAGGCCCGAGCAGGCGCCCAGCGCCAGGGCGGCCAGCAGCGCACACACCAGGCCGGCGACCCGGGAAGATGGTTGGGAAGAGGGTTGGGAAAAAGCGCTCATCATTTTTTCACTCCAGAGGCGGAAAAGCCGGGTTCGCCCGGCCCGGGCACCGGCGGGCCGTTGCCGAAGATCAGCGACTGCGGGTTGTCGTCGACCGCGCTCACGGTGCGGCGCAGCTGGCGCATGGCGCGCGCGGTTTCGTCGGCGACCTCGCCAAGCTTGGGCAGCGTGCCGGCGCTGAAGGTTTCCACGCCCGCGGCCAGCGCGGTTCCGCCTTCAGACAGCTTGTCGAGCGGCCCACCCTTTTCATTGAGGCGCGTGGCGGTCACGCTGATGTCGTCCGCGGCGGTTTTGACGGACTTCAGCGTGGCCGTGGTGTCGCGGGACAAAGCCGGCAAGGACGCGACCGTGGGCTCCAGGCCTTTGGCGACACGGTCTATGCTGCCGGCAGCGTCGCCGAGCTGCTTGACGGCCGCGGTCAGGGACTGCTGGTTTTCGTCGGACAGCAGCTTGTTCAGCCGGGTGCTGGCTTCCTCGACCTGGTTGAAGATCACCTCGCTTTGCTTGAGCAGCTTGTCCAGGCCGCCGGGCTTGAGCGGGATGCGCGGCGGGTCGTCGTCGTTGACGGCCAGCCGCTCGGCCGACTTGCCGTCGTCGTCGAGCTGGATGAAGCCCAGCCCGGTGACGCCCTGCGAAGCCACGGTGGCGAAGGTGGACTTGGTGACGGGCGCGCCGCGGTCTATGGAAACGCGGATCAGCACATTGCCTTTGACCTTGGTGTCGAAGCCTATGAGCTCGACCTTGCCCACCGGCACGCCGCGAAAGCGCACCGCCGCCTGCGGCTGCAGGCCGGAGACGGTTTCGCCGGTGCTCATGTCGTAGAGGTCGCGCTGGGTGTTGTCGCGCGTGAGCCAGATCGCCAGCAAGGCCAGCAGGGCTGTGACCACCAGTACAAACGCACCGGCGGCCATGGCATGGGCTTTGTTTTCCATAGTGATGCCTTTCTAGACGGTAAACGGGTATTCGCGCAACAACTCCATCGCGCGCTGACCTCGTTCACCAAGGAAAAATTCGTGGATGAAGGGGTGGGGAAAGGCCACCACCTCCTTGGGCACGTCGTTGACGATGACCTTCTGCTCGGCCAGCACCGCGATGCGGGTGCTGAGCTCGAACAGCGTGTCCAGGTCGTGCGTCACCATCACCACCGTGAGTTCCATGTCGCGGTGCAGCGAGCGCAGCAGCGAGACGAAGCTGTCGGAGCTTTCCGGGTCCAGGCCGGCGGTGGGCTCGTCGAGCAGCAGTAGCGGCGGGTCCATGATGAGGGCGCGCGCCAGCGCCACGCGCTTGACCATGCCGCCCGAGAGGTCGCTGGGCATCTTGTCGGCCGCATCGGGACCCAGGCCCACCATCTGCAGCTTGACCATGGCCGCCTCGTAGACCAGCGCGCGCGGCAAAGTCTTGAGTTCGCGCAGCGGGAAGGCGATGTTCTCCAGCACGGTGAAAGCCGAAAACAGTGCCCCTTGCTGGAACAGCATGCCGACGCGGCTGGCCGCGCCCTGCTTGCCGAGCTCGGCCGCCGGCCGGCCCAGCACGGTGATCTCGCCCTGGGTGGGCTTTTCCAGCCCCAGCATCTGGCGCAGCAGCACCGTCTTGCCGGTGCCCGAACCGCCGACCAGGGACAGCACCTCGCCGCGCTCGACGGTGAGGTCCAGGTCCTTGTGCACCACAGCCTTTTTCTCGCCGTTGGGGAACACGGTCCAGAGTTTTTTGATGTCGACGATGGCTTCACTCATATGCCGACACTCTTGAACAGGACAGCAAACAATGCGTCAACGAGAATCACAACCGTGATCGACGTCACCACCGACGCCGTCGTGCCCTGCCCCAGGCTTTCGGTGTTGGGTTTCACGCGCAGGCCGTAGTGGCAGCCGATCAGCGCGATCAGCACGCCGAACACCACCGACTTGGCCGTGGCCAGCGTGAGGTTGGCCACGTCGACCGCGGCCGGCAGCGAATTGATGAAGTAGGCCGGCGTGACGTCCATGGAGATGTCGGCGGCCAGCATGCCGCCCAGCAAGGCGGCAATGGTGGTCCAGACGCTGATCAGCGGCATCACCACGGCCAGTGCCAGCGCGCGCGGCATGACCAGGCGAAAACCGCGCGGGATGCCCATGACGCGCATGGCGTCGAGTTCCTCGGTGACGCGCATCACGCCGATCTGCGCGGTGATGGCCGAGCCGCTGCGCCCGGCGATCAGGATGGCCGCCAGCACCGGCCCGAGTTCGCGGATCAGCGAGATGCCCAGGATGTTGACGATGAAGGCGTCGGCGCCGAACTGGCGCAGCTGCTGCGAGATCAGGTAGGCCAGCACCACGCCGATCAGGAAACCGACCAGCGCGGTGATCGGCAGCGCGGTGGCGCCGATATGGAACAAATGGCCCGACAGATCGCGCCAGGGACCGTCCTGCGGACGCCGCACCAGGTGGATCACGTCCAGCAGCAGCTGCCCGATCAGGCGCACCAGGCCCTTGAGGTGGTCCAGCAGCCGCAGCACTCGGGTGCCCAGCAGGATGAAGGGCTCGCTCCAGTCGGTTTTCCGGCGTTTGGGCGGGTCGGTGCTGAATTTGGCGACGGTCTCCAGCACCGCGCGCTGGCTGGGCTCGGCCTGCAATTGCGCCGGCCAGCTGCGGCCCCAGTGGTTCCACAGCACCTGCGCGCCGAGGTGGTCGAGTTTGCCGATCTTTTCCAGGTTCCAGCCGGCCGGCGAAGAGGCCGCATCGCCGAGCCCCTGGAGCTGCGCGGTCAGCGCCTCCCAGACCTCCCCGCCGGTGAGGCCGGCGGCCGTCCACGCACCTTGCACGACAAACAGCCGGCCTTGCGGCGTGTCCTGCTGTTCGATGCGGGGCGTGGAGTCTTCCATAAGCATTCAGTCAAGCCAGGCGCGAACCGGCAGTTTGCAATGTACGAAACACAAAGTTGCATGGTAACTGCTGAAAACACCATTGCCGACCGCACGCATCGCGCTGTCGCTCTGGTCCTACACCGGGACTGGAAGGCAGCCAGCCCCCCCGGCGGCACGCCCCCCAACGGGTAATCCCCGCCGCACCGGCGCCCGGCTTTTGCCACAATCGGCCATGCTGCGGCGGTCAACCCCGCGTCAGGCTGGGCTGGCAGGATGGGGCCACGCAGCGCGTTTCGGCCGCTGCCGCCAACCCGGCTTCCGCGAAAAACACCGCCCAGAACAAAGAGACAAGACATCCATGCAAGACGAAAGCCAGGTTTTTGACTACATCATCATCGGCGCCGGCACGGCGGGCTGCCTGCTGGCCAACCGCCTGAGCGCCGACGCGTCCAAGCGCGTGCTGCTGATCGAGGCGGGCCGCAAGGACGACTACCACTGGATCCACATCCCCGTGGGCTACCTGTACTGCATCGGCAACCCGCGCACCGACTGGCTTTACAACACCGAGCCCGACGCCGGCCTGAACGGCCGGGCGCTGCGCTACCCGCGCGGCAAGACCCTGGGCGGCTGCTCCAGCATCAACGGCATGATCTACATGCGCGGCCAGGCGCGCGACTACGACCAGTGGGCGCAGCTGACCGGCGACATGGCCTGGCGCTGGGAAAACTCGCTGCCGCATTTCAAGCTGCACGAAGACCACCACAAGGGCGCCGACGCGATGCACGGTGCGCGCGGCACGGCGCCCGAGCTGATGCAGGACAAGAGCCAGCCCTACCAGAAGCTGCTGCGCCACCACAATTCCGGCGGCGAATGGCGCGTGGAAAAGCAGCGCCTGCGCTGGGACATCCTGGACGCCTTCGCCGAAGCCGCGCAGCAGGCCGGCATACCGGCCAGCAGCGACTTCAACCGCGGCGACAACGAGGGCGTGGGCTACTTCGAGGTCAACCAGAAAAACGGCTGGCGCTGGAACACCGCCAAGGCCTTCCTGCGGCCCGCCTGCTATGCCCGCCCGAATTTCGAGCTGTGGAACAACGCCCAGGTCTGCAAGCTGGTGATAGAGCCGCAGGCGGACGGCGGCCAGCGCTGCGTCGGTGTGGAGGTGTGGGCCGGCGACGAGCGCGTCACGGCGCGCGCCACGCGCGACTCCGGCCACATGGGCGAAGTCATCCTCTGCGCGGGCAGCATAGGCTCGCCGCAAATCCTGCAGCTCTCGGGCATAGGCCCGGCCGCCCTGCTGCAGCAGCACGGCATCCCGGTGCTGCAAGACCTGCCCGGCGTGGGCGCCAACCTGCAGGACCACCTGCAGATCCGCTCGGTCTACAAGGTGCAGGGCGACAAACGCTGGGGCCTGTCGCTCAACACCATGGCTAATTCGCTCTGGGGCAAGGCTCGCATCGGGCTGGAGTACGCGCTGCGCCAGACCGGTCCCATGAGCATGGCGCCCTCGCAGCTGGGCGCGTTCACGCGCAGCTCACCCGACCAGCCTTATCCCAACATCGAGTACCACGTGCAGCCGCTGTCGCTGGAAGCTTTTGGCGAGCCGCTGCACGGTTTCAACGCCTTTACCGCCAGCGTCTGCAACCTCAATCCGACCAGCCGCGGCACGGTGCACATCAAGAGCGGCCGTTTCGAGGACGCGCCGGCGATTTCCCCCAACTACCTGAGCACGGCGGAAGACCGCAAGGTGGCGGCCGATTCGCTGCGCGTGACGCGCAAGATCGTGGGCCAGAGCGCGCTGGCCAAATACCAGCCCGAGGAGTACAAGCCTGGCGTGCAATTCCAGACTGATGAAGAACTCACGCGGCTGGCCGGCGACATCGCCACCACCATCTTCCACCCGGTGGGTACAACGAAGATGGGCCGCACGGAAGGCCCGGACAGCGACCCGATGGCCGTGGTGGATTCGCACCTCAGGGTGCGCGGCATTCGCGGCCTGCGCGTGGTCGATGCCGGTGTGATGCCGCTGATCACCAGCGGCAACACCAACTCGCCGACGCTGATGATCGCGGAGAAGGCGGCGGCCTGGATCCAGGCCGGAATCTGAGCAAGAGCCGCCGGGGCCCGATGCGGCTCAGCGGTAGATTTTTTGCAGAAGGCGCATCAGCGTCTTCTTTTCCGCCGGGCTCAGCCGCTGGGTCGCCTCTGTTTCAAGGCTGACGGCGGTGCCTTCCGCCTCGCGCATCAAGGCCTGGCCCGCATCGGTCAGGTAAAGCCCCACGGCGCGGCCGTCCTGCGGATGCGGCCTGCGGTGCACCAGATCGCGCTTTTCCAGTGTCACGATTTTTCCGACCAGATTGGGCGGCAGGATGTTCAGCGCGCCGCACAGCTGGCGCGAGGTAATGCCGGGGTTGTGCGTGATCAGGGAAAGGATCGAGAAATCCACGTGCCTGAGGTCATAGACCGCCATGCGCTTGCTGAACAACTCAATCACCTTGAGGGAGGCGCGCGTGGCGTTGTAGCCCACCAAGGTTTCAAGATAGGAGGTATCAACCTCCTCTACCGCAGGAGCGGGTTTGGGCGACGCAGGCATAAGGAATCAGGGCACTTTCGTTATCTGGCAACGCAGCTGGCACTGGCATGCAGCCAGTCGAGGCCCGATTATGCCAATGCCGACCGCACGCCGCCCAGCCCGGCCCCGGCGGGCCGGCCTTCCGCCGGGACGTCAGGACTCCGCGGTGAAGCCGACTTTTTTGATCAGCGGACCCCAGCGATCAAACTCACGCTTCTGGCTGAATGCCATGTCGTCCGCGGTGCCGCCGTAGGGAATCAGCCCGACCACCGTGAGCGAGTCGATCACGGATTTGTCCTTGATGGCGGCGTTGATGGCGGCGTTGGCCGCAGCCACCATGTCGGCGGGTGTTTTCGCGGGTGCGTAGAAACCAAACCACTCTTCCACCGTCAGGTCGGCGAAACCCTGCTCGGCGAAGGTCGGCACTTCAGGCACGAAGGGCGAGCGCTGCTTTCCCGAGGTGGCGAGGATGCGCAGCTTGCCGGCCTTGTGGTTGGGAATGAAATCGCCGTGCGGTGTGACCATCGCGGCGAGCTGGCCGCCGACCACGTCGGTCACGCCGGGCACCGAGCCGCGGTAGGGCACATGCTTGAGCTCCACCTGGTTGTTCAGACCCAGCAAGGCGCCGATGAAGTGCGGGGTCGACCCTGCTGCGGGCGAGCCGTAGCTGGCGTCCTTCGGATTGGCCCTGGCCCAGCCGAGAAAGTCATGCACGGTCTTGACCGAGGCCGGCACCAGCGGGCCGACGGCCAGCCCATGGTGGATCATGGAGGCGGTCCCGACCGCGACGAAATCCGCGACGGGGTCGTAGGACAGCTTTTTGTAGATGTGCGGGTACAGCGACAGGCAGGAAAACGGCGACATCGCCAGCACGGATCCATCGGCCGGGGCGGTCTTAAGCACCTCCAGCGCGATACGCCCGCCGGCGCCGGTCTTGGTGTCCACGATGCCGTTGTTCTTCGAATAGGCGGTGCCGCCGAAGCGGTCGCCCACGCGGCGCGCGCAGATGTCGCCCGCGCTGCCGGCCGGAAAGCCGTAGAGGATCTTGACCTGCTCGAGCGCCCGCGCCAGGGCCGGGAAAGGCGCGAGGGCGGCCGCCGAGAGCGCCGCGGCGGTCTGCACGAAATGACGACGTGTTTGCATGAAATGTCTCCTTGTAGTTAAGTCCACGGGTCGAAAAGCAAAATCCGCGAAAAAGCGCCGGGCAGCCCGGGCGCGTCAGCTGCGCCCGCTCAACTGCATTGGCTGCGGATGTCGGGGGGCACGGCAATGGCCTTCATGCGTTCGGGTTTGTCGGGGTGGCGTATGCAGAAGGCGCGGGTTTCCAGGCCCTCGCAGATCAGGTCCTCACCGCGCCGGATCACGTGTTTCTGCAAAAAGACCTTGTCCCGCCACTCCTGCACGCTGGTGTGGATGCTCAGGGTTTCGCCGTAGGTGGCGGGCAGGCTGAAGCGGGTGTTGATCTCCAGCAGCGGCGTGCCGATGATGCCGGTGGTCTTGACCAGTTCCCGCCAGGGTGGCACGCCGCAGGCGGCAAAAAAATTCAGCGAGGCGGCATCCATCCAGCGCGAGAAATTGGGGAAAAACACGATCCCCGCGGGATCGCAGTCGCCGAACGCGACCTTCACTTCGTAGACCACGGTTTTTTCCATGAGGCTCACCTCGGCGCCATGCGCAGTGCACCGTCCAGGCGAATCACTTCGCCGTTCAGGTGGTCGTTGTTCACGATGTGCGCGGCCAGCTGCGCGAACTCTTCGGGCTTGCCCAGGCGCGGCGGAAAGGGAATGCTGGCGGCCAGCGAAGCCTGGACGGCTTCGGGCAGCTGCGCCATCAAGGGCGTAGCGAACAGGCCGGGCGCCACCGTGCAGACGCGGATGCCGTGCTGCGCGAGATCGCGCGCCATGGGCAGCGTCATGCCGGCCAGCCCGGCCTTGGAGGCGCTGTAGGCCTGCTGCCCGACCTGGCCGTCGAAAGCGGCGACCGAGGCGGTGAACATCATCACGCCGCGCTGGCCGTCCTCCAGCGGGGGCAGTTTGGCGCAAGCGGCTGCAAACAGGCGGCTCGCGTTGTAGGTGCCGACCAGGTTGATGGTGATGACTTTGACAAAGTCTTCGAGCGGCGCAGGGCTGCCGTCTTTGACCACCACACGTTTTGCCGAACCAATGCCGGCGATGTTCATCAGGATGCGCGCCGGGCCGTGCGCGGCAGCGGCCTTGTCCAGCGCCGCCTGCATGCTGGCGCTGTCGGTGATGTCGCAGTGGCAGGCCAGCGCGGCGTCGGGGCCATGGGCCGCGCGTATGCTGTCGGCGACTTTCTCGGCATTGGCCAGGTTGATGTCCAGCACGGCGACCTTGCCACCCAGGCGCGCCAGTTCCCGGGCCGTGGCTTCGCCCAGCCCCGAGCCGCCGCCTGTCACCAATGCCGCGAGTCCTTGAATGTTCATGTCAGTGTTCCAGAATCTGTCGGGGCGGGCTCATGCCGCCTCGGGGTTTTCAAGCAGCAGGGCAATGCCCTGGCCGCCGCCCACACAGGCGGAGGCAATGCCGTGGCGCAGGCCCGCTCGCCGGATTTCCCGCGCGACGGTGATGGTGAGGCGCACACCGGTGACCGCCAGCGGATGGCCCATGGCGATCGCGCCGCCGTTGACGTTGAGCTTGCCCAGGTCCAGTTCCAGCTCGCGGGCCACCGCCAGCGTCTGCGCGCCCTGGGCTTCGTTGATTTCAAAGCGGCCGATCTGGTCCAGCGTCAGGCCGCAGCGCTCCAGCAGCAGGCGGATCGCGGGGGCCGGGCCTATGCCCATGATCTCGGGCGGCACACCCACCACAGCGGCAGCCACCACACGCGCGAGCGGTTTGCCGCCCCGGGCTTTCACATAGGCGCCGGAGGCCACCACGGCCGCCGCGGCCGCGTCCACCAGCGCCGCGCTGTTGCCGCCGGTCTGCACCCCGCCGGCATGGACCGCCCTGAGTTTGGCCAGCACCTCGACGGGGGACAGCCGCGCATGGGTGTCCTGCGCGACTTCCGCGACCTTGCCCTGCAGGCGTATGCCGCGACTCGCGTAGCCGGGAAGCTCGAACGCCTCGGTGACCACCGGCACGATTTCACCGGCGTGAAATCCCGCCTCGCGTGCCGCCACCGCTTTCGCAAACGAGCTGGAGGCAAATTCGTCGACCGCTTCTCGCGTGATGCCGTATTTTTTGGCGAGGTTTTCCGCGGTCTGGATCATGTCGATGCCGGCGGCCGAGTCCTTGAGGGCCTCCCACATGAAGTCCTTGAAGCCGACCGGCGCGCCCAGCTTGAAGCCGGTGCGGTGCTCGAAGGCGGCGATCGGGTTGCGCGTCATGCTTTCGGCGCCGACGACCAGCGCCACGCTGGCCGCGCCGCTCTGGATCTGCTCGCCGGCCTGCCGGAACAGCTCGAAGCCGGTGCCGCAGATGCGCTGCACCATGATGGCCGGCACTTCCACCGGCACCCCGGCATACAGGCCGATGTGGCGCGGCAGCATGAATTGCTCGAAGTCTCCCGGCGCCATGTTGCCGGCAATCACCGAGTCGATATCGCCGGCGCTGACACCCGAGCGCTGCAGCACGGCGCGCGCGGCCTTGATGCCGAGGTCGGTGGGCGACACGTGGCCGATGGCGCCACAGTAGTCGACCATGGGCGTTCTGACGCCGTCAAGCATCCAGACGTCCTGGAAGGCGGAGAAAAATCCTTTGTGCTGCATGCAAATCCTGCTGTGTCTATATATGTATGGGGTGTCGGCGGGCCGGGGTGTCAGCGCGCACGCGGTTTCAGGACCGGATGGGCCGCATCGCCGTGCAGGGCCTCCACCAGTGCCGCGCGCTGCGTGAGCACCGCCCGCTGGTTGATGGAGCCCTTGTCGGTGACCTCGCCCTTGTCGAAGGACGGCGGCTCATGCATCAGGTGCAGGCGCGCGATGCAGCTGGCGCTGCCGGTGGCGCAGAGCGCGAGCTGGTCCAGCACCTCCTGAAAATGCGCCAGCACCGGCGCGCTGTCGAGTACCTCGCGCCAGGGCACGTCGGGCGGCAGCCCGGCCAGGGCGCGCACGGCCGGTGTCGGGAATACCAGCGCGCCCACCTCCTTGAGGTTGATGCCGGTGAGCACCGCATCCTGCACATAGGGCGCGCCGGCCGCGACAATCTTCGCGCGCAGCGGCCCGACGCTGACGAAGGTGCCGGTGGCGAGCTTGAAGTCCTCGGCGATGCGGCCGTCGAACTGGAGGCCCCGGTGGATGTCCGCGTCATCTATCCATTTCACGGCGTCGCCGGTGCAGAAGAAACCTTCTTCATCGAAGGCCTGCACCGTGTCCTGCGGCGCGCGCCAGTAGCCGGGGGAGACGTTGGGGCCCTTGTAGCGCACCTCGGTTTTGCCCTGCATGTCGACCAGCTTGAGCTCCATGCCGGGCGTGGGCACGCCCAGGTCGCCGGACTTCACCTCGGGGCTGGTCACAAAGATGGCAAAGGGCGCGGACTCGGTCATGCCCAGGCCGGTCACCATGACGATGCGCTCCCCGATTTCTTTTTCCTGCGACTCGTAGAGACTGTCCCAGACTGGCTGGGCCAAGGCGGCGCCCGCGTAAAAAAACATCTTCACGCGCGACAGCAGCTGGCGCCGCAGTTGCGCGTCCGTCTTCATGGCCAGGGCGATCGCCTCGAAGCCGGTCGGCACGTTGAAGTACACCGTGGGGGCGATCTCGCGCAGGTTGCGCAGGGTCTCGTGCATCAGCGCAGGCGTGGGCTTTCCGTCGTCGATGTAAAGCGTGCCTCCGTGGAACAGCACCATGCCGAAGTTGTGGTTGCCGCCGAAGGTGTGGTTCCACGGCAGCCAGTCGACCAGCACCAGCGGTTCCTCCTGCAGCACCGGCATGGACTGCGCCATCTGCTGCTGGTTTGCGCACCACATGCGCTGGGTGTTGATCACCGCCTTGGGCATCTTGGTCGAGCCGCTGGTGAACAGGAACTTCACGATGGTGTCCGGCCCGGTGGCCTGCATGGCGCGGTCCACCGCGCTCGTCGCCGGCGTGGCGGCCAGGTCCGCGAACCGTGTGCTGGCGCGCCCCTCCATCTGCCCGGCGGCCAGCACCACCTCGGTCCCGGGCTCCACCGTGGCCTGGATGGCCTTGGCATAACGTTCGGCGTCGGCGGCAAACACCAGGCCCGGCGTCACGGTCTTGAGCACATGGCGCAGCTTGTCGTAGTCCTGGCTGACCAGCGAGTACGGCGGCGACACCGGCACGTAGGGCACGCCGGCCACGAGGCAACCCAGGGCCAGCTGCGCATGCTCCAGGCCGTTTTCGGAAAGTATCACCACCGGCCGCTCGGCGCTCAGGCCGCGGTCCAGCAATCCCTGGGCAATGCTGCGCGCCGCCGCCCAGGCCTGGGCATAGCTGAGGTGGCGCCATTCGCCCGTCGTGCCGTCCGGGCGTTTTTCGCGCCGCGCCATGAAGCTGCGTTCGGGCGCGGCCTGCGCCCAGTGCTGCAGCCGGTCGGTGATACGGGCGGGGTAGTCTTTCAGGTCCTGGTCGGCACGCAGGTAGCCGACGCCGGGTGCGCCTTCGCGCAGGACGGCACGCGTCACGCCAAAGCGCAGGGGGCGGAATTTGAGGGCGCTCATGATGGTGTTGTCTCTTCTGTCTCTTTGTCTTTTCGGCTCTTTGGCTTTTGTCTCTTTCCCACCGGGACCTCACGCAGGGCCCGCCGGCACCGCTCAGCTTTTTTGCACCTTGGCGGCCTTGCCGTCCAGGAAGTCCCTCACGCGGCCCTTGGCCTCGGGCGCGCTTTGCGCGATCGCCGCCATCAACGCTTCGGTAAAGAAGCCTTGGTCCGCCGGCTGCTCCGCAATGCGCGGCAAAGCATGCATCAGGGCATAGTTGGTCAGGGGCGCATTGGTCGCCACGCGGGTCGCCAGTTCGAGCGCCTTGTCGAACGCCTGCCCCTGCGGCACCAGGTACTGCGCCAGCCCTATGCGCTCACCGTCCTGGGCGTTGTAGACACGGCCGGTCAGCATCATGTCGGTCATGCGCGCCGCGCCTATCAGCCGGGGAATGCGCACCGCGCCGCCGCCGCCGACAAAGATGCCGCGCGAGCCTTCGGGCAGCGCGTAAAACGTGCTGTCGTCGGCCACCCGGATGTGGCAGGCGCTCGCCAGTTCCAAGCCGCCGCCGACCACTGCCCCGTGCAGGGCGGCAATCACGGGTACGGGCCCGTACTGCAGGCGGTCCAGCGCCGCGTGCCACATGCGCGAATGGTGCAGGCCCTGGCTGGCGTCGCGCTCCTGGAGTTCACCCAGGTCCAGCCCCGCGCAGAAGTGGTCTCCCTCGCCGTGCAGCACGGCGGCGCGGGCGCCGGAGGGCAGGTTTTCAAACATGTCGCGCAGCGCCAGCACCTGGGCGTCGCCCAGCGCATTGCGTTTGGCGGGGCGCGCCAGGCGGATCACGGCAACGTCGCCGCGCATTTCGAGTTGGAGGTGTTTTTGGGTCATTTGGAGGTTTTCAGTGAGGTCGATTATGGTTATGAATAATAACTAAAGCAACGAAGCAGCGCAGCTTTTTTTCAGTGAAAACCCTAGGGCTTGGGCGGGCTCGCCCAGCCGCGCGCCCGGCGCCGGCGCGCGGCGCAGGGTATTGACGGGGGAAAGGCGGCGGCCCGTAGCAGGCCGGGAAGACAGCCGCGGCAGCTGCGTGCCGGGCTGGAAACTGAGCCGGGCTAGGCTAGATGTTCAGCCACTTGAGCAGCTCGCGCATGCGGGCCTCCGACGTGGTGTCGAATTGTTCGATGCCTATGCGCTTGAGCACGTCCTTGCCGGCGTCGCTGCCGGGCAGGGCCAGCAACTCTTCCTGGATGGCCTTGAGCTGCTCGGCCTTGATGCGCTTGTGCGCCACCATCGGGAAGTAAGGCTGCGCCACGCTCTTGTGCAGGATGCGGCCACCGTCTTTTTCCCATTTCTTGGCGATGCCCGAATAAGAGGCCACGCCGCCCACATCGGCGAACTTGTTGTCCAGGTAGAAACCGACGGCGGCCTGTTCGCGCACGAACTGCACATTTTCCTTGTCCACCAGGATGCCCTTGTCGCGCAGCTCGGCGGCGCAGAAGCGCGACATATAGGCGATCTGCTCGGGCAGGGCGATGCGCTTGCCCTTGACGTCGTTGATCGTTTTCAGCTCGGAGCCCTTGGGGGCGATGATGAAACACTGCCCGTCGGGCTTGGTGCTGGCGATGTAGCTGTAGCCGTAGTCGCGCATGCCGCGCGCCGGGTAGTCGCTGGGGCGGGCCATCACCAGGTCGAAGCGGCCGGTTTGCATGCCTTCTTCAAGCTGCTTGAATTCGCGCGCGAACACCACGCTGACCTTGGCCTTCATGGCCCGGCCTATCACCTCGGCCAGCCCCTGGTACTTGGCGATCACCTGGGCATGGTCGAGTCCGCCCGAAGTGCCTTCGCTGATGCCCAGCACCAGTTGCTGGGCCGGGGCCTGGGCGTGGCTGGATCCCGGCAGGCTTGCCGCCAAGGCCAAGGTCAACACCACGGATGTCATTGCAATGCGCGCCATAAGCTCCCCCCTTAGTTATTGAGTTGCATGCTAAGGCCTGCGTTTACAGCAGGCCAGCTGTGCTTACCCTTAATCGATTTTCCTTACATCCCTGCCGCACAGTACCCGCCGCCCGGGTTCACGCGCCGATGACACAATGCGGCGCATGAAACATCTGCCCTTCCTCCTGGTCGTCGCCCTGCTCCTGGCCCTGCCCGCCTGCGGCTCATCGCCCCGGGCCAGCCATGACCCGCTGTCGATTGCCCGCGCGCCGGTGGCGGCCGCCATCAACGACTACCAGCGCTGCGCGGACAAGGCCCTGTTGCCGCTGAAAAACGATGCGGCCCAGTCCGTCTTTGTGCTCGCCGACACGGCCCTGGCCGCCTGCGATGCCGGCCTGGCGCAGGTGCGGCGCAGCATCCTGGCGGACAACGCGGGCCACCCCTATGTGGCGGCCTTTGCCGACGAGGCCAGCGCCAACATTCGCGCGCGCACCCGCAACATGCTGGCGCACAGCCTGAACCGCGCACGGGAAGCGCAGCCGGCGCAATAGGCCTGCAGTTTCAGCGCAAGCCCTTCACATAGCGCGGCGCGTTCGGGTCGCGGTGCCTGCGCTCACGCTGGCCCTCCTCGCCGAAGATCGCACCGAAGGTGGATTCGATAAAACCGGATTCCGGGTAGACCTCTTCCTCGGTGTCTATCGATCGCGCGCTCTGGCGGTCCGGCTGGGGCGGCGGCGCCACCACGGGTGCGGCGCGCTCCTTCACCGCCTCCGACACCATCTGGACCAGCGGCACGCGCGGCCTGGGGTCGGGCACGGCCATGATCTCCTCGAGCCTGTCGGCCCAGACGGCCAGGTCGGGGTGTCCCTCCTCGGCCGCTTTCTCGCGCGCAAAACGCGCGATCTCGGCCGCGTACTCATGGTTGCCGGCCATCCACTCGGTGTCGGTCACCCGGCCGGTCTTGCGGCGCAGCAACACGTGAAGATGGGCGGCGATGGCGATTTTTTCGCTGGAAGGCATGGTGTGTGTCCTTCAAAGTGAATGCCGGCACATCAGGTGCCCAGGCGTTCGGCATGCTGGGTGATGTCCAGGCCGTCGCTCTCCGAGGCCTCGCTGACGCGCAGGCTGACAAGCAGCGAGGTGACCCACAAGGCCAGCGCCGTCATGAACAGGCTGTACAGCATGACCGCGCCCGCGCCTATCGCCTGCGTGAGCACGCTGCCTTCCACACCCGAAATGGCCTTGCTGGCGAACACGCCCGTGAGCAGCGAGCCGACGATGCCGCCTACCCCGTGCACGCCGAACACGTCCAGCGAGTCGTCGGCGTTGAGCAGGCGCTTGAGGCCCGTGGCGCCCCAATAGCAGGCCAGCCCCGCGGCCACGCCGAACACCAGCGCCGCGCGCGGCGAGACAAAACCGGCCGCCGGCGTGATCGCGACCAGGCCGGCCACCAGGCCCGAGCACAGGCCCAGCAGCGAAGGCCGGCCGCGCACCGCCCACTCGGCCGCCATCCACGACAGCGCGCCGGCCGCGGCCGCGATGTGCGTGACCGCCATGGCCAGGCCCGCCCGGCCGTCGGAGGCCACCGCGGAGCCGGCGTTGAAGCCGAACCAGCCCACCCACAGCATGCCGGCGCCGGCCATGGTCAGGCCCAGGTTGAAGGGCGTGAAGGGCTCGCGGCCGTAGCCGTGGCGCGGGCCGAGCACGTAGGCGCAGACCAGCCCGGCCATGCCGGCATTGATGTGCACCACCGAGCCGCCGGCGAAGTCCAGCGCGCCCATGCGGGCCAGCCAGCCGTTGGGCTCCCAGACCCAGTGGGCGATCGGCGCATACACCACGACCGTCCACAGCGACATGAAGATCAGCATCGCGGAAAAGCGCATGCGTTCGACGAAAGAGCCGACCACCAGCGCCGCCGTGATGATGGCGAAAGTCAGCTGGAACATCGCGTAGACCGACTCCGGGATGTTGGGCGCGACATGGCTGACCGCGACCTTTTGCGCGTCCTTCACGTAATCCAGCCCGGTGAACCAGAAGCGCTCGGCGCCACCCACGTAATGGCCCCAGGCACTGCTGCCGGGGGTAAAGGCGATCGAATAGCCCACGGCGAACCACAGGAGGCTCACCACCGCGCAGATGGCGACAACGCAGGCCATGACGTTGAGCACACTCTTCTTGCGCACCATGCCGCCGTAAAAAAGGGCGATGCCCGGCAGCGTCATGAGCAGCACCAGCGCGGTGGAGGTCATCATCCAGGCGGTGTCGGCGCCGTTGAGGGTCTCCGCCCCCACCAGGCCCGGGCGGGTCAGGGGTGCGGGCGGCGGGGCGGATGCGGGTACTGCGGGGGCCGAAACCGCGGCTGCGGCCGCCGGGGCCGCTGGCGGTGGCGCGGGGGCGACGACGGGCGCCGCAGCCTCAGGAGCAGCGCCGGAAGCCGCTACCGAGGGAACGGAAGCCGGCGCGGCAGGCGCCTGCGCCATGGCCTGCTGGCAGGCCATGCCCATCCAGATCGACAAGCCCCACGCCGTAACGCTCTTCAGGTGCATACATGCCCGCCTTTCTTGCAGTCAGCCAACAATTCGTAACAACCGCAAGGCAGCAGGCATAAGTCATGCCAGCGCTTTATAGGGACGATTTGGGCGGTTTTCGGTGCAAATGCGTACACGCGGTGCACGCCGGGCGCCATGGTGTGGCACGCCGCACCAGGGACTGCAGCCGCCCCTCCGCAGAATCCCGGGGGCGGGAAACCCCCAATGCACTATGTCAGTGCGCGGGCTACATTGGACGACTTGCTGACGAGCCTTGCTGCTCGCAACGCGAGGAGCCGAGGAGACACGAGAGAGCCACTAGAAGTACATATCAGCAGCAAGGCATTCCACAAGATGCCCTGCTGCAAAAAGCGCTGGTAACCCCAGCGCTTTTTTTATGCCCGCCGTTTTCCGGGGGCGCCGGGCAGCCGGCGCTCAGTCGGGGTTGATGCCGGCTGCGGCCATGGGCGGAGTCAGCTTGCTGAGGGCTTCGGCAATCGCCGCCGCCTTGGCCTTGCCGGCCGCTGTTGCCGCGGCGGCGGTGGGCCCGGAGGCTGGGGCGGACAGCAGGCCGGCCACCTCGGCCGCCTGGCGCGGCTTGCCGATGGGCGCGGCGGCCAGGCCTTTTTGCACCGCCACCATGTCTTCCTCGCTCGGATACTGGCCCAGCAGCACGTAGTCAAACACCCGGCGCGCAATCGGGGCCGCCACGCCGGCGCCCCAACCGGCGTTTTCGACGATCACGGCCAGCGCGATCTTGGGGTCTTCGGCGGGCGCGAAGGCCATATAGACGGCGTGGTCGCGCTGGTACTCCTCCATCTTGGCGCTGTTGTATTTGTCTTTCTGGCCGATGGTGACGGCCTGCGCCGTACCGGTCTTGCCGCCGCTCAGGTAGCCGGCGCCGGCAAACACCCGCGCCGAAGTGCCTTCCTGCGTCACGCCCACCAGGGCCTTGCGCACGATGGCCACGTTTTCGGGCTTGTAGCGCAGGTCTTCGCCGGGTTCGGCCGGCAAGGGGTGCATCACGCGCGTCACCGGGTCTTGCGTGCCGATCACCAGGCGCGGCCGGCGCTTGACGCCGTTGTTGGCCAGCGCCGCCGTGGCCTGCGCCAGCTGCAGCATGGTGAAGGTGTTGTAGCCCTGGCCTATGCCCAGCGAAATGGTTTCACCGGGGTACCACTTTTGCTGCGCCGCGCCTCTCTTTTTGTAGGCCTCGCGCTTCCACTCCTGGCTGGGCAGCACGCCGGCCAGTTCACCGGCGATGTCGATGCCGGTGATTTGCCCGAAGCCCAAGGGCTTCATGAAGTCGTGCATGGCGTCCACACCGAGCTCATTGGCCAGCGAGTAGTAATACACATTGCTGGACTTGACGATGGAGCGGTACATGTCGACCGCGCCCAGCGCGATGTCGCCGTGGCTGCGGAACACGTGGCCGCCGAAAGCCCAGGAGGCGTTGTCGTTGACGATGAAACTGGCCGAGCGCTTTCCGGTTTCCAGCGCCGCCATCGCCATGAAGGGCTTGTAGGTCGACCCCGGCGGGTAAGTGCCGCGCAATGCGCGGTTGAGCAGGGGTTTGTCGAGCGAGTCCCGCAGGTACTGCCAGCTTTCCGTGTCGATGCCGTCCACGAACAGGTTGGGGTCAAAGGTCGGCTTGCTGACGAAGGCCAGCACGTCGCCGGTCTTCGGGTCCAGCGCCACCAGCGCGCCGCGCCGGTCGCCGAACATGTCTTCGACCAGCTTCTGCAGGCGTATGTCGAGCGACAGCCGCACGGTGTTGCCGGGCGTCGCCGGACTGCTGGCCAGCTTGCGCATCGCGCGGCCGCCCGCCGAGGTCTCGACCTGCTCGACACCGGTGATGCCGTGCAGCTGCTGCTCAAAGCTTTGCTCTACGCCCAGCTTGCCGATGTAGTCGGTGCCGCGGTAATTGCCTTCGTTCTCGCTGCCCTCAATGATTTCCTTCTCGGCCTGGTTGATGCGGCCTATGTAGCCCACCACATGGCTGCCGAGTTCGCCGTAGGGATAGCTGCGGAACAGCCGGGCCTTGATGTCGACGCCGGGAAAGCGAAAGCGCTGCGCCGCGAAACGCGCCACTTCCTCGTCCGTCAGGCGCGTGCGGATCGGCAGCGACTCGAAACTCTTGGACTCCTCGCGCAGGCGCTTGAAGCGCCGCTTGTCGCGCAACTGGATGTCGACCACCTTTTCCAGCGCGGCGATGGTTTCCTCGAGGTTCTCGACCTTGGACGGCGTGATCTCGAGTGTGTAGGCCGAGTAGTTGGTCGCCAGCACGACGCCGTTGCGGTCCAGGATCAGGCCGCGGTTCGGCACGATGGGCACGATGGCCGTGCGGTTGCTTTCGGCCTGCTCGTTCAGGTCGGCATGGCGGTACACCTGCAGGTACACCAGCCGCGCCGCCAGCAAGGCAAATGCGCACAGCACGATCAAACTCGCCACTAGCACCCGCGCGCGAAAGCGCGACAGGTCGGCTTCAACGTTGCGTAACTCAGTCATCGTGGTGCGACTCTACTGCCGCCAGAAAGTGCCCGCAAGACGCGCGATTAACCCCGGAACCGCAAAGGCGATGCGAAGCGAGCCGCACAGGCCAGCAGGGGCCGCGGGACTGGCTTTGCCAGACCGCAGGCGCAGCGGCCCCCTTGGGGGGCAGCGTATTACACGAAGTGAAAAGCGTGGGGGCCCACATCTAGAGTGGTCGGTTTTGGTCGGGGTCCGGCGCCCGCCGCTGCGGCACCAGCAGCAGCACGCTCACGACGGGCCACAGCAAGGCCTCGATCAGGGGCGCCAGCAGCATGACCCATCCGGGGAAAATGCCGCCGCCTATCATGCGGATCACAAGTTCCACGCCGTGCGCCATGGCGAACAGCGGCAGCACCTGCAGGGCCTGCGAGGGCACGGTGAACCAGAGCAGGCGGCGGTGGATCATGGTGGCGAAAAAGCTCAGCGCCGTGTATGACAGCGCGTGCTGGCCCAGCAGCGAGGACTGGTGCACGTCCATGCCCAGGCCGAACATGAAGGCCACGCCTATGCCCACGCGCAGCGGTTGGTGCACGTTCCAGAACACCAGCACCAGCGCCAGGAAGTCGGGCATCCAGGGCACGCGCCCCAGGGGCAGCATGTCCAGCAGCAGCGCCGCGATGAGGCTGCACCAGATGAACACCGGGTTGGCGGGCAGCAGCAGCTGCTGGCCGGAGCGCATGATCATTTCGCGGCCCCTTTCTTCTTGGGCGCCGGTTCAGGCGCGTCGGGCTCGGGCCTGGGCGGAATCTGGCCGGTGCCGGGCTTGACCACCATGACGTGGCGCGCGCCGGTCACCAGCGCCTGTGGCGTGCAGAAAATCTTGGCGAAAGCCGACTCGGCGCGCCGCTCGATGCGGCTGATCTTGGCCACCGGCAGGCCGGCCGGGTAGACGCCGTCCACGCCGCTGGTGGTCAGCAGGTCGCCCTGCTGCACGTCCGAATTGCTGCCCATGAAACGCAGCTCCAGCCCGCTGCCGGACACCGTGGGGTCGCCAAACGCCACGCTGCGCGCGCCGGTGCGCACATTGAGCACGGGAATGGCCAGGTCGCGGTCCACCAGCAGGGTGACCTCGCTGACCAGCGGGTGCACGCGCGTGACCTGCCCCAGCACGCCGGACTCGTCCAGCACCGGCGAGCCCAGGTCCACGCCCTGCGCCATGCCCTTGTCGATGATCACCTTGCGGGTGTAGGGGTCGGCCGCGTCATACAGCACCTCGGCGGCCATGACCGGCGTGTTGAGCTGCTCGCGCAGGCCCAGCAGCTTGCGCAGGCGGTTGTTTTCCTGGGTCAGCTGCTCAACCTGGCCGGCGCGCAGCGACTGCAGCGCCAGCTTGCGGCCGGCCTCCTCGCTGGCCAGCTTGGCCTGGCTCAGGGTGGTGAAGTATTCGCCGCTGCCGCGGACGGCGCGCACCGGCTGCAGCGCCAGCCATTGCACCGGGTACAGCGCGGTGGCCAGCACGGCGCGCACCGGCTGGGTGATGCGAAAACGGGTGTCCGCGACCATCAGGAACAGCGACAAGGCGCTGAAGAACATCAGCTTGGACAGCGCCGACGGCCCCTGCTTGAAAAAGGGCGGCGGGGATCTGTCAAGGGTTCCTAAGGGCATGGTTCGCTGTCAAGCTGGCCCCGCTTCATGCCAGGCTTGCGGCATGAAGTACGGCATGTAGCGCTTATTCCGAAGTGAAGATGGAACCCAGGCGATCCATGCGCTCCAGCGCGATGCCGCAACCACGCACGACGCAGGTCAGCGGGTCTTCGGCCACCAGCACCGGCAGGCCGGTTTCCTCGGCCAGCAGGCGGTCCAGGTCGCGCAGCAAGGCGCCGCCGCCGGTCAGCATCATGCCGCGCTCGGCGATGTCGGCGCCCAGCTCGGGGGGGGTCTGCTCGAGCGCGTTCTTCACGGCGCTCACGATGTTGTTGAGCGGGTCGGTCAGGGCCTCGAGGATTTCGTTGCTGGAGATCGTGAAGCTGCGCGGCACGCCTTCGGAGAGGTTGCGGCCCTTGACTTCCATTTCCTTGACTTCGGAGCCGGGGAAGGCCGAGCCTATGCTCTTCTTGATGGCCTCGGCCGTGGGCTCGCCGATCAGCATGCCGTAGTTGCGGCGGATGTAGTTGATGATGGCTTCGTCGAAGCGGTCGCCGCCCACGCGCACACTGCCCTTGTAGACCATGCCGCCCAGCGAGATCACGCCGACCTCGGTGGTGCCGCCGCCGATGTCGACGACCATGGAGCCGCTGGCTTCCGACACCGGCAAGCCGGCGCCGATCGCGGCAGCCATCGGCTCTTCAATCAAGTAGACGTCACTGGCGCCGGCGCCCAGGGCGCTTTCACGAATCGCGCGGCGCTCGACCTGGGTGGAGCCGCAGGGCACGCAGATGATGATGCGCGGGCTGGGCTTGAGCAGGCTGCGCGGATGCACCATCTTGATGAACTGCTTGAGCATCTGCTCGGTCACGGTGAAGTCGGCGATCACGCCGTCCTTCATCGGGCGGATGGCCTCGATGTTGCCGGGCACCTTGCCGAGCATGGCCTTGGCTTCGTGGCCGACGGCCTGGATGGTCTTCTTGCCTTGGGGGCCGCCTTCGTGGCGGATGGCGACGACGGAGGGCTCATCGAGCACAATGCCGCGGTCGCGTACGAAAATCAGGGTGTTGGCGGTGCCAAGGTCAATGGCCAGGTCGGTGGAAAAATACCGACGGAATGCTTCAAACATATGCAGGGGTCCAGTTGGGGCATGAGCGAACTTCGTTGCTCCATCGCCTTTTTATTGATCAGCAATTATGGGGAAGTTGGGCCAGAGGCGCTCTGAAATCTGCTTCTGGCACCTAAAAAGCACCTAAAGCCCGCATCCAACCTTGATTTCACACCAAAGGCGGGATAATAACGCATCCCCTATAGATCAATAGCTTTAGCAAGCCCGTTTTTTCAGCTTTACACCTCGTTTCAGCCCCTGTTTTCTGGTTTATTTTCTCCCGTATTCCTTCATCCCTACCCCATGGCATTGACACCTCAAGACATCGCCCGCGTCGCCAACCTGGCGCGGCTGGAATTGCGTCCCGACGAAACCGAGCACACCCTGGCCCAACTTAACGGCTTTTTTGCCCTGGTGGAGCAGATGGAAGCCGTCAACACCGAAGGGGTGGAGCCATTGGCCCATCCGGCCGCCGTGATCGGCGAAGTCGCCCTGCGCCTGCGCGAGGACGTCGCCAGCGAACCCAACCAGCGCGAAGCCAGCCAGGTCAGCGCGCCGGCCGTGGAAAACGGACTGTTCCTCGTACCCAAGGTGATCGAATGAGCACGGCCATCAACAACACCGCGCTGCACGACCTGGGCGTCGCGCAGCTGGCCGCGAAACTGGCCGCGCGCGAAGTCTCCAGCGTGGAGGCCACGCAGCATTTCCTGACCCGCATCCAGAATGAAAACCTGGGCGCCTTCCTGGCCACCGACACGGACGTCTCGCTGGCCCAGGCCAGGGCCGCCGACGCGCGCCTGGCCGCCGGCGAACGCACGCCGCTGCTGGGCGTGCCGCTGGCGCACAAGGACGTCTTCGTCACACGCGACTTCCCGACGACGGCCGGCTCGAAGATCCTGGAAAACTACCGCAGCCCGTTCGACGCCACGGTGGTGGGCAATCTGGGACCGCAGGGCGCCGGCATGGTCACGCTGGGCAAGCTCAACTGCGATGAATTCGCCATGGGCTCGGGCAACGACAACAGCGCCTACAAACCCGTGAAAAACCCCTGGGACACGAGCCGCATTCCCGGCGGTTCCTCGGGCGGCTCGGCCGCCGCTGTCGCCGCGCGCCTGGTGCCCGCCGCCACCGGCACCGACACCGGCGGCTCGATACGCCAGCCGGCCTCGCTGACCGGCATCACCGGCATCAAGCCCACCTACGGCCGCTGCTCGCGCTACGGCATGGTGGCCTTCGCCTCCAGCCTGGACCAGGCCGGCCCGATGGCTCGCAGCGCGCTCGATTGCGCCCTGCTGCTGTCGGCCATGGCCGGGCCCGACCCGGACCGCGATTCAACCTCGCTGGACCTGCCCGCGGCCGACTACGCGGCGGACCTGTTCGCCGCGCGCCCCGCCGCTGCCGGCGACAAGCCGCTCAAGGGCTTGCGCATAGGCCTGCCCACGCAGTTCTTCGGTGCCGGCTGCGCGCCCGACGTGCTGGCCGCCGTGCGAGGCGCGCTGGCCGAGTATGAAAAGCTGGGCGCCACGCTGGTGGACGTGAGCCTGCCGCTGACCGAGCTGTCGATCCCCGTGTATTACGTCATCGCGCCGGCCGAAGCCAGCAGCAACCTGAGCCGCTTCGACGGTGTGCGATACGGCCACCGCGCGGCGCACTACACCGACCTCAACGACATGTACAAGAAGTCGCGCAGTGAAGGCTTCGGCGACGAGGCCACGCGCCGCATCATGATAGGCACCTATGTGCTGTCGCACGGCTACTACGACGCCTACTACCTCAAGGCGCAAAAAATCCGCCGCCTGATCGCGCAGGATTTCCAGACCGCCTTCACGCAGTGCGACATCATCGCCGGCCCGGTATCCCCCACCGTCGCCTGGAAGATCGGCGAAAAATCCGACGACCCGGTGGCCAACTACCTGGCCGACATCTACACCCTGTCGTCCAGCCTCGCCGGCCTGCCCGGCATGAGCGTGCCGGCGGGATTCGGCGCCGGCGGCCTGCCCGTGGGCCTGCAGCTGATCGGCAACTACTTCAAGGAAGCGCAACTGCTGGGCGCAGCCCACCAGTTCCAGCTCGCGACCGACTGGCACCTGCGCCAACCCCCAAGCCTTTGAGTGATTTGACATGAGCCAGACCCAACCCACCGTCAACCCCTTCGCCGAAATGCAGGCCGGCCGCCCCACCGGGCCGCTGGTGCAGGGTTACGAAGTCATCATCGGCTTTGAAACCCACACGCAGCTCACCACGCAGTCGAAAATCTTCAGCCGCGCTTCCACCGCCTTCGGCGCCGAGCCGAACACGCAGGCCTCCGCCGTGGACTTCGCCCTGCCCGGCGCGCTGCCGGTGATGAACAAGGGCGCGGTGCAGCGCGCCATCGAGTTCGGCCTGGCCGTCAATGCGCACATCGCCGAACACAGCGTGTTCGCGCGCAAGAACTACTTCTACCCCGACCTGCCCAAGGGCTACCAGATCAGCCAGTTCGAAATCCCCGTGGTGCAAGGCGGCTGCGTCGAGTTTTTCCTCGATGGCGAAAAGCGCTCGGTGCGCCTGGTGCGCGCCCACCTCGAGGAAGACGCCGGCAAGTCGCTGCACGAGGATTTCATCGGCATGAGCGGCATAGACCTGAACCGCGCCGGCACGCCGCTGCTGGAGATCGTGACCGAGCCCGACATGCGCTCCACAGCCGAGGCCGTGGCCTATGCCAAAGAGCTGCACAAGATCGTCACCTGGATCGGCATCTGCGACGGCAACATGCAGGAAGGCAGCTTCCGCTGCGACGCCAACGTCTCGGTGCGCAAGCCGGGCGAGCCGCTGGGCACGCGACGCGAGATCAAGAACCTGAACAGCTTTCGTTTCATGCAGCAGGCCATCGACTACGAGGTGCGCTGGCAGATCGCGCAGCTCGAAGACGGCCACGCCATCCAGCAGGCCACCGTGCTGTTCGATCCGGACACGGGCGAAACGCGCAGCATGCGCACCAAGGAAGACGCGGCCGACTACCGCTACTTTCCCGACCCCGATTTGCCGCCGCTGGTGATCGCGCGCGACTGGGTGGAAAAAACCCGCTCGGAAATGTCAGAACTGCCGCGCGTGATGGCGGCGCGTTTCGTCAAGGACTACGGCCTGCCCGAATACGACGCCGGCCAGCTCACGCAAAGCAAGGCAATCGCCGCGTTTTTTGAAGCCGTGGCCGCGGCCAGCCAGCAAGCCAAGCTGGCCAGCAACTGGGTCATGGGCGAACTCTCGCGGCGCCTGAACAGCGAAGAAAAATCAATTGAGGCGTCGACCGTCAGCGCTGGTCAGTTGGCCGCACTGATAGGCCGCATCGCCGACGGCACGATTTCCAACAACGCCGCGAAGCAGGTGTTCGATGCGCTGTGGACCGGCGAAGGCTCGAACGTCGACGCCGTCATCGAGGCCAAGGGCCTCAAGCAGATGAGCGACACCGGCGAGCTGGAAAAGATCATCGACGACGTGCTGGCCGCCAACGCCAAGAATGTGGAAGAGGTCAAAGCCGGCAACGCCAAGGCCATGAACGCGCTGGTCGGCCAGGCCATGAAAGCCACCAAGGGCAAGGCCAACCCGGCGCAGGTCAACGAGTTGCTGAAGAAAAAACTGGGCTAATGGGCCGAGGCAAGGCCGGGCGGCACGCCCGGCCGCTCAGTTTTTGGCCGTGGGCGCCGAGCCCGCGGGCCCCTCTCTCATGGCCCACAGCTGCTTGAGCTTGACCTGCTCTTCGTCAAAGCGCAGATTCACGCGCTTCTTCTCCTGCTCCTGGTCCTGGATGAACTTCTTCTGCACCGCCGAGCTGTGGTCGTTTTCCTCGAGCTTGCGCTTGAGCGAAGGCGGCACCTTGCTGGGGTCTTTCGCGTAGAACTCGAATTCGGCCTGGATGGCTTTGCGCTGCTCGGCCAGTTCGAAGGTCCGTTTGTTGGAGGCCTTGATGACCTCATCGACCTGGGCCAGCGCGGTGACGCGCTCCTGGTCGTGCACGGCACGCGTGGGGTAACGCTGCAGCAGGGCGCGGTCGCGGCGCTTGTCTTCGGCTTCACGCGCGCGTACTTCGGCGGCCGCCTTGTCTTTTTCTTCCTGCGCAGCGCGTTCTTGTGCGGTCATTGAAGGACCCACCACGCGCTTGACCGTGCCGGAACGGTTCAGTTCCTGCTGGGTGCGATCCGTGCACTCGGCGATGGGACGGTCGGCCGTGATCTTGCGACCTTTGCCGTCGACGCAGGTATAGATGTTCTGGGCCGCCGCAGGGCCCGCCACGAAGGCAGCCGACACCGCAATGACCGTAAGTGCTGTTCGCAAGAGCAAGTCGACTCCTTAATCCACGCCGTAGCGGTCCCGATAGGCCAGCACGGCTTGGTAGTGCGTTTTCAGGGACATCGCATCGGCCCCGTGGGGCCCCGGCGTGTCGCCTTGTGTGGAGAGATATTGCAGCAAGTCGGTCAGCCGCGCAATCGCGCAAACCTGCAAGCCCAGATGTTTCGTTACATATTGCACGGCACTATGGCTCACATCTACGCCGTTTTCCGTGGCCTTCTCCTGGCGGTCCAGCGCCAGCGCCATCGCGTGGGGAACAGCGCCCGCGGCCTGGATGATGGCGATGGACTCGCGCGCCGCCGTGCCGGCGGACATCACGTCGTCAATGATGAGCACACGTCCCTTGACGGGCGCACCGACCAGCGTGCCGCCCTCGCCGTGGTCCTTGGCTTCCTTGCGGTTGTAGGCAAAGGGGTAGTTCCGGCCCAGCCGCGCGAGCTCGATGGCCACCGCCGCCGCCAGCGGAATGCCCTTGTAGGCCGGCCCGAAAATCATGTCGAATTCAAGCCCGCTGCGCTTTTCCTCGGCCAGCAGGTGGCGCGCATAGAATTGCGCCAGCCGTCCCAGCTTGGCCCCGTCGTCGAACAGGCCGGCGTTGAAAAAATACGGGCTCATGCGCCCGGCCTTGGTCTTGAATTGCCCGAAGCGCAGCACCCCCGCCTCCACGGCGAACTGCACGAATTCCTGTGCCAGCGCGCCGTCCGCGGAAGTTGCCCCGTCCCTGTTGTCCTGTTGTTGCCCTGCCGTGCTCATTGGAAGTCCCATGTTTAAATTGACCAGCCTCAACCTCAACGGTATCCGCTCCGCGGCCAGCAAAGGCCTGCAGGACTGGGTTTTGCAGTCCATGCCGGATTGTATTTGCGTGCAGGAACTCAAGGCCCAGGCAGCCGACATGAGCGGCCGCTTCGAGGAAATCGCCGGCCTCAAAGGCCATTTTCATTTCGCCGAGAAAAAAGGCTACTCCGGCGTGGGTGTCTACACGCGCCATGAGCCCAGCGACGTGATCGTGGGCTACGGCTCGACCGAATTCGACGCCGAAGGACGCTACGTGGAGCTGCGCTTCGACAGGCCCGGGCGCAAGCAAAGCCCCAAGCTCTCCATCATCAGCTGCTACTTTCCCAGCGGCTCCTCGGGCGAGGAGCGCCAGGCCGCCAAGTTCCGCTTCCTGGCAGAGTTCTACCCGCGCCTGCTGGCCCTGAAGGAGACGCGCGACTTCGTGCTGTGCGGCGACGTCAACATCGCGCACCAGGAAATCGACCTGAAGAATTTCAAGGGCAACCGGAAGAACAGCGGCTTCCTGCCCGAGGAACGCGCCTGGATGACCGAGTTACTGCGCGACGCGGAACTCGCCAATGAAGCGGCAGATGAGCTGACGGAACGCACCGGCCCCTCGGTCAGAGGCGGCGGCATGGTCGACGTCTACCGCAAGCTGCAGCCCACGGCGACCGACGCGGCCTACACCTGGTGGAGCAACCGCGGCCAGGCCTATGCAAAGAACGTGGGCTGGCGCCTGGACTACCACCTGGCCACGCCGGCCTTCGCGGCACTGGCCCGCAGCGAGCACATCTACAAGGACCAGCGCTTCTCAGACCACGCACCCATGAGCGTGGACTACGAGTTCGAGATCTGACAACCACCCCCGTCCGGGCTCACTTCGTGTAGCCCGTTCCCCCCTCTAGGGGGCGGCGCCTTAGGCCGGCAAAGCCGGACCCTCGGCTCCTGCTGGTGAAATCCCCCCCACTGCATACACCCTGAATCTTCAACCCAGCATGAGCCCCGGAACCGGCTTTGCCGGGCCGGAGGGCGGGCGGCCCCTCGGGGGCAGGGAGTTACGCGAAGCGAACGACCGTGGGGCTCAAGTTCTGCGGCCCCCTCGGGGGGCAGGGAGCGACACGAAGTGCGCGACCGTGGGGGCCTACCTCTGTGCCCAGATGCGTTGGATTTGTGTGGACAGCTCCATCGGGTCGAAAGGCTTGGGAATCACTTCCAGCGCGCCCAGCCCCTTGTAAACCGCCACCTCGGCGGCCTGCACCTTCGCGGTCATGAAGATCACCGGGGTGTCGGCCGTGGCCGGCAGCTGGCGCAGGCCCTTGAGGGTGGTCGGCCCGTCCATGCCGGGCATCATGACGTCCAGCAGCAGCAGGTCGGCTGCGGCGCCGGGCGCGGCGTCCAGCGCCTCCTGGCCGGAGGCGCAGGCGATGACCGTGAAGCCGCCCACGGCTTGCAGCGCCATCTGCGCCACCATGCGGATATCGGGCTCGTCTTCAACGTAGAGGATGCGGGTCAGTGGTGTGGTCATGATGGTTCAGTTCAAGGTTTGAGGACGGGTGGGGCCCGGGTCGCCGGGAATCTGCAGGACTCGCTGGATTGTATTGAGCAGTTCGGTGTTTGAGGTATGGGCTTTGACCAGGACCGCGTCGGCCTGCCGGCCGTCCGCCGGGTCCACGTCGCCGGCCGAGAACACGATCACCGGCGGGCGCGGGTCCAGCGCGTCGATGTCTTCGAACAGGTCCCAGCCCGAATGGCTGCCCAACGCCAGGTCCAGCAGGATCAGGTCAAAGGGATGCTCGCGCAGGCGCTCGCGGGCTTCGTCCAGCGTGGCGGCGAATTCAAAACTTGCGAAGTCCTGGGCGATGGCGGCGGTGATGCGCTGGATGTCCAGGTCGTCCTCCACATGCAGGATGCGCGGCTTGCCGGAGTCCAGGCTGGCGACGGCGCGGCGCAGGCTGTGCACCAGCAGGTTTTCGTCGATGGGCTTTTTGAGCCAGTCCGACACCGTGTGCGGCTTGCGGTTGAACTGCAGCTGGCCCTGCTCGGCCATGGCCGAGATGACCACGACGGGCAGGTTGCGAGTTCCCTCGTCCTCGCGCAGCTGGCCGATGAAGGATACGCCGTTCTGGCCGGGGAGCTTGAGGTCCACCGTCACCGCGTCATAGGTATTCGAGGCCAGGCAGGCCAGCGCCTGCTCGGCGCTGAAGGTCATGTCGGAATCAAAACCGGCCTTGCCCAGCATCATGCTGATCAGCTTGGCCACGTCGGGGTCGCCCTCGCAGATCAGGATGCGCGGGCGCGAGGACACCACGGGCGGCCGCAGCGGCTTGAGCAGCGGCACCGGGTTGGTCCATTCGGGCATTTCAAAAAAGAAGGTCGTGCCTACGCCGGGCTTGCTGGAAAAGCCGATGGTGCCGCCCATTTTTTCGACCAGGGCGCGGGAAATGTTCAGGCCCAGGCCGGTTCCGCCTTTCTGCCGGGTATCGGAGGAGTCGGCCTGCGAGAATTTCTGGAAGATGCGGGCACTGAACTCTTCCGGGATGCCGGGGCCGACGTCGACCACCTCGGCCCGCACCTTCTGCGCCGTGCGCGAGAGCCGCACCTCCACCGGGCTGCCCTTGGGCGAAAACTTCACCGCGTTGGACAGCAGATTGGTCAGCACCTGGGTCATGCGGTCGCTGTCGATGCGCACATGCAGCGCGGCGTCGGGCGCCCGCATCACCAGGCTCACGCCGTGCTGGCTGGCAAAACCCTCGTTGGCGATCAGCGCCTGCTCCACCAGCTGCTTGAGGTCCACCACCTGAAGGTCCAGGCGCAGCTTGCCGGACTCGATTTTTTCGCTGTCCAGGATGTCGTTGATCAGGCGGATCAGGCGCTCGCAGTTGTTTTTCGCGATGCCCACCAGGCTCTTGACGGCTTCGGGCAGTTCGCCGGCCACGCCGCCCGAGATCAGGCCCAGGGAACCGCGTATCGACGTCAGCGGCGTGCGCAGCTCGTGGCTGACGGTGGAGACGAACTCGGTTTTCATGCGGTCTATGCGCTTGAGCTCGGTGATGTCGGTGCCCAGCGAGAAAAAGCCGATCACCTTGTCCGCATTGGCGCCCTCATCGTAGCGCGGGAAATACTGCATCGCGTAGTGCCTGCGCTGGCCCTGGGGCGTGACCTGTGTCCGCTCATAGCGCACCGTATGCCCGCTCAGGACCTCGTCCACTTTTTCCCGCACCGTTTCGTAGACATCCGGGCCCAGCACATCGGCCAGCGGCTTCCCGTCGATCTGCTCGTAGCTCAGGCCGAAGTTGTCTTCATAGGCCCGGTTGTGGAAGCGAAAGCGCTGGTCGGTGTCCAGGTAGGCGATCAGGGCCGGCACCGTGTCGGTGACCTGGCGCAGCTGCGACTCGCTGGCCCGCAAGGCTTCCGTGGTGCGTTTGCTTTCGGTGATGTCATACATCACGGCGGTGAACAGGCGCCGGCCGCCCACGTGCACGTCGCCGAAGGACACACTGACCAGGAATTCGCTGCCGTCCCTGCGCAGGGCGCGCACCTCGCGCCCGGCAATCCGGAAGGCTTCGGGCCGCGCGCGCATCATGCCGGTGAATTCCTTGTACTGGTGTCGCAGGCGCTCCGGCACCAGCTCCGAAACATCACGCCCCACCAGTTCGCTGCGCGCATAGCCAAAGAGCTGCAAGGCGGCGGCATTGGCCTCCAGGACGATGTCGTCGGAGCTGGTGGTGATCACGGCCTCCACCATGCCTTCGGTGATGCTGCGGCTCATGGCCTCGCTGTCGCGCAGCTGGGCCTCGCCGCGTTTTCGCACCTCCTCGTAATGCTTGACCACATAGCCCACCCAGCCCAGCATGGCAAAAAACAGCAGGCTGCCGGCGACGATGAAGACCTGCGCCCACTGGGCGCTGCGTTCGGCCACGGCTTGCGCGTCGCGCCACCTGTAGACCTCGCGGTTGCGCGCGTTTTCCAGCAACCCGTCGGTGCGCAGCCGCAATTGCCGGCTGGCGTCGCTGCCGAGCACGGCCGCCGCCGCTTCCGGGCCGCCTGCCTTGCGCGCCGCGATGGACTGGTTGGCGATCAAGGCACGGTGGTTGATCAGTTCGTCAAACTCCGCCGACTCCTGCAGCACGTTGGCACTGCGCGTGCGGGCGCGGATGCCGCGCAGCTCGACCCGGGCGGCCTGGAAGGCTTCCAGATCGTCGGCGTTGCCGCTCAACAGGTACTGCCGCAGCGTCGATTCGGCCGACCGCAGGCTGGAATCCACGCGCTCCAGCATCACCAACGTGTCTTCGGTGCGCACCCGGGACTGGGCTGTTTCAAGCAGGCGGCTGATGGTCAGGTAGGACGCCGCGCCCACCACCGCCATCAGCACCACGCCGGCCGCCACCGCGAGTTTGATCTTGGACAGGAAGGCGGCGGAGGCAGGCATGGGCAATCCGTTCGGGCGGCGTCAACTTGCGCCGTGAAAGCGCTGCTGCAGTTCTTCGACGGCCCGGCCGAGCTCGGCGCGGGCCTCAGGCGCCAGCGCCTGGTCCTTGCCGACATGGGGTTCCAGCGCCAGTTCCAGCGCCTGCGCGGCCAGCCCGAGTTCCGCCCAGCCGAAGGTGGCCGCGGAACCCGCCAGGCTGTGCGCGTGGCGCTCCAGGGTCGGCAGGGCCTGGGCCAGGTCCTCGCCCCTCAGGATCTGCTGCCAGAGCAAGCCGACCTGTTCCAGGCGGCGCGGCAGGGAACGCGTGTAATCGGCGCGCTGCTCCTCCAGGAATGCGAGCAGGGCCGGGTCGGTGCTCTTCATGGCTTAGTGATGGAGGGCACCCGCCCTGGACCCCTACCCCGCGGCCGCGAGGAAAAGGCAGCTTGTCCTGGAGGATAGGGAAGGCTCATGCGGCCCATCTTAAGGCGCAAGTATCAAAAAACAGCGTAGGACAAGTACGAGTAGTCGCCACACGCCACGCTGATTCGGCATGCGCCGCCAGGTGGGAAATCCGCCTTTGTCTTGCGCGCTAAGCCTTATGGCTTTATTCGAAACCAGGAATGCGAAAAATCATCTCGCATATGAATACATTTGACCTCATGCCTGATGCATGACGCCGCCTGTCAAGCGGCCGGGTCGGCGGCGCGACCCAGTGCGGCGACCAGATCCGACTGGGTAATAATTCCGACCAGCCGCTCGCCCTCCCCGATGATGGGAATGTGGTGGTGGCCCGTGCTGCCGAACAGCGGCACCAGTTCCACCAGCCGGCGTTGCCGGCCCGCCACGCGCACGTTGCGGGTCATGATTTGCCCCACGACCTCCGGCTTCTCCGAATACACGCTGCGCGTGCTGCGCACCAGCTGCCTGAGCTTGGCGTCAAAACCGTCGTAAAGGTCCAGGTCGGCGGCCCGCATGAAATCCGCCACCGTGATGATGCCGGCGATACGAAAGGCGCGGTCCACCACCGGCAGCGCCTTGATGCGGCGCTCCCTCAGCAGGGCCCAGGCGTCCTCCAGCGGCGTGCCGAACTCCACCGTCACCAGGTCGCGCGACATGATGTCTTCGCAGCGCACCTCGGCCAGCTTGCGGTCGTAGGCGCGCAGCCGGGTTTCGGCCAGCAGCGCCTTGAGGTCGTCGCGGCTCACGTCCAGCACCTGGTTGTAGCGCGCAAGCACGGCGTCCAGGTCGGCGTCGAGCTGCCGGTCCTCGGCCGAGGGCGCCGCGCCCGGAGGCGGCAGCTGCGTGTGCGGGTAGGCCCGGCGCGTCGCGTTGTTGTAGAGGATGCCGACAGCCACCAGCAGCACCGAGTTGAGCATCACGGGATAGAAGGCGAACACCGGGCTGGAGATGCCGCCCAGCACCATCATGAGCGCCGTGGCGCCGCCCGGCGGGTGCAGGCAGCGCAGCGCCAGCATCAGCGCGATGGCGGTGGCCACCGCCAGGGCCGCGGCCAGCTCAGGCGAGCCCAGCAGGTGCGCGCCGTGCACCCCGGCGATGCCGGCCAGCGCCGACAGCGTGTTGCCGCCCACCACCGGCCAGGGCTGCGCCATCGGGCTGGCCGGCACGGCAAAGATCAGCACCGCGCTGGCCCCCAGCGGCGCCACCAGCCAGGGCAGGCCGGGCACCACCCAGCCGGCCAGGTGGCACAACAAACCTGTCAAGAAAATGCCCAGCAGCGAACCCGCCACCAGGCGCAGGCGTTCGCGCGTGTCGATGCGGGTGCGCGCGGGGCGAAAGGCACGCCACCAGGCGCGCGAGAAGAATGCGGCGCGCTGCGTCAAACCAGGTACCAGAGGCAGCCAGCCAGCTTAGCCGCGGGCGCGCTGGTATAAGCCCTGGACCTTGGGCACGTTGGCCTGCAACTGCTGAATACGCTCCGGCCCTGAAGGGTGGGTAGACAGAAAGTTGGGGCCGCCGGCGCCTCCGCCGGCCTGTCCCATTTTTTCCCAGAGGCTGACGGCTGCCTGCGGGTTGTAGCCGCCGCGCGCGGCCAGTTCCAGGCCCACCAGGTCGGCATCGGTTTCGTCTTCGCGGCTGAAGCGCAGCGTCAGCAGCTGCGTGCCTATGCTGGCGGCCAGGTCGCCCATCTGGCCCCAGCCCAGCAGCTGCGCGCCCAGCGACAGCAGGGTGCCGGTGCCCTGGCTTTTGGCGATGCGCGCGCGGGCGTGTTCGCGCAGCGCGTGGGCCATTTCGTGGCCCATGATCATGGCCGCCTCGTCGTCGGTCAGCTTGAGCTGCTCGAGGATGCCGGTATAGAAGGCGATCTTGCCGCCCGGCATGCAAAACGCGTTGATCTCCTTGCTGCCCAGCAGGTTGACTTCCCAGCGCCACTGCTTGGCGCGGTCGTTCCATTGGGCGGTCTGCGGCACCAGCTTGGCGGCGATGGTGCGCAGCCGCTGCAGCTGCGGATGGCCTTGCGGCGCCAGCGCGCCCTTGGCGCGGGCCTCGGCCAACAGCTTGCTGTATTCCTGGGTGGCGGCGCTTTCAATCTCGTCGGCGGGCACGAGGTTGCGCAGCTGGGATGAGGGCCCGACGTCGACCTGCGCACGCAGCGGCAGGGAGGCAGCCGTCGCTGCGGTGCCGGCGGCAGCCAGCAGGAATGCCCGGCGGCCGGGCCAGGCGGAATGTTTGGCGTCGCATAAAAAGCACATGGGTGAATAATAGTCACAAATCGAAATAGCCATGTCAGACAAAACCCCCTCCGCAGAGCTTCCCCTTCCCACCCCGAAAACCTCCTGGCGCGATGTCTGGCATGTGTATGCCGAAGCGGCCACGCTGCGCATGCTGTTCCTGGGTTTTTCCGCCGGGCTGCCGTTGCTGCTGGTGTTCGGCACGCTGAGCTTCTGGCTGCGCGAAGCAGGCATAGACCGCACCACCATCGGCTACCTGAGCTGGGTCGGGCTGGCCTACGGCTTCAAATGGGTCTGGGCCCCCCTGGTAGACCGCCTGCCGATCCCGCTACTGACGCGCCTGCTCGGGCGCCGGCGCAGCTGGCTGCTGCTATCGCAGCTGGTCATCATGGCGGCGCTGGTGGGCATGGCCCTGACCGACCCCAAGCTGGCGTTGCAGCCCGTGGTGTGGTGCGCATTGGCCGTGGCCTTCGGCTCGGCCACCCAGGACATCGCGCTGGACGCCTTTCGCATCGAATCGGCCGACACGCAGCGCCAGGCGGCGCTGGCGGCCGCCTATCAGACCGGCTACCGCATCGCGATGATCTGGGCCGGCGCCGGGGCGCTGTGGATCGCCGCGCGCGCGGAGATCGGCGACGCCGCCACCTACCAGCACGGCGCCTGGCAGGTCGCCTACCTGGCGATGGCCGCCTCTATGCTGCTGGGCATGGCGACCGTGCTCCTGTCGCCCGAGCCGGCGGCCCGCGTGCTGCCGCCCTCGCGCAACGCCGCCGAATGGCTCAAGACCGCGCTGGTCGACCCCTTCGCCGATTTCCTGCGCCGCTACGGCAAGCAGGCGCTGCTGATCCTCGCGCTGATCGCCGTTTACCGCATCAGCGACGTCGTCATGGGCATCATGGCCAACCCGTTTTACGTGGACATGGGCTACACCAAGGACGAGGTGGCGGCGGTCACCAAGATCTACGGCGTGGTGATGACGCTGGTCGGCGCCTTCGTGGGCGGCGCGCTGGCCATGCGCTTCGGCGTGATGCGCGTGCTGATGCTGGGCGCCGTGCTGAGCGCCGGCAGCAACCTGCTGTTCGCCTGGCTGGGCACGCGCGGCCATGACGTCAATGCGCTGATCTTCGTGATCTCGGCCGACAACCTCTCCAGCGGCATCGCCTCGGCGGCCTTCATCGCCTACCTGTCCAGCCTGACCAACGTCAACTACTCGGCCACCCAATACGCGCTTTTCAGCTCCATGATGCTGCTGCTGCCCAAGTTCCTGGCCGGCTATTCGGGCAAATACGTCGATGCCTTCGGTTACAGCCATTTCTTCACCGCGACCGCCCTGCTGGGCCTGCCGGTGCTGCTGCTGGTGGCCCTGGCCTCGCGGATGCAGGCCCCGAAATCCCAATAGGGGCAGGAAGCTGACGCTATCAAATCGATAGCTCTAAAACAGCTACCGGAGGTACGCGCGGCGGAGTATGCTGGTGGGCTGCCGCTCCGGTTTACCGTAACTTTACGATGGCTTCAAGCGCGATTGTTGCGTGCGGCGCACCATGACTTCATTGTGATCCACCCCGGGGGACACACCCTGCAACCGAGGACCCATCCATGACCCAACAACTCCTGATGATCGAAGACGACGCCCGCCTGGCCAACATGGTGGGCGAGTACCTGCGCCAGTCGGGCTATGGCTTCACCCACGCGGCCGACGGCGCAAGCGGGCTGGCCGCGCTGGAAGGCAACACGCCCGACCTGGTCATCCTGGACCTGATGCTGCCTGACATGGACGGCCTGGAAGTGTGCCGGCGCATCAAGGGCCAGGGCAGCGAAACCGCCAACACCGCCGTGCTGATGCTCACCGCCAAGGGCGACCCCATGGACCGCATCGTCGGCCTGGAAATCGGCGCCGACGACTACCTGCCCAAGCCCTTCGAGCCGCGTGAGCTGCTGGCGCGCATACGCGCCGTGCTGCGCCGCGGCGGCGAGACCGGCAATGCCGCGGCCAACGGCGGCCACAAGGTCATGCGCTTCGGCTCGCTGGAAATCGACCGCGATGCGCGCACCGTCTCGGTGTCGGGCACCCCCTGCGAACTCACCTCCTACCAGTTCGACCTGCTGGTGGCGCTGGCCGAGCGCGCCGGCCGCGTGCTGAGCCGCGACCAGATCATGGAAGCCGTGCGCGGCCGCGAACTCGAGGCCTTCGACCGCTCCATCGACGTGCACATGGGCCGCATCCGCAGCGCCATCGAGGCCGACGCCAAGGACCCCAAACGCATACTCACCGTGCGTGGCGTGGGCTACGTGTTCGCCAAGCAGCAGGACTGAGTTTTTATGTGGACCAGGTTTACCTCGCACTTGTATGTGCGCATCTGGCTGGCCGTTGTCGCCACCGTCGTCGTGCTGACCTTCCTGGTCGGCGCGGCCTGGCGCCTGAGTGCCGACCCGCCGCAGCTGCCGATACGCGAAGTGCTGGTGCACAACGACAAGGGCGAAGTCATAGGCACGGCGCAGACCCGGCCCGACCGCAAGCTCGGCGACGACCTGGAGTTTGACGTCACGACCAAAGACGGCCAGACCTTGAACCTGCTGCTGCCCCGGCCCAAGCGCCCTCCCGGCAACCCCTGGATGCGCCCACCTTTCGGTTTCGGCTTTGGCTGGATGCTGGGCCTGGTCGGCCTGGCCGTAGCGCTGGGTGCCTACCCTGTCATGCGCCGGCTGACGCAGCGGCTCGAAGCACTGCAGCGCGGCGTGGAACGCTGGGGTGCCGGCGATCTGTCGGCACGCGTCAATGCCGAAGGCACCGACGAAGTGGCTTTCCTGGCCCGGCGCTTCAACCACGCGGCCGAGCGCATCGAGACCTTGATGGAATCGCACAAGTCGCTGCTGGCCAATGCCTCGCATGAACTGCGCTCGCCGCTGGCGCGCATCCGCATGGGGCTGGAATTGATGGGCACCGACGCCGCCTCGCCGCAGCGCAAGGAGATCTCGCGCAGCATCACCGAACTCGACCAGCTGATCGACGAAATCCTGCTGGCCAGCCGCCTGGACGCCAAGCAGGCCGATGCCGAGCCCTTTGAAACCCTGGACCTCACGGGCCTGGCGGCCGAGGAATGCGCGCGCGTCAATGCCGAGCTGAGCGCCGAACTGGACAAAGCGCCCAATGCCGGGCTGGGACTGGACGCCACCAGCCACAGCCTGACCGTGCAGGGTTCGCCGCGCTTGTTGCGCCGTCTTATCCGCAACCTGCTGGAAAACGCGCGGCGTTACAGCACCGGCGACATCAACCTCGAACTCGCCCAGACCCGTGTCGGCGCCAGGCAGCTGGCCGTGGTCAAGGTGCATGACCGCGGCCCGGGCGTTCCGGCCGGCCAGCGCGAGCGCATTTTTGAGCCTTTTTACCGCCTACCCGGCGCCAGCGAGCGCGAGGGCGGCGTGGGCCTCGGCCTAGCGCTGGTCAAGTCCATCAGCCAGCGCCATGGCGGCAGCGTGCGCTGCGAGGCACGCCCCGGCGGCGGCGCCTCCTTCATCGTGGAATTGCCCGTGGCCCACGCGATGGCCCAGCCGGCAGTGTGAAATAAGTCACGAAATCCCGGCCGATTCAGCCAAAAACCCGCGTCCTCCTCTATTTGGAGAATGGTCAAAGCGCGCGCAATCGGCGAAAGTTTCCGGCGTTGCTGTCACAACACCCGCAATTGAGGGAAACAGGGAAATAAAACTGACGTCGGTGAAGCATTTATTGATCTCCCAACGACGTTCTCCCACCCAGGAGAACCTTCAACAGGCCACCGCGAGGTGGCCTTTTTTTGTCCCGGCACCGGGCAGCGCGGGCTTTGATACCCTAGGGAATCTCTCCCACCACAGGACGCCAAGCCATGAGCACTTCCCCCCAGCCCGCCGGCATTCCCCAGGGCTTTTTCCCCTCGACTGCGGACCGCATGCCGCTGATGCCACGCGAGGCCATGTCGCCGGCGCAGCGCGAAGCCGCCGATGCCATCATCGCCGGGCCGCGCAAGGCCGTGTTTGGCCCCTTCATTCCCTTGCTGCGCAGTCCGCAGCTCATGGGCCGTGTCGGCGACGTGGGGGCTTACCTGCGCTTTGAGAGCACGCTGGACGCGCGCATCCGCGAACTCGCGACCTGCGTCGCGGCGCGCCACACCGCCAACCAGTTCGAGTGGCTGATGCACGCGCCGCTGGCGGTGGCCGCGGGCGTGGCCCAGGCCACCGTGGACGCCATCGCCGACGGCAGGCAGCCCACGGGCATGGCCGCCGACGAAGCGGTTGCGCTGGACCTGGTGTTTGAGGTGCTCCGGCAGCACGGCTGCTGCGACGCCACCTATGCCGCGGCCGTCAAGACCTTTGGCGAACAGGGCGTGGTCGAGCTTGTGAGCCTGGTCGGTTATTTCGTGATGGTGTGCTGGGTCATGAACGTGGCGCGCACGCCGGCACAGGGCAAGCCGGGCGTGGAGCCCTTGTCACCCTTCCCCGCTTAAGGCCTTGGCGCCAGCGCCGCCAGCACGCGGTCGGCGCCGATGTCGTTCAGGCAGCGCGTATGGCCCAGCGGGCATTCGCGTTCAAAACACGGCGCGCAGTCCAGCGGCGGCTGGTAGGCCGCGTCGGCTTTCAGCCAAAGCACGGTCGCCTTGTCGCTCAAGGGCGGCGTGTGCAGCGGGCTCGACGAACCAAAAATCGCGACCTGCGGCACGCCGAAGGCCGCGGCCACGTGCATCAGGCCCGAGTCGTTGCTGATGGTGGATTTGCAGGCGGCGATCAGGCACAGCGCCTGCACCAGCGAAGTCTTGCCCGCGAAGTTCAGGCATTTGCCGGGCTGCGCCGCGTTCACCGGCACGGCGATCTCCTCGCACAGCGCCGCCTCCTTGCCCGAACCCAACAGCACCACCGGCAAGTCCAGCCGGGCCGCCAGTTCCGAGAAACGGCGGGCCGGCCAGCGCTTGGCGGGCCCGTATTCGGCGCCGGGCGCGAACACGTGGAAGCCGCCGCGCTGCAAGCCGAGTTCCGCCAGCGCCTGGTCGATGTCCGCCGCCGCCATCTGCAGCTGCGGCCGGTCTTTCTCCAGGTCGGTCCCGCCGCTCAAGGCCGAATAAAACGCCACCATCGGGGGCTTGTTCTTGGGGTTCTTGAGCCGGTGCGTGAGCAGGCCTACGCGCGCTTCGCCGAAATAGCCGATGCGCTCGGGGATGCTGGCCAGGAAGGGCAGCAGCGCGCTTTTCAGCGAATTCGGCAGCACATAGGCCTTGTCGAAACGGCCTTCAATGCGTTTGGCGATCGCGCGGCGTTCGCGGAACTGCAGGCCGCCATGCGCAAACGGGAATTCGATGACCTCGGCCACCTGCGGCATGGCGCGGTAGACCGGCGCCACCCAGGGCAAAGCCCCGACCGTGAGGCGCTCACCGCGCGCCTGCAAGCGGCGCAACAAAGGCTCCGTCATCACCGCGTCGCCTATCCATTGAGGTGCAATGATGAGTGACTCCCCCCCGATGCGGCCTTCGGCCGCCTCCCCCTCAAGGGGGCGCCGCTTGCGGCCCGGCAAAGCCGGTTCCGCGGCGGCCGCTGGAGGGGGACGAGACACGCTAGTGGCCGGCGCCGAAATGCTCGCCGGCTTTCAGTGTGTACACCGTGCCGCAATACGGGCACTTGGCGTTACCGGTGCGCGCCACGTCCAGGTAGACCTTGGGGTGGCTGTTCCAGATTTTCATGTCGACCTTGGGGCTGGGGCAGTAGACACCGCCTTGCGCGTTCAGGTCGGAGGCCAGCAATTCAACGTTGGAGGATGTGGTCATGGTGCGAGCTCAGACTTTGGCAAGCCAGTGGGCATATTTCGGATTGCGGCCGTTGACGATGTCAAAGAAGGCGCTCTGGATTTTTTCGGTGATGGGGCCGCGCGAGCCGGCGCCGATTTCGATGCGATCGAGTTCGCGGATAGGCGTGACTTCGGCGGCCGTGCCGGTGAAGAAAGCCTCGTCGGAGATATACACCTCGTCGCGCGTGATGCGTTTTTGCACGAGTTCCAGGCCCAGGTCCTTGCAGATGTGCAGGATGGTGTTGCGCGTGATGCCGTTGAGCGCGCCGGCCGACAGGTCGGGCGTGTAGACCACACCGCCCTTGACCACAAAAATGTTCTCGCCCGCGCCTTCGCTGACGAAGCCCGAGGCGTCCAGCAGCAGTGCCTCGTCGTAGCCGTCGTCCAGCGCTTCCATATTGGCCAGGATGGAGTTGGTGTAGTTGCTGACCGCCTTGGCCTGCGTCATCGTGATGTTGACGTGGTGGCGCGTGTAGCTGGAGGTCTTGACGCGGATGCCGCGCTTCATGCCCTCTTCACCGAGGTAGGCGCCCCAGGGCCAAGCCGCGACCATCAGGTGGATCTGGTTGCCCTTGGGGCTGACGCCGAGTTTTTGTGAACCTATCCAGGTCAGCGGGCGGATGTAGCAGGACTCCAGCTTGTTCTCGCGCACGACGGCTTTGGTGGCCTCGTTGACTTCAGCCTGGGTAAAGGGAATCTTCATGCGCAGGATCTTGGCGCTGTTGAAGAGGCGCTCGGTGTGCTCTTCGAGCCGGAAAATCGCCGTGCCGCCGGTAGCGTTGTAGGCGCGCACGCCCTCGAAGGCGCCGCAGCCGTAGTGCAAGGTGTGGCTCAGCACGTGGATCTTGGCGTCGCGCCAATCGACCATCTGGCCGTCCATCCAGATTTTGCCGTCGCGGTCTGCCATGGAGGGTGCTACTGGGGACATGATGGGATCCTTGTTTTAGGTGGGGTGATGCGGGGCCCCGGGTGCACCGCGGGGTGCACCCGGAAAACCTGAATTACGGATTTTACGGGGCGGGCGGCGCCGCGTCCTGTGCGGGCCTGAAAAGCTCGTGGTGCGCCAGTTTGCCGCCCACGAAGGTACAGGTGACCTTGGATTCGCCGGCATCGGCCCAGCGGAAGATCTCGGGCTGCTCGTCCTTGGCGGACATCCGCTCGCCCAGGGCCCGCGTCATGGCCACCACATGCAGCAGCGTCATGCCGGGCTTGAGCTTGGCATTGAGCATGACCGCGCTGTCGACGTAGCCGATGGGGCGGTTGGCCGCGCGCTTGAGGACCTGCATCATGCGCGTGAAATGCAGCAGCACCCACATGACCGCACCGCCGGCAACCGCGGCCACACCGGCCCAGCCGAAGGCACGGTAGCCCAGCACAACGGCCGCGACACCGGCCACGGGAATCAGGATTTTCTGGAAGTTCATGGCGCCATTTTCGCAGGCCGGCGGCCCGCGCCCCTGCGGACAACGCGTAGCACCGGCCGCTTGGCCCGCCCGCCGGCTCTTTATCCGACCGCCGCGCGGCCTTGCGCGATCGGGATCGAGGCGTCCGGCCGCTCATAAATGCCTATCAGGCAGCCGCTGGCCAGCCCCCGTTCGCGTACCGCCTCCATGACCGCGTCCCGGCCCGGCTTGCCGCTGAAGGCCTCGCCGGGCAGCAGCGCAAACACCTGGAAGGCGTAACGATGCGGACCGTGCCCCGGCGGCGGGTCGGGCGGCAGCCAGCCGGACATCAGGTAAGAATTGCGCCCCACATGGACCTGGCCGTCGGCGCCCGTGCTGTTGAGCGCGCCTTCGGCCAGGGCGCCCATGGAAGACGGCAGGTCCACCGCGATGGCGTGCACCAGCGGGCGCGGCGTCGGCGCATCGGCATCTTCCACGATGAGCACCAGCGAAGCGGCCGCCGCGGGCACGCCCCGCCATTGCATAGGCGGAGACAGGCCCTCTCCATCCGCCGTGTAGCGAGCCGGCAGGGGCGCGTGGTCGGCAAAGGCGATGCTGCTGACCTCGATGGCGGCCATGCCGGTGCGCAGGCCGGACAGGTTGGAGGCGAGCTTGTCGAGCCCGGCGCGCCGGTCGCGCAGCGCGTGGCCCACGGCATCAGGTAATTTTTCGAGCATGGAAAGCGGCCCTGGTAAATGGGAAAACCCCAAGTTAAACCGCCGCCAGCGGCCGCTGTGTAGGAAAAGTCCGCCAGCCAGACCCGGGCAACTATCAGCCGGGACTGCCCCGCCATGCCCAGCCCGTGGCCAGCGCATGCGCCCAGTCGGCACGTCCGCGGCCCGCCGCCACCCGCGATTGCGCCTCGTGGCCGTAGGACACGGCGCGCAAATCGACCCGCCAGCCTGCGGCGTTTTTTTCTGCGATGGCATAGCGCGCATGCGGCGCGCCGTTTTCCACCACATGCGGGTGCGGATGTTCGTCGTCATAGGCCGGCAGGCCGACACTGCCGGGGTTCACGACCAGCACCTTGCCGCACTGCACCAGGCGCGGCACATGGGTGTGGCCGCAGAGGACCAGCGAATGCCCGCCCTGCGCCGCGCCGCCCAGGCGCTCCCGCACTTCCTCTTCCGTGGCCGGCCGTATGCCGGTGGGATGGCCCGCGCCGTCTCGGTCAAACCCCGGAACCGTGGTTTCCAGCCAATAGACCAGGTCGCTGCCCGGCGTGCCGTGGCACAGCAGGATGTCGCCGCCGGCCAGTTCCAGGCTTTCGGGCAGCCCGCGTATCCAGGCCACATGCGCCGCCGTCAGCTGAGCGGCGGTGTAGCCGTCGGTAGCCAGCGGGTCGAGGTACTGGCCCTGGTCTATCAGCTCCAGCACCTGCCGTTCGTGGTTGCCGCGAATCGTGGTGAAGCCGCGCGCCATCAGCAGGTCGGCGGTTTCAGCCGGCTGCAGCGGCCCGCTCAGGATGTCGCCGAGGTTCACGGTCTGGTCCACGCCCTGCCGTTCGATGTCGGCCAGCACGGCCTCAAGCGCCGGCAGGTTGCCGTGGATGTCGGAGATGGCGGCGAGTTTCATGTCATTTCTCCTTGCAGTCAGTCCAGGCCGCGCACGACGTTCATGGCCTCTTCGACCCGTTCCACGGCATGGATGGTCAGGCCTTCAATCGGTTTTTTGGGCGCGTTGGCCTTGGGGACCACGGCCACGCTGAAGCCCAGCTTGGCGGCTTCCTTGAGGCGCTCCTGGCCGCGCGGCGCCGGACGTACCTCGCCGGCCAGGCCGACTTCGCCAAAGGCGATAAAGCCTTTGGGCAACGGCTTTCCGCGCAGCGATGAGGTGATGGCCAGCATCACGGCCAGGTCGGCGGCCGGCTCGCTGATGCGCACCCCGCCCACGGCGTTGACGAACACATCCTGGTCCATGCAGGCCACGCCCGCATGGCGGTGCAGCACGGCCAGCAGCATGGCCAGGCGGTCGCGGTCCAGGCCCACCGAGAGGCGCCGCGGGCTGGGCCCGCCGTTGTCGACCAGCGCCTGGATTTCGACCAGCATGGGGCGCGTGCCTTCCAGCGTCACCAGCACGCAGCTGCCGGGCACCGGCTCGCTGTGCTGGCTCAGGAAGATCGCGCTCGGGTTCGCCACGCCTTTGAGGCCTTTTTCCGTCATGGCGAACACGCCGATCTCGTTGACCGCGCCGAAGCGGTTCTTGATGGCGCGCACCAGGCGAAAGCTCGAATGCGTGTCGCCTTCGAAATAAAGCACGGTGTCCACCATGTGCTCCAGCACGCGCGGGCCGGCCAGCGCGCCCTCTTTGGTCACATGGCCCACCAGCACGATGCACACGCCGCTGGACTTGGCCGCGCGCGTGAGGTGCGCGGCGCATTCACGCACCTGCGCGACCGAGCCGGGCGCCGAGGTCAGCTGGTCGGAATACACGGTCTGGATCGAGTCGATCACCGCAATCGCCGGCTGCGTGGCTTCGAGTGTTGCAAGGATTTTTTCAAGCTGGATTTCCGCCAGCACCTTGACCTGCGAGCCGTCCAGTCCGAGGCGGCGCGAGCGCAGCGCGACCTGGGCGCCGCTTTCCTCGCCTGTGACATACAAGGTGTTGAGCCCGGCGCGCTGCAGCGAATCCAGCGCCTGCAGCAGCAGCGTCGATTTACCGATGCCGGGGTCGCCGCCTATCAACACCACGCCGCCCTCGACGATGCCGCCGCCCAGCACGCGGTCCAGTTCCTCATGGCCGGTGGGCGTGCGTTCCATGTCGGTGGCTTCGATGTCGGACAGCGCGGTCACGTCCGAAGCCTTGGCCAGCGACTGGAACTGGCTGCTGTAGCGGTTCTTGGCCGGCGCGTTGCTCTCGGCGGCCGATTCGATCAGCGTGTTCCAGGCATTGCAGTGCGGGCACTTGCCCAGCCACTTGGGGCTGTTGCCGCCGCATTCGGTGCAGGTGTAAATCGTTTTGTCTTTGGCCATGCGTGATGTTACTGTACAAATAACCAGGCTTTGGGTTTTGGTCATGATGCGGGGATTCCGCCACCCCCCTGCATTCCCACACCTTGCCATGCCGCACCTGAACATTCAATACACCGCCAACCTCGACGCCCTCACCGACATGGGCCAGCTCTGCAACACCCTGGCCGCCAGCCTTGTGGCGTTGCGCGGGGAAGACGGCGTGGCGCCGCTGTTCCCGGTCGCCGGCACGCGGGTCATGGCCTGGCCGGCGCCGCATTTCGCGGTGGCCGACGGAAAACACGACCGGGCCTTTATCTATATGAACTTACTGATCACGCCGGGCCGCAGCGAAGCGCTCAAAAAGCGCGCCGGCGATGCCCTGCTGGCCGCCGCCAGTGCGCACCTGGACCCGGTGTTCGCCCAGCACGCCGTCGGCCTGACCTTGCACATCGACGAGGCCGCGCCCGCCTACGAAGGCAAGCGCAACAACCTGGCCGCGCACCTGAACTGAATCCCTTCCAGCCTGCACGACCACGCGCTTTTACAGACAATAGCTTTTCGCGCTCCCATTCGACTCCCCCAGCCTTCCCGAGGACACACCATGAACATTTCGCGCCGCCAGCTCATCCAGTCTTCCAGCGCCGCCGCCCTGCTGGCCGGCATAGGCCAACAAGCCTGGGCCCAGGCCCTGGAGAGCACCAAGGTCATCGCCGGCTTCGCGCCCGGCGGCACCGCCGACATCGTCTCGCGCCGCGTGGCCGACAAGCTGCACCCCGGCTATGCCAAAAGCGCGGTGGTCGAGAACAGGACCGGCGCGGGCGGGCAGATCGCCGTGCAGTTCGTCAAGACGGCCGCGCCCGACGGCGCAACCGTGCTGCTCACGCCCATGTCCATGCTGGGCATCTATCCCCACACCTACAAAAAGCTGCCCTACGACCCGGTGGCCGACCTGACCCCGGTGTCGGCCGCGGCGATTTTTGACTACGGCTTCGCCGTCGGCCCCATGGTGCCGGCCGGCGTGAAGAACGTGCCCGACTTCCTCGCCTGGTGCAAGGCCAATCCCGGCCAGGCCAACTTCGGCTCGCCGGCGGCCGGCTCCTCGCCGCACTTCATAGGTGCGCTGCTGGGCCGCGCCGGCAACGTGGACCTGCGCCACGTCGCCTTCCGCGGCACCCAGCCCGCGGTGCTGGACATGGTGGGCGGCCAGATCGCCGCCGTGTCCGGCCCCACCGGCGAATTCACCCAGCACGTGGCGGCCGGCAAATGCCGTTTGCTGTCCACCAGCGGCCCCAAACGCAGCCGCTTCACGCCCAACACGCCCACCCTTGTGGAGCAGGGTTTCAAGGACATGGCGTTTACCGAATGGTTCGGCTTCTTCCTGCCCGCCAAAGCGCCGCAGGACGTGGTGCAGCGCCTGAACGCCGGCATACGCTCCGCGCTGGCCTCGCAGGAGGTCATCGACGGGTTGGCAGTTTCCTTCCTGGAGCCGGCGCCCACCTCGCCGGCCCAGCTGGCCGCCATGCTCAAGGCTGATACAGAGCTCTGGGGCCCGCTGGTCAAAGCCGTCGGCTTCACACCGGAAGGCTAGCCCGCCACTACCAGTGAGCAGGCGCCGCTCTCCTCCCCCGGGCGGCCGGTGTTGTGATCAAGAAACCCATGGGCAACAGCATGAAGGTATGTATTTACGGCGCAGGCGCCATAGGCGGCTGGATAGGCATGGGGCTGGCGCGTGCCGGTTGCAGCGTTAGCGTGGTGGCGCGCGGCGCCACGCTGCAGGCGCTGCAGCTGCACGGCCTCAGGTTGAACCAGGCCGGGCAGATCACCTCGCAGGCCGTGGCCTCCAGTGCCGTGCCGGCTGAACTCGGCGCACAGGACCTCGTGGTGCTGGCCGTCAAGGCGCCTTCGCTGCCCGAGGTCGCGCGCCACATCGCGCCGCTGCTGGGCCCCGATACGCTTGTGCTGACCGCCATGAACGGCGTGCCCTGGTGGTTTTTGCAGGGTTTTGGCGGTGCGCTCTCGGGCCAGCGCCTGAGCTCAGTCGACCCAACGGGCGAGATCACCCAGGCCATCCCGGCCCGACACATCGTCGGCTGCGTGGTGCATGCGAGCTGCTCGCTCGACGAGCCAGGCCAGGTGCATCATCATTTCGGCAACAAGCTCATCATCGGCGAACCCTCGGGCGACAAGACGGCCCGCGTATTGCAGCTTGCCGCGCTGCTCGAAAAAGCCGGCTTCGAGGCCCCAGTGTCCGACCAGATCCAGAAAGACATCTGGTTCAAGCTCTGGGGCAATATGACCGCCAACCCGATCAGCGCGCTGACCGGCGCGACCATGGACCGCGTCCTCGACGATGAATTGGTGACCGCCTTTACCCACAGCATCATGCTGGAGGCCAAGGAAATCGGCGCGCGTATCGGCATCCCCATCCACCAGACGCCCGAAGAGCGCCACGTCATCACGCGCAAGCTGGGTGCCTTCAAGACCTCCATGCTGCAAGACGTGGAGGCAGGCAAACCGGTTGAGCTCGACGCGCTGGTGACGGCCGTGCGCGAACTGGGCCAGCTGACAGGTGTGCCCACGCCCTCTACCGACGCCTTGCTGGGCCTGGCGCGGTTGCAGGCGCGGGTCAAGGGCCTGTACTGAATCCCTGCCTCTCTATTCCTTTCTACTCAATTCTTCACCACCACCTCTTCCAGGAGACAACATGAAACACATAGGCGTCATAGGCGCATCCGGCCTGATGGGCCACGGCATTGCGCGCAACCTGCTGGCCAAGGGCTTTGCGCTCAGCCTCACCGTTCACCGCAACACCGAGCGTGTGACCGACCTGCTGGCCGCCGGCGCGAAACAGGCCGCCAGCCCCGCCGAACTCGGTAGCTGCGACGCCGTGGTGATCTGCGTGACCGGCTCGCCGCAGGTCGAGGAAACCCTGCTGGGCCCCAAAGGCGTGCTCTCCCAAGCCAAGGCCGGCCTCATCGTGATCGACACCTCGACCAGCGAGCCCGAATCCACGCGCCGCCTGGCCGCCTTGTGCGCCGAGCGCGGTGCCACGCTGGTCGACGCGCCGCTGGCGCGTACGCCGGTGGAGGCCGAGCTCGGCAAGCTCAACACCATGGTGGGCGCCGAGCAGGCGGTGTTCGACAAGATCCGCCCGGTGCTGGCGGCCTACTGCGAAAACATCTTCCACGTCGGCGGCCCCAGCGCCGGCCACGTCGTCAAGCTGCTCAACAACTTCATAGGCCAGGCCATCTGCACGGCCACGGCAGAAGCCTTCGCCGTGGGCGCGCTGGCCGGCATTGAACCGCAAAAGCTGGTCGACGTGGTGTCCGCCGGCGCGGTGAACTCGGGCCTGTTCCAGGCCATGGCCAAGACGCTGGGCGGCGACTTCACAGGCCTGAAGTTCGAACTCGACAACGCGCGCAAGGACTTGCGCTACTACACCCACCTGGCCGAGATGGTCAAAGTGCCGTCGCTGGTCGGTGAGGCCGTGCACCAGAGCCTGGTGACGGCCAGCGCGCTGGGCCACGGCAAGGAGTTTGTCCCGGCGCTTGTGAAGGCGCAGGAAAAGCTGACCGGCGCAAAGATTGCACCGCAGTAAATCCGCTCAGCCTTTTTTGAATCCCATCATGACGACGACATTGATCCTCGGCCGGCCGTCGTCGCCGATGCGCATGACATAGGTCGAGGCCTCCGACTCCGGCCGCGCCTGGCCCTTGGCGTCGAGGTAAGGCCAGCGCACGTGGACCGAGGCCAGCTTGTCCGTCAGCCAGGTGACGGACTGGACTTCAGGCCGCGTGTCGGTGATGCCCATGTCGTTGTACTGTTTGGCGGCACCGCCGTAGAAGTCTTCCACCTCTCGCAGCGTGGCGACGGCCTTGGTGCCCTGGTCCGCGACGATCAGCGCGGGGACTTCCCAGCAAGTCGCGGCGGTCTTGCCGTCGCCGCGGGTAAAAGCTTTGGCGAATGTTTCGAGCATGGACTGCAGGTCCTGCTCTTTTTTGGTCACAGACTGGCTCATGGACACTCCTTGACGCCGGCATCCCGAACGGCTGCAAGGCTTCACCGGCATGGCATCACAGCGGGCGGCGCGTGAGTTTCGAACGGCCCTGCTTAAAAATTAGCCGTTCGCGGCAAGGGCTGCCGTCCGCCAAAACCTACACAGCGTGTGGGCCGGCACGAAGGCTCGAAAGCCGGTGGGTTACAGCGCCTTGGCGTAAACCACAAAACCGGATTTCTCCGCCACCTGGTCGTACAAGCGCATGGCCGTGGCATTGGTTTCGTGGGTTTGCCAGTACACCCGGTCGCATCCCGCCGCCCGGGCTTGGTCATAGACAGCCTCGATCAGCGCCTTGCCGACGCCGCGGCCGCGCACCGACTCAGCCGTGAACAAATCCTGCAGGTAGCAAACCGGAACGATGCGGGTCGTGCTGCGATGGAACAGGTAATGCGTAAGCCCGACCAATTCGCCGCCGGCTTCGGCAACCAGCGCGTGCACCGGCTCATAGGCATCAAAAAAGCGCGACCAGGTCATGGCGGTGACCTCGCCCGCCAATGCCGTGGGGCCGGAGCGACCGTAGAAGCGGTTGTAGCCGTCCCAAAGCGGGAGCCAGGCGGCGAAGTCCGATTTCTCGATGGGGCGGACGGTGAGGTAAGAAGTATTCGTCATGAAGATGAGATCTCAGGCAGTAAATTCCACCGGCCGGGTGGTGCCGGATTTTTTGCGCACCACCACCGTACCGGCCATCTTGTCGTGCCAGCCCTGCTTGCGTGAATCAAAAGCCACCCAGAAGAGGCCCAGGCCGAAAGGGATGGAGGAAACAAAATAGCCGAGGTAGCGGATCAGCAGCTGGCCGGTGCTGGGGTGGTTTCCGGTTTTGGCATCCACGATGCGGGCGGCGATCGCCATCTTGCCGGGCGTGGCCTGCCGCGCCAACCAGAACAGCAGCACCACGATAGCGGGCAGCACCCAGGAGATCAAAAAATCCAGGGGACCGCGGACAAAACTCGTGCCGTCCCAATAGGCGTTGCCGTAAATCGCCGTGAGCAGCGGGTACAGCACGACGCCGAGAAGAAGGGTGTCAATGATGGACGCCCAGACGCGAATCCAGAAGCCTGCGTATTCCAGTTCTTGCGATGCCATGGAAAGCTCCTCGTGCGTAAAAGAAGAAAGAACTTGCCGGCCCCTTCAGCGCGCGCCCTGCTGGCCGATCAGCTTGATCGCCTGCGGCAGCGAGTTGGCCGCGGGGATGAAGTGGTCTATCGTAGCGCCCAGCAGTACGCCACACGCCAGGGCACCCAGCATGGGTTTCCAGGTCAGGCGCACGGCAGCCGAAACCCAGCCTTCCCGCACTACGCGCACCGCCGCGCGCGCGGACACATAAGAGAAAGCCAGCTCGACGGCCACCGTCAGCAGTACTTCCCAGCCGAAGAACAGCAGCAGCATGGCCCCAGCCCCGAAGAAGACGGCGGCGCCGACCAGGAAAATCGCCACGACCGGAATGACCACCACAGCGCCTTCGTCCGCGCTGCCCAGGGCATCCAGCGCCCCGCCGGCCGCATCGCCCAGCCCGCTGGCCGCGTCGGGCACGCCGCCGAAATCGCCACTCGCGCCGCCGCCGCCGAAGTCGCCGCCACCGCCCGATTGCATGGGCAACCTGGCACCGCCGCCCGAAGGCAGATTGCCGGGCACATCAAGCAGGTCGCCCCAGTTGCCGCCGGCCTTGCCCGATTCGGACCGCCGGTTCACCAGCAAGGAGGCCCAGCCGCGCAAAACCATCAGGTAGGCTAGGTAGCCGGCGCCCAGGGTGATCAGGTAGCGCAGCGCCAGCGAGTCCACGCCCATCACCATCTGCAGGTGGGACACCGCCCACATCATGCCCAGGGTCAACAAACCGATGCATAGGCCGTGCAGCCTGAGGCTGTGGCGCTGGCGCAGTTCGCGCTCCAGCCGGCCCTCGAGCACGCGGACCGAGCGCCAGTTGGAGAGGTTTTTCATTCGACCTGCACGGGCACGCGCTGCGCGATCGCGCACATCAGTTCATAACCCACAGTGCCGCCGGCCTGCGCCACTTCGTCGATCGGCAGCTCCGCGCCCTTGGCGGCGCGGCCCCACAAGGTCACCTCGCTGCCCATGCCGGCGCCGGGCACGGGCGTGAGGTCGACCGTGATCATGTCCATGCTGACACGGCCCACCATGCGGGTGCGCACGCCGTCCACCAGCATGGGCGTGCCGGTGCTGCAGTGGCGCGGGTAGCCGTCGGCATAACCGCAGGCGACGATGCCTATGCGCAGCGGGCCGTCGGCCGTGAAGCTGGAGCCGTAGCCCACGGTGTCGCCGGCCTTGAGCTCCTGCACGCCGATGATTTTGGACGCCAGCGTCATCGTAGGCTGCAGGCCCCAGCCGGCCGCCGTGTGCTCGGGAAAGTCGGGCGCGCTGCCGTAGACCAGGATGCCCGGGCGCACCCAGTCGGAACGACCGGCCAGCGCATCGCCGTGGCGCAGCGTGGCGGCGCTGTTGCTCAAGGTACGCTCGCCGGGCAGGTCGTGCGTGACGGCGTCGAAGGCCTGCAGCGCCGCGGCGATGCCCTTGGGGCCGTCGGCGTCGGAGAAGTGCGTCATCAGCGTGATCTCCTCGACCTGCGGCAGCGCGTTCAGGCGCGTCCAGGCGGCGCGAAAGCGCTCGGGCGGAAAGCCCAGGCGGTTCATGCCCGAATTCATCTTGAGGAACACGCGGTGCGGCAGCTGCGTCTTGTGCGCGGCCAGCATGTCGATCTGCTCGTTGCAGTGGATGGCATGCCACAGGCCCAGGCGCGAGCACAGCTCCAGGTCGCGCGCGTCAAAACAGCCTTCGAGCAGCAGGATGGGGCCGCGCCAGTCGAGCGCGCGCAGGCGCTGCGCCTCGGCCAAATCCAGCAGCGCAAAGCCGTCGGCGCTGCGCAGCGCGTCAAACACACGCTCGATGCCGTGGCCGTAGGCATTGGCCTTGACGATGGCCCAGACCTTGGCATCGGGCGCGGCCTCGCGCGCGCGGCCCAGGTTGTGGGCCAATGCGGCGGTGTGGATGGTGGCAAGAATGGGACGTGGCATGGCGAGTGAGGGAGTTGGTGTGGCGGCGGGCCCGGACGGCATTCCGAGGGTCTTTCTGAATTCTGACACCTGCCCCCATGCTATAAACCGGAATCGTCTGGAGACATTCACCCTTATCTTGCAGCATCAGATCGGCTGATGCAGTGCCGCAATGACCACAACAGTTTAATGAAGCGCGGTTTTTACACCATCATGGCGGCCCAGTTTTTCAGCTCGCTGGCTGATAACGCGCTGTTTGTGGCCGCCGTGGAATTGCTCAAGACCAGCGGGGCGCCCAAGTGGCAGCCGGCGGCGCTGGTCCCCATGTTTGCGCTGTTTTACGTCGTGTTGGCCCCTTTTGTGGGTGCTTTTGCCGACGCGCGGCCCAAGGGCAACGTCATGTTCGTGAGCAACGCGATCAAGGTGATCGGCTGCCTCATGATGCTGTTCGGCTCGCACCCGCTGCTGGCCTACGCCATCGTCGGCCTGGGCGCCGCGGCTTATTCGCCCGCCAAATACGGCATCCTGACCGAACTGCTGCCGGCCTCGCAGCTGGTCAAGGCCAACGGCTGGATCGAAGGGCTGACGATTTCCTCCATCATCCTGGGCGTGCTGCTGGGCGGCCAGCTGGTCGGCCACACGGTGTCCAACCTGCTGCTGTCCTTTGACTTCCCGATTTTCAACACCGGCATAGACACCGCGCCTGAAGCGGCGATCTCCGTGCTGATCCTGCTGTACATCATCGCGGCCTGGTTCAACACGCGCATCCCCGACACCGGCGTCGAGATGCGGCCCATGCCGCGCAACAAGCTCGAGCTGCTGCCGGACTTCTGGAACTGCAACTCGGCGCTGTGGCGCGACAAGCTGGGCCAGATCTCCCTGTCCACCACCACCCTGTTCTGGGGCGTGTCGGGCAACCTGCGCTACATCGTGCTGGCCTGGAGCGCCGCGGCCCTGGGCTACAGCACCTCGCAGGCCTCCTCGCTGGTCGGCGTGGTGGCCATAGGCACGGCCGTGGGCGCCGTGCTGGCCTCCATGCGCATGCGCCTGGACCAGGCCACCAGCGTGATGCCGCTGGGCATCGCCATGGGCCTGCTGGTCATCCTGATGAACTTCATCGGCAATGTCTGGGTGGCCGCGCCCTTCCTGATCCTGCTGGGCGGCCTGGGCGGCTTCCTGGTGGTGCCCATGAACGCGTTGCTGCAGCACCGCGGCCACAACCTCATGGGCGCGGGACGCTCCATCGCGGTGCAGAACTTCAACGAACAGGCCTGCATCCTGAGCCTGGGCGCTTTCTACAGCCTGTCCACCGGCCTGGGCCTGTCGGCCTTCGGTGCCATCACCGCCTTCGGCGTCGTAGTGGCCGGCTTCATGTGGCTGATCCAGCGCTGGCACAAAAGCAACACCGTCAAATACAAAGAGCAGGTCGACCACCTGCTGAGCATCGCCCGCAGCGATAAATCGCACTGATGCAAGTTGACGCAACACGCGCCGCCGCGCCTGGCGGCACGTCCAAAGCCGTTCTTGCCTTGACCCTGAACGCCTTTATCTGGGGCGTGTCCTGGTGGCCGCTGCGCCAGCTGCAGGGCCACGGCCTGCACCCGCTGTGGACCACGGCACTGGTCTACGCGGTCGTGGTCGCCGGCCTGCTGGCCCTGCGCCCGCGAGCCTGGCGCGGCTTCCTGGCCCATCCCCAGCTGTGGTTCCTGGCGGCGGCCTCCGGCCTGACCAATGTCGGCTTCAACTGGGCCGTGACCGTGGGCGACGTGGTACGCGTGGTGCTGCTGTTCTACCTGATGCCCGCCTGGTCGGTGTTGGTGGCCTGGGCGATGCTGGGCGAAAAACCCACGCCGGCCTCGCTGCTGCGCCTGCTGCTGGCCATGGCCGGCGTGCTCATCGTGCTCAAGACGCCCGAATCTCCCTGGCCCGTGCCGCAAAGCGGCGCCGACTGGCTGGCCATCATGGGCGGCTTCAGCTTCGCGGTGACCAATGCCGTGCTGCGCAAATACAAACACACACCCAGCGAATCGCGCATGCTGGCGATGTTCGGCGGCAGCGGGCTGATGGCGGCCTGCGCCGCGCTGCTGGGCCTGTCGCAGGCCCTGGTGCCCGTGCCGGCGCTGGCGCTGGCCGGCATCCCGGTGGTGCTGGGACTGGCGCTGGCCTTCATGGCGAGCAACGCCGGCCTGCAATACGGCGCGGCGCGCCTGGCCGCCGGCACCACGGCCATCGTGATGCTGACCGAAATCCTGTTCGCCAGCCTGTCCTCGGCCGCGCTGGGCGCCGCCGAACTCACGCCGCGCGTGCTGCTGGGCGGCAGCCTGATCGTGCTGGCCGCCGTGCTGGCGGCCATGGCACCCTCGGCGACACCCCAAACCGCGCCAGGCGGTGCAGAATCGCACTGAAACAAAGCCGATTCAACCAGGAGACACCCATGAGCACAGCAAAAACGGTTTACGACTTCCAGGCCAAGGACATCACCGGCAAAGACGTCCCGCTGGAGGCCTTCAGGGGCAAGGTCATGCTCATCGTCAACACCGCCAGCAAATGCGGCTTCACGCCGCAGTTCGCGGGGCTGGAAGAGCTGTACAAACAATATGCTGGCAAAGGCCTGGCGGTCCTGGGTTTTCCCAGCAACCAGTTTCTCTCGCAAGACCCCGGCAGCGATGACCAGATCGCCGAGTTCTGCCAGGTCAACTACGGCGTGAGTTTCCCGATGATGTCCAAGATCGACGTCAACGGCCCCGGCGCCCACCCGCTGTACCAGTGGCTGTCGGCCGAAGCGCCCGGCCTGCTGGGCGTCAAATTCATCAAGTGGAACTTCACCAAGTTCCTGGTCGGCAAGGACGGGAAAGTCATACGGCGTTATGCGCCGAGTGACAAACCCGCCGATCTGGGTAAAGACATTGAAGCAGCACTAGCGGCCTGAAACAGAGCCGCGCACAAAACCCAGCGAAGCGGTCCTGGCTAGGCGCGTCGCCGCAGACAGTGCTCCAGCACGGCAAGGCGGCGCAACAACGCCAGGAGGGTTTTGTGAGTGGCTCTGAGCATCAGGGCGACTTGGGGCCGGCTTTAACGGCGCGCAAATAATCCGCCAGCGTGCGGCCGGCCTCGTGGCCCACGCGCTCGTCCAGCACGTCGATCGCGGCCATGCGGTCCACGCGAAAGTTGCGGAAGTCCTGCCGGGCTTCGCACCAGGCGCCCAGCGTCCAGACGCTGCCCCAGTAAAAACAGCCCAGCGGCCAGAGCACGCGCCGGCTCTCGCGCCCGGCGGCGTCACGGTAGCGCACCTCCACCTTGAGGCGAGCATGCACCGCCTCGCGCAGGCGCTGCAGCCTGCCCTGCGTGGCTTCATCGGGGTTGATCACCACCGCATACAGCGGCACGCCTTCGGCCGCCGTGCGCGCCGCGGGCGGCAGCACCGAAAAAATCTTGCCCCAGGCGGCTTCCGCATCACCCGCCATGGCCGGGTCCAGCCAGGCCTGGGCCAGGCGCACCGACGCGGCCAGCGCATTGGCCTCTTTTTGCGTGAACATCAGCGGCGGCAAATCAAAGCCCGCGCCCAACCGGTAACCCACGCCGGCCTCACCCTCGATCGGCACACCCTGGTGCTGCAGGTCGGCCACGTCGCGGTAAATCGTGCGCTCGGAAACCTCCAGCCGCTTGGCCAGGAATTCCGCGGTGCTCAGGCGCCGGCCGCGGATCAGCTGGACTAAATGGAAAAGGCGGTCGGCGCGGCGCATGGTGGGTGAATCATAGGGGGAGCGCCGGATGGTGAAGGCGCAAGCAGAGGAGTCATGCCGTCCGGATGCCCGGCTATAGTGCAAGCAGTAATTTGTGATGGAGAGTTTCGATGGAGCGCTATCTGATGATTTCGGGCGGAGTCCTCGCTATCGCAGCGTTCGTGCCCGCCATCTTTTTCATTCTTCGCGGCACGTACCACTTCGTTGCCATGCTTCGCCACTACAAGAGTGAACGCCACGAGTTCGCCGCGAATTTTGTCGCTTTCCTGGTGCCGTTCGCGCCGCAGTTCTTCACCGAACAAGGCAACGTCCATCGAAGGCTTTTTGTATCGAGCTTCTTCTGGGCGCTGTGCTCCACTCTGTTCATCGCGGTCATGTACACGGTATTGGGAATTGGCAATCCGTAGCGCAGCGCTTTTCGCCTCCGTGCCCAAAAGATAAGCCGCGTGCCTCAAGCCACAGTCTCACACTGCAATTGATGAAAACTCCTGTTTTGGTGATCGCCGCTATCCTGTCCACCCAAGCCTTCGCCGCCGACAGCCAGTGCTTCGGCACGGTCAGCAAAGGGCGCATCGAAGGCAGCGTCAAGCTGCCGACCAGCGGGCCCAACTTCTCGGCCTACAGCACGATGGCCGCCACGGCAGGCCGCACCTATGTGCATGCCAAGGTCGCGAACATCATCACCGCGTCCTATGCGGCGCTGCAAACCTCCAGCCCTTCCACCACCTATGTCTATGGCGAGACAGGCTGGCCTTCGGGCGGGCGCTTCCGGCCGCACCGTACGCACCAGAACGGCCTGTCCGTGGACTTCTTTGTGCCGGTCCGCAATGCGCAGGGAAAGTCCGTGCCGCTGCCAGGCAGCATCGGCAATCGCTTCGGCTACGACCTTGAATTTAATGCGGACGCCCAATACGGCGAGTACAGCATCGACTTCCCCGCGATCGCCGAGCACCTGTACCAATTGGACCTGGCCGCGAAAGCGCGCGGCGCCGGCATTGCCCTGGTCATTCTTGATGCGCCGTTTTTGCCCCGGCTATTTACCACGCCGCGCGGTGCCTACTTGAAGCAGAACCTGAACTTCATGAAAGGCAAGCCCTGGGTTCGCCACGACGAGCACTACCACGTGGACTTCGCCATCCTGTGCAAAGCCAACGCAGGCTAGGGCTCGCTGCCGGCGGGCGCTTTGGCTATAGTGCCAACATCGGATCGACCTCACAGCCCCATGAAGCTCACCGTCCGCCCCCTCACGCCCGAGCGCTGGCCCGATCTTGAAGCGCTGTTTTTGGCCAAAGGCTGTTCGGTCGCGCGTGGCTGCTGGTGCATGTATTACCGGCGCAGCGGCCCACGCGAACCGCTGCCTGCGGGCACCACCGCCGCCCAGGCCAATCGCGCCGACCTCAAAAAACTCAGCCGCGGCGACACCCCGCCCGGCCTGATCGGCTACCGTGGCAAGGTGCCGGTCGGCTGGGTGTCGCTGGGGCCGCGCGAGCACTATGCCAAGCTGCAGCGCTCACCGGTGATGAAGCCGGTCGACGAGCAACCCGTCTGGTCGGTCATCTGTTTTGTCGTGCCATCTGAATATCGCGGCCAGGGTGTCGCGCGGGCGCTGCTGGACGGAGCCATCGCCTACGCCAAAAAGCAGGGCGCCACGCTGCTCGAGGCCTACCCCGTGGACAAACCCGGCCGCTCGCATGACGACTTTATGTGGTTCGGCGCCAAGTCCATGTACGACGACGCCGGCTTCCAGGAGGTGGCGCGCCGCAAGCCGCAGCGGCCTGTCGTGCGGCTCAAACCCGGCTGAGTCCTGTATGGCCTATAGCTACCTCTTCTTCGAGCCCGCGCGGTTGCCGCTGACCCCGGATGAACTCGACGACAACACGGTTCGCCCGCTGGACGACGCCGACGCGGTGCGGACCGCACTCTCGCGCATGCTTCCCGCTATCGCCTGGGATGACGACGACCAGACCGGCCGCATGCAGGCCGACGAAGGCTGGATCGAATTTCAGTTGCCGGCCTCGGAGGACACCTTGAGCATGCGCTGCTCGCTGCGGGCCGACTATTCGGCCCTGGTCCAAAGCCTGTGCGACCAGTCAGGCTGGCTGGCGTTTGACGAGCGGCCGATGTGCTTCCAACCCGGCCAGGCGCCCATGCCTGCCTAGCGCTTCATGCGCTGGACATAAATTCCAATATGGTGGAGAATAAATTCCACCATGACAGAACCCCCATCCGACCTGAACCAGCGCATCGCCGAGCGCGTGCGTGAACTGCGCGCCGCCAAAAGCCTGTCGCTTGAGGCGCTGGCCGCCAAAAGCGGCGTGAGCCGTTCCATGATTTCATTGATAGAGCGCGGCGAAAGCAGCCCCACCGCCGTGGTGCTGGAGCGGCTGGCCACCGGCCTGGGCGTGATGCTGGCCTCGCTGTTCGACGCACCCGCCGCCCAGGTGCCCGCCAGCCCGGTGGCGCGCCACGCGGACCAGCTGCAGTGGCAGGACCCGGCTTCGGGTTACCTGCGGCGCAACATCTCGCCGCCCGGCGTGCCGCAGCCCATGCAGATCGTCGAAGTGCATTTCCCGCCGGGCGGGCGGGTGGCCTTTGAAACCGGCGCGCGCGATACGCGTGTGCACCAGCAGGTGTGGGTGCTCGAAGGCGCGATCGACATCACGCTGGGCGACGCACGCCACGCGCTGCGCGAAGGCGACTGCCTGGCCATGCAGCTGGACCGGCCCACGATGTTCCACAACCCCACGCGAAAGCCCGCGCGCTATGCAGTGGTGATCGCCACCGAGGCGGCTTGAACAACCATGATGAACACCACCTCCTGGTCGCTGCGGCGCCTTTCCGCCGTCACTGACGAACAGATTGCCGGGCTCGCCGATGTACTGATCGACTGCGTCGAAGGCGACGCCTCGGTGAGTTTTATGCACCCGCTGTCGCGCGAACGCGCAGTGGCCTTTTGGCGCGGTGTGGCGCAGGGTGTGGCCGCGGGCGAACGTGCACTGCTGGTCGCCGAGGATGCGCAGGGTATCTGCGGCACGGTGCAGCTGGTGCTGGCCCAGGCCGAGAACCAGCCGCACCGCGCCGACCTGGCCAAGATGCTGGTGCACCGCCGCTGCCGGCGCCAGGGCCTGGGCGAGGCCTTGATGCGCGCCGCCGAAAACATGGCGCGTGACTGCGGCAAGACCTTGCTGGTGCTGGACACCGTGACCGGCGACAAGGGCGAACGCCTGTACCAGCGCCTGGGCTGGCAACGCGTGGGCGTGATTCCCGGCTATGCGCTGCTGCCGCGCGGCGGCCTGGTAGGCACGACGGTGTTTTACCGCGAGCTGGCCTGACGGAAGCGTCCGCCGCTATTGTTGGGCTTGTTGGGCCGGCTTGTCGGCGCGATGAACGACCATGCGCTCATGCAGGCGTGTGACGATGCGGCTTCCCGTCCTGACGAAGAAGAAGGGGAAAAGGCCATGGATAAACGCGGCGATGGCGGCTGACAGCAGCGGCACGGCAAATGAAAAGGAAGCGGACATGTGCTGGAAATAGCTCTCCCCCACGGATTCAGGGTGATCCTTGAAGAGTTGGAGAATTTTTTCCATGGCCGTATCCCTAGGTTTTCGGGGTTTGTGCCCCCTGCTTGCATCAATGTCTGGCAAGAATCATAGGCCTGTGGATCGGAAAATAAGTTGCAAATTTAGCTACGAATCTCCTCATAATTAGAATTAATTTCTAATAGTATGGCCATATGGACAAGAAAGACATTCGAATTCTGGAGCTGCTGCAAGACGATGCTTCCATCGGCCTGAATGAGCTGGCGCAGTCGGTCAGCCTTTCACCGACACCCTGCTGGCGGCGAATCCAGAAGCTGCGCGACGAAGGCGTCATCAAACAACAGGTCACCTTGTGCGACCCGGTCAAGCTCAATTTGGGCCTGACCGCTTTCGTGAGCATCCGCGCGAGCCTGCACAACGATGCATGGACCCAGCGTTTCGTCAAAGGAATCGTCGCCATCCGCGAGGTCGTGGAGGTCTACCGGATGTCGGGAGACATCGACTACCTGCTCAAGGTCGTTGTGCCCGACATTGCCGGTTACGACAGTGTGTACAAGCGCCTGATCAAAGTGGCCGAACTACAAGACGTGAGTTCTGGCTTCGTGATGGAGGTGGTCAAGCACACCACCGCGCTCCCCACGGATTACGCGCTTCCAGCTTAAGCGTCCACTCGGGAGCCGGTATCGCCCGGGGCCGGGATGCTGGATGCGTCAAAACCCAGCATCGCGCCATCGGCCCGCATCGCCCGCGCGACCAGCCGCATGTCGTGCTCGCTGACCTCGAACAGGCCGAAGCGGAATTTGTAGCCCCAGTGCTGGCGGTTTTCCACAAACTCGAACTCGTCCAGCCAGGGCAGTATGGACACCTCGCGGGTGGCCACGTAAGCCACGTCGCGGCGAAAGGGCACGAAGCCGCCGCCCATGTCAAAGGCATAGGGCTCGCCGGCCTGCACCACGCCTATGGAAACAAAGCGCTGGAATTTGTCTTTGCCGCCCATGGTCAGCGAGGGCGAGTAATAGGCCACGCGGTCCCCTGCTGATACACGCTTGAGCGGCCCGCATTTGCCGTGGCACACCTGCATGAATCCCTTGTGCGGATCCGCGCAGCCATGCCGCGCATGCTCGGCGCTCGCGACGGCGATCCAGTTCTTGCGGCCCATCGCGGTTCAGGCCAGCGCGTGCAGGCCGACGCGGTTGCCGTCCAGGTCGGTGATGTGCGCAAAAAACCCCAGGCCGGGCGGCAGTGCCTGGCGCGGCAAGGCGACCTTGCCGCCGGCCTTGACGGCGCGTGCCAAGGCGGCATCGAGCGACGGTGAAGCGTCGAGGTAGATCAGGGTGCCGGCGGACGCCGGCGCGGGCGCTGTGGGACCGGACAGGATTGCGCCACCCACGCCCGTTTCTGCTTCATAGGGAAACACCGCGCCTTCCGACGGGCCCATGGGCTCGCGGCGCAGTTTGCACTCGAGCACGGCTTCGTAAAAGGCCTGGGCTTTGTTCAGTTCAGTGCTGGGAATTTCAAACCAGGTAATGGCGTTTTTCATTGGAGACTCCTTGTGTTGAAGAAGCCTCCATGATGCGGAGGTGCTACTGACAACGTGGTGTCAGTAGCACTTCCTCCATCGATCGGGATAATGGCGCGTCATGCCTGATCAACCCGCTGAAAACCCCTCGTTCATTTCGCGCTGCCTTGGCCCCCTGCTGCCCTTGGGCTTCGCGGGCGTCGGGGTGTGGATCCTGATGTCCGGGCGCTACGTTTACCGCCCCGGACGTTCGGGAGGGGTTCTGGTTCTGCTTCCACCCGATTCGCTGTTCGCGGCCCTGTTTTTTATCTCGCTTTCCTGCGTGATCGCCGCTTTTGGCTTCTCGGGGCCCAGGGAACGCTGGCTGTTCTGGGGTGGGCTTGCCGGCTGCGTCTGTGCCTTGCTGGTTGAGGGCACGCGCCAGTTATTGGGTCTGGCTGTTTACGGCTGAGGGCAAAACCAGGCCCAAAGCGGGAATTCAGGGTGCCGGCACCTGAATGATCGCGTCGTCCAGCACTTCCACCCAATGCCGCACCGGCGTCGCCGTGCCGCTTTGCAGGTGCGTGATGCAGCCGATATTGGCCGAGATGATGGTGTCGGGCGCCGAGGCCTGCAGGTTGCCGAGCTTGCGGTCGCGCAGCGGGTAGGCGATGTCCGGGTTGAGTACCGAGTAGGTGCCGGCCGAGCCGCAGCACAGGTGCGATTCGGCGGCGGCCAGCGTCACCTGGAAACCCAGCGCGCCCATCAGCGTCTCGACCCCGCCGCGCAATTGCTGGCCGTGCTGCAGGGTGCAGGGCGGATGGAACACCAGCGCGCCGGCCCGGGCCTTGACCTTGCCTTGCAGCTCACCGACCAGTTCGGGCATCAGTTCGCTGAGGTCGCGCGTGAGTTCGCTGATGCGCGCGGCCTTGGCGGCGTAGGCCGGGTCGTCCTTGAGCATGTGGCCGTAGTCCTTGACGGTGACGCCGCAGCCGGATGCGTTCATGACGATGGCTTCCACGCCGCCACCTTCCGAGACATGCGGCCACCAGGCGTCGATGTTGCGCCGCATCTGGTCCTTGCCGCCTTCGTGGTCGTTGAGGTGAAACTTCACCGCGCCGCAGCAGCCGGCCTTGGGCGCCAGCACGGTTTCTATGCCGGCCGCGTCCAGCACGCGCGCAGTCGCGGCATTGATGTTGGGCATCATGGCTGGCTGCACGCAGCCTTCGAGCATCAGCATCTTGCGCGCATGCGTGCGCCGCGGCCAGGCGCCGGCGTCCTGCCTGGGCGGCACCTTGTTTTTGAGGGCTGCGGGCAGCAGGCCGCGCACGGCCTGGCCAGCCTTCATCGCGGGCGCGAACAGCGGCGACGGCAAGCCTTCCTTGAGCGCCCAGCGCAAGGCCTTCTCGCCGGCCGGGCGCGGCACGCGCTCGTCGACCAGCTTGCGGCCTATGTCAACCAGGTGGCCGTATTCGACGCCGCTGGGGCAGGTGGATTCGCAGTTGCGGCAGGTCAGGCAGCGGTCCAGGTGCAGCTGGGTCTTGCGTGTGGGCGCCTCGCCTTCGAGCACCTGCTTGATCAGGTAGATGCGGCCGCGCGGGCCGTCGAGTTCGTCGCCCAGCAACTGGTAGGTCGGGCAGGTCGCGGTGCAAAAGCCGCAGTGCACGCATTTGCGCAGAATCGCTTCGGCCTCGCGGCCTTCAGCGCTGTTCTTGAATTCGGGGGCGAGATGGGTTTGCATAAGGTCAGGGCGCGTCTTTCAGGGCCACGGCAAGGGCCTTGCGCCTGGCGGCGCGCCGGAAGTCCGCATACAGAGGCGGCAGGGACAAGGCCAGCAACATGAGCGCCAGCGGCACAACCCAGACAAAACCGATGTATTTGAAGCCGGCCGCACCCACCACACCGCCGGCGATGAACATCGCCAGCAAGGTACCGAAGAGCCGCAGCTTGATGCGGTTGGCGCGCACACGCGACTCGGGCGGGCCGCTGGTACGGTTCCAGTAAAACATCTTGCCGAGCTCAATGCCCAGGTCGGTGATCACGCCGGTCATGTGGGTGGTGCGAATCTGTGAGGACGAGATTTTGCTGACCAGGGCGTTCTGCAGGCCCATGGTGAAAGCCAGCACCAGCACGGTCAGCGGCACGGCAAACGGGGTCTGGCGGTTCAGCGTCGCGCCCAGCAGCCCGAACAGCAGCATCAGCACGGCCTCCAGCAGCAGGGGCAGGGCGTATTCGCTGCGCAGGCGGTGCTGGCGAGCCCAGTTCACCAGCACGGCCGTCACGGCGGCGCCGGTGATGAAAGCCAGCAGTGCGCCGACGGCGCCCAGCACCAGCGCCATCTGGCCCAGGACAAGGTTGTCGGCCAGCAGCGAGGCGAACCCCGTCATGTGCGAGGTGTACATGCCGACCACCAGGAAACCGCCCGCATTGATGGCGCCGGCGTTAAAGGCCAGCAAACCGCCCAACAGGCGGTTGATGGAGGGTGTCCGGTGCTGCCCGGTCAGGTGGCGAAGGCGTCGCATGTCCTGCCCTACCAGTCCGCGTAGAGGCGGCCGGGGTTGAACACGCCCGCCGGGTCGAACTGTTTTTTGAGTTCGCGGTGTATGCGGTCCAGCGGTGGTTTGAGCGCGGAGAACACCGGCACGGATTTGCCGGCCGAGCGGAACAGGGTGGCATGGCCATTGGCCTGGGCCGCCGCCTGGCGCACCAGCGCCGCATCGCCGTCGGGCCGCTTGAGCCAGCGCTGCGCGCCGCCCCACTCCACCAGCGTCTCCCCCAGCTTGAGTGGCGGCGCTGGGTCAGGCAGGCTGAGCCGCCACAGCGACTCATCACCTTGCAGAGCAAAGAAGGGCTGGGCCTGGTCGCGCAATGCAGTCCAATGGCGGGCCGCATCGCTGTCCAGGATCTCCCCGCCCATGAATTTCTGTGCCGCGGCGACCGCCGCCTTCGCGCCGCGCAAGCGCACCCACAAACGGCCTTGCCGCCAGCAGGAAGCGTTGACGGGCAAAGGCATGGCGCCCCAGCGGTTGAGTTGTTGCAAGGCGGCGGCTTCATCCATGTCGAAGACCAGTGTGGCTTCCGTGGGCGCAACAGGCAATACCTTGAGAGACACCTCGAGCAGAACGCCCAGCGTACCCAGCGAGCCGGCCATCAGGCGCGAGACGTCGTAGCCGGCCACGTTCTTCATGACCTGGCCGCCGAAGACCAGGCGTTCGCCCTTGCCGTTGAGCAGCACCACGCCCAGCATGTAGTCGCGCACGGCACCCACGCTGGCACGGGCCGGGCCGCTGAGGCCGCTGGCGACCATGCCGCCCACGGTGGCCTGAGTACTCGCATCGCCGAAATGAGGCGGCTCAAAGGGCAGGCACTGCCCTTGCGCGGCCAACAGTGCCTCGAGTTCGGCCAGCGGCGTACCGGCGCGCGCGGTGACCACCAGCTCGCTGGGCTCATAGCTGGTGACACCGCTGTGCGGCCGGATGTCGAGGATATCGCCCGCCAGGGCCTGGCCGTAAAAATCCTTGCTGCCGCCGCCGCGCAGGCGCAGCGGCGTGCCGGTGGCCGCCGCGGCGCGCACGCGCTCGGCCAGCGCGGCGCTGATGTCGGTATCTGGAAGCATGGCCACGATGGTAAGCGGCGGCCGCGGTTGGCGGTTTGATTTTTTTGAACGCGGCCTGTTCGGTTTTTTCCGGCAGCCGGCAGAGACCTCAGTCCTGGAAGAAATTCACCGGCAAGCCGGGAACCTCGACCTGCATGGAAAACACGCAGCCCGAATCGGGAAAGTCCTGCAATTCCTGCGCGGGCCGGTTGTAGCGCGCGGTCGTGAGGTACAGGGTCTTGAGGTCGTCGCCGCCGAAGCAGGGCATGGTGGGGCAGCGCGCCGGCACGGCGATCTCGGCCAGCAAGGCCCCGCTGGGCGAGAGCTTGAGCAGCCGCCCGCCTTCAAACATCGCGACGTAGTAATTGCCCTCGGCGTCGACCGCCGCGCCGTCAGGCCGGCCGCCGTAGCCGGCCATGCCGGGCTGCCAGCCGTCGGGCTTGCCGGGCCACTGCGCGAACACGCGGGCTTGCGTCATCGCGTTGCTGGCGCTGTCCCAGTTCCAGGCGCGGATGACGTGGCGCGGCGTATCGGACCAGTAGACCGTTCCCGCATCGGGCGACCAGGCCAGGCCGTTGGCGATGATGGCGTCGCCGGCCTTGCGCTCGAGCACGGGCGGGCGGCCGCCGCGGCAGTCGAGCGAGAACAGCGCGGCCGTGGCCTTGTCGCGCGGCTCGTACATGGTGCCGGCCCAGAAACGGCCCAGCGGGTCGGCCTTGCCGTCGTTGAAGCGCGTGGTCGCGGTGTCGTGGTCGGCCCGCATAAGCTGCCGCAGCTCGCCGCCCCATTCCCTGGCGCGGTAGATGCCGTCACGCAGTGCAATCACGAGGCCGCTGTTATCGCCGTTGGTGCGCGCCGGCGCGATGCTGCCGGGCTCCGAGGGCATGGCCCAGCTCTCGACCGTGCCCATGAAGACGTTGCAGCGGTGCAGCTGCCTGCCGGGGATGTCGATCCAGTAAAGCATCTGCTCGTCGGGATGCCAGAACGGCGACTCGCCGAGCCCGCTGGGCGGTGCAGCAAGGGGTTGCCAGGTCATGAAGGTGCCTCCGCGTTGGTGTGAACAGCCGCCACTTTAACGCCCCGCAAAAAAAACAGCCCACCGGCTTGCACCGGCGGGCTGAACATCCAAAGGAGACTCTCAGTAAATATCAAAAGGGAAGAGCCGCCTCTGAGGGCAGCCCTGCCCGCCGCTTCATCAGCGGTTGTAAGCCGTTTCGCCGTGGGACGTGATGTCCAGGCCTTCGCGCTCGTCCTCTTCGCTGACACGCAGGCCGATGGTCAGGTCGACCACCTTGTAGGCGATGAAGGAAACCACACCGGACCAGACGATGGTAATCAGCACGGCCTTGGCCTGGATCCAGACCTGGCCTGCGATGGAGTACGCATCGGGTGCCACCATGGCGACGGTGGTCCAGTCGGCGACGGCGCTGGGGCCGCCCAGGCTTGGCGAGTTGAAGACACCGGTCAGCAGCGCGCCGATGATGCCGCCCACGCCGTGCACGCCGAACACGTCCAGCGAGTCGTCGGCGCCCAGCAGCTTCTTCAGGCCGTTCACGCCCCAGAGGCAGGCGAAGCCGGCGACCAGGCCGATGATCAGGCCGCCGCCGATGCCGACGTTGCCGGCCGCGGGGGTGATGGCCACCAGGCCGGCGACGGCGCCGGACGCGGCGCCCAGCATGGAAGCCTTGCCGCGCATCAGTGCTTCACCGACGCACCAGGCCAGCACGGCGGCTGCCGTAGCACCCAGGGTGTTGATGAAGGCCAGGGCGGCGAAGCCGTTGGCTTCCAGGGCGGAGCCGGCGTTGAAACCGAACCAGCCCACCCACAGCAGTGCGGCGCCGACCATGGTCAGGGTCAGGCTGTGAGGCGCCATGGCTTCCTTGCCGTAGCCGATGCGCTTGCCGATACAGAAGGCGCCGACCAGGCCCGCGACAGCGGCGTTGATGTGCACCACGGTGCCGCCCGCGAAGTCCAGGGCGCCCATCTGCCAGATGTAGCCGGCCTTGCCGTTCATCGCGTCGACCACTTCCTTGCCGGTGTAGGCGTCAGGACCCATCCAGAACCAGACCATGTGGGCCATAGGCGCATAGCTGAAGGTGAACCAGATGGCCATGAACAGCAGCACGGCGGAGAACTTGATGCGTTCGGCGAAGGCGCCGACGATCAGTGCGCAGGTGATGCCGGCGAAGGTGGCCTGGAAGGCGGCGAACACAATCTCGGGGATCACGACACCCTTGCTGAAGGTCGCGCCGTTGGCGAAGGTGCCCGCGACGTTGTCCCAGATGCCCTTCATGAACAGCCGGTCGAAGCCGCCGAAGAAGGCATTGCCCTCGGTGAAGGCCAGGCTGTAGCCGTAGATGAACCACAGCACGACGATCATCGAGAAAGTCACCATGACCTGCATCAGCACCGACAGCATGTTCTTGCTGCGGACCAGGCCGCCGTAGAACAGCGCCAGGCCGGGCACGGTCATCATGATGACCAGCAGCGTGGACAGCATCATCCAGGCGGTGTCGCCTTTGTTGGGGACGGGTGCGGGCGCCGCGGCGGCCGCGGGTGCGGAGGCCGCTGCAGCAGCTGCCGGGGCGGCCGCGGCTGAGGCGGCAGGTGCGGCGGACGCGGCGGCTTCAGCCGGTTTGGCTTCCGCGGCCGAAGCGGCGGGCGCGGCGGCCGGGGCTTGCGCCATCACGGCGCCGCTTGTGAGCAGGCTCAGTCCCAATACAAGGGAGGCAAGTAGTTTTTTCATGTCGATGTTCTCTTTATTAGGGGTTGAGCCTTACAGCGCTTCCTTGCCGGTTTCACCGGTGCGGATGCGCACGACCTGCTCGAGGTTGTAGACAAAGACCTTGCCGTCGCCGATCTTGCCGGTACGGGCAGCGCCCTCCACCGCTTCGATCACGCGGTCGACCAGGTCGTCGGACACAGCCGCCTCGATCTTGACCTTGGGCAGGAAGTCGACGACGTATTCCGCGCCGCGGTACAGCTCGGTGTGCCCTTTCTGGCGCCCGAAGCCCTTGACTTCAGTCACGGTGATGCCTTGCACGCCAATACCGGACAGCGCTTCGCGCACTTCGTCCAGCTTGAACGGTTTGATGATGGCCGTTACGAGTTTCATTTCAGGTTTCCTCCAAGGATGAATAAGGAAGCGGCCCCTCGGTGCACCGCCCCGGCTGCTCTACAGTTTCTGGGCGCATGAAGATCAGAGCGCTCCGGTTCAGGGATTCCGAGGGTTGCCACAACAGGTCTTCAGATTCCGCAGGGTTCAATAGCACGTACCGTGCCAAAGCAGCCGGGCTTATGGGCCGCAAGTCCGCCTGTTTCCCGCCCCGGGCCTGGGGCGTTCTAGAATCTGGAAAAACAACTAGCACCAGATTGGGGCGCAAATCGCGCACAACTTTGGGGCAAAACAGGGGAGTTGCTTCATGAGCTTATCTTTAGTGCACAGCCGCGCCTTGTTGGGGCTGGAGGCGCGGCCCGTCTGCGTCGAAGTGCATCTGGCCAACGGCCTGCCCAGTTTCACGCTGGTGGGCCTGGCCGAAACCGAGGTCAAGGAGGCCCGGGAGCGCGTGCGCTCCGCCATCCAGAACACCGGCCTGGAGTTCCCGGCCAACAAAAGAATCACCGTCAACCTCGCGCCGGCAGACCTGCCCAAGGATTCCGGCCGCTTCGACCTGGCGATCGCGCTGGGCATACTCGCGGCCAGCGGCCAGGTCGACGCCCGCAAGCTTGAAGGTTATGAATTCGCCGGCGAGCTCTCGCTGGGCGGCGACCTGCGGCCGGTGCGCGGCGCGCTCGCCATGAGCCTGGCGCTGGCGCGCACCGAGCGCGCCGCCGCGGGCACGCTGCCCAAGCTTGTGCTGCCCGACGCCAGCGCCCAGGAGGCCGCCCTGGTTCCAGGCGCGGAGATCTTCCGGGCGCAGCACCTGCTCGACGTCGTCAGGCAGTTTTTGCCGGGCGACGCGCCGGTTGAGGCGCTGGACGGCTGGTCGCAGGTGAAACCGGAGGCGCTGCCCGCGCCATCGGCCTACCTGGACCTGGCCGACGTGAAAGGCCAGGCCGCGGCCCGGCGCGCGCTCGAAATCGCGGCGGCCGGCGGGCACAGCGTGCTGATGATGGGCGCGCCCGGCTCCGGCAAATCCATGCTGGCCCAGCGCTTTGCCGGCCTGCTGCCGGCCATGACCACAGAAGAAGCGCTGGAAAGCGCGGCCGTGGCCTCGCTGGGCGGCCGTTTCTCTTTGGATAAGTGGGCGCAGCGCCCGACCTGCGCGCCGCACCATACCGCCAGCGCCGTGGCCTTGGTCGGCGGCGGTTCGCCGCCGCGGCCCGGCGAGATCTCGCTGGCGCACCGCGGTGTGCTCTTCCTCGACGAACTGCCCGAGTTCCCGCGCGCGGCACTCGAGGCACTGCGCGAGCCGCTGGAGTCCGGCTGCATCACCATCTCGCGCGCCGCGCAGCGCGCCGAATTCCCGGCGCGCTTCCAGCTGGTCGCGGCCATGAACCCCTGCCCTTGCGGCTACCTGGGCTCCAGCCTGCGGGCCTGCCGCTGCTCGCCCGAACAGGTCTCGCGTTACCAGGGCAAACTCAGCGGCCCGCTACTGGATCGTATAGACCTGCATGTGGAAGTCGGCGCCCTCGCGGCCGACGAACTGGTGAACGCCCCGCCCGGCGAGGCCACGGCCGACATCCGGCTTCGCGTCGTCGCGGCGCGCGACCGGGCCCTCGCCCGGCAGGGCGGCAGCAACCAGGCACTCGAAGGCCGCGCCATCGATGCGCAATGCCAGCTGGACGACGCAGCCGCGAAATTCCTCAACACGACCGCCGCCCGTCTGGGCTGGTCGGGGCGCAGCATCCACCGCTGCCTCAAAGTGGCAAGAACCATCGCCGACCTGGCCGGCGCGCAGGCCGTGCAGACGGTGCATGTGGCGGAGGCGGTGCAGTACCGCAGAGCGCTGAAGGCGGGATACGGTGACGGCGGACGTTGAAATCGGGTTGGCGCGGTCACGGCGGCATTTTTGGGATTTTTACAAGTGAGCGCATCTGAAGTGTCCTGGCGCTATCTATTGAGTACCTTGGAACGATACTTCTATACTTCCAAGCAATCAAAGTCTCATTCAGTGCCACTGTGCGTGTTCTTGTCGGTATCAAGCACACTAGCTTGATGCGGATTTTGTTACGCCCGGCCCGGAAAAGCCCCGCAAAGCTTCAGTTTGCCGGGTTATCTCCGGCCTCACCAGGGAACTGAATGTCAGGAAGCACAAAGATTTCATCGCAGGATCGCGCTTCGCCAGCGCGCTACGGGTGCCCATCACACCCCGTGGGCGAATGAGAATTCCTGTTCGCGTGATTGCCACCGGTAAGGCGCTGCCATCGCTGCGCGTAAGTTCTGAAAGCCTGGACAAAAGCCGCGGCTGGCCGGCCGGCCATACCTTTGCCCAAAGCGGTGTCCGCGTCAGGCACTTTGCGGCCGAAGGCGAAAGCCAGAGCCAGCTTGGCGCTTCGGCGCTGGCGGACGCGCTGCAGCGGGCCGCCTTGCCCGTGTCCAGCATTGATTTACTGATTTCCGCTTGCGGCGTGCCTGAACAGGCCCTGCCGTCCACCGCCTGCTTTATTGCCGGGCATGCCGGCCTGCCGCGCGGCACCCCGGCCTTTGACGTCAACGCCAGCTGCCTGGGTTTCATGGCCGCGCTCCGTGTCGCCGCGGGCCTGCTGGCGAGCGGCGGCTACGAACGCATCGCGGTCGTCGCGTCCGACATGGCTTCGCGCGGCCTGGACTGGGACGAGCCCGAGGCCTCGCTGATCTTTGGCGACGGCGCGGCCGCCGTCATCCTGGAAAAAGGCGACGGCGCCCAGGGCATTGCGGCTTACCGCATGGAAACCTTTCCCGAAGGCAAACGCTTCTGCGAGATTCGTGGCGGCGGCTCGCAGCGCAATCCGCCCAACGCCACGGTGCCGAAAGATTTTCTGTTCCGCATGGACGGCCGCGCCGTCTTCAAGCTGGCCGCCAAGGTCATGCCGCCGTTTCTGGAGGCACTGATGGCGCAAACCGACGGCGGCAAGGCGTCCATCGACCTCGTGGTGCCGCACCAGGCCAGCCACCTCGGCATGGCGCATGCGGCGCGCAATCTGGGCTTGCCGGCGTCGCAGATCGTCAATATTTATGAAACCCACGGCAACCAGGTCGCCGCCTCCTTGCCGACGGCGCTGCACGAAGCGGTCGTCACGAACCGGGCCAAAGCCGGCGACCGCCTGTTGCTGATCGGCACGGCGGCGGGGTTGACGATCGGCGGACTGGTGCTGGACCTGTGAAACGCGTGCTCGTCACCGGAGCAACGGGCGGGCTGGGCCGCAACGCGGTGGAAGCGCTGCTGAGCCGCGGCATCGAGGTGCGTGCCACCGGCCGCAACCTGGCGGCCGGTGCGACGCTGTCCGCGATGGGCGCGGAGTTTGTGCCGCTGGACCTGGCGGCGACCGGCGACACCGCTTCCACGGGCCTGGCTGCGCTGGTGCGGCATGTCGATGCGGTCTGGCATTGCGCAGCGCTGTCGTCGCCGTGGGGCAAAGCGGCCGACTTCACCGCGGCCAACGTCACCGCCACGCGGCAGCTGTTGCAGGCCGCCGGCCATGCCGGGGTGCCCCGCTTTGTCCATATTTCCACGCCCGCGCTTTACTTCAATTACCGCGCCCAGCTGGGCATCCAGGAAAGCTTTCGGCCGGCCGCGTATGTCAATGACTACGCACGCACCAAGGCCGAAGCCGAAGCCTGCGTGCAGGACGCGGTGCCGGCTTTTCGCCACATGCACTGCAGCATCCTGCGCCCCCGCGCCATCTTCGGCCCGTACGACCAGGTGCTGCTGCCGCGCATCGCCCGCGTGCTGCGGCAACGCGACGGCCGGCTGCCGCTGCCGCATGGCGGGCGGGTCACCCTGGACCTGACCTATGCCGGCAACGTGGTGCAGGCGATGTGGCTGGCCACGACCGCCGAAGCTGTGCCCAGTGGCAGCGTCTTCAACATCACCAACCAGGAACCGGTGCTTTTGCGGGATGTCCTGGTCGCGCTGTTTGCGCAGCGGCTGCAACGGCCGTTTCGCATCGCCAGCGTACCTTACCCGGTGATGGCGGCGGCTGCGCGCGGCATGGAAGCGCTGGCGCGCATCACGCAAAAAGAACCCGTGCTCACGGCCTATGGCGTCGGCGCGCTGGCCTTCGACATGACGCTGGACAACAGCCGTGCCCGGCAACTTCTGGGGTATGCGCCGGCGGTCAACCTTTCGGATGCGCTGGACCGCACCGCCATCTGGATGGGCACCCATGGCTAAGCTCACCACCTTTCGCGTCGGGCATTGCACGCACCCCTCCTGCATGGTGCTCAAGGGCAGCGGTTTTGCCAGCCGGTGTTTCCCGTCCCGCGCCTACCTGGTCGAAACACGCGCCGGGCTGGTGCTGTGGGACACGGGTTATGCCGACCGCTTTCGCGAAGCCACATCGCAAGGTATTTACCGTTTGTATTCGATGGTCACGCCGGTGCACTTCGAAGCGCGCGATTCGCTGCTGGGCCAGTTGAAAGAACGGGGCATCGCCGCGTCGGACATCGCCATGCTGGTGATCTCGCACTTCCACGCGGACCATATGGCCGGCCTGCGCGACTTTCCTTCGGCGCGCCTGCTGGCATCGGCTGCCGGCTGGCAGTCGGTGCAGGGGCTGTCGGCCTTTGCGTCGGTGCGCCAGGCTTTCGTGCCGGCCTTGATGCCGGACGATGTCGGCGCGCGCCTTGAATTTGCCGAATCGTTTGCCGAGGTCGCGCTTCCGGCCGCGCTGGCGCCTTTTACGACGGGCCGCGACATCACCGGCACGGGCGAGCTGTTCATTGTCGAGCTGCCGGGCCATGCGGCCGGCCACCTCGGAGCGTTTGTGCTGGGCGACGAAGGCTGGACGCTGCTGGCGTCGGATGCCGGCTGGGCGGCTGAAAGTTACCAGCAGCTGCGCGGCCCGTCGGAGCTGACCTTCCTGATCCAGCACCAGCGGGCGGCCTACTACGACACGCTGCGCAAACTGCATGCGCTGCATCGCGGCGGCGGCGCCTCCATCCGCCTGACCCATGAAAGCGCCGAAGATTACCTGCCGCCGGGCAAGGCCGCGCCATGAAGCGCCTGTTCTGGTTGTTGCTCGCCTACTGCCAGGCCCGCCGGCTGCGGTTCGCCGACCGTGCGGCACTGCAGGCTCACCAGAGGCGGCAACTTCAAAAGTTCACGCGCACGCTCTGCCGTCGCAGCGCTTATTTCGCGCCCTACCGCCGCTTGCCCCTGGACCAGTGGCCGTCCATGGACAAGGCGGCTATGCTGGCGAATTTCAACGCCATGAACACGGCCGGGCTGACGCTGGAAAATGTGATGGCCGAGGCGCAGGCCGCCGAACGCAGCCGGGACTTCACGCCCACTGTCGGGGGCATCACCGTCGGACTGTCGTCTGGTACCTCGGCCCAGCGCGGGGCCTTCGCGGTCAGCGGCCGGGAAAAGGCGCGCTGGGCGGGCATTCTGCTGGCAAAAGTCTTGCCCGATGGTTTGCTGGCCGGTGAACGCGCGGCGCTTTTTCTGCGGGCCAACAGCAACCTCTACACCGCCGTACGCAACCGCTGGCTGAGCCTGCGTTTTTTTGACCTGTTCCAGCCTTTTGAAACCCACCTTGCCGCGCTGCAGGCCTACCGTCCGACGATCATCGTCGCGCCCGCGCAGGTGCTGCGCGAACTGGCCATTGCGGTGCTGGCAGGCGAGCTGGCCGTACGCCCCAAGCGCGTCATTTCGGTCGCCGAAGTGCTGGAGCCGCAGGACCGGGCCCTGATCGAGCGTGCCTTCGGCCCCCTGCACCAGGTTTACCAGGCCACGGAAGGATTCCTGGCCAGCACCTGCGAACACGGCGTGCTGCACCTCAACGAGGAGTTTGTGCACATCGAGCCCGAATGGCTGGACGATGAACAGCGCCGCTTCGTGCCGGTCATCACCGACTTCAGCCGCCTGACGCAGCCCATCGTGCGCTACCGGCTGGGCGACGTGCTGACCGTGCGCGCCACGCCGTGCGCGTGTGGCCGCGCCACCCGTGCCATTGACCATATCGAGGGCCGCTGCGACGACATGCTGCAGCTGCCCGGTGCCGACGGCAAGGCGATCTCCGTGTTCGCCGATGTCTTGTCGCGCGCGCTTGCGCAGTCTTTGCCGGCCGACGCCGACTACCGTTTGCTGCAGACCGGCGAGTCGTCGCTGACGCTGCATGCGCAGCTTGCGCCGCCTGTCCTGCAAGCTGTGCATGCCCACCTCAATGCAGCACTTGCCCAGCTTGGCGTTGCCACCCCCGTGCTCTCGTGGACGCTGTCACAGGACGTGCCGGCTTTCGATCCGACACAGAAGCGCCGCCGCATCCGCAAGCTGGCGTTTGAAGGGAGCGGCCATGCATGAACGCACCGACGCCAACCTGGGCTTCTTCCTGCGCGTGCGCGACATGCTGATCGGCTGGGGTAGCGTCGGCCTTGTTTACGGGCTCAGCAGCGCCTGGCAGGGTGAAGGGAGGGTACTGCCCGAAACCGCGCTCGACCGCCTGATTGCCTTCAATCCGGCCGGCTTGTGGCTTTACCTGTCTTTCTTTGTGTTCATTCCCTACACCTTCCTCACGGCTGACACGGCCAGGCTGCGCTGGCTGCGCATGTCCATGCAGGCATGCGCACTGCTGTGCGGCGCCGTCTTCCTGCTGTGGCCGACGACACTGGTCTATCCTGACTACGCGGCCCACCTGGCAGCCGCGGGCACCGGCCTGGAGGCTTCGCTGCTGCGCCTGCTGCTGTGGGGCGATTCGGCCCAGAACTGCCTGCCGTCGCTGCATGCCGCGCTGACGCTGCTCTGCGTCTGGGCGCTGTTGGACGCCAAGCGCCCGCTGCGTTCGGCCCTGGCGATGGTCGCAGCCCTGTGCATCTGTTTTTCCGTCATCCAGTTGCGCCGCCATCTCAGCCTGGACGTGGCTGCCGGGCTGGCAGCGGGCGTGGCGAGCGGCGCGCTGTGCCGCCTGGCCCTGCATCGCCGCGACCCGGTTGCCGCGGCAAAGGAGTCCCTCACATGAATGTCTTTGCACTGACCTTTATCCTCATGCTCGCACTGGTGCTGCTGGAGCTGGCCGTCCTGAAATTTTCACGCGGCCAGGCTGTTCCCTGGAAAGAGATCGTCTTCAACCTCAATTCCGGCCACATCCTGGTCTGGGTGTTCCGGGGGGTCGAGGTGCTGGCCTTCAGCCTGGTGCTCCGGCATCTGAACCTTCATTGGATCGACCAATGGCCGGTGGCCTGGCAATGGCTGTTCGCCTTCATCGCCTGGGACTTTTGTTTTTACTGGATGCACCGCCTGCACCACAAAGTGCCGCTGTTCTGGGCGGTACATGTGGTGCACCACCAGGGAGAACATTTCGGCCTGTCGCTGGGCATACGCAATTCCTGGTACTCATCGCTGACCAACTTCCCCTTCATCGCGGGACTGGCGGTGCTCGGCATGCCGCTGGAGATTTTTGTCGCGGTTTCGTCGATTCACTACGGCGTGCAGTTCTACAACCACAACGCGCTGGTCGGCAAGTCGGGCTTTCTTGACCGCATTCTGGTCACCCCCTCCAACCACCGGGTGCACCACGGCACCGATCCCGCCTACATCGACCGCAACTTCGGCGGCACCTTCCTGGTCTGGGACAAGCTCTTCGGCAGCTACCAGGCCGAGCGCGACGACATTCCCATGCGCTACGGCGTCACCGCGGGCGCCGGCGGCGCAGCCAGCCACAACCCGCTATGGGCCAGCAATCCCGGTATTTTTCATTGGCTGAACGCGCGTTTTCCCGGGCTGGCGCGGCGCAAGGCCCTCGCGGTATCGGGGCCCTACATCGGTATCGCCGGCGTGCTGCTGTTCGGCTGCACCATCTACTACGTCGACCAAGCGCAAAGCTGGACGGCGGCGCCGCGCATCGCGCTTTTTGCCGGTATTTTTTCCGGCATGCTGGCGATCGGCGGCATGTCCGACGACAAGCAATGGGGGCTGGCCGGCTGGGTGCTGGTCGCGCTGGGCATGCCCGCGCTGTTTGCCCTGCATGGCGGCCTCGGCGGCCCGTGGGCCATCGCGCTCCTGTTGCCGCTGGGGCTGCACGGCCTGGACGGCGCACGACGGCTGGCGCTTGCCACATCGCCCGGCCGCCAGCCCCGGAGATCCGCATGAGCACCCTGCCGCCGCTGCGTTTTCAAGCTGCCGCTGGATCCGCCTTCCGGCGCGAGCTGATGCTCGAAGCCGATGCCTACCTGAAGTCACGCGCGACCGACCGCTTTGGCGACGGCTGGCTGGCACTGAAAGCGGCCGGCCTGGCGGCCGCGCTGGTGCTGGCGTATGTGTTGGCGTTGACGGCCGGCACCCGCTGGCATTTCGTGCCGGCCTACGTCGCCTTCCTGTTCCTGGCGATGGCGCTGGCCATGAACACCCTGCACGATGCCGCGCATGGCGCGCTGTTCCGGTCGCCTCGCCTGAACCGCTGGTGGAAGCGGCTGGCCAGCATTCCGGTCGGCATTGACGCCGGCTACTGGACGCTGCGCCACGTGCACTTTCATCACACCTATGCCAACGTCGAAGGCTACGACCTCGACACCGAGCCGAATCCGTTTTTGCGGCAGACGCCTTTTCAGGCCTGGGCGCCACAGTACCGCTACCAGCACCTCTACTGGCCCCTGGTCGCCGCGCTGTCGCTGCCCTACCTCTGCTGGTATTCGGACTGGGCCGACCGCTTCGGCGCAACCAAGGTAGCCGGCAGCAGCGGCACCTCGGGCTGGCGCGAATGGGCGGTGTTTCTGCTGTCCAAGGCTGCGCACATCGCCATCGTGGGGGTGTTGCCCGCCATCGCCTTGCGGCAGGCCGGCATCGGCTGGTGGGAACTGGCAGGCTGGTACCTGTTGGGGCAGATGCTTGCGTCCTGCCTGCTGGTGGCGATGATCCTCGGCACCCACTGGGCGGAGGTCGAATTCTTCCAGCCCGGTGCCGACGGCCGCATGCCGCACACCTGGCACGAGCACAGCTTCCTGACCACCTGCGACTGGATGCCGGAGCCGGCGTGGGTCGGCTACTGGCTGGGCGGGCTCAATGCCCACCTGACACACCACCTGTTCCCGACCTACAGCCATCGCCACTACCCGGCCCTCGCCGCAATCGTCTCCCGCGTAGCCTCGCGCCACGGCCTGGTGTACCGCGAGCTGAACTACAGCCAGCTGATCACATCGCAGCAAACCTTCTTGCGGGCCATGGGGCGACGGCCTGAAACCCCGGCCCCATCTCTCTGAACGGAACCTCCCACCATGCCCAACGTTCTTATCCTCAGCGGCCGCGCACCTGTCGCCCTCGACCACGCACGGCGGTTTGCGCAGCAGGGCTGGACGGCCTATATCGGCGACAGCATCGCATGCCGGCTGTCCGGCTGGTCGCGCGCCGTGGCCGGCAAGGTGGCACTGGCGTCGCCGCGTGCGGACCCCGCCGGTTTTGTCGCGGGTTTGAGGCAGGCCATCACACGCCTGGGCATAGACCTTGTGGTGCCGACCTGCGAAGAAGTGTTTTACCTGTCCCGCTACCGCGCCGCGCTGCCGGCTTCGTGCCGGCTGGCGGTCGACGATTTCGACAAGCTTCGGCTGCTGCACAGCAAATGGGACTTCCAGGCCTTGGCGCAAAGCTGCGGCGGCAACCCGCCGCCCAGCGCCGTGGTGCAGACGCTGGACGAGGCCCGCGACTGGATTCGCGCGACGGGTGGTGGCAGCGGTGAAACCGGCGCCGTGCTGAAGCCGGAGTTTTCGCGCTTCGGCGTGCATGTGCGCCTGTACCCGCAGGGCATACCCGACGATGCGCCGCCGCTGGCCGCGCAGGGTCGCTGGGTCGTGCAGCACCATCGCGCCGGGACCGAGCTGTGCTCGTACAGCATTGCGGATCGCGGCCGTTTGCTGGCCCATGCCGTGTACCGGCCGGCTTACCGTTTGCGGCGCAGTTCAAGCTACTACTTTGACCAGCACAGCTCACCCGCCATCCATGCCTTCGTCAGCCGCCTGGTGGCGCACATCGGTTTCACGGGCCAGATCTCCTTCGACTGGATCGACGGCGGCGGCGACACACCCTCCGTCATCGAATGCAACCCGCGCGCCATCAGCGGTTTGCATCTCTTTGACTTCGCGGACGCCGTGCCCGCCGCCTTGACCGGCGAAGCGGCCGACTGTGCAATACCCACCGCCACACGCGCCCGCATGATCGCGCCGCTCATGCTCAGCGCGGGGCTGCTGCAAGCCGCCAACAGCGGTGCCTTGTCCCGGTGGCGCGCCGACTGGCGCCGGGCCGACGACGTGCTGGTGCGCGGCAACGACTTCTTGCCCGGCGTTGGCGGCTTGGCCGACATCGGCTCTTACACACGGCTGGCAATCCAGGGCGGCCACACCCTGCGCGAAGCCACCTCGCGCGACATCGAGTGGGACGGCGAGGAACTGGCTGCGGTATGAGTGCGCGCGACTTTTCCGGCGCCGGCGACGCTGCCAGCAATGCAGCCACGTGGTTAGCGATGCTTCGCGACGTGCCAGCGCATGAGTTTGCGCCCAACCTGCGCACCCATGTCGAATTGCTGCAGGGCGGCACTTATGCTTTGCCGACAACCGTCACCCACGGCGAGTCCGGCAACGCGTGGATCTGCTCGCCGTTGACGACTTACTGCGATTACGCGGCCGACGAAGCGCTGCGGCATTTTCCCGCATGGCTGGCCGCACCGTTGTGGGCCGCCTGCCGCCTGATGGGCAAGGTACTGCGCTGGGCCCGCATCGACCATACGGTAGCCGCCAACAACTGGCTGGTCAGCACCAACCTTTACCCGCCGCTGGACGCAGCCGCACTCGACGAGGTGATTGCCACGGCGCTGCACCGCTGGCCCCGTCACGCAGTGTGGTTCCGGTCGCTTAATGCCATGCAGAATCCGGACTGGCTGGCGGCTCTGCGGCAACGGGGTTTTCTGTTGATCCCCAGCCGTCAGGTCTATCTTTTTGAAGCGCTTTCAAGCACCCAACGGCAGCCGTCGGATTTGCGGCGCGACCTGAAGTTGCTGCACGGCACACCGTTGCAACGCGTGGCCTCGGCATCCTTCAGCCAATGCGACTACGCACGGGTTGCCGAGCTTTACGCCGCGCTCTACCTTGAAAAATACTCGCGCTTCAACCCGCAGTACACCGCCGCCTTTATGCAACGCTGGCACCAAGCCGGCCTCTTGGCGCTTCACGGATTTCGGGATGCAGCCGGCGAGTTGCAGGCGGTCGTTGGACTGTTCAGTCAAGGCGGAACCTTGACTGCGCCGATCGTTGGCTACAACACCGCGTTGCCGCAATCGTTGGGACTTTACCGCTTGCTGATGGCTACGGTGTTTGATGAGGCCATGCGCACCAACCTCGTCGTGAACCTCAGCGCTGGCGCCTCGCAGTTCAAGCGCCAGCGCGGCGGTCGCGCCGAAATTGAATACAGCGCTGTACTGGCGCGACATCTCCACTTCAAAACCCGTATCGCGCTGGCGGGGTTGCGCTGGCTTGCCGCCTACGCCGGTGTGCCCTTGATGAAACGCTACCGCCTGTGAGCCATTGGCATGCCTCTTTGCAACGCCGCTGGTTTGCAGCGGCACGCGTCCAGCAGCTCGGCGCCAAGCCGCTGGCCGTTACGGTGATGGATACGCCGCTGGTACTTGCCCGCCTGGGAACGGGCGAACTGCTGGCGCTGCAAGACCGCTGCCCGCACAGGCAGGTGCCGCTGTCAGCGGGGCAGGTGACGCCCGACGGCTTGCGCTGTCCGTACCACGGCTGGACTTTTTCGGCCGGTGGTCGCTGCTCGGTGATGCCAGGGCTGGCACCCGGCACAACGCCGCCCGATATTGCGGCTCGAGCCGTCAGCGTGTGCGAACTCGACGGCTTGGTATGGGTGCGTCTCGGGCCTGAAGGCGATGGTGCACCGCCCGAGATGATTTCTTCGCTACCCGCAGGTTCGCGCCGTTTCCTGTGGCAGACGTCATGGGGCGCGCATGTCGTGGATGCCATCGAGAACTTCCTTGACCCCCTGCACACACATCTGGTACATCCGGGACTGGTGCGCCGGAACAGTGTGCGCCACACGGTCGATGTCATGCTGAGCGATACGCCGGCAGGCTTTCGTGTGGACTATCACGGGCAACCGCAACAGTCAGGCCTGTTGTACCGGCTGTTTGAATCGCCACGTGAATCCGAATGCGCTTTATTTGAAGGCGCCGGTTCGGCGCAGCTGGTCTACCGTTATCGCACCGGCGCAGTGGTGCGCATTACGCTCCATTTCACGCCCGAATCGGCAACACGCACGCACGTGTTCACCACGCTGCACGTGGAGAACCGTTGGGCACCCGCATGGGCCGTGCGTTTGTTTGTCTGGCCCTTTCTGAAACGCGTGGCGCTGCAGGACCAGAAAATCCTGGAGATGCAATCCGCAAACCTCGCACGCTTTGGCGGCGGGCGCGGCGTTTCGACACCGATGGATTTGGTGCGGGAAAGGCTCGAAAACATCTGGCACACGGGCGAAACTGCAGCACCACGATCGGCGAGTCGGATCACGCTTTATCTTTAGTGTTCGACCCGTTTGCGTCCCAGATCATTTTGTTGGAGACCATCGAAACCGGCCCCAAACTCTTGCTGGTGCGGCTGCTGCAGATGCTGGTGGGCCTGGACCACGTGCGGCGCGCCCCCAGCGTCGGCTGCTGTTTGCTGACCTCGAAAGTCCGGATGCCGGCCCGCGGACTACCGATAGAGCCGGCGTTTCAGGCTGCAGGCAGGCTCTTCGCGACGCTCAGCCGACGCGCGGCTTGCGCGTCCTGCGCGTCTTCCACCAGCGAGAAAGATGCACTTTCAGGTCGTGGCGCGGGTGGGTGATGCGCCTGACGGCGCCCACGTAATCGAGCGCCAGCCCCGGTGTCCAGGCTATGGCCTCGGCACGCACGCGCGCGCTGCCGGCCATCCAGACGTCGGGGTGCAGCGCCAGCCGCAGCAGGGTGCGCCAGAAGGGCCTGTCGGCGAAGACGCCTTCCACGGCCGCGTCCACAGCCTGCGTCACCACGACGGAGCAATTGCGGCTGGTGAGGTTGTAGGTGTCGTCCTGCCGGTAGGCCTCCCAGAAGGCCTGCAGGTAGGCGCGGTTGTACGCGCGGAAATGCAGCTTGTGGGTGGAAGGCCGGGTCGCCGCGGCTTCTTCGGCATAGGCCGGCAGCCAGACGCCGGGATGGTCGTTGCCGGAGGTGGCGCGCAGGTGGCCGACCAGGTTGGCCTGCGTGATGGCCAGCCGGACCCGCGGGTGGTGGCTGATGTACAGGCCGTCTTCGCATTCCAGCGCGATGTGGCCGGTTGAGACACGGCCCTTCCTGGTCATGGAAGCGATGTAGCGCTCGATCAGCGGAAGGCGTATGCGGTCCTGGTCGCCGTCGACCGCCGTCCAGACATGCACGATCATGTGCCCGGCGGCGGCGTTCGCGGCCAGCGCCTCGGGCGTGGCCGGCGCCGCATCGGGCGACAGCACCCGGGTGCCGCTGTAAAGCTCGATGGCCGCCAGCCGGGAGCCGCGCGGCAGGCGCCTGAGCCGCCAGGCGCCGCGCATCAGGATGTAGCCGCCCACGCCCAGCGCCAGGCCGGTGCACAGGGACACGTTCATGCTGGAGGGCACCGGCCAGTCGGTGAACAGCAGCAGCGCCAGCAGCAGGTAAGCCCAGCCCATCAGGTTGGACTTGCGCCAGCTGGGGTAACGGATCAGCCAGCTGGAGGCGATGCGGATCAGCCCGTTGAAGGTGAAGGCGGCGCCGAACAGGATGCCGGCGGCGATCGCGTTGTCCCAGGGGAAGTCCAGCACCAGGCAGGCACACACCACCATGGCCGCGCCGCGCAGCAGCTCGAAACGGCGCCGCACCCGCGCGTGGGTTGCGCCCACCACCATCTCGACCAGCCCCTGGACCAGCAGCACCGCGCCCAGCACCCAGGTGGCGACGTCGGCCACGCCGTCCACCAGGTCGGCCAGCAGCACGGCGCCGGTGAGGGCTGTCAGCACGCCGGCCGCCATGAAAATTTTCCAGCGCCTGCCCAGCGCGTCGCCGCCAAAAAGAATCAACGCAAGTCTGAACATGTTTCTGCTGTTTTGCCGCCGCGAGGCGGCCGGCGGGGGCCTGGCCTGGTTTCAGTTCAATGACGGGAAATCCACCACATAGGCATCCAGGGGCAAGGACGCGCGCTGCGGGCCCTGCAAGGGCAACGGCTTCACCAGCACCTTGCCCTGCTCCGTCACGTCGGCGGCGACGCCCTTGACGACAAAGGAATCAATCACATAAGGCAGGCCCTGGGACGACAAGGGGCCCATGCCGTCCGACACGTGGAAGTGCAGGTGCGGCGCGGTGGTGTTGCCCGAGTTGCCCAACAGCGCGAGCACCTGGCCGCGCTTGACGCGGTCGCCGGTGCGCACCTTGAGCGAGCCTGGCTGCAGGTGCGCATAAAACGCGTAGTAGCCGCGCCCCAGGTCCAGGACCACGTGGTTGCCGGTGACGTTCTGCATGGTGGTGTCGGAGGGCAAGGCATTGGGCACGCGCTCGGGCAGGCCGTCGAGCACGGACACCACCCTGGCGTCGGCCACGGCAATGGCTTTTTGCCCGTAGGTCGGCCAGTTCTGGTTCTGGTTGCTGTCGCCGTTGCTTTGCTGCGAATTCGCGTCCAGCTTGATCCAGTCGATGGCGAAGCGCTGGCTCACATACAGCACGCCGTTCACCGGGATGCCGGCGCGGCGGTGCGGCACCTCCTTGCAGCAGCCGTTGAAAGCCACCCAGCCGGTGCCCTCCAGCGGCGGGCCTATCAGCGGCGCCGGCCGGGTGCTGACGGCCACGTTGCCGCCGGTCTGCGTGGTCTGGACCACGCCTTCACTGGCAGGTTTGACGGCGGCCGTGAGTTTGACTTCCGCGCCGGCCGTCACCACGCGGTGCGACAGGGTTTTGGGCAGGGCCTGGCCGGGCTCAAGCACCACGTCTATCCAGAAGAAGCCGGCCTGCGCCGCGTCCAGGCTGTCGGCGGCGGCGCCACCCAGCACGGAAAACGTGCGGGCGACCTCGGCGCCGGATACGCTGGCCAGCACCTTGCCGGAGGCGGCGTCCAGCACCTCCAGCGACACCAGCTTGGCGGGCACGGCACGCGCGTTGATCACCTGCAGCTCGTAGTCGAGGTGCACGCGCCCGTCGGCGCCGCGAAACGGGACGGGGCGCGAGGCGGCGCTCAGCAGCACGGGGGTGTTCTGGTCGTGCGCGCCCGCGAATTCCAGTTTGTCCAGGCCGGCTTTGGGGCCGGCCGCAAGGGCTTGAAAAATGCCGGCAAACATGAGCGGGGCCAGCAGGAGCATGAAAAAGCGCCGCATGCGATCCTCCTTGTAATGAGCCGGGCCATCATAGCGCCAAGCCCCCCGGGCGGCTGACGTAAAAAAGCCCCGCAACACGGGGTTGCGGGGCGCTTGGGGCCTTGCCGGCCGGAACGGCTTCTGAGGACCGGTCAGCGGCTGTAATAGGGAGGCGGCTCTGCGGCGGGCTGTGCGGCCACAGGCGCAGGCGCCGGCTTGGGGCCGTAGGTGGCGCCGTCGCCGGTGCGCAGCACATTGCCTTCCACCGTCACGCGGCTGCCCACGCTGGGGGCGCGCGCCACTTCGACCATACGCTGCGAGCCATCTTCCATGCGCACGCCGACCTGGTAGACGGTTTCCTTGCGCATATGGCCTTCAATTGCGTTGCCGGCAAAACCGCCGCCCACCGCGCCCAGGATGGTGGCCGCAGTGCGGCCGCCGCCATGGCCGACCTGGTTGCCGAGCACGGCACCCAGCACGCCGCCGGCCACGGTGCCTATGCCGACACCGGGCGCTTTGGTGGAGCGCTCAATCGGCGTGACCGACTCGACAGCGCCGCACACATGGCAGACCTGCGCGACGGCGACCGGTGCGGGATAGGGGCCTGGCGCCGGTGATACGCCGGCGTAGCTGGGCGCGGGCGCCGGTTTGGGTGTGGGCTTGGCCACCTTCTTGGCGGGCACGGGTGCGGGTTTGGCGGGCGCCGCGGCCGGTTTCTCGGCCAGGTCGTCGGCTGCGCTGGCGCTGCTGCTGGCCGCGGCCAGGGGCGCGGCCACTTGCGGCGCCGCCTGCGGGGTGGCCAGCGCCACCGGCGGCGTGGCGCCCACCGGGTTGCGCATCTGGTAAATCATGGTGCCGCCCATGGCCAGGACGGCGACGCCCAGGATGCCGACGGCGGCCCACAGGGGCTTGCTGGCCGACGAGGCCTGCTGGCCGGGCTGGAGAGTTTCGGTGGATGTGTTCATGGCAATTCCCTCAGGTGAAATCAAATCGCTTGCTCGGCGTTGGCTGAATCAACAGGTGTTCAACGTTTCCCATGCCGCGAAGGTAAACACGCTTTGGCAAGCAGCCGTGTATTTATGTAAACGCAGCTTATTCTCCGGCAAAGCCGCCGTAAACACGAATGACCACGGTACCTCTAGAGCCGCTCACAAAACCCAGCGAAGCGGTCCTGGCTAGGCGCGTCGCCGCAGACAGTGCTACAGCACGGCAAGGTGACGCAACAACGCCAGGAGGGTTTTGTGAGTGGCTCTAAAGATTGGGTGCGAGCAGGCGCTGCAGCTCGGCCGCCTTCAGCCCTCGCCGCTGGGCCAGGTCCTGCAGCTGGTCGTCGCCTATCTTGCCGACGTTGAAGTATGTGCTTTGCGGGTGGCTCAGGTAAAAACCGCTGACGCTGGCCGCCGGTGTCATGGCCAGGCTTTCGGTCAGGGCCATGCCGATCTCGTCGGCCTTGAGCAACTCGAACATTTCTTTCTTGACACTGTGGTCGGGGCAGGCCGGGTAGCCGGGCGCGGGGCGTATGCCCTGGTATTTTTCGGCAATCAATGCTTCGCCGTCCAGCGACTCGGCCGGCGCATAGCCCCACAGGTCCTTGCGCACGCGCAGGTGCAGGCTTTCGGCAAAGGCCTCGGCCAGGCGGTCGGCCAGGGCCTTGAGCATGATGGACGAATAGTCGTCGTGGTCGTCGAGGAAGTACTTTTCCTTCTTCTCGGCGCCTATGCCGGCGGTCACGGCGAAGACGCCGATGTAGTCGGCAACGCCCTTGGGCGCGACGAAGTCGGCCAGGCAGCGGCTGGGCCGCATCACGCCCTCAATCGCGGTTTTTTCGGTCTGCTGGCGCAGGCCGTACCAGGTCATGGCGACTTCGCTGCGCGTCTCGTCGGTGTAGATCTCGATGTCGTCGCCCACGCTGTTGGCCGGGTACAGCGCCATCACGCCGTTGGCGGTCAGCCAGCGGCCTTCGATCAGGCGCTTGAGCATGCGCTGCGCGTCGGCATACACGCGCACGGCTTCCGTACCCACCACTTCGTCTTTCAGGATGGCCGGAAACGGACCGGCCAGGTCCCAGGTCTGGAAGAAGGGGCCCCAGTCGATGTACTGCGCGAGCTCGGCCAGGTCGAAGTTCTTGAACACGCGCCGGCCGGTGAACTTGGGCACGGGCGGCGTGTAGCCGGCCCAGTCCATGGGCGTGGCATTGGCGCGCGCCTTGGCCAGCGGCCACATCGGCACCTGCTTTTTGTTGGCGTGCTGGGTGCGCACCTTGTCGTAGTCGGTATACAGATCTTCGATGTACTTGGCGGCCTGGTCGGACAGCAGGCTTTGCGCCACGCTGACGCTGCGGGATGCGTCGGGCACATACACCACTGGGCCTTCGTAGTGCGGCGAAATCTTGACGGCCGTGTGCACCCGGCTGGTGGTGGCGCCGCCTATCAGCAGCGGGATTTTTTTGATGCGGAAATGCTCGTCCTTCTGCATTTCGGCGGCCACGTACTGCATCTCTTCCAGGCTGGGCGTGATCAGGCCCGACAGCCCGACGATGTCGGCGCCTTCGACCTTGGCGCGCGCCAGGATCTCGTGGCAGGGCACCATCACGCCCATGTTGACGACCTCGAAGTTGTTGCATTGCAGGACCACGGTCACGATGTTCTTGCCGATGTCGTGCACGTCGCCCTTGACCGTGGCGATGATGATCTTGCCCTTGGTCTTGACGTCGCCGCCCGCCGCTTCGAGCAGCAGCTTCTCAGCCTCGATGTAGGGCAGCAGGTGCGCCACGGCCTGCTTCATCACGCGGGCGCTTTTGACCACCTGGGGCAGGAACATCTTGCCCTGGCCGAACAGGTCGCCGACGACGTTCATGCCGTCCATCAGCGGGCCCTCGATGACGTGCAGCGGCCGGCCGCCTTCGGCGAGGATCTCCCGGTACACCTCTTCGGTGTCGGTCACGATGTGCTCGTTCATGCCGTGGACCAGCGCGTGCGACAGGCGCTGGCGCACCGGCAGGGCGCGCCATTCGTTTTTCTTGCTGTCGTCCTTGGCGCCGCTTTTCGCGGTTTCGGCGACTTCGATCAGGCGCTCGCTGGGCGTGAGTTCGGGCTCGCCCGGCTTGTAGACGGGCGTGCGATTGAGCACCACGTCCTCGACGCGCTCACGCAGCACCGGGTCCAGGTCGTCATACACGCCGACCATGCCGGCGTTGACGATGCCCATGTCCATGCCGGCCTGGATCGCGTGGTAGAGGAACACGGTGTGGATGGCTTCGCGCACCGGGTCGTTGCCGCGGAAGCTGAAGGACACGTTGGACACGCCGCCCGAGACCTTGGCGCCCGGCAGGTTCTGCTTGATCCAGCGCGTGGCGTTGATGAAGTCGACCGCGTAGTTGTTGTGCTCCTCGATGCCGGTGGCAATCGCGAAGATGTTGGGGTCGAAGATGATGTCCTCGGGCGGGAAGCCGAGCTCGTCGACCAGCACGCGGTAAGCGCGCTCGCAGATCTCGACCTTGCGCTCATAGGTGTCGGCCTGGCCTTTTTCGTCGAAAGCCATGACCACGGCCGCCGCACCGTAGCGCTTGAGCAGCTTGGCCTGCTGCTTGAAGGGCTCCAGGCCCTCCTTCATCGAGATCGAGTTGACGATACCCTTGCCCTGGATGCAGCGCAGGCCGGCTTCGATGACGCTCCACTTGGAGCTGTCGATCATGATGGGCACACGGGCAATGTCGGGTTCGCTGGCGATCAGGTTCAGGAAACGCACCATGGCGGCCTGGCTGTCCAGCATGGCCTCGTCCATGTTGATGTCGATGATCTGTGCGCCGTTTTCCACCTGCTGGCGGGCGACCGCCAGGGCCTGCTCGTATTCGCCGTTCAGGATCATGCGGGCGAAGGCCTTGGAGCCGGTGACGTTGGTGCGCTCGCCGATGTTGACGAACAGGGTGCCCGCGCCGATGTTGACCGGCTCCAGGCCGGACAGCTTCATGGGGGGGACAAAGACGGAATTTTCGGTTTCAGACACGGACTCACCTTGGGTAAGAACCTGTTCACGGTCTAAACGGGGCCGCGCAAGCACCTTCTCGGGATGGGATGCAAGGCGCGGTGCGACGCCCATAGTTCACCTATGGGCTAGCGCCGCAACGCCGCAGACCGCCCGAAAAGGTACTTGCCCTCCGGGTTGGGGTGAAATCGGGCGATTGAGCCACCCGAGCCCTTGCATGGGCATTAGCCCATGCGGCGTTCCCGGTCGGCCCACTCATCCCGATTGCACCCCAACGCGGTCCCGTTTAGACCGTGAACAGGTTCCAGGGTGAGCGTCGTTGCCGCAGGCCGCGCCGGGAGGCCGCCTGTAACCCAAGCCTGACGGACGCTGGGGTCCGCTGCAACGCTCCTTGGATTGCCGGTATTTTACCGGTTGAACGCCCGATTGCGCCATTCCCAGGTACGAAGACCCGGGAATGGGATGTCCGCTTAATCCAGCTTGATCTTTGCGACTTTGATGAGGCGGCCGTAATCGGCGTGCTCTTTCATGACCATGTAGGCGAAATCCGCCGAGGTCATGGGGCTGGGCGTGGCGCTCATGCGGGCGAACTTTTCGGCCGTGTCGGGCGTGTTGAGCGCGGCGGCGAAGGCTTTTTGCAGCTGGTCGGTCGTGGCTTTGGGCAGGTTGGCCGGGCCGAAGATGCCGAACCAGGTGCTGATGTGGAAGCCGGGCAGCACGTCGTTGATGGTGGGGATCTCGGTGAAGCTGCTGGAGCGGTTGATGGTGGTCACGCCGAAGGCCACCAGCTTGCCCGACTTGATGTTGGCGCTGGCCGAGGCCAGGTTGTCGAACATCAGGTCGGTCTGGCCGGACAGCAGGCCGGCCTGCGCCTGGGCCGAGCCGCTGGAAGGCAGGTGCACCACGCTGATCTTGGCCAGGCTTTTGAACAGCTCGCCCGCGAGGTGGCCGGCGCTGCCGTTGCCACCGGAGGCGTAGTTCAGCCGGCCGGGATTCTTGCGCGCATAGGCGATCAGGTCCTTGGTGTCCTTGATGTTCAGGCGTTTCGCCGTCTCGGCGTTCATGACCAGCACATTGGGCACACGGGCCACCAGCGTGATGGGCGTGAAATCCTTGAGCGCGTCATAAGGCATGTTGGGATACAGCCAGGGATTGATGGCGTGGGTGGCCACCGCCCCCATCACCAGGGTATGGCCGTCGGCCGGCGCCTTGGCGACCAGGGCGGCGCCCACGTTGCCGCCGGAACCGGGCCGGTTGTCGACCGTCACTTCGGTCTTGAGCAGGGGGCGCAGTTTCTCGGCCAGGATGCGCGCGGCATTGTCCAGCGGGCCGCCGGCCGGGTACGGGACGATGATGGTGACCGGTTTTTGCGGGGCCAGCTGCGCATGGGCGCCCAGGGCGGCCGTGGCCACGGCGAATGCCGCGGCGATCTTGATGAATGAACGCACGTTCATGATTTCCTTAGTTGTGATGTTGTGTTGTGTCCGGCCAAGGGCAAGCTGCAGGGCGCAGCGCCGGATGGTGAAAACCAGGCCTGACAAACGGGCCTGACTATAGCCGCTAAATGTGACCCACCGGGGCAGGTCCCGCCTGGATACTTTGTAACCGCCGCGGCTTGAAGAAGGAGGCGACGCGGCCGGAAAGGCCCCTCAGCCTCAGGCGGCTTCCTTGTAGAAGCCGCCGCGCTGCAGCGAGCGCGCGGCCACGGGGGCCACGGCGTGCGCAATCGCGCCGATGTGGTCCGGCGTGGTGCCGCAGCAGCCGCCCACGATGTTGACCAGGCCCTCGTCGGCGAACTCGCGCAGCAGGCGCGAGGTGACGTCGGGGGTCTCGTCGAAGCCGGTGTCGCTCATGGGATTGGGCAGGCCGGCATTCGGGTAGCAGCTGATGAAGGTGTCGCCGGCGACGCGGGCCAGCTCCTGGATGTAGGGGCGCATCAGGGTGGCGCCCAGCGCGCAGTTGAGGCCCACGGCCAGCGGCGCGGCATGGCGCACGCTGTGCCAGAAAGCCGTCACGGTCTGCCCGCTCAGGATGCGGCCCGAGGCGTCGGTCACGGTGCCGCTGATGATCAGGGGCAGGCGCTCGCCGGAGTTGTCGAAGTACTCGTCGATGGCGAACAGCGCCGCCTTGGCGTTGAGCGTGTCGAAGATGGTCTCGACCAGCAGCACGTCGCTGCCGCCCTTGACCAGGGCCTCGGTCTGTTCGTAATAGGCCTTGCGCAGCTCCTCGAAGCTGGTGTTGCGCGCGCCGGGGTCGTTCACGTCGGGGCTGATGCTGGCCGTCTTGGGCGTGGGGCCCAGGGCGCCGACCACAAAGCGCGGCTTGTCGGGCGTGGAGAACTTGTCGCAGGCGGCGCGCGCAATGCGGGCCGACTCGTAATTCATCTCGACGGCCAGTTCGGCCATGTCGTAGTCGGCCTGCGCCACCGTGGTCGCGCCGAAGGTGTTGGTCTCAATCATGTCCGCGCCCGCGGCCAGGTAGCCTTCATGGATGTCCTGGATCACGTCGGGGCGCGTGAGGCTCAGCAATTCGTTGTTGCCCTTGACGTCCTTGTGGAAGTCCTTGAAGCGCTCGCCGCGGTACTGGGCCTCGTTGAGCTTGAAGCGCTGGATCATGGTGCCCATGGCCCCGTCGAGGATGGCGATGCGTTGTTCCAGGATGGCCGGCAGTTGTTGGCCGCGGGTGTAGGGGATTGGCTTCATGGCGCCATTTTAAGAGGGGCTCCGTTTTGCGGCGGACTTTCCTCGACAATAGGGGTATTGGCTCCATCATGAAAAATTTTCAACCCAAAGAAGCCTGGTCCTGGCTGCAGGCGCATCCCGATGCGCTGTTTGTGGACGTGCGCATGGAAATCGAGTCCCTGTATGTCGGCCGCCCGCCGGGCGTGGTCAACGTGCCGTGGTACGAATACCCCGACCTGCAGCCCGATGCGCAGAAGTTCGCCGAGGCCGTGGCGCGCGAAGCGGCCGGCAAGGCGCAGCCGGTGCTGCTGATCTGCCGCTCCGGCAAGCGCACACTGGACGCGGGCAAGGCGCTGGAGGCGGCCGGCTTCACCGATGTGCAGCATGTGGTGCACGGCTTCGAGGGCGAGCTCGACGAGCAGTTCCAGCGTTCCACGCTCTCGGGCTGGCGTTTTGACGGCCTGCCCTGGGAGCAGATGTAGCCGCCGCTTCGCTGGCGTCCGCGCAGCAGGCTTCACCGCACCACTTTCCCTTTTCCCCTTCCAACCTTGTCCTCACTCCCCGTCTCCCCCCTTCCCACCCCCTTGCACGTGCTGGCCGAGGTGTTCGGCTACGACAGCTTCCGGGGCCCGCAGGAGGCCATCGTGGACCACGTGGTGCGCGGCGGCGACGCGCTGGTGCTGATGCCCACGGGCGGCGGCAAGTCGCTGTGCTACCAGATCCCGGCCATCGTGCGGCAACAGGCCGGCCACGGCGTGACGGTGGTGATCTCGCCACTGATCGCGCTGATGCACGACCAGGTCGGCGCATTGCACGAAGCCGGTGTGTCGGCGGCCTTCCTCAATTCCACGCAAAGTTTTGACGAAAGCAGCCAGCTCGAGAAGCAGCTGCTGCGCAACGAACTCACGCTGCTCTATGCCGCGCCCGAGCGCATCAACACGCCGCGCATGAAGGGCCTGCTGGCCTCGCTGCACGAGCGCGGGCTGCTGAGCCTGTTCGCGATCGACGAGGCGCACTGCGTGAGCCAGTGGGGCCACGATTTCCGTCCCGAGTACCGCTCGCTGAGCCTGCTGCACGAAACCTTCCCCGACGTGCCGCGCATGGCGCTGACGGCCACGGCCGACGCGCTGACGCGCCAGGACATGATAGAGCGCCTCAAGCTGGAGGACGCGCGCCAGTTCGTCAGCAGCTTCGACCGGCCCAACATCCGCTACACCATCGTCGAGAAGACCGACCCGACGCGCCAGCTGCTGCGTTTCATCGAGACCGAGCACGAGGGCGAAGCCGGCATCGTCTACTGCCAGTCACGCAAGCGCGTCGAAGAAATCGCCGGCATGCTGCAGGATGCCGGCCTGAAGGCGCTGGCCTACCACGCAGGCCTCGACTCAAGCCTGCGCCAGCAGCGGCAGGACCGTTTCCTGCGCGAGGACGGCATCGTCATGGTGGCCACCATCGCCTTCGGCATGGGCATCGACAAGCCTGACGTGCGCTTCGTCGCCCACCTGGACATGCCCAAGAACATCGAGGGCTACTACCAGGAAACCGGCCGCGCCGGCCGCGACGGCCAGAGCGCCGACGCCTGGATGGTCTACGGCCTGCAGGACGTGGTGAACCAGCGCCGCATGATTGACACCAGTGAGGCCGCCAGCGAGGAGTTCAAGCAGGTGATGCGCGGCAAGCTCGACGCGCTGCTGACCTTGGCCGAGGACACGCGCTGCCGCCGCGTCAGCCTGCTGGGTTACTTCGGCGAGGACAGCCAGCCCTGCGGCAACTGCGACAACTGCCTGAACCCCCCGGCGGTGTGGGACGCCACCGAGGCGGCGCGCAAGATGCTCAGCTGCATCTACCGTGTACAGCAGGCCAGCGGCATCAGCTTCGGCGCCGGCCACATCATGGACATCCTGCGCGGCAAGGCCACCGAAAAAGTGGCCCAGCACGGGCACGACAAGCTCAGCACCTTCGGCATAGGCGCGGACCTGTCCGAGGCGCAGTGGCGCGGCGTGCTGCGCCAGCTGATCGCGCGCAACATGGTGCGTGTGGACGCCGAGGCTTTCAGCACCCTGCAGCTGATGCCGGACGCGCGCCAGGTGCTCAAGGGCGAGGTCAGCGTGGTGCTGCGCGAGCAGGCGGCGGGCGCCAAGGCCGGCGGCCGCGGCAAGCGCGTGACCAAGACCTCGGTCAAGGGCCTGGCCGAAGCCGCGCTCAATGCCGGCGCGCTCGAGCGCCTGGCGCGCCTGAAGGCCTGGCGCGCCGAAGTCGCGCGCGAGCACAACCTGCCGGCCTTCGTGATCTTCCACGACGCCACGCTGCGCGCCATCGCCGAACGGGCGCCGCAAAGCCTGGACGACCTGGACGGCATCAGCGGCATAGGCGTGAAAAAGCGCGAAGCCTACGGCGCCGAAGTGCTGCGCGTCTGCGCGGCAACGGCTTAGGCCTTCGCAAGCCAGCGGCCGAATCCCGCGCGCTACCGTAGGCCTTGGCCGCTTAAACCGCGCCAGGCGTATTCCGGATCTCGACGCTGTCTATGGCCGCGCGCGCAGGGCGCTGCGGCGTCAACAGCCCGCGAACCAGGCCGGCAGCGTTAAAACACCACGACACGACCGAAAACACGGCTTTTGTGGCGCTGCGTTTTCGCCATGCCATCAGCAGGATGGGTAGCGCCGCAATGCAGGAGAAGGCCGCGATGCGCGCTGCCCACGGCAGGGGGGCCACCAGAACGGCGAGCAACACGGCCCACCATCCCAGCACGGCGGCATACAGCCGCAACTCGCGCACCCGCGTCAGCACCAGCCCCAGGTGCGACTCGCCCCAGGCCGCGCGCAGCACTTCGCCCAGGCCGCAGATGTAGCGGCTGCGCCAGCGGCGCACCAGCAACTGGTAGGGAGGCGCATCGTGGCCATGGTGCCGCACGGAATCGGTGCCCAGGCGCCACAACTTCCAGCCCCGGGCATGCAGGCGCATGGCCAGGTCAAACTCCTCATAGCTGTGCAGGTTGCGGTCTGAAAAATACCCGGCTTGCTGCACTGCGGCCCTGCGGTACAGGCCGCCCATGTCCAGCCGGTCCACCATGCCCGCCCGCATGTGGCCCAAACCCCGCTCCACGCGCGCCACATATTCCAGGCTGCTGGTATTCATTTCAACGACTTGCCCTCCCACGCCGGCCACGTCGGGGTGTGCCTGCATGAAGGCCAGCGCCTCCGGCAAAAAACCGGGCAGCATTTCCATATCGCCGTCCAGGATGTAAACAAATTCGCCCACCGAATGCTGGTAACCCAGCTGGGGGCCGACGCCGCAGCAGCGTTCATCGGCGCGTGCCAGTTGCACGATACGGATGGGATAGGCAGACGCCAGTGCCACGGTGCGGTCGCTGGAGCAGGAATCGGCGAGCACCACCTCGCCACCGACCATCCGGACGGCGGTCAGCGCGCTCTCCACTGCGGCGACGATGCGCTTTTCTTCGTTCAGCGCCTTGATGACGATGCTCACCCGGCATGGGGCACCTGCGGCTTCAGAGGGCTGCATCATGTTTACCTCGCAAAATAATGCGGGCCGGCACACCCACGGCAAGGGCGCCGGCGGGAACGTCCGTGAGCACCACCGCATTGGCGCCAATGTCAACGTCGTCCCCAATCCGTATGGCCCCAAGGATCTTCGCGCCGGCGCCGATGTTCACGCGGTTGCCGATGTGCGGCGCTTCCAGCGGCCTGTCCATGCGCTGGTTGCCGATGGTGACGCCCTGGCGGATGATGCAGTCGTCCCCGATGACGGCCTTGCCGTGCACCACAATCGCGCCGGAATGTTCTATGACGAGGCGCCTCCCGATCTGGGCCGAGACCCCGATCGTGACGCCGCAAAACATTTCAGCCAGCTTGGCCAGTACCAGATGCAGGGCGCCAAGCGGGTAACGCACCAGCCTGGACTGAAACCGGTAGCGCAGATGCCCCAGCCTGTAGACCTGCAGCGCCCAGAAGCCCAGGGACAGAACGCCTTCCTGCGCTGCACGCAAGTCCTCAAGAAAAGCCATCGCATTGACCTTCCATAACGCACATTGAGACGTGACAAGCACTCGCGCGGTCGCAGGCGCCAACGGGAGCTGTTCGGAGTTCCGGGAAGAAGTCCGCGGCAAGTGCCCCGGAACCCGACAAAGCCAGGGCGATAAATTCCAGCTCTCGCATCGGAAAAACGCAAGATTCGTACCAATGGACTTGCCAGAGACTGAGCTGGCAGCGGCTGTATCACCAGCGCAGGCGGGCGGGCCGTCAAGAGGACCGTTGTGCCCGGTTTTGGGGCGGCCGGGCCAGCGCAAGGCGGCGGCCGGGGCGGGGGAAATCTTCCGCTTTGTGTCCCTGCGCCATGCCTGGCGTGCATATCAACCCCTCGTTAAGCTCATGACGCATTTTTCGCAAGGGTTTATCCCGAGCGAATAGGCCTTTGCACCCGCATGGCGCACGCGGTGCTTGGGTTAGCATTTCGGCGCTGGCACGCATCGTGCTGGACTACAAAAGTTTCACTGACTGGAGAATCCCGTGATCAAAATCGCCAAAAAACATGGACTTGCCACGCTGGCTGCCGCCGGCCTCACCCTTGCCGCGATGGCGCCCGCCCACGCCGGCAAGACACTGGATGCCATCAAGGCGCGCGGCCAGGTCATCTGCGGCGTGAACGTCGGCCTGGCGGGCTTTTCCGCCGCCGACAGCAACGGCGCCTGGACCGGCCTTGACGTGGACGTCTGCAAGGCGGTCGCCGCCAGCGTGCTGGGCGACGCCAGCAAGGTCAAATGGGTTCCCCTGAACGCCCAGCAGCGCTTCACCGCGCTGCAGTCCGGCGAAGTCGACGTGCTCTCGCGCAACACCACCTTCTCGCTGACCCGCGACGCATCACTGGGCCTGCACATGACCGCCGTGACCTATTACGACGGCCAGGGTTTCATGGTTCCCGTGAAGAGCAAGATCAAAAGCGCCAAGTCGCTGAAGAACGCCACGGTCTGCGTGCAGTCCGGCACCACGACCGAGAAAAACCTGACCGACTTCTCCAAGGCCAACAACCTGAACATGAAGCCCGTGGTGTTTGAAAAGCAGGAAGCCGTCAACGCCGCCTACTTCTCGGGCCGCTGCCAGGCTTACACGACCGACGCCTCGGGCCTGGCCTCGGTGCGCAACAAGGAAGCCAAGGTTCCCGCCGACCACCTGATCCTGCCCGAGCTGATCTCCAAGGAGCCGCTGGGCCCCATGGTGCGCCGCGGTGACGACGAGTGGTTCGCCATCGTCAAGTGGGTGGTGTACGGCCTGGTCGAAGCCGAAGAGTACGGCGTGACCCAGGCCAATGTCGACGCCATGACCAAGGAAAGCAAGGACCCCGTGGTCATGCGCCTGACCGGCAGCGGCGAGGACACCGGCAAGCTGCTGGGCCTGGACAAGGAATGGCTGGTGCGCGCCGTCAAGGCCGTCGGCAACTACGGCGAGATCTTCGAGCGCAATGTCGGCCCCAAGACGCCGCTGGCGCTGCCGCGCGGCCAGAACAACCAGTGGAACAAGGGCGGCCAGATGTACGCCATGCCGGTGCGCTGACCTGATCACCTGATTCCGATGCGCTAACGCAACGGGCCGCTCACAACCACACGTTGTCGAGCGGCCCGCTTTTTTGGGTACCCCGTTATGTCCGAGCACTCCCTGATTCCCCCGCGCCCGGCTCCGGCCACGCGGCGCAAGGTTTTTTCCTGGCGCAGCAAGCAGGCGCGCGCCATCGTCTACCAGGTGCTGGCCGTCAGCCTGATCGTCTTCCTGATCTGGCTGCTGGTGAGCAACACCATGGCCAACATGAAGACCCGCGGCATCCAGAGCGGCTTCGACTTCCTGACGCAGCCGGCCGGCTTCGACATCGGTGAAGGCTGGCTCCCCTACGACTCCATAGACCCCTACTGGAAAGCCTTCCTGGTCGGGCTGGTCAACACGCTGCGCGTGGCGGTGGTCGGCATCGTGCTGACCTCCATCCTGGGCACCCTGCTGGGCGTGGGCCGCTTCTCGCGCAACGCCCTGGTGCGCGCGCTGTGCTACGGCTATGTGGAAACCTTCCGCAATATCCCGGTGCTGCTGCAGCTGCTGATGTGGTACCTGCTGTTCACCGAATACCTGCCGGCCATCGACCAGGCCCTGCACATCGGCCAATGGGTTTACGTCAGCAAGAACGGCATCTCCTACCCTTCGCCGGTATGGAAGCTGGGCCAGACGCTGGCGCTTGTGGGCGCACTGGTGGGCGTAGCGGCCAGCGTGTTCTATGCACGCAGCGCGCGCAAGCAGTTCGACCTGACCGGCAAACCGCGGCCGGTGTTCTGGGTGTCGCTGGCGCTGGTCGTAGGCGGTGCGGTACTTGGCTGGCTCGCGGGCGGTGCGCCCAACGAATGGAACATGCCGCTGCTGACCGAGTCGCAGGTCGAAGGCGGTGGGGCGCTGTCGCCGGAGTACCTCGCGGTGCTGCTGGGCCTGGTGCTCTACACCTCCGCCTTTGTGGCCGAAGTGGTGCGCGCCGGCATCGCCTCGGTATCGCTGGGCCAGCACGAGGCCAGCGCCTCGCTGGGCCTGTCGCGCGGCCACTCGATGCGGCTGGTGGTGCTGCCGCAGGCGCTGCGGGTCATCATCCCGCCGCTGACCAACCAGTACCTCAACCTCACGAAGAACTCCTCGCTGGCCGTCGCCGTGGGTTACCCCGACCTGGTCTCCATCGCCAACACTTCGCTGAACCAGACCGGCCGGGCCGTGGAGTGCATCGCCATCATCATGCTGATCTACCTGAGCACCTCGCTGGCGACGTCCGGCCTGATGAACTGGTTCAACAGCCGTGCCGCCATCAAGGAGCGTTGAGCGATGAGCAAAACCTTTGTCCCCATCGCAGCCCGCCCCGCCCCCATCAAGATGGAGGGCGTCGGCCCCTGGCTGCGCAACAACCTGTTCTCCAGCATCGGCAATACGGTGATTTCCCTTGCCGTGCTCGCGCTGCTGGCGTGGGCCGCCACGGGCATCGCGCAGTGGGGCATCTTCCATGCCGTCACCGCGGCCGACCCGGACGCCTGCCAGGCCGCGCGCGGCGTGGGCGCCTGCTGGGGCGTGATCCGCGAAAAAGGCCGCATCATCCTGCTGGGCCGCTACCCGCAGCCCGAACACTGGCGCGCCGAACTCGCGACGCTGCTGCTGCTGGGCCTGGTGGTGGCCAGCTGCATACGCTGGTTCTGGAAGCCCTGGCTGGCGCTGCTGTGGGTCGTGGTGCTGGCGGCCTTCTTCACGCTGATGAGCGGCGGCGTCCTGGGCCTGGCCAAGGTGACGACCGACCAGTGGGGCGGCCTGCCGCTGACGGTGATGCTCACGGTGATTTCGATGACCATCGCCTTCCCGATCGCCGTGGTGGTGGCCCTGGGGCGCCGCGCCAACATGCCGGCGATACGCACCTTATGCGTCATCTACGTCGAGCTGATACGCGGCGTGCCGCTGATCTCGGTGTTGTTCATGGCCAGCTTCATGTTCCCGCTGTTCATGCCCATTGGCCAGTCGCCCGACGTGCTGGTGCGCGTCATCGTCGGTATCACGCTGTTCGCGGCGGCCTACATGGCCGAGATCGTGCGCGGCGGCCTGCAGTCGCTCTCCAAGGGCCAGACCGAGGCGGCCGCCAGCCTGGGGCTGGGCTACTGGCAGACGCAGGGCAAGATCGTGTTGCCGCAGGCCCTGGGCACGGTGGTGCCCAGCATCATGAACAACTTCATCTCGCTCTTCAAGGACACCTCGCTGGTGACCATCGTGTCGCTGTACGAACTCACGGGCGCGCTGTCGTTGGCCGTGGGCTCGGACCCGAACTGGCGCCCTTTCAAGATCGAAGCCTATATTTTCATCGCCGCGATTTATTTCACCTGCTGCTTCGCCATGTCGCGCTACAGCCTGTGGATTGAACGCCGGCTCGCCGTGGGCAAAGCCCGTTGAACAGGAAATAGCAAAATGAGTGAACCCACCATCCACTTCGACAAGGTCAACAAATGGTACGGCAACAACTTCCACGTGTTGCGCGACATCGACCTTCAAGTCAAGCCGGGCGAGCGCCTGGTGATCTGCGGGCCCTCGGGCTCGGGCAAGTCCACCATGATCCGCTGCATCAACGCGCTGGAGGACTACCAGGAAGGCAAGCTCACCGTCGCGGGCTCCCTGCTGGGCGACGACGTCAAGGCGATTGACGCGGTGCGCCGCCAGGTCGGCATGGTGTTCCAGCAGTTCAACCTGTTCCCGCACCTGACGGTGCTGGAAAACCTCACGCTGTCGCCGACCTGGGTGGCGGGCCTGTCGAAAAAGGACGCGATCGAGCGCGCCATGGCGCAGCTCGAGCGCGTACGCATCGCCGAACAGGCGCAGAAGTACCCGCTGCAGCTCTCGGGCGGCCAGCAGCAGCGCGTGGCGATTGCCCGGGCGCTGTGCCTGACGCCCAAGATCATGCTGTTCGACGAGCCCACCTCGGCGCTGGACCCGGAAATGATCAAGGAAGTGCTGGACGTGATGATGGAGCTGGCCAACCAGGGCATGACCATGCTGTGCGTGACGCACGAGATGGGCTTTGCCAAGGCAGTGGCCGACCGCGTGATCTTCATGGACCAGGGCCAGATCGTCGAAGAGAACACGCCCACCGAGTTCTTCAACCATCCGCAAACCGACCGGGCACAGGATTTCCTGTCCAAGATTCTGGGGCATTAGATCCGGGGGCATTAGACTAGCGTCCATGTGCCAGTTATTGGGAATGAATTCAGCCAAGCCGGCGGACCTTCGGTTTTCGCTGACCGGCTTCGCCGCGCGCGGCGGCCTGACCGACCACCATGCGGACGGTTTCGGCATCGGTTTTTTTGAAGACAAGGCCTGCCGCCTTTTTGTCGACGCCCAGCCGGCGGCGACCTCGCCGGTCGCCGAAATGCTCAAGCACTACGCGATCAAGTCGCGCAACGTGGTCTCGCACATCCGCAAGGCCACGCAGGGCGACCCGATGCGGCTGGAGAACTGCCATCCCTTCACCCGTGAACTGTGGGGCCGGCACTGGCTGTTCGCCCACAACGGCGACCTGATCGACTACCAGCCGGACTCCGCCGGCAACTACCAGCCCGTGGGCACCACCGACAGCGAGCGGGCCTTCTGCGCGCTGATGGAAGAACTCAAGCGCATCAGCCCGCGCGAGCCCTGCTCGGCCGACATCGTGTTCGACACGCTGTGCGCCATGAGCGAGCGCACCGCCGAATTCGGGGTTTTTAACTACCTGCTGTCCAACGGCCAGTCGCTGTATGCGCATTGCTCGACGCGGCTGTGGTACCTGGTGCGCGAATGGCCGTTTTCCAACGCCAGCCTGGTGGATGCCGACCTCAGCATGGACTTTGCCCAGACCAACAACCCGGAAGACCGCCTCTGCGTGGTCGCCACCCAGCCGCTCACGCGCAACGAAAACTGGCAGCAGATGCAGCCCGGGCAGTTGCTGTGGATGGAGGACGGCCGCATCGTGCGGCAGGCGCAGCTGGAAGTCAGCGAGGCCATTCGAAAGAAACACGAGGCCAGCCTGGCCTGCGTTTAAGCCTCGGGAAGGGGCTACTGCAGGAACCCCATGTTGCGGCCTTCGCGCACCTCGGGCTTGATGCGGTGCTCGGCCTCCAGTTGCGCGAGGAACTCCTCGGCCGAGAACTCGGCGGCGAGGATATCAACTTGGCGCTTGACCGCCGCGAAATCGCCAGGACACAGCTGGGTGAGCTTGCCCAGGCGCTCGCGCAGGGCGCCGCCCAGCAGGGCCGCGTCGCCGGCCAAGGCCTCGACCACAAACATGGCCTCACGCTGCTCGCGGGTCAGCGGCATGAATTTGATCTTGAAGGTGAAGCGGCGCAGGGCCGCCTGGTCCAGGCTGTCGAACAGGTTGGTGGTGCAGATGAAGATGCCGTTGTGGCGTTCCATGCCCTGCAGCATTTCGTTGACCTCGGTCACCTCGTAGGTGCGCTGGGCGCCGCGCCTGTCCTGCAGAAAGCTGTCGGCTTCGTCGAGCAGCAGCACGGCTTTTTCGGACTCGGCCTCGCGGAACATGGCGGCCATGTTCTGTTCGGTCTCGCCGACGTACTTGCTCATGAGGTCGCTGGCCTGCTTGATGATCAGGGGCAGGTCCAGCGCCTTGGCGATGTGCTCCGCCAGCGCGGTCTTGCCGGTGCCGGGCGGGCCGTAAAAGCACAGGCTGCCGTGGCCGCGGCTCTTGAGCGCCTCGACGATGCGCGGCACTTCAAAGCGCGACTCGACGTTGAGCATGGACAGGTCGTAGGTGGTGACGCTGCGCCGGCCTGCGGTTTCGGATTTGTTGCCGAGCGCGACGTCGGCATTCTTGAGCTGCCGCTCGATCAGCGACTCCATCAGTAGCGGCCGGCCGCCGGCCAGGATGGCCTGCATGGCTTCGCCGTCGACCTGCGCGTCGATTTTTTCCTCGGGCGCGCTGGCCAGCCGGGCAAAGCGCACCGCCGTGCGTATCTGTGCGGGCGTGAGGCCCTTGCGCGCCGTGAGTTTGGCCACGAAGGCGTCGCTGACCTGCACGCCTTCCAGCGTCTTGCGCACCACACCTTCGCGCGCGCCGGGCGGCGGCGAGCGCAGTTCGAGGTGGTAAGCGAAACGACGGCGGAAGGCCGGGTCGATTTGTTCGATGCGGTTGGTGACCCACAGCGTGGGCACGGTGTTGGATTCGAGGATCTGGTTGACCCAGGCCTTGCCGCTGACCGAGCCGCTGGCCGGCACCGGCAGCTGTTCGGAGCGCGCCATCAGCTGCGCGGCTTCGTTGGAGATGGGCGGGAACACGTCCTCCACTTCGTCGAACAGCAGGGCCGAGTGCGTGCTGCCTTTGAGGAAAACCTGCGCGATCTGCAAGGAGCGGTAGCGGTCGCGCCCGCTCAGCGAGTTGCCGTCGCGGTCGGCGTATTCGACTTCGAACAGGTCCAGCCCCGCGGCCTGCGTGACGACCTTGGCCAGCTCGGTCTTGCCGGTGCCGGGCGGGCCGTAGAGCAGCACGTTGACACCCTGCTCCTTGGCGGCCACGGCATTGCGCAACAGGGACACCAGCACCTGCGCGTCTTCCTGCACAAAAGCGAAATCGGCCAGGCCCAGGCTGCTGTGCGCGGCAGGCCGCGTGAAGACGGCCATCAGTTCGTTCTGGTCGCGGTATTCGCGCATCAAGACGGGCGGCAGTTTTTCGCTGACCTTCATGAGGTCGGCGAGGTCGGTGATGTTGTGCTCGGAGATCAGGTTCTCGACCATGCCTATGCGTTCGAGGCGCGAGCCGGCGCGCAGCGCCTCGGCGACTTCGGGCGCCTTGACGCCGGCCACGTCGGCGATGGCGGCATAGGCTTCCGGGGCGTTGTTGACCTTGAACTCCACCAGCAGGGAGCGCAGGTCGCGCTGGTAGCGCGCCAGCGTGCCGTAAAGCAGCAGCGCGCGCTCGGCGCGGTTCAGTTGCAGCAGGTTGGCCAGCGCATCGATGTTTTTTTCGACCAGGGTCGATTGTTTCTTGAGCGCGTGCGTGAGCCACTCGCCGGTGGCGGCCAGCACCGAGAGCAAATCCTTGGGCTGGTCTTTCGCATGTTCGTCGAGGTAGAAAAACAGCGTGCCCTCTTCGTAGGGGCCGCGCCAGGCGCCGTGGCGCGCCATGAATTCGGCGTCGGTCAGGCTTTCATGGCCGCGCCAGAATTCGTTGTCCTTGCAGCGGCGGACCAGGAACTCGCGCAGGCGCTGCAGCGCGGGCAAGGGCCAGACCAGGTGCCGGCCGGAGAGGGAGAGCAGGCTGTTGAGGTCGCGCCTGACGTTGAACTTGGCGCCCTGGCGGGCGGCCAGCGTCAGCACGAAATGCGAGCACATCAGGTCCAGCACCGGGGCCTCCTTGAGCCCGGGGGACAGCAGCCATTGCTGCTCGCTAACGGAACGCTTGCTCATGGACAAACCTCCCTGTTGCAACTACACCGCTGGTTGACATTGCCTGTGCACCTTGCCTCATTGCGTGACCTATCACATCCGCCATGAACGCCTGGGCGCCATGGGTCTCAACGAGACTCCACCATAACGCAGCTTGAAGCATCATGGAAGACGCTACTTGAACCCTTCCGTGTGAAATGCGCCACAGAATCGCCACCGTTACACGCGGACAATCACCCGGCACAATCCCGTACATCGCCACAGAGGAAATCATGCTCAGCCTTACCGACATCGAAGAAGCCGCCCAGCGGCTGCAGGGCCATTTGCTGGACACACCGTGCGTGGAATCCAGGACGCTGTCGCAGCTGACGGGCGCGCAGATTTTCCTGAAGTTCGAGAACCTCCAGTACACCGCATCCTTCAAGGAGCGTGGCGCTTGTAACAAGCTCGCGCAACTGTCGGCCGACGAACGGCGCCGCGGCGTGATCGCCATGAGCGCGGGTAACCATGCCCAGGGTGTGGCCTACCATGCGCAGCGCCTGGGCCTGCGGGCGGTGATCGTGATGCCGCGCTTCACGCCGGGGGTGAAGATAGAGCGCACCCGCGGCTTTGGCGCCGAGGTGGTGCTGCACGGCGACTCGCTGGACGAGTCGCGCGCCCACGCCCTGCTGCTGGCCGAGCGCGAGGGCCTGGTTTTTGTGCACCCTTATGACGACGAGGCCATCGTCGCGGGCCAGGGCACGACCGGCCTGGAAATGCTGCGTGCCGTGCCCGAACTGGACACCCTGGTCATCGCCGTGGGCGGCGGCGGCCTGATCGCGGGCATGGCCACGGCGGCCAAGGCCCTCAAACCCGGCATTGAAATCATCGGCGTGCAGACCTCCCGCTTCCCGGGCATGGTCAACGCCATCAAGGGCACCCAACACCCCCAAGGCACCAGCACGATTGCTGAAGGCATCGCCGTCGGAACGCCCGGCGTGATCCCGCGGGCCATCATCGCCAAACTGGTGGACGACCTGGTGCTGGTGGACGAGGGCGACATCGAGCAGGCCATGGTCATGCTGCTCGAGATCGAAAAAACCCTGGTCGAGGGCGCGGGCGCGGCCGGACTCGCGGCGCTGCTCAAATACCCGGCGCGTTTTGCCGGCAAAAAAGTCGGCCTGGTGCTGTGCGGCGGCAATATCGACCCGCTGCTGCTGGCCGCCATCATCGAGCGCGGCATGGTGCGCGCCGGGCGCCTGGCGCGCATCAAGGTCAGCGTGCGCGACATTCCCGGCTCACTGGCGAAAATCACCGCCACCGTGGCCGACGCCGGCGCCAACATCGATGAAGTGCATCACCAGCGTGCCTTCACCATGCTGTCGGCCCAGAACGTGGAGATCGAGCTGGTGATCCAGACGCGCGGGCGCGACCACATCCAGCAGGTACTGGCCGCCGTCAACGCGGCCGGCTTCGAAGCCTCGGAGCAGCACTGAGCGCGGCGGGAGTTCCGCCCCTGCTCAGTTCCAGCCGATCACCTCAAAGCCGCGTTCGCTGAGGCAGCGCTGCACAAAGCTGCGGTAGGTGCTGTTGGGCTTGTCGTTGTGGAAAGCGCCCGACACGGCACCCGCCGAGCCGCCCACAGCGGCACCCGCGGCGCCGGCGCGCAGCACGCCTTCCCCGCCGCGCCCCGTGATCAAGGCCCCCACGGCCGAAGCCACGCCGCCCACGGCCGCGCCTTCGCCGGCACGGCGGCCGACTTCATTGCCGCTTTGCGAAGGACTGAGCCCGGCGGCCGAGGCCCGCGACATGCAGGCATTGGCTTCGGCCTGGCCCTGGGCCTCGCCCACGCGGTTCAGCGTGGCGTTGGGATAGAGCACCGGCCTGGCCGAGGCGCTGTTGGGGCCGCCGGTGGCGCAGGCCGACAACAGGGCCAACGCGGACAAAGCTGCGCCGGCTGAAACGACGCGCAAGCGGGATTGAAATGGGGCTGGGGATTTCATGCTTTCCTTCCACAAACAGGCATGGCTAAAGGGTAACGCAAAGGCGGCGGCCGGCCTCTTTGCGGCCCATCGCGGCATGCGGGTAAAATCTGCCCAGACTTTCAAGCAATTCAGGAACCCCCATGTCCAGTCCAGCCAGCCACACCACCAATGCCGCCCACGACAGCGCCACGCCCGCCCAGGAGCAGGATGCCGTTGACGCCATCATCCCCGTGATCCCCATTGTTCTGCCCGTGGTCGGCGGCGTGCTGATGTTCCTGCTGGCCTTTATCGCCATCTACATGGCCTGAAGCCCTCCCCGCTTACCCCCAAAAGTCCGCACCCTGCGGACTTTTTTGTTTCCGGCCCCAGCGCGCCCTGACTCTTTTCCGGCCCTTTTCCGCAGAGAAAAGCTCGGCCCGACCGTCCCTGACGGCATTCCATACCCGCATGTCATGACTGCCTGAACCCCCGCACCGCATATGCATAACCTCATGCAAGTTCTGCATAACTTTTGGCGGTAACCGCAAGGTAACCCGGGCCGATGTTCTTAAAATGAATTCTCCGGCCGACCCGTGGAGGGCGGAAAAGCGCTTCTTCCGGCCGCTTTTTTGCCTCGCGCCGCAGCGGCCCGAAAAGCCCTCGAGCCTTATTTCGACAAACGTCTTGACGTCACCACCCCCCGGGATTGCCGGGCGACGTTTCCCGAAATAACGCTTTTTAACTTTGGAGTTTTTTCGATGAACCAACCCGTGATGCAGGGCCTCAAGCTCAACACACCCAGCTACGTCAAAAACGCAAAACTGATCGCCTGGGTCGCCGACATGGTGGCCCTGTGCAAGCCCGACGACGTGTACTGGTGCGACGGCAGCGACGCCGAATACCAGCGCCTGTGCCAGCAGCTGGTCGACGCCGGCACCTTCAAAAAGCTCAACGAAGCCAAGCGCCCCAACAGCTTCCTGGCCCAGAGCGACCCGAGCGACGTCGCCCGCGTGGAAGACCGCACCTACATCTGCTCGGCCAAAAAGGAAGACGCCGGCCCGACCAACAACTGGATGGCGCCCGCCGAGATGCGCCAGACGCTGCAACCCCTGTTTGACGGCTGCATGAAGGGCCGCACCATGTACGTGGTGCCTTTCAGCATGGGCCCGCTGGGCTCGCCGATCGCGCACATTGGCATCGAACTCTCCGACAGCCCCTACGTGGCCGTCAACATGAAGATCATGACGCGCATGGGCCAGGCGGTGTTCGGCGTGCTGGGCGTGGACGGCGACTTCGTGCCCTGCGTGCACACCGTGGGCGCGCCGCTGGCCGAAGGCCAGAAGGACGTGAAATGGCCTTGCAACAAGACCAAGTACATCGTGCACTACCCCGAGACGCGCGAGATCTGGTCTTACGGCTCCGGCTACGGCGGCAACGCGCTGCTGGGCAAGAAGTGCTTCGCGCTGCGCATCGCCTCCAACATGGGCCGCGACGAAGGCTGGCTGGCCGAACACATGCTGATCCTCGGCGTGACGAATCCCCAGGGCAAGAAATACCACGTGGCGGCGGCCTTCCCGAGCGCCTGCGGCAAAACCAACTTCTCCATGCTCGTGCCGCCGGCCGGCTTTGACGGCTGGAAGGTCACCACCATCGGCGACGACATCGCCTGGATCAAGCCCAGCGCCGACGGCAAGCTCTACGCCATCAACCCCGAAGCCGGTTACTTCGGCGTGGCACCGGGCACCAACTTCCACACCAACCCGAACTGCATGGCGAGCCTGGACAAGAACGTCATCTTCACCAACGTGGCCCTGACCGACGACGGCGACGTGTGGTGGGAAGGCATGGAAAAGGACACCGGCGGCCAGCCCGCCCACCTGATCGACTGGCAAGGCAAGGACTGGACGCCGCAAATCGCCAAGGAAACCGGCGCCAAGGCCGCCCACCCCAACGCCCGCTTCACCGTGGCCGCCACCAACAACCCGGCCCTGGACAGTGCCTGGGACGACCCGAAAGGTGTGGCGATTGACGCCTTCATCTTCGGCGGCCGCCGCTCCACCACCGTGCCGCTGGTCACCGAAGCGCGTAACTGGGTCGAAGGCGTGTACATGGCCGCGACCATGGGCTCTGAAACCACGGCTGCCGCCACCGGCCAGGCCGGCGTGGTGCGCCGCGACCCGTTTGCCATGCTGCCTTTCATGGGCTACAACATGAGCGACTACTTCCAGCACTGGCTCAACGTCGGCAAGAAGCTGGAAGCCACCGGCGCCAGGATTCCCAAGATCTACACCACCAACTGGTTCCGCAAGGGCGAAGACGGCAAGTTCGTCTGGCCCGGCTACGGCGAGAACATGCGCGTGCTCAAGTGGATGATCGACCGCATCGAAGGCACGGGCAAGGGTTCCGAGCACATCACCGGCATCAGCCCCGCCTACGAAGACCTGAACTGGACCGGCCTGAACTTCAGCGCCGAGCAGTTCAACACCGTGACCAGCATCGACAAGGCCGCCTGGCTGAAAGAGCTGGAACTGCACGCCGAACTGTTCAAGCAACTCGAACATCACCTGCCGAAAGAGCTGGGGGAGACCAAAGCCGCGATCGAGCGCCGCCTGGCTGCCTGACCGGCACACCCAGGCGGGGGCGGCGCATGATCTGTGCGCCGCGCCTCTCGCCCTGCGCCACCCGGCGACAGGGCAAAGAAAAAGCCACCTGACAAGGTGGCTTTTTTGTGGGCCGCCGCGGCGGGCGGCCCGGCATCCGGCGGGACGCTTAGATGTAGTAGCGATGGTAAGGCCGCACCATTCCAGCGGCGTTGACCAGCTCTGCAGCCTCAGCCTTGACGGCGGGAGCCGCAGCGACCTCTTCAACATCGGCTGCGCGTTGCAGGGCCATTTGCAGGTCGGCCATCACGCGCGGGTCGTTCCGGGCGGCTTGCCACAGGCGCTGGTCGGCGCGGGCTTCGGCCAGGCCGCGCGACCAGCCGTCCAGGCCGGCCTTGACGCGGGCGGCGGCGTTGCGTGCGCTGCCGGCAAAAAGCGCCAGCGTGGCAAAGGCGATGGCCCAGAGCGCGATCCACATCACCAGCAGATGGCCTTCGGTGACGCTGTCCATCACCTGGTAGGCCACCACCATGACGGCGGCCGCGACGGCGGACAAGAGCAGCGTGGCGAGGCCGCGGGTGCCGGAGAACGCATGGCCCAGCTGGCGTACGGCACCAAAGGCCGACTCAGCGCGGACAACGCCGGGGTGCTGTGTGGAATGTTTGATATTGACGAAGCTGGTCATGAGGAACTCCCGATTGGTTTATCCCCGCCGGGACACAGATATCTCAACGGGTACAGGGATATTAGGGTTATCACTGATGTTACTCAACTTTATCTTTATGATGTGATTCATTCACGTCAGTGATAATCTAGACCGAACTCCCTCCCTTTACCCCTTGAATCCCCTTAATTTCCGCACGCTGGACCTGAACCTGCTCCGCGTTTTCGACGAAGTGATGGCCGAGCGCAGCCTGACGCGGGCGGCGCGCAACCTGTCGCTGACCCAGCCCGCCGTCAGCAATGCGCTGCGCCGGCTGCGGGAAACCCTGGGCGACGAGCTGGTGCAGCGCAGCGGCCAAGGCATGGCGCCCACCTCGCGCGCCCTGGCCATCTGGCCCGCCGTGCGCGAGGCGCTGCGGCAACTGCAGGAGTCGCTGGTTCCCAACGAATTTGTGCCCGGCACGGCCACCACCACCTTTGTGCTGGCCATGGCCGACGCAACGGCGGCCGAGGTAATGCCCGGCCTGGTCGAAACACTGGACCAGCAAGCCCCGGGCGTGTCCATCCGCGTGGTGCCGCTCACCACGCGCGACCCGCGGCGCCTGCTCGACGAAGAGACCTGCGACCTGGCCGTCGGCTACTTTCCCTCGCTGGTGGCCGACCTGACGGCGAGCGAACAAAGCGGCGAACCACTGCCGTTTTCCAACCAGCGGCTCTATGACGGCGAATACGTCTGCGCAATGCGCAGGGATCACCCGCTGGCCACCGGCCCCTTCACGCTCAACAAGTTTTGCGCGGCGCGCCACATGCTGGTGAGTTTTTCGGGCCGGCCCTACGGCTTTATCGACGAATCCCTGGCCTCGCTGGGGCGCAAGCGGCACGTCGTGCTGACCGTTAACCAGTTCTTCACCGCTGGCCGGGTGGTGGCCAATTCCAACCTGCTGACCGTGCTGCCGCGCCACTTCGTGCGCGTGACCGGCATCGCCGAACAACTCGTGCTGCGCCCCCTGCCCTTCGACGTGGCACCGGTCCACGTGGACGCCGTGTGGCACCGCCGCTCGCAGCAGCGCAGCGCCCATGTGTGGCTGCGGCAGGCGGTGCTGCGCGCCGCTGAAAAGGCGTTTTCCGTCTGAGCGCCTGCCGGCCGGCGCGCAGCCTAGATCAGACCGGCGCGGATCGCGAAGGCCGTCAGCTGGGCGCTGTTGTGCATGCCCAGCTTCAGCATCAGGTTGCGCCTGTGCGTGCGCACGGTTTCACGCTGCAGCAGCAGGCTGGCGGCAATCAGTTTGCTGGACGCGCCCTCCGCCACCGAGCACAGCACCTGCTTTTCGCGTTCGGTCAGCTTGCGCAGCTCGGCCAGCGCGTCAATGCCCGGCGGCCGGCGCAGTGCGGCGATGGATTCTGAAAAGTGCAGGTCGCCTTCGGCCAGCGCGCGTATGGCGGCAAGCAGCTCGCCCGCCCCGCCGCTTTTGTGCAATGCACCCTGCGCCGGGCTGGCAAAAATGCGTTCGATGTCGGCGCGCTCCTGGCTGCCGGTGATCAGGAGCACGCGTGTCGGGCTCTGCGCGGCCTGCAGGGCCATGGCCACGGCCACGCCGTCCTCGGGCGGCAGCTGGAAGTCGACCACCGCCACGTCGGGCGCCAACGCCAGCGCTTCGGCGATGGCGCTGTCGCTGCCGGCGACCGACGCCACCACCTCGATGTCCTCACAGGAGGCCATCAACGCTGCGAGGCCTTCGCGAACCAGGTCATGGTCGTCGGCCAGCAGCAGGCGTATGGGTGTTTGCGTCATATGGTCCAGGCAGGGGAATCAACTACGATCAGCAGGGGCCGGTGAAGCGGGGGCAGCGCGGGCTGTGCATCACCGGCACCGCCACGCCAACCCTGACGGATTCTACGCACCATGACCCCTGCCCATCCTGTGTTGTTCGAGCAGGTCCAGACGCTGTACAAGCAGTCCACCAGCACCTTCCTCGGCACGCTGCTGGCGGGCACCGTCGCGGCCGTGGTGTTGCAGCCGTCCGGCCACGCCGACCCACTGGCCGGCCAGCTGCTCTGGGGCTGGCTGGGCGCGGTGGTGCTGCTCACAGCCAGCCGTTTTGCCTTGGTGCGGCGCTTCTTCAGGCGGGTGCGAACGGCACCCGCCCAGCAACTGGACCTCCACAGCACGCGCCGCGCGGCACGTGCCTTTGCCACCGGCTCCTTCATGTCGGGTTGCCTCTGGGGCCTCCTGGGCCTGATGGCGTTTGACCCGCAGGCCTACGTGCCCACGCTGTTCCTGGGCTTTTTGCTGGGCGGCATGGTCAGCGGCGCACTCGGTTCGCTCTCGGTGTACTACCCGGCCTTCATGGCCTATTCGATTCCCTCGGTGCTGCCGTTTGCGCTGCGCTGCATGACCGAAGGCCAGCGCGAGTTTGCCGGCTTCGGCCTGCTGACGCTGGTCTTCATGCTGGTATGCCTGGGTTATGGCCGCGGCCTGAACCGCAGCCTGCTCAATTCCATCGAACTGCGTTTTGAGAACGCCCAGCTGGTGCGTGACCTCGCGGCCGCGCGCGACCGGGCCGAGCTGGCCAGCGCCGACAAGACCGCGCTGCTGGCCGCCGCCACGCATGACCTGCGCCAGCCCGCCTACGCCGCCGGCCTGTTCGCGTCAGGCCTCAAAACCACGCTGGCCAAGGCCTTTATGGGCAGCAGCCAGCCCCTGGCCGTGCAGGCCCAGCGCATGGCCGGCCAGCTGGAAACCAGCGTCATGGCGTTCAACGGCCTGCTCGAAGGCCTGCTCGACCTGGCGCAGCTCGATGCCGGCGCCACGCCGCTGGCCGCCTCAGCGCTGCCCGTCGGTGCACTGCTGGAATCCGTCGCCGGCACGCTGGCCGCCACCGCCGCGCAGCGCAACATCCGGCTGCGCGTGCGCGCCCGCCCCGAGCTGTGGGTCAATGCCCCGCCCGATGCGCTGCAGCGCATCGTGCTGAATCTCACCAGCAACGCCATCAAGTTCACCAGCGGCAGCGCGGTGCTGCTGTTTGCGCGGTTGCAGGCCGGCCAGGTGCACATCGGCGTCGTCGACACCGGCCCCGGCATTTCGGCAGCCAACCAGCAGCGCCTCTTCGACGCCTTCGTGCGGCTGCCGCAAGACAAGGAACAGGCGGGGCTCGGCCTGGGCCTGGCCATCGTCAAGCGTCTGGCGGCGCAGATGTATGCCGACGTGGCGCTGAAGTCAGCAACCGGCCGCGGCAGTCTCTTCAGCATCGCCCTTCCTTTGCATGCAAGCGGCGCGCCCCGCATCGGCTTGCCGCAGACAGCAAACGATGCATCGACCAGTGGCTTCCTCGGCTGGCAAGCCCTGGTGCTCGACGACGATCCGCTGGCGCTGGCCGCCACCACGCAGGTCGTGGGCGAGCTGGGCCTGCCGGTGCAGTCGTTTGACAGCGCTGAAGCCGCCCTCGCCTGGCTCTCCCAAACAAGTAATGAAGCAAGCCAGCGCCCGCACCTGCTGGTGACCGACCTGCACCTGGGCGACGCCGAAGGCCGCGACGGCCTGACGGTGCTTGCCGCCTTTCGTGCTCAGCTGCCCGGCCTGCGTGCCCTGGTTGTCACCGGTGAAACCGCACCGACCCAGCTGCAGCGCATCGCCCACAGCGGCGTGCCCGTGGTGCGCAAGCCCTGCCAGCCGCAGGCACTGCAATCGGCGCTGCGCGAAATGCTGGCAACGCAGGCTGCGTAAATAGTTCCCGACCGCCTGCGGCTACCCGGCACTGGTTTTACGAACCAGGCAGTGTCGCAACCCAATCGTTGTCTGCGTCATTAGCTATCAATAGCATAGCAATTCCTACCTGGCCGTTGTTGCCCCAAAGCGCCATCTAACCCCTTTGCGGTATTTACCGCGGTGGCGGCGGGCGCTTTTAATCGCGTGCACACAACAACACCGAGGGGAAGCGCTTCCGTGAAAACACGCCTGAATTGCCGGCTGCGTCCGCTGAGTGCGGCCCTTGCACTGGCCGGTCTGGCCATGGTGCCCGGCATCGGCATCGCCCAAAGCACCGACTGGAATGCCGGCGCCGGCGGGAACTGGTCTATCGACGCCAACTGGACCGCCAACTTGAGTTTCGCGACGGGGTCGATCTACCGTGTTGAAGTGGATGCCGCAGGTGCAAACGATCGCATCAATGCCACTGGCGCGGCCACTCTCAACGGCGGCACGGTCGATGTGCAGGCCAGTGCCGGCACCTACCAGGCCAGTACGCAGTACACCATCCTCAATGCCGCCGCCGGGCGCACCGGCAACAGCATCGGCAAAGGAGTGGACCTGTTTGCCGATGTGCAGACCGAGCACAACAGCCGCCAAAACAACCTGGCCATGCTGGCCGGCTTGCGGGCGCGCTGGTAGGCCCGAAGAGTCTGCAGAGACCGGTCCACAAGAGAACTCGACCTCTAGCCCTTGCTGCACAAGCGAAAGCAGCTATCAATTTAGCAGCAATAACCCGCCACCTGATGACTCCACCATGAACACCACACACCGCAGCATCTGGAACGCATCTCTTGGGGCCTGGGTCGCCGTTTCTGAAATCACACGTGCCTGCGGCAAACGCGGCAGCACCGCTGTGGCACTGGTCCTGATCGGCTCTTCAGTTTGCTCTTCGGTCGGGGCACAGGACGTCTCCATCGACGCTGGCGCCAGCGTGACCGTGCCTGTCCCCCAGGCCAGCCCCTGGAACATCGGTGGCACCCTCTTGGTTGGCAACACCGGCACCGGCACACTGACCGTGTCGAACGGTGGCACGGTCAGCAATGTCATTGGGTACCTCGGCTTCGACGCCGGCTCCACCGGTAATGCCACAGTGACCGGTGCGAACTCCACCTGGACGAACAGCGGCCCGCTCACTGTCGGCAACCTCGGCCAAGGCACACTGACTGTGTCGGGCGGCGGCGCGGTCAGCAGTTCCGGTGGGTTCGTCGGCCGGGCCTCCGGCTCCACCGGTAATGCCACGGTGACTGGCGCGGGCGCGACCTGGGCCAACAGCAGTACCCTCAGTGTCGGCTTTAGCGGCACCGGCACACTGACCGTGTCGAACGGCGGCACGGTCAGCAATACCAATGGGCTCATCGGTTGGAACCAAGGATCCACCGGCAGCGCCACGGTGACCGGCGCGGGCTCCACCTGGACCAACGCCGGCGTCCTCAACGTCGGCCGCGACGGCACCGGCACACTGGCCGTGTCGGACGGCGGCAGAGTCAGCAATACCGATGGGGCGATCGGCGATGTTGCCGGCTCCATCGGCAATGCCATGGTGACCGGCGCAAACTCCATTTGGGCCAACAGCGGCGCACTGTATGTTGGCGCCCAGGGCACCGGCACACTCACCGTGCAGGACGGCGGCACGGTCAGCAATACCGTCGGGAGCCTCGGCCTTTCCAGCGCCGCCATCGGCAATGCAACGGTGACCGGCGCGAACTCCACTTGGGCCAATAGCGGCACCCTCCAGGTCGGCCGTAGCGGCACCGGCACACTGACCGTGCAGGACGGCGGCACGGCCAGCAATACCGATGGGCTCCTCGGCCTTTTCTCGGGTGCCAGCGGCCATGCAACGGTGACCGGCGCGGGCTCCACCTGGACCAGCAGCGGCGGCCTCTACGTCGGCGTGAGCGGCGCCGGCACACTGACCGTCGCGAACGGTGGACAGGTGTCCGTCAACAGTGGCGTCGGTGTGCTTCATGTCGCTGAGCTCTCAGGCTCAACCGGCGTGCTGAACATCGGTGCTGTGGTGGGCAACGCAGCGGAGGCAGCAGGCACCGTGGCGGCGGGCGAGCTCCGCTTCGCCGCGGGCACCGGCAGCCTGAACTTCAACCATACCGACGCGGCTTATGTGTTTGGCACCCGGATCACCGGTGCCGGCATGCTGAACCAGGTCGCTGGCACGACTATCCTCACCGGCGCCAATAGCTACAGCGGCGCCACCACCATCGGCGGCGGCACGTTGCGTGCGGGTGCGGTGAATACTCTGTCCGTCAGCAGCGCTGTGACGCTCACCAATACGGCGGGTGCAACGCTGGACCTGAATGACTTTAATCAGGCCATCGGTTCGTTGGCGGGCGGTGGTGCAACGGGCGGGGACGTCATCGTCGGCTCGGGCACGCTCACCACCGGCGGCAACAACACCTCGACCAGTTTCGGCGCAGTGATCAGCGGTAGCGGGGGACTGACCAAGCAGGGTTCGGGCACACAGACTTTGACGGGGAGCAACACGTTTAGCGGCAGCCTCACCATCAGCGCAGGCACGCTGGCACTTGGCACGGGCGGCGGTCTGGCATCGACGGTTGCGGTGAATGTGAACGGAGCCGGCGCGCGTTTTGACATCTCCGCCGCGGGCAATCAAACCATAGGCAGCCTGTCGGGCGTCACGGGGGGCAGCGTTGCCCTGGGCGCAAACACGTTGACCCTGGGCGATGCCAGCAACCGGACGTTCAGCGGCACCATCAGCGGCATCAATGGGGGGCTGATCAAGCAGGGCAGCGGGAATCTGGTCCTCACCGGCGCCAATACCTACAGCGGCGGAACCACCGTGACAGCCGGCACGCTGCAAGGCGACACCACCAGCTTGCAGGGCAACATCACCAACAACGCCGCGCTCAACTTTGACCAGGCAGCCACCGGCAGCTATACCGGCGCGATCAGCGGCACGGGCACGTTCACCAAGCTCGGCGCCGGCAACCTGATCCTGGCAGGCGTCAATACCTACAACGGTGCGACAACCGTCAACGCAGGAACGCTCTCGGTCAACGGCTCCATTGCCAACTCTGCCGTCACCATCAACAACGGCGGAACCTTGGGCGGCAGCGGCACTCTGGGCAATACAACGATTGCATCCGGCGGCATTCTGGCACCGGGCAACTCCATCGGCACGTTGACGGTCAATGGCAACCTGAGTTTCGCGGCGGGCTCGATCTACCGCGTCGAAGTCGATGCCGCCGGCGCGAACGACCGCATCAACGCCACGGGCACGGCAACGATCAACGGCGGCACGGTTGATGTGCAAACCGGCGCAGGCACCTACGCTGCCAACACGCAATACACCATCCTCAACGCCGCTGGCGGACGCACCGGCAACTTCGCCGGTGTCACCTCCAACCTGGCTTTCCTCACGCCGACGCTGGGTTACGACGCCAACAACGTCTTCCTGACATTGGCGCGCAACGACATCAGCTTCAGCGCCGTGGCGATCACCCCCAACCAGATCGCCACCTCCACCGCCCTGCAAAATGCCGTGACAGGCGTCAGCGGCGACATGAGCACGGTGATGAATGTGATGACAGGTCTTTCAGCCGCGCAAGCGCGTGCCGCCTATGACTCCGCCAGTGGCGCTGGCCTGGTGGCCCTGCGCAACGCGGGTGCCAGCTTTGCGGCTGGCTTTGGCAGCCAGTTGCAGGCCCGGCTGGCGGCAGTTGGCGGCGCAAACACGCGAGTGGGCGCATTTGCAGGCGGCCCCATCCTGCTGGCCGCCAACGACCATGTGTCCGATTTGATGGCACCTGTTTCGGACTCGCCGCAGAAGTTCTCTCTGGGCGCGGCGGCTTCTTCATCTGCTTCTCCCGCTTCATCACCGGGCCGCGGCTTCTGGCTGCGCGGCGCGGGCGGCTACCAGAACACCAAAAGCGACAGCAATGCTGCCGCCAGCGAGTTGCGCAAGAGCAGCATCAGCGCCGGCTTTGATGCCGAGTTGCGTGAAGGGTTGGTGGTGGGTGCGGCGCTGAGCAGCGGTACATCCCGACTGGGCTTTGACAACACCGACACCGGCAAGTCACGCGGCAGCGCCGTCGCGCTGTACGGCAGCTATGTCAGCGGCCTCTGGACCTTCAAGGGTTCGGCCAGCGCCGCCTGGCACAACAACCACATGAACCGCGCTGTCGTCGTAGGGGCGATCCAGCGCACGGCAGCGGCCGACTTTGACAGCAACACGCTGTCGGCCCACGGCGAGGCCAGCTATTCACTTCCAATGAATGGCTGGACGCTTCAGCCGCTGGCAGGGCTTTCGTTCAGCAGAAACAAGGCCGATGGTTTCACCGAGACAGGCGCGGGCGCGCTGAATTTGCAAGTTGCGGGGCAGACGGTCAACTCCGCCAAGTCGACCTTGGGGGCCAAGGCATCTTTTGACGCCGGCCGCATTCGCATTGAACCCCGTGTGGCTTGGGCACATGAGTTCGGCGACCTGAACACGCCGATGACGGCGCAATTCCAGGGCGCGGCTGCCGCTTCGCCGTTTCTGGTCTCTGGCGCCGCCCTGAAGCGGGACACACTGATCCTCGGGCTGGGCGCCAGCGGCAGCATCGGCAAGGGCATGGACCTCTTCGCCGACGTGCAGGCCGAACACAATTCGGCCCAGCGCACGCTGGCCGTGCTGGTGGGCTTGCGCAGCCGCTGGTAAGCCCCGCAAGGCATCCGGCCATGAAGGCATGGTTTTTGCACACAATTCCGCACACCACTGTCCGCAGGAACGCTCCATGCCCCACTTTGAACTTCGCCGGCCCCTTGCGCGCCGCAGCGCGCTGAAACTTCTCGCCGGCGGCGCGGCGTCCCTGGCCCTGCCGGCTTTTGCGGCCTGGCCCGACAAACCCATCAAGATCGTCGTGACCTTCCCGGCCGGCGGCGCCAGCGACATCGTCGCGCGCGTCATGGCCGAGCAACTGGCCAAAAAGCTGGGCCAGGCGGTGGTGGTGGACAACCGCCCCGGCGCGGGCGGCAGCGTGGGCGGGCTGGTGGTGGCGCAGGCGCCGGCCGACGGCTACACGCTGATGCTGAGCAATTCCACGCCGGTGTCCATAGGCCCTTTCGCACTGGAAAAGCAGCCTTACGACCCGGTGGAAGGTTTCACCCACATCGCGCTGATCGGCAATGCGCCCTGCGTGGTCATGGCCAACCCGCATGCGCCCATCAAGACCATGACCGACGTGGAGGCGCAGGCCCGCAAGCTGGGCCGGCTCGATTTCGGCTCGGGCGGGCCGGCCTCCATAGGCCACATCTACGGTGAGCTCATGAAAAAAGCCATGGGCGTGAACCTGCAGCACATCCCTTATCGCGGCGGCGCGCCCATGACGACCGACCTGATCGCCGGTGTGATTCCGGTGGGGATTGATGTGCTGACGGCGTTTGTGCCTTACTTCAAGAGCGGGCAGTTGGTGCCGCTGGCGGTGACTTCGGCGGCGCGCTCACCACTGGTGCCGGACGTGCCCAGCGTGCTCGAGTTCGGCTACCGCAAGCTGGTGCTGGACAACTTCTTCGGCCTGAGCGGGCCGGCGCACATGCCGGCCGACGTGGTGGCGCGGCTCAACGCCGCGTGCAACGAGATTCTCGCCACGGCGGAAGTCAAAAAGAAGATGCTGGAGTTGGGCATCACCACCCAGGCCATGAGCCCGACCGCGTTTAGCGGCTTCGTCAGGGAACAGGTGGCGGTGCTGGCGCCCGCGGTGAAGGGCGCGGGCGTGAAGCTCTGAAAGAGCTTGGTGAGGGTGCTCCGCCTTCAGGCGGAGCGGGCCTCAGCGAACGACGCTGAGGTAGGCGCGGGCGGCGTCGCGCAGTTCCTGGGCTTGCTGGGGGTTGCGGCCGGCACGGGCTTCGGCGCGTTCCATCAGGTTGTGGGCCACGCCATTGACGGGGGCCACGCCGGCGGCGGAAGGCAGGAAACGGGCGATCTGGGCAAACAGGCTGTACATGTCGAAAGTCACCCGGCAGGGGGTGAAAAGTTGGCGATGGATCAAGAATAAGGGTTTTCCCTAGGGTTTCAAGCCTAAGACGGGCCCAAACCCATGCAAAACGCGCATAGTTTGATCCACAGGCCCCTCCAGCCGGGGTTTAACGGGAGGAAATCACGCTTCCCGAACGGCTATGCTCCCTGCATGTCCGCCCCCTCCCCCGCATCGACGACGGCTGTGACGCCTGCTTCGCTGCCGGGCGAGGAATTGCTGCGGCAGGTCGCCGCCAGCATCGACGCCATGCTCTGGTCCTGGGACCCGGCCAGCGGCCGCATCAGCTACACCAACCCGGCTTTTGAGATCTTCTGGGGCCTGTCGGCCGAAAAACTGGCGGGCGACCCCTGGCAATGGCTGGAGCAGGTCGACCCCACGGACCGCGACCGGGTGCGGCAACTGCAGCAGGCCGCCGTCAAGCGCAGCGAGGAGTACCGGGTGCGCAGGCCCAATGGCGACGTCGCCCGGCTGAGCCAGCGCGCGCTGCCCATCCACAGCCCTTCGGGGCAGCTGCTGCGCGTCATCCACCTGGCCACCAACATCACCTGGCAGCTCGACACCTCCAAACAGCTGCGCGTGGAGATAGGCCGGCGCACCGATTCGGAAGCCAAATACCGCGCGGTGGTCGAAAACGTCAGCGAGGGCATCCTGGTCACGGCCGGCGGACGCATCCTGTATGCCAACCCCAAGGCACTGAAACTCACCGCGCTGGACGAGGAAACGGCCAAGTCCCGGCCCTTCATCGAATTCATCCATCCCGACGACCGCGAGCGGGTGCTGGGCAACCACCGCAAGCGCCTGCGCGGCGAAAGCGTCGAGAACCACTACCAGTTCCGCGTGCAGCACAGCCAGAGCATCACGCGCTGGCTCGAGATCAGCGCGGTGATGTTCGAGTGGGAGGGCACGGCCGCCACGCTCAACTTCCTGACCGACGTGACACTCAAGCGCCAGGCGGAGGAAGACATGCTCAAGGCGCTGGCGCATGAGCGCGAGCTGTCCGAGCTCAAGTCGCGCTTCGTGGCGGTCACCTCGCACGAGTTCCGCACGCCGCTGGCCGCCATCCTGTCGTCAGTGGAACTGCTGGACGCCTACGGCGCGAGCTTTCCGGCCGACGAGCGCCGCGAGCTGCTGGGCCAGATCAAGACCGCCGTCGCGCGCATGAACAACATGGTCGAGCAGGTCCTGCTGACCAGCCGCCTGGAGCTGGGCAAGTTCAAGTTCGAGGCGGCCCCGCTGGTGGTGCCCGACTGGCTGGTGCAGGTGATGGCCGAGTTGGAGCGCGGCAACCCGCAGGCCGCGCGCGTGTCCCTCACCTGCGACGGGCTGGACGCGCCGCGCACGGCGGACCAACAGCTGCTGCGCCACATGGTAATCAACCTGCTGGGCAACGCGCTCAAGTATTCAGACCCCGACACGCCGGTGAGGTTCGCGGTCAGCGGCATCGGCGAACAGATGCAGCTGCGCATCAGCGACCAGGGCATAGGCATTCCCGAAGCCGACCTGCCGCGCCTGTTCGGCAGCTTCCACCGCGGCACCAACGTGGGCAACATCTCCGGCACCGGCATAGGCCTGCACATCGTCAAGGAGTGCGTGGACCTGCACAAGGGCCAGATCGAGGTCAGCAGCCTCCCGGGCCAGGGCACGACCTTTACCGTGCGCTTGCCGGCGCCGCTGGCCTGACTATCACGTCCGCGCTCTAATCTGCCAACTCAAACTGCGGGTTCCACGCCACTTCCCAGAGGTGGCCGTCCGGGTCCTGGAAGTAGCCGGCATAGCCGCCGTAGAAGGTCTCGCCTGCCGGTTTGGTGATCGCGGCGCCGGCTTTCGCGGCCTGGGCCATCACGGCGTCCACTTCCTGCTGCGAGGCCACGTTGTGCGCCAGTGAAAAGCCCGGCGCCCCGCGCTGCGACACCGGCAGGCCGGTGTCGTGCGCCAGGCTGCCGCGCGGCCACAGCGCCAGCTTGAGGCCGGGCTGCAGGTCAATAAAAACGACGGCCCCGTGCTCGAACTCCTTGCCAACGATGCCGGGCGTCTTCAGCCCCAGGCCGTCGCGGTAAAAAACCAGCGCGCTCTCAAGGTCGTCAACACCGAGGGTGACCAGGGTAATGCGGGGTTTCATGAGGATTTCCTCCGGTGGTAGGTCAAGGCCGCCTGGATGCAGAACGCCAGCGCATCACGCGGCAGCGTGTCGGCGGCGTCCAGCACGATGGCCCGGTTGCCGTCATAACGGAGCTCCCGCGGGAACAGCGTGCGGAAGGTGTCCACCAGCGTGGTCTTGCAGTTGAAGTAGAGGGCGTACTGGGAGGGGCTGGATTTGACCGGCCCCAGGCGCAGGGTGCTGCCGCTTTTGCTGGCCGAGGTAAGGTAGGCCGGCTCGCCCCATTTAAGCGTTTCCTCGATCTCGCCGACGCCGGGGGTGGCGGCCGCGGTGTCCAGGATCAGCCCGCGCAGCAGCATCAACCGGCGCCGCAAGTCCGGCGGATAGGCCGCGAAGGTCTGCGCCACGGCGGTGTTCCTGATCTCGATCTGCGTCACAAGCGGCTCCCGTTCCATAGCTTCATGCCATGCCCTATGGAATCTAGCGCAGCGCAGGGGCTTGCGGCGGCGCAGGCGAAAAGCCCTCGCCGGGGACAGGGCCGGTCTTCCCGCACAATTGGCGGGTGAACATCCAGCTCCTGTCCGACCTGCATCTCGAAAGCAACCCCGATTTCACGGCCAGGCCGGTGCCCGGCGCCGACCTGCTGGTGCTGGCCGGCGACATCGGCTCCTACCAGCAGGGCTCACTGCTGGGCGAACGCGGTGTCGCCGATTTCGGCCTGGCGCGGTTCTCGCCCCTGCCCGCGGCCCAGGGCGGCGCGGGCTGGCCGACGCCGGTGTTCTTCCTGCCGGGCAACCACGAGTACGACGGCCTGGACTTTGACGCCACCCATGCGCGGCTGCGCGAGACCTGCGAGCGCCTGGGCATGGTCTGGCTGGAGCAGGAAAGCGTGGTGCTGCAAGGCGTGCGTTTTGTGGGCAGCACGCTGTGGACCGATTTCGACGCGCTGAGCGGGGGCCAGGCCCAGGCGGCGGACATCACATTGGGTGAACAGCTGAAGGCGCGCGAGAAAGCCTTTCGCGCGGCCAACTTCTACCTGAGCAAAAATCATTCGTTCAGAGGCGGCCAACCCCTGCTGGCGGCTGACGTGCGCGAGCAGGGCCTGAAAAGCCAGGCCTGGCTGCGGCAAGCCCTGGCCCAGCCCTTTGACGGCCCCACGGTGGTTGTCACCCACTTCGCGCCCAGCCTGCTGAGCGCCGACCCGCGCTACGGCCTGGCGCCGGGCACGGCGGGGTTTTGCAACGCCCTCGATGAACTGCTGCCCCTGGCCGAGCTGTGGCTGCACGGGCATTTGCACTGCGCAATCAACTACACCAGCCGCGGCTGCCGCGTCGTGGCCAACCCACTGGGCTATGCGCGCAAGGGTGAGCAGGACGGCTATTTGCCCGAGCTGCTGATCAGCATCGGCGAATAACAGGCCAATAGCATTCTTATCCGTGCGCGCTTCGGGCGCCGCTGCTGACTAAAGTCATAGCGCCACTTTTTTGAACTTCCCGCGCGCCGCATGACCCAACCGGGACCTGCGAGCAGAGGCAAAATGCCATCACAAGGTGATAACACTTTGTTCCAATTGTGGGTTTGCGCGCCGTTCGGCTTGCATGTATCTTGCATGAAGGGTTCATGCAGGACTTCCTGCACCGCACCCTCCTCGGGGAGAGCACCATGAAAAGCAATGTGTCCTATCTTGGCGCCTGGCTTGCCGCCGCCGGCCTGGCCTTTGCACTTGCGTTTGCGGCGCCCAATGACTCCAGCGTGATGGGCCGCCTGCCGGCCTTCATGGCGCAAACCCTGCTGCGACAGCCGGTCGCCGTGCCCGAGGGCCTGCCCTCTGACCGCACCCTCGCATTGATCACATTCCAGCGCGGCCAACACGTGCAGGTCGAGAGCTGGATCCAGGGCATGAATCTGCGCAACGACCCTTCGATCACCTGGATGCGCATGCCGGTGGTCAACGACCCCGGCACCATGGTGGGCCGCAGCGCGGTTGAAAACCGCTTGCTCCAGCACTACCCGGCCGACACCGAGCGGGCCAAACTGGTGCCGGTGTTCACCGACCGCGCCAGCTTCGTGCGCTCCGCCGGCCTGGGCAGCACCGACCAGGTCTACGCCGTGGTGGTCAACCGCCAGGGCGAAGTGCTGGCACGGGTTGAGGGGCAGTTTGACGCCGACAAGGCGCAGACCCTACGCGAAACTCTAAAAAACTTTTAGCCCCCACGCTCCCCCCGGCCCGGCAAAGCCGGTTCCACGGCCCCTGCTTGCGAAGCGAGCCCGACCTTCGTCCTCAGTTGGGGCGCATCACCGTCTACTCCACCTACGCTTCACGTTCATTCGGTTTCCACGCCAAGCGTGAAATAAAACGTGGCGCCCTGCCCCGGCTGGGACTGGGCCCACACCTTGCCGCCGTGGCGCGCGATGATGCGCTGCACCGTGGCCAGGCCGACACCGGTACCGGCGTATTCCGACAGCGAATGCAGGCGCTGGAAGGCGCCGAACAGTTTTTCGACGTAGGCCATGTCAAAGCCCGCACCCTGGTCGCGCACGAAAAACACCGTCTCGCCGTCCGCGCCGGTTTCCTTGCCGAAGCTGATCTCTGTGCATTCCTGCCTGGCGCTGAACTTCCAGGCGTTGCCGAGCAGGTTGTCGAGCACCTGCTTGAGCAGCCGCGGGTCGCCCTGCCCCGTCACGCCGGGCTCGACCTGCAGGCGCACGGCACGGCCGGGCTCGCGCTCGCGGTAGCCGGCCAGCAGGGCTTCGGCCACCGCGCTGAGGTCGACCCGCTCCCAGCGCAGGCTGGAGCGCGACACCTGGGCCAGCGTCAGCATCGCGTCGATCAGCTCACCCATTTGTGAAACCCCCGCGCGTATGCGCGCCAGGTAGTGCCGGCTGCGTTCGGTCAGGGGGCTGGTTTCGGCCTTGGCCATGGACCGCTCGAGCAGGTCGCTGAAGCCGTCCACGGCGCTCAGCGGGCTGCGCAGGTCGTGCGACACCGAATAGGAGAAAGCCTCCAGCTCCTTGTTGGCGAATTCGAGCTGGGCGGTGCGCTGCTGCACCCGCTCCTCCAGGCTGGCATTGAGGCGCAGGATTTCCTCGCGCGCGCGCTTGCGTTCGTGGATGTCGGTGTTGATGCCCAGCACCCCGTTGACCTGGCCGCGCTCGTCGCGCACCACCGTCCAGCGCGCTTCGATGCACACCACCGAGCCGTCGCGCGCGCGCTGCTCGAGCTCGCCGCTCCAGTCGCCGTCGTTGGCCACCGTGCGGGCCATGCTGTCCGCCAGCACCTGGGGGTCGGGGTACATGAGCGTTTCCATGCTCTTGCCGAGCACCTCTTCGGCCGTCCAGCCATACAGGCGCTCGGCGCCCTTGTTCCAGAAGCGTATGGTCCGGTCCAGGTTGCGGACCATGATGGCGTCCTGCGCGCGGTCCAGCAGCGAGGCCTGCTCGCGTATCTTGATGACGGCCTGCCGCTCGGCCTCCTGGCTGCGCCGGCGCTCCAGCCGGGCGCGCAGGCTGACGATGCCGAAGGCCAGGTTGTCGGCAAGCTCCTGCAGCAGCTTGACTTCATCGGTGCTGAAGTTTTGCGCCTCGCCTGAATACAGGCACAGCACGCCAAAGTTGCGCGGGCCGTCACGCAGCGGCAGGCAGATGGCACTGAGGAAACCGCGTTTCAGGGCATGCGCATGCCAGTAGAACCGGTTCTCAGCCCGGGCAATATCGCCGGACTGCTGGGCTTGCCCGCTGCGCACAGCCTGGCCCGCCGGGCCCTGGCCGGTGGCGTCGTCGTCGCGCCAGCTCAGGCGGATTTCCGCGAGGTAGCCGTTTTCTTCGCCGGCATGGGCCACGGGCAGGATGCTGCGCTCCGCATCGTCCTGGGCATAGCCCACCCAGGCCATGCGGTAGCCCCCCACGTCGACGGCCACGCGGCACACCTCGGCCAGCAAGCCGGCTTCCTCGTCCACACGGTTGATGGCGACACTGGAGCGGCTGAGCATCTGCAAGGCCCGGTTTGTGCTGGCCAGCGTCAGGTCGGCGAGCTTGCGGTCGGTGATGTCGCGCGCCGTGCCCACCACGCGCTCCAGCTCGCCCGAAGCGCTCATCACCGGGTAGGAGTGGTCGCGTATCCACAGGATCTTGCCATCCGTGGACAGGATGCGGTATTCGATGTCGGAAGCCTGTCCGGTGCGGTTGCGCTTCCTGGCGTCCTTGAGCAAGTGCCTGTCTTCCGGCAGCGCGGCATCGGCGTACGAAAGGGGGTCGGCGAAAAGGCTCTCGCGGCTGCGGCCCCAGACCCTTTCGTAGCCGGGGCTGATGTACAGGAGGCGGCCCGTGCGCGGGTCCACGTTGTAGAAAACGTCGTGGATGTTTTCCGCCAGTTCGCGAAAGCGCGCCTCACTGCTGACCAGGGCCGCCTCCGCGCGCACGCGCGCCAGCGCGATGCCGGCCAGCCGCGACGCGATGGCGATCAGCTCGATCTCCGCGGCCTGGGGCCGGCACGGGTAGGCGCGGTAGATCGCGAATGTCGCGAGCACCTCGCCGTCGGTCGACACCACCGGCATGGACCAGCAGGCCCGCAGGCCGTGCTCCCGCATCAGTTCGCGGTAGTCCTGCATCAGCGGGTCGCTCTGCGTGTCTTCCACCACCACCAGCTGGTTGCGGAAGGCGGCGGTGCCGCAGGCGCCCACGCCGTCGCCGGCAGGCAGGCCCTCGATGGCCTGGTTGTAGCGGTCGGGCAGGCTGGGCGCGGCACCCAGGTGCAGCTTGCCTTCCTCCAGCAACAGGATGGAGCACAGGCTGTCCGGCGAGCTGTCTTCGATCAGGCGGACGATGGCGTCCAGCGACTGCGCCAGGGGCGCCCCGCCGGCGATCAGGGCCAGCACCTGCTCCTGCGCCCGCGCGAAGTTTTCCGTCGCCTTCTGGACGGTGATGTCGTTGAACACGACCAGGCCGCCCATCAGTGTGCCGGCGGCGTCGCGCAGCGGCCGGGTGCTGATGCGCAGCACGCTGTCCTCCGCGCCGGGCCGGCGAAACACCAGGTCCCAGTTGTCGATGCGGATGCCGCGCGCGGCCTGCGTCAGCGGGCGTTCGGACGTGGGGTAAGGCGTCTTGCCGTCCAGCATCAGCAGCTCGTGGCCGCGGCGCCAGTCCTCGATGCGCATGCCGGGGTCGGGTGCCGCTTTGAACAGCACACGCGCCGTGGCATTGAACAGCAGGAAGCGGCCTTCGGTGTCCGTGGCGATCACGCCCTCGTTCATGCTGTTGAGGATCAGGTCCAGCAGGGTGCGCTCCTTGTCGACGCGGTCCAGCATGGTATCGAGCTCCCGCTGCCGGGCCTGCAGCGACTCGGCCATGCGGTTGAAGGTGCGCCCGATCTCGCCGAGCTCGCCCTGGTACAGCGGGCCCAGGCTGACGCGCGCGCCCAGGTTGCCCTGGGCCACCTCGTTGGCCTCCTTCAGGATGGCCTTGGCGGGGTTGACGATCAGCCGGTTGCCCATCCAGCGTGCGCAGGCCACGCCGAGCAGCGCCACGGCCGCCAGCGCCAGCAGCTCAAGAACCAGGTCCTCGCGGCTGGACGCCGCGATTACCGTCTCCGGCACGCTGATCACCACAAACAGGCCGTCGCGCCCGCCACCCGGCACGGGCGCGGCGGCATAGACCCGCTGCGCGCCCTGCACATCCGCCGCCTGCTGCACCCCTTGCCGGCGCTCCCGCAACGCCTGCTGCACGACGGGATCCGGATGCGGCTGGCCCAGCCAGGACGGCGCCGGCGGGGACACGGCCAGCACCGTGCCGTCCCGGTCCAGCACGGACAAGCGGGCGCCCGGCATGCTGGGCACCTCCACCAGCGATTCCGCCAGTGCGGGCAACCCCAGCACCGCGAAGGCCACGCCGCTGATGTTCCCGGCCTCGTTGCGCACGGGAACCGCGAAGCCGATGCCGGGACGACCGCTGGCGCGGCCCGTGGCAAAACGGCCCACCGCGAAACGCTGGCCCGCCATGACCTGCTTGAAATAAGGCCGGTCATCGACACGCAGGCCGTTGGCCATACCCAACGCGTCGCACAGCAAGGTGCCGTCGGACGCGGCCAGGCCCATGTTGGTGAACTCGGGATGCTCCGCGTGGAGGTTTTTCAGGTGCTGGCCGCACAGGCCGGGCACGGGGTTTTTGATGTGCGGCCCGCTGGCGATGCCGTTGAGCAGTTCGTGGACCATGTCCACCGTGCGCTGCTGGCGGGTCGACAGCAGCAGGACATCCGACAGCAGGTCGGACTGCGCCAGCCGCAGCGCGGTGCGGCGGCTTTGCTCCGCGGAATAGACAAGCAGGCCGAAGACGGGGAGCAGCGCGAGCAGCACCAGCAGAACCAGACGGGTACGTAGCCCGAGCCATCCCAGCATTCCTGTTACCTTGTGCCTTTCCCTGCCATGCTGCGGCGCGCCCAGCATCGTTTCTGCAGTGTGCGCACCCGCCTGGCTTTTGTAAATGGGATTAGTCCCCGAATTGAGGCCTTTAGTCGCAGTCTCCGGCGCTGTCCTACAGGGTCAGGCGGGGCCGTGCGGCGGCAAATTGAATACCAAGGGCCCTTTCGGCCCCAAGCGCCGCCGTGCCGCAGCGCTGCGTTACGGCACCAGCGACTGGGCCGCCGACTGCTTGAGCGCCGCCGTCAGCGCGTCCAGAACCTCGGACTCCAGGTTCCAGCAATGCCAGTAAAGCTGGATGGGCAGCGTGTAGTGGGGCGCCACGTTGATGAGCTGGCCCTGGTCTATCAGGCCCTGCGCCAGCAGGCGGGGCACCACGCTGACGCCCCAGCCCGCCAGCACCGCCCTGACCATGCCTTCCGACGAGGGCACAAACAGCTGGTTCAGGGTGACGCGCTTGAGCCCGAAAGCCTTGCTGACAAAGTCGCCCGGCAGCTCGTCCTTGCGGTTGAAGGCAATGAAGGGCACCTCGCGGAAGTTGTATTGCGTCAGCCCGGGCGTGGCCTGCCTCTCGCCGGCGGCGTCACGCAGGCCCAGGCGGTTTTGCGCAAAGGCCGGCGTGGCCACCGCGATGTACTGCATCGCGCCCAGCGGCTCCACCTTGCAGCCGCGCAGCGCCTGCTTGAGTGTGGTCACGCAGCCCAGCACCTGGCCTTCGCGCAGCCATTCATGGGTGAAATTCTGGTCGTCGTGGATGATCTCCATGGGCAGGCCTTGCTGCGCCAGGTCGGTCAGCGCCGGCAAGGCCCAGGTGGCGATGCTGTCGGCGTTGATGGCGATCGAGATGCGCTCTTCCTCGCGCGCGCCGCCCAGCGAACTGGGCGCCAGTTCTTTCAGGTCGCGCTCCAGGTCGGCGCGCAGCAGGCGCAGCATTTTGGTGTGTTTGAGCAACAGCTGGCCGGCCGAGGTGGGCTTGAGCGGGCGGCTGCGCACGATCAGCACCGTGCCGACCTGGGCCTCCAGTGCGCGCAGGCGCTGCGAAACCGCCGACTGGGTGATGGACAAACGCTGGGCCGCGCGCTCAAAACCGCCCTCCTCGACAATCGCCGCCAGGCATTCAAGTGCGTCCGGATCAAAAGTACTCATTTGGTCTCCCCTTTATATTAGTTGTACTGATGTTTTCACTGACAGTTTAATTTTTCTATTAATTGAAAGCAATATCCTTCACACTCGAATGCAGCAAAGGGGTTTGGGATGAAAGTAGTCGTTTTAGGGGCCGGCATCATTGGCGTGAGCACCGCCTGGCATCTGCTTGAGCGCGGCCATGAAGTCACGGTGGTGGACCGCCAGCCCGACGCCGCGCTGGAAACCAGCTTCGGCAACGCGGCGCAGATTTCCGTCAGCTATTGCGAGCCCTGGGCCAACAAGGACGCGCCGCTGAAAGCGCTGAAATGGATGTTCCGGGACGACGCGCCGCTGCTGTTTCGCCCGCAACTACCCTTCGGCGAAGGCTGGCAGCAGTGGCGCTGGGGCCTGCAATTTCTGGCGCAATGCAATGACGCCGCCTTCGAGCGCAACGTGCAGCAGCTGGTGGCGTTGGGCGCTTACAGCCACACGGCGCTCAAGGACGTGGTGGCCGCCACCGGCATAGCCTACAACCGGCTTGAGCGCGGCATCGCGCATTACTACACCGACCAGAAAACCTTTGACACGGCCGGCGAGGCCGCGGCCCTGATGCGCAAATACGGCGTGGCGCGCCGCGTGGTGAGCACGGCCGAACTGCTGGCCATCGAGCCGGCTTTCAAGTCCTTCGCGCACCGCATCGTGGGCGGCACCTACACCGCCAGCGACGAAAGCGGCGACGCCCGGGTCTTCACCCAGGCGCTGGCACAGCGCTGCGCCGACCGGGGCGCGCGGTTCCTCTACGGCCACGACATAGCGCGGCTCGAAAAAGCCGGCGGCGCGATCGAGTCCGTCGCGGTGCGCCCGCGCACCTTGCGGGGAACGAATGAAGACCTGGTCCGGCTCAAGGCCGACGAAATCGTCGTGGCCTGCGGCTCCTACACGGCGCCGCTGCTGCGCACAGTGGGCGTCGACCTGCCTATCTATCCCGGCAAAGGCTACAGCGCCACCTTCAAGCTGCTCAAGCCGGAACTCGCGCCCTTTGTCAGCAGCATCGACGACGAAGTCAAATGCGCCATGAGCCGGCTCGGCGGCCACCTGCGCGTGGCCGGCACCATCGAGGTCGGCGGCTATGACCTCTCGCTGGACACACCGCTGGCCAAGGCCCGCTGCAAGATGCTGGCCGAGCGCATCGAGGAAGTGCTGCCGGGCGTCTGCGACACCCGGCTTGAGGAGCAGGGCGGCACGCCGCAGTTCTGGACCGGCCTGCGCCCCGCCACACCCACCAACATCCCCTACATCGGCAAGACCAAGGTCGGCAGGTTGTGGGTCAACGCCGGGCACGGCACGCTGGGCTGGACGCACGGCGCGGGCTCGGGCAAGGCCATTGCCGAGCTGATCAGCGGTGAAGTCCCGGCCATGAATTTCGGCTTCTACGGCCAGGACCGCAGCGGCGGCCGCTTGCAGGCCAAGACCGCCTGATCCCCAATCGCTTTACGCGGCGTGCTGCGTCAGCGTGCGTTCGGCATGCTCGCGCAGCGCGACCCGCAACTCGGCGGGCTCCTGCACGTCGAACGGAAAAGACAGGCGCATCAACTGCCGCGCGAACCAGCCCAGGTGGTCGGTCTGGCTGTGCAGCAGCACGCCCTCTTCGCTGGGCTGGAACACACCGACGCTGTCGGGCAGCTCCATCTGCGCGGTCTGCAAATCGGTGCGCAGCAACAGCCGCACGGTGTTGCTGCGCGGCATGGTGGCCAGCCCCAGCGCCAGGTGCTGCACCGCATCGAAGTCGGCCGGCGGCGTAAACACCACATTGAGGGCCCGCACCTCGCGCACCCGGTCCAGCCTGAATGAGCGCAGCGCGCCGCGCAGGTGACACCAGCCCGCCGCATACCAGCGGCCGCGGCGGAACACCAGGCCGTAGGCGTCGAAGTCGCGCTCCGTGACCTCGCCCTCGGCCGACTGGTAAGCCATGTGCACGCGCTGCCAGCCGTGGGCGGCGGCGCTCAGGGCCAGCAAGGCGGTGTTGTCGCCGGGCGCGTCGGCGGGGCGCAGGTCCAGGGTCACCGTCTCGCCCAGGCCGCGTATGCGGTTTTTCAGGTTGTGCGGCATCACGCGCTCAAGCTTGGCCTGCGCGCTCTGCGCGGCCGGCGCGGCCTCGGCCAGCCCCAGGCTGCGCGCAGCCAGCAGGCCTATCGACAGCGCCAGGGCCTCGTCGTCGGTGAACATCATGGGCGGCAGCTTGAAGCCGGCGATCAGGCTGTAGCAGCCGTAGCGGCCGCGCTCGGCCACCACCGGGATGCCCAGGTCTTCCAGCTTGGCGATGTAGCGGCGCAGCGTGCGGCCATCGACTTCCAGCCGCCGCGCCAGTTCGGCGCCGCTCATGCGCCCATGGGACTGCAGCAGTTCCAGCACGGTCAATACACGGGTGGTCGGGGAATACATGGCGAAAAGTCTAGCGCTTTATTAGGGCCGAAATAGCCCTATTACATCCATAGACTGGGTTTTTACACAGTCACCCAGCACCTCCACGCACCACGGGGCGCCACAAGCGCTTGATCCACACCATGAACAGCACCCTGACCAAACCCCTGGACCCACCGCAGCTGACCGACGGGCGGCACGACTTCAACTTCATCACCGGGCGCTGGCTGGTCAGCAACAAGCGGCTCAAAAAACGCCTGGCGGGCTGCACCGACTGGGAGCGATTCGAGGCCGTGCAGGACGGCGCGCTGCTGCTGGGTGGGCTGGGCAATATGAACGACCTGGTCGCCGAGGGCAACCGGACCATCGGCATGGCGCTGCGTTTTTTCAGCCCGCAGACGCGGCTCTGGAGCATTTACTGGGTCAGCCACAGCGACGGCCTGATGCAGCCGCCCGTGGTGGGCGCATTTGCCGACGGCACAGGCCGGTTCGAGGGCAGCGACCACCATGAAGGCAGACCGGTGCGCGTGCGTTTTACCTGGTCAGGGATCACACCCGTCAGCGCGCGCTGGGAGCAGGCCTTTTCCGAAGACGGCGGCCGCCACTGGGAAACCAACTGGGTGATGGAACTTGCCCGGCCCGCCTATTCCGCGCTGCGTTAGGCCATGGACCAGTTCGCCCACCTCTGGCTGTTTTTCCTGATGGTGCTGGGCATCATCATCCTGCCCGGCATGGACATGGCCTTTGTCATGGCCAGCTCGCTGACCGGCGGGCGCCGCGCCGGCCTCTTCGCGGTCGGCGGCATCGTGGCCGGCGGTGTCTGCCACGTGGTGGCCGGCGCGCTGGGGCTGGGCCTTGTGCTGCAACTTGTGCCCGGCATGGTCAATGTGATGCTCGTCGCCGGCAGTCTTTATATCGCCTGGATAGGCTGGTCGCTGATGCGCAGCACCTCGGTGTTCGGCAGCTTGCCGACGCTCGATGAAACCCCGCCGTGGCGCACCTTCCGCCAGGCCGCGCTGACCTGCCTGCTCAACCCCAAAGCCTATTTGTTCATGCTGGCGATTTTTCCGCAATTCCTGCGGCTGGAATACGGCTCGCTGTGGATACAGGCGGTGGCGCTGGGCCTCATCATCGCCGTGACCCAGACCGGTATCTACGGTTCGCTGGCGTTGGCCGCCGCCGGCGCGCGCCAGTGGCTGGCCGACCGGCCGGGCGCCAGCGTGGTGATGGCGCGGGTAGTGGGCGCCGTGCTGATCGTCTGCGCGGCCTTCACGGCCTGGCAGGGCTGGGCGCGCTTTTAGGGCCGGGCACCGCCCGCGGGCCAGGGCGGGCCCTTCAGTTCCACGGTATTGCCTTCGGGATCCTTGAGGTAGATCGAAGGCCCTTCGCCCTCGGCGCCGTAGCGCGACTCCACCGGGCCCGCCTCCACGCCGTGGGCCGCCAGGTGACGGCGTATGGCCTCGCCGTCGAAGGGCTCCACACGAAAGCAGACATGGTCGAGGTTGTGGCCGTCCTTGCCCGGCGCCGCGCCGCCGGCACGGCCCAGCGTTCCGTCCACCGGCACCAGGTCCACCAGCGAACGCCCGGCCCGCAGTTGCACCAGGCCGATCGCATCCTGCCGGCGCTCCAGGCTGCAGCCCAGCACCTGCTGGTAAAAGCGCAGCATGCCCATCAGGTCCGAGACCCGCAGGACGATGTGGTCGATGTCGCGAATACGGATCATGGCGAGGCGGCTCAGGTGAAATGGGGCTTTATTCTGGCACGCAGCCCCCGACCCCGCGCAAGCACGGGCCCGCAGCTGCCGCTACCATGGCCGCCATGAATGCCAAGCCCCAATTCCTTTTCCTGACCACTTCCACGCGCGAACCCGGCGCACTGGGCAACACCGAATGGCTTGCGCAGCAGGCCGCCGCGGCACTGCCAGCCGGCACGCCCCAGGCCTGGCAGCATTTATCGCGCATGCGGATGCCGCTGTTCGTCGACCAGCGCCACACCACCGGCCAGTACCCCATGCCCGAAGGCGACATGAAAACCCTGCTGGACGCGACCCTGGCAGCGACCGACATCGTGTTCGTGGCCCCGGTTTACTGGTACAGCATCCCCGCGCCGCTCAAAATTTACCTGGACCACTGGAGCGCCTGGATGCGCGTGCCCGGCCTGCCGTTCAAGGAAGAAATGGCGAAAAAGACGCTGTGGCTGGTCACCACCAGCGGCGACCGCGCCAAGGCGCAGCCCATGGTCGACTCGATACGGCTGTGCGCGCAGTTCATGGCCATGAACTACGGCGGCGAGCTGTGGGGTAAGGGCGGCCCGCCCGATGCCGTCAAGGCCGACGCGGCGGCGGTGGCGCAGGCCGCCACCTTCCTGGCGGCCTGAAGCTTCGCTGCGCCTGCGCGCGGCAGGTGGCCTTTTCCTACAGGGCCTGGCTTGCCGGGCTGACAGCCCGGCGTGGGCGGCTGTTGCACAGTCGGTGCATGAACTCCTCCCAACGCGGCAAGCCCGGCCCGGGCACGCCCGCCACCCCTCCTTCCGGCAAAGGCATGCCGGCCAAGGATCCGCGTGCGCAACGCTCGCGCCCCGGCAAACAGGACACCCTGAAAGACGGCGCCGTCGAGTCCAGCCTGGAACTGCCGCACGAGCGCGATCAGGCGGTGGACATGACGAACGCCAAGCCCAACCCCGTCGTCGAGCAGGCGGGGCGCGACCTCAAGCGCGGCGTCAAGGACACCAGCAAAAGCGTGGAGATGGACCGCGCCTATAAAAAGCTCGGGTCCTAGCGCATCCCTGCCCGCCGGACGGCGGGCACCATCACCCCGCGACAGAAACCGAAACCGCAAATGCGTCGGTGCCCTGAATTCGATTGGAAATGATCAAATATTTCGCTATGATGAATTAGTTTGTAAATTTATATACATTTAATTCAGCTCCGACCTGATGGCGACATTCCCCGGCAACCCTTCGATGGCACAGCGCATTGGGCGCTTGCTGCCGACGCTGACGCGCTCCCACCGGCAGATGGCCGACTATGTGCTGGCCCACCCCTTGCAGGCGGCCACCATGCCCATCGACGAGCTGGCCGCCACGCTGGGGGTTTCCGTGGCCACCGCCAACCGCTTCGCCCGGGCGCTGGAATTTGACGGCTACCCGCAGTTCCGCGCCGCGCTGGTGCTGGGCTTCGAAGCCACGCTGGCCCCGGTCGAGAAGCTGCGCAACAAGCTGGAGCACTCCGCCACGGTGGCCGACGTGTTTGCGTCCGCCCTGGCGCAAACCCAGCGCAACATCGAGCTGACACGCCAATCGCTGGACGCCCAGAGCTGCGAGCAGGCGGTGGCGGCGATCCTGAAGGCGCGGCGCATCTACATTGCCGGCTTTGGCAGCAGCAGCTGGCTGGGCGGGCTGCTGCAGCGCTCACTGGATCCTTACTGCGACAACGTCCAGCTGCTGGCCAGCGTGGAAAGCTCTTCGTACGGCGCACGCGTGCTGTCCCGCCTCAAGCCCGAAGACCTGCTGATCGCCATCGCCTACCCGCGCTATTTCGGCGACACCATCCTGCTGGCGCGCCGCGCGCGCGATGCCGGCGTGCCGGTGCTGGCGCTGACCGACCGCGTGACGTCGCCGCTGGCGCCCCTGGCCACCGTCGCGCTGTATGCCCACACCGAAAGCCAGTATTTCGCAAACTCCGAAGCCACCGTGCTGGCCCTGATCGAAGCCTTGTGCAGCGCCGTCGCCCACAGCGGCAAAGGCTCGCTCATGGCGGCGACACAACTCGCCGAGTCGGTGCTGCCCTGGCTGCACGGCAACCATGCCGGCCGGCTGCGCGCCGATGCCGACACCGCAACACCGGCTCCCCGCAAAGCCCGTACCCCACCCAAATCGCCAAAGGTTTCCAAGTGACTCGGCCCCTTCCCCTTATCGCCATCCACGGCGGCGCCGGCACCATGAGCCGCAGCCACATCAGCGCGGAACAAAACGCGGCCTACCACGCCGCCCTGCAAAGCATCCTGCGGCCCGCGCAGCAGTTGCTGGCCGATGGCGGCAGCGCCCTGGATGCGGTCAGCCTGGCGGTGGAGCTGCTCGAGGACTGCCCGCTCTTCAATGCCGGGCATGGCGCCGTCTTCACCCACGACGAAACCCATGAACTCGACGCGGCCGTGATGGACGGCGCGACCTTGCGCGCCGGCGCGGTGGCCTGCGTGAACCGCGTGCGCCGCCCCGTGCGCGCGGCACGCGCCGTGATGGAACACAGCGAGCATGTGCTGCTGGTGGCCGCCGGCGCCGAAGCCTTCGCCGAGGAACAGGGACTGGAAATGGTCTCGCCCGATTATTTTTCGACCGAGGCCCGCCGTGAGCAATTGCGGCGCGCACTCGCGACCGACGCTGCCGTGCTGGACCACGACGGCGCGGCCCTGGTGTTCCGCTCAAGCGCGGCCGGCGCGCCGCCCCTGGACGAAGGCCGCAAGCTTGGCACCGTGGGCGCCGTGGCCCTGGATGCGCAGGGCAACCTGGCCGCCGCCACCTCTACCGGCGGCATGACCAACAAGCGTGCCGGCCGGGTCGGCGACACGCCCCTCATAGGCGCCGGCACCTATGCCGACAACCGCACGGCCGCGATTTCCTGCACCGGCACCGGCGAAATGTTCATACGCACCGCGGCGGCCTACGACATCTGCGCGCGCATGGCCTACGCCGGCATGCCGCTGGATGCGGCCGCCCGGGAAGTGGTCATGAACGTACTGCCCGCCATCGGCGGGCGCGGCGGCCTGATCGCCGTCGATGCGCAGGGCAACTTGAGCCTTCCTTTCAACACCGAGGGCATGTACCGCGGCTGGGCCCGCGTAGGCGAGGCGCCGGTGAGCGCAATTTACGCCGACGAAGCCAAAGACACCGACGGAAGCGCCGCATGAGCTCCTTGCCCGGCCGCCAGCGCGTGATCGAGGTCCAGGACCTCAGTGTGAGTTTTGCCAATGAGCAGCGCACCGTGCACGCGGTGCGCAATCTCGGCTTTCACGTCGATGCCGGCGAGACGCTCGCCATCGTGGGCGAATCCGGCTCCGGCAAATCGGTGTCTTCGCTGGCCCTCATGCGCCTGGTGGAGCAAGGCGGCGGACGCCTCGACAGCGGCAGCATGTGGCTGACGCGCCGCAACGGCGAACACCTGGACCTGGCGCGGGCTTCGCAATCGCAGATGCGCAGCCTGCGCGGCGCCGACCTCGCCATGGTGTTCCAGGAGCCCATGACCTCGCTCAACCCGGTGTTCACGGTTGGGGAGCAGATCGCCGAATCGATACGCCTGCACCAGGGGCTTTCGCGCAAGGCGGCGCTGGCCGAAGCGCTGCGCATGCTCGACCTGGTCCGCATCCCGGAAGCAAAAAATGTGCTGGGACGCCATCCGCACCAGCTGTCGGGGGGCATGCGCCAGCGCGTGGTGATCGCGATGGCGCTGGCCTGCAAGCCCACGCTGCTGATCGCCGACGAACCCACCACGGCGCTGGACGTGACCATCCAGGCGCAGATCCTCGCGCTGATCCAGCAGCTGCAACGCGAACTGGCCATGGCGGTGATCTTCATCACCCACGACATGGGCGTGGTGGCCGAAATTGCCGACCGCGTGCTGGTGATGTACCGCGGTGACAAGGTCGAGGAGGGCGACTGCGCCAGCCTCTTTGCCAACCCGCAACAACCCTACACCCAGGCCTTGCTGGCGGCGGTGCCCCGGCTCGGGGCCATGCACGGGCAGGACCTGCCGGCGCGCTTTGCGGTGCCGGGCGCGCCGCAGGGCAAAGATGGCGAATGCGGCCAGCCCCTCAGCGCCGCCAACACCGTGCGCCACGACCTGCCGCCGGTCCTCAAGGTGCAGGACCTGGTCACGCGCTTTCCGCTGGCGGGCGGCCTGTTCGGGCGCGCGCAACGGCAGGTGTATGCGGTGGAGCAGCTCAGCTTCGAACTCAAGGCCGGCGAAACCCTGTCCCTGGTGGGCGAATCGGGTTGCGGAAAATCCACCACGGGCCGTTCGCTGGCCCGTCTGTTGGAGTTCAACAGCGGGCAGGTCGAAGTAGCCGGGCGCGACATCTCGGCACTCAAGGGCCGGGCCCTGCAGGCCTTGCGCCGCGATATCCAGTTCGTGTTCCAGGACCCCTTTGCCTCGCTCGATCCGCGGCTGACGGTCGGCTATTCGGTCATGGAGCCCATGCTGATCCACAAGCTCGCGTCGCCCCAGGAGGCGCAGGAACGCGTGCGCTGGCTGCTGGGCAAGGTGGGCTTGCCGGCCGAAGCGGCCCATCGCTACCCGCACGAATTCTCCGGCGGGCAACGCCAGCGCGTGGCGATCGCGCGGGCGCTGGCGCTCAACCCCAAGGTGGTGATCGCCGACGAGGCGGTGTCGGCGCTGGACGTGTCGATCCGCGCGCAGATCATCAACCTGATGCTGGACCTGCAGCAGGAATTCGGCGTCGCCTTCCTGTTCATCTCGCACGACATGGCGGTGGTCGAGCGCATCAGCCACCGCGTGGCCGTGATGTACCTGGGCCAGATCGTGGAGATCGGCCCGCGCCGGGCAGTGTTCGAAAACCCGCAGCACGCCTACACCCGGCGCCTGCTGGCGGCCGTGCCGGTCGCCGACCCGGCGCGCCGCGGCGGTGTGCGCGAACTCATGGCCGACGAGATTCCCAGCCCCATCCGCGCCATGGGCGACGCGCCGCAAGTGGCGCCGCTGCACCAGGTGGCGCCCGGGCATTTCGTGGCTCGGCATTCGGTGGGAGGTCCCTATTGACCAGCCTCATTGACCACTACCCGTCTTTCGCATTGCCTTTTTTGTCTCCCGTGTTTGCCCCTCGTTTCGCCTCAAGGAGTTTTTTCATGAAGAACCGTCTCTCTCCCCTCACAGCCGCGCTGGCCGGCCTGATCGGCCTGGCATGCCTTGCCGCCGCGCCGGCCCATGCCGCCAAAGACGTGGTCGTGGCCGTGCAGTCCAATTTCACCAGCACCGATCCGTATGACGCCAACGACACGCTGTCGCAGGCCATGGCCAAATCCTTCTACCAGGGCCTCTACGGTTTCGACAAGGACATGAAGATGGTGCCGGTGCTGGCCGAGAGCCACACCGTCAGCAAGGACGGCCTGGTCTACACCTTCAAGCTCAAGTCCGGCATCAAGTTCCATGACGGCACGCCCTTCAACGCCGAGGCCGTGAAAGTCAATTTCGACCGCGTCACCAACCCCGAGAACAAGCTCAAACGCTACAACCTCTACAAGAACATCGCCAAGACCGAGGCGGTGGACGCCACCACCGTGCGCGTGACGCTCAAGGAGCCCTTCTCGCCTTTCATCAACACACTGGCCCATCCCTCGGGCGTGATGATCTCGCCCGCGGCACTGGCCAAGTACGGCAGCAAGGGCATCGCGCAAAACCCCGTGGGCACGGGGCCCTTCAAGTTCGTCGAGTGGAAGGCCACCGACTACCTGAAAGTCGCCAAGTGGGACGGCTACTGGAAGAAGGGCTACCCCAAGGTCGACAGCATCACCTGGCGCCCGGTGGTGGACAACAACACGCGCGCGGCCATGATGCAGACCAACGAGGCGCACTTCGCCTTCCCGATGCCGCCCGAAACGGTGGACAGCCTGTCGAAGAAGCCCAGCCTGGAGGTGACCAGCGCGCCGTCCATCATCCATCGCTACCTTTCGATGAACACGCTGCAAAAGCCTTTCGACAACCCGAAGGTGCGTGAGGCCATCAACTACGCAATCAACAAGGAAGCCCTGGTCAAGGTGGCCTTCTCGGGCTACGCAATCCCCGCCGAAGGCGTGGTACCCCATGGCGTGGAATACGCCGCCAAGCTGGGGCCCTGGCCTTACAACCCGGCCAAGGCGCGCGAGCTGCTGAAGGAAGCCGGTTATCCCAACGGCTTTGAAAGCACCCTGTGGTCGGCCTATAACTACACCACGGCGCAGAAGGTGATCCAGTTCGTACAGCAGCAGCTGGCCCAGGTCGGCATCAAGGTGCAGGTGCAGGCGCTGGAAGCCGGCCAGCGTGTGGAGCGCGTGGAAAGCGCGCAGGACCCCGCCACGGCTCCGGTGCGCATGTACTACGTGGGCTGGTCCTCGTCCACCGGTGAAGCCGACTGGGCCCTGCGCCCGCTGCTGGCCTCCGAGTCCCTGCCGCCCAAGATGTTCAACACCGCCTACTACAAGAACCCCGAAGTGGACGCCGACATCGCCAAGGCGCTGGTCACCACCAGCGGCGCGGAGAAGGCCAAGCTGTACACCGACGCACAGCAGCGCATCTGGAAAGACGCACCCTGGGCTTTCCTGGTGACCGAACGGCTGCTCTCGGTGCGTGCGCGCAACCTGGCCGGCTTTTACGTGATCCCGGACGGCAGCTTCAACTTCGACGAAGTCGAACTGAAGTAATCCCGGCCACCACAGCCTCCTGACAAAACGCGCTCACCGCATGACCTATTACCTTCTCAAGCGCCTGCTGGGCCTGCTGCCGACGCTGCTGATCGTGGCCGTGCTGGTGTTCCTGTTCGTGCACCTGCTGCCCGGCGATCCGGCACGCCTGGCCGCCGGGCCCGATGCGGGACCTGAAACCGTGGAGCTGGTGCGCCGCGACCTGGGGCTGGACCTGCCGATTCCGCAGCAGTTCGTGCGCTTTTTCAGCCATGCGCTGCAGGGCGACTTCGGCCTGTCCATCCGCACCAAGCGGCCCGTGGCCACGGAGATCTCGGAGCGCTTTGCCCCCACCTTCTGGCTCACCATCGCGGCCATGGGGTGGTCGGTGCTCCTGGGGCTGGTGCTGGGCATGGTGTCGGCGGTGTGGCGCAACCGCTGGCCCGACCGGCTGGGCATGTCGCTGGCGGTCTCCGGCATCTCGTTTCCTTCGTTCGCGCTGGGCATGCTGCTGATGCAGTTTTTCTCGGTGCACCTGGGCTGGCTGCCCACCGTCGGGGCCGATTCCTGGCGGCACTACATCCTGCCCTCCCTCACGCTGGGCGCGGGTGTGGCGGCCGTGATGGCACGCTTCACGCGCAGCTCCTTCATCGACATCCTCAAGGAAGACTACGTGCGCACGGCGCGCGCCAAGGGCCTGTCCGAAACCGTGGTGGTCGTGAAGCACGCGCTGCGCAACGCGCTGATCCCGGTCGTCACCATGATGGGCCTGCAGTTCGGCTTCCTGCTGGGCGGCTCCATCGTCGTCGAGGTCGTCTTCAACTGGCCCGGCATGGGCCGGCTGCTGGTTGACGCGGTGGAGATGCGGGACTACCCCGTGATCCAGGCGCTGGTGCTGCTGTTCTCGCTCGAATTCATCCTGATCAACCTGGTGGTGGACATGCTCTACGCCATCATCAACCCGACCATCCGCTTCAAGTGAACACCACCGAAACTCCAAGCCCCGCCGCCGCGGACGGACCGCCGGCCGCCCTCGCCGTGCGCACGCCCGCCGCCGAGTTCTGGCGGAAATTCAAGAAGCAGCGCGTGGCCCTCGTCGCCGGCGGGTTTGTGCTGCTGCTGGTGCTGGTCGCGGTGCTCGCGCCCTGGCTGAGCCCTTTCGACGCCGAGAACTTCTTCGACTACGACGCACTGAACGCGCCGCCCTCGGCCAAGCACTGGTTCGGCGTGGACGCCCTGGGGCGCGACATCTTCAGCCGCATCCTGATGGGCGCGCGCATCTCGCTGGCCGCGGGCCTGGTCTCGGTGGCCGTGGGCGCCGTGATCGGCACGCTGCTGGGCTTGCTGGCGGGCTACTACGAAGGCTGGTGGGACCGCATCGTCATGCGCATGTCCGACGTGCTGTTTGCCTTTCCCGGCATCTTGCTGGCCATCGGCATCGTCGCGATCCTGGGCAATGGCATGATCAACGTGATCATGGCCGTGGCCGTCTTCAGCGTGCCGGCGTTTGCGCGCCTGGTGCGCGGCAACGTGCTGTCGCTCAAGCACCAGACCTACATCGAGGCGGTGCGCTCCATAGGCGCGCCCGACTCGGTCATCATGCTGCGGCACCTGCTGCCGGGCACGGTGTCGTCGGTGGTGGTGTACCTGACCATGCGCATAGGCACCTCCATCATCACGGCCGCCAGCCTTTCCTTCCTCGGCCTGGGCGCGCAGCCGCCCACGCCGGAATGGGGCGCCATGCTCAACGAGGCACGCGCCGACATGCTCAATGCGCCGCACATCGCGCTGTTCCCCAGCCTGGCCATCTTCCTGACCGTGCTGGCCTTCAACCTGCTGGGCGACGGCCTGCGCGATGCGCTGGACCCCAAGATCGACCGCCAATAAGCGGGGCAAGGCTTGGTGACACCGCGCGACCTGCTGCCTCACATCGGCAACCTGCCGCAGGGGCCGCGCAACGCCATCACCGACGTCGCCGGTGTGACCGTGGGCCATTGCACGCTGGACGCCAACGAGGTGCAGACGGGCGTGACGGTGGTGCATCCCCATGCCGGCGACCTGTTCCGCGACCGGGTCCCGGCCGCGGCCGTCGTGCTCAACGGCTTCGGCAAGAGCGTAGGCCTGCTTCAGGTCGAAGAGCTCGGCGTGCTGGAGACGCCGATTGCACTCACCAACACCTTTTCGGTCGCCACCGTGGCCACCGCGCAAATCCGGCAGTGCATGGCCGCCAACCCCGAGACCGGGCGCGGCCTGCCCACCGTCAACCCGCTGGTGTTTGAGTGCAACGACGGCTTTCTCAACGACATCCAGCGCATGGCCGTCACGGAGCAGCACTACCTGCAGGCCTGCGCGCAGGCCGGCACGGACGTCGAGGAAGGCTCGGTCGGCGCGGGCCGCGGCATGTCGAGCTTCGGGCTCAAAGGCGGCGTCGGCACGGCCTCGCGCCGCGTGGCGATCCCGGCGGGCGGTGAGCACACCGTCGGCGCGCTGGTGTTGGCCAACTACGGCCAGCTGCCGCAACTGGTCCTGGCCGGCCAGGTCCTTGGCGCCCGGCTGGTGGCACATCAGGCACAAACGGCAGAGCCCGAAAAAGGCTCCATCATCCTGCTGATTGCCACCGATGCCCCCCTTGACGCGCGCCAGCTGCGCCGGCTGGCATTGCGCGCCGGCGCCGGGCTGGCCCGCACCGGGTCGGTGTTCGGCCACGGCAGCGGCGACATCGCCCTGGCGTTTTCCACCGCCTACACCGTGCCGCAGCAAACCGCCAGGCCCATGCCGGCCGTGACGATGCTGCACGACGGCTTGATCGACCCGCTGTTCCAGGCCGTTGCCGACAGCACCGAGCAGGCCATCCTCCATGCCCTGTGGCAGGCCTGCGCCGTCACCGGCCGCGACGGCCACCATCGCAACGCGCTACACGACCTGCTGCCCGGCTGGCCTTCTTCATCCTCAATTTCACCTTCACCGGATTCCCCATGAAAGTCCTGATCTCCACCGACATCGAAGGCGTTGCCGGCGTCTTTCACCTCGAACAGGTGCGCGCCGGCAATCCCGAGTACGAACGCGCCCGCCTGCTGATGACGCACGAGGCCAACGCCGCCATCGCCGGCGCCTTCGATGCGGGCGCCACCGAGGTGCTGGTCAACGACTCACACGGCAGTTTTCGCAACATGCCGGCCGAGCTGCTGGACGCGCGCGCCCAGGCCGTCATGGGCAAGCCGCGCTACCTGAGCATGATGGCCGGCGTCGACGACGGCGTGGGCGCGGTCTGCATGATCGGTTACCACTCGCGCGCGCAAGGCCGCGGCATCCTCGCGCACACCATCAACAGCTTTGCCTTTGCCCGCGTGTACTTCAACGGCATTGAGCTGGGCGAAGCCGGCATTTATGGCGCGCTGGCCGGCGAGTATGGCGTGCCGGTGGTGATGGCCAGCGGCGACGATGTGTTCATCGAGGAGCACCGCCCGCTGTTTCCGCATGCCACCTTTGTGCAAACCAAGCGGGCCACCGGCCAGACCAGCGGCATCAGCCTGTCCCCGGCCCAGGCCTGCGCCGCCATCCGCGCCGGCGTGGCCGCCGCGCTGGTGCAGCAGGGTGCAGCCCGCCCCTATGTGTTGGCAGGCCCCATCGCCGTGCGCATCCAGACCCAGTCACCTGCGCTGGCCGACCTGTTTTGCCAATGGCCGGCCCTGCGCCGGCTGGATGGGGATGAAGTCCGCTTTGATGCGCCTTCGGTGGAGGCTGCTGTGCGCATGGTCAACAGCCTGTCGGCCATGTCCAGCATGCTGCGCTAGAAATCTTTTCGAGGAGTAAGAGCCGCTCTAAGGCACGCGCGGCGTGTGTTCCGCGCCCTGCCCAATCCCCCGCTCGCTCATCCAGCGCAGCAGGTCCAGCCACATCTGGCGCATCTCGGCGTCCAGCGGGGTGCGTGTGGAGTTGGGCAGCTCTATGGTCACGACCGGCACGCCTTTGTGGATGCCGCCGTAATTGCCCAGCGAACCCGGAAAGATACCGACCTGGTCCAGGTACAACCGCCCCAGGCGCGAGGGCGGCACCGACGGCCCGTCGAAGTCGAGCACGCCATAAGGCGCATGGATGCTGACGATGAGCTGGGGCTTGAAACTCTGCATCTGCTCGTGCAGAAAGCGCGACTCGGGTTCGGACAGCGGCTTGGGACCGGGCCAGCGGCGCGGGTCCTTGCCCGTGCGTTTTTCCCAGTAGACCTTGGCGTCGCGTTCCCAGTTGGGGGTCGGGAAATTGCGGTTCAGGTCCACGCCATGCGCGTTGATGCGGCGCGGCGGCCTGGACAGCACACCGTCGGGATTGAGCACCGGCACAAAGCGCCAATGGACCACCTGGGGCGCGTCCTGCGGCGGCTGCGCGGCCAGCCTGATCCAGTGCAGGGCCACCGCGCCCGAGGACAACTCGTCGCCGTGAATGGCGCCCACCACCAGCACGCGCAGGCCGGCGTTGTCCGGCTTGATGTCGCGCACCCAGAGCGCCTGCCCGTTGACCGAGCGCGCGCCCGAGGGCTGCAGCTGCGCCGCGTCGCAAAGTTCGCGCTTGACGTTCGGCATTTTGGCTGCGTATTCAGCGCAAGGCGAAACAGTCTGGGCATGAGCCGCTATTAAATGAGTAGCAAGCAGGCAAAGGGCAAAGCGGCGAAACGGCATGCCCGGGAGTTTAACCGGCGCAGCAACACGGCCCGCCTAGACCCTGGCGCAAACAGGCCCTGCCGGCATCAGTTAAATTAGCCGTCTATGCCGACCCCTGCCACCCCTCGCCAAGCGAGCAGTCCCAGTTTTTCACAGCGGGAGTTCCGGGCGTCGCTGGCGATGTTCGCCACCGGGGTCACCATCGTCACCGCGCGCACGCCGGCCGGCGTGCTGGTGGGACTGACCGCCAACTCCTTCAACTCGGTGTCGCTGCAGCCGCCGCTGGTGCTCTGGAGCCTGGCGCGCGCGGCGGGCTCCATGTCCGCGCTCAGCACCGGCTCGCACTACGCGATCAACATCCTCGCGGCCGACCAGAAAGCGCTGGCCGAGCGTTTCGCCAGCGGGCGCGCCGACCGCTGGGACGGCGTGGCCTATACCGAAGGCGTCAGCGGGGCTCCGCTGCTGGACGGCGCGGCCGCCCACTTCGAATGTTTCAACCGCAGCCGCTATGAAGAAGGCGACCACGTGATCTTCGTGGGCGAGGTCGAACGCTGCGGCCACCGCGCGGGCGCATCGCCGCTGCTGTTCCACGGCGGCAAGTTTTATACAGAGCACCCGTTGTAGGAAGCGCCAGGGCGCCGGCGTTGGCTGCTTCCCTTCCGCAGAGCCCCCATCCCAACCTTCCCCCAGTGGGGGAAGGAGCAATAAACGGAATGACCTGATGAATCGAATTCCCGTTGCGTCACTCACCAGCTCTTGCTCCCTCCCCCACTGGGGGAGGGCTGGGGTGGGGGCCAGCGGCGCTCGATCACTTCAAGGCATCCACACCCCGAGTTTCCAGGTCCTTCACCGATGACACGCAAGACGCATCTCGACACCCTCGCCATGTCCCTGCTGCTGGGCTGCTGCCTGTTCTGGGGCCTGCAACAGGTCCTGATCAAGGCCACGATCAGCGAAATCCCGCCCATGTTCCAGGCCTCGCTGCGCCTGGTGGGCGCCACGGCGCTGCTGTGGCTGTGGTGCCTGTGGCGCAAGATCCCGCTGTTCAGCCGCGACGGCTCGCTCAAAGCCGGCCTGCTGGCGGGCGGCCTGTTCGGCGCGGAGTTCGCCTGCATCTATGTGGGCCTGCAGTACACCAGCGCCTCCCGCCTTACGGTGTTTTTGTACACCTCGCCCTTCTGGGTCGCGGCGCTGGTGCCGCTGTGGGTCAAGTCCGAACGGCTGCGCGGCCTGCAGTGGGTGGGCCTGCTGTGCGCGTTTGCCGCCGTGGTGTTCGCGCTGCGCGAAGGCTTTACCGGCGACCATGCCTCGACAGCGCGCGGTGACCTGCTGGCGCTGGCCGCCGGCATGCTGTGGGGCCTGACCACGGTGGTGATACGCGCCACCAAACTGGTCAGCATCTCCGCTGAAAAGCTGCTGTTCTACCAGCTGGCCGTGAGCGCCGCCGTGTTTCCTTTCCTGTCGCTCTACCTCGGCGAGCTGTGGTCCTGGCACTTCAGCCCGTTTGCCATCACCTCCCTGCTGCTGCAGACGGTGATAGGCGCCTTCGCGAGCTACCTGGCCTGGATGTGGATGCTGGGGCGCTACCCGGCCACCAAAATTTCGGTGTTTGTGTTTTTCACGCCGCTGTTCGCGCTGCTGTTCGGCGCGCTGTGGCTGAAAGAAAGCGTGACCACCGGCCTGCTGGTGGCACTGGCCACCGTGGCGGCCGGCATCGTGCTGGTCAACCGCAAGCCCTCAGGCGCATAATTTTTCGCCATGACGCCCCACCCACGCATCCCCGGCCACCGATTCCTTCACTCCCCCGGTCCCACGCGGGTGCCGGACGAGGTCATGGACGCGATGCGGCGCCAGCCCATGGATCTGGCGGACCCGCGGCTTGATCGTGTGATCCAGGCCTGCGAGGCCGGGCTCAAGGCGCTGCTGCAAACCACTACGGCCGACGTCTTCATGTATGCCTGCAACGGCCACGGCGCCTGGGAGGCAGTGATCGCCAACCTGCTCGCGCCCGGGCAGCAGGTGCTGATCGCCGGCACCGGGCATTTTTCCGAATCCTGGGCCGTGCAGGCCGAGGCCATGGGTGCGAAAGTGCTGCGCACGCCTTGGCGCGAGGGCTACCCGATCGACGTGCCGGCGATGGAAGCCGCCCTGCGCGCCGACACCGCGCACGCCATCGTGGCCGTGTTTGTGGTGCACACCGACACCGCCAGCGGCATGACCAGCGACCTCGCCAGCATCCGGCAGGCACTGGACGCCGCGGCGCACCCCGCGCTGCTGGTGGTGGACGTGGTCGCCTCGCTGGGTGCCGCGCCCTTTGCCATGGATACGCTGGGCGCCAATGTCGTGCTGGGCGCCTCGCAAAAAGGCCTGATGGTGCCGCCCGGCCTGGCCTTTGTCGCCGCGGACAGCGCCGCGATGAAAGTGGCCGCGGCCAACCCTTCACCGCGCTTTTACTGGGACTGGGCGCGGCGGCAAAGCCCGCTCAGCTACCGCAAGTTCTGCGGCACGCCGCCGCAAAGCCTGCTCTTCGGCCTGGAGGCCGCGCTGGGCTTGATTTTTCATGAGGGCCTTGAGCACGTCATCGCCCGCCACCAGATGATCGCCGGCGCCGTGCACGCCGCCGTCGAGGCCTGGAGCGAAGGCGGCGCACTCAGCCTGTTTGTGCGCGAACCGGCCGCGCGCTCGGTCTCCGTCACCACGGTGTCCGTGGCCGCCGGCATTGACCCCGAAGCCTTGCGCTCAGTCGCGCGCGAGCAGTTCCAGGTTGCCATCGCGGGCGGCCTGGGCCCACTCGCGGGGCGCACGTTTCGCATAGGCCACCTGGGCGACATGAACCCGGCGATGATCCTCGGCTGCCTGGCCGGCGTGGAAGCCGCCCTGCGGGTGCAGGGCATTCCGATCGGCAGCGGCGGCGTGCAACATGCCGTCGCGGCGCTGGCGGGCGAAGTTACTGGGAAGCGGTGATGCCGCCGTCCAGGTAGAGCACCTGGCCCGTCACAAAACGCGATGCGGGCGCCGCAAAAAACACCGCCGCACCGGCCACGTCCTGCGGATCGGCCACGCGGCCCAGCGGAATACGCTCCAGCACCTGTTTTCGCGTCTCGGGATTTTCCAGCCAGTGGCGCGCCATCTCGGTCTGCACCACCGTGGGCGCGATGCCGTTAACGGTGATGCCGTGCGGCGCGAGTTCGCTGGCGTGCTGGCGTATCAGCATGACCAGGCCGCCCTTGCTGCTGCTGTAGGCCGAATAACCGCGGCCGCGCAAACCGAGCTGGGCGCGCACCGAGAGCAAATGCACCTGCGCGCCGCCCTTGCCGCCCGCAATCTGGTGTTTGGCCGCCGCCTGTGCCAGAAACATCGCGGCCTTGAGGTTGACCTGCAGCACCTCGTCAAAGGCTTCTTCGGTGACCTCGAGCAAGGCCTGCTCGCGCTGCATGCCCACGCAGTTCACCAGGATGTCGAGGCCGCCCCACTGCGCGGCCACCGCGTCGACGGAAGCCTGCATCTGCGGCACCGAATGCGCGTCCATGGCCAGGCCGATGGCCTCGTGCCCGGCCGCCTGCAAGGCCGCAGCCACGGCTTCGGCCTTGACCTGGTCGCGGCCCGACACCGCGACGCACGCCCCGGCCATCGCCAGGCCCCAGGCAATCGCCTCGCCTATGCCGCCGTAGCCGCCCGGCACATAAGCGGTTTTGCCGCGCAGGTCGAACAGGCCTGTGAGCGCGGTGCTGAAATCGACGGAGGGTGTGATGCTGCTCATGGATGGCGAAATTGTGGGCGTAAAGCGCGGCGGCGGCGAAAGGGCTTTCCCTGCCTTTCTCAATCCATCAGCAGACCGCCGTTCAGGTCAATGATCTCGCCGGTGATAAAGCCCGACAGCGGCGAGGCCAGGAAGCGCACCACGTGGGCGAACTCCTCGGGCTCGCAGAAGCGGCCAACCGGGATGTCCTTGAGCAGCTTCTGGCGCTGCTCTTCATTGAGCTGTTCGGTGATCATGGGCGTCTTGACATACGCCGGCGCGACAGCATTGGCCGTGACGCCAAAGGGCGCGAGCTCGCGCGCCAGTGAAAAGGTCAGCGAACTCATCGCGCCCTTGGACACAGAGTACGCCGTGCCCGCCGTCAGCCCGCCGGTCTTGGCCGCCAGGGAGCTGGTGTTGATGATGCGGCCGAAACGCCGCGCCTTCATCGCCGGCACCACCTGCTGCGCGAGGTAAAACGCACCGTCGAGGTTGGCGCCCAGCACACGCCGCCACTCGCCGGCTTCGGTGGCTTCGACCTTGTTGTTGGACAGGATGCCGGCGTTGTTGACCAGGATGTCGACCGGCCCGAAGGCCTTGACGATAAGCGCATGGCCGTCGCTCACGGCGGCGGCATCGCTGATGTCAAACGAGAAGGGCAAGGCACGTGAACCCAGCTCATCGGCCAGCGCGCGGTTGCGCTCCTGGTTCACATCGACCATCGCGACCTTGCAGCCGTCTTCGAGCAAGGCCTTGACGACGGCCAGGCCCATGGTCCCTGCCGCGCCCGTGACCAGTGCGACTTTGTCTTGAAGCGGTTTCATTCAGATAGCTTTCCGTAGAGACGAGTGATCAAGCGTCGAGGACACTCTTTTTGCCGAACAAACCGCGCGAACGGAAAGTCACCACGGCAATGAACAGCAAATACATGGACATCAATGACCACTCGGATGCATAGGACCCCGTAAGCCCCACCACCATGCCGACCATCAACCCCGCAATCACCGCGCCCCACAGCGAACCGACCCCGCCCAGCACGATGATCAGGAAGGCCGGCACCACCGCGTCCACACCCACATGCGGGCGTATGCCCCAGATGGGCGCCATGACCACGCCCGCGATGGCGGCCAGCGCCACGCCCAGGCCGAAGACGAAGAGGCGCAGGCGCGAGAGGTTGATGCCCAGGGCGCGCACCATTTCGCTGTCGTGCGCGCCGGCCTTGATGATGGCGCCGTAGGGCGTCTTCTGCAGAAACACCCAGAGCAGCACAATCATCAGGACGGCAAAGCCGCTGGCAAAGAAACGGTATTTTGAATAGACCAGGTCACCCATCAGGAAAGCGCCGGAGATCACCTCGGGCAGCATCAGCTGCTTTTCCGACGAGCCCCAGACCAGGCGAATGCCCTCTTCAATCACCAATGCTGCGCCGAAGGTCAGCAGCAAGCCATACAGCGGGTCGCGGCCATAGGTGCGCCGCATGCACAGCTCCAGCAGCATGCCGAAGATGCCGACAAAAATCGGCGCAAAAATGAGCGCCACGCCGTAGCGCGTGCCCAACGGCAAAGTCATGTACCAGGCCTGCAGGTTGGGAAACATGCCCAGCTGCGGCGCGATCAGGAAGAGCGCGAAGTACATGCCCAGCGCGAACAGCGAGCCGTGCGCGAGGTTGATGGTCTCCATCACCCCCACGATCAGCATGAAGCCCAGCGCGATGAGCGCGAACAGCAGCCCCAGCGAGATGCCGTTGACAAGGTGCGGAATAAGCTGGAGCAGGAAATCCATGTCGGTCTTTGAAGGGCTTTGAAGGTCAGGGGCCGGTCAGGCCTCGTAGCTGGGCGTCGCGTCGTAGCTCTCGAGCTTGCAGGCGCCTGTGGAGTCTTTGTCCATCACATCCTTGGGATCGGCTTGCGTGAGGATCTTGAAGATGTCGTCCTTCTCGGCCGGCTGGTCGTTGTAGCTGGCCATGTAAATCGTCTGCTGGCACTGGTGGGTAACCGGGTCCATCCACGCGTCGTAGTGCTGCAGGCGGTCGGCCGCGCTCATCTTGCGGCCCTCGAGTTTCTTGATGACGGCGATGTTGTTGGTGGTGCCGGCTTCTTCCACGCAGCGCAGCAGCTCGCGTGTGGCCATGTAGCCGTTGTGATAAACATTGCCCGGCACGCGTATCGCCATGCCCGGGAACTGCTTCTGGTAGGCCGCGACGAATTCCTTCACACCGGGAAGGTTCAGGCGCCAGTACCAGGTGGTGCCGAAGACGCCGAAGATCGCCTCGGGGCCCAGGCCGTAGACATCGGGCCAGTCCTGCTGGTTGTTGATCCAGGCCATGGTCTGGTTCATCTTGAGCTGCACCACTTGCTGGCGCAGCGCCTTGATGTCGTCGCCGCCCACGGCCGTGGCCACCACGTTGGGCTTGAGCTGCTGCAGCTTGAGCAGGTAGGACGAGAAGTCGCGCGTGTTCTGCGGCACCAGCAACTCTTCCACGATCTTTCCGCCGTTGGCTTCCACGATGGCGCGCGTCGCCTTGGAGGTGGTGTGGCCCCACACATAGTCGTTGGTCAGCAGCACCCAGTTCTTGCCGCTGGCCTTGATGGCGTTCTTGACGATGGCGTTGGAGAAATTGGTGCCGTTGCCGTCCCAGACGAATTTGGTGCGGTGGCAGTCCTTGCCGGCTTCGGTCGGGCTGCTCGAGTTGGTGTTGAGGAAGATGGTGCCGTATTTCTGCGCGACCTGCGAGATGGCGTTGGACACGCCAGAGTGCACCGCGCCTATCAGGAAGGCCGCCTCGTTGCGCGTGATCATGCGCTCGGCCACACGCGAGCCGGTGGCCGGCGTGGTTTCGGTGTCGATGTGGATGGCCTCGATACGCCGGCCCAGCACGCCGCCTTTGTCGTTGAATTCCTTGATCGCCATCATGGCACCCAGGCGCTCTTCGGCGCCCGAGGCCGCGTACAGGCCCGACGCGTCCATGGTCAGGCCAATCGTCAGCGGCTTCTTTTGCCCGCTCTGTGCCCAGGCGTGGTTGTGCTTCCAGGGGCCCATGAAGGGCGCCGCGCCGTACAGACCCGCGCCCACCAGCGCCAGGCTGGAGTGCTTGAGCAGCGTGCGGCGCGAGGTGGCCTTGCTGTCGGGTGTGGATTCAGGTGTTGCGTCGTTGTTCTTGATGTCGCTCATGATTTTGTCTCCTGCGTGTGAAGGGGTCGAACGGGTTGGCTTACCGGGGAACGATCTTGACGTCGTTGAGTTTTTCCTGTGCTTCGAAAAGGGAGGCGATCAGCTTGTCGCCGAAACCGGCATTGCTGGCCTGGATCAGGCTCTGGTGCGTGGCCTCGCCCATAAAGCTGGTGACCGGCAGCATCTCGGCCATGTGGGTGTAGTAGCGCAGGTCTTTCTGCGCGTTGGCGATGCCGAACTTGAAGCCGGTGACGTCGCCTTCTTTCAGCGTCTTGGTCGCCATCATCTGGAAGATGCCGCAGTTCACGCCGCCGGCCGAGATCACGTCGTACAGGCGATTCAGGTCCAGCCCGCTTTTGGCCGCGACCGCGAAGGCTTCGGCGATCGAGGCCGCGAAGCTCATGGCCATCATGTTGTTGACCAGCTTGAGCACGTGGCCGTGGCCGGGCGGGCCGACGTGGAAAATGTTTTCGCAGAAGGCCTTGAGCACCGGCTCCAGCGTCTTGAAGTCCTCGGGCTCGGCACCGACCATGGTGTTGAGCCTGCCTTCCTCGGCCTCCTTGGGCGTGCGTGCCAGCGGCGCATCGACCAGCTTGATGCCCTTGGCCGCGAGGTCCTTGCGGATGCGGGTGCTGGAGGCCGGCTCGGCGGTGGAGGTGTCGACCACGATCAGGCCTTTGCGTCCGCCGTCCAGCAGGCCGTCCTTGCCGTAAACAATCTCTTCGACCTGGGGCGAGCCCGTCACGCAGATGAACACGATGTCCGAGGCCTGCGCGCATTCGGCATTGGTTTTGGCTTCCTTCGCGCCGGCGGCGATGAGGTCGGCCAGGTTGGCGCGGTTGCGGTTGACCTTGAAGGTCAGGCCGAAGCCTTTGGCCAGCAGGTTTTTGGCCATGCCGTGGCCCATCATGCCGATGCCGATAAATCCGATTTTCGGTGTCATGTTGTCTCCGTTCTTTTTTTGTTTTCAGTTCACGGCTTCAGCCGCACCGGCTGAAGCACCGCTTCGTTTGCCCGCCCGCGCCTGGTCCCACAGCACGATCAGCCGCGCATAACGCTCGGCAATGTCCTTCACGACCGCCGCGTCGTCCATGGCGCCTGAGAACCAGCCGTTCGCGGCATCGGCGAATATCGAACGCCCCACGGCGAAGCCGCGGCAGATGGCGTGCGGCGCCGCGATGCGAAAGCTCTGGGCTAGTTTTTCCTCGCTGGCTTCCAGGCCCAGCACCAGCACGCCGCGGCAGTGGGTGTCATGCTGGTGGATGACCGTGGCGATCTTTTCCCAGGCCGCCGCGCTGGCAGCGGGCGGCAGCTTCCACCAGTCGGGGAAGATGCCGGCCTGGTAGATCTGCTCCAGCGCCAGCGGCACGGTGTCGTCGTCGGCCGGCATGTCCTTGGGCGGAATCACCTCGATCAGGAATTCATGAAAACTGTCCACGCTGGCGCGTTGCAGGTCGGCCAGTCTGGCGAGCTGGCTTTCGCGCAGGGCCGGCGTGTCGTGCGGGTGGTAATACACCAGGCACTTGGCGACGTGCTCGCCGGGCCAGGTCCGCATCGCCGCGCCCAGGCCGGCGCCGGCTTCAAACTGCAAGGGGCGCGAGCCCGGCAGCTCGACCGGCCGTGCCACCCACCAGCCCTTGCCGGTGACGGAAGGCAGCACGTCTTCGCCGAAGCGGCCGTCGACGATCACGCCCACACCGGCGCGCTGGCCGGCGCCGCGGCGCGCGCCCTCGGCGATCAGCGATTTAAAAGCCGGAATGCGTTCCTTGCCCGCGCCGTGGCGTGCGGCCATCTCTTCAAGCTGCATGCGGTGGTCAAAAGCCAGGATGACCAGCTCTTCCCAACGGCGCGTGCGCGTGCTGGTGCGGTGCAGGTGTTCGAGTCGCGCGTCTTCGCGCAGGCGGCGCGTGGCCGAGCCGTGTGCCAGGAAAAACTGCAGTTCTTCCCAGCTCGCCATGGCCGGCGCGCAGCCGTGGCGCGAGACGACCAGCGCCCCGCAGGCATTGGCATAAGCGCAGCAGCGCGTGAGCGGCTCATCGCGTATCCAGCCGCGCAGAAAGCCCGACATAAAGGCATCACCCGCGCCCAGCACGTTGTAGACGTCGACCGGAAAGCCGGGGCCCTGCAAACCCTTCTCGATCGAGTCCGGAATCGCGCCGTCAAACACCACGCAGCCCATGGGACCGCGCTTGACGACCAATGTGCCGGCCGTCAGTTCGCGCAGGCGGCGCAAGGCGGCCAGCGTGTCGGTGCTGCCGCCGGCGATGTGGATTTCTTCCTCGGTGCCCACCACCAAGTCGCACTGGCCGATGATGGTCTGCAGGTGGGTGCTGACCTCGCCCGAGGGTACAAAACGCTGCTCGCCCATGCCTGGGCTGGTCAGGCCCCACAACACGGGGCGGTAGTCTATGTCCAGCACCACGCGTGTGCCCGCGGCCTTGGCCAGCGCCATGGCGCGGGTGCAGCTTTCATAGGTGAGCGGCTGCGATAGATGGGTACCGGAAATCAGCAAGGCCTTGGACGAGGCGATAAAGGCCGCGTCGAAATCGTCCGGGCTGATCGCCATGTCGGCGCAGTTGTCGCGGTAAAAAACCAGCGGGAAGGTGTCGCGGTCCTGGATGCCCAGGAAGACCAGCGCGGTCAGGCGCTTGGGGTCGGTGGCCACGTGGCTCACGTCCACGCCCTCGGCCGCCAGGGTTTCACGCACAAAGCGGCCGTTGTGCTCGTCGCCCACGCGCGTCAGCATGGCCGGCTTGAGGCCCAGGCGCGCCACGCCCACGGCGGTGTTGGCGGGCGAGCCGCCCAGGTATTTGCTGAAGCTCTGCATGTCTTCCAGCCGGCCGCCGATCTGCTCGCCGTACAGGTCGACGGCGGCGCGGCCCATGCAGATCAGATCCAGCGGACGGCTCATGCGGCCCCCTTGCGTGCGGCCTTGGCTACTACCGGCTTGGCCTTGGCTTTGGTTTTTGCCGTGCCCTGCTCGGCCAGCTGGTGGCCGGTGCTGACCACCAGCGCCTGCGCCAGGCACAGCGGCGCAACCAGCGAGCGGAAGGGCTTGGACGAATCGTCGGCCAGCTCCAGGCAGACCTTGGCGTGCGCCTTGAGCGGCGAAATCGGGCCGTCGGTGATGGCGATCACCGAGGCGCCCAGCCTGGCGGCGATGGCCGCGGCCTCGATCACTTCGGGGGAGTAGTTGCGAAAGCTCGCGGCGATCAGCACGTCGCCGGGCGCGATGGAACGCAGGCTTTCGCGCAGCATGCCGCCCGTGCCGTCGAGCAGATGGGTGCGCAGTTCAAGCTGGCTCAAGGCATAAGCGAGGTAGCCCGCCACCGGAAAAGCGCGGCGCTGGGCCAGCACATGGATGCGCGGCGCCGAAGCCATGAGCTTGACGGCCGCTTTCAGGTCGGCCTGGGCGATGGTTTCTTCGAGATGGCCGAGCTCGGCCACCGATTCGCCCACCAGCTGGTGCAGCACGCCGGCCGGCGCGCGCTCGCCGTTGAGCTGCTTGCGGCGCATCTGGTCTATGCGTTCGCGGTAGCTGTCGGAACGCTCCAGCAGGTGGCCGCGAAACACCTGCTGCATTTCGGAAAACCCGCCGTAGCCCAGCGCATTGGCGAAGCGGATCATGGCCGAAGGCTGCACCTCGGTGGCCTCGGCCACCGTCGCCACTGTGCCCAGCGCCAGGTCGTTGGGCTGCTCGAGCGCGAAGCGCGCGATGCGCTGCAGCTGCTTGGACATGTCCGGGTAAGTCCGGCCTATCAGCGCCTTCAGTTCTTCGTAAGTCGTTGCAGAGTCCATGTGTCGTTGCCGCCTCGGGGGATGTGATGGGCCGGGTTGGCCTGCATCGCGTTAATTTAGAATAAATGTTCTTGCTTATTTAAATAATAGAACGTATATTCTGTTTTGTCCAGCCCTTTTTCCGTCGCTGTTTTCAGCAGCTGTTTTTCAAGCCCGACTCCCTCACCCATAAAAACTGAAGAGACAAGGTCCCCATGCAACTCGCCTCCGGCCGCGCGCCGCTGATTCCCCTGCCGATGCTCGCCACCCTGCTGGTGCTGCTGTCCACACCGCTGTGGGTTGGCCGCGTCGGGCTGTACCAATACCTGGCCCTGGAAATCATGATCTGGGTGCTGTTCGCGCTGGGCTACAACCTGCTGCTGGGCTTCACCGGCCTGCCCTCCTTCGGGCACGGTGCCTTCTTCGGCACGGGCGCCTACGCCTTCGGCCTGCTGCAGCTCAAGGTCTGGCCCAACCTGTGGTTCGACCTGGCCGGCGCGGTGCTGGTGACGGCGGCGCTGGGCGCGCTGGTGGCGCTGTTCATCTCGCACCGGCGCGGCATTTATTACGCGCTGCTCACCATCGCTTTCGGCCAGGTGTTCTGGTTCATCGCCAATAAATGGCATACCGTCACGGGCGGTGAAGACGGGCTGCTCAACATCAAGCGCCTGCCGGCCGATTTCGGTTTTGTGTCCTTCAACCTTTCGGGCAACAACGCCCTCTTTTTCTTTTGCCTGGCGCTGTTCGCGGGGGTGCTGCTGGGCCTGTGGCGGCTGATTCATTCGCCGCTGGGCCGCATCTTCAGCGCCATCAAGCAGAACGAAATGCGCGCGGCCTTTGTAGGCTACAACGTCTGGCTCTACAAGTGGCTGGCCTTCACGATCTCCACCGCCGTCGCAGGCTTGGCCGGCGCGCTGTTCGCCATGGCGCAGCAGTCGGCCTACCCCAACGTCATGAGCCTGCACAACTCGGGTTTTGTCGTGATGATGGTGCTGATAGGCGGCGGGCTGGTGAGTTTTTGGGGCCCCGTCATAGGCGCGACCTTTTTTATCCTGGCGCGCGACCTGCTGGGCGCCTACACCGAGACCTGGCTGCTCTGGTACGGGCTGATCTTCATGGCCATGGTCTTGTTCAAGCCCGAAGGCGTCGCCGGCGCATGGCAGGCGTGGAGGGCCAGGCCGCGGCGCAACGCGCCGGCCAAGCCGGTGCACGCGGGAGGTGCGCTGTGAAACTCTTCGAGGCCAGCGGCCTTTCCAAACGTTTTGGCGCCCAGGTGGTGCTGCAAGACATCACGCTCAGTTTCGAGGAGGGCCAGCTCAACGGCATCATGGGCCCCAACGGCGCGGGCAAGACCACCTGCTTCAACGTGCTGACGGGCCGCTACAAGCCCGACCGCGGCCGCGTGACCTTCGCCGGCGAGGACATCACCGGCCTGTCGCCGCGCGAGATTGCGCGCAAGGGCGTGTCGCGTTCCTTCCAGATCATGAATTTGTTCGACAGCTACACCGCGCTCGACAACGTGCTGGTGGCCACCCCGCATGTGCGCAAACAGGGCTTCAACCCCTGGCGCGACCTGGGCGCCGACAGCACGGCGCAGCAACTGGCCGCCGCCATCCTTGAACGCGTGGGCCTCAAGGGCAAGGAGCGCACGCCGGCCAGCAGCCTGTCTTACGGCGAGCGCCGCGCGCTGGAGATCGGCGTGGCGCTGGCGGCCGAGCCGCGCATGCTCTTCCTCGACGAACCCACCGCCGGCCTGGGTGCCGAGGGTACGGCGCGCCTGATGGATCTGGTGAAAGAACTCAAGCGCCAGCTCACGATAGTGATCATCGAACACGACATGAACTTTCTTTTCAAGCTCGCCGACCAGATCTCCGTCATCCACTGGGGCCAGGTCATCAGCCAGGGCACGCCCGACCAGCTGCGGCAAAACGAATGGGTGCGCCGCTCCAACCTGGGAGCGCTGGCATGAGCGCGGTGCTGAAATCCGTCATCCAGACCGTGTCTCAGCCGGCCGACATGCTGGCCGTGGAACGCATAGACACGTTTTACGGCGAAACGCAGGTGCTGTTCGACGTGTCGCTCAAGGTCGGCGCCGGTGAAGTGGTGGCGCTGCTGGGCCCCAACGGCGCGGGTAAAACCACGCTGCTGCGCTCCGTGCTGGGCCTGACGCCGCCGCGCAAGGGAAACATCGCCTTCGACGCGCGCGACATCACACGCTTGCCCACGCACGAGATCGCCAAAGCCGGCATGGGCTGGGTGCCCGACGACAGGCGCATCTTCCCGACGCTGACGGTGGCGCGCAACCTGGCGATAGCGCGCAAGGCCACACGTTTCCGGTCCTGGCACGAGAAAGAATGTTTTGAAATCTTCAGCGCGCTCGAATACCTGATGCACCGCGAGTGCGAAAACCTCTCGGGCGGCGAGATGCAAATGGTGGCGATCTCGCGCGCGCTGCTGGGCTCGCCCGGTCTGGTGCTCTTTGACGAACCCAGCCAGGGCCTGGCGCCCAAGGTGGTGCAGGACGTGATGAAAACCATCAGCCGGCTCAAGGCCGAAGGCATCGCGGTGCTGGTGGTCGAGCAGAACGTGCAAAGCGCGCTGCAGGTGGCCGACCGCGCCTATGTGATGAACCAGGGCGTGATCGTCCACGAGGGCCCCGCGGCCGACCTGCGCAACGACGCCGCCTTGTGCCGGCAGCTTTTGGGAGTCTGAGCCAGCATGAGCCATCCACTTTTACGTGTCGAGAACGTCGCCAAGCAATACCAGCGCGGCCTCTTCCGCAAGACCACGACCTTTTCATTGAACGCCGATTTCGAGGTGCACAAACCCTGCGTGGTCGGTGTCATGGGGCCCAACGGCTCCGGCAAGACCACGCTGTTCGAGCTGATCACCGGCAGCAACCTGCCCAGCGCGGGCCGTGTGCTGGTCAACGGCCAGGACATCCACCAGGTGCGCACGCGCGAGCGCGACCGGCTGGCGATCCACTACCACCAGTCCTACCAGGTGCGCTCGTTTCAAAAGACCAAACCCGACTTCATGCTGGCGCACGCGCAAAGCGATTCGCCGCTGGTGCACCTGTTCGACGAGCCGCAGTTCAACACGCAGGACGGCTACATCGGCTTCATGCTGGATTTCTTCGCCAAGCTCAAGGCCAACGGCCGGCTGGTGTTTTTATGCCTGCACCCGAACGAGCCTTATCACGTCGACATCCTGCGGCAATGCTGTGAGCGTTTTATCTTTGTGCAGAAGGGCGCGATCAGTGAAGCGCCGGATTTCGACACGCTGGCGCAGGATGAGAAGGTGCGCACCTACCTGGGGGCGTTGGCGCCCGCACGCTGATTCGCGAAGGCCACATACCAGTCCAGGCAAGCGGGGTTGGCCATCGCGTCGCGGTTCACCACCTTCTCCAGCGGCTGGCCCAGCAGCAGCTTCTTGATCGGCAGTTCCTGCTTCTTGCCCGAGAGCGTGCGCGGAATCTCGGGCACGGCAAAGATTTCGTTGGGCACAAAACGCGGCGACAGCGCGGTCTTGACGGCCTGGTTGAGTTTGGCCTTCATCGCCTCGTCCAGTGCCTGACCGGGCCGCAGCACGACAAAGAGCGGCATATAACTTTCACGGCCCAGGTATTCGAGGTCGACCACCATGGAGTCCAGCACTTCGGGCAGGGCCTCGATGGCGCTGTAGAGCTCGCTGGTGCCCATGCGCAGGCCGTGGCGGTTGATGGTGGCGTCGCTGCGGCCGTAGATGATGCAGCTGCCAGAAGGCGTGACCTTGAGCCAGTCGCCGTGCCGCCAGACACCGGGGTAGGTGTCGAAGTAGCTGGCGAGATAACGCTGGTTGTCTTGATCGCCGACGAAGTAGAGCGGCATGGACGGCAGCGGTTGCGTGCAGACCAGTTCGCCGACCTCGTCGACGACGGACTCGCCCTTGTCGTTCCAGGCCTCGACGGCGCAGCCCAGGATGCGGCATTGCATTTCGCCGGGGACCACGGGCAACTCGCGGTTGCCGCCGATAAACGCACCGGCAAAGTCGGTGCCGCCAGAAATATTGCACCACCAGATATTCGATATTCCGATCTTTTCGAATTGCGCGGTTCCCCATCGCTGCGTGTCTTCGCTCAGCGGTGAGCCCGTGGTTCCCAGTGTGCGCAGCCGGCTCAGGTCCCCGCATTGCTCAAGGTCAATGCCAGCCTTCATGCAGTTGGCAAAAAAAGCCGCGCCCGCGCCGAAGAAGGTGGCGCGGGTGTTCGCGACAAAGCGCCACAAGGTGGTCCAGTCGGGCTTGTCCTTGTTGGTGCCGGCCGGGTTGCCGTCGTAGATGCAGCAAGTGGTGCCGTTGAGCAGGCTGGCGGCCTGCACGTTCCACATGATCCAGCCGGTGGAGCTGTACCAGTGAAAGCGCTCGGGATTGGCGGGGTCGGCATGGCTGGGCGCCAGGTCGTTGTGCAGGCGCAGCAGCGCCAGCCCCACCAAGGCCACGCCACCATGGCCGTGGACGATGGGTTTGGGCAGGCCGGTGGTGCCGCTGGAATAAACGATCCACAGCGGATGGTCGAAAGGCAGCCAGAGCGGCTCGAAGGCCTTGGTCTGGGCATCGTCGCGCGCGACGGCTTGCGCGAAGCTCGCGCTGCCTGCCGGCACATCGGAGGCCGGAAGAATCTCGTGGATCAGCACATGCGTGACGCTGGGCAGGGCCGCGAACAGTTCGGCCACCGCCTCGCCGCGCGCCATGTCGCGCCCGCCGTAGTGCACGCCGTTGCAGGCGATCAGCACCTTGGGCGCGATCTGGCGAAAACGGTCCAGCACGGCGGGCGTGCCCATGTCGGGCGCGCAGACGCTCCAGACGGCGCCCAGGCTGACCGTCGCGAGAAAGGCGACCATGGTTTCAGGCGTGTTGGGCAGGTAGGCCGCCACGCGGTCGCCGGGCTGTACACCTTGCGCTTTGAGGTGCAGGGCCAGCGAGGCCGCCTGCCGGCGCATCTCGGCCCAGCCGAGTTCGCGCGCCGCCTCGCCTTTCGCGAGGCTGGCTTCGCCATGGCTCAGGATGGCGGGCACGCCGGCCGCTTCGGCGGCTACCGCGTGGCGGAACACCTGCTGCGCGTAGTTGCCCTGCGCGCCGGGAAACCATTCAGCCCCGGGCATGCTGCGCCGGCCCAGCACGGCCGTGTGCGGCGTGGGCGACTGGACCTCAAAAAAATCCCAAATGCTTTGCCAGAAGGCGTCCAGGTCGCTGACCGACCAGCGCCACAAGGCATCGTAGTTGTCGAAGGACAGACCGCGTGTGGCCTGTAGCCAGTTCTGGTAATGGCGTATCTGGAACATGGGCACAACCATAAACCAAGTCGGCCAGGGCCGGCCGGGAATGGGCAAGCAGGCCGTCGCTTATATTCCCAGTGTCTGTCACTCCTGGATACGCTCCATGTCTTTTCGCTCTTCAGCCCTTCTGGCGGCTGCGGCTGCCCTGTTCCTTGCGGGTTGCGCCACCAACAAGGCCCAGTCGCCGGTGAGTTTTTCGCCGGCCGCGCTGAAGTCAAGCAACCAGCGAGTCGGCGTGGCCATGACCGCCTTGCCCAAGGCGGAAGTGCATGTGAACGGGAACATCTGCCTGCTGTGCATCATCACGGCCAACGCGGCCAATTCCACCCTGAACAAACATGCGGCCACCCTGACTCTGGAAGACTTTCCCAGCCTGAAGGACAAGGCCGTCGCCGCGCTGCGCCAGAAGGGCGTGAACGCCATCGTCATCGAGGAGCCGCTGGACATCAAGTCCCTGCAGGACACCAGCCCAGGCACCCGCAATGCCGCGACCAAGGACTTCGCGCCGCTCAAACAGAAGTACGGCGTCGACAGCCTGCTGGTGCTTGAGGTCCACTCCGTGGGCTTTGTCAGGAATTATTCGGGCTACATCGCCACCAACGACCCCAAGGCGCTGGTGCGCGGCACGGGCTATATGGTCAACCTCACGACCAACACCTATGAGTGGTACCTGCCGGTCTACGTGGCCAAAAGCGCCGAGGGCAAATGGGACGAGCCCACGGCGTTTCCCGGCCTGACCAACGCCTATTACCAGGCGCTGGAGATCGGCAAGGACAACTTCCTCCGGCCGCTGGCCAATTGAAACAGCGCCCATGAAGCACCGGCAGGCAGCTTTCCTCGGCGCGGCCATCGTGGCCCTCGCGGGCCTGGGCTTGTCGCCGGCCCACGCCGTACCGGCCGACGCCCCATGGACGCTGTTCCCGCCCACGGAAGAGGCCGTGGTCTTCCGGGGCCGGGCCAGCATGGATATGTCCGCAGGCCGGGATAACCTCACGCTGTATCCCGGACCCAACGCGGGCATATTCGCGGCGGCGATCATCACGCACGGTTTGCTGGCGGACTCCCAGATCGATCGCGCGAAGCAGGCGCTGCAGGATAAGGCGGACATGGTGCTGCGGCCTTACCGGCCGATGCTGAACGACTACAAACACACCGAGTTGATGCAGGCCGCGCTGGACAAGACGCCGTGGGGCGGTTCCAAGGCGCTGGCCGGCCCGGCGCAGGCACGCGGCACGGGCTGGGTGGTGGAAAGCCTGCCCGTCTTCTCGATGACGCAGGACCAGCGGGCCCTGGTGCTGGACCACCTCGTGTCGGTGTACCCGCCCGGTGAAACCAACAAGCCGCTTTACCAGTTCACCGTACGCGTGGTGTCCCAGGCCCGGATGGCGCCTGACATGGAGCGCTACTGGAAGGACAACGCGGGCGCGGCGCTCAAGGCTGAAAGCGCAAGCCTGCTGGCGCATTCACTGGCCCTGGCGTTGCGCGAGACGGCTCAGCCCGCCGCCGGCGATGCGCACGCCTTTCGCACGGTGCGCTACCCCGAAGGCGAGGCCGAGAAGATGGAGCGGGCACAGGTCCTCAGCCAGGCCTGCGATCGCCGGGTGATCAGGACGCTGCGCGGATGGCTGATGTCGGTTCCCTCACCGGCCGTGGCCGACCCATCCGCGGCCTCCTGCGAACCGGCACTGCCGGGCTGGAAATAGCACCCTTCCCGGCTTTGCGCCCGCCTACACCAGGGCGCGCAACACCGTATCGAGTTCCACGGCGCCCTTGCGCGGCGTGTGCTCGAAATCCAGCCAGCCTTCGTTGAAGCCGTCGAGCATGCGCATGCGCGGCTCCGGGTTCTTCATGCCCTGCGCGCTGAAACTGGCCTGCCAGGTCTCGCGCGGCACCGCTTCGGCCCGCACGTCGGTGCGCAGCAGGCGGGCCAGGCCGGCGGCGATGTCGTTCGGCGAATAGCGCGCGGGCCCCTCAAGCTCGACGACGCGGTGGCTATCCCAGGACTCCTGCAAAAGCCCCGCTGCCGTGCGCCCCACGTCGGCGGTAGCGACCATGGGAATCGTGCGGTCCAGCGGCTGCAGGAAGCTGGGGATGATGCCGCTCGCACGCGCGGGGGCTACGTCCCACGCGGCGTTTTCCATAAACCAGGCCGGGCGTAAAAAAGTGATCGGCATGGGCAGTTCGCCCAGACCTTGCTCCAGCAGGCCCAGCTGGCTCAACAGGTTGGGCTGTATCGCCTGCGCGCCCACCGTCGAGATGCAGACCACGCGCGCCGGCCGCGCGGCCGCCAGGGCGCCGTGCAGCGCGGCGACGATGCGGCGCGTTTCGGTGAAGCCGGGTGTAGGGTCGAAATGCGGCGGCAGCAGCACAAACACCGCCTCGGCCCCCATAAAGGCCTGTGTGAGCGACGCCTCGTCGTTCATGTCGGCGAGGGCTGCATCGCAACCCTGTTCAGCCCACGCCTGGCGCCTGGCCGGGTCGCGCACGACGGCCCGCACCGGCTTGCCTGCCGCCAGCAAAGTCCGCGCGACGACGCCACCCACCTTGCCGGTAATTCCCGTGATCACATACATGTCCATTCCTTGGTTGCTGCGGCACACGCCGCGATGGGACGAATTCTGGGCACAGGCGATTCATTTGGCGATAACATGAATGGCATTTGATTCATGACTGACAGGCATGTATGACGGGATTTGACGAACGCGTGCTCAACGGCATGGGCGTGTTTGCGGCCATCGTCGACGCCGGCACCTTTGCCGCCGCGGGCGAGCAGCTCGAGATGTCGCAGCCCGGCGTGAGCCGCGCCGTGGCGCGCCTGGAGGCGCGATTGGGCATACGCCTGTTCGACCGGACCACTCGCGCCATTTCCCTGACCGACGAGGGCCGCCGTTTTTACGAGCAGGTCATGCCGCTGATGGCGGGCCTGGAAGAGGCCGCAGCCAACGCCGCGGGCGGCGCGACGGCGGTGCGCGGGCGCCTGCGCGTGAATGTGGACCCTTTCTTTTCGCGGCTGGTGCTGGGGCCGCGGCTCGGGTCTTTCATGGCCCGCTACCCGGAGCTGCAGCTGGACCTGGTGACCAGAGACCAGCTCGGCGACATGGTGGCGGACGGTTTTGACCTGGCGGTGCGCTTCGGCAACCCCGCATCCTCCAGCCTGGTGTATCGCCGCCTGCTCGATTCGCGCATGGCGACCGTCGCGAGCCCCGCTTACCTCAAGAAATACGGCCGCCCGATGACGCCGCAGGAACTGGACCACGGCTCCTCGCATGTCTGCATCGACTTCCGGAATCCCGAAACCGGCAAACCCTTTAGTTGGGAATTCCATCGCAAGCGCAAAAAGATTGAGATCTGGCCCGGCGGGCGCCTGACCGTCAACGATGCGGGGACGCTGCTGAGCGCCTGCCTGGCGGGTTACGGCATCGCGCAGATCATGACGCTGGGCTCGGAGGCCTTGCTGGCGAGCGGCAGGCTCGTGGAACTGTTTCCCGATTGGCCCGATGAGCACTTCCCGCTCTACGCACTGCATCCGTCGCGCCACCACCCGCCGGCCAAGACCCGGGCCTTCCTGGAGTTTGTGGTGTCACTGGTGCAAGAGGCCCGCGATGCGGCCTGAGGACGCGCCGTGGACGATCCACTGCGACGGCAGCGCCGTGCCCAACCCCGGCCGCATGGGTTTGGGCGCGGTGCTCACGGCGCCTGACGGCAGGCGGCATTCGCTGTCTACCCAAGCGGAGGGCCGGGGCTGCAATAACGAGGCGGAGCTGCGCGCATTGATGGCGGCGCTGCAGGAAGCCAGACGGCGTGGAGCCACCGAGCTGGTCGTTCACTGCGACAACAGCGTGGTCGTGGAGCAGCTGTCCGGGACCGCTCTCGAACCCTTTTTGCGCCTGGTCCCGCTGTTTGACGAGGTGCGCGCCGAGTTGCGGTCTTTCGCGTCAGCGCGGCTGGTGTGGATCCCACGCCACCGCAACCGCGAAGCCGATACCCTGGCCAGGGCGGCTGTGGGGCTGCTGCCCAAAAAGCAGGCGACGCCTGCCAGGCGCCGCCGTTAGCGGCACCCATGCTTCGTCCTGGCGCGAAGCATGGCCATGCCGCTGCGGGGTACAAAGACAACCGTACCCCGCCACTCCACCCGGAACACCGCCATGGCCAAAGAAATCATTCGCGTCGAACCCCTTTCCACCTGGCTGGAGCGCTGGAAGGCGCCCACCTCGGTCGTCACGCGCCATGACGACACCGTTTACGTATCGGGCCTGCCGCCGTTTGACCCGGCCACGGGCGAGGTCATCCATGCCTCTCTCGAACGCCAGACCGAGCTGGTGCTGGAGCAGCTGAAACTCTGCCTGGAAACGGCGGGCTCCTCGCTGGGCCAGGTGCTTAAATGCAACGTGTATTGCACCTCAGTGGAGAAGTTCGCTGCGGTGAATACCATTTACGCCCGCTACTTCCCCCAGGATCCGCCAGCCCGGATTTTTGTCTGCGTGCCTGCCTGGCCGGGCCAGTTTGACATTGAGATCGATTGCGTGGCCGCCTGTTAAAAAACGCCCAAGCGCGTCAAAAACCGGGTTTTCAGGAGGGGATTACTCTTTCGCACAATCGTGCTATATTCGCGCCATGGACGCCAAAACCCAGAAAAGCGAAATGACCCGCGCCGCCATCATTGGCGCGGGCATAGACCTGGCCGCCGCGGAGGGCCTGGAGGCCATCACGCTTCAGGCGGTGGCGGACCGCATCGGTATTTCCAAGAGCGGCGTGTTCTCGCGCATAGGCTCGCGCGAGGCCTTGCAGAAAGCCGTGATCGAGGAATTCGGCCGGCGCTTCATCGCGGACGTGTTCGTGCCCGCCATGCAGCAGCCCAAGGGCCTGCCGCGCCTGGACGCCATCGTGCAGCGCTGGATCGTGCGCATGCGCGACGTGGAAATCCAGTCGGGCTGTATTTACACCGCGGGCGCCTTCGAGCTGGACGACCGCGAAGGCGAGTTGCGCGACACGCTGCTGGGTGAGATCACGCGCTGGCGTGCCGCCTTGCGGCGCACCGTGCTGCAGGCCGTCGAGGCCGGCCACCTGCAGGCCGACACCGACGCCGAGCAGCTGGTGGCCGAGATTTACGCCCTGTCCATGGGCTTGTTGCACGATGCCCGTTTCCTGCGCGACAGCCGCGCCGCCGACCGGGCCCAGGCATCCTGGAAGCGCCTGCTGCGAAGCTACCAGACCGAGGCGAGCACCCCACAATAAAGAGACAGAAAAGCGCGGAGAGAGGGCAGCCACGCCATCTCCTGATGTGTCGGTAAATTCTAATTTCGCACGACTGTGCGTAGAAATGAGGAAATCATGTTGATCCTGATCATTGCCCTAGGTGTGTTTTTCGGCGCTCGCGCCGTGACGGCGGCCCTGGCTTCGCTGCGCGGCTTGCCGCGCAGCAACGAAGACTGGGTCTGGTACTGAAAAACCGCAACCGCGAAAGAGCCCATGCCATGACTCGCACTTCCCTGCAGGCCACCTCGGCCTTCTATAACGCCAGCCCCCTGACGCGCATCTTCCGCTGGGGCCTGGGCGCCTCGCAGCAGCTGTGGCCGTCGCTGGCCGTACGCGCGGCCTACCGGCTGTTCGGCACGCCGCTGCCGCCCAAATGGATCAGCCGCCGCCGCGGCTGGAGCCCCGACTGGCACATCGAGCAATGGCCGTTTGAAGACGCCAGCCTCACGCTGTATTCGCGCCCCGTCGCGCCGCACGGCCCGGTGGTGCTGCTGGTGCACGGCTGGGGCGGCCATGCCGGGCAGATGCTGGCACTGGCCGACCAGCTCAGCGCGCAAGGCCTGCGCCCCGTGATCGTCGAGATGCCGGCGCACGGCCGCAGCCGCGGCTCGGTCAGCAACCTGCCGCAGTTCGCGCGCGTGCTGGAGTACGTGACGGCGCGGCTGCAGCAGCAGGGCCACACCCTGCGCGCGGTGGTGGCACATTCGCTGTCGGCCAATGCCGGCGCGTACGCGGCCAGCCGCGGGCTGGCGGCCGGCCGCCTGGTGCTGCTGGCGCCGCCGGCCTCACCGCTCGAATACACGCGGCTGTTTGCCCACGTGTTCGGCCTCAGCGAGGCGACGCGCGCGGCCATGCAGCGGCGCATCGAGGCGCGCGAAGGCATTTTGATGCCGCAGTTCGAGCCCGCGGCCGTCGGGCCGCGCATCAGCCTGCCCACACTGGTGGTGCATGACCGGCAAGACAGCATCAACCGCTTCGCCGACGGCGTGGCCTACACCGAAGCGATTGCCGGCGCGCGCCTGCTGGCCACCGAAGGCCTGGGCCACCGCAAGATCCTCAAGGACGACGAGGTGCTGAAGCAGGTGGCCGCCTTCCTGGCCTGACCGGGGTTGCTCCTTCTCCCTCTGGGAGAAGGTTGGGATGAGGGCTCGCGGCGTTAGTGTTTCGCCTTGCTTGGTTGGAGGCCGCCGGCCCTCACCCTAACCCTCTCCCAAGGGGAGAGGAAATAAGAGGGGCAGTCTTGTGCACAAGCGCCATTCCCCCTAGCATTGCCTCACTTTTACAAAGAGGAGCGAGCAATGGGAATGCTGGACTGGACCGAAAAAAGCAGCGCGATCCTGCAACAGGGCGGGGTCATAGGCCCCGATGAGCGCCTGCCCTGGCCGCAGACCGCGGTCATGGGCGTGCAGCACGTGATCGCGATGTTCGGTGCCACGGTGCTGGCGCCCATCCTGATGGGTTTCGATCCCAACATTGCCATTTTGATGAGCGGCATCGGCACGCTGATCTTCTTCCTGGTCACCGGCGGCAAGGTGCCCAGCTACCTGGGCTCCAGCTTTGCTTTCATCGGCGTGGTGATCGCCGCCACGGCCTATGCCGGCAAGGGGCCCAACGCCAACCTGGGCGTGGCCCTGGGCGGCATCATCGCCTGCGGGGCGCTGTACACGCTGATCGGCGTGGTCGTGCAATCGATAGGCACCGGCTGGATAGAGCGTTTCATGCCGCCCGTGGTCACCGGCGCGGTGGTGGCGGTGATAGGCCTGAACCTGGCAAGCATTCCCGTCAAGAACATGGCGGCCGGCAATTTTGATGCGTGGATGCAACTGGTGACCTTTGTCAGCGTGGCCCTGGTGGCGGTGATGACGCGCGGCATCGTGCAGCGCCTGCTGATCCTGGTCGGGCTGATCGTTGCCAGCATGATCTACGCGGTGCTGACCAACGGCCTGGGCCTGGGCAAGCCGATGGACCTCTCGGGCATCGCCAGCGCGGCCTGGGTCGGCCTGCCGGGCTTCACGGCGCCGGTGTTCGAACTCAATGCCATGCTGCTGATTGCGCCGGTGGCCATCATCCTGGTGGCGGAAAACCTGGGCCACATCAAGGCGGTGACGGCCATGACCGGCAAAAACCTGGACGTCTACATGGGCCGGGCCTTTATCGGCGACGGTGTGGCCACCATGGTCTCGGGCACGGCGGGCGGCACGGGCGTGACGACCTACGCGGAAAACATCGGCGTGATGGCCGCGACCAAGATCTACTCGACCGCCGTCTTCGTGGTGGCGGCACTGATCGCCGTGGTGCTGGGCTTCAGCCCCAAGTTCGGCGCGCTGATCCAGGCGATCCCGCTGCCGGTGATGGGCGGCGTGAGCATCGTGGTGTTCGGCCTGATTGCCGTGGCCGGCGCCAAGATCTGGGTCGACAACAAGGTGGATTTTTCGGACAACAAAAACCTCCTCGTCGCGGCCATCACGCTGGTGCTGGGCACGGGCGACTTCACGCTGCGCTTCGGCCAGTTTGCTTTGGGTGGCATCGGCACGGCCACCTTCGGCGCGATCCTGCTGTACGCGCTGCTCAATCGCAAGCGCTAAAGCCGGCCCCCATCAAAAAAGCCCCGGCTGGTCTATGACCAGCCGGGGCTTTTTCGTAAAACGCAGCCGCGGGAATCAGCCCAGGAAGCGCCCGGCGGCGCCGAGCACGCCGAGGTCCACGAATTTGGAACCGACAAAAGGCGACGCAGCAGCGTAGTCCACACTGAAACCGCCCAGGTCGAACTTCTGCACGCTGCCCAGCGCGGTGCGCAGCTTGGCGCGCGTGACGTCGCGGCCGGCGCGCTCCAGGCCTTCGGCCAGCACGCGGGTGTTGACGTAGCTCTCCAGGCTGCCCAGCGAGAACTCCTGCTGGCCGATGGCACGCATCGCAGCCTGGTAGTCGCGCACCACCTGGGACTTGGCGCGGTAGGGATCGGGGAACACCATGGTCAGCGCCAGGCCCGAAGCCGCGGCGCCCAGCCCCTTCAGGCCGTCGGCGGTCAGCGTGACGCTCAGGCCCGCCACCGGCAGCATGGGCGAGGATTTCTTGAGCGCGGCGATCAGGCCCACCGAGGCGGCGCCCGCCGTGCCCAGCAGTACGGCGCCGGGCCTGGCGGCGCTGACCTGGCTCACGACCTCATTGAGGTTCTTGCCGTCGGTGGCCAGCGCGACCTGCGCGGCCGCCTTGGCGCCCTGGGCCTGCAACGCCAGCAGGGCGTCGGCCAGCACCTCCTTGCCGAAGCCGTTGTCCAGGTAGACGATGGCCAGGTCCTTGATGCCCATGCCCACAAGCTTTTGCACCAGGCGCTGGGTTTCGTCGGTGTAGCTGGCGCGCACGTGGAACACATTGCGCATGCCGGGCTTGCGCAGCGAGGAAGCGCCGGTCAGCGGCGCGACGTAGGGCAGGTTGGACTCCTCAATCAGCGGCACGACGGCCGCGTTGTTGGGCGTGCCTATGCAGGACATCAGGGCAAAAATGCTGCCGTCGCCGATCATCTTCTTGACGTTGTCCGAGGTGCGCTGCGGCACGTAGCCGTCGTCCATCATCTGGAATTGCAGCACGCGGCCGTTTACGCCGCCTTTGGCGTTGATCTGGCCCATGGCGGCCTCCACGCCGAGCTTGAGGTCGGCGCCGAAACCGGCCAGCGGGCCGCTCAGCGCGCCCGAGGAACCGATGGTGACGGCCTTGGCGCTCAGGCCTTCCTGGGCATGGGCAGTACGAATGAAAGCGGGAGCGGCGGCGAGGGCGGCCAGTTGGGGGGCGAGCGAAAGAAAGCGGCGGCGAAACATCGCGAAATTCTCCGGGGTGGGGACGGCCAGGCGGGCCAAAGAAAAGACGGGGCCGCGCGGACCCCGTACAGGACAACGGCCGCGTGGCGGCCGAATACTTTAAGTCTAAACGATCATCCCCCGCCGATCTGTCCGCTCGGCGACGCCACTGTGCCGTTGGTCTGCCCAAAGGCCGGAAACGACAAAGCCCCAGCCAGTCCGTCAACTGGCCGGGGCTTTTTTAAGCCAAGCCTGGTGGATTTAACCGATAAAACGGCCGCCGGCGCCCAGCACGCCCAGGTCCACAAACTTCGAGCCCGCGAACGGCGGCGCGGCGTAATCGACGCTGAAACCGCCGAGGTCGAACTTCTGCAGGCCGGCCAGCGCGCTGCGCAATTTGGCGCGCGTCACGTCGCGGCCGGCACGTTCCAGGCCCTCGGCCATCACCTGGGTGTTGATGTAGCTCTCCAGGCTGCCGAGCGAAAACTCCTGCTGGCCGATGGCGCGCATCGCGGCCTGGTAGTCGCGCACCACTTGCAGCTTGGCACGGTAAGGGTCGGGGAACACCATGGTCAGCGCCAGGCCGGAGCCGGCGGCGCCCAGCGCCTTGATGCCGTCTCCGGCCAGCGTGACGCTCAGGCCGGCGATGGGCAGCATGGGCGAGGCTTTTTTGAGCGCGGTGATCAGGCCGACGGATGCCGACCCGGCGGTGCCCAGCAGCACGGCGCCGGGTTTGCCCGCGACGATCTTGTCCACCACTTCATTGAGGTTCTTGCCGTCAACGGCCAGCGCCGCCTGCGCCGCCGCTTTCGCGCCCTGCGATTGCAGCGCGCGGTTGACGTCGGCCAGCACTTCCTTGCCGTAGTCGTTGTCCAGGTAGACGACGGCCAGGTCCTTGATGCCCATGCTCACGATGCGCTGCACCAGGCGCTGGGTCTCGTCGGTGAAGCTGGCGCGCACGTGGAACACGTTGCGCATGCCGGGCTTGCGCAGCGAGGATGCGCCCGAGCGCGGCCCGACGTAAGGCAGGTTGGACTCTTCAATCAGCGGCACGATGGCGGTGTTGTTGGGCGTGCCCACGCAGGACATCAGCGCAAAAATGCTGCCGTCGCCGATCATCTTTTTGACGTTGTCGGCGCTGCGCTGCGGCACATAGGCATCGTCCAGCATCTGGAACTGCAGCATGCGGCCGTTCACGCCGCCCTTGGCGTTGATCTGGCCCATGGCCGCATCCACGCCCAGCTTGAGCTCGGCACCCACGCCGGCCAGCGGGCCGCTGGTCGCGCCCGTGCTGCCGATGGTGATGGCCTTGGCGGTCAGGCCGTCCTGGGCATAGGCATTGCGGATGAAAGCGGGCGTGGCGGCAAGGGCGGCCAACTGAGGGGCGAACGAAAGGAAGCGGCGGCGAAACATCGCGAATCTCCAAAACAAGGGGGGTGGCCGTGAAGGCCGGAAAGAACCAGGCCGTGCGGCCTTGCGAGGGGTAAAACCACCTGCCGGCCGGCGCGGTGACGCGCAAGGCAGCAGTAAATCGTTTAACTTTCAACGATTCTAGGTAGAAACCCTGACAGATGGATGACGCAGCGATGACTGCGCCGTGACGGCGTGAAGCCGGGACAAGGCCCGGCGCGCTGCGGCTTAGCGTGCCTGAGGCTGGCCCGTGGCCTTGGCCAGCGCGGCCTTGGTAGCCCTGAGTTCGCGCTCCAGGTCGGCGCGTTCGTCGATCTGCTGCTCCAGCACCTCATTGACCTGGGCCAGGTCTTCGGCCGATTCCTGGATGCGGGTCTCGAGTGCGTCGGTTTTCTCCAGCGCCTGGGCCACGTCGCCGGCCTGCACGTGCGGCGGGATTTCCTGTTTGAGCACCGTGTTGATCACCAGCAGTTCGGCGGCCGATTGTTCCACGGTGTCTTTCACGGACTCGTTCTGGTCAAGCGCCCGTTCCAGTGGCGTGGGCACGACGTGTAGCGGCTGTGGCATGTCAGGGGCCTTGGTGAAGAGAGCAGGAGGGTTGCCGCTGGTGAGCCCCTGCAGAAACGGCAAGGGCTTACAAATGGCGCACGGGATTCGCGGACGATTTTACGCGTTTGTCGCCTGCGCGGGCTTGTAAAGGCATTGGGGCGTGATGGGGTATCTGCCTCCGGCAGGCCCCGGACCGTGGGCAGGTTTTAACGGGCCTTGGCGGGAGGCTTGGCCGCGCGCGCCGGCGGCGGTGCGGACGCAGGCGGCGCCGGGCCGGGGCTGAAGATCTTGCCCAGCGTCGCGCCTACGCGGGCGCCTATCGCGGTGCCCACACCCGGCAGCACGGCCGTGCCGACCACGGCACCCGCGATGGCACCCTTGGGCACGGCGAACGCGACATTGTCCAGCGGGCCGCTGACGCTCAGCGGGACCCCGACAATGCCGTCCACCAGGTCGACGGCGAACTCGGCCTCGATCCGCCGGTTGGCGACCTTGGCCTGGCCCGATGCGGTCAGCGAGCCTGATGTCGCCTTGAGGTCCGTGTACGTGACCACCATGCCCTGCGGCGTGTTCTGCGTATCGAGCCGGCCGGTGATCGAGTCCAGCGGCGTCTGCCCGTCGTGCTCCTTGCCGGCGGTGCGCACGGCCTTGTCCAGGTCAAAGCGCAACAAGGTGGACTTGCCGATGGTGAAGGGTGTCTGCGTGTGCAGCGAGCGCGCCAGTTCTCCCACCGTATCGCCATTGGCAGACAGCGTGGTTTCGCCCGAGGCCTTGCCGGCGATGATGGAGCGGCGGTTGAAGGCAGCCAGCATGCTTTCGACCTCGACGTCCTTCGGCCGCAGTTCACCTTCCAGGTGCATGCGGCCGCCGGCGCGGAAGTCCAGCCTGACTTCGCCGTCCGCCGTACCCCCGCCCACATGGATGCGCGCGGCCCAGCGGTCCTCCTGGCCTTGGCGGGTCAGCGCCAGATCCGTGGCCGGCTTGAAGCCGGGCCGGCGCAATTCGGCCTTGCGCGGGCGCCAGCCCGGGTCGAAATCAACCTCGCCGTCATACACCACCGCAATGCCGCGCCGCGAGATCCACGTCACGTCGCGGAACACAAAGCGCGCCAGCGGCAGTTCTTCGGTGGCCGCCTCTTCTTTCTGGCGTCCGCTGCCCAGGCCGCGCAGCGAAAGCTGGGGAACCACGGCGCCCTCCAGGTCGGCCCGGTCTATCTTGATGCGGCGCTGCAATAGCGCAAACACGTCGGGGTAGGCGGTCAGCTTTTTGATCAGGATGGGCTGGGGCTGGTCGGTGGCGGCGTCTTCGATCACCACCGCAGGCGAGGGGAACAAACGCCAGTGCAGCGCACCCACGCGCACCTTGGTGCCGAGCTGGGCCTCCAGCTCCACCGAGGCGCGGCGGGCCAGTTCCTCGTCGGACGGCAGCCAGCGCAGCAGGGCGGCCCAGGCGGCACCCACCACGAGCACCGCGACGCCCAGTCCCAGCAGCCACTTGTTCGCGCGTGTCATCGAAGCATGTCTCTCATGCCTGTCAGCTTAGGCCCCGGCACGGCGCTTGCCGAGGCGACAAGCGGCCCATCTCTTGTAGGCCACAACCGTATAGTGGAGAGACCGACATCCCGTGGAAGCCCAACATCATGCGCATCTGGAAGCAGCCCATCTCCGTAGAACTCCTCACCGCCACCAACGCCGATACCGCTGTCACGCATCTGGGCATCGAGTTCCTCGAGGTCGGGGACGACTTCATACGCGCGCGGGTGCCGGTGGATCGCCGCACGGTGCAACCCTATGGCTTGCTGCACGGCGGCGTGTCGGTGGCGCTGGCCGAAACCCTGGGCTCCTGCGGCGCGGTCTTTGCGGCGCCCGCAGGCCACCGCGCCGTGGGGCTGGACATCAATGCCAACCACCTCAAGGGCACAACCAGCGGCTGGGTCACCGGCATCACGCGGCCGGTGCACATAGGCCGCAGCACCCAGGTCTGGCAGATAGACCTGCACAACGACGCGGGCGAGCTGACCTGCGTCTCGCGCATCACGATGGCGATGCTGCGGCCGGAATGATGCGGTTACCGATAGCAACAAGTTGCTGAGGATGGGCGGCCATCCCGGTGATGTCACCCGACCGGGCCCGGCATAAGGGGCTCGCCGGGCGTCTCTATCAGGCCAAGCCGTGAACTTTATCTTTTAAAAACAACGAGCCAAGCCATATCCAGTCGCAACAGCGAGGCTTGATCCAGGGCCGGCTCCATACTTTTTGGGTCTTGAGGGGTCGTTTAGATCGTATTTGATCTTATGAAAACTCCTCCGTATCGTTCGGCGACAAGACGCTGAAAGGTAACAAATGGACACGAAAATCCTGGGGAGATGGGCGGTGGCGCTGCTGGCGGCCGCCTTGTGCGGCGGGGGGCATGCGCAGATCCTGATCGGCCAGACGGCCGGTTTCACCGGCCCCGTGGCCGCAGGCGTCAAGGAGAACACGGACGGTGCGCGCCTGTGGCTGGACGCGGTGAACGCCCGGGGCGGGATCGCAGGCCGGCAAGTAGAACTGGTGTCGCTGGACGACAAGTTCGACCCCAAGCTGGCCAATGAAAACGCGCAGAAGCTGGCCGATCGCGGCGCCATCGCCTTGTTCCTGACGCGCGGAACGCCCCCCACCGAAGCCGTGCTGCCGGTGCTGCTGGCCAACCACATGCCGCTGGTGGGTCCTTCCACGGGTGCGATGGTGCTGCACCAGCCGGTGAACCGCTATGTTTTCAATGTGCGCGCGACCTACCAGCGCGAAGCCGAAAAAGCCATCGAGCACCTGCACACCCTGGGCATACAGCGCATCGCGCTGGTGCATGCGGATGACTCCTTCGGCCGCGACGGCCTGGAAGGCGCCAACAAGGGCTTCGCGCAGGCAAAGCTGAAACCCACAGCGGTCCTCAAAGCAGACCGCAGCAAACCGGACTACAGCCAGCTCGTCCCGCCCATCCTGGCAAGCGATGCGCAGGCCGTGCTGTGGATAGGATCGGCCAACGCCGTCGCCGAAGGGGTGCGGGCCCTGCGCGCCGCCAAGACGTCCGTGCGTGTGGTGACCTTGTCCAACAACGCATCGGCGGGCTTCGTCAAGGCGCTGGGCGAGCACGCGCGCGGCGTCATCGTCACGCAGGTCTATCCATCCGAGCGCTCCTATGCCTACACGATGGTGCAGGAAGCCACCGAACTGGCCAAGGCCAAAAAGATGGTGCTGTCGCCCGCCATCCTGGAAGGCTACGCCGCCGCCAAGGTGCTGGTGGAAGGCCTGAAGCGCGCCGGCAAGAACCCCACGCGGGAGACGCTGCAGGCGGCCCTGGAAGGGATGAAGCGCTTCGACCTGGGCGGGCTGGAAGTGAGCTTCGGCCCCGAAGACCACACCGGCCTGGAGTTCGCGGACCTCTCCATCGTGGACCGTGAAGGCCGCTTCGCGCGCTGAAAGCGGCCCTTCTGAATCCCTCCGCCGCACCAGCGCCCATCCCCAAGGAGACACCGCCATGGAATGGAAAAAGTCGCTGCACAGCTGGCTGCATGAGAGCGCCGAGGAAGCCCCAAGGGAGCAGCTGGAGTCCTTGCGGTTCCAGGTCCAGGATGCGCTGTACCGATGCGAAGGGGCCATGTGCGAGCGCATGCGCTGGCGCATCGAAGAAGCCTGCACCGCGCAGCAGCTGTGGCTGCTGCGCGGGGAGATATTCCAGCTGGTCGCGCGCCAGTTCTGCCAGGAAGAGGCCGTGCGGCGCATCAACGCGCTGCTGCCCGCCTTCTCCGGCTGGCTGCCGGATCGCATGTTGACGCGGGTTTAGGACTGGTGCGCACAGCTTGAGCACGGGTCCTTAGGATGTTTTGGTGATTTAAAACGAACTAATCCGTCGTTCCCCAAATAAGAACGGCTGCCCACAATCCGGTGTTTGACTCTTTCAACACCGCGCGCCCCGCGCCTTCGCGACCATGAATTTCCAGCAGCTGCGTTCCATGCGCGAGGCCGTGCGATGCAATTTCAACCTGACCGACGTGGCCAACGCCCTGCACACCTCACAACCCGGGGTCAGCCGGCAAATCCGCGAACTTGAGGAAGAACTGGGTATTGAACTCTTTGTGCGCGCCGGCAAGCGCCTGACGGGCCTGACCGAGCCGGGCGCCCACGTGCTGCCCATCATCGAGCGCCTGCTGCTGGAAAGCAGCAACCTCAAAAAAGCCGGCCAGGAGTTCATGGCCCAGCAAAGCGGCCTGCTGTCCATCGCCGCCACGCACTCGCAGGCGCGTTACGCACTGCCGCCCGCGGTGCAGGAATTCCGCAGCCAGTTCCCCAACGTCAAGCTGCACCTGCACCAGGGCTCACCCAAGCAGGTGGCGGACATGCTGATGTCGGGCGAGGTCGACGTGGGCATCGCCACCGAGGCCCTCAACGATTACCCCGAACTCGTCGCCCTGCCCTGCTACCGCTGGACGCACTCGGTCATCGTGCCGCCCGGCCATGCGCTGCTGGACGGCCCGCTGACGCTGGAGAGCCTGGCGCGTTTTGCGCTGATCACCTACGACACCGGCCTCACCGGCCGCTCGCACATCGACGGCGCTTTCACGCAGCGCGGCCTGGCGCCCAACATCGTGCTGACGGCCATGGACGCCGACGTGATCAAGACCTATGTGCAGCTGGGCATGGGCGTCGGCATCGTGGCCTCCATCGCCTATGAGGCCGAGCGCGACACGGCCCTGCGCGCGCTGGATGCGGGCGCGCTGTTCGGCATCAACCTCACCAAGCTGGCGGTGCGCCGGGGCGGGTACCTGCGCGGCTATGTCTATGCGTTTATCGAATCCTTCGCGCCCACGCTGAACCGTGCTGTCGTCGAGAAGACCTTGAGCGAGGAGCCAGGCGCTGCAAGCTACGACATCTAGCGTCGCAAGCGTCTCTTATTACTCAGTTGCCGCGCGCGCCATGCGTTCGCTCTTCCAGTAAACATCGTCGCCGCCGTTCATGCGGTTGAGCACACGCGACAGCACAAACAGCAAATCGCTCAGGCGATTGAGGTACTGGCGCGGTGCTTCCTTGAGGGGCTCGGCCGCGCCCAGCGCCACCACGGCGCGTTCGGCGCGGCGCGCCACGGTACGGCACACATGGGCCAGCGAAGCGGCGCGTGAGCCGGCCGGCAGGATGAACTCGGCCAGGCGCGGCAGCGTGGCGTTGTGCTCGGCCAGCGCGTCGTCGAGCAGCGCCACGGCCTCGGGCTTGAGCAGCTCAAAGCCGGGGATGGACAGCTCACCGCCCAGGTTGAAGAGCTGGTGCTGCACCTCCACCAGCAGCTCGCGCACACCAGCCGGCAACTCTTCGCAGAGCAGCACGCCGATGTGCGAGTTCAACTCATCGACGTCGCCCATGGCGTGAACGCGCAGGCTGTCTTTGGACACGCGTGTGTTGTCGCCCAGGCCGGTGGTGCCGTTGTCGCCGGTGCGGGTTGCGATCTGTGAAAGTCTGTTGGCCATGGTGCGAAGGCGCGTTGAGGCGCGGTGAAGAAAGTCAATGAAGCAAAGGAACCAACGTGAGGTTACGCCAGGCAAGAAAATGTGTCGTCGTAGCCCATCATGTGAGTGAGGCAACACCCTGAAAAACTGCTGGCCTGCGCGCGCCGGCTGCGTTGCAATGGCGGCTTGTTCACTCTTTGAAGGATTCACCGCATGACCATGCACACGACAGCAACATCCGCTGCAAAACATTCTATTCCCGGCTTTGAGTTGCGCAGCGTGTTGCTGGTGGCCGCATTGGCCGCGGGCGCCGCAGGCGCGGCGCGGGCCCAGACCGCCCCGCCTTCACCCGCCAGCCCCAGCAGCCCGCCCTCCCAGATGGCACCCTCCGCCACCCAGGGCGCCGTCCCACAGAACCGCACCACCCCCAAGGACGTCGAGGCGGCTTTCGGCCGCGCCGATGCCAACAAGGACGGCAAGCTGGACCGCCAGGAGGCCGAGCACCTGCCGGCCGTGGCGCTGCGTTTCGACCAGATTGACGCCAACCACGACGCCTTTATCTCGCTGGCCGAGCTCACCAAGGCCGCCACCGGCTCCTGATGATTCTTGCGGGGTGACCATCGCCCCGCTTTTTTCGCTTTCCACACCGTCACGCAACTCCCCCGCGGCCCTGGCTGCGCGGGCTCCGGCGCCTTTGGTGGCAGAAACTACGTACACGTCGTAAACTGTGCCACCGACCCGGAGACAACAATGAACGCCCCCCTTCCCCAGCACCTGCTCCCTGAAATCCAGCAACGTGAAACGCCCCAGGCATTGATCGACGCCCTGAAGGCCCGCTTTGCCGAGCGCTGCTCGACGGCCCTGGTGGTGCGCGAGCAGCACGGCCGCGACGAATCCTCCTTCGCCGCGCCGCCGCCCTCGGCCGTGGTGTTCGCCGAAAGCACGCAGGACGTGGCCGATGCGGTGAAGCTGGCCGGCCAGTACAACGTGCCGGTGATCCCGTTTGGCGTGGGCACCTCGCTCGAAGGCCACCTGCTGGCCGTGCAGGGCGGCATCAGCATCGACGTGAGCCGCATGAACAAGGTCTTGTCCATCAACGCCGAAGACCTGACGGTCACCGTGCAGCCGGGCGTCACGCGCAAGCAGCTCAATGAAGAAGTCAAAAGCACCGGCCTGTTCTTCCCGATAGACCCGGGCGCCGACGCAACCCTGGGCGGCATGAGCGCCACGCGCGCCAGCGGCACGAACGCCGTGCGCTACGGCACCATGCGCGAGAACGTGCTGGCCCTGGAAGTCGTCACGGCTGACGGCAGCGTCATACGCACCGGTACGCGCGCCAAAAAATCATCGGCCGGCTACGACCTGACGCGCCTCATGGTGGGCAGCGAAGGCACGCTGGGCGTGATCACCGAAGTCACCGTCAGGCTCTACCCGCTGCCCGAGGCCATCTCGGCCGCGGTGTGCTCCTTCCCGAGTATCGAAGCGGCCGTGCGCACCACGATTGAGATCATCCAGCTGGGTGTTCCGATCGCGCGCGTGGAACTCATCGACCACAACACCGTGCGCATGGTGAACGCGCACTCCAAGCTCACGCTACGCGAAGAGCCCATGCTGCTGATGGAGTTTCACGGCTCCCCCAGCAGCGTGAAAGAGCAGGCCGAACTGGTGCAGGAACTCGCCAGCGGCCACGGCGGCAATGCCTTTGAATGGGCCAGCACACCGGAAGAGCGCACGCGCCTCTGGACGGCGCGGCACAACGCCTACTTCGCCGCCATCCAGTCGCGGCCCGGCTGCCGCGCGATCTCGACCGACACCTGCGTGCCGATCTCGCGCCTGGCCGACTGCCTGCTCGAGTCGGTGGCCGAAGTCGACGCCAGCGGCATCCCCTACTTCCTCGTCGGCCACGTCGGCGACGGCAACTTCCACTTCGGCTACCTGATAGACCCGACGATCCCCAAGGAACGCGAAGTCGCCGAAGCGCTGAACCACAAGCTGGTGAGCCGCGCGCTCGCGCTGGAAGGCACTTGCACCGGTGAGCATGGCGTGGGCCTGCACAAGATGGACTTCCTGGTGACCGAAACCGGCGATGGTGCGGTTGGGATGATGCGCACTATCAAGCGGGCGCTGGATCCTAAGAACATCATGAATCCTGGGAAGATTTTTTCGCTGTCTTGAGGTGCTGGCCGGTGTTGCTCCGGCGGTGCGCTCGTTGCTGAGGGTTGCTGGCCGGGGGTAGCCCGGCGGCTACTCACTTTTCTTTTGCTTCGCCAAAAGAAAAGTAAGCAAAAGAAAAGGCGACCCTGGTTGCTGCGTCCCTTCGCTTCGGGCAACCTGCGGTGCTCGGTCCAGACGGGGTCTCGCTAAACTCGCTTCGCTCAGACAACGCGATCCCTGATCCGTCTGGACCTCCGCTCCTCGGCGCATCCACAAGGGGTGGGGAAGGAATACCAAATTCAAATACCGAATACCTGAAGAAACAAGGACTCGCCGTGGCGAGTCCTTGTTTGTCTTGGTTTGTTCTTCGTATTTTTGTCCCCGCTCCCGTTCCCGATTGCCCCGTCCTGGCTGGGCCGAGGAGCGCAGACGTAGGCGGATCAGGGATCGCGTTGTTTGAGCGAAGCGCAGCGTAGCGAGTTTAGCGAGACCCCGCCGTAGTCGAGCACCGCAGGTTGCCCGTAGCGAAGCGTAGGGACCCAGACTGCGGGTCGCCTTTTCTTTGGTGACTTTCTTTTGGCGAAGCAAAAGAAAGTTACTTGCCGCCGGGCAACCCCCGGCCAGCAGAACCAAGAAGAAACACCTTGCCGCCGGGCGACCCCGGCCAGCAAGCCCAAGCAAAGAGCACAGAGGGAGAAGGGGGGAGAGGGGAACACCCGCCCCTCAATCCTGCCCATCCCCATTGCTGGCCCGGCTACTCCGCCAGATAGCCCGCACCAGCCATACGCCGCCGGCCATGGCGCCCGTAAACCCCAGGAAACCGAAGGCGGGCAGGCCGAACAGCGTGGGGCCGCCCTTGACGGTCATGACGATGGATGAGCCGATGATGAGCGCGGCGATGACCAGGGCCATCGCCAGGCGGTTGGCGGCGCGGTCCAGTTGGTCACCCACGCGTTTGAGGTGGGCCAGCTCTATGCCCACCTGCACGCGGCCGCGGCGCGCGTTGCGCAGCAGGCGCGACAGGTCGTGCGGCAACTGGCCGGCCAGCGCCAGCGCGCGGCTGAGGGTTTGCCAGCCGCGGGCGGCCAGGGCCTTGGGCCGATAGCGCGCGCGCACCACCTGCCGCAGCAGGGGCGTGGCTTCGGTGGCCATGTGAAAGCCGGGGTCCAGCCCGCGGCCCATGCTTTCGAGCGAGATGAAAGCCTTGATCAGCAGCGCCAGGTCGGAGGGCAGGCCCAGGTGGTGCTCGCGCAGGATGGCGGTGACGTCGGACAGCATTTGCCCCAGGCTGAGCTGGGCCAGGGGCGTGCCGTGGTACTGGTCGACAAAGGCTTCGATTTCGGCCTCGAGCTGGGAAAGGTTGACGCCGTGCTCGTCGCCGGTCCAGTCGAGCAGCACGTCGGCCACGGCCTGCGGCTGGCGCTCGACCAGGCCCAGCAGCAATTGCAGCAGCTCTTCGCGCCGCCGCTCGGTGAGGCGGCCGACCATGCCGAAGTCGATGAAGGCGATGCGGTTGCCGGGCAGGTAGAACACGTTGCCGGGGTGCGGGTCGGCATGAAAGAGGCCGTCCTCCACGATCATTTTCAGCACGGCGCGGGCGCCGCGGCGGGCCAGTTCGCCGCGGTCGTAACCATCTTCGGGCGTGAGCCGGTCCAGCGCGCCGCCGGGCACGCCGTCGACCAGGTCCTGCACGTTGACGCGTGGGCCGGTGTGGGCCCAGTGCACGCGCGGGATCACGATGTAGGGCAGCGTCGCCATGTTGGCGGCGATGCGTTCGGCATGGCGGCATTCGTCGGCCAGGTCAAGCTCGCGGCGCAGGGATTTGGCGAGCTCGCGCACCAGCTGCCTCAGGCGGTAAGGCTTGAGGGCGGGCAGCTCGGCCTCGGCCAGCGCGGCCAGCCGCTCCATCAGGCGCAGGTCGGCTTCGATGACTTCGGTGATGCCCGGGCGGCGGATCTTGACGACGACCTGCGTGCCGTCATGGAGCCGCGCGCGGTGCACCTGGGCAATGGAGGCGGCGGCCAGCGGCGTGGTGTCGAAGCGGGCGAAGACGGTTTCAGGCTCGCCGCCCAGGTCTTCACGCAGCTGGGGAAGCAGCAGCGCCAGGGGCACGGGCGGCACATGGCTGTGGAGTTTTTCGAATTCGGTGATCCATTCGGGGCCGAAAAGGTCGGCGCGGCCGGCGAGCACCTGCCCGAGCTTGACGAAGGTGGGGCCCAACTCCTCCATGGCCAGCCGCACCTGTTCGGCGGGGCCGATGCGGGCGAGGTCGGCGGCGGTGTTCCAGTGCAGCACATGGCCCGCGCGCTCCAGCTTGTCGGCCAGGCCGAGCCGCCGCACGCTGTCGCCAAAGCCATGGCGGATCAGCACACCGGTGATTTCCGCCAGGCGCGCCATGTCGCGCGCGGCACCCAGGGTTTCGATGAACATCCGCGGATGATAGCCCCGGGCTTTTCAGCCGGGCTTGGGATTTGTCAAACGGGCGGATAAAAAAACGACGACCCTGCCCCAGCCGCGGCCGGAGATGCCGCGGCGGGAAATTCAGGTCATTTCTTGTCGGGCAGCTCGATCTTCACTTCCAGCACGTCGAGGTTGTCCTGCCGTTCCAGGTTCAGCTTGATGTGCTCGGGGTTGATGGGAATGTATTTGGCGATCACCGCGATCAGGTCGCGCTGCAGGGCCGGCAGGTAGTCGGGCTTGGGGCTGCGGTCGGTCCGCTCATGCGCCAGGATGATCTGCAAGCGCTCTTTGGCAACGCTGGCGGTCTTTTTCTTCTCGCCGAGCAGGAATGACAGGAAGGACGCCATGCTTTACTTCCCCCCGAACCAGCGTTTGAACAGCCCCGGCTTTTGCGCGTCGATAAAACGCATGGGCTTGTCCTTGTCGCCGAGGAAGCGGTCGACCACGTCCTTGTAGGCTTCGGAGACGTCGCTGCCGTTCATGTGCACCGCCGGCACGCCCTGGTTGGAGGCCTGCAATACCGACTCGGACTCGGGAATCACGCCTATGAGCTTGATGCGCAAAATGTCCTGGATGTCTTCCAGCGAAAGCATCTGGCCCTGGTCGACACGGCCGGGGTTGTAGCGGGTGATCAGGAGGTGTTCCTTGATGGGGTCGCCGCCGGCGATGGCGCGCTGGGTCTTGCTGGAGAGCATGCCGAGGATGCGGTCGGAGTCACGCACCGAGGACACCTCGGGGTTGGTCACCACCAGGGCTTCGTCGGCGAAGTGCATGGCCATCAGGGCGCCGGTCTCTATGCCGGCGGGGGAGTCGCAAACAATGTATTCAAAGTCCATGCCGGCCAGGTCTTTGAGTACCTTCTCGACGCCGGACTTGGTCAGCGCATCCTTGTCGCGGGTCTGCGAGGCGGCCAGCACGTAGAGGTTGTGGCATTGCTTGTCCTTGATCAGGGCCTGGTTCAGCGTGGCTTCGCCCTGGATCACGTTGATGAGGTCGTACACCACGCGGCGTTCGCAGCCCATGATGAGGTCCAGGTTGCGCAGGCCCACGTCAAAGTCGATGACCGCGGTTTTGTGGCCGCGCAGCGCCAGGCCGGTGGCAAAGCTGGCGCTGGTGGTGGTTTTGCCCACGCCGCCCTTGCCGGAGGTGACCACAATGATTTTTGCCATTAGATAAAAGTCCTTTTGAAAGCGGTAGAGGGATTAATCACGGTTTCCCGCTGGGTGCCCTGTGTATTCAGCCGGGGCCGCGGAACCGGCTTTGCCGGGCCGCAGGCGCAGCGCCCCCTCGGGGGGCAGCGCATTACACGGAGCCGAAGGCGATGTGAAAAGCGTGGGGGCCATGTTCATGCTGACATCACATTCATAACTAGTTTGTCGCCCTCGTCGCCCGGCACTAATCGCACCTGCGTGGGCTTGCCGGCCATGCCGGGCGGCAGTGGATGTTCGCTGGTGCGGTAGACGCCGGCGATGGAGAGCAGCTCGGCTTCGAGTGCGAGCGAGAAGATGCGCGCCTCGGTGTTGCCGCGCGCGCCGGCCATGGCCTTGCCGCGCAGCGGCGCATAGACGTGGATGTGGCCGTCGGCAATCACTTCGGCGCCGGCGTTGACCATGGCCAGCACCACCAGGTCGCGACCGCGCGCATAGACCTGCTGGCCGGAGCGCAGCGGCTTGTCGACGACCAGCGCGCCCAGGGGCGCGGCGGGTGCCGGAGGGGCCGCTGCCGGCGTGAGGAGAACAGGTGCGGGCGGTGCGGCCAGTGTGGGCCGCGGTGCCACCAGGTGGGCATCGGGCACGGGCAGCAGGCCGGCCTGCAGCGCGGCCGCCATCTGCGCGGGGCTGCCGCCTTTCACGGCGATCGGCACCAGCTGGTAGCCGCCCAGCAGGCTGATCAGCGCGGGGAAGTCGATGCCGCCCGCTCCTTCCGGCAGCGGTGAGAGGTCGACCAGCAGCGCGTCCTGGTCGAAGAAGTCGGGAATGTCGCCAAAGCGGGCTTCGAGTTCGCGTGCCAGGGCGACGAGGTCGGTGGACTTGAGCAGCAAGGCCACCAGGGGCAGGTTGGCGCTCTTGATTTCAAAGGTGGCGGGAGTGGTGGCCTGGAGGGCAACAGTCATAGGCGCATGGCGGGAAGAGGCCGGCGGGTGGGCGGCGAAAGAAAAAGATGGCCGAGGGTAGCCCGCGAAGAGGTCGATTCCGCCGCACGCTTTGTCGCACTTGTGAGCGCATGAAACGCCTGTCGGCCGCGCGCACGGCCTTGGTGCACCGCCGCCGCTCGTCGCCAAAAGCCGCGCCGGCATTGAATGCATGGGCCCTGCACCCATATGCGGGGCTTATCACTCTGGACTTTTCATGAACTTCCTGCCGCTGGCGCTTGTAACCGCGCTGCTCCATGTTTACATCGGCGCACGCCTTGCGCCCGGGCTTGAGGCCCATCCCGCCGGCCAGTGGCTGCTCATCGTGGGCCTGGTGCTGTCGGCCTTGCTGATGCCGCTGGGCCTGATGGCCGGGCGGGTCGCAAAACAACCGCTGGCCGACGTGCTGACCTGGGTGGGCCTGCTGTTCATGGGTTTGTTCTCCTCGATGCTGGTGTTGACGGTTGCGCGCGACGCGGGCCTGCTGCTGCTGTGGCTGGCCGACCTGCTGGCGCCCGGCCGCTTGCCGCTGGCCTGGCTGCGCATCGCCTCGGCCGAAGCCGTGCCCGTGCTCGGTGTGTTGGTCACCGTGCTGGGCTTTTTGAATGCGCGGCGCACCGCGGCCGTGGTCAAGGTTGACGTGCCCATCAAAGGCCTGCCACCGGCGCTGCAGGGCTTTACCCTGGCGCAGATCAGCGACATCCACGTCGGGCCGACCATCAAGCACGAATATTTGCGCCGCATCGTCGACAAGGTCAACGCGCTGGACGCCGACGTGGTGGCCATCACCGGCGACCTGGTCGACGGCAAGGTCAGCGAACTCTCGGCCCACACCGCGCCGCTGGCCGACCTGAAGTCGCGCCACGGCACCTACTTTGTGACCGGCAACCACGAGTACTACTCGGGCGCGCACGCCTGGGTCGACGAGCTGCGCCGCCTGGGCCTGACGGTGCTGCTGAATGAACACGTGGTGATTCGCCATCACCCACCGGGCGAAGACGGCAAACCGCTGGTGTTGGCCGGCGTGACCGATTACAGCGCCGGCCACTTCGACCCGGCGCATCGCAGCGACCCCGAAGCGGCCTTGCGCGGCGCGCCGCTGAACGCCGTGCGCGTGCTGCTGGCCCACCAGCCGCGCAGCGCTGCGGCGGCGGCCAAGGCGGGTTTTGATTTGCAGCTGTCGGGCCATACGCATGGCGGGCAGTTCTATCCGTGGAATTTGTTTGTGCGGTTTCAGCAGCCGTTCACCGCCGGCTTGCACAAGCTGCAGAATCTTTGGGTCTACACCAGCCGTGGGACCGGGTATTGGGGGCCGCCCAAACGGTTTGGGGCGCCTTCTGAAATTACTTTTTTGAAATTGGTAGTGGGGTGAGTTTTTTGCCAGACCTTGCTCTGGCTTGCACGCCCCCGCCCTCTGCATAGGATTGCTGGCCGGGGTTGCCGGCAGCAACTCACTTTCTTTTGCTTCGCCAAAAGAAAGTAAGCAAAGAAAAGGCGACCCGCAGTCTGGGTCCCTACGCTTCGCTACGGGCAACCTGCGGTACTCGACTACGGCGGGGTCGCGCTAAACTCGCTACGCTGCGCTTCGCTCAAACAACGCGATCCCTGATCCGCCTACGTCTGCGCTCCTCGGCCCAGCCAGGACGGGGCAATCGGGAACGGGAGCGGGGACAAAAATACGAAGAACAAACCAAGACAAACAAGGACTCGCCACGGCGAGTCCTTGTTTCTTCAGGTATTCGGTATTTGAATTTGGTATTCCTTCCCCACCCCTTGTGGATGCGCCGAGGAGCGGAGGTCCAGACGGATCAGGGATCGCGTTGTCTGAGCGAAGCGAGTTTAGCGAGACCCCGTCTGGACCGAGCACCGCAGGTTGCCCGAAGCGAAGGGACGCAGCAACCAGGGTCGCCTTTTCTTTTGCTTACTTTTCTTTTGGCGAAGCAAAAGAAAAGTGAGTAGCCGCCGGGCTACCCCCGGCCAACCGCCCTCAGCAGAGGACGCGCGAAGGGAACAAGAACCCCTCTTGAATAACTCCAACCACCCCGCTACCCTCACCCCATGCCCCAACCCCACGTCCTCCGCCTAAACCCAGGAGAAGACCTCCGCTCAACCCTGACCAAAGCCTTCGCCCAGCTACAGGCGGAACAGCAGACCACCGCCGCCTGCATCATCTCTGCAATAGGCAGCCTATCCCAAGCAGTACTCCGCTACGCCGACCAGCCCAACGGAACGGTGCTGCAAGAACCGTTGGAGCTGCTCACGCTGTCGGGCACACTAAGCCCCGACGGCGTTCACCTGCATGCCAGTGTGGCAACAGCACGCGGAGAAATGCGGGGCGGCCATGTGATGCCGGGCTGCATTGTGCGGACCACGGCGGAGATCGTGCTGGCGCCCTTGCCGGGCTGGGTGTTTACGCGTGAGCATGATGCGCGGACGGGGTTCAAGGAATTGGTGGCAAGGCCTGTAGGCAAGCCCTGACAGTGCGGCCGGCATATCGGCCATGGCCCCGGGCCTGAATCGGCGTACAGTGAAATGGCAACCCCGCTGCGCAAACAAGGCCTCAAACGGATCAACGCGCGGCTTCAAGGAGTGATGGCCATGCGACAACTTCACCGCTTTCCTTTCGTGCTTGGCACGGTGCTGGCCTTGCTGGCCGGGCCCGGGGTGCTGGCGCAAACCACAACGACAACAACGCAAAGCCCTGCCGCGGAGCCGGGCAGCGCCCAGAAGCCGGCCGCGCCTTTGTTGAAGAACCCGCTGAACCGCAACCCGGTGCGCCGCGCGCAGCTGCCGCCCGACAACGCGCCGCTTGGGCCGCCGGATCCGCGCGATTCGACTTCGCGGCCCACATTGCCGCCCACCAGCACCGATGGCCGTGACGCGGTGCTGCCTGCGCCTGAAGCGGCTGCATCGGACGCGCGCAAGCCTTGAGGCTTGCGGCCTGGGAGCGGCTACAGCGAGAGCGACTGGCCGCCGGCGCGGCTGGGGCTTGGGGCCCGGGGCGCATGGGCTTTGCGGCCGGCCGGGCTACGTGCCCTGCGGGCGCGCTGCGGTGGTGATTCTTTTTGCATCATGCGCCGCCTTGCGAGGCGCGCGGGGTGGAAGACCTGCTCATAGCAGGTGAGCCAATGCTGCTCGCCGGCGTCCAGCGCCGGCGCGGCCTGCGGGTCGGCGCCGGGGCCGAAGCGCAGTGCGGCCAGGCTCTCGCCGGGCGGTTTGGCGTCTGCCGCAAAGTCCTGCGGGCCGAGGTAGTCGGATTCGACGCTGCCATCGGGCGTGAGGACGGCCCAGCGCATCAGGGAAAAGCGTTTGGCAAAAAACGGTGCCACGGCTTCGACAACATGGTGTTCGGGCTCGTACCAGGCGACATGCAGCGGCCCGGCAAGGGGACGGGCCCGGAAGGTGTCGTCCTGCACCGAGCGAAAGCGCAGCTGGGCTTTCATTTTGCGGATGTCTTCGCGCACCTCGTCGGCCATAAGCCGGGCTTGCGCCATGTCAGCATCCTGCGGGGTGTGGCGCAGTTCGGGCTCGTGCACCAGGCGCCACAGCAGGCGATAGAGCAGATGAAAGCGCTGCGGGTTGCGGTGCAGCACGGCGGCCTGGCATAGGGCCAGGAATTCGGGCGGCACGCTGACGGCGGGTGCGTCGCTGAAGACCGGGCTGTGCGCGCTGCCGGCGGATTGCGGGGCTTGAAGAGTTTGAGGTGCTTGCAGTGGCGCATTGCCGCACTGCCAGCTGACCTGCGCGGGCAGGATGTTCTGCGCCAGCAGGCCGCGCGCGGCACGGCGAAAGCCCTCGAAGTCCGTCTGGCCGCGCAGCGCAACGGGCAGCGCGGCCTGGGGAAAGAGGTCGGTCGTCAGCAGGTCATTCATCACGCCCATGCGATACATCCTTTCTTCTTCACGGTCAGACTTCATGGTGCGGCTGCGGGTTCAACCGCGGCTGTAGGCAAAGAAGCCGACTTCCTGGGTGCGGGCGTCGCATCGCCAGGAGAGAGAACACGAGGGAACATCAAAACACTGTATTAATATACAGTGTTTTGGGACCATGGACACAAAAGTCGGTGCGAAAACCCTTGTGGCCTGTGGCTTTGGCGCCTAAACCGGGCCGAAAGCGCCTGGATGCAGGGCCTGGCCGGTCAATGCGTGGCCGGGCGGGCGTTTCGCGGGGGCTGGGCCGCCCGGGCGGCGCGGGCCAGTTTCCTGGCACGGGCTTCCATCACCGCGTAAATCGCCGTGGCGATGCCCAGCGGCGCCAGGTAGTAAACAACGCGGTAGGCGACCAGGGCCGCCAGCAATTCGGGCTGCGGCATCAGGTGCGACAGCAGGGCGACAAACACCGCCTCCAGCACACCCAGGCCGGCCGGGATATGGGTAATGACACCCGCCACGGCGGCCAGCAGCAGCACGCTGACGACAGCGGAAAACTCGATGCGGTGCTGCAGCAGGATGAACAAAATGCCGGACATGGTGAGCCAGTTGCCGGCGCCCATCAGCAGCTGCAGGACGGCCAGCCGCGGCGACGGCAGTTCGAGGGTGTGGCCGCGCAGCTCGTAGTGGCGCTGGCGCGTGAAGGTGCAGATGCCCAGGTAGGCCGCGGCGGCGGCGAGCAACGCGAGGCCGGCCAGGCGCAGGTGGCCGGTGGTGACCGGCCAGTCCGGCGGCAGCGTGGGCGGGTGCAGGCTGAACACCAGCCCGGCCAGCAGCACATAACCCATCCAGTTGGCCAGCATGCTGATGGACATGATGCGCGTGATGGCACCGGGCTTCTGGCCCAGGCGCGAATACAGCCGGAAGCGAAAGGCCACGCCGCCCACCAGGGAGCCGAGGTTGAGGTTGAAGGCATAGCTGGTGAAGGTCACCAGCATCACGGTCGGCGCGCTGAGCTTGTGGCCGGTGTAATGCCGGCCCAGCAGGTCGAAACAGCTGTAGAGCGTGAAGCTGGCCGCGGCCAGGGCCACGGCGCCCCAGGCGGCGGTGAGGGGGTAGTTCTCGAGCGAGTTCAATACCTCGCCCCATTCGATGCTGCGTGCTTGCGACACCAGCAGGCCGGCGACCAGCAGGAAGAACACGGCGGTGGCGCCGCGCCTGAACCAGGGCCACCAGGGCCGGCTGCGCCAGGGGCCGCGATCAGGAGGTGGGCTGCGGCTGGGGGCCATCAGGCGCTCACACGGTTTTGGCCTGCTGGCTCACCGCTTCGGCATCGCGGCCGGTGGGGCCGGCGGGGGCTGGGAAGTCCTGGCCGGCGGGCGTGATGCGCGGCGTGTGAGCCGGCAGCCAGCCGGCCCAGGCCGGGTAGCGGCGCAGCAGGTGGAAAACGAAATAGCTGCGCACGGTGCGCCACCAGGTGGGCTCGACCAGGTTGTCGCGGGTCACCTGCTTGCAGCTGTTTTGCATGATGGCATCAAGCCGCGCGCCCAGCTCCTGGTTGAAGGCGCGGTCGCGGATGACGACGTTGGCCTCCAGGTTCAGCGAGAGGCTCAGCGGGTCGAGGTTGCTGGAGCCGACGGTGGCCCATTCGTCGTCGATGACGGCCACCTTGCCGTGCAGCGGCCGTTCGCAGTATTCATAAATGCGCACGCCGGCGTCCAGCAGGTGGTGGTAGAGCATGCTGGCGGCGGTCTTGACGATGGCCATGTCGGGCTCGCCCTGCAGGATGAGGCGCACGTCCACGCCGCGCCGCGCCGCGTGGCGCATTTCCCTGAGCAGCCGGTAGCCCGGGAAGAAGTAGGCGTTGGCGATCACGACGCGATGGCGTGCCGTGCGTATGGCCGCGCGGTAGTGCCGCTCGATGTCGTTGGTGTGCTTGCGGTTGTCGCGGGTGACGAACAGCGCGGAGGCCTCGCCCACTGCGACAGGGACACTGTCGCCGCGCCAGGTGCCCGCCAACGAGCGCGCGCGGTTGGAAAAACGCTCGCGCAGCCCCTCGGAAGGCTCGGCGCCGGCGTTTCGCCGGCCGGCGGCCAGGGCGCGGCGCACAAAGCTGTGGATGTCGGCGACGATGGGGCCTTCGATTTCGACGGCGTAGTCCTGCTTGGCCTGGGGCCCGAAATCGGCCAGGTGGTCGGCCGAATAATTGATACCGCCCACGAAGGCGCGCTCGCCGTCGACCACCACGATCTTGCGGTGCATGCGGCGAAACAGGTTGGTGCGCCAGCCCCAGAGCCTGGGGCCGGGATCGAACACGTGCAGGCGCACGCCGGCGCGGGTGAGCGTCGAGATGAATTCAGGCGACAGGTCGGGCGAGCCGTAGCCGTCTATGGTCACGTCGACCTGCACGCCGCGCCGCGCCGCCTGGTGCAGGGCCGCATGCAGTTCTTCGCCGACTTTGTCCTCGAACAGGATGAAGGTTTCCAGCACGACTTCACGTTGGGCGGCGGCGATGCATTCATACACGCGCGGGAAAAATTCCTCGCCGTTCTCCAGCAGGCGGAACTGGTTGCCGCTCACCCATCTGGACATGTCTAGAGCTCGATTTCTGCCGCGAGCGGCGCATGGTCGGAAAGGTGCGACCAGGGCCGCAGCGGCAGCACCACGGGCGCGTGGCCTATGGCGTTGCGCACATAGATGCGGTCCAGGCGCAGCAGCGGCAGGCGCGCGGGAAAGGTGCGCGCCGCATGGCCATTGGCCTGCACAAAGACCTCGTGCAGCTCGGCGCCTTTTTCGAGCCGCGCGTGGGCGCGGTGCCGCCAGTCGTTGAAGTCGCCGGCCACCACCACGGGGGCGTGCGGCGGGATGTCCTTGCGCACCAGGTCGCAGAGCATGTCCATCTGCTGCTCGCGGTGCGTCTCCATCAGGCCCAGGTGCACGCAGATGGCGTGGACGTTGACGCTGCGGCCGGGAATCTGCAGTTCGCAGTGCAGCAGGCCGCGGCGCTCGGGGCCGCTGATGGACACGTCGCGGTTTTCAAAACGCACGATGGGGAATTTGGACAGCACCGCGTTGCCGTGGTGGCCGTTGGTGTAGACGGCGTTGCGGCCGTAGGCGAACTGCGGCCAGATGGTGTCGGCCAGGAATTCGTAGTGCGGCGTTTCGGGGTAGTTGTCGAACTTGTCGGCGTGCTTGGCATGGGTGCCCGTGACCTCCTGCAGGAACACCACGTCGGCGCCCACGCTGCGCACGGCCTCGCGCAGCTCGGGCAGGATGAACTTGCGGTTGAAGAAGGTAAAGCCCTTGTGGATGTTGACCGTGAGCACCTTGAAGGAGAACGAGGACTGCGGGCTCACGGCCGCCAGCGCGGTCTGGGTGTCGGCCTCCACGGCGGCCATGTCGACCCGCGTGCCGGCCTTGGGCGGCGTGACGGGTACGGCGACGGACAGCGCGTCGGGCGCATCGCGGCGCGAGGCACCGGAAGGACTTGAAACAGAACGGTCGGGAACAGAAGGCTGCATAAGAGGAGAGGCAATAGGCGGTGACGGGAAACCGGGGCTGCGGACATGCAAGCACCGGCAAAGAGGCAGCATACGCGCCTGCCGATCACCCTGACGGACATTGTGGCTTCGCGGCTTTCTCCCAAGGTGTAGGACAAAACTTATTTGTGCGCCCGGCTGGCGCGCCTCTTCAGTTCCCCTGCGCGGGAGCCGCCTGCGCAACCACAGGCCCCGGGCGCAGTGTCCTACATGGCACGGCGTGCCTCTCCGGCAAGTCCGCCGCGGCGTGGCCCCTACATTGAAATCAGCCCCGCTATCGCATGAGGGCTTGTTTGTTCCACACGCCTTATTTCTGGGGCCAACCGAAGAGGAAATGACCATGAAGAAGTTTTCGATGAAATCCATCCCCATCGCCGCTGCCATCGCCACCGCCCTGTTGATGGGTGCGCAGGTCCAGGCGCAGACCGATACCACGAGTACCACGACGCCGCCGGGCACGACCAAGCCCAAGGACCAGAACGCGGCGGCCCCTGCGGGCGGCGCAGCCAAGACGCCTGAGGCCCGTACGGCCGCCAAGGCAGACCGTGCGGCGGCCAAGGCCGAGAAGCGCGAGAAACGCGCAGCAAAACGCGCCCAGAACTCCGCCGCCCGTGACGCGGCCGCCACCTCGACCGGCGGTGCGCAAGGCCCTGCCGCAGGCGGCACCAAGTAAGACAAGACACCCGCTTTGGGGGCGTGGTCCACGACCGCGAAGCGGCATGGGCGGGCCACAACGGTCTTCGTTGCGGCCCTGCCGGGTGGTTTGCCTTTGAGGCAAGTCCATCGTTTTTTGAAGGAGATTGAAATGTCCAAGTTCTTGATTCGCTCGATTCCCGGCGCGGTGGCGCTGACCTTGGCTGCCGCACTGGCCGCCCCTGGCGCTTTCGCCCAGAGCCTGGGCGTCGGCGTGGGTGTGGGCGCCGGTGCCGGTGTGAGCGGCAACAGGGCCGCCGGCAACGCCGATGCCGGCCTGGGTGTGAACCTGGGTGTCAATGCCGGCCAAAACACCAATATTGACGCTGCCACCCGCGCGAACGCGGCGGGCGGCGGCGACAGCGGTTCCGGCATGACCAGCGGCCGTGTGGGTGCAGGCGCCAATGCGGGCGTCGGCGTCAATGCGTCGGGTGCCGGCAACGCGGGCGGCCAGGCCGCGGGCGCGGTGGACAGCACCGTGCGCGGCACGGGCCGGGCGGTTGCCCGCACGGGCAGCGCCGTGAAGAGCGGCGCCAAACGCACCTACAACGGCGTCAGCAGCGGTGTGGGCAATGCCGTCGGCGGCGTCCAGGGTGGCGTGCAAGGCAGTGTCCAGGGTGGTGCTGCCGTCAGCGGCGGTGCTCACTGAAGTAAATAAGGGCTGAAGTTCGCCGCCCGTTCGCGGGCGGTTGACCCAGATCCCAAAGCCGGGCGCGGGCATGTCCCGCGGCCCGGTTTTTTGCTGCCCGTTTATTTGGGCCGCGGCTGCGGCAAGTCTTTGTCAGGCTGGGCCAGCGTGCCGGCGCGCAGCGCCTTCACAGCACCGGCCACGGCGCTGGCCACGTTGCGCACCTCGGCCAGCACGGCCTTGTCGGCGTCCAGCGTGTCGTGGCTGGTGGCATAGGGTTCGTAATAGCCGATGTAGCGGTCCAGCCGGGCCTGGTTACCGGCGTCTATCAAACCCATCCAGTCCAGCCAGTCGCTGAGGCCGCGCCGTGTGCCCTCGATGCCGGCGACGTCGCCGTGCACCACCAGGCCGTAGGCGCGGCCGGCCAGGTGCTTGGGATAGTCCCAGCCCTTCATCTCGAGCGCCTTGGCTTCTTCCGGTTTCTTGCCGTGGGTGCTGGTGGGGTCGGGGTTGCCGCCGTCGGCGCAGACCAGGCGGTCCATCATGAGCTTGAGCGGGCTGGGCGACTGATACCAGTACACCGGCGTGAGCAGGACGACGCCGTGCGCGGCCGTCCAGCGTTCATAGATCTCGGCCATCCAGTCGCTGGTCTGCCCCAGCGAATGATTCGGGTAGCAGCTGCAGGGCCAGTGGCACAAAGGCATGGCGGTGGAGACGCAGCCCTTGCAGGGGTGGATGTGCAGCTGGTAGCTGGAGGTGAGCAGGCTCAGGTCCAGCACGTCGGTGTGCATGCCGGCGCCTTCCAGCGTGGTCTTGGCGGTGTTGAGCAGGCGCCAGGTCTTGGAGATCTCGCCGGGGCAAGTGCCGTCGTTGCGGGCCGAGCCGCAGACCAGCAGTACGCGGGACGGCGTGGCGGGTTTCTTCCATTCGGCCTGGGCCTTTTTCAGGCGCGCGCGGGTGTCCAGCCACTCGGTCGACAGGTCGTAATCAGGGTCGGCAAAACCCTTGCCGGCCTTGCGTGTGTGCGGCGCCTTGCGGCCCTCCTGGTAGGCGTCCCAGGCCAGCGCAGCCAGCCGCGCGAGGGCCTCATCTTCAGCGCGGAAGGCCGGGTCCACAAAGGACTGCATGAAGCGTTCGCGGAAAGCATCGCGCGACAAAACGGCTGGCGCCTGGCCTTTGCGGATCTTGATCATTGATCCAGTTTAGTAAGCGCGCGCAAGCGAAACGGGCGCATTCGATGCCGTCCTACGCAGGCTTTCGTCGCCGTCCGGCGAAATCGCCCAGGCACAAAAAAGCCCGCACCGGCTTGCGGTGCGGGCTTGGGGGAGCGCTTTAACGCGCGGGTGGCTCAGCCCTTTTGCGGGGCGGGGCCGCCATGCCCACGATGGCCGCCGCGCGGGCCGTGCTTCTTGTGCTCGGTATCAAAGGTTTTTTGCTGCTCGGGGCTCAGGACCGCGTAGAAGGTCTTGGTGGCCTCGCCGCGCTTGTCCATGGCGGCGTTCATTTCAGCCATACGCTGGGTGCGCATTTCCTTCATCTTGTCGATGCGCTGGGGTGTGGTCAGCTTGTCGAACTCGGCGCGCTGCTCGGGTGTGGGACGCGCACCGTGGGCGGGCGGCTGCATGGCGGCCGTGTAGCTGGTCCATGCGCCTTCCTGGGCCGGCGTGAGCTTGAGCTTGGCCTTGAGTTCGGCCTGGTGCTTGGCGATCATGGCCTGCATCTTGGCGGGGTCATGGCGGCCCATGCGGCCTTCATGCGGGCCTGCGGATTTGCCGGCGACGGGCGGCGAGCCTGCGGGCGCTGCGGGAGGCGTTTGCGCCATGGCGCCGGCGCCCACGGTTGCCAGCAGGCCGGCCAGGACGAGGCTGTTGAGGGAAGCGGAGGGCTTGAATGCGAATTTCATGGGGACTTCCTTTCAGGGGAGAAGATGCCTGAAAAATCCGCCGCCGTGACATACGGCTTTTGGCTTCAGGTTGAAAGCAAGTGTGGTGGTGCTCTGTATCCCCGCCGTTGCCCAGACGATGAGGGTTTGTAAAGTTGGTGGAAAGCTCACCCCTATCGACACTCACTTCGTGTAGTGCCTTTTCCCCTTCCAGGGGACGAGTTTGCGTTAACCCCTGTTGGGGGCTCACTGCGTGTAGCCCCCTCTCCCCTTCCAGGGGACGGGCGCCTTGCGGCCGGCAAAGCCGGACCGCGGCCCCCACTGGTGAATACCTTGCCTCTTGGTCAGGGCGTGCCGTGCAGCAGGGTTTCGAACAAATCCTCGCCGCCCATCTGTCCGCCCTTGAGCATGATTTCCAGCCCGTCGAGGGCGGCTTCGTCGCTATGCAGGCGGCACAGGGCCACGCCGGGGGCGAGTTGCGCGGCGTAGGACAGGCCCCAGGCCTTGAGCGCCTGCACGGCCAGGCTGGAGGTGTCGCCGCCGGCGATGCCGAGGCGGCGCAGGGGCACGGCCTGCAGCACGCGCTTGAGCAGGGCGCCGCTGGCCTGCGCGAGCGCGCGGCCGTCCACCGGCCAGTCGCAGGCCTGGCCGTCGGCGGCGGTGCAGGCCAGCACGTGGCGGCCCTGGGCCAGCAGCGCCGCGATCTGCGCCGACATCTGCCCGGCATAGGCCGCGTCGGCGGTGAGGCGGGCGGCGTCCAGCGCGACCTGCCGGTAGGAGCTCGCGGCCTGGACCTGCTGCGCCGTCACGGGTGACAGGCTGCCGGCGAGCACCAGCACCGGGCCGGTTGCGGCGGCGATGCGGGGCGGCGCCGCTTCGGCACCGGATTGCCAGTGCGCGGCCAGGGCCTGCACCACGCTGCTGGGCCCGGCGGCCAGCAGGCCTTGCGCTTGCGCGTGTTGCCAGATCAGCCGGCCCACGGTGGCCAGGTGGCTGTCGTCGGTAACATCCAGCAGGACCGCGTCGGGCTTGCGCGCCAGCAGGCCGGCCAGCTGGCTGTCCAGCGCTTCGGCGTCCTGGCTGTAGTCGGGGTAGGCGATGCCGGCGACCTGCGCCAGGCCCTGCGCGGCCAGGTGGCGCCGCAGGTCGGCCTCGTGCATGGGCGTGATCGGGTGCCGGCTCATGGTGGGATGCCGGTCCAGGCGATGCACGGCGGGGCCGGCACCGGCGAACAGGTTGCCGAACACGCAGTAGCGCCGCAGGTTGGGCTGGCCGCCGACGATGGGCACAAAGGCGTTGCCGGCATGCGGTTGCAGGATGCGGATGGCCGCGCCTATGCTGCCGACCTCGGGGGCGCTGTCAAAGGTCGAGCAGGTCTTGTAATGCATGACGGGCGCCCCCAGGCGCGCAAACAGCCGGCCCACGGGTTCGAGCTCGGCGCGCATCTCCCCGGGGTTCATGGCGCGGGCCGCGCCGGCGATGCCCAGGCAGTCCAGCGTGCCGGCACGCTCCAGCTGCGCATCGGTCGGCAGGCCCAGGAAAAGCAGGCTGCGCAGGCCGGCGCGCGCGGCCGTAGCCAATGTATCTGTGGCGCCGGTGAAGTCGTCGCCGTAATAAGCGATTTTGAGAGCGCCGTCGTTCAAGGCCATCGCTTACTTGCCGAAGAAAGCCAGTGCCGCCGCGAGTTCGGGCGCGTTGCGCGCATGCTCGGCCAGTGCCACGCCTGCACGCACGGCTTCCCAGGCCTGGCGGATGCTGGCCACGCCGGCCGCCGGGCCGCCCGGGTGCGCGAGTATGCCGCCGCCGGACATAAAGAGCAGGTCGTCGCTCTGGATGGCGGCCCAGGTCGCGGGCACGGTGCCGGCCCACTGGCCCGATGAGAAGGCCGGCATGACGCGGTCGTCAAAACCGGCGGTCAGCGGCGTGTAGCAGTCCCGCGCGGAGGTGATCACTTCCTCATCGGCCTGCGAGAACTTGCCCTGCAGGCCGTGCACGTGCATGTGGTCCACGCCGGCCAGGCGCCACAGCGTCTGGTAGGCCTGGAAGGACATGCCCAGCAGCGGGTGCCGCGACAGCGCGCCATAGCCGTTGCGGTGGCCGTGGAGGGCCAGGCCGGTGTGGCGGCGCAGCGTCTGCATGCCCGAGTAACCGCACCAGTTGAGGCTGGCCATGACACAACTGCCTCCTTCATGCTCGACCAGGTCGGCATGGCGTTTCATCGCATCGGTTTCGTCGGTGATGTTGAAGGCCACCATCATGTGCTTGCCGGTCCGCTGCTGGTGATCCCGCACCACGGCCATCACGGCCGGTACGCGTTCGGCCAGCGGCGCATGGGCCGGGTTGGCGCAGACCTCGTCGTCCTTGATGAAGTCCACACCCGCGGCACACAGGCGCGCGACGAGTTCGGCGGTCTGCGCGGCACTGAAGCCGACGTTGGGCTTGATGATGGTGCCGACCAGTGGGCCGCTTGCCACACCGGTCGCCTTGCGCGTGCCGGAGATGCCGGCATGCGGCATGTCGAAGAAGGCGCGGTAGCCGGCGGAAAGCTTGAGGCTTTCCAGGCGCAGGCCGCTGGCCTCGCCGAGGTCGTAGAGGTTGCCGGAGACGGTGGCGGCCAGCGTCGGCAGGTTGGCCCCCACATTGGCGACCGGGAAGGAGATGCGCACGCGCGCGCGCCGCCACGGGCCGGTATGGCCTTTGCGTTCGAGCAAAGCGTTGGGCAGGCTGGGCGCGTTGACGGATTCGAGTTCGTCGATCTGCTCGACCGTGGCGCGCGCGCGCAGGCGCAACTCGTCGGTCTCGCCCTCGACGCGCGTGAAGGTGCCGCAGGACTGTTCGCCCGCCATGACCTCGGCGACCTTCTCGGGCGCCAGCGGGGTTTCGATCAGGTAGGTGGCTTCAAAGCGGTCGGCTTGCATGGCGTGGCGTCTTTTTTGGAGGAATCAGAGTTTGCTGAGGTCGGGGAAGGGCCGCACCGGCTCGCTGCCGTCCCAGTTTTCGGAGGAGGCGCGTATCAGGTCGAACATCTTGCCCTTGGGGCCGGCGACTTCGGACAGCTCGATCACGGTGCCGGGGTGGTATTCGGTGTCGAAGTAGATGAAGCGGCCTTTTTCTCCGACCTCGCCGCTCATCACGGGCTTGAAGCCCTGCTTGAGCAGGCGCGCCAGGTCGGCGTCGTAATCGCTGGTCCAGTAGGCGACGTGCTGCAGGCCGGTGCGGCCGGCGCGCAGGAAGTCGCGGTACATGGAAGGCACGTCGTTGCGCGTCTGGATCAGCTCGACCTGCACAAAACCCGAGTTGGCCAGCGCCACCGAGTTGTGGGGTTCATGCGATTCGCCGTTGTAGCGGTAGTTCTTGATGGGCACCTTGGGGTTGTAGAACCAGGGGCCGACGCCCAGGGTTTCGCTCCAGTACTTCATCGCGGCCTCGATGTCGGGCACGACGTAACCCAGCTGGCGGATCTCGCCAAAAAATTTGCTCATGTTGTTTTGCTCCAGTGAAAAGGGAGGATTTGGGGAGGTTCAGGTTTTGAGGAAGCCGGTGGAGAACCAGGGCACGGCGGCCACCAGGGCCAAACCGATCAGCAGCGCGCCCATATAGGCCCAGATGTAGGGGATGCCCTCGTCGGGGTCGACCTTGCTGACCGCGCAGGCGCCGTAATAGCCGACACCGAAGGGCGGCGCGAACAGGCCAATGCCCATGGCGAAGATCACCACCATGGCGTAGTGCACGTCGTGCACACCGACCATGCGCGCGATGGGAAACAGCAAGGGGCCGAACAGCACGATGGCGGGAATGCCCTCCAGCACGCTGCCCAGGATGACGAAAGCGACGATGGACACCGCGAGGAAACCATAGGCGCCGCCGGGCAGGCTGCCCATGACGCGCGCCAGGTCCTGCGAGAAGCCCGACTGCGTGAGGCCCCAGGCCATGGCGGTGGCGCAGCCGATGATGAACATGATGGCGCCGGTCAGCGACGCAGTCTCTATCAGCATGGGCATGAGCCGGCGCCACGGGAACTGGCGGTACAGGAAGAGGCCGGCCAGCACCGAATAGAAGATGCCGATGGTGGACACCTCGGTGGCGGTGGCCACGCCCTCGACCACCGCGGCGCGGATCACGAAGGGCAGGATGATGGCGGGCAGCGCGATCAGCAGCAGCTTGCCGATCTCGCGTTTGCTGTGGCGCGCGACACCGCTCAGGTCTTCATGGCGGTAGCGCCACCACACGACGGTGCAGAGCGCCGCGCCCAGCACCACGGCCGGCAGCAGGCCGCCGGTGAACAGCGCGGCAATCGACACGCCGGTGACCGAGCCTATGGTGATCAGCACGATGGAAGGCGGAATGGTTTCGGTCTGCGCGCCGGTGGCCGACAGCAGGGCCACCAGGTCGCCGGGCTTGGCCCCGCGCTTTTTCATCTCGGGGAAGAGCACGGGCGCGATGGCCGCCATGTCGGCGATCTTGGAGCCCGAGATGCCGGAGACCAGGTACATCGCGCCGATCAGCACATAGCTGAGGCCGCCGCGCACATGGCCCAGCAGGCTGGCCAGGAACTGGATCATGGCTTTGGCCATGCCGGTCATCTCGATCAGCGCGCCCAGGAAGATGAACAGCGGCACCGCCAGCAGGATCATGTGCGACATGCCTTCGTCCATGCGTCCGACCATGACCAGCAACGGCGTAGAGGTGGTGAGCGCGAGGTAGCCGAAGGTGGCCAGCGCGAACGAGAAGGCAATCGGCACGCCGGACAGCACGGTACCGGCGACGACGGCCACAAAAAACAGGATCAGGTTGAGTTTGCCCAGCGGCTGCAGCAGCGGCTGCGCGAACCAGAACAGCAGGACCACGGCGGCGGTGCCGGCCAGCGCGATGCCGGTCTGTTTGAAGGTGCTGATGCGCAGCAGGCGCAGCACCGCCAGGATGACCATGAGCGCCATGCCGATGGGGATGGCCGAGGCGCGCCAGGCGTTGTTGACTTCCATCGCCGCGGTGACGATGAAACTCTCTTCATAAGCGTATTCCGAGGCCGGGTAGATCACCAGCACCAGGAAGGCGATCGACGCGGTGATCGCCAGGGTGTCGAGCAGCGCGCGGGTGTGCGGCTTGACGTTGTTGACCAGCGCCGTCATGCGCATGTGTTCGCCGCGGCGCAGCGCGACGACCGCACCCAGCATGGACAGCCACAGGAACATGATGGAGGCCAGCTCGTCCGACCAGACCAGCGGCGCATGGAAGACGTAGCGCGAGACCACGCCGGCAAACAGCACAAAGATCTCGGCCAGCACCAGGGCGGCGGCGATGGACTCCACCACAGTGCCCAGACCGCGATCCGCCTTGTGCGCGAGGTGGCTTAGCGCGTTGGCGGGTGGCGCGTCGGCAGGTGACTGGGGAGAGGCGTGGGACATGGGGTGAATCTCCGGGAGGAAGGCGGGAAGAGGCGCTGATGCTGAGGCCGTTTGTCTTGCCCCTTCCCCCGCTGGGGGAAGGTTGGGATGGGGGCTGGCGGCCTTGGGAGAAGCGCTTGTTTAAGCGCCGCTGGCCCCCACCCCTGCCCTCCCCCAGCGGGGGAGGGAGCAAGAAAGGAAAGAACTCCTTACGCGAGCTTGCCTACGGACTGCTCCAGGAGCCCCCAGGCCTCAGCCCCAAAACGCTCTTTCCACTCGCCATAAAACCCGGCCTCACGCAGCTTGGCGCGGAAGCTGTCGGCCGTCGGGCGGTTGATGGTGAGGCCCTTGGACTGCAAATCGGCCACCACGGTCTCGTTGAGCTTCTTGATGTCATCGCGCTGTTGCAGGCCGGCTTCGTTGATGGCGCGGGCCACGATGGTCTTGAGGTCGGCGGGCAGCTTGTCCCAGGCGCGGCCGTTGGCGATGAACCAGTAGCCGTCCCAGATGTGGTTGGTCAGCGAGCAGAACTTCTGCACTTCATAGAGCTTGGCGACCTGGATGATGGGCAGCGGGTTTTCCTGCGCGTCGACGATTTTTGTCTGCAGCGAGGAATAGACCTCGCTGAACTGCAGGCTGGCGGGCGCGGCGCCCAGGCCCTTGAACATGGAGATCGACAGCGGGCTGACCGGCACGCGAATTTTCAGGCCGTCCATGTCCTTGGCCGTGGTCACCGGCGCCTTGCTGCTGGTGGTCTGGCGGAAGCCGTTGTCCCACATTTTTTCAAACGCATAAAGGCGCGACTTGCTGATGGCCTCGCGCACATGCGCGCCCAGCTTGCCGTCCATGGCGCCCCAGACCTGGTTGTAGTCGCTGAAGGCAAAACCCACGGCGTTGATGGCGGCCACCGGCACCAGCGTGGCGATGACCAGCGCTGAGGGCGTGAAGAACTCGATGCCGCCGGAGCGCACCTGGGCCAGCATGTCGGTGTCGCCGCCCAGCTGGTTGTTCGGGAAGATCTTGATCTCGACGCGGCCGTTGCTTTCCTTGAGGATGCGGTCGGCGGCCTGCTGGGCGCGGATGTTGAGCGGGTGGGTGACGGGCAGGTTGTTGCCGTACTTGTAGGAGAACTCGGCGGCGCGGGCCATGGAAGGCAGGGCGGCGGCGATGCCGGCGGCAGGAACGGCGGACAGGGTACGCAGCACGCTGCGGCGGGTGACTTCAGTCATGGTTTGTCTCCAGTTTTGTTTTGATGCAATTTGATGCATCATTGGGTGAAAGCAGCGCAACGATAGGCGCAGGGTATTCAGTCGTCAAACGAGAAAAATGATGGATTTTGATGTATGAGGGTTATCCCTGATGGATTGGAGGGGCCGCAGCAGCGGGCACGCGTGGTCGACATTGCGCGCGCCGCCGGCGTTTCCACCGCCACTGTAGACCGGGTGCTGAACCAGCGCCCCGGCGTGCGCGGGGCCACCGCGCAAAAGGTGCTCAAGGCCGCGGCCGAGATGGACTACCTGCCCGAGACGGGGCTCTATGCCGCGCTGGCGGCGCCGCCCATGCGGCTGACGTTTTTGCTGCCCGACGGCAGCAACCGCTTTATCCGCATGCTGGGTGATACGGTCGGTTATTCGCAGGAACACCTGACGCCTTTCAACGTGAAATGCCGCACCGAGCTGTTTGAAAGCTTCAACCCGCAACAGCTGGCGGCCAGCCTGCAGCAGCAGGGCAAGCGCAGCGAGGGCATTGCCTTCATGGCCCTGGAACACCCGGCGGTGCGCGAGGCCGTCAGCGAACTCGCCGAAAAGGGCGTGCCCACCATCACGCTGATCTCGGACCTGTCGGGCTCTCAGCGCGCCGGTTATGTGGGCCTGGACAACCGCGCCGCCGGGCGCACGGCCGGCTACCTGGTGGGCCGCTTCATCGCCCCCGGCGCGCGCGGAGGCAAGGTGGCGCTGATCGCCGGCTCGCTGAGCTACCGCGCGCACGAGGAGCGCGAGGCCGGCTTCCTGCACGTGATCGAGGAGATGTTTCCCACGCTGCAGGTGGTGGGCCTGCGCGAAGGGCAGGACGATGCGCAGAAAAATTATGAGCAGACGCGCACGCTGCTCGAGCAATACCCCGACCTCGCGGGCATTTACAACATAGGCGGCGCCTCCGACGGCGTGGCGCGCGCGCTGAAAGAAATGGGGCGCGAGCACAAGGTGGTCTTCATAGGCCACGGCCTCACGCCCGACACGCGCGCCATGCTGATAGACGGCAGCATGGACGCGGTGATCACCCAAAGCCCGCAGTCGGCCATGATGAGCTGCGTGCGCATGTTCACCAACCTGCGCGATGGGCGCGACGTAATGAGCGGTGTCGACGCCGTACGCAGTCAAGTCATCTTCAGGGAAAACCTCCCGTAGCTGCTGTCGTTGCCAGGATGGGCTGGCGTGCATACAATGCATGCAGCTTGTCGGGGTGCCAAGGATGTTTCGTAAGGAATGCCAAGGCTGAGATCGCAGTATGCGAGACCCGCTGAACCTGATCGGGGTCATCCCCGCGTAGGGAACAACGCAATTGGCTCCGGCACTCCGTAGCGGCACCCCCAGACGCCGCCCATGGACCCTCCGGCTCCCCAGCAGGCACCCCACCTCCTGGAGAACCACATGGCCAAAACCCGACTCACCGTTGACACCCAAGACCTCACGAGCCGCATCACGCGCGCGCCGTTTCCCGGCTCGAAAAAGATCTACCTGGAAGGCTCGCGCCCCGACATCCGCGTGCCTTTTCGCGAGGTCACGCTGACCGACACGCTGGTGCACGAAGGCGCCGGTGAGCCGCGCCGCGAAGCCAACCCGCCCCTGCGCCTGTACGACGCCTCCGGCGTCTACACCGACCCGGCCTCTCCCATCGACATCACGCGCGGCCTGCCGCCGCTGCGCGGCGCCTGGATCAACGAGCGCCAGGACACCGAGGCCCTGCCGGGCATCAGCAGCGCCTACGGCCGCGAACGCCTGAACGACCCGGCCCTGGCCGCGCTGCGCATGGCGCATGCGCCCGTGCCGCGCCGCGCCAAGGCGGGCGCCAACGTGTCGCAAATGCATTACGCGCGCAAAGGCATCATCACGCCGGAGATGGAATACATCGCGGTGCGCGAAAACCTGGTGCGCGCGCAGCTGGCCGAACGCCTGGCCACCGAGCGCATGCCGAAAAAAGGCCATTCCTTCAACGCCGCGATCCCGGAGCAGATCACGGCCGAGTTCGTGCGCGATGAAGTGGCGCGCGGCCGCGCCGTCATCCCGAACAACATCAACCACCCCGAGAGCGAGCCGATGATCATCGGCCGCAACTTCCTGATCAAGGTCAATGCCAACATCGGCAACTCGGCGGTCACCTCGAGCATTGAGGAAGAAGTCGACAAGCTGGTCTGGTCGATCCGCTGGGGCGCCGACACCGTGATGGACCTCTCGACCGGCGAGAATATCCATGAAACCCGCGAATGGATTCTGCGCAACTCGCCGGTGCCCATCGGCACGGTGCCGATTTACCAGGCACTCGAAAAAGTCAACGGCAAGGCCGAAGACCTGACCTGGGAAATCTTCCGCGACACGCTGATCGAGCAGGCCGAGCAGGGCGTGGACTACTTCACCATCCACGCCGGCGTGCGCCTGGCCTATGTGCCGCTCACGGCGAACCGGCTGACGGGCATCGTCTCGCGCGGCGGTTCCATCATGGCCAAGTGGTGTTTGTCTCACCACAAGGAAAGCTTTCTGTACGAACGCTTTGAAGAGATCTGCGAGATCATGAAAGCCTACGACGTGTGTTTCTCGCTGGGCGACGGCCTGCGGCCCGGCTCGATTGCCGACGCGAACGACGAAGCGCAGTTCGCCGAGCTGCACACACTGGGCGAACTCACGCAGATCGCCTGGAAGCATGACGTACAGGTGATGATCGAAGGCCCGGGCCACGTGCCGCTGCAGCTGGTGAAGGAAAACGTCGACAAGCAGCTCGAGGCCTGCTTCGAGGCGCCCTTCTACACGCTGGGCCCGCTGATCACCGACATCTCGCCGGGCTACGACCACATCTCCTCGGCCATGGGCGCGGCCAACATCGGCTGGTACGGCACGGCCATGCTGTGCTACGTGACGCCCAAGGAACACCTGGGCCTGCCGAACCGCGACGACGTGAAGCAGGGCCTGATCGCCTACAAGATCGCCGCGCATGCGGGCGACCTCGCCAAGGGCTACCCGGGTGCGCAGATGTGGGACAACGCGGTCTCCAAGGCGCGCTTCGAGTTCCGCTGGGAAGACCAGTTCCGCCTGGCAATCGACCCCGACACGGCCATGGCCTACCACGACGAAACGCTGCCGAAAGAAAACGCCAAGGTCGCGCATTTCTGCTCCATGTGCGGGCCGAAGTTCTGCTCGATGAAAATCTCGCAGGAGGTGCGCGAGTTCGCGCGGCTCAACCCGGCCAGCACCACGCTGGCGCCGGCGGCCGGGACAATTCCGATCAAGCAGATCGCGACCGGCTTTGAGGAAAAGGCCAAGGAGTTCCGTGAAGGCGGCAGCGAGATTTATTCTTGAGTTGTTCCTGACATGAGCACCTTGCACATCGGCATCGCGGGCGCGGGCCTGGCCGGCCGCACGCTGGCCTGGCGCCTGCTGCGTGCCGGCTGCCGCGTGAGCCTGTTCGACGCGCGGGCGCGCGGCGACCTCGCCACGGCGTCGATGACGGCGGCGGCCATGCTGTCGCCGCTGGCTGAACTCGCGGTGTCCGACGACGCCGTGTTCGCGCTGGGCCAGCGCTCCATGCAGCTGTGGCCGCAATGGATAGGCGAGCTGGCCGATGCGGGCCTGCCGGTGTATTTCCGGCGTGAAGGAACGCTGGTCGTGGCGCATGCGCCTGACCAAAGCTCGCTCGCGCATTTCACCGGCCTGCTGCTGCACAAACTGCCCGAGGCCGTGCGGGCCCAGGTGCACACGCTGGACGCGGCCGCACTGGCGCGCGCCGAACCGGCGCTGGCCGGGCGTTTTGGCAACGGCCTGTTGCTGGACGGCGAAGGCCAGCTGGCCAACGACCAGTGGATGGCCGCGCTCGCGGTGGAGATTGACCGGCTGGGTGGCACGTGGATGGAAGGCCGGCCCGTCGACGCCGTGGAAGACGACCATATCGAGTGCGCGGGGCAGAGCTACGGCGTGGACGTCGCAGTCGATGCTCGCGGTGTGGGTGCGAAAGAAAGCTGGCCGCAGCTGCGCGGTGTGCGCGGCGAGGTACTGACTGTTGAATGCCCGGGCGTGAGCCTGCAGCGTCCCGTGCGCCTGATGCATCCGCGTTACCAGCTCTACGTGGCGCCGCGCCCCCATCACCAGTTCGTGGTCGGCGCGACCGAATTGGAGTCGGAAGACGCCGGGCCGGTGACCTTGCGCTCCACGCTGGAGCTGGGCAGCGCGCTGCACAGCCTGCACCCGGCCTTTGGCGAGGCGCGAGTGTTACGCCTGGCGGCGGCCTTGCGCCCGGCACTGGACAATCACCGGCCCACGATTGCGCAGCGGCACGGCGTCTGGCATATCAACGGCCTGTACCGCCACGGCTATTTATGCGCGCCGGCGCTGGTCGAGGGGCTGGTCCGCCAACTGTTGGGACAGGAAAATGCATGACATGACAACGACGATCAACATCTCGCTGAACGGCGAAACCCTTCAAACCGACGCGCCGACCTTGCAGGCCTTGCTGCTGGCGCGTGGCTACCAGTTGCAGGGAGCGTTCGCCTGCGCGATCAACAGCAGTTTTGTGCCGCGTCCGCAATGGCCTGATCGCCGCTTGAATAACGGCGACCGCATAGACATAGTTACTCCAATAACAGGAGGCTGAATGGACACCACCACCGCTTCATCCCCCATCGCTCACGGCAGCCCCTGGACCGTGGCAGGCGTCACGCTGTCCAGCCGATTCTTCCTGGGCACCTCGCATTACCCGTCGCCGCAGGTGCTGGGCGACGCGGTGCGCGCCAGCGGCACCGAGGTGCTGACGGTAGGCCTGCGCCGCCTGCAGCCCGAGAGCGGCGGCGGCAACAGCTTCTGGCAGCGCGTGCAGGCCATGAACTGCCGCATCCTGCCCAACACGGCGGGTTGCCACAGCGCCGAAGAGGCCGTCACGCTGGCGCAGATGGCGCGCGAGATTTTCGGCACGCCCTGGATCAAGCTCGAAGTCATAGGCGACGACTACACGCTGCAACCCGACACGGTGGCGACGCTGGAAGCCGCGACGACGCTGGTGAAGGAAGGCTTTTCCGTGTTCGCTTACACCACCGACGACCTGGTGATGGCGCAGCGCTTGCACGCGGCAGGCTGCGTGGCCGTGATGCCCTGGGCCGCACCCATAGGCACGGGCCGCGGGCCGCTCAATCCCTACGCGCTGGAAACCATGCGCCGGCGTTTGCCCGACGCGGTGCTGGTGGTCGACGCCGGCCTGGGCCGGCCCTCGCATGCCGCGCAGGTGATGGAGCTGGGCTTTGACGCCGTGCTGCTGAACACCGCGGTGGCACAGGCCGGCGACCCGGTGCGCATGGCGCGCGCTTTTGCCGACGGCGTGGCGGCCGGCCGCGCGGCCTATGAATCCACGCCGATGCCTGAACGCGCAGCCGCGCAGGCCTCAACACCGACCGTCGGTGTTCCTTTCTGGCACGCCCCCTGATGCGTGACCGGTCCGCTCACTCTTGCTCCCTCCCCCACTGGGGGAGGGCAGGGGTGGGGGCCAGCGGCGCATGATCACCTCAAAAGCCTCCGCCTCCCCGTCGAAGAGCCCCCATCCCAACCTTCCCCCAGCGGGGGAAGGAGCTAAAACCGGAGCAAGCCTCATGAACCCACCCTCTTTCGCCCCCCTCACCGGCCCTATCGGTTTTTACCCTGTCGTGCCCGATGCCGCCTGGGTGCGGCGCCTGCTGGGCTGGGGCGTACGCACCATCCAGCTGCGCATCAAGGCGGACGACTTCGACGCGGAAGAGATCGCGTGGGAAGTTCGCACCGCAGTGGCGGCCGGGCGCGACGTGCCCGGTGCGCAGGTGTTTATCAACGACCACTGGCAACTGGCACTGGAAGCAGGCGCCTATGGCGTGCACCTGGGCCAGGAAGACCTGGACACGGCCGACATCACGGCCCTGCGTGACGCCGGCCTGCGCCTGGGCCTGAGCACGCATACACCGGCCGAACTGGCGCGCGCCAAGGCGGTACAGCCCTCCTACCTCGCCATAGGCCCGATCTACCCGACGACGCTCAAGGTCATGCCCTATGAACCGGTGGGGCTGGAGCGCCTGAAAGCCTGGGCGCAGGATGCGGCGCCTTACCCCGTTGTTGCGATAGGCGGGATTTCGCTGGCGCTGGTGCCCGGCGTGATGGCCTGCGGCGTGGACGGCGTGGCGGTGGTCAGCGCGGTGACGCTGGCGCCGGACCCGCAGGAGGCTGCGCTGCACGGCTTGCGGCTGGCCAACCGCTAAAAGGAAAAGAAAAAGGGCTGCGGGAAAATCCCGGCAGCCCTTTTGCAGTGAAAGCCGGCAGCAATCAGTCCGACAGTGTCGGGTAGTCGGTGTAGCCTTTTTCGCCGCCGCCGTAAAAGGTGTTCTTGTCGGGCGTGTTGAGCGGCGCCTTGGCGCGCAGGCGCTCCACCAGGTCGGGGTTGGCGATGTAGGGCTTGCCGAAGGCGACGAGGTCGGCGCCGTCGGCCACGGCTTTTTCAGCCAGGGCCTGGTCGTAGCCGTTGTTGACCATCCAGGCGCCCTTGCCGCCGGCCTTGCGGTAGGCGGCTTTGAGCGCCGGGTAGTCGAAGGGCCGGTCATCGAGTTCACGCGGGCCGCCGGTCGCGCCTTCGATGACGTGGACGTAAGCCAGGTTCAGGCCGGCGAGTTGCTTGGCCACGTATTCAAACAAGGCCTGCGGCTTGCTGTCGTGCACGTCGTTGGCCGGGGTAACCGGCGACAGGCGTATGCCGGTACGGCCGCCGCCCACTGCGTCGGTCACGGCGCGAGTCACTTCAAGCAACAGGCGTGCACGGTTTTCGATACTGCCGCCGTAGTCGTCGCGGCGCTGGTTGCTGCCGTCCTTGAGGAACTGGTCGAGCAGATAGCCGTTGGCGCCGTGAATTTCCACGCCGTCAAAGCCGGCGGTCTCCACCGCGTTGCGCGCCGCTGCCGCAAACGTGTGCACGATGCCCGGAATTTCGCCGAGATCAAGCGCCCGCGGCTCGGAAGTCTCGACAAAGGTCGGCACGCCGTTTTCGATCAGCACCGTTTTTGTCTTGGCGGTAATGGCCGAAGGCGCGACCGGCTTGCCGCCATCCGGCTGCAGCTTGTTGTGCGACACACGGCCCACATGCCACAGCTGCACAACGATCTTGCCGCCTCTCTCATGCACGGCATGGGTCACTTTTTTCCAGCCATCGAGCTGCTCGCTGCCGTACAGGCCCGGCACGTCGGCATAACCCTGGCCCTGGTGGCTGACGGCGGTGGCCTCGGTGATCAGCAGACCGGCGCTGGCGCGCTGGGCGTAATAAGTCCGGGCGATCGCCGGCGGCACGGCGTTGGGCGAACGGTTGCGCGTGAGCGGCGCCATCACGATGCGGTTGGCAAGGACGAGGTCACCGGCTTTGTTGGTATCGAATAAGGTGGGCATGAAAAGGTCCTGATAAGGCGGGAATGAAAAACAGGGCCAGTTTGGCCCTGTTTCGATTGACCTGCCCAACACAGGTTGCTGGTTTCATGCTATTGGCCAGTATCCTGTCCCCGCTCCCGAACCCGCCTGCCCCGTCCTGGCTGGGCCGAGGAGCGCAGAGACAAGCGGATCAGGGCAAAAACTTGTTTGAGCGAAGCGAGTTGTTTTTGACCCCGCTTGGCTCGAGCACCGCAGGTTGCCCGTAGCGAAGCGTAGGGACCCAGACTGCGGGTCGCCTTTTTTTGCTTACTTTTTTTGGCGAAGCAAAAAAAGTGAGTCGCATGCCGGGCGACCCCGGCCCCGAAACACAACCCACCATCAGCGTACGAAAACGCTAAAAATTATTTAAGCAACCCTTCATGCTTCATAGCCGCCTGAACAGCAGGCCGAGCAGCAACGCGCTCCCGAAACGCAGCAATATTAGAAAACCCAGAAATATCCACCCCAACCCGAGGCGCCCAGTTGGTAACGGTAAAAAGATAAGGATCCGCGACGCTGAAGGTATCGCCCATCAAATACTGCTTGCCGGCCAGTTGCCCGTCCACCCACTTCAGGCGCGACAGCAGCTTGTCGATGACGATGGTTTTGTACTCGGCCGGTGTAGCGGCATTGAACAGCGGGCTGAAGCCCTTGTGCAGTTCGGTGCCGATGAAGGTCAGCCACGACTGCAGCTTGTAGCGCTCCAGCGTGCCGTTGGCCGGTGCGAGTTTTTTCTCGGGCACCTGGTCGGCGATGTATTGCACGATGGCCGGGCCTTCGGCGATGCGCGTACCGTCGTCGAGCTCGAGCAGGGGCACGTAACCGAGCGGGTTGATGGTGTAGTAGTCGGTGCCGTCGTCCAGCTGGTGGGTCTTGGTGGGCGCCGCCACGTGCTCGAACTTCAGGCCCGACTCATGCAGCGTGATGTGCGGGGAGAGGGAACAGGCGCCGGGGGAGTAATAAAGCTTCATGGTGTCTCATCCTTTGTGGTGTGGCGAACTATGGCGAACTGTGGCGGGAATGTCGCACAGCCCCCGATGCTAGCCGGATCGGCGAATCTTTGCTGCGGGCGCGCGCCAGGGGCACGCCACAATAGCCGCATGGCAAAAGTTTTCAAATGGGGGGTGTTCCTGGCACTGGGCTTGATGGTGTTGCTGACGGTGGTGGCGTTCACGCTGCACCGCTGGGTGAGCACCGACGGCTTCAGGCAGCGCGTGGAGCGCGAGGCCACCGCCGCACTGGGTGTGCCGGTGGCGCTGGACCGCGTTGCCGTGGACGTCTGGCCGCTGCCGGCGGTGGCGCTCAGCGGTATTTCGGTGCACAGCAAGCCGGCCATCACCGTGGAGCGCGTGGAGGTGCGGCCGCAGTGGCAACCGCTGCTGCAGGGGCGGCTGGTGGTGTCGACCTTGCTGGTGCGCCGGGCGGTGCTGCCGCAGCAGGGCATTGACGCCGTGCTGTTGCTGCTGCAAAAAAAGAAACCTGCGACTTCCGCCGCCGCGCCCACGCAAGCCCCTGCCGGGCAGCCGCAGACCGCGCAGCTCGATTGGCTGCCGCGCCGCACGGTGCTGGACGAGGTGACCTGGATCAGCGCCGCGGGCGCGCGCACCACGGTGCAAGCCGAGGCCCGCTTTGGCGACGACGGCCTGCCCGACAGCGTGGCGCTCAAGCTGCTCAAGGGCAACCTGGAGGGCCTGGAGGCCAGCCTCAAGCGGGAGGAAGCAAAACCCGCAGCCCCGGGCGCCGCCGCCGCGGGCGACGAATGGGACCTGCGCATCGACGTGGGCGGGGGCAAGGTGGAAGGCAAGCTGGGCTTGAAGAAGGTGCCATCGGGCTCCGCCGCGCGCCCCGGCGAGGAGCTGCTGCTGCACGGCAAGCTGCAGACCAGGGACGTCGAGGTGTCGGCGCTGACCGCGCCCAGCAATTCGCTGACAGGCAAGCTCGAGGCCGGCACCACGCTCAGTTCACGCGCCGCGACCACCGGCGCGCTGGTCGATGCGCTGCAGACCCAGACAACCTTCACCGTGCGCAATGCCGTGCTCAACGGGCTGGACCTGGCCAAGGCGGTCAGGACCATAGGCCTGAGCCGCGGCGGCCAGACACAGCTGGACACCCTGGCCGGCCAGGTGAGCACGCAGGGCAAGTCGGCGCAGCTGACCAACCTGGTGGCGAGCTCGGGCGCGCTGAGCGCGACCGGCAATGTCGCCATCTCGCCGGCCAAGGCGCTGAGCGGCCGTGTCAGCGTGAACGTGGCGGGCGACAGCAAACTGGGCAATGCCATAGGCGGCGCGGTGGGCGTGCCCCTGACGGTGGGCGGCACGCTGGACAAGCCGGAGGTCACGCTGTCGCGCTCGGCCCTGCTGGGCGCGGCCATAGGCACGGCCCTGCTGCCCGGCGTGGGCACGGGCGCCGGTGCCAACCTGGGTGACCGCGTGGGCGAGGGCTTTCGCAGCCTGTTCGGCAAGTAAGCCACGCACGGCCTTGCGCCGTTTAGGTATCGCGCTAGCAAAAGAATAGCGGCGCAAGGGCCGCGCCCTTGTCCTACAGCGGCAAGCGGGCGCTGCTGATGGGGCGCCCGGCCATGCACTTTTAGCATGGGGACTCACCGCGACGCTTTCGTTGCGGCGCACAAATCCGGTCCCGTGCCGCATGCCGTTTGCGCATGGGCCGGCCCGTCGACACCTTCCACAGGAGGCCAAGATGCTCAAGTACGCGATTATTTTTGCGCTGATTTCACTGATTGCCGGTGCCCTGGGCTTCGGCGGTGTCGCCGCGGGCGCCGCCGGCATTGCCAAGATCCTGTTCGGGCTGTTCCTGATCCTGGCCGTCATCTTCCTGATCCTGGCGGCCCTCGGCGTGGGCGCGGTGAACAAGGTAATGAAATAGATGGCACAGCAAAAGGCGGATAGCGCCCTCACGCCGTCCATGGCGTCGCGTTTCCGGCAGCGGCTGTTCCAGCCGTGGTCGGGACCGCGCGCGCCGGCGGTGGCGCAGCCGCCTCAAGCGGTCGCCAAACGCAAGATCACGTTTCAGGCCAGCATCGCCGAATTCCTGCTGGTCAACCGCCTGCGCGCGCGCCGCCGCGCCGCGCCCTCGGTCGACGTGCTGGAGCGCGCCGCGCGCATTGTTTTTGTGACCTGCCAGAACTGGTTCGCCAAGCCGGGCCGCGGCAGCCCCGACCATCGCACCCGCCTTTGACAATTTCCACGGCCCACCCCATGCATACCGCCCGGATTGAATCCCTGCTGGAATACGAAGTCAGCAGCCCCGCGCACTTTCTCTTCAACATCGAGACGGCCTTTCATGAAGGCCATCATGTGGTGGAAGAGCGCCTGACCATCACGCCCAGCATGAAGGTGCGCAACTTCTGCGACGAACGCAGCGGCAACCGCTTCATACGCCTGGATGCGCCCAAAGGCCGGCTCTCCGTCAATTACTGCGCGAGGGTGGAGCTGCATCCGGCGCCCGTCCCCCTGCACCTGGACGAAACGCCGGTGACCGGCGTGCCGGACGACGTGCTGCGCTACCTGATGCCCAGCCGCTATTGCGAGTCCGACGTCATGAGCCGCGCGGCGCAGCAGCTGTTCGGCCAGCTGCCGCCCGGCATAGGCCGGGTGCGCGCCATCGAGGGCTGGATCCACGAGTCGATCGGCTACCTGCCGGGCTTCAGCAATTCAACGACCACGGCACAGGAGGTGTTCGTGCAGCGCGCGGGCGTGTGCCGCGATTTCGCGCACCTGGGCATCACCATGTGCCGCGCCCTGAACATCCCGGCGCGGCTGGTGGTGGGTTATGTGCATTTCGAGGAGCCGCCGCAGGATTTCCACGCGGTCTTTGAAGCCTGGCTTGACGGGCGCTGGGTGATCTTCGACCCGACGCGCATGGCACCCATAGACCGCCTGGTGCGTGTCGGCACCGGGCGCGACGCCAAGGACGTGGCCTTTGCCACCATCTTCGGCGACGTGCAGATGACGCGCAAGGAACTGACGGTGGACGAAGGCGATGAGCCGCCCCCCTCGCCCGGCGGCGCGCAGGCGCACCCCGTGCTGACGGTGGTGAGCGCCTGACGCTTACTGCGCTTGCGCCGCGACAGGCGCGCCCTGCCGCCTGAGCACCAGCAAGCCGAACAGCGTGGCGGTGACATACATGCTGAAAGAGTAGATCGCCGCGGGCAGCGCCAGCTGGAAGTTGTCCAGCACGGCCAGCGCGATGAAGATCGCCAGCGTCGCGTTGTGGATGCCGATCTCATAGCTGATGGCGGTGGAGATCGGCTTGTCCAGCCCCGTCGCCCGGGCTACGTAATAACCGGCCAGCAGGCTCGCGAGGTTGAAGGCCAGCACGGCCGGGCCTATGGCCGCGAAGCCGCCGCTGAGCGCCTGCCATTCCTTGACGACGGCGCCCACGGCCACCACCACCAGCACGATGATGCTGAAGATTTTGGTGGGGTTCTCGCTGCGCGCGGCCCAGCCCGGCTTGACGGTGCGCAGCCACATGCCGACGGCCACCGGCACCAGCACGATGACGATCACCTCCACCACCTTGCCGAACTGCAGCGGCACCACCTGGCCGGTTTTGGCGAAGGTGTTGATGGCCCAGTTGGCGATCACCGGCATGGTGACGATGGACAGCAGGGTGTTGATGGCGGTCAGCGAGATGTTCATCGCCACGTTGCCGCCGAAAAGGTGGCTGAACAGGTTGGCCGAGATGCCGCCGGGCGAGGCCGCCAGCAGCATCAGGCCCACGGCGAACAGCGGCGGCACATTCAGCAGCACGATGATGGCGTAGCAGGCCACGGGCAGCACCATGACCTGCAGCACCAGCGCCACCAGCACGGCCTTCGGGTATTTGAGCAGGCGCGTGAAGTCCTCGACCTTCAGCGTCAGGCCCAGGCCCAGCATGACCAGCGCGAGCGCCGCGACCAGCAGCTGCGCGACGACGGGTGAGCCGCTCATGATTTGTAGCTTTCATCGAGCTTGTCGAGCTTGCGGATCAGCGAGGGCCAGACAAAGGCCCCGCCCATGCCGCCGGTCTGCACGCGCATGGCCTCGGCCACGCCCTTGACGATCAGCGGGTTGACCTCGGTCAGCGGGCCGCCGGCCTGCGCGTCGAGCTGGATGCGGCAGGTGTTCTCGAAGGTGTACATGCTGAGGAAAGCATCGGCAATCGTCTTGCCCACGACCAGCAAGCCGTGGTTGCGCAGCATCAGGAAATTGGCCTTGCCCAGGTCGGCCTGCAGGCGCGGCTTTTCGTCATCGCGAAAGGCCACGCCCTCGTAGGCGTGATAGGCCAGCGAGGCCAGCACAAAGGTCGACTGCTGGCTGATGGGCAGCACGCCGCACTGCTGGGCGCTCACGGCCACACCGGCACGCGTGTGGGTGTGCAGCACGCAGCCGGCGTCGGCGCGGGCCTCGTGCACCGCGCTGTGGATCACAAAGCCGGCCGGGTTCACCGGAAACGGTGAGTCAATCACCTTGTTGCACTGGCCGTCGACCTTGACCAGGCTGGACGCGGTGATCTCGTCAAACATCAGGCCGTAGGGGTTGATCAGGAAATGGTGATTGCCCGCGCCGGAAACCGATTCCGGCAGCTTGGCGCTGATATGGGTGAAGACCAGGTCGCTCCAGCCGTAGAAGGCGACCAGGCGGTAGCAGGCGGCGAGGTCGCAGCGCAGCTGCCATTCTTCAGCGCTGACGACTTCTTTAAGTGAGGGGATATGCATGGGATTTGTCTCCGGGGCTAGTGGTTAGGTAATGGTTTTTACGAACTCAGGTGCACGATACGTCCGTGCTTGACGTGGAACTGTCAAAAATTTGACAATTGGCCGCATGCCTATCGTTCCCGCGACACCTCCCCCGCCCTCCCCCATGGCGCGCATGTCGGCCAACCCCTGGTTTGGCGCGCTGCCGCTGGCGGACCGTGAGGCGCTGCTGGCATCAGCCGAAGTGCTGCGCCTGCGGCCCGGCGAGATGCTGTTTCGCCAGGGCGATGCGCCCGGCGGCTTTTACGGGCTGCTGGGCGGGATGCTCAAGATCTCTTCCCTGCGCGAAGACGGGCGCGAGGCCATCCTGGTGGTGCTGGAGTCCGGCAACTGGATAGGCGAAATTTCCCTGATGGACGGCGAGCCGCGCACCCACGATGCCACGGCGCTGTCGGCGGCCGAGGTGCTGGTGGTGCCGCAGCCGGCTTTTGCCGCGCTGATGGAGGGCGCGCCCTTTGCCCGGGCCATCGCGGGGCTGCTGGCCGCGCGCGTGCGCTCGCTGTACGGCATGGTGGAGGACGCGGCGCTGCGTTCAACCCGCGCGCGTGTGGCGCGCCGCCTGTTGCTGCTGGCGCGCGGCGATGCCACGCTGGCGCTGAAGGCGCGGCCGGTGGTGCCGGTGTCGCAGGAGGCGCTGGCCATGATGCTGGGCGTCAGCCGGCAGACGCTGTCGGTGGAGCTCAAGGCCATGGTGGAGCAAGGCGCGATCGCGCTGCGCTACCGGCGCATAGAGATTGTTTCGGCCGCGCGGCTGGAGGCGCTGGGCAACGTGTCGCGCTAGCCCAGGGTGGGCCGCGTCGCGTGTTTCGCGAGTTCGGGTTACCGTAGGCGTACCGTGGCGCCGGGCGCCAATACCGTAGTAGGCACAGTTACCTGGTCCGGCGGGCGATGCAACACTGGCTCCACGTATTTTTCATGGAGTTGTGATGAGTGTTCAGGAACCCGTTGTCGAAGATCAGATGCAGGCCGAAGCCGGACAGGCGCTGCAGGATCAGTTCAAAGTCCATTGTTTCGGCTGCGGCGCTCTCAACGCGCACGGCCTGCAAATCAAGAGCCATTGGGTGGGTAAGGAGCTGGTGTGCCGCTGGCGCCCGCAACCCTTTCACGTCGGCCATCCTGGTTTTGTGTATGGCGGAGCAATTGCCTCCGTCGTTGATTGCCATGCCATCTGGACCGCGCTGGCCACCGCTTGCCGGCAGTTGGGCCACGATCTGGCAGGCGGTCCCCCGCCGTTTGCCTTTGTCACCGGCAGATTGACCGTCAACTACCTCAAACCCATGGCAATTGATGCTTCCTTGGACTTCTACGCGCGGGTCCAGGAACAAACCGACCGGAAATTTGTGGTGGCATGCCGGGTTTTGCAGAATGGCGCCGAGTGCGCCAGTGCAGAAGTCGTGGCCATTCGTGTCAAAGGGATGGGCTGATGATGCGCGCCGTTATTTGCAACACCTTTGATGGCGTCGATTCCCTGGTGCTTGGAACCATGGACTCCCCGAAGCCGCGCCCTCATCAAGTACTGGTCGACGTGCATGCCGCCTCCATCAGCTTCATGGATTGCCTGATGGTGGCCGGCAAGTACCAGTTGCGCCCGCAGACCCCTTTTGTGCCGGGGACGGACGCGGCGGGCGTGGTGGCCGAAGTCGGCAGCGAGGTCACCCGCTTCAAGCCGGGTGACCGGGTGATTTGCGGCGGTTGGTCTGGTTGTTATGCGGAACGGGTGGTCGCTTCGCAGGACGCGACGGTTTTGCTGCCGGACGGCGTCGATTTCGAGACCGGCTCCATCGTTCGCCATTGCTATGGAACCGCCCGCTACGCGCTGCTTGACTGCGCCAGGCTGCAGGCCGGTGAGGTTATCTTCATATCGGGCGCGGCCGGCGGCGTGGGGCTGGCGGCGGTGGATCTGGCGCGGCACCTCGGCGCAACCATCATCGCCGGTGTCGGGACGCCGGACAAGGCCGCGATCACCAGGGCGCATGGAGCGCAGGAAGTCATTGTCTATGGCAGTGAAGACCTGCGCCAACGGATCAAGGACATCACCGGCGGCAAAGGGGTTGACGTGTTCTTCGACAACGTTGGCGGGGAAATTTTCAGCACCATGACACGGTTGATGAACTGGGGCGGGCGGATGCTGCCGGTTGGTTTCACCAGCGGGGAAATAGCCTCGGTCCCCATGAACCTCCCGTTGCTGAAGAACTATTCCATCGTAGGCTCCTATTGGGGCGCCTGGGCTGAGCGCTTTCCGCAGGCCAGTCTTGATGCCGATGCCCAGTTGCTCGCATGGGTGGCACAGGGCAGCATCAAACCACATGTCAGTACCAGCCTTCCCTTGGAGGAGTTTCGCACCGGCATGCACAAGGTCACACAACGCTTGGCGCAGGGGCGCACGGTGCTGAGGGTGCGTTGACTGTGAGCCCAATCCTCGCCACCGTGCGCACCTGAAGGCGCGGGCCCAAGGAGTTGGGTGGCCAAGGTCACCCGGGGGCCGAGGTGATCAACGCGAGTTCTGTTGCGCGCCTCACCGCCTCGGCGCGCGTGCGGCACTTCAAGGCCAGCAGTGCGTTCGCGACATGCATTTCAACGGTGCGCGGACTTAAGGCGAGCTTGCGCGCAATCTGCTTGTCAGTCTGGCCCTGCCCAACCTCGCGCAGGATCTCGATTTGCCGCGGTGTCAGCAGCGGCTTGCCGGTTGTTGGCGCGTTCGCATCACGTGGTGCGGATTCGGCGCCGGTCCCGGGCAGGAAGGCCCGAAATTCGGACAGAAACACCGGCCAGGCGGCCTCGGTCTCGAACGGCAGGTGGTTTTTGCTCTCTAGCGGTATAAAGCGCGCGTTCGGGATCAGCGATGCGAGCAGACGGCCCTCCTCGAAGGGAAAACAGGGGTCGTCTTTGGCGTGGAACACCAGGGTTGGGCAGCGCACCTTGGGCGCCGATTCGCGCAAGTCGATCTCGAAGACCTCCTTGAGGAAACGCACGGCGTTCGCCCCGGAGATCGTCAGCCGCTGCGCTTCGTCGACCGCGCGTTGCTGTTCCGCCGTTGCATCATGCAGCAACTGGGAAATGAACACTTGCCTGAACGACGAACTGTTGGAACCCCAGCCCAGTTCTGCCGCCTTGAGCATGGCCAGCGCCGCGTCGATGACCTTGGCCGGCGGATCGCGTTTCAACAGGCCTCGAGCGCAAGCGCCGTAGAGCACCAGGTGGCTGACCCTGTCCGGGTGGCGCGCCGCGTAGTTGACGGCGATGGCTGCGCCCTGGGACATGCCAAACAGGGGAAAGCTGTCTATGGCCAGGGTGGCGACCACGGCCTCCAGATCCTCGATCCAGGCCTCCATGGAAATGCGTTCGACCTGCCGTTCCGACAAGCCGCAGCCGCGGGAGTCGTAGCGGATGAGGGTATTGCCGCGGCTCAACTCGGACACCCAGTGCCGGGTGAACAGGTTGCTCGGCTCCTTCTCGACATGGGTCAGCCAGGTGGCCGCCTTGACCAAGGGCGCGCCGTCCCCGAGCGTCGCAACGGCCAGTCGCGTGCCGTCCGCGCTGGTGCAAAAGCGGATCTGCTGTTGTCGTTCCCGGGGCATCGCACCGATTGTAAGAGGCGACCAGGGCGCAGTCCAACGACATCTGGCCCAGAGTCCGCCTCGCTTCAATAGGGCGGATATCCTGTGCTTAAAAGCATGTCCAAGGCATGTTCACAAGCGGCCATGTTGACGCCTTGGCCTTAGCGAAGCGTCTTTCCGGGAAATGGAATGATCATCGCCACGCGCTTGCGATACTGCCGGTAGGTGTCACCGAAATAGTCGATCAGGTCGCGTTCTTCGAACCGGATCGCGATCAGGATATACAGCGTGGTGGCAACAGCAAACACCAGATGCGCGATCGTCATGGTGGGCGTCACCCAGAAAGTCAGCAACCAACCCAGGTAGATGGGGTGGCGTACGTACCGGTAAGGGCCTGGTGATGCAAACGAGATGGTTTGGTAGGACTCGCCGCGCAAGTAGCAGTAAACCTGCCGCAGGCCAAACAAGTCCCAATGGTTGATGGCATAGGTGCTGCCAAACACGGTCAGCCATCCCAGCGCATACAGGATGTAGAGCAGTGTTCTGCCGTTGGTGTCTTGCACGCTCCAGACAACGCCGCCCATGGGCTGCCACAGCCAGAACAGCAACATCAGGGCCAGGCTTGAGGCCAGGACATAGGTGCTACGTTCCACGGGTTCAGGAACAATCCGCGTCCAAGCCTTTTTGAATGCGGGCCTGGCCATGACGCTGTGCTGCAGCGCAAATACGCCGATCAACAAGACGTTGGCCAACAGTGCCTGCGTCCAGTGTGTATGCGGTGCAGAGTCAATGGTCTTGGGGACCAGAATGTTGCCAATGAAACCGACGGCGTATAAGGTTGTGCCCAAGGAAACGGCATAGGCCGTCAAGCCGTATACAAATGCAAGTAACCTCTTCATGGCGAGTGTCCTTTGTTAGTGGATGGAAATGGAAGCCTGCTTGGATGGCGATATTGGATACGCGAAGTCCGTCCACACACAAGAAGCTGTGACGTCAGTGTGCGATGGAACCAGGCCGCAGCCCAGTCGGAAAATTACGGCTGGTGCAGGCCGCGATTACGGTAGCGGGCTACCGTAGGTGCTATCCAAACGGGTAGAACGCGATGGTGCCGGGCCGACCCAAGGAGCTTGCGGCCCCTCGGGGCTGCAGAGCGATGGCCTCAGGCCATCAGTCTGTGAGGGACGTAGCCGACGTTGCAGACGTGGAACGCTCAAGGTCATCCAGCCATTGGATGGCCAGTTCGCGCGATGTCCCGCACATTTCCACGGAAGGCTGTAGTCCGGAACAACATGCTGGCCGTTCGGGCCGGCCGAAGATCAGGCACTGGTTGGCATCGCCCAGCTGCACGCAGCGCACGCCGGCCGGCTTGCCTTGCGGCATGCCGGGGATGGCGGAGCTGATGGACGGCGCGATGCAGCAGGCGCCGCAGCCGGGGCGGCAGTTCATGGGGAATGCTCTGTGAGGCCTTGGGAAGCCGGGTTTAGTCAGGCTTGATTTTCGCCCGTTCGGCGACCAGCTTCCAGCGCGCCTGCTCGGTCTTGATGAAGGCGCCGTACTGCGCCGGCGTGTCGCCTATGGGCAGGGCCGTGTCGCCGCGCAGGCGCTCGGTGGCCTGCGGGTTGCGCATGGCCTTGTTGCAGGCTTCGGCGATGCGGTCGATGTTGGCCTGCGGCATGTTGGCGGGCGCGTTGAGGCCGTACCACTGGGTCATCTCAAAACCCGGGTAGCCGCTTTCTGCGACCGTGGGCACGTCGGGCAGCTGGGGCAGGCGTTCCTTGGTGCCGGTGGCAATGCAGCGCAGCTTGCCCGACTTGATGTGTCCCAGAATGGCGGGCGCGCCCACGCTGGCGGCTTCGAGGCGGCCAGCCAGCAGGTCGGTGAGCTGCGGGCCGGTGCCGCGATAAGGCACGTGCAGCACAAAAATGCCGGTGGCCATCTTCAGGTATTCAAAGGCCAGGTGGCCGGCGCTGCCGTTGCCGGCCGAACCGTAGTTGAGCTGGCCGGGCTTGGCCTTGGCCAGGGCGATGAACTCCTTGAGGTTGGTGGCGGGCACGCTGGCATTGACCACGTAGAGGCTGGGCACCTTCGCCAGCAGCGAGATGGGCTTGAAGTCCTTGTTGGTGTCGAAGGGCAGCTTGTCGAAGATGAAGGGGTTGACCGCCATGGTGCCGATGTGGCCCAGGATGATGGTGTGGCCGTCGGTGGAGGCCGCGCATTCCTGCATCGCGATGTTGCCGCTGGCGCCGGGTTTGTTCTCGACGTAGACGGTCTGGCCCAGGCTCTTGCCCAATTCATTGGCGGCCGAGCGCGCGACGATTTCCGAACTGCCGCCGGGCGCGAAAGGCACCAGCAGGCGTATCGGTTTGCTGGGCCAGCCGGCCTGCGCATGCAGCAGCCCCGGAAAGGCCGAGACCGCGGCCAATGCGCCGCCGGCCTTGAGGCCGAATTGCAATGCGCCGCGGCGCGTGTTCGTCTGTTTCATGTGTTGTCTCCGGATCGTTGGTGTTGTCCCAATATAGGACCGTACGCGAGGCGCGGCGCTACGTGATTCCGCTAATGAGGCTAACCCCCATGCGCTACATGAAAGAGGCGTCGAAACGTTCGCGCGCGGCCTTCAGGTTCTGGTGGTTGCGCTCGGCCCAGTTGTCCAGCGAAATCAGGGTTTCGCTGAGGGACTGGCCCAGCGCGCTGAGCTGGTATTCCACATGGGGCGGCACGGTCTGGCGGTCAAAGCGCAGCACCAGGCCGTTGCGCACCAGCTCCTTGAGTGTTTGCGTCAGCATCTTTTGCGAGATGCCTTCGATCTTGCGCATTAGCTCGTTGTTGCGCACCGGGCCCTCGGCCAGCGCCGGGATCACCAGCAGCGCCCATTTGCTGGCGACCAGCTCCAGTGCCTGGCGCGAGGGGCAGGCCTGGCTAAACACAGTTGAGGAATCGGTGGGGAGCTCGTCGGGAATTGTCATGGTTACCAGAAGGTGCGTACTTGTCTATGGGTAATCGTAAATCTAAGCTGGCGGCTCCTTGATTTTTTTCCCTCTTTAACCCTGTTACCGAAAGAACGACCTCCATGGCCTGGTTTTACCTACTCGCCGCAAGCATTGTCGAAATCGCAATGGCCTTGCTCCTCAAATCCTCCCAGGGCTGGACCCGGCTCCTGCCCAGCGTGCTGGGCGTCGCGGCCGCGGGCGCCAGCATTTTCTTTCTGACGCATGCCGTCAAGACCTTGCCGGTGGGCACGGCCTACGCGATCTGGACCGGCATAGGTTCGGTCGGCGTGACCGTGATCGGCATCCTCTGGATGGGCGAGAGCGCTTCGGCGTTGCGCCTGCTGTGTGTGGCATTGGTGGTGGCCGGCATGGTGGGCCTGCGCCTGCTGGATGGCACGGCGTGACATCCCCTTCCCCTGCACGGAGAAAGCCATGACCCATCTGCTCTTTATAGAAGCCTCGCCGATGAAAGCCGCATCAACCTCAAGCACCGTGGCCACCGCCTGGCTGGAAGCCTGGCGCGAGGCGCACCCCGAGGATACGGTGGACACGATCAATGTATGGGACATTGATCTGCCGCCTTTTGACGCCGACATGATTGCCGCCAAGTTCGCCGTGCTGCGCGCGCAGAACGCGACGCCTCCCCAGCAGGCCTTGTGGGCGCGCGCGGTGGCGCTGTCGCAGCGCTTTAACGCGGCCGACCGTTACCTCTTCAGCCTGCCGATGTGGAATTTCGGCATCCCCTACCGGCTCAAGCATTTCATCGACGTGGTGACCTTGCCGGGGCAGAACTGGAGTTGGTCGCGGCAGGACGGTTACCAGGCCCTGCTGCCGGGCAAGCGCGCAACGCTGGTGTATTCGAGCGCCGGTGCATACCCGCTGCGGCCCGAGGAGGACGACTCGGATTTCCAGAAACCGTATATGCGGCGCTGGCTGCGTTTTCTGGACATTGAGGTCGACGCGGAAATCAGTGCGGCGCCGACATTGGTGGCGCCGGAGGAATTGGCGGCGACCAAGGCTGGCGCCATGGAACGCGCCCGGTCGCTCGCCTCAGGCCAGGCTTAAGCCGCCAGCCGGGCGCTGGCGAACAACACCTGGTCGATCACCGCCTGCACGTTTTTGAGGTGCGCGTCATCGAGCAGTTTGCCCTCGGTGTCGAAGGCGCTGCCGGCACGGCCCAGGGCGAAGGCCTTGGGCGCGACCCAGCATTGCGCGTTGAGCAGCAGCGGCACCAGGTGGCTTTGCGAGCGCAGGCCGCCCAGCGCGCCGGGCGAGGCGCTGAGCACGCCCACCACCTTGCCGCTGAAGGACTTGAAGCCTTCGTGCCAGGCCGGGTCGCTCTTGACGGGGCTGGACACCCAGTCGACGGTGTTTTTCAGCAACGCGGTGTAGCTGCCGTTGTATTCGGGTGAGCAGATGATCCAGGCCGGGTGCTCGAACATGATCTGCTTGAGTTTCATGACGTCGGGCGGCGTGCCCTTGGCTTCAAGGTCGGCGTTGTACATGGGGACGTCGAAATCCGCCAGTTCTATATGGGTGACTTCGGCGCCGCTGGCGCGCGCCAGGGCGGCCGTGACATTGGCGAGTTTGCGGTTGAAGGAGTTTTGGCGGATGCTGCCGGCAAAGACGAGGAGTTTGGGAGGGGTGCTCATCGGCTGATTTCACCACAGGCCGAAGGGTGAAAAACTGCGTACTGGGTGCCTTGCAAGCACGAACCCGCTAAAATGTACAAAACATTGAAATTTGTACAAAATGCACACCATTGCTCTCAGTGAATTTCGCGCCAATGCTTCCGCCATGATCGACCTGGTGGAGCAAGGCGAGACCGTGCGCATACTGCGGCACGGCAAGCCGGTGGCCGAGCTGGTGCCCCTGAAGACCGAGGCGGACACCGCCAAAATCCCCAGCTGGAAAACGCCGTTTGAGCCTGTGGTCCTGCCGCCCGGCAGGTCGCTGTCGCAGGCGGTGCTGGACGAACGGAATGAATCGCCATGGTGAAAAAAGCGCAGGCCGCTTATGCGCCACAGGCTGCCACCACCACCCGCGTGGTGGCGCGCGACGGCGAGGCACGGCTGATGTTTGACGCGTCGGCCCTGACCAAGCGCTATGCCAGCGAAGCCGGGCGCGACCGTGTGTTGAGCTTGTTCGAAACGGCCAGCGAGTTGCTGGTCGCCGCACATTGCAAGACCGAGGTGGCTTCTGCCCTGCTCCGGCGCCGGCGCGACGGTAGCCTGCCCGCCCCTGAATTTGACCGTGCCTGGACAGCCGCGCAGCGCGACGTGGCCGACATGACCCTGGTTCCGCTGGACGAGCATGTCGAGCGCTTTGCCTTTGCCGCCATGGAGCACGGCCCTTTGCGCGGCATGGATGCCCTGCATGTGGGCAGCGCACTGGCCAGCCGGGTGGACCTGTTCGTCACGGCGGACAGGCGCCAGGCGCAAGTGGCGCGCGGCATGGGCCTGGCCACCGAATTGATCGAGAGCTGAGAAGTTAATAGAGTGAGTAGCTGGTCGCAAGGCCCAAAGGTTGGATATGTTTTACCCCCAAGAATTTGACGTGATCGTGGTCGGCGGCGGCCATGCCGGCACCGAGGCCGCCCTGGCTTCGGCCCGCATGGGCTGCAAGACTTTGCTGCTCTCGCACAACATCGAGACGCTGGGCCAGATGAGCTGCAACCCGTCCATAGGCGGCATCGGCAAGGGCCACCTGGTCAAGGAAGTGGACGCCCTGGGCGGCGCGATGGCGCTGGCCACCGACGAAGGCGGCATCCAGTTCCGCATCCTGAACAGCTCCAAGGGCCCGGCCGTGCGCGCCACCCGGGCGCAGGCCGACCGCATTCTTTATAAGGCAGCCATCCGCCGCAAGCTCGAGAACCAGCCGAATCTCTGGCTGTTCCAGCAGGCCGTCGACGACCTGATGGTGGAAGGCGACCGCGTGGTCGGCGCCGTCACCCAGGTCGGCATCAAGTTCCGTTCACGCACCGTGGTGCTGACGGCCGGGACTTTCCTGGACGGCAAGATCCACGTCGGGCTCAACAACTACTCGGCCGGCCGGGCGGGCGACCCGCCGGCGGTGTCGCTGTCGAGCCGGCTCAAGGAACTCAAGCTGCCGCAAGGCCGGCTCAAGACCGGCACGCCGCCGCGCATCGACGGCCGCAGCATCGACTTCAGCAAGTGCACCGAACAACCCGGCGACGGCATGCCCGGTGGCATAGCAGGCCCGGTCCCGGTCTTCAGTTTTATGGGCGGCGGCATTGCCCACCCGAAGCAAATGCCCTGCTGGATCACCCATACCAACGAGCGCACCCACGACATCATCCGCTCGGGTTTTGACCGCAGCCCCATGTTTACCGGCAAGATCGACGGCGTCGGCCCGCGCTACTGCCCCAGCGTGGAAGACAAGATCAACCGCTTCGCCGACAAGGACAGCCACCAGATTTTCCTGGAGCCCGAAGGCCTGACCACCCACGAGATCTACCCCAACGGCATCTCGACCAGCCTGCCTTTTGACATCCAGTACGAGCTGGTGCGCTCCATGGCCGGCATGGAAAACGCCCATATCCTGCGTCCCGGCTACGCCATCGAATACGACTACTTCGACCCGCGGGCGCTGAAATCCAGCTTTGAAACCCGGGCGATTGGCGGCCTGTTCTTCGCCGGCCAGATCAACGGCACGACCGGTTATGAAGAGGCGGCGGCCCAGGGCTTGTTCGCCGGCGTCAATGCCGCGCTGCAATGCAGGGCACTCGGTGGCTTGCCCAACGATCATGGTGGTGCCTGGCTACCCGCACGCAACGAAGCCTACCTCGGCGTGCTGGTCGACGACCTGATCACCAAGGGCGTGACCGAGCCCTACCGCATGTTCACCAGCCGGGCCGAGTTCCGCCTGATGCTGCGCGAGGACAACGCCGACATGCGCCTGACCGAAAAAGGCCGGGAACTGGGCCTGGTCGACGACGCCCGCTGGGACGCCTTCAACCGCAAGCGCGACTCTGTTTCACGTGAAACAGCCCGGCTCCGGGCGATCTGGGTCAACCCCAACAACCTGCCGGTGGCCGAAGCCGAGCGCGTCCTGGGCAAAACGATCGAGCGCGAGTACAACCTGTTGGACTTGCTGCGCCGCCCGGACGTCAACTACGCCGGGTTGATGTCGCTGGAGGAAGGCAAGTACGCCAACCCCGAGCTGGCGGCCGAAGCCGCAGCCAGCGATGACATCGCCAAAAGCGTGATCGAGCAGATCGAAATCACGGCCAAGTACGCAGGCTACATCGACCTGCAGAAGACCGAGGTTGAGCGCGCCGCCCACTACGAAAACCTCAAACTGCCCGCCGACCTGGATTACCTGCAGGTCTCGGCCCTGAGTTTTGAGGCGCGCCAGACCCTGGCCAAACACCGGCCCGAAACCCTGGGAATGGCTTCGCGCATCTCCGGCATCACGCCGGCCACCATCTCCCTGCTGCTGGTGCACCTGAAAAAGAACCTGTGGAAAAACACGGTTCCGCTCCAGGCGGCCGACACCTCCACCGAAAAAGCCCAAGCTTGATGCGGGCCGGTGAACAGGATTTGCGCGCCGGCCTGAAGGCGCTGCAACTGGACCTGGGCGATGCCCAGGTCGGCCAGCTACTGGATTACCAGGACCTGATCGGCAAATGGACCAAGGTCTACAACCTGACGGCCGTGCGCGACCCGGCGGAAATGATGACCCACCACCTGCTGGACAGCCTGGCCGCGGTGCTGCCGCTGCGCCGCCATCTGCAAAAAGCCGGGCTGGCGCAAGGCGCCCGGCTGCTGGACGTGGGCTCCGGCGCCGGCCTTCCGGGTGTGGTCATCGCCATCTGCTGCCCGGAAGTGGCAGTCACCTGCGTGGACACGGTTGCCAAAAAAGCCGCCTTTATCAAGCAGGCGGCGCTGGCGCTCAAGCTGCCCAACCTGTCGGGATTGCACGCCCGGGTCGAAACCATCACCACGCCGTTTGAGGTGATTTGCTCCCGGGCCTTCGCCTCTTTGGCCGATTTCACCAATTGGTCCGTCAATGCCCTGGCGCCCCAAGGTGCCTGGATGGCCATGAAGGGCAAACACCCGGCCGACGAAATCGCCGCCCTGCCGGCCAAGGCCGAGGTGTTTCACGTGGAACAGTTGCAGGTACCGGGGCTGAATGCCGAGCGCTGCATTGTCTGGATCCGGGTGAAAGCCGACGCCTGAACCGGGTCGGAGGCGGCGTGCCGGGGGTTTGATTCCCCCCGCCCGTTGTTCGGGCACAAAAAGAAACCATCGCGGACGCCGAATCGGGCCTGATCGGCCTCCTTTGGCATTCCGGCGGCACACCCCTGTCGTAAACTCGAGCCCTCCTCTTTTTCTCACTTCTGGGAGAACCTCCATGTTGGGCTCATTCGTCGGCATTGCCGACTACGGTGCTTTTGTTGTCGCCATCATTGTGTTTTTGCTGATTCCCGGCCCCGGGAACCTGGCGCTGATCACCTCGACCAGCAAGGGCGGCATCGCGGGCGGCCTGGGTGCGACCTTGGGCGTGATCGCCGGCGACCAGGTTTTGCTCTGGGCGGCGGTGGCCGGCGTGTCGGCCATCATGGCCGCTTACCCCACGGCCTTCCATATCGTCCAGTGGGCCGGCGCCATTTACCTGGCCTGGCTGGGCATCAAGATGCTGCTCGCCAAGCCCGGTGACGCCCCACTGCTGAACATCAAGCCCCGCCACTACTTTCAGCAAGCCATGATGATCACCCTGCTCAACCCCAAGGCGATTGTTTTCTACATGGCTTTCTTCCCGCTGTTTGTCGATCCGGCCCAGCACCAGGGCATCAAGACTTTTGCCGTGATGGCCGCCACGATTGCCGGGCTGACCCTCCTGTACGGCCTGTGCTCGGTCATGATCACCTACCACCTGGCCGAGCGCATACGCGCCAACCCGAAAATCACGGTGGTCCTGAACAAGCTGGCCGGTATTTTCCTGATCGGCTTCGGCCTCAAGCTCGCGGTCTCCAAATAAGCCGCCATCGCATTTCGCGTCCTCATTCGAACAAAAACTAAAAAGCACACATGGCCAAAATATTCTGCGTAGCCAACCAAAAGGGCGGGGTCGGGAAGACAACGACGACGGTGAACCTGGCCGCGGGCCTGGCCAAAGTCGGCCAGCGGGTCCTGATGATTGACCTGGACCCACAGGGCAATGCGACCATGGGATCCGGCGTGGACAAACGCAAGCTGGAAATGACGGTCTACGACGTGCTGCTCGAGTCCGCCTCGGTGGTCGAGGCGCGTGTGCACAGCGAGAAATGCGGCTACGACGTGCTGGGCGCGAACCGCGAACTGGCCGGCGCCGAGGTCGAGCTGGTCGACGTCGAGCGCCGCGAAAAGCGCCTCAAGCTCGCGCTGGCCGACGTCGACAGCCAGTACGACTTCGTGCTCATCGACTGCCCGCCTTCGCTCAGCATGCTGACCCTCAACGGCCTGTGCTGCGCCCACGGCGTGATCGTGCCCATGCAGTGCGAGTACTTCGCGCTTGAAGGCCTGACCGACCTGGTCAACACCATCAAGCAGGTGCATGCCAACCTCAACAAGGACCTGCAGATCATCGGCCTGCTGCGCGTGATGTTCGACCCGCGCATCACCCTGCAGCAGCAGGTCAGCGACCAGCTCAAGGAACACTTCGCCGACAAGGTCTTCAACACCGTGATCCCGCGCAACGTGCGCCTGGCCGAAGCGCCCAGCTACGGCCTGCCCGGCGTGGTGTTCGACCCGGCCTCCCGGGGCGCGCAGGCCTTCATCACCTTCGCCGAAGAGATGGTCGACCGCATCAAGGCCATGTAACCCCGAAAAAGCCAGAACCCTCATAAACAGGGGGTTTGAAGCTATTAAATTCGTAGCACATCGATTCTCCGCGCGCCATGAACCCCCGCAACACCCTGATCCTTCCCGGCTGGCAAAACAGCGGCCCCGAGCACTGGCAAAGCCGCTGGGAGCGGGCGCACGGCTATACGCGGGTGGAGCAGCACGACTGGATGCGGCCGTTGCGCGGTGACTGGAGCGCGCGGCTGGAAGACGTGCTGCTTTCCTGTGACGAACCCGCCGTGCTGGTGGCGCACAGCCTGGGCTGCATGCTCACCGCCGCCTGGGCCTCGCACTCGCGCAACACCCATCGCGTCAAGGCCGCACTGCTGGTCGCGCCGCCCGACGTGGAGCGCGAGGACGTGCGCCAGATGCTGCCGGGCTGGTCGCCCGTGACGATGAACAAGCTGCCTTTTCCCGCCGTGGTGTTTTGCAGCAGCGACGACCCCTTCTGCGCACCCGAACGCGCCCGCCGGTTCGCCGCGGCCTGGGGCGCGGAACTTGTCGACGCCGGGCCGCGCGGCCACCTCAATGCCGACAGCGGCCTGGGCGACTGGCCCGAAGCGCATGCGCGCCTGCTGCAACTCCAGAATCCGGCCCCGGCCACGACGGCAGCATGAAACACATCACCCTCCCCCTGCTGCTGGTCCTCGCGCTGGCCGCCGGCGCCTCGAAGGCCGAGCCCGACGAAGAGCTGCTCGGCAAGGCGCAGGCCTACCCGCTGGGCAACGCCAGCACCTGGTACAGCAATCCTTATCGTGTCGGCTCCTGGTCGGCCATGGACAAGGTACCCGGCGTGAAGGTCCGCGTGGTCGCGCGCCCCGCCGAGGCCAGCCCCCTGCCCCGCGCGGCCAGCCCGGCGTCCATCTCCTACCGCTACAAGGGCATGGGCTACGCACTGACGGACTTCCTGGAGCACCAGCGCACCACCGGCCTGCTGGTCCTGAAAAACGGCGAGATCGTCGCCGAGCACTACCGCTACGGCCGCAAGGACGACGCGCGCTTTTTGTCCTTCTCCATGGCCAAGAGCGTCACTTCGCTGCTGCTCGGCAAGGCGCTATCGCTGGGGCTGATCGCCTCGCTCGACGACCCCGCCGAACAATACGCCAAAGAGCTTGCCGGCACCCCTTACGGCGCCACCACGATTCGCCAGCTGCTGCGCATGAGTTCGGGCCTGACCTTCACCGAACTCTATGACGGCAAGGACGATCTTTCCCGCCTGTCGCGCGCCGCCGCCGGGGCGGCGGGCGCGGGCAAGCCCATTGATGTGCTCAAGTCCATCACCGACCGGCATTCGCCCCCCGGCGAAAAGTTTGTCTACGCCAGCTCCGAGACCGATGTGCTGGGCCGCGTGCTGGCCGGGGCCGCCGGCAAAAACATGTCCGAGCTCACCACCGAGTGGCTATGGAAACCCATGGGCGCCGAGCACGATGCCTTCTGGCGTGTCGGTATCGACGGGCAGGAGCAAGCCAATGGGGGCTTCAACGCCATCCTGCGCGACTGGGCGCGGCTGGGCCAGTTGCTGGCCAATGACGGCCGCGCCATCGACAAGGCCACCGGCAAACCCGGCGCAACGCAGGTCCTGCCGCTGGACTACCTGCTCGACGCCACCGACCCGGCACGCCAGCCGGAGGCCTTCAAGCCGCGCAAGGCCACGCCCTACTTCGGCTATGGTTACCAGTTCTGGCTGATGCCCTTTCGCGAACGCACTTTCGCGATGCAGGGCATCCACGGCCAGACGCTCTATGTGCAGCCCTCCACCGGCATCGTGATGGTGATGACCTCGGTCTGGGAAAAGGCCAGCGGCAAGCAAGACGTCCAACCCTACGAAGAGCGCGACGCGCTGTGGCGCGGCGTGCTGCTCACGCTGGGCGGCAGCACCGTGCAGTAGCCGGCGGCAAGCCCCGGTACACGCAAAGATTTAAACATTCAAAGAGAAAAGAAGGACACCATGGTCACCAAAAAACCCAAAGGCCTGGGCCGCGGACTTGAAGCGCTGCTGGGCCCCAAGGTCAGCGAGACCGCCACCGACGCGGAAAACGCCAGCAACACCGCGAACAGCCCCGGCCTGCCCGCCTCGCTGCGGCTCGAAGACATGGTCGCCGGCCAGTACCAGCCGCGCACCCGCATGGACGAAGGCGCGCTCTACGAGCTCGCCGAATCCATCAAGGTGCAGGGCATCATGCAGCCCATCCTGGTGCGGCGCCTGACCTCCGGCAGCAACGACGGCAAGTACGAAATCATCGCCGGCGAACGGCGCTTCCGCGCAGCCAAACTCGCCGGCCTTGATACCGTTCCGGTGCTGGTGCGCGACGTGCCTGACGAATCCGCCGCCGCCATGTCGCTGATCGAAAACATCCAGCGCGAAGACCTCAACCCGCTAGAAGAAGCACACGGCCTGCAGCGCCTGGTCAAGGAATTCGGCCTCACCCATGAACTAGCCGCGCAGGCCGTAGGCCGCTCCCGCAGCGCCGCCTCCAACCTGCTGCGCCTGCTCAACCTGGCCGACCCGGTGCAGACCATGCTCATGGCCGGCGACCTCGACATGGGCCATGCCCGCGCCCTGCTCGCCCTGGACCGCGCCGCACAGATCACGGCAGCCAACCAGATCTCCGCCAAGAAGATGTCGGTCCGCGAAGCCGAAAGCCTGGTCAAAAAACTCAGCGCCGAGTTCTCCCTCAAGCCGCAAAAATCCGCCAAGGAAAAATCCCGCGACACCCGCCGCGTCGAAGAAGAACTCGCCGACCTGCTGATGGCCGACGTCGAAGTCCGCGTCAAGAAACAAGTCAAACGCAACGGCCGCCGAGAAGACATGGGCGAAGTAGCCATCCAGTTCGCCTCCATGGACGAACTCAACGGACTCATAGAGCGACTGCGCGGCGGCAAGTAGCAAACAGCGGCAGGTCGAGCAGCAGCAGACCTGCTGCCAACCTATCTACCCTCCCCCTCCGCCTCCCCGCTCCCGAACCCGAACCCGCCTGCCCCGTCCTGGCTGGGCCGAGGAGCGCAGAGCCAAGCGGATCAGGGCTGGCGTTGTCTGAGCCGAAGGCGAGTTTAGCCAGACCCCGCTTGGCTCGAGCACCGCAGGTTGCCCGAAGCGAAGCGTAGGGACCCAGACTGCGGGTCGCCTTTTTTTGCTTACTTTTTTTGGCGAAGCAAAAAAAGTGAGTCGCATGCCGGGCGACCCCGGCCAGCAAGCCCACGCAGAGGGCAAACAACCAAAACTACAACTGAAGCGAAGAAGGCAAATACTTAGCCATGAGCTCGTCGTAGTAAGGCTTCAACTCCGCCAGCACCGGCGGCCGCTCATTCTTCGAATAAAGGTCATAAGGATTAAACCTCTGCACCCAAGGAAGGTGCGCCACATCCTGGGCATCAGCAAGATGCCCATACTCCCCTTCCCTGTGCCACGCATAAAACGAGTGATACCGAATCATGTACAGCGCAGGCAGCGGCAAATAAGGTTTCATCAACTGGTACAGGTACTCGTCATGCCCCCATGACATGTGCACAGCATCCAGCCCGCAGCCCGGCGTATAGATCCCGTTCTCACTGTTGTAGCGCGCATCCGCACTGTCGGGGTTCAGCGCGAAGTACTCGGGATAGACGACGCGCTCCGAGAAGCGGCAACCCACCGGAAAGGTATCCCCCACCACGGCCCATTGCGGTTCGCCGAACAGGCACAACACCTTGCCCAGGTCGTGGATAAACCCCGTCAGCACAAACCAGTCGGGGTGGCCGTCGGCCCGTATCGCTTCGGCCGTCTGCAGCAGGTGGCTGATCTGCGGCAGTTCGATGTCCGGGTCCGACTCGTCGACCAGGGTGTTGAGGAACTCCAGCGCGGCCCAGGGCGTCATCTCGCGCTGCGAAAAGCTCAGCCACTGCGCCTTTTTGGCCCGCACAAAGTCCAGCGTCTGGTGCTGGTGGTTGTTGCGGTAGAAGGTGCGCACCCTGTCGAGGCCGGGCTGCGCGTAGTCGCGGTAGGCGGCCCGATCGGGCTCGCCGGCCAGCAGGGCGGCTTGTACGGAAGGGCTGGCGACGCTGGATTGGGGCATGGCGGCGTTCATATACGGGACATTGTAGGAAGCGCCGCCACTGCGTGCAAACCCGGCTGCCGCACCGGGCCGCAGCGGCTATATTGGCGCCAACCTTGCCCTGAAAGCTTCCATGCCCCGCAGACCCTTCTTGCATGCCTCCCTGCGCGCCCTCACCGCCGGCCTCCTGCTGGCCTGCGCCTTTGTCACGGGCGCCATCGCCCAGGCCCAGCCCAAGATCGGTGTGCTCATGCTGCACGGCAAAGCCCCCGGCAGCAACACCACCCCGCACATGAACAGCCTCAAGGCCGCGCTCGAAGGCGCGGGCATGCTGGTGCTCTACCCCGACATGCCCTGGTCGCGCGGCCGCTACCTCGACGGCAACTGGGACAAGGCCATGGACGAAATGGCCGCGCATGTCAAAACCCTGCGCAGCCAGGGCGCCACCGCCATCGTGGTCGCCGGCCACAGCATGGCCGTGCCGGCCGCCATGGGGTTCGCGGCGCGCGGCGGCGACGTGCAGGCCCTGGTGCTGCTGGCGCCCGGCCATGTGCCCGCACGCTACTACACCTTCCAGCAAAACACCTCGGTGCGCGAAAGCGTCGACGAAGCCCGCAAGCTGGTCGCCGCCGGCAAAGGCGATTCGCGTGAACGCTTTTACGACATCAACCAGGGCAAGCAGCTGCCCGTCATCACCACCGCCAAAGACTACCTGAGCTACTTCGATCCCGCCTCCGACGCCGACATGGGTGTCAGCGCGCCGCGCATCCCGGCTGCCACAGCGGTGCTCACCGTGGTCGGCGACGAGGACAGCATCAGCAAATACGCCCGCGCCTACTTTGTCGACAAGCTGCCCGCCAATCCCAAAAGCCAGTACCTCGAAGTCAAGGCCAATCACCTGAGCACACCCGCCGTGGCCAGCGAGGCCGCGCTGCAGTGGATCAAGGCCGCCGTGAACTAAAAAAAGGACGCCCGACATGAGCCCGCAACTCCTCTCACGCCGCCTGGGGCTGCTGCAGGGCTTGTGCATGGCGCTCGCGGGCCAGGGCGCTCTTCAATCCGCCTTTGCACAAAGCGCCGCGCCGCGTGTGGTCGACATTCCCACGCGTCCAGGCGTCACCCAGCGTTTTGTCTACATCGCGCCCTCGGGCCCGCCCAAGGCCTCCGTCATCCTGATGGCCGGCGGCCATGGCGGCCTGCAGATTACCGAAGGCGGCAGCTTCGCCGGGGGCGGCGGCAACTTCCTGGTGCGCACGCGCCAGCAGTTCGCCGACGCCGGCCTGGCCGTCGCGGTCATCGACGCGCCTTCCGACAAACAGTCACCGCCCTACCTCTCGGGCAACCGGCAAAGGCCGGAACACCGCGCCGACGTGCTGGCCCTCATTGCCTGGCTCAAACAGCAATCACCCGTGCCCGTGTGGCTGGTCGGTACCAGCCGCGGCACCCAGTCGGCCGCCTACGTCGCCACCGAAGCCACACCGGCCCAGGGCGGCCCTGACGGCCTGGTGTTGACCTCGACCATCCTGGTCGACCCCAAGGGCCGCGCCGTACCCCAAATGCCGCTGGAGAAGCTCAGCATCCCCGTGCTTGTGGTGCACCATGAAAACGACGGCTGCAAGGTCTGCCTTTTCAGCGACATGCCGATGTTGATGGAGAAACTCGCCAAAACCCCGAAGGCCGAACTCATCCGAGTGAGCGGCGGCCAGAGCCGCGGCGACCCCTGTGAGGCCATGGCCTACCACGGCTTTAACGGACTGGAAGCTGATGTGGTCGCGAAGATCAGCCGCTGGGTGATTGCGGCCAAGCCTTAAAAAGTCGCTCGTAAAACGCTGCAGATTGCGGAAGTTTTTGCGACTTTGCGGCCGTCGCTAAGCCATTGTCCCCAAACAGTTTTTCGCAATGTGTGCGCTTATTTTTGCGACTTTGTTTGCGACTTTAAGACACCTGCCTCAGCTTTGTTCGGGCTTGTCCAGCGGGCTGCTGCCCATGGCCGTATGGTTCAGCGACAGGCTCACACCCGCCCGCTTCTCCGCCTTCTGCACCGTGTCCATCGCATCAGGGTCCGGCGCCACACCCCAGGCCATGGCGGTGGTCAGCACCACCAGTGAAGGGATGGCGCGCAGGTAGCGCGGGTGGAACAGAAAGTCGGCAATCTTCTTCATGGCAGGCACTCCATCAGCAACAACAAATCAACAAGGGTTGATGCTGCGCCGCCCGGCTTAGGGCTGTGCGTCTGCCGCGTTGCGGTTTGTAAGGAAATGCCTCAGTGGCAGGTAAAGACGTACCGGATTGGCGCAGGGCTCATGGACGCCGCGGCTTATTCCAGGAAGCGGTTCACGCTCGCCATCACCGCTTCGGCCTGATCCTTGTGCGCCTCATGGCCCGCGAAGGGAATGTTCAGCAGCTTCGCGCCCTTCACTTGCTCCACCAGCTCGAACACGCTGGCGCGCGACACCAGGTGGTCTTCATCGCCGCGAATCGCCAGCAAGGGGCAGCTTATCTGCCTGACGCAGTCGCCGGGGTAACCGCTGGGGCTGTCGTCCAGCCACATCGGCACGATGGCATCGACCAGGCCCTTGAAGTCGGGCTGCGGGTTCAGCGCGTTGTACAGCGCCACCGTCTCGGGGAATTTTTTTGTCCAGCTCTCCGCCGTGACGCCGGCCAGCAGCTTGCGCACCGGGTCGTCGGGCTTGAGCATCTTGTCGGTGCCTATGGCCACCAGCCGCTCTACACGCATATCCGCCTGCGCGGCCATGCGCAGGGCCGTGATGCCGCCATCACTAAAACCCACCACGCTGCAGCGCTCAACGCCGAGGTGCCGCAGCACACCGGCGGCGTCAAGCGCAAGCCGCTGGTAATTCATCGCCGCCGTCCCCAGCGTCGACTTGCCGTGGCCGCGGCTGTCTATGCCTATCACCCTGAAGCGCTTTGCCAGCCGCGGCAGCACGTCATTGAAATCCCGCAGCGTGCCCAGCCCGCCATGCAAAAACAGCAGCGGCGGATCCGTGCTGTCGCCATGGACCTCAAAGTAAATCTTCGCGCTGTCCAGCGCCAGGTGGTCGCCGCTGTGGTGGTTGAAATGTTCCACGGTCACTCCTGTTCAAGACTGTTCAAGGATGTTCAGGATGGCTGCGCTCAACGCGTCCTCCGCGCCTCAGGTCTCAAGGTCTCAACGCCCGGTCGTACCCCGGCGCGACTGCAGCTGGTTGCTGCCGCCTACGTGCGACTCCCGGTCGCTGCGGCTATTGGCCGTGCGCTGGCCTTCGTTCTTCTGCGTGGGCTTTTGGTCGCCCATCTGGTTGAAATCGTTTTCCACCTTGCCGCCGTGGCCTGACGAGGCCTTGGGGTCGGTGCCGGTGTGGGTGCCGGTGTTGGTGTCTTCCTGCTCAATCGTCGGGTCGGCCGCGGTACCGGTGATGCCCACGCTGCGCTGGATATTCGGTTTGCCTGGTTTGTTCGCCATGGTGTGACTCTCCTTGTGAAGGGGTTTAAAAAAGGGGTTCCGGCGTGTTCAGCCGGTATGGCCGAGCCCGGCTCGGCAATCTTGCGGTGCTGCTCGGCCATCGGGGCGAAGCGAAGAAGATTCCATGATGGAGGCCTCCAGAAGAAGAAAAAGAAAAGGGTTGAACACACGCCGGCGATGCAAAGAAAGCCGGCCCGTACCAACCCATTCTGGAAACCCCCAAAACCCGCCGGTGTCAGACAGCGCCCCGTACCCCCGCGCGACAAGGCGAGGCCAGGCGCTTATTAATCAGTCACTCAGTCAGCCCGCAGCAGACATGTCCGAGAACTGCGCCTCGATCTTGTGCCCGTCGAGGTCACGCACAAAACAGCCGTAATACTGCGGCCCATACAGCGGCCGCGGCCCGGGCGCGCCATCGCCCTGGCCGCCCAGCTCCAGCGCCTTGGCATAAAAGGCATCGACCTGGGCTTTGGAGACGGCCAGGAAGCCAAAGTGTGAGCCATTGCCCACATGCGCCTTGCCGCCGTCATGCGGCACACCCACCCAGAACTCCGGGTAAGCCCGGCCAAAGGCCACAGCTCCGGGGTGCTCCATGATCACCTTGATCTCCAGCGTGCCCAGCACGGCCGTGTAGAAGGCCTTGGCGCGCTCGTAATCGTTGGTGCCTATGGAGACGTGGGAGATGATGCTTTCGGGGAGGGAGGGGATGTTGGGCATGGGCCTTGTCCTTGTTGAGTGGGAAGGAAAAGCTTAGCCGGCCGAATCGGCCCTGGCAATGGAGACCCCAGTTCCTCGAAGCCTATTGATGCGGTATCGTGCAATACAAACAATGAGCAGAGGGAGGGTCGGATGGATCACAATTTCCTGAAAGGCAACGATCGGGAGCGGCCCTTTGCGCCTCCCCCTGAAAAACCAATACTGCGTTGGCTTAGTGCCCTGCTCACTCTACTGGCTCTCACCTATGCCGGCTATCGGCTTATTGAGTGGTTGACCTATCGCCCGCCGGCCGCTGCGATTAAACAAACTACCGTCTCCAACCCGCCAATGGAACATCCCTCAGCGCGCCCTCCTCAATCAAGCGCACCTTCCGTGCTCGACCCTGGGACCAAAACCGTCACCAAATGCGTGATCAATGGCAACACGAGTTATGGCGATGGCAGTTGCGGAGCAGGGGGCGTGACAACCCAAGTGCCAACTAAGGCCAACCACAATTTGATGGTGGCAGTTCGACCACAAGCACCGGCACAAGCCGAGGAACCAATAAGCCAACCGGTCGCTGAGATGAAGGACCAGCCCACAAGCGCTGCATCGGTAGTCAAAGCCAGATGTGAGGCGCTTGAAGCCAAAATAGCCTCGCTTGACGCGATGGGACGCCAACCTCAAACGCTGCAGACTTATGATTGGATTAGGGACGAACGCAAAAAAGCTCGGGATGAGCAATTTCGGGTCCCGTGTAAATAGAATTTGTCGCTGATTCTTTTTAAAGCGATGACGCAGCAGTTTTAAACTCGGCTACCCATGAGGCAAGAACTTTGAGCGAAGTAAAACTTCATCACGGTGATATTCAAGATAACTTCGCTGACCAGTAGAAAAGGTACCAACGTTGCGCTTATCGCTTGGGGAAATACCCATACGCGCGAGTGACTCCAGATGCGCCACCGGAGAAATTACTAAATCTCCGTTTCCCTCGAACCCAATGAATCCTTGGTCAAAGAGATGATCCATTGTTGGCGTGAGTAAGAGTCCATTCTCACCATCCAGTCGTTCTTTATTGGAAGAGTCACGCCACGGCTTGCAATGACTCGCTCGCAAATGCTCTTCCTTCGTAACGCCAGTTATCCGGCACGCCCTCTCCAACGCCATGACCCGCTGCTTAAAAAGGCCCTGACCTCGGCGAGCCATCACAACGGTTTCTTTCTCCGTCGCTGTTATTCGGTCGTCTCCTTGAACCTGAGCAATCAGATGCTCTTCCCACTGAAGCTGAATCACCGACGACTGGGCGAGGCCCGGTTCGCTCCCACGGAAGCCCATTACCAACGTTCGCGCTTCACTACCAAGAAGGTCAACAAGCGCGGCAGCAAAAGCATCCGGCAAATACGTGAGGTAAACACCCTGCATACCCATACCGTCAGGACGTAACGGCGCATACACCCTTGGGAGCAAAGGGGCCAGCACATTCATGTAGTCGGAAGGCCGAATTCGCGAACGCAGTTCAACGAACGATACGTTCACGCGCCAGCCAATATTTTCCCAATAAGCTCCTGTGGATCCGAATTCAGCCGGCTTAGGTGACTCTTGCGCGTGAGATGTTGCTATGCCGATCGCGGCAATCAGGGTGCCAGCAAAAGAGAAAATCACGTCGCCCGAAGAGACCTCACGCATGAAATCATAAAAAGGATTTCGGGCCTGGTTTGCCTTGCGTTTGGGCGACCAAAGATAGCCGCCATCCACTTCTTGGCGGTAAGTCTGATTTTGATTGACCCACCAGTAACGCAATTTATATTTCGCCATCCCAGGCTTGACCGCCCGCTGTGACCTCTTCAACTTTGCGGCGGCTCAATAAATGCAGATCAGTCCATGTTAATCCATAGATCAAACTTAGAAGCTATAGGAAGCCCCAAGTACCTTTTCACACTTCAGCGTACTTCGCCACCAACGCCCCGACCCCCGGCTTGGCACAACGCTGCAACGCCAACAGCACCCCATGGTCAGGCCGCGCCACCCGGTGCCGGCTGCGCAAGTCATCCTGGATCTGCCCCAACAAAGAAGCCGCCATCTCCGCATCTGCCATGGCCCTGTGGGCACGGCCGGCTCTGGGCAGGCGGTGGTAGTCGATCAGCACGCCTAGCTTGTGGCTGGGAGCCTGGGGATACAGCCTTCGGGCGACCAGCATGGTGCAGGCGAAGGGTTGGCTGGCTGTCCTCTCCCCCGCCAGGCCAAGCTCGGCTTCCCAGAAGCGGCGGTCAAACGAAGCGTTGTGGGCCACCATGGGGGCGTTGCCGACAAAGCGGCTGGCTTCCCTCATCACGGTATCGGCCGCGGGTGCGGCGGCGACCATGGCGTTGCTGATGCCGGTCAGGCTTTCGATAAAGGACGGGATGTAGCGCCCCGCATTCATGAGGCTCTGGAAGCTGTCGACCACTTTGCCGCTTGCCTGGTCCACCAGCACGATGGCGACTTCAGTGGCGCGGTCGCCCATGGCGGGGGACAGGCCCGTGGTTTCGAAGTCGATGACGGCGATGCAGTTGTTGCTGCTCATGGCTTGTTGTTCATGCAAAGAAAAACACCATGAAGTTCAGCACCTGCGTGAGGAGGCTTGACTTTCATGGTGTTGATCACGGTCCGGTTCGTCCTGGGTGTTCGCCCGGGCCAAGCCGCCATTGGGCTATTTGTAAAACGACTCGACCTTGCCCTTGAGCTTGATCATCAGCGGGTTGCCCTTGCGGTCGACCTTGTTGCCGACGGGGACCTTGATCCAGCCTTCGCTGATGCAGTACTCGGCGACGTCAAAACGTTCCTTGTCGTTAAAGCGAATGCCGACGTCGTGCTCGAAGATGGCTTTGACGAAATGCGGGCTGCGCTCGTCGGTCGAGAGATGATCGGGCAGCGCCGGGCGTTCGGTGGATGGTGCTGCTGTTGTGGTTTCTTCGGTCATGTGATTCAAGACGGTTTGGACTGATTAAATTGGTGGAGGGAAATGACCCGGCAAACTCTTTTCACCCGCATGTCAGCTTCTGGTCGCCCCCGGTGTTGTTGAGCGCGCATGGCTTCAACGGTATCTATTCGAGTTTGCACAGCTTGCGCAGCCCAACGGACGAGGTCTGATGGCTGTTGCTGACCTGAAGAATTTTCCGCAGTTAATGCTGATCGACTCATCAAGGCTTCCTGGTCAGTTCCACGCGCAGATCGATCATTTTCCCGACGCCAGGAAAATGATCGTCTCGACAATCAAACGTCGATATTTGCAGCGCGTAGAGCATTCTGTTCAATGAACTCGCGGCGCGGCTCGACTTCGTCGCCCATCAGCATGGTGAAGACGCGGTCGGCTTCGATGGCGTCGTCGATCTGCACGCGCAGCAGGCGGCGCACGGTCGGGTCCATCGTCGTTTCCCAGAGCTGGGCGGGGTTCATCTCGCCCAGGCCTTTGTAGCGCTGGCGGGCCGTGGCGTTTTCGGCCTGGCCGATCAGCCATGCCATGGCCTGGCGGAAGTCGTTGATCTTTTCTTCCTTCTGGCGTTCGCCTTCGCCGCGCATGACTTTCGCGCCTTCGCTGATCAGGCCGCGGAAGGTGGCGGCGGCTTCGGCGAGGGTGGCGTAGTCGGCGCCGTGCACAAAGTCTTGAGTCAGCACGCTGCTCTTGACGTTGCCGTGGTGGCGGCGGCTGATGCGCAGGATGGGCTTGTCGTTGCGGGTGTCGAACTCGCCGGCCACTTCGGCGGGGGTGCCGGTGGTGTTCAATTCGCGCAGCTTGGCTTGCAGGGCCACGGCGGAGACTTCAGCGTCGGCCACGGTGTCGAGGTTGAGGCTCACGCCGTCGGCAATCGCACGCAAGGCTTCTGCATCCATAAAGCCGCGCAGGCGGGCAATGACGGATTCAGCCAGCTGGTGTTTGCGGGCCAGCTCGGCCAGGGTGTCGCCGGTGAGCGTGGATTTTTCGTCGGGGCCGGTCTGCACGCTGGCGTCTTTGAGGGCAATGCGCAGCAGGAAGCCGTCGAGGGCGGCCGTGTCCTTGAGGTACTGCTCTTCCTTGCCGGCCTTGACCTTGTAGAGGGGCGGCTGGGCGATGTAGATGTGGCCGCGCTCGACGAGCTCGGGCATCTGGCGGTAGAAGAAGGTCAGCAGCAGGGTGCGGATGTGGGCGCCGTCAACGTCGGCGTCGGTCATGATGATGATGCGGTGGTAGCGCAGCTTGGCGACGTTGAAGTCGTCGGTGCCGGCCGTACCGCCCACGCCGCCGGCCTTGCCGATGCCGGTGCCCAGGGCGGTGATCAGCGTCAGGATTTCATTGCTGGTCAGCAGCTTTTCATAGCGGGCTTTTTCGACGTTGAGGATCTTGCCGCGCAGCGGCAGGATGGCCTGGAACTTACGGTCGCGGCCCTGTTTGGCGGAGCCGCCGGCAGAGTCACCCTCGACCAGGTAGATCTCGCACATGGCGGGGTCTTTTTCCTGGCAGTCGGCGAGCTTGCCGGGCAGGCCCATGCCGTCGAGCACGCCTTTGCGGCGCGTCATGTCGCGGGCCTTGCGCGCGGCTTCGCGGGCACGGGCGGCTTCGATGATCTTGCCGACGATGATCTTGGCGTCGTTGGGGCGTTCCTGCAGGTAGTCGTGCAGCAGGCGGCTGACGATGTCTTCGACCGGGCCGCGCACTTCGCTGGAAACCAGCTTGTCCTTGGTCTGGCTGCTGAACTTGGGCTCGGGCACCTTGACGCTGAGCACGCAGCACAGGCCTTCGCGCATGTCGTCGCCGGTGACTTCCACCTTGGCCTTCTTGGCCAGCTCGCTGTCGTCGATGTATTTGTTGATGACGCGGGTCATGGCGGCGCGCAGGCCGGTCAGGTGGGTGCCGCCGTCGCGTTGGGGAATGTTGTTGGTGAAGCAGAGCACCTGTTCGCTGTAGCCGCTGTTCCACTGCATGGCGACTTCAACGCCGATGTTGGTGCCCTGGTCGCTCTGGCGGTCGCCCATCGCCGCGAAGACGTTGGGGTTCAGGATGGTCTTGCCTTTGTTGATGAAATCCACAAAGCCGCGCACACCGCCGGCGCCGGAGAAATCGTCTTCCTTGCCGGTGCGCTCGTCTTTGAGGCGAATGCGCACGCCGTTGTTGAGGAAGCTCAACTCGCGCAGGCGCTTGCTCAGGATTTCGTAGTGGAAATCGTTGTTCTCTTTGAAGATCTCGGTGTCGGGCAGGAAGTGGACTTCGGTGCCGCGCTTGTCGGTGGCGTCCATGACCTTCATGGGTGACACGTCGATGCCGTCGACCTGTTCGATGATGCGGTTCTGCACAAAGCCGCGCGAGAACTCCATGACGTGGACCTTGCCGTCGCGGCGGATCGTCAGGCGCAGCATCTTGCTGAGCGCGTTGACGCAGCTCACGCCGACGCCGTGCAGGCCGCCGGAGACCTTGTAGCTGTTCTGATTGAACTTGCCGCCGGCGTGCAGTTCGGTCAGGGCAATTTCAGCGGCCGAGCGTTTGGGCTCGTGCTTGTCGTCCATCTTGATGCCGGTGGGGATGCCGCGGCCGTTGTCGGTGACGCTGACGGAGTTGTCGGTGTGGATGGTGACCACGATGTCGTCGCAGTGGCCGGCCAGGGCTTCGTCGATGGAGTTGTCGACGACCTCAAACACCAGGTGGTGCAGGCCGGTGCCGTCGGAGGTGTCGCCGATGTACATGCCGGGGCGCTTGCGCACGGCTTCCAGGCCTTCGAGGATCTGGATGGAGCCTTCACCATAGGCTTCGGACGCGCCGGCCTGGTTGGTGTCGATCTTGGGCTGGAAATTGGAGCTTTCCTCGGTGGCTGCACCTTCGGACACATGCACCTGTTCGGCTTCGTTCACTTTGTTTTCTTCAGTCATATCCGGCTTCTTTTCCGATCTGTTTCGAGATCTTTTTATCGATCTCTTTTCGAATTGCTTCGATTTCTTCAATCTCTTGAATGACCAAACCCGCGGAAGGTCGCGGGTCTGTCTGGGTTCTGGAGGTGTGCTGTGCGCTAGATGCGCATGGGCATCACCACGTATTTGAAGGCCGAATCGTCGGGGATGGTCAGCAGCGCGGAGCTGTTGGAATCGGCCAGTTCGATCTTGACCATGTCCTGGTCCATATTCGCCAGGGCGTCGATCAGGTAGGTCACGTTGAAGCCGATTTCGATGGCGTCGCCGCCGTAGTCGATGTCAAGCTCGTCGACGGCTTCTTCCTGCTCGGCATTGTTGGAGGCCACGCGCAGGGTGCCGGGCTCGATGTTCAGGCGCACGCCCTTGAACTTCTCGCTGGTCAGGATGGCGGTGCGCTGCAGGCTGGCCAGCAGGGGCACGCGGCCCAGGGTGATGATGTTTTTGTGGTTCTTGGGGATCACGCGGTTGTAGTCGGGGAACTTGCCTTCGACCAGCTTGGTGACGAATTCCATGCCTTCAAAGCTGAACTTGGCCTGGTTGCCGGCGAACTGCATTTCGATGGCGCCCTCTTTGTCGCTGAGCAGGCGCTGCATTTCGAGCACGGTCTTGCGCGGAAGGATCACTTCCTGCTTGGGCACTTCGACGTCGAGCATGGCCGAGGAGAAAGCCAGGCGGTGGCCGTCGGTGGCGACCAGGCTCAGCTGCTTGCCTTCGGCGACGAACAGGATGCCGTTGAGGTAGTAGCGGATGTCATGGACCGCCATGGCGAAGGAGACCTGGTTGAGCAGCTCCTTGAGGACTTTTTGCGGCACCGAGAAGCCGGGGCCGAAGTTGGCGGCTTCCTGGACCAGGGGGAAGTCTTCGGCGGGCAGGGTCTGCAGCGTGAAGCGGCTTTTGCCGCCCTTGAGGATCAGCTTGTTCTGCGAGGACTCGAGCGAGACGGTCTGGTCGCTGGGCATGGAACGCAGGATGTCGATGAGCTTGCGGGCACCCACGGTGGTGGTGAAGTTGCCGGCGTCGCCGTCGAGCTCGGCCGTGGTGCGGATCTGGATTTCGAGGTCGCTGGTGGTGAGCTGCACTTGCGCGCCGGTCTTGCGGATCAGGACGTTGGCCAGAATCGGCAAGGTGTGCCTGCGCTCGACGATGCCGGCGACCGATTGCAGTACCGACAAAACTTTATCCTGGGTTGCTTTCAGAACGATCATGACTTCCTCTGTATATATCTTTAATTCTTTAATTCAAATTAGTAGTAGTAGATAAGGGCGGCACCAATCTGTGGATAGTGCCATTTTCCCCTTTTTGATCAACCACTTGGCGTTTGTTTAACCATGTGTCCAGATACCGTGGAAGCCTGCTGCCGGATATGAACAACTTTCGATTGTCATCTGCTTCTGTGGATAAACCATGGGTTGTTCAAAAGTTGTCCCCAAACTTGTTGTGAAGGCATTTAAGCCGGGGATTGGTCCTGAAAAACTGAGCGCTAAAGGATTCATTTGCCATATGTGCGATATATAAGGAGCGCTTTCAGCCCTTCAGGGTCTGCTCCAGCACGTGCAGCTGCTGGTTGAGCTCGGTCATCTGCTGGCGCTCGGCGGACATCTTGCGGACGGCGTGCAGCACCGTGGTGTGGTCGCGGCCGCCAAAGAGCTCGCCGATCTCGGGCAGGCTCTTCTGGGTCAGTTCCTTGGCCAGATACATGGCGATCTGGCGCGGCCGGGCGATGCTGGCGGGCCGCTTCTTGGAATACATGTCGGCGACCTTGATCTTGTAATAGTCGGCGACGGTCTTCTGGATGTTCTCGACGCTGATCTGCCGGTTCTGGATGGACAGCAGGTCGCGCAGGGCCTCCCGGGCCAGCTGGATGGAGATTTCCTTGAGGTTGAAGCGGGAGTAGGCCAGGATCTTGCGCAGCGCGCCTTCGAGCTCACGCACGTTGGAGCGCACGTTCTTGGCGACGAAGAAGGCGACCTCCTCGGGCATGGAGGCGCCTTCGGCCTCGGCCTTGCGGATCAGGATGGCGACGCGCATTTCGAGCTCGGGCGGCTCGATGGCGACCGTGAGGCCGGAATCGAAACGCGACACCAGGCGCTCGTGGATATCCGTCAAACCCTTGGGATAAGTGTCGCTGGTCATCACAATGTGCGACTTTTTGGTCAGCAAGGCCTCGAAAGCGTTGAAAAACTCTTCCTGGGTGCGGTCCTTGTTGGCAAAGAACTGGACGTCGTCGATCAGCAGCAAATCCAGGGAGTGGTAACGCTCCTTGAATTCATCAAAAGTCTTGCGCTGGTAAGCTTTAACCACATCTGAAACAAACTGTTCAGCGTGGATGTAGAGAACTTTGGCGTTGGGGTTGTCGGCGAGCAGTTTATTGCCGATGGCGTGCATCAAATGGGTCTTGCCCAGGCCGACGCCGCCGTAGATAAAAAGCGGGTTGTAAAGCTGGCCGAGGCTGCTGGAAACATGCAGCGCCGCAGCCCGGCCCATGCGGTTGGCCGTGCCTTCAATCAGGGTGTCGAAGGTCAGCGCGCTGTTGAGCCGGTTTTTGAAAGGGGCGCCGGCGGCTTCTTCGGGAACGCCCAGGCCGGCCGGCTCGGGAATGTTCGAGCCCTCGAAGCTGCGAATCAAAGATGCCGACTTGACGGGCGCCTCGCGAGGAGCGAGCGCTAACTCAAGCGGTATACTCTGGCCTGAAATCTTCTCGAGCAGGGCGGCAATACGGCCGGCATACTGGGCACGCACCCAGTCCAATTTGAAGCGATTACCCACCAGAACGGTGACTTTGGAGAGATCGGCCGCGACGTCAACCACCAGCGGACGGATCCAGGTGTTGAACTGCTGCTCGGGTAATTCCTGCGCCAGATGGTCGACGCAGCTTTGCCACAAGTCCTGGCTCAGGTTTTGGACGGATGCCTCACTCATGCTGGTTTTTGCCGGGTTGCCGGCCTGGCAAGAGAGGCCAGGCGGCGTGTCGCTGCTTGTGGATATTGTTAATTTTGAGCACCGGCAATTGTAGTCCGCGCGGGGAGTTATCCACAAAATAATTGCTTCGGGTTTCAACCTATTTCGGGCTCCCCCGGCGAGGGTCCGGCCGGCTCCGGCGGCCTTGCGGCGGCGCCCGGCGGACCGGCCAGGGGCTTCTCAGCCTTTACCCCCAATGAGCGGGCTAACTTGTTGCCAGCGTTGGGAAATCTGCGATAATCATGGGTTTCCCTGATTCGCAGCGGGTTTGATACCTGTTTGCAGACTTGCAGAGTTGGTTGTGTTGTACGGCCACCAAGATCATTCGAATCGCCCAGGGGAAGAAGCTTTGTAGCTGACCGGCTAGCAAGCTAATAGGACCAGGACTCATCATGAAACGCACATACCAACCCTCCAAAGTCAAACGCGCCCGTACGCACGGCTTCCTGACGCGCATGAAAACGCGCGGCGGCCGCGCAGTGATCGCTGCACGCCGCGCCAAGGGCCGCAAACGCCTGGCTGTCTAAGCCTGTCGTTTTTGCTGGCCATCCGCAGTTTTTCGAACTGACGCCTGGCGCTCGTGCAGCGGCTTCAAACCCGTTCCCAGTTCCAGGCAGTCCTTGCCGGCGCCATTGTTGCCAAAACAACGCACTTCGCATTGCACCGCAATGCGCTCGATGCCCAGCCCGTGCAAGCCGAATCCGGCAGCCTTGTTGATGTCCCCGCGGCAAGGTCGCTGTTCCCCGTCCAGGACGTCTGGCTCGGGGCGATGGTTCCCAAACGCTGGGCCAAACGGGCTGTCACGCGCAACGCCATCAAACGCCAGATCTACACCGTGAGCGCTGATTTTTCGCATCAGTACCCCCAGGCCGCGTATGTGGTCCGCTTGCGGCGTGATTTTTCGCGCAAAGAATTCATCAGCGCCACGTCCGAGCCGCTCAAGCAAGCCGTGCGCGCCGAAGTCCAGGCCTTGATGCAGGCGGGGGCCAAAGCGCCATGAATCCCGTGCTGGCCGCTGTCGTCCGCCTGCCGCAAACGCTGTTGATAGGCCTGGTCAAGGGCTATCGCCTGCTGCTCAGCCCCTGGCTGGGCTCGGCCTGCCGCTTTGAGCCCACCTGTTCCGCCTATTCCCTTGAGGCGCTGCAGCAGCACGGCGCTGCCGTTGGCAGCTACCTCACCTTGCATCGCCTGGCCCGTTGCCACCCCTGGTGTGAAGGCGGGCACGATCCGGTGCCGCCGGCCGCCTCCGCGGCGGGCCCCTTCTCTCTCTTTTCCCGCCTGGTCACGCCTGTGGCCCCTACCCCTTCTAAAAAGACGCCGTCATGAACGACATCCGCCGCACCATCTTGTGGGTGATATTTGGTTTCTCCATGGTCCTTCTGTGGGACCAGTGGCAGGTTTTTAACGGCCACAAGGCGACCTTCTTCCCTTCGAGCACGCAGTCCGCCAAGGCGCCCGCGTCGGCCGCCTCCGCGCCGGTTGCCGGCGCCGCGGCATCTTCAGTGCCCGCGCCCCAGGCTTCTTCGAATGCGGCCCCGGCCACGCCCGGCGCCGTGCCCACAGGCGCCCCGAGCACCGCGCCCGCGGCGGCCAAAGAGCGCGTGGTGGTGAGCACCGACGTGCTCACGCTGACCTTTGACAGCGAAGGCGGCACCCTGGTGCATTCGGCCTTTGCGAAATACATGGACCAGACGCACAAGGACCAGGGTTTTGTGCTGCTGGATGAAAGCGCCAACCGCGTTTACGTGGCGCAGACCGGCCTGATCGGCAGCGGCAGCTTTCCCACGCACAAGACCCTGATGAAGGTCGTCCCCGGCGAGCGTTCGCTCAAGGAAGGCCTGAACGAACTCGAAGTCAAGTTCGAGTCGGCTGACGTCGGCGGCGTCAAGCTGGTCAAGACCTATACGCTCAAACGCGGCGCCTACGACATCGCAGTGCGCCACGACATCGTCAATACCGGCACGGCCGCCATTTCACCGCAGCTGTACATGCAGCTGGTGCGCGACGGCAACAAGCCACCCGGAGAGTCTTCCTTCTACTCCACCTTCACCGGCCCGGCGATTTACACCGATGCCAAGAAGTACCAGAAGGTCGAGTTCAAGGACATTGAAAACAACAAGGTCGATGTCGAGAAGCAGGCAATCGATGGTTATGCTGCCATGGTGCAGCATTACTTCGCCTCGGCCTGGATTCTGGGCGACGGCATCAAGCGCGACCTGTTCTTCCGCAAGGTCGACACCAACCTCTACGCTGTCGGCATGATCACGCCGCTGGATTCGATCGCGCCCGGCGCGACCAAATCCATCGACTCGAAGTTCTTTGTCGGCCCGCAGGAAGAAAAAACCCTGGAAGCCATCGCGCCCGGCCTGGAGCTGGTCAAGGACTATGGCTACCTGAAAATATTGGCCAAGCCGCTGTACTGGCTGCTCGACAAGCTGCACGGTTTTATCCAGAACTGGGGCTGGTCCATCGTGGCATTGGTGCTGCTGCTGAAGCTGGCTTTTTACTGGCTCAATGCCAAGGCCTACGCCAGCATGGCCAAGATGAAGGCCATCAACCCCAAGATCATGGAAATGCGCGAACGCCTGAAAGATAAGCCGCAGGAAATGCAGCAGGCGATGATGAAAATCTACCGCGAGGAAAAGGTCAACCCCATGGGCGGCTGCTTCCCGATCATGATCCAGATCCCGGTGTTCATCGCGCTGTACTGGGTGCTGCTGTCCAGCGTCGAGATGCGCAATGCGCCCTGGATTTTGTGGATCCACGACTTGTCGGCGCCCGATCCTTTCTTCATCCTGCCGGTGGTGATGACGCTGACGACCATGCTGCAGACGGCGCTCAACCCCGCGCCGCCGGACCCGATGCAGGCCAAGCTGATGTGGTTCATGCCGCTGATCTTCAGCGTGATGTTCTTCTTCTTCCCGGCCGGCCTGGTGCTGTACTGGATCACCAACAACATCCTGTCGATCGCCCAGCAGTGGGTCATCAACACCCGCATGGGCGTGCCGCCGCAGTTCAACCTGCCGAAATTCAAATAAGGCGCACACTGGATGAAAAAAAGGGCCGCTTCGCGGCCCTTTTTTCTTGGGCAACTAACCTTGGCGGTGGGTGCCGCACATCAGCTTTCCCCCTTAATATCTACCACCATGCTGGCCCGACACCACGACCCCATTGTTGCCATCGCCACCGCGCCGGGCCGCGGGGCCGTCGGCATTGTGCGTGTGTCGGGCAAACACATCGCGCCCATCATTGAGGCAATATGCGGCCGCGCGCTGCAAGCGCGGCAGGCGAGCTACCTGCCCTTCAGGGATGCGCGCGGTGCGGCCATAGACCAGGGGCTGGCCCTGCATTTCCCGGCGCCGCATTCCTATACCGGTGAAGACGTGCTGGAGCTGCAGGCGCACGGCGGCCCTGTGGTACTGCAGTTGCTGCTGGCGCGCTGCCTCGAGGCCGGCGCGGTGCCGGACCCGGCGACTGGCCGGGCGGCGGTGCCGCGGCTGCGCGTGGCGCAGCCGGGCGAATTCACCGAGCGCGCCTTCCTCAACGACAAGATAGACCTGGCCCAGGCCGAGGCGATTGCCGACCTGATCGACGCGAGCACCGAAACCGCGGCGCGCTCGGCGGCGCGCTCGATGTCGGGCGAGTTTTCTTTAGCGGTCAACACGCTGCTCGAGCAGCTGATCCATTTGCGCATGCTGGTCGAAGCCACGCTGGATTTTCCCGAGGAAGACATCGACTTCCTGCAGAAGGCCGACGCGCAGGGCCAGCTCGAGCGCCTGCAAACGACGCTGGCCGGCGTGATGCAGCGTGCCGTGCAGGGCGCGCTGCTGCGCGAGGGCATCAAGGTCGTGATCGCGGGCCAGCCCAATGCGGGGAAGAGCTCGCTGCTCAATGCGCTGGCCGGCGCCGAGCTCGCCATCGTCACGCCGATTGCCGGCACCACGCGCGACAAGGTGTCGCAGCTGATCCAGATCGAAGGTGTGCCGCTGCACGTGGTGGACACCGCCGGCCTGCGCGAGGCGCTCGATGAAGTGGAAAAAATCGGCGTCGAACGCGCGTGGGCCGAAATCGCCAGCGCCGACGCCGTGCTGTTTCTGCATGACCTGACCCGCCACACCGCCGACTACCGGGCCGCCGACGCGCACATCGCGCAAGTGCTGTCCCGCGAACTGCCGCGCAACACGCCCATCATCGATGTCTGGAACAAGTCCGATGCGGCCGACGCGGAAGTGCTGGACACCCTCAAGGGCGGCGTGTTGATCTCGGCCAAAACCGGCGCCGGCCTGCAGGACCTGCGCCGCCGGCTGCTGGAAGTCGCGGGCTGGCAGGCGGTGCCTGAGGGCGTGTTCATGGCGCGCGAGCGCCACGTGCGCGCCCTGCACCAGGTGCAGGCGCAACTGGTGAAAGCCGGCGCACAGCTTCATGCGGCGCAACCGGCGCTGGATTTGCTCGCCGAGGACCTGCGGCAGGCGCAACTGCACCTCGGCGAAATCACCGGCGCGTTCACGCCGGACGACCTTTTGGGCGAAATTTTCTCGAGATTCTGTATAGGAAAGTAGTAAACCGGCGACAGGCGGGCGCCGCATGCGGATCAGCGGTCGCAGACCCTCCTGAATGGTCAAAAATGGCCTTCTCTCGAGGGGAAATTACAAAATCAGACACTCCTGTATCAGGTGTAAGCGGGCGTTAGGAGCCCTTGCTGCCGTTGTAGTGCGAAGGTATCTTCCGTTGCACTATGAACGCTCCACTCCCCGCCGCCATCCGTTTTGACATCCAGGGCCTCGCCCAGGCCATCCTGCACTGCCATGCCAGCGATGCCTTGCGTTGCCAATTCAACCAGCCGCACTGGGACATCCTGGCCAGCTACCTGCAGCCCTTCGCCCTGAACAGCGGCCAGGTGCTGATGGAGCAAGGCGCGCTGGACCGCACGCTGTATTTTGTGGAAAGCGGCACCCTGAGCGTTCACTACGAAGATGAAAAAGCGCGCGTGCGCATGGCGCTGGTCGGCGCCGGCACCGTGCTCGGCGAAGGCGCGTTTTTCTCGCACATGCCGCGCAGCGCCACGGTGCATGCGTCCACGCCGTGCAAGCTCTGGTGCCTGACACCCATGCGCTTCCTGGAACTGGCCAATCGCCACAGCCCCATTGCACTGGAGCTGACCATGGCCATGGGTTCGGTGATGGCCAAGCGCCTGTACAACCGGCCCAAGCGCGTCGCGGTGACCTGAGACGGGATGCGGGCGCATTCAAGGCTCGCACAGCAGTTATCAGACAAGGGCTTCTTGCAAACAAAAGGTTTCGGCGACCTGGCGGCAAACCGGCAATGCGTGTGATTTTTCACCGTGCGGTGCTGCGGACGATTCGATAAAGTCATCGTTAATCAACCGCCAAACAACAGCGCTCCGGATTTGTGGGGATTGCTTACAGACTTCGCGCCCCGCCTTGACGGAAAATGCAGTTTCATTACAAGAACGCCGAACATGTCTTTTCTACACTGGTTTTCCAGCAAGCCACAGGCCAAACCTTCCGCCTCCGCGGAAGAACACAAGCGCGCCGCCGCAGCGCGCGAGAAATCACCCCCCTCCATTCCGGGCCGGCTCCCTGTCGAACCCGTCGTGCCCGGCGACGGCGCCAAGCTCAAGCGCCACGCCCGCCGCGAACAGCTGTATATCGCGATCCGCGAATCCATGACACGCTCCGGCGTGCTGTCCGCCAGCTATAAATTCAAGGTGCTTTCGCTGGACCAGCGCGGCAATGAGTTCCTGGTCATGATGGACCTGGCCAAAGCCTTCGGCCGCCCCGCCGAGCAGCTCGGTGAGATTGAAACGCTGATCATCCAGAATGCCAGAGCGCGTTACGAAATCACGGTGCCCGCGGTGTATTGGCGCATCGATGAAACCGCTGTGGTGGTCAAGCCCAAGCCTGTTGCCCAGGACGCGCCACACAGCGCGGCAGTCCCCGCGGCCGATGCGGCGGCCAAGCCGGCCAAGCCGGGCGCACCGCGCTACGAACCCATCCAGGCCGACGAAGTGGCCGCCTTCAAGCAGGCCTTGCAGGCCGCATCTGCCCAGGGGCCGGCCGGCGCCGTACCCGAGACCAGCGCCAAGGACGGCGTCAAGGTCAAAAGCGGCCCGCGCTCCTACGCATTGCTGACGGGCTTCGAAGACACGGAGATGCCGGAGTCGCCGTCCTCGCCGGCGCTCAGCAGCACGCAGTACGGCGACCTGATCTAAGGCAGGCCCTGCGCCGGCTGAACGCCGCAGGCGTTCAGTGCCCGGCGAAATCCACCAGCGTGAACAAAGGCAGGCCTGCGGCCTGCAGCTTCGCGGATCCGCCCAGTTCGGGCAAATCCACAATCGCCGCGCCCTCGGTGACCGTGGCACCCAGCTTCTCGAGCAGCTTTTTGCCGGCCATCATGGTGCCGCCAGTGGCGATCAGGTCGTCGATCAGCAGAACCTTGTCGCCGGCCTTCACGGCGTCGGTGTGCAGCTCCACCGTGGCGCTGCCGTACTCCAGCTCGTAGGTTTCCTGCACCGTGGTGAAAGGCAGCTTGCCCTTCTTGCGGACAGGTACAAAACCGACATTGAGTTCATAGGCCACCACGGCGCCCAGGATGAAGCCGCGCGCGTCCAGCCCGGCCACCACGTCGGGGCGCAGGGCCGGGTCCATGTAGCGGTGCACAAAAGCATCAATCAGGACGCGGAACACCTTGGGGTTTTGCAGCAGCGGCGTGATGTCGCGAAACTGCACGCCCGGCGCGGGCCAGTCCGGCACGGTGCGGATATGGTCTCGCAGGTATTGGCTCACAGACTGTTTTGGCATGGCACACACTTTCAGGAAACGCCGGGGTCCCGGCTGGCCGCGAACGCGCACAGCACCGGCAGCACCCCCAGCAACAAGGCCGCAGGCAAGAGCAACAGCAGCATGCCCGCGGCGGCCGCAAGCTGGCCGCCCAGCAGCTTCAGCAGGGACATCAAAAGAAAAGCCGCAAGCAGTGCGGCGGCCGCAAGGGCCAGCAAGCTGAAGACGGCCACGGCGATGCTCGCCCAGCGCTGCGGCGAGGTCTGCAGGACCAGGCCCAGGCTGCTTTTCGCGGAGAGCCCGTCGACCAGCAGTGCCGGCAGGAACACCCAGAGGCAGGGCACCCACGCAACAGGCCACAAAAGAAAGGACAGGGGCCCCAAAAGCTGGGACCCGGCTACCAGCACCAGGCCCGCGGCCGCGAGGGGCAGCGAGACCATGAAAATCCTGCCCGCCGATGCGGCCCAGCCCAGCGCCAGCTCCGTGAACGGCACGCCGGGCCGCAAAGCCACGCGCCAGGCCAGCAGCAGGATGGTGCACAGGAACACGGAAAGAACCAAAAGAGACAGCAGCAGGCTCAACACATCGCCGGAACCCAGCCAGGCGGTGGCCAGGCTTTCCAGCAGGGCCAGGCCGAGCCACAGCAGCGGACGTGCAAACAACAGGCCGGTGCCCTGTTTCAGCCAGCGGGACCCGGTCTGCCACGCGCGATTCCAGTCGATGCCTGTCATGGCGGCCGGCCTAGCCTCTCAGCAGTTTTTCTTCGGCGATCGCCAGCGCGGCGGACCGCCCTGAGAGCACCAAGGTGTCGCCGCCTTCCAGCCGCGTTTCGTCATCGGCCTGCAGTGTTTTGCCGTTGTTGCGCCGCAGGCTGACGACACGAACGCCTACCGCCTGCAGCGCCAGGGCGGCCAGGGGTTTGCCGGTGGAGCGGTTCCCCAGCGGCAAGGTCACGGTGGACAGCCGCTCCTGTTCCAGCTCGTTGACCGTGTCGTCGTCGGCGCCGCGGAAATAGCCGCGCAGCAGGTTGTAGCGCGCATCGCGCTGGTCCTGCACCACGCGGATCACGCGGCGCATGGGCACGCCCACCAGCGCGAGCGCGTGGCTGGCGAGCATCAGGCTGCCCTCGATGGCCTCGGGCACGACCTCGGTGGCGCCGGCCGCCTGCAGCTTTTCCAGGTCGTGGTCGTCCACGGTGCGCACGATCACCGGCACCGTGGGCGCATGGGCGCGCGTGTTGGCCAGCACCTTGAGGGCGCTGGCCGTGTCCAGGTAGGTGATGACCACCGCGCTGGCGCGCGCCAGGCCGGCGGCCATCAGGGCCTGCAGGCGCACGGCGTCGCCGAACACCACGGAATCGCCGGCGGCGGCGGCCTGCCGCACGCGGTCGGGGTCCAGGTCCAGCGCCATGTACTGGATGCCTTCGCGCTCCAGCATGTGGCCCAGGTTCTGGCCGCAGCGGCCGTAGCCGCAGATGATCACGTGCTTGTTGGCGTTGATGGACTTGCGCGCGATCGTGGTCATCTGCAGCGACTGCTGCAGCCATTCGCTGGAGACCAGCTTCATCACGATGCGGTTGCTGTACATGATGATGAAAGGCGTGGCCAGCATGGACAGCACCATGCTGGCCAGGATGGGGTTCAGCAGGGCCGGCGGCACCAGGCGGTTCTGCTGGGCCAGCGTGAGCAGCACGAAGCCGAACTCGCCGGCCTGGGCCAGGTAGAGGCCAGTGCGCAGCGACACGCCGGCGGTGGCGCCCAGCGCGCGGGCCAGCGCGGTGACCAGCACCAGCTTGAAAATGACCGGCAGCGTCATCAGCAGCAGCACCATCGGCCAGCGCTCCAGCACCAGGCGCCAGTCAAGCAGCATGCCGATGCTGATGAAGAACAGGCCCAGCAGGACGTCGTGGAAAGGCCGGATGTCGGTCTCGACCTGGTGCTTGTATTCGGTTTCGGAAATCAGCATGCCGGCGATGAAGGCGCCCAGCGCCAGGCTCAGGCCCGCGCGTTCGGTCAGCCAGGCCAGCGCCAGCGTGACCAGCAGCAGGTTGAGCACGAACAGCTCTTCGCTCTTGCGCCGCGCCACGATGGTGAGCCACCAGCGCATGATGCGTTGCCCGCCCGTCAGCAGCAGCCCCACCAGGACGGCGGCCTTGAGCCCGGCGATGGCCAGTGCCATGAGCAGCGCGTCGGCGGGCGCGCCCAACGCGGGGATCAGCACCAGCAGCGGCACCACGGCCAAGTCTTGGAACAGCAGCACGCCCATGACGCGTTTGCCGTGCTCGGATTCCAGCTCGAGCCGCTCCGACAGCAGCTTGACCACGATGGCGGTGCTGCTCATGGCAATCGCGCCGGACAGCGCCAGCGCGGTCTGCCAGCCCATGGTCCAGAGGCTGGGCGCCAAACTGGCGAGGAACAGCGAGCCCACCGTGGCCAGCACGATGGTGAGCGCCACCTGCAGCAGCCCCAGGCCGAACACGTGGCGCCGCATGGAGCGCAGCTTGGGCAGGTTGAACTCGAGCCCGATCACGAACATCAGGAACACCACGCCGAATTCACCCAGGTGCCGGATGCCGTCCGAGTTCTGCGCCAGCGCCAGTGCGTTGGGGCCTATGACCACGCCGACGGCCAGATAGCCCAGCATGGGCGGCAGCTTGAGCGAACGGCACACGACCACACCCAGCACGGCGGCCAGCAGGTACAGCAGGGTCAGTTCAAGTGCACTCATGCTTCGATGGTAGCCGAGGAAGTCTGGTGGCCTTGCCGTTTTGCCGTGGCCCGTGACGGCATGGGCCTTTGTGCGCCTCTATAGAATGCAGCCATGACCCCAGACGCCGTGAAATTCGATGCCGGGCAGGTGCTGAACCTGGCCCGCAAGACCTTTGAGATAGAAGCCGCGGCCGTGTTGGGTCTGGCACAGCGCCTGGGCGGCGAGTTTGCCCAGGCGGTGGAACTGATACTCGCCTGCCCGGGCCGCGTGGTGGTCATGGGCATGGGCAAAAGCGGCCACATAGGCCGCAAGATCGCGGCCACACTGGCCTCCACCGGCACCCCCGCCATGTTTGTGCACCCGGCCGAAGCCAGCCATGGCGACCTGGGCATGATCACCGGCCAGGACGTGGTGCTGGCAATTTCCAACAGCGGCGAAAGCGAGGAGCTCACGGTGATCCTGCCGGTGCTGAGCCGTCAGGGTGTGCCCATGATCGCCATCACCGGCGGTGCCCAGTCCGCGCTGGCGCGCCACGCGCGCGTCACGCTCGACAGCAGTGTCGCGCTGGAGGCCTGCCCGCTGAACCTGGCGCCGACCGCCAGCACCACCGCCCAGCTCGCTATGGGCGACGCGCTGGCCGTGGCGCTGCTCGACGTGCGCGGCTTCAAGGAAGAGGATTTTGCCCGCTCGCACCCGGGCGGCGCGCTGGGCCGCAAGCTGCTGACGCATGTCAGCGACGTGATGCGCAGCGGCGACGCCGTGCCGCAGGTGCGGCTTGAGACCAGTTTTACCGACCTCATGCGCGAGATGAGCGGCAAGGGCCTCGGGGCCTCCGCCGTGGTCGACGGCGAGCGGCGCGTGCTCGGCATCTTCACCGACGGCGACCTGCGCCGCCTGGTCGAAAAAGGCGTGGACCTGCGCAGCAGCAAGGCCGGCGACGTGATGCATGCCGCCCCGCGCACCGTGCGAGCGGATTCGCTGGCGGTTGAAGCGGTCGCGCTGATGGAGCAGCATCGCATCACCAGCGTGCTGGTGGTCGACGAGGCCGGCGTGCTGTGCGGCGCGCTCAATACTAACGACCTGATGCGCGCGAAGGTCATTTGATGACTGTGACACCCGCCTTGAACTTCGCGCCGGAGTTGCTGCTGCGTGCGCAGGGCGTCAAGGTTGTTTTTTTTGACGTCGACGGCGTGCTGACCGACGGCGGGCTCTATTTCTCCGAATACCCGGACGGCCACCCGCTGGCCCAGCCCCCAGGCGGCTACCGCGCCGCCGGCGAAATCATCAAGCGCTTCAACACCCTGGACGGCCACGGCCTGAAACTGCTGCAGCGCTGCGGCATCACCCCTGTGGTCATCACCGGGCGGGACAGCCACGTGCTGCGCGCCCGCTTGCAGGCGCTGGGCGTTGCGCATGCGCATTTCGGCACCGAAGACAAACGCCCCGCGGCTGACATCACGCTGCAGGCGCTGGGCCTGGACTGGAGCGCCGCCGCCGCCATGGGCGACGACTGGCCGGACCTGCCGGTGATGTCCCGCGCGGCGATCAGTTGTGCCCCTTCCAATGCGCACGTGGAAGTCCGGGCGCAGGCCCACCACGTCACGCAGGCGCCGGGGGGCCACGGCGCGGCGCGCGAGTTTTGCGACCTGCTGCTCGTCGCCAGCGGGCGCTATGCGGAACTCCTCCAGGAGTACCGCCAATGACCACAGGAACGCAGAACCCGGGCGCGGGCCGCAAAGGCGCGTTTCGGCCGCTCAAGAGGGCCTGGCGCAGTGCGCTGCGCGTCTGGGACAGCATGGCCATCTATATGCCGCTGCTGATGATGGGCGCGCTGGCGCTGGGCACCTACTGGCTGGTGCGCAACACGCCGATTTTCAGCACGCCGGACGCCGTGCGCGAAGCCAGCCACGACATCGACTATTTCATGCGCAAGTTCACCGTCAAGACGTTTGACGAGGGTGGGCAGCTCAAGAGCGAGATCTACGGCATAGAGGCCAGGCATTTCCCCGACACCGACATTCTTGAGATCGACCAGGCGCGCATCCGCAGCATCAGCCCCGACGGCCGCATCACCGTCGCCACGGCCAACCGCGCGTATTCCAACGGCGACGGCTCGGAAGTGCAATTGACCGGCAACGCGCGCGTCGTCAGGGAAGCCAGCACCGATGCCAGCGGCAAGGAAACGCCGCGCATGGAGTTTCGCGGCGAGTTCCTGCATGCTTTCCTGAACGACGAGCGCGTGAAATCCCACAAGCCCGTGCTGCTGATCCGCGGCACCGACCAGTTTGTCGGTGACACCTTCGCGTATGACAACCTGGACCAGGTGGCCGACCTCAAAGGCCGTGTCCATGGCATCCTGGTGCCCCGCTCCGCAGCCAGCGCCGCAGGCCTTCCCACCTTGACCTTGCCGGAACCGCCCCCGGCGCCGGCAAGCCCCGCCAGACCGGCCACGCCTTAGTAGCCGGCTTTTTCAAACGGCCACCCATGTCCAGACTCGTATTCATCACCGGAGCGTCCAGCGGCATAGGCCAGGCGCTGGCCATGCGGTTTTATTCGGCGGGCTACCGGCTGGCGCTGGCCGCCCGCCGCACCGCCGAGGTCCAGGCCTGGGCCGACGCCAACGCCCTCAGCGCGGGCCGCTACCAGGTCTACAGCGCTGACGTGGCCGATAGCGACAGCATCGTCGCGGCCGGCCTGGCCTGCGTCGCCGCGCAGGGGGTGCCCGATGTCGTGATCGCCAATGCCGGCATCAGCGTTGGCATGGACACCGCCGTGCGATCGGACCTGGACGTGATGGCGCAGACCTTTGCGACCAACAACATCGGCGTGGCGGCCACCTTCCATCCCTTTATGGCCGGCATGGCGGCGCGCGGAAGCGGCACGCTGGTGGGCATAGGCAGTGTGGCCGGCATACGCGGCCTGCCCGGCCACGGCGCGTATTGCGCCAGCAAGGCGGCGGTCATCGCGTATTGCGAAAGCCTGCGCGGTGAGCTGCGCCCCAGCGGCGTGAAAGTGGTGACGATCTGCCCCGGTTATATCGATACGCCTCTGACCCGCGAAAACCGCTACCCCATGCCCTTTCTGATGAAGGCCGACACCTTCGCCGACCAGGCCTTCGCGACCATTCAGGCCGGACACAGCTATCGCGTCATTCCCTGGCAGATGGGCGTCGTGGCCAAGCTGCTGCGCCTGCTGCCCAACGCGCTGTTTGACAAGGCCCTGGCCGGGCGCGCGCGCAAGCATCGCCAGGGTGAGCGTTGACCGCTCTTTTTTCGGGCCGGAAAGCAAAAAGGCTTCAAAACCGAAGTCTTGAAGCCTTTTTAGCGCTCTTCAGCCTGGGCTGAAGAGCGGGTTCAGCAGGGCTTAGTAGCCGCCGCGTCCGCCACCGCCGCCGCCGGAACGGCCACCGCCGCTACCGCCGCCGCCGTAAGGGCTGCGGAAACCGCCGTCGCTGCCGCCACCGGAGCGACCACCGCCGCCGCCGCCGTAACCACCACCGCCGGAGCGATCGCCGCCGCCGCCACCGTAGCCGCCACCACCACCGCCGCCGAAGCCGCCGGTACGGGGAGGACGTGCCTCCATCGGACGGGCTTCATTCACCACGACGCTACGGCCGCCCAGAGGCTGGCCGTTCATGCCGTTGATGGCTGCCTGGGCTTCTGCATCGCTGCCCATTTCGACAAAGCCAAAGCCTTTGGAGCGACCGGTGTCGCGTTCCATCATGACTTTAGCGCTGGTGACAGCGCCGAATTGGCCAAAAGATTGTTGCAGGTCTTCGTCACGCACCGAGTAAGGCAGGTTGCCGACGTAAAGTTTGTTGCCCATGAAGGGACTCCTCTAAAACACAAAAACAAAAGCGATGGGGTCCCGAAAGCACAACAAATCTTGAAACGTACCGCTGTAGCGCGCGAAACTGACCGATCACCTAACGTGTGCGAATGCTGGCATTCGCACCGGCATATTATGCGCGACGAAAATAAAACACAATCCACTAGCGTTACTACCTAGGCAGCGCCAGCCCGCATGAACAGGGGCTCTCCAGCCTTCCGGGTGCGGGCCGGAGCCCGGTTTTTGCACCCAGGGCGAGCTGATGGCGTGTCGCGACGGCAAGCTCAAATGAAGCATAAAGACTTCCATGCCTTGCCAGCCTCTCATGGGCTTGACTTCTGGAAATTCTTTCCTAAAAACAAGCCGTAATTGATCTTTAAGCTAAGTTAGTGCCTACATTGAAAAAACGGGAGCCAAAAAAACCAGGGTCGGCCTGCTTTTTCAGGTTTGCGAAGCCCGGCCGGTTTAAACCCTTGGGCTGCGGCGTGTGCGCACCGCTAAAGAGCCGGGACCGCCCGCACTGCGCATGCATCGTGTTCCAACGCCCGGGAAATAGTTACACAAATTTGCATCCAGAAGAATGCTGTTCTTGCATGTGTCAGCCCTCATGCGCGGCCTTGGCGGCCTGTCGAGCGCAGGGCAAAGCGCGCTATTTCGGTGAGTTGTCCGCGGCCTGGTCGGCGGCGCCGGAATAGTGGCGCCAGCGTTTCATCGCCGCACGCAAAGTCAGGATCTGGTTCTCGAATTGCGGGCAAGCCCCGCAGGCCATCAGGTGCAACTTCAGCGCGACGTGGTCCGGCAGGCTCAGCGCGCGGTCTTCGCGCGCGATCAGCAGGGCCGCGGCCTCCCGGCAGGTGCGTCGTAACAAGGTGATCTTGGGTTTCACGTCAGGGGTGGAAAGCGTCAGGTGCCGGGTTTGCCGAACCAGTGGATATTCAGGCACTCCTGCAGGCGCAGGCGGGCCCGGTGCAACTGGACATACAGGTTGGTCGGCGTCAGCGAGAGTTCCTTACAGACTTCCTGCGAGGAAAGCTCCAGCCATTCGCGCATCAGGAACAGCCGGCCCAGCGCCGGCGGCAGGCGCTCCATGCAGGCGTCCAGCACCTGGAAGAACTGTGTTTGCTGCAAAGTCTGGTCGGGATTGCCCCAGTCGTTGGGCGTTTCGGCGAAATGGCCGTCGGCCTTGAAGGACAGCCGGTCCAGCTCGTCGCCCTCTTCGTCGGCCTGCGCATCGGGCACGGCCACCAGGCGGGCATTGCTGCGGATCAGGTCTATGACCTTGTGTTTGAGGATGCCGACCAGCCAGGTCTTGAGCTGCGAGCGGTTGCCGAAGGACTGCGGCTTGGACAGCGCCGCGAGCAGCGTCTCCGACACCGCGTCTTCCGCCCATTCGTCGTTGCGCAGCTGCAGGCGCGCAAAGCGAAGGAGGTAGAGCCGGTGTTCGACCAGCTGCTCTTCAAAAGTAGGCATGGCCGGAAGTCTAGCGGCAGCCGGCCCCGGCCGCTACCAATTGACTTCGCGGTCCGGCGTCGCGCCAATGCGATGGATGGAAAGGTCGGCGCCTTCAAATTCTTCTTCCTGGCTCAGGCGCAAGCCCATCGTCGCCTTGAGGGCGCCGTAGACGGCAAAACCCGCCAGCAGCGCCCAGCCCACGCCCATCGCGCTGCCGATCAATTGCGCCCCCAAGCTCACACCGCCCAGGCCGCCGAAGGCCTGGCTGCCGAAAATGCCGGCCGCGATGCCGCCCCACAGGCCGCACAGGCCGTGCAGCGGCCAGACGCCCAGCACATCGTCGATCTTCCATTTGTTCTGCGTCAGTGTGAACATCACGACGAACACGCCGCCGGCCACACCGCCCGTCACCAGCGCGCCCAGCGGGTGCATCAGGTCCGAACCCGCGCACACCGCGACCAGTCCGGCCAGCGGGCCGTTGTGCACAAAACCCGGGTCGTTCTTGCCGAAGGCCAGCGCCGCCAGCGTGCCACCCACCATGGCCATCAGCGAGTTGACGGCGACCAGGCCGGAAATCTTGTCAATGGTCTGCGCGCTCATCACGTTGAAGCCGAACCAGCCCACAGTGAGGATCCAGGCGCCCAGCGCCAGAAAGGGAATGTTGGACGGCGGATGGGCCGACACCGCGCCGTCCTTGCGGTAGCGGTTGCTGCGCGCGCCCAGCAGAATCACCGCCGGCAATGCCAGCCAGCCGCCCACCGCGTGGACCACGATGGAGCCCGCGAAGTCATGGAACTCCGCGCCGGTCAGCGACTTGATCCAGGCCTGCACGCCGAAGTGCTGGTTCCAGACAATGCCCTCGAAGAAGGGATAGACCAGACCCACGATGACGGCCGTGGCGATCAGCTGCGGGTAAAAGCGTGCGCGCTCGGCAATGCCGCCCGAAATAATCGCCGGAATCGCCGCGGCAAAGGTCAGCAGGAAAAAGAACTTGACGAGCTCGTAGCCGTTTTTGGCGGCCAGCTGTTCCGCGCCGACAAAGAAATGGGTGCCGTAGGCCACGCCGTAGCCCACCAGAAAATACACCACGGTGGAGACCGAAAAGTCCACCAGGATCTTCACCAGGGCATTGACCTGGTTCTTTTTGCGAACCGTGCCCAGTTCCAGAAAGGCAAAACCGGCATGCATGGCCAGCACCATGATGCCGCCCAGCAGGATGAACAAGGCGTCCGAGCCCTGTTTTAGTGCTTCCATATGTCCCTCTTCAGATGAAATGTGATGTATTGGTGCGTAATTCCGTGAATTTCAGGAATCGCACCAAATACAAGCAAGAAATGCGCCGGAAGTGTGCGGAAGGGCTTGCCGAAGCGGGTTTGCTGAGTGCACAGGGCGAAGCTTCGGAGACTAAGGATAGAATGCAGGCTGTCATTGGGGAGTAGCCAGCCTTTCAATCCTGAAAGGGGCTTGCGTCAACAGACTTGTTCCTGCGGAACATGGCGCAAGCGGTCTTCGGATCACGCGAGACCTTTGACTGCACAGCCTCCGCTTCAGGCCGGGGATGCCGTGCAGTCATGGGTTTCATCCGGCCGGAGTCTTTTTGAATGGAAGCTTTCCTCGTCTCCACGGGCATCGTCGCCCTCGCCGAAATGGGCGACAAGACGCAACTCCTTGCGCTCATCCTCGCGGCCCGCTTCAAAAAGCCCTGGCCCATCGTCGCCGGCATCCTGGTTGCAACCCTGGCCAACCACGCCCTGGCCGGTGCCGCCGGCGCCTGGGTGAGCACGCTGATCAGTCCCCAAATGCTGCGCTGGATCCTGGGCGCCTCGTTTCTGGCCATGGCCGCCTGGATGCTGGTGCCTGACAAGCTGGACGCGGACGAGGACAAAAAACCGCCGCGCTACGGCGTCTTCTTCACGACCGTGCTGGTGTTCTTCCTGGCCGAGATGGGCGACAAGACGCAGATCGCCACCGTGATGCTGGCCGCGCGCTACGACGCCATCATCAGCGTGGTGGCGGGCACCACGCTGGGCATGATGCTGGCCAATGCACCCGTGGTCTGGCTGGGTGAGCGCGTCACGCGCCTGGTGCCGCTGCGTGCCGTGCACATCGTGTCGGCGCTGATTTTTGCCGGCTTGGGCCTGGCCGCGTTCTTGATGTGACCCCGGCTTGCTATACTGGCCCTCAGCGCCGATTTGCTCAGCTTGCGGGCGCTTAAAAAGTACAGCTAAAGACGACATCCAAAAACCCGGACTCGCTTTAGCGACGCCGGGTTTTTTGTTTTGCAGGTGATTTTTTGACACTTATTGCCACCCCGCTCAGCATGCATTTTGTCGAGGCGCTGCCGCTGCAGAGCGGCGCGTCGATACGCGCCTACGACCTGAGTTATGAAACCTACGGCGAGCTCAACGCCGACAAATCCAATGCCGTGCTGATCTGCCACGCGCTCAACGCCTCCCACCATGTGGCGGGCGTCTACCTCGATGCGCAGGGCCAGCCGATCGAAAAATCCGAAGGCTGGTGGGACACCATGATCGGCCCCGGCAAGCCGGTCGACACCGACCGCTTCTTCGTGATCGGCGTCAACAATTTAGGCTCCTGCTTTGGCTCCACCGGCCCCATGCAGCCCAACCCCGACACGCAGGAACTCTACGGCGCCGATTTCCCTGTCGTCACGGTGCAGGACTGGGTCAGCGCGCAGGCCCGTCTGCTGGACCGCCTGGGCATACAGACCCTGGCCGCCGTGATGGGCGGCAGCCTGGGCGGCATGCAGGCCCTGGCCTGGACGCTGCAATACCCGGATCGCGTGCGCCACGCCGTGGTGGTGGCCAGCGCGCCCAACCTCACGGCCGAGAACATCGCCTTCAACGAAGTGGCCCGGCGCGCCATCGTGACCGACCCCGACTTCCACGGCGGGCATTTTTACCGCCACGGCGTGTTGCCCAAACGCGGCCTGCGCATCGCCCGCATGATCGGCCACATCACCTATCTGAGCGACGATGTGATGAACGAGAAGTTTGGAAGGCAGTTGCGCCAGGCCGTAGCTGAAACCGTGAACGCCGACACGCCCTACAAATACACCACGCAAGACATCGAATTTGAAATCGAAAGCTATTTGCGCTACCAGGGCGACAAGTTCAGCGAATACTTTGACGCCAACACCTACCTGCTGATCACGCGCGCGCTCGACTACTTCGACCCGGCCCGCAGCTACGGCGGCAGCCTGACCCAGGCGCTGGCCCATGTGAAGGCCAAATTCCTGCTCGTGAGCTTCACCACCGACTGGCGCTTTTCCCCCGCGCGCAGCCGCGAAATCGTCAAGGCCCTGCTCGACAACCAGCGCGACGTGAGTTATGCCGAAATCGACGCGCCGCACGGCCACGATGCGTTTTTATTGGAGGACGAGCGCTATCTCGGTGTGGTGCGTTCCTACTTCCAGAGCAAGGTGGCCGCATGAACCCGACCGTCGACCTCAATGTGCAGCCCTCGGCTGACCTGCTGTCCATCGCCCGGCTGGTTCCGCCCGGCTCCCGTGTGCTCGATTTGGGCTGCGGCACCGGCGAGATGCTGGATTACCTGATCCGTGAGCGCGGATGTTCGGGCTACGGCGTCGAGATCAACGACGCCAACGTCCAGGCCTGCGTGGCGCGCGGCGTCAATGTGATCCAGCTCAACCTCGAGGAAGGCCTGGCGCTGTTCGGCGACAGCTCGTTTGACGTGGTGTTGCAGATAGACACCCTGCAGCACCTGCGCAACGCCGAAACCATGCTGCGCGAAACCGCGCGCGTGGGGCGCGCCGGCGTCGTCGTGTTTCCCAACTTCGGCCACTGGCCGAATCGCCTGGCCGTCGCGCGCGGCCGCATGCCGGTGACCAAGGTGCTGCCCTACCAGTGGTACGACACGCCCAACATCCGCGTCGGCACGCTGCAGGATTTTGAAGCGCTGGCGCTGCAGAACCAGTTGGAAATCCTGGACTCGTTTGGCCTGCAGGACGGCCGCGAAGTCCGCTTCTGGCCGAATGCCCGCGCCAGCCGCGCGGTGTTCAAGTTCCAGCGGAGCTAAAACTGGTGCTAGTATTCGCCCATCGGGATTTCAGCCTCCCGAATCTTCACAGATAGACGGTGTCCCGTCCAAGCGCTGGCAACTCATTGGAGTACTCCGTGGACACCTCTACCCTTTCCGTTCCCTTCATCTCCCCCCAGGAACTCGCCGCCCGCATGGGCCGGGCGGATGCCCCCCTGCTGCTCGACGTGCGGCGCGAAGCCAAATTCCGTGAGAGCCCCCAGCTGCTCGCGGGCGCCCGCTACTGCGCGCCCGAAGACGTGGCGGCACTGGCGGCCTCACAGCCGCCGAGCGAAGTGGTGGCCTACTGCGTCTATGGGCACAACGTCAGCGCCGACGCCGTGGCCACGCTGTGCGCCGCGGGCTGGAATGCCCGTGCCCTGGCCGGCGGGATTGAGGGCGGCGAAGACGGCGTGGATGCAGCGCAAGACATCGCTCGATGGCGTGCGCAGCGCCCGCCCACGATCGCCAAGCGACCCGACTGGGGCGTCACCGGCGAACAGCCCTCACGCTGGATCACGCGCGAGCGGCCCAAGATAGACCGCATCGCCTGCCCCTGGCTGGTACGCCGCTTTATCGACCCACGAGCCGAGTTCTTTTACGTGCCGACCCCGCAGGTACTGGCTGGAGCCAGGCGCCTGGGCGCCGTGGCCTACGATATCCCGGGCGCGCCGGTTTCGCACGAAGGCGAGCTGTGCAGTTTCGACACCCTGCTCCAGTCCTTCGGGTTGAATGATCCCGCGCTGGCCGCCCTGGCGTCCATCGTGCGCGGCGCCGACACCGACCGCCTGGACCTCGCGCCGCAATCGGCCGGGCTACTCGCGTTTTCGCTGGGCCTGTCGCGCCTGCACGCCGAGGACGACCACGCCATGCTGGAGGCCGCCATGCCGCTGTACGACGCGCTTTACGCCTGGTGCCGCCACGCGCAAGGCGAGCCGCACAGCTGGAAGCCTGAAGCCATGACCGGAGCCGCCAAATGAGCGCTGCCTTGCCCGTTTCTTCCGCGCCCTCGCCGCACGAACGGCCGGCGGCTGTCTCCTTTGCCGACGCGCTCAGGTTCTGGCTCAAGCTCGGCTTCATCAGCTTTGGCGGGCCGGCCGGGCAGATCGCCATCATGCACCGCGAACTGGTCGAGCAAAAACGCTGGATCAGCGAGCGGCGCTTTTTGCATGCACTCAATTACTGCATGCTGCTGCCCGGCCCCGAAGCGCAGCAGCTGGCCACCTACATCGGCTGGCTGATGCACCGCACCTGGGGCGGCGTGGTGGCCGGTGCGCTGTTCGTGCTGCCTTCGCTGTTCATCCTGATCGCACTGAGCTGGATTTACGTGGCCTTCGGCGACGTGCCGCTGGTCGCCGGCCTGTTCTACGGCATCAAGCCGGCGGTGGCCGCCATCGTGCTGCAGGCGGTGCACCGCATAGGCTCGCGCTCGCTCAAGACGCCCTCGCAAGCGCCCCTGCTGTGGGTGATCGCGATCGCCAGTTTTGTTGCGATCTATTTGCTGAAGCTGCCGTTTCCGCTGATCGTGTTGGGCGCGGGCGTGCTGGGCTGGCTGGGCGCGCGCTTTGCGCCGGCGCAGTTTGCCGGCGGCGCCGGTCATGGCGCCGCGCAAAAAGGCTACGGCCCGGCGCTGATCGACGACGACACGCCGACCCCGGCGCACGCCCGCTTCAAGCCCTCGCGCCTGGCCGCCGTGCTGGGCGTGGGCGCCGTGCTCTGGCTGCTGCCCATGGGCGTGTTGCTGGCCACGCAGGGCTGGAACGCCACGCTCACGCAAATGGGCTGGTTTTTCACCAAGGCCGCGCTGCTCACCTTCGGCGGCGCCTATGCCGTACTGCCTTATGTCTACCAGGGCGCGGTGGAGCACTTCCACTGGCTGAGCGGCCCGCAAATGATCGACGGGCTGGCGCTGGGTGAAACCACGCCCGGCCCGCTCATCATGGTCGTGGCGTTTGTCGGCTTCATGGGCGGCTGGGCCAAACAGGTGCTGGGGCCGGACATGCTGTTCCTGGGCGCTGCGCTGGCGGCCACGGTGGTGACCTGGTTCACTTTTTTGCCGTCCTTCCTCTTCATCCTCGCCGGTGGACCGCTGGTGGAATCCACGCACGGCAAGCTGCATTTCACCGCGCCGCTGACCGCCATCACGGCGGCGGTGGTCGGCGTGATTGCCAGCCTGGCGCTGTTTTTCCTTGCGCACATCGCGCTGCGCGCGGACACCGGCGGCCCCTGGCTGGCCCGCGTGGACTTCTACGCGCTGGCCATCACGCTGGGCGCGGCCGTGGCCTTGCTGCGCTACAAGCGCGGCGTGATCCAGGTGATCGCGGCCTCGGCCCTGGCCGGGCTGCTGCTGCGCCTGTCCGGCCTGGCTTGAACGCCATGCTCGCCGCGAGCGTTCCGAACGCCCGGCGCGGTATGCTCTAGCCTTCGTGATGGAACCCACAGCCGCCCACGCACCCCGGTCATCGATTCCGCTCCTGGAGCGCCTGTTCGGCGACTGGGTGCGCGAGCTGTCGCCCGCCACCGTGCGCGCCGACGCGATGGCCGGCCTGCTGGGCGCGGTGCTGGTCCTGCCCCAAGGCATCGCCTTCGCGACGCTGGCCGGCCTGCCGCCGGCCTACGGCCTTTACACCGCCGTGATTCCCTGCATCATCGCCGCGCTGTTCGGCTCCAGCCGGCATGTCATGTCGGGCCCTACCAACGCCAACTCGCTGGCCCTGTTCGCCATGCTCTCGCCGCTGGCCATGGCCTTCAGCCCGCTTTACATCCAGCTCGCGCTGGCCGTCACCGTGATGGTCGGCATCATGCAGTGGCTGATAGGCGCGCTGCGCCTGGGCGTGCTGGCCAACTTCATCTCGCCGGCCGTGCTCTTCGGGTTTACCTCGGGCGCCGCGCTGCTGATCGCCGTGCATGCGCTGCCCGACCTGCTGGGCCTGGCGGCTGCGCCTGAGCACAGCGCTGCCGCCGTGCTGGGGCATGTGCTCACCCACCTGGGCTCTGCCCAACCGCTGGCGCTGGGTGTTGCCGCCATCACGCTGGGCGTGGCGCTGCTGCTGCGCCGCTTGCGCCGCAACTGGCCTTATATGCTGATCGGCCTGGTGGTGGCCACAGCGCTGGCCTGGGCCTGGAGCCGCTGGCTGCACCCCGATGCCGCGCCGTCAGATTCGCTGCGCACCGTGGGGCAGATCCCCGTGCCCTGGCCGCGCTTTGAAGTGCCGCGCATCAGCTGGGCGCAGGCTGCAGACCTGGTCGGCCTGGCCTTCGCGCTGACCATCGTGGCGCTGGGCCAGGCGATTTCGATCGCCAAGACGGTGGCGCTGCGGTCGGGCCAGCGCATAGACGCCAACCGCGAGTTCCGCGGCCAGGGCCTGTCCAACATCGTCGGCGGGTTTTTCTCGAGCTATGTGTCCTGCGGCTCCATGAACCGCTCCATGCCCAACCTGGAAGCCGGCGCGCGCACGCCGCTGGCCTCGGTGTTTTCCGCCCTGCTGCTGCTGGCGCTGGTGGCGGTCAGCGCACCGTTGCTGGCGCAGATTCCCATGGCCGCGCTGGCGGCTTTGCTGGTGCTGGTGGCTTTTGCCTTGCTCGATGCCGCGCGCTGGCGCCAGCTGTTCACCTTGAGCCGCAGCGACTTCGGCGTGGCGCTGGCCACCATGGTGGCTACGGTGACCATAAGGCTGGAGATCGCGATCCTGCTGGGCATGATTTTGTCGCTGATGTCCTTCCTCTACCGCACCTCAAAACCCGCGATGCGCACCATGGGTTTTGACAGCCGCGGGCTGGACCGCCAATTTGTGGTCATCGACAACTCGCCCGACGCGGGGCTGGAAGCCAAAAAAAATACAGGCCCAGACGGGCCCGAAGAAGCGCCGCGCCAGGTGCTGCCGGAATGCCCGCAGTTGAAGCTCTTGCGCATGGAAGGCGAGGTCTACTTCGGCGCGACCCAGCATGTGGCCGACATCCTGCACGCGCTGCGCACCCAGCCGCAGCCGCAAAAACACCTGCTGGTCATGGGCAAGAGCATGAACTTCATCGACCTGGCCGGCGCCGAGCTGTGGGAGGCCGAACTCGCCGCGCGCCGCGCCATGGGCGGCGACCTGTACTTTCACCGGCCGCGCCCCGAAGTCATCCGCATGTGGCGCAAGACCGGCTTCACCAGCGTGCTGGGCCCCGAACACCAGTTCCCCGACAAGTTCACCGCGATTTCCACCATCTTCAACAAGCTTGACCCGGAAATTTGCCGGCGCTGCACCGCGCGGATATTCTGGGAATGCAAAACCGCTCCCGGCCCCGACACTCCCGCCTGAAGCCTATGCCTCAATTCGCCGCCAACCTCAGCTGGATGTACACCGAGCTTCCCATGGCGCAGCGTTTTGCCGCGGCCGCGCGCGACGGTTTCGCGGCCGTGGAAATCCTCTCGCCCTACACCTGGGCGCCGCAGGAACTCAAGGCCATCCTGCAGCGGCACGGCCAGCAGCTGGTGCTGTTCAACGCGCCGCCGGGCGGCGTGGATCCCGCCGGTATCGAGAAGGCCTGGGCTTCCTCGCAAAAAGGCACGGCCTGCCTGCCCGGCCATGAGGTCGAGTTCCGCGCCGGCATCGCGATTGCGCTGGATTACGCGCAGGCCCTGGGCTGCCCGCGCATCCATGTGATGGCCGGCATATTGCCGGCGGGCCTGGAGCGCGAGGCGGTGCAGCCCACCTATGTGAACAACCTGCGCGAGGCGGCCGTGCTGGCCGCCAGGGTGGGCGTGGACCTGCTGATCGAGCCCATCAACACACGCGACATTCCGCGCTTCTTTTTGAACCGGCAGGACCATGCGCATGAAATCATCCGCGAGGTGGGCGCCCCCAACGTCAAGGTGCAAATGGACCTCTACCACTGCCAGGTGGTGGAAGGCGACCTGGCCATGAAGCTGCGCAAATACCTGCCCACGGGCCATGTCGGCCATCTGCAGATCGCGGGCGCGCCGGGCCGCAACGAGCCGGACGTCGGCGAGATCAACTACCCCTATCTGCTGGCGCTGCTCGACGAACTGGGCTACAGCGGCTGGGTTGGCTGCGAATACCGGCCGCTGCGCGGCGCGCAAGCCAACGCGACACCTGACGGGTTGGGCTGGCTGAAGACATTTCTCGAACGCGCTTAGGCGCGTTCGGCGGGCTCAGCAAGCGCGGCGAAACGTCAGGTTGATGCGCTGCCGGCCCAGGCGCGCATGCCCGCCCTCGGCCAGCGGCGCCACGCCGTGGTAGGCCAGCCGCGACGGGCCGCCCCACACCGCCACGTCGCCATGCTGCAGACGGTAGCGCGCGGGCTTGTCGCCCCGGTTCAAGCCGCCGAACAGGAACACCGCCGGCAGGCCCAGCGACACCGACACGATGGGCGCGTCCAGCGTGCCCTCGTCCTTGTCCTGGTGCAGCGAAAGCCGCGCGCCGGGCTCGTAGCGATTGATCAGGCAGGCGTCCGGCCGGAAGTCGCCAAAACCCGCTTCCGCCGCGGCGCGCAGCGCCAGCTCGGCAAAGCAGGCCGGCATGGGCGGCCAGGGTTTGCCTGAGAGCGGGTCCTTCGCGTCATAACGGTAGCCGCTGCGGTCCGACACCCAGCCCAGCGCGCCGCAATTGCTCATCGCGACCGACATCGTGTAGCCGCCCGGTGTGACCAGGTGGCGAAATGGTGCGGCTGTGATTACGTCTTCCACCGCTTGCAACAAGGCTTCGTCCACCTTCAGGGCAAAACCGCGCAGCAGCACCGCGCCCGGCGCAATCACCTCGGGGGCGGCATAAGGTGGCGGTGCGTCATCAAAAAGCCCCAGGCTCAAAGCATCTCCTTTGCGGCGCGCGCGGCATCACTCAGCGTCATGAAAAATAATCCCCAGCGTGTGGCGATGCCCGCTGCGCACCGTGCTCACGCCGTGCCGCATGTTGACCCGGTAAAAACCCCGGATGCCCTGCACCGGCCGGTGGTGCACGGCAAACACCACGGCATCGCCTTGCGCCAGCGGCACCACCTCGGGCCGCGACTGCATGCGCGGGCGCTGCTCGGTCAGCACAAACTCGCCGCCGGTGAAATCCTCGCCCGGGCGCGACAGCAGCACCGCAACCTGGATCGGGAACACATGCTCGCCATACAGGTCCTGGTGCAGGCAGTTGTAGTCGCCGGGCCCGTATTGCAAGAGCAGCGGCGTGGGCCGCCGCTGGCCGGCCTCGTGGCAGCGCGCCAGGAAATCGGCATGGTCGGCCGGATAGCGGACGTCTATGCCCATGGCTTCGTTCCAGGCGTTGGCCACGCCGACCAGGCGCGGGTAGAACGTGGCGCGCAGCCGCGCGACGATGTCCGGCAGCGGGTAGTTGAAGTACTGGTATTCGCCCTGGCCGAAGCCGTGGCGTTGCATCACCACGCGGCTGCGGAAATGGCGCGCGTCGGCATACAGGCCGGCCACGGTTTGGCATTCCCGCGCACTCAGCAATTGCGGAAGCACGGCGTTGCCGTGGAGGTTCAGCGCGGCGGTGGCGGCCGCCCAGTCGTCTGCGTGTACAGGGTCGGGCAACAAAGTGGGTGCTTCGTTCACAAGAGGCATGTGGTGGTCCGTGGGGGCGATGGAACATCCATCAACATCCTCAGGATAAATCCGGCGGCTCGCTTCCGCTCGCCGGAATCGGACATTCCATTCAACGCGGCTCAGGCCGCCAGCTCAGTCAGGATCGGACAGTCGGGCCGGCTGTTGCCCTGGCAGCAATGGGCCAGGTGGCCCAGGGTCTGCTTCATGGCCTCCATCTCGGCGATGCGGCGCTCCAGGTCGGCCACGTGGGCCAGCGCGATGCGCTTGACGTCGGCGCTGGCGCGGCGCTTGTTCTGCCACAGCTTGAGCAGTTCGGTGATCTCGGCCATGCTGAAACCCAGCGCCCGGGCGCGGCGTATGAAGCGCAGCGTGTGCACCTCCTTCTCGCCGTACTGGCGGTAACCCGCGTCGGTGCGGTGCACCGTGGGTAGCAGGCCCAGTGACTCATAGTGGCGGACCATCTTGGCCGAGACGCCCGATCGTGCGGCCGCCTGGCCGATGTTGAGCGGGCCGATCTCGGCAGTGGCAATGGCATCAGTCATGGGTGTTTCCTTTCCAGCGGCGCAGCAGCAAGGCATTCATCACCACGCTGGCGCTGCTCAGCGCCATGGCGGCGCCGGCGATCACCGGGCTCAGCAGGCCCAGCGCGGCCAGCGGGATGCCGACCACGTTGTAGACAAAGGCCCAGAACAGGTTCTGGCGTATCTTGGCGTAGGTGCGGCGCGAGATGTCGATCGCGCCGGCCACCAGCGCCGGATCGCCGCGCATCAGCGTGATGCCGGCCGCGTGCATGGCCACGTCGGTGCCGGTGGACATCGCGATGCCCACGTCGGCGGCGGCCAGCGCCGGCGCGTCGTTGATGCCGTCGCCGACCATGGCCACGCGCCCGCCCTGCGCCTGCACACCGGTTTTCAGCTGCCCGATGATGGCAGCCTTGTTTTCCGGCAGCACCTGGCTGTGCACGATGTCGATGCCGAGTTGCCGCGCCACGGTTTCGGCGCTGCCGCGGTTGTCGCCGGTCACCAGGGCGGTCTGTATGCCCAGTGCGTGCAGGCGGGCAATGGCGGGTGCCGCGCTGGTTTTGAGCGTGTCGCCAAAGGCCAGCAGCCCGAGCAGTTGGGGCGCACTGGAGACATCGGCGAGCCAGGACACGGTGCGGCCCTGGGCTTCGAGTTCTGCGGCGCGGGTCTTCAGCGAGGTGAACGCGTTGAGGTCCAGGCCCAGCTCCTGCATGAAGCGCGGGCTGCCAAGCCGGAGTTCGCGACCCGCCACCACGGCGGCCATGCCGCGTCCCGCGACGGCGCGCAGTTGCGTCGCTGCGGGAATCTCGAGCGACTGCTCCGCTGCGCGCCGCATCACGGCCCTGGCCAGTGGGTGTTCGCTGCCCGACTGGATGGCTGCGGCCCAGGCCAGCAGCTCATGGTCCGCGATGCCGTGAGGCTCCAGCGCCACCAGTTCAGGTTTTCCTTCGGTCAGCGTGCCGGTCTTGTCAAAGGCCACCACCTTGACGCTGTGCGCCACCTCCAGCGCTTCGGCGTCCTTGATCAGGATGCCCTGGCGGGCGGCGGCACCGGTGCCCACCATGATGGCGGTCGGTGTGGCCAGGCCCAGCGCGCAGGGGCAGGCAATCACCAGCACCGCGACGGCGTTCAGGATGGCGGCTTCCCAGTTCTGGGTCGCCAGACCCCAGCCCAGCAGCGTCACCAGGGCAATGCCTATGACCACGGGCACAAAGACGGCGCTGACCTGGTCGACCAGGCGCTGTATCGGCGCTTTTTTGGCTTGCGCCGACTCCACCATGCGCACGATGCGGGCCAGCGTGGATTCCGCGCCTATGGCCGTGGTCCGGACCACGACCAGGCCTTCGGCATTGACCGCGCCGCCGGTCACGTGATCGCCCGCATGCTTCGCCACAGGCAGGCTTTCACCGGTGATCAGCGACTCGTCGACCTGGGTGGCGCCTTCGACGACCTCGCCGTCCACCGCGATGCGTTCGCCGGGGCGCACCACGACCAGGTCGCCCAGCTGTATTTCCTGCAGGGCGACGTCTTCATCTTTCCCGTCACGGCGACGGCGCGCGGTGTCGGGGCGCAGCGCCTGCAGCGCGCGTATCGCGGCAGTGGTCTGGTGCTTGGCGCGCGCTTCCATCCACTTGCCCAGCAGCACCAGCGTGATGACCACGGCCGAGGCCTCGAAATACAGGTGGGCCATGCCGTGGCCGCCATGGCGCAGCAATTGGTAGACGCTCAGGCCGTAAGCCGCCGAGGTGCCCAGGGCGACCAGCAGGTCCATATTGCCGCTGCGGGCTCGCAAGGCCTTCCAGCCGGCACGGTAAAAGCGCGCACCCAGCCAGAACTGCACCGGCGTGGCGAGCAGCCACTGCAGCCAGCCATCGAGCATCCAGTCCTTGCCGAAGAGCGAGCCCACCATGGGCAGTGCCAACGGCGCTGATAAGACGGCTGCCAGCGCGATGGGCCACCAGGGCGCGGCAGCTTTGCCCACGGGGGCGCCGGAAGCGGGGATTTCACTCGCCTGGTAGCCGGCTTTGGCCACCGCGGCCATCAGCGCAGGCCGCATGGCGGTGCTGCCGGCCACGCTGACTTCGGCGGTTTCAGTCGCCAGGTTGACGCTCGCCGAGAGCACGCCCGGCACCTGCCTGAGCGCTTTTTCCACGCGCGAGACGCAGGAGGCGCAAGTCATGCCGTCTATCCTGAGTTGCAGGGATTGCTCCGCCACGCTGTAGCCGGCTTTGGCGACGGCGGCCTTCAAGGCGTCCATGCCGACGTCGGCGCGCGCCTTGACGCTGGCCTGTTCCGTCGCGAAATTGACGCTGACGTCCTCGACGCCAGGGACGTTGGCCAGCGAGCGTTCCACACGCGCCACGCAGGAGGCGCAGCTCATGCCCTGGACGGGAAAGCGCCACTCGGCCAGCGCGGTCGAGGCGGAAGGTGTTTTCAAGGAGGCGTTTGTGTTCATGAGGATAGTCTGAACCTTACCACCATGGGAGGGTCAAGCCCGCGGGACAATAGCCACAGGCGCGGGGAGGGTTTGGCCGATCCGGCTGGACTTTGCCCCCATGGGAAGGTTCAGACTTTGCCCAGTGTCATCAATTTTTGAGGAAACTCCCTGATGGAATTCAACATCCCCGCCATGAGCTGCGGCCACTGCGCCAGCGCCATCACCCAGGCCGTCAAGTCATTGGACCCGGCTGCGCAGGTCAGCGTGGACCTGGCGGCCAAAAAAGTCGTGGTGCAGTCCTCGCAAGACCGGCTGGCCGTGGCGGCGGTGCTCGCCGAGGCGGGTTATCCCGCACAGTAAGCGTCCTCCGGGCGACGGAGGTGGCGTTTGGGCATCGATAGAATGGCCCTTCCTCCACCCTTCAAGCCGCCTAGTGTCCGACCGATTCGCCGTCCTTCCCCAATACCTGTTCCCCAAACAGGCGCTGACTTCCTTTGCCGGTTTCGTAGCCTCGCGCGAGCGCGGCTGGGTTACCACGGAAATCATCCGCCGCTTTGTCGCCAAGTATCGGGTCAACATGGACGAGGCCCTCAACTCGGACATCACCAGCTACCTCACCTTCAACGACTTTTTCACGCGCGCGCTCAAGCCCGGCGCGCGGCCGCTGGCGGTGGCCGAGCTGGTGTCGCCGGTCGACGGCGCGATCAGCCAGTTCGGCGCGATCGAGAAGGACCAGATTTTCCAGGCCAAGGGCCACAGTTATTCCACCACCGCGCTGGTGGGCGGCGATGCGGCACTGGCCGCCCACTACCAGGACGGCCACTTCGCCACCTTGTACCTGAGCCCCCGGGACTACCACCGCATCCACATGCCTTGTGACGGGCGGCTGGTGCGCATGATTTATGTGCCGGGCGAGCTGTTTTCCGTCAACCCGGTCACCGCGCGCGGCGTGCCGGGGCTGTTCGCGCGCAATGAACGCGTGGTCTGCGTCTTCGAATCGGCGCGCGGGCCTTTTGTGCTGGTGCTGGTCGGCGCGACGATTGTCGGCAGCATGGCCACGGTGTGGCACGGCGTGGTCAACCCGCCGCGCGGCAAGGTGGTGCGGCAATGGGACTACCCCGACGAGCCGACTTCCGCGATCCGCCTGAAGCAGGGTGAGGAAATGGGCCGCTTCCTGCTGGGCTCCACCGTCGTCATGCTGTTTCCCAAGGGGCCGCTGCGCTTTAACCCGGAGTGGGCACCCGGCCGCGAAATCCGGCTCGGCGAGGCCATGGCCTCCTGAACCTGTTTACGGCCTAAACGGGACCGCGCAAGCGCCTTCTCGGGATGGGATGCAAGGCGCGGTGCGACGCCCATAGTTCACCTATGGGCTAGCGCCGCAACGCCGCAGACCGCCCGAGAAGGGGCTTGCCCTCCGGGTTGGGGTGAAATCGGGCGATTGAGCCACCCAGGCCCTTGCATGGGCATTAGCCCATGCAGCGTGCCCGGTCGGCCCGCTCATCCCGATTGCACCCCAACGCGGCCCCGTTTAGGCCGTAAACAGGTTCTAGGCCTGATCTGAAGGCCTAAAGCCCAGCCGGCTTAAAAACGCCATGGCCGCGGCCGGCGCCCTTTCCTTGGCACCGTTGATGAAATACACAAACACGTCGCGCGGCTTGCCTTGCGACGGGGCTTCTTCCAGCGCCGGCAGGTCGGCCGGCACGCCGCCTGCGGCCCATTGCCGCGCACGTTCGGCCCAGGCGTCCAGCGCAGCGTCCTCGTACCCGGTCTCCAGGCTTGCCTCGCTCATCATCAGCCGGGCATAGGCAAAGTCGCCCGTGAGGTCGGCAAAAGACGGGAATTTGTCAGCGTCGGTAAATACGGTGGCCACCTTGTAACGACGTGCCAGCGCAAGGTAGTCGGGCGACATGAAACTTTCGTGGCGCACGTCGACCACGTGGCGCAACGCCCGGCCGTCCACCTGTTTCGGCAGCAGCGCGAGGAAGGCCTCAAAGTCCTCGGGCTCAAACACCTTGCCGGGCATGAACTGCCAGACGATGGGGCCCAGTTTTTCGCCCAGTTCGCTGATGCCGCTTTCCGTGAAGCGCTGGATGGATTCGCCGGCCTCGGCCAACACGCGGCGGTTGGTCGCGTAGCGCGAGGCTTTGAGCGAGAACATGAAGCCGTCGGGTGTCTCGTCATGCCACTTTTTGAAACTGGCCGGCTTGAGCGTGCCGTAATAAGTGCCGTTGACCTCGATGGCGCTCAGCTGGCGGCTCGCGTATTCGAGCTCGCGGCTGTGCGGCAGGCCGGGCGGAAAGAAGTTGCTGCGCCAGGGCTCGAAGGTCCAGCCGCCCACGCCCGCGCGGGTGCGGGAATCGGCCGGTGCGGAAGGGCTTGCTGGGGGGCTGGCTCGTGTCATGGGGGCTCCGTGGCGTGCTGGATGCTCTCTCATCCAAATGGAGGGGAATAAGAGCGGATATCTTTGCCCCCGCCGGCTGCGGGCGCTGTAGGTGGAATTCTCCAATTGCGGGTCTTCCCTTGGCCGGTGGCGCGGTCTGTGTCGGAAGCGTACAGTAGCAGCTGTCGCAGCCAAAAGCTGCCCTGAAAAGCCGACTTTTTCCCTCGGAGCCCTTCCATGAACGCCCCCCTGCACCGCGAAATCCCCGCCAGCATCCTCAACGCCGCCCAGGCCCTTTCCCAGGTGACCGCCCAGTGGGACGGCGACATCGTCAAACAGATCACCGACTACATTTCCATCCCCGCCAAGTCCCCGACCTTCGACAGCGACTGGGCGCAGCACGGTTTCATCGACACCGTCATGCGTAATGCGGCGGCCTGGGTCGAGGCGCAGAAAGTTGAAGGCCTCACGCTGGAAGTCGTGCGCCTCGAAGGCCGCACCCCGGTGCTGTTTTTTGAGATCCCGGCCACGCGCGCCGACTCGACGCAAACCGTGCTGATGTACGGCCACCTTGACAAGCAGCCCGAATTCACCGGATGGCGCAATGACCTGAGCCCCTGGACGGCGAAGTACGAGGACGGCAAGCTCTACGGCCGCGGCGCCGCCGACGACGGCTACGCCGTCTACGCCAGCATCGCCGCCGTACAGGCGCTCAAGGCGCAGAACGTTCCGCACCCGCGCATCGTCGGCCTGATCGAGACCTGCGAGGAAAGCGGCTCCTACGATTTGCTGCCCTATGTCAACGCGCTGCGCGAGCGCCTCGGCGAGGTCGCGCTGGTGGTGTGCCTGGATTCCGGCGCGGGCAATTACGACCAGCTGTGGCTGACCACCAGCCTGCGCGGCAACGCGGCCGGCGTGCTCAAGGTCGAAATTCTCACGGAGGGCGTGCACTCCGGCGACGCCAGCGGCCTGGTGCCCTCGAGCTTTCGCATCATGCGCCAGGTGCTGGACCGCCTCGAGGACAGCAAGACCGGGCGCCTGCTGCCGCAGAGCTTTCATTGCGAAATCCCGGCCGACCGCCTGGCCCAGGCGCAGGCCACGGCCAAAATCCTCGGCGAGGAAATCTACAAGCGCTTTCCGTGGGCGCACTACGATTGCGAAGGCTCCAGCAGCTTTGCCTTGCCCACCACCACCGACCCGGTCGAAGCCCTGCTCAACCGCACCTGGCGCCCCACGCTGAGCGTCACCGGTGCCGAGGGCTTCCCGGCGCTCAAGGACGCCGGCAACGTGCTGCGGCCTTACACCGCCTTCAAGCTCTCGCTGCGTTTCCCGCCGCTGATCGATGCCGGCGCGGCGGTGCAGGAACTCAAGACGCTGCTGGAAGACAACGCGCCCTACCAGGCCAAGGTGACCTTCGAAAGCAACGGCGGCGCGACCGGCTGGAATGCGCCCGGCACCGTGCCCTGGTTCGAGAACGCGCTCAACGACGCGTCGCAGAGCTTTTTCGGCGCGCCTTGCGGCACCATAGGCCAGGGCGGCACCATTCCGCTGATGAACATGCTGAGCAAGGGCTTCCCCAAGGCGCAGATGATGGTCTGCGGCGTGCTGGGCCCCAAGAGCAATGCCCACGGCCCCAACGAATTCCTGAACGTGCCCTATGCCAAGAAGCTGACCGCCGCGGTCGCGCACGTGATGGCCCGCGTCCCCGGTTGACTCGGGTGCGCCGCCCTTCTTCCCTGCATCGCGGCCTCCCGCGCATGCTTGCCCCAGGCCAGGTTTTCGCCGCCGCATGCATTCGACCGTCCTAGCCCCCTTCACCGCCCGCGACGGCGAGAACCTGGCCCTCTACGAGTGGCCGCTGGACGCCTGGGCCGACGAAATGGGCCCGCACGCGCCGCCGCCGCGCGCCGTCGTGCTGCTGGTGCACGGCCTGGGTGAACACGCCCTGCGCTACGACCATGTCGCGCGCCAATTGATGGAGTGGGGTTTTGCCGTGCGCGCTTACGACCAGCGCGGCCACGGCGAGTCCGGCGGCGCGCGCGGCGTGCTGCCCCAGGACAGCACCTTGCTCGACGACCTAGCCGAGGTGGTCGACGACACGCGGCTGCGCTGCATGCGCATGCTGCGGGAATCCGCGGCGCCGGAATCCGCCCAGCTTCCGATCGTCCTGCTGGGCCACAGCCTGGGCGGCCTGGTGGTCAGCCGCTTTGTCTCGCTGGGCATACGTCCCGTCGACGGCCTGGTGATGTCCTCGCCGGCACTGGATGCCGGCCTCGGCCCGCTGCAAAAACTGCTGCTGGCTTTCATGCCGAAACTGGCGCCCAACCTGTGCGTGGGCAACGGCCTGGATCCGAACTACCTCTCGCACGACCCGGAGGTGGTCAGGAAATACGTTGCCGACCGGCAGGTGCACAACAGGATTTCGCCGCGGCTGGGCAAGTTCATCGCGACGGCAGGTCCCGCGACCATAGCCGCCGCCGCCCGCTGGCGCACGCCCACGCTGCTGATGTACGCGGGTGCTGACAGCCTTGTCGACCCGGCGGGCAGCCGCGCTTTTGCAGAAAGCGCCACGAATTCACGGGACGTCATGCCCGGCACGGTGACCACGCGCTGTTTTGAGGGCCTCTACCACGAGATTTTCAACGAAACCGATTCGGTGCCGGTGTTCGACACGCTCAAAGCCTGGCTGGACGCGCGCTTCTAGCGCGCTCGCGGCCCGGCAAAGGACTCAGGCGCCCCGGCTCTTGCGCTGGGCCAGCGCAAGCCAGGCCAGCGCCGCGCCGGTCAGGCCCAGCGGCAGCAACGAACCGAGGTTCAGCAAGGTCCATCCCTGCGTGGTGACCAGCACCCCCGAGGCCAGCGAAGAAATCGCCAGCACCGCAAAAATACAGAAATTGAGCGCGCCCTGGGCCTTGTCTTTTTCTTCGGGGCGGTAGGCCGTGAGCGCCAGCGTGGTGCTGCCGGTGAACAGGAAATTCCAGCCCAGCCCCAGCACAAACAGCGCTACCAGGAACTGCTTCAGGTCCACGCCCGAGAGCGCGATCAGCACGCACAGCACGTTCAGCGCCACGCCCACCGCCATGATGGGCAGGGCGCCGAAGCGGCGGATCAGGTGGCCGGTGAAAAAGCCGGGGGCGAACATGCCGATCACATGCCACTCCAGCACCAGCGCAACGCTGGAAAACGGCAGGCCGCAGATCTGCATGGCGATCGGTGTGGCGGCCATCAGGAGGTTCATCACGCCAAAGCCCAGCGCGCCGGCGGCCGCGGCCACGATGAAGACCGGCTGCCGCATGATTTCAGACAGCGGCCGCCCTCCCCGCGACGCGTGCGCCTCGGGCGGCGGCGGAAACTGGATGAAGGCCAGCAGCGCCATGGACAGCAGCGCCACGCCCGCCAGCGCCAGGTAGGCGCCGGCAAAAGGCACGTCGGTCAGCTCCCGCGTGCGGGCCGCGAGATTGGGCCCGGCGACGGCACCCAGCAGGCCGCCGGCCATGACCAGCGAAATGGCTTTCTCGCGAAAGGCCGGCAGGGCCAGCTCGGCCGCGGCAAAGCGGTAAAGCTGCGCGTTGGCGCTGTAGTAGCCGGCCACCACCGTGGCCGCCACCAGCAGCCAGAAGTTCTTGCCGTAGGCCGCGTAGCAGCACAGCAAAGCCGAGGCCACGGCCACCAGCAAGCCGAGCTGGAAGGAGGTCTTGCGGCCGAAGCGCGCCTGCGTGCGCGCCACCACTGCGGTCGACAGCGCCCCGCCCACCACATAGCCCATGACGGGCAGGGTCGCCATCCAGCCCAGCGGCGCCAGGTTCAGCCCGACCAGGCCGTTGATGGCGATGAAGGTGACGTTGTTGGTCAGGAACAAGCCCTGGCAAACGGCCAGCAGCCAGAGGTTGCGGTTCATGCGGCAGCCCCCAGCGTCAACAGCGACAGGCAGGCCAGCGGCGCGGTTTCGGCCCGCAGCACGCGCGGGCCCAGCGTGACGGGGCTGAAGCCGCGGGCGATGGCGGCGGCTTCTTCGGCGGGGCTGAGGCCGCCCTCGGGGCCGCTTAAAAAGGTCAGCGCGCCGTTGCCCGGAACCGCCTGGGCCAGCGGCCGGCTGCCTTCGCGCAGCGACAGCAGCAGCCGGCTTCCGTCCGGGGCCGCGTCGCCGCTGCCCTTGAGCCAGTCGGCCAAGTTGGCGACGTCGTGGATCAGCGGCACGCGGCTGCGGCCGCACTGCTCACAGGCGGCGATGGCCACGCCGCGCCAGTGCGAGATTTTTTTGTCGGCGCGTTCGCCCTTGATGCGCAACACGCTGCGCTCGCTCATCAGGGGCTGGATGCTGGCTGCGCCGAGCTCGGCGGCTTTTTCGACCAGCCAGTCCATGCGCTCGTTGGCGGGCATGGCGACCGCCAGGTGGATAGCGCGGCCGGCCTCGCGCGCCGTGGGAGTGTAGGCGCCGATGATGACCTCGACCTCGCTGCGCCCCATGCGCGCGACCGTGGCTTCGAACTCCCCTTCGCTGCCGGGCTGGCCGTCACCCCTGCCGTTGAACAGCGAAAGCGCGTCCCCGGGCTGCAGCCGCAGGACCTGGACGTGGCGGGCGGTGGCCGGTGGCAACTGGACGGTCGTGCCCGGCACCAGCGCCATGTCGGCGTAGAAACGGGCGCTCACGCCACGGCCTTGGCTGTGGGGGCGCGGTGGAGGGGATGCTTCATGCGGTCAGAACGTGTAGCCCACGCGGGTTTCATTGCCTTCGATCTCGTCGAGCAGCACCATCAGCGGGCCCAGCTGGCGGTAGCGCGCGGCGGTGTTGCGGGCGTAGCGGATAAAGCGCGGCGTGTCGGCCAGGTACTTGGGCTTGCCGTCGCGCAGCGTGAGGCGCGCAAAAATACCCAGAATCTTGAGGTGGCGCTGCAGGCCCATCCATTCGACGGCGCGGTAGAACTCGCCGAAATCGTCGCCGACCGGCAGGCCCGCCTTGCGCGCCTTCTGCCAGTAGCGCACGGTGATGTCGAGCACAAAATCCTCTTCCCAGCTCAGGAATGCGTCGCGCATCAGGCTGGCGATGTCATAGCTGATGGGGCCGTAGACCGCATCCTGGAAATCAAGAACCCCCAGTGGTGGCGCATCTGTGAGAGGCGCCGGCGAGCCGCTTGGGATCATGAGATTGCGCGGCATGAAGTCGCGGTGCACGAACACGCGTGCACCGTCGAGCGAATTCAGGTTGCTGGCCTTGATCTGTTCGAAGAGAACGTTCAGCTTCTCCTGCAGGCCGTTGTCCAGCGGCAGCTTGCGGTGTTTGGCGACATACCAGTCGGGAAACAGCGAGAGTTCGCGCGACAGCAGCGCGTCGTCATAAGGGGGCAATACACCGGGTTTCGAGGCGAGCTGCCAGCGCACCAGGGCGTCCACCGCATGGGCATACAGCTCGTAGTGCGCCGATGCGGGGCTGGAAATTGCGTCAACCGCGGCGGGAGGCGCGATCACCTCCATCATGGTTTGCGCGCCCAGGTCGCTCAGCAGCATGAAGCCCAGGGGCTCGTCCCATGCCAGCACGCGGGGCGCGTTCAGGCCCGCGTCCGCCATCAGGCCGGCGATTTTGACGAAGGGTTTGCAATCTTCCTGCGCGGGCGGCGCATCCATGATGATGCAGCTGCCCTCGCCGGATGCGGCGTCGACCCTGAAATAGCGGCGAAAACTGGCGTCGGCCGATGCCGGCCTCAGCGTGCCGGCCTGCAAATCGTGCTGGCGGGCCATGTCGGCCAGCCACTTGTCGAAGGCGGCGGCGCGTGCCGGGTCGGCCCAGGCGATGGACGGCGCGGTCATGCCTGCGCGGCCTTCGCCGGGCTTGGCTTCTTTATTCTGGGGATGGGCTGGAGGGTCATGGATAATCGGGCCTGATTTTACAAACGGGTTTATCTCACATAAACGATGCGCCGCGCATCCCCCTCGCCTTTTATTCTCTCTCCGGTGGCTCTTGCTGTCTCCAGGCTGGTCGTGTTTTGCGCCACGCTGGGGATGACTGTTGCGGGGACGGCGCACGCCCAGTCGGTGCCTGAGGCGCCAGCGCCGGCGCGTGGCGCGTCGGCCCCCACGCCGGCTGAGATGGCGGAGACCGAGAGCGTCTTGAAGCTCAGGCCCACCCCCATGCTGGCCGAGGAAGTCTCCAGCGACCCGCAGGACCGGGGCCCGACCTTTATCTTCGGCGACCGCGTGTCGGGACGCCCGGACCTGGAGACCGTGATCGACGGGAATGCGGAACTGCGCCGCGGGGCGACCTCCATACGCGCCGACCGCATCGAGTATTACCAGCCCGACGACCAGCTCAAAAGCCGCGGCAATGTCCGCATCAACCGGGCCGGCAACCGCTTTGAAGGTCCCGAGCTGGAACTCAAGCTGGACCGGTTCGAGGGTTTTTTCACCACGCCTGATTACCGCTTCCTGAGCAACGGCGGCAACGGCCGGGCGCAGCGGGTCGATTTCCTCGACGAAAACCACCTGACGGCCCAGCGCGCGACCTACACCACCTGCGAGCGCGAAGACGAGGCGAGCTGGGAGCCCTCCTGGGTGTTGCGCGCCAGCAGTTTCGAGTTCGACCTGGAGACCGAGGTCGGCGTGGCCCGCAATGCCGTCGTCCGCTTCAAAAGCGTGCCCATCCTGGCTTTTCCCAAGGTCAGCTTTCCGCTGAGCGACAAGCGCAAGTCCGGCCTGCTGCCGCCCACCATCAGCATGGGGTCGACCAACGGCTTTGAATTTCGCCAGCCTTATTACTTCGACATCGCGCCCAACCGGGACGCGACCTTCTCCCCGGCGATCCTGAGCAAGCGCGGCATAGACCTCGCCGGCGAGTTCCGTTACCTGGAGCCCAGCTACCGGGGCGAATTGCGCGCCAATTACCTGCCCAGCGACAAGCTGCGCAACCGGGACCGCTGGTCCTACGGCTACCAGCACACCGGCATCATTGACACCGGCCTGGCTTCTGTCGGCAACCTCGGCCTCAACCTGAACATGAATCGTGTCAGCGACAACGATTACTGGAAGGATTTCCCGGCGCGGTTCGGCTCCACCACCCAGCGGCTGCTGTCCCAGGACGCCACCCTGTCCTGGAGCCGGGGCTTCTTCTCCAGCACCCTACGCACCCTGAAATGGCAGACGCTGCAGGACGTGACCTCGCCCATCGTCCCTCCCTACGACCGCCTTCCGCAACTGACGGCCGCCTACACCCGGGTGGATGCCCCCCTGTGGGGGCTGGGCAACGGCTTCGACTGGTCGATCGAGGGCGATTACACCCGCTTCTCCGCCGACCGGGTCCTGACGAACCAGCCCAACAGCAACCGGGCCTACACCAAGCTGCAGATCAGCCGTCCCTGGCTGTCGTCGGCCGGCTTCATCACGCCCAAGGTGCAGCTGCACGCCACCAGCTACCAGTTCGACGCGCCGCTGGTCGGCGGGGCGAGGACGGCCTCGCGTGTGGTTCCGACCTTCAGCCTGGACAGCGGCCTGCAGTTCGAGCGCGAGGCCAGCTTCCTGGGCCGCAGTTTCACCCAGACGCTGGAGCCGCGGGCTTTTTATGTCCGCACGCCCTACCGCGACCAGAGCCTGCTGCCCAACTATGACTCCGGCCTGAACGACTTCAACTTCGCGACCGTCTTCACCGAGAACGCTTTTGTCGGCAATGACCGTATTTCCGACGCCAACCTGCTGACGCTGGGCGTGACTTCCCGCCTGCTGGATCCCGCGACCGGCGCCGAGGCCGTGCGCGTCGGCATCGCGCAGCGCCTGCGTTTTGAAGACCAGCGGGTGACGCTGCCCGGCGCGCTGCCCGTCACCGACCGCATCAGCGACATCCTGGTCGGCGCGTCCGTCAACTGGGTGCCGCAGTGGTCCTTCGACAGCACGGTGCAGTACAACCCCAAGACCAAGCAGTCCGAGCGCGCCTCTTTCGGCGTGCGCTACAACCCGGGCAATTACCGCGTCATCAGCGCCGCATTCCGGCGCCAGCGCAACGTCAGCGAGCAGATCGACGTGGGCTGGCAGTGGCCCATCAACGACCTCTGGGGCGACAAGGGCAAAGACCTGGGCGCGGGGCAGGGCCTGGGGCCGGGGCGCTATTACGCGGTCGGCCGGCTGAACTACAGCGTGCTGGACAAGCGGCTGGTCGACTCCATCATCGGCGTCGAATACGACGGCTGCTGCTGGATAGGCCGCGTCGTGTTGCAGCGTTCGCAGACCGGCACCGGCACTACCGACACCCGGATCATGTTCCAGCTGGAGCTGGTGGGTTTCTCCCGCATCGGCGGGAACCCCCTGGAAACCCTCAAGTCAAATGTCCCGCGCTACCAGTACCTGCGTGAGAAAATCGACTCTCCAAGCCGCTTTACCACTTATGACTAATACCCGTTTCTCCCCTGACCTTTTCCCGAGCCTGCCGCGCGCCACCGCCCTTGCGCTGGCGCTTTCGGCCTTGCTGGCGGTTCAGGTGCAGGCCCAGGGGCTCAAGCCGTCCAATCCCCTGCGCCTGTCCGACCCGACGGCCGCCGCGCGGGCACCGGCCCAGGGCGGCGGGCAGCGCCAGGCCGATTTCATCGTCGCGGTGGTGAATTCCGAGCCGATCACCAACAGCGAGGTTCGCCTCAAACTGATCCGCACCGAGCAGCAGATCCTCCAGCAGGGCACGGCCCTGCCGCCGCGCAGTGAGCTGGTGCCGCAGATCCTGGAGCGCATGATCAGCGACAAGGCGCAACTGCAGCTGGCACGCAGCTCGGGGATCCGGATCGACGAAAACACCATCGAAAACGCGGTCCAGACCGTGGCCAGCCAGAACCAGATCTCGGTGGACCAGCTGCGCAGCCGCCTGAAGGCGGACGGCGTCGACTACACCCAGTTCCGCTCCGAAGTGCGCGATGAGCTCCTGGTGGGCCGGCTGCGCCAGCGTGAGCTGGAATCGCGCGCCACCGTGACCGAACAGGAGATAGACCAGTTCCTGCGCGACCAGGAAGGCGGCGGCGCCGAGGCTTCCGCCGTGACCCTCAACCTGGGCGAGATCCTGGTGGCGGTGCCCGAGAACGCCACGCCCGACCAGGTCGCGGCGCTGCAGGCCAGGGCCCAGCAGGTGGTTGATCGCGCCAAGGCCGGCGGCGATTTTGCGGCGCTGGCCGCGGAGTTCTCCGCATCCGCCACACGCACCACCGGCGGCCAGATGGGCCTGCGCGCCGCTGACCGCTATCCTCCCCTCTTTGTCGAGGCCACCAAAAACCTGCAGACCGGCGGACTGGCGGGCCCGGTGCGAAGCGGTGCGGGCTTTCACATCCTCAAGGTGATCGAAAAGCGCCAGGGCGGCATGCCCGGCGCCACCGTGACGCAGACCCATGCCCGGCACATCCTGCTGCGCCTGAACCCCAAACAGACGGAAGCCGCCGCGACGGAAAAACTCGCCGAGTTCAAGAAACGTGTCCAGGCGGGGCAGGCCGATTTTGCCGCCCTCGCCCGCGAGAACAGCGACGACGGCTCGGCCAAGGAAGGCGGCGATCTGGGTTGGGCCAGCCCCGGCATGTTTGTGCCCGAGTTCGAAAAAGTCATGAACAGCCTGGCGCCCAACCAGGTCTCCGATCCGCTGGTGTCCCGCTTTGGCGTGCACATCATCCAGGTGCTGGAGCGTCGCGACACGCAGCTCTCGCAGCGCGACCAGCGCGAAATCGCCCGCAACGTGCTGCGCGAGAAGAAACAGAACGAAGCCTACGCACTCTGGGCCCAGGAGGTCCGTGGCCGCGCGTATGTGGAGTATCGTGATCCTCCTCAATAATGTGGCCCCCACGGTCGCTCACTGCGTGTAGCCTGCGGCTTCTCCCTGCCCCTTTCATCACGAAAGGGGCCGCTGCGCCTGCGGCCCGGCGAAGCCGGTTCCGCGGCCCATGCTGATTTAAATGCGTAAGGCCGCTCCATCGTGAAACACATTCCCCGCAAACGCTTCGGCCAGCACTTCCTGACTGACCAGGGCATCATCGAAGGCATCGTCCAGGCGATCGCGCCTCGGCCTGGCCAGGCTGTGGTGGAGATTGGTCCCGGGCTTGCGGCCTTGACGCAGCCCCTGGTGGAACGCCTGGGTAACCTGACTGTGATCGAGCTGGACCGCGACCTGGCCCGGCAGCTGCGTCAGCATCCCCAGCTCAGCGTGGTCGAGTCGGACATCCTCAAGGTGGACATCCATGCGCTGGCGAGCACCGCCTGCGCGCCGGGGCAAAAGCTCCGGGTCGTCGGCAACCTGCCGTACAACATCTCCACGCCCATCCTGTTTCACCTGCTGGGCGCGGTCGACGTGATTGAAGACCAGCACTTCATGCTGCAAAAGGAAGTCATAGACCGCATGGTGGCCGCGCCGGCCACCAGCGACTACGGCCGGCTCAGCGTGATGCTGCAGTGGCGCTATGCCATGGAAAATGTGCTGTTCGTGCCGCCGCACAGCTTTGACCCGCCGCCGCGCGTGGACAGCGCGGTGGTGCGCATGGTGCCGCATGCCGCGCCGGCGGCGCTGGACGTCAAGCTGCTCAGCGAGCTGGTGCAGGTGGCCTTCAGCCAGCGCCGCAAGCTGCTGCGCCACACCCTGGGACAATGGCTGGCCGCGCGGGGCTTCGGCGGGACGTTTGACGTGCAGCGCCGTGCCGAGGAAGTGCCGGTGGCCGAGTACGTCGCGCTGGTGCAGGCGCTGTAAGCCGACCGGCAGTGTTCCGGCATAAAAAAAGCCCGTCAAGGACGGGCTTTTTTGCGGGCGCTTGCGGCGCCCACGATGTCGTTTTTGCTTTAAGCAGCGGCGAGCCAGTAACCCGCGTTAAACGGGCTGCTCATGCGCAACGCCAGAGGTGACACGTCTACCAGTTTGTCGGTAGGCATGACTTCTTCACCTTCTGCAACTGCTTGCTGGGCCTCATTCGCCCGATCCCCTTGGCCGATGTCTGGGGAGCGGGCTACAGAAAAGAATAGAAACATCTGAACGGTATCTTGCGATCCGCCCAGTAGTCCGAAGCATCCCGGAAGATGTCGAGCAGCTGCTCGCGCGCTTCCTTGTCGAATTTGGCGTTGGCCGGAATCTGCTCGAGCACGACGATGAAGCCGGGCTGCGGGCCTGATTTGTGGACCAGGTCCGTCATGCAGTCGTACAGCGCGTCGAAATTCTTGCCGAAGTGCGCAGGGAAGGTGTATTGCGCCGCAATCATGTCCAGCACGTCCTGCTTGCTCTGGGCGTTGCCCAGGTTGGCGTACAGGAAATGCTGGTTCAGCTGCGTTGCGGCGTCCTGCAGATCCTGCACCCGGAAGGCACGTATGGATTGAACGATGTTCTGCCGCACGCCGCGCAAGGGCGTTTCGCCGTCCTTGCGCACCGGCGTCTCGTTGTCCCGACGAAGTGGTGTATCCATCTCCGCTACTCTTTCTCTGAAGTCAAAAACTTGAAATAACAACCACAGTTCATTTACTGAACGATTCTGCGAAAACTCGCATAGTGGTCGTCGGTGTAATAACAGGCATCCGGAGCGGTGGGTTTCAAGCCGCCACAAACAATGCGCCGGGCTCCCCGGCTGCGTTCATTGGGCGTCCTGACGGTGTATTCGCGGTAGTAACCGCGACGGTTGGCCGGAAGAAGTCGCTCCCGGTTGCCAAACACCACGCCGTCCTTGTCATGCCTGAACGGCCCACCCTGGTAAATCAGCGTCATCATGTCGCGCCCTTGCGGGGGCAATTGGGCCGTTGCGATCGTGCCGGCCGATGCCGGTGTATCCGCACCCTTGGCCTGCACCACGCTGGGGATCAGCCCGCTCAGGCTGGTTGTCAAGACCAGCAGGCCGACCATTTTGGCCACCTGCCAACGTCCCCACCCATTGCGCAACATGAAAAAGAAGCCTTTCCTGGAACCTAAGGCCAGCCCGCCGATTTCGGGTTAACCCTTAAATTTCAAGAGAGGTAGTTTGCCGCATATGGCCAAAAAACGCAAGTGGCTGCTGAAAATTTAGGCAGTAAAGACCGGGGGTACTGCCTAAATAAGTTAGTACTGGCTATCTAATTTTGGCTTATCGCGCCGCATTCGCATCCGCGACCGTCAGGGCCGTCATGTTGACGATGCGGCGTACCGTGGCGGTCGCGGTCAGGATGTGCATGGGTTTGTTCGCGCCCAGCAGCACGGGGCCAATGGCGATGTTGCCGCCGGCCGCCGTTTTGAGCAGGTTGTACGAAATATTGGCCGCATCAATATTGGGCAGTACCAGCAGGTTGGCCTCGCCGGCCAGCGTGCTGTTGGGCATGATCAGTGCGCGCGCGTCGGCGTCCAGCGCCATGTCGCCGTGCATTTCACCGTCGACTTCCAACCAGGGCGCTTTTTCGCGCAGCAGCTCCAGCGTGCGGCGCATCTTCAACGCGCTGGGCAGGTTGGAAGAGCCGAAGTTCGAATGCGACAGCAGGGCCGCCTTGGGCTTGATGCCGAAGCGCATCATTTCCTCGGCCGCCATGGTGGTGATCTCGGCGAGCTGCTCGGCCGTCGGGTCGCAGTTGACGTGCGTGTCGAGCAGGAAGACCTGGCGGTTCGGCAGCAGCAGGCCGTTCATGCAGGCGTAGGTGTTGACGCCTTCGCGCTTGCCGATCACCTGGTCCAGGTAGTCCAGGTGGTGGGCGGTGGTGCCCCAGGTGCCGCAGATCAGGCCGTCGACGTCGCCCTTGTGCAGCAGCATGCCGGCGATCAGCGTGAGGCGGCGGCGCATCTCGATCTTGGCGATCTGCACCGTGACGCCGCGGCGCTCCATCATGCGGTGGTAGGTCTGCCAGAAGTCGCGGTAGCGGTGGTCCTGCTCGACGTTGACCACGTCGTAGTCGAGCTCTTCCTTCAGGCGCAGGCCGAATTTTTCGATGCGCTGGGCAATGATGGCGGGTCGGCCGATCAAGGTCGGCCGTGCCAGGCCTTCGTCCACCACGATCTGGCAGGCGCGCAGCACGCGTTCTTCCTCGCCCTCGGCGTAGGCCACGCGCTTGCGGCTGGCGGCCTTGGCGGCCGCGAAGATCGGCTTCATGACTGTGCCCGAGGCGTAGACGAAGCTCTGCAGCTTGTCGCGGTAGGCGTTCATGTCCTGGATGGGCCGCAGGGCCACGCCGCTGTCGGCCGCCGCCTGCGCCACCGCGGGCGCGATCTTCATCATGAGGCGCGGATCAAAAGGCTTGGGGATCAGGTACTCCGGGCCGAAAGCGAGCTTCTCGCCGACATAGGCGGCCGCTACCACTTCGCTCTGCTCGGCTTGCGCCAGCTCGGCAATCGCATGCACGGCCGCGATTTCCATCTCGATGGTGATGGTGGAGGCGCCGGCATCCAGTGCGCCGCGGAAGATGTAGGGAAAGCACAGGACGTTGTTGACCTGGTTGGGGTAGTCGGTGCGGCCGGTCGCCATGATGGCGTCGTCGCGCACGGACTTGACGTCCTCGGGCGTGATCTCCGGATTCGGATTGGCCAGCGCCAGGATGATGGGCTTGGCCGCCATCTTGGCGACCATGTCCTTCTTGAGCACACCGCCGGCCGACAGGCCCAGGAAGATGTCCGCGCCCGCGATGACTTCGCTCAGGGTGCGCGCGTCGGTCTTCTGCGCGAACTGGATCTTGTCCTCGTCCATCAGCTCGGTACGGCCTTCATAGACCACGCCGGCCAGATCGGTCACGAAGACGTTTTCGCGCTGTATGCCCAGCTTGAGCAGCAGGTTCAGGCAGGCCAGCGCCGCCGCACCCGCGCCGGAAGTCACCAGCTTGACCTGGCCGGGGCCCTTGCCCACCACCTTGAGCGCGTTCAGCACCGCCGCACCCACGGTGATGGCCGTGCCGTGCTGGTCGTCGTGGAACACCGGGATCTTCATGCGCTTGCGCAGCTCGCGCTCCACATAGAAGCAATCGGGCGCCTTGATGTCTTCGAGGTTGATGGCGCCGAAGGTCGGCTCCAGCGAGGCAATGATGTCGACCAGTTTGGCCGGGTCTTTTTCGTCGATCTCGATGTCGAACACGTCGACGCCGGCGAACTTCTTGAACAGCACGCCCTTGCCTTCCATGACCGGCTTGGAAGCCAGTGGGCCGATGTCGCCCAGGCCCAGCACCGCGGTGCCGTTGGTGATCACGGCCACCAGGTTGCCGCGGCTGGTGTACTTGAAGGCGTTGTTGGGGTCCTTGACGATCTCTTCGCAGGGCGCCGCGACGCCGGGGGAATAGGCCAGGGCCAGGTCGCGCTGGTTGGTGAGCTGCTTGGTCGCTGCGATGGCGACCTTGCCGGGGGTTGGAAACTCGTGGTATTCAAGGGCGGCGCGGCGCAGTTCGGCGCGTTTTTCTTCACGGTCAGTGGGCGTCGCGGCGGGTGGTGTCGGCATCAGCAAGGTCTCCAGCGGGAACGGTCGGTCGACCGTCAATTTCTTGTAAGGTCTGCGATTGTAGGCCGCCGGACGGGAAAACCCTAGTAAGTGAATCTACGCAAAAAGGTGGATCGCTTTTGACTTTTCGCCATGGAAAGCCGCTTCGCCGCGAAGCTTGTTCACGATAGCGGCGCGTAGCTGCTTTTTGAGCGCTTTAAACGCGAAATACAGAACCGGCCGCATCGACGGCCCGGCTCTTAACGCGCCACGCCCAGCAGTTGGTCCAGACGCTCGGGCTGCTCGCGCAGGGCCTGGGCCGTTCCCGTGTGCACCACCATGCCGCGGTCCAGCACCACGGCGCTGTCGGAAATCGCCAGGATGGCCTGCGGATGCTGCTCCACGATGATGGCGCTCAGGCCTTCTTCGCGCGTGATGCGGCGTATGGCGCGCAGCAGCTCCTCCACGATGATGGGCGCCAGGCCTTCCAGCGGTTCGTCGAGCAGCAACAGCTTCGGGTTCAGCACCAGCGCCCGCCCTACGGCCAGCATCTGCTGCTCGCCGCCCGACAGCTGCGTGCCCAGGTTGCCCTTGCGCTCGGCCAGGCGCGGGAACATCGCGTAAACGCTGTCGGGATTCCATTTGCCCCGGCGCGCCACCGCGGTGAGGTTCTCGTGCACCGTCAGCGACTTGAAGATGTTGCGCTCTTGCGGCACCCAGCCTATGCCGGCCGCCGCACGTTCGTGTGAGGGCAGCTGGTGCAGCGCGACCATGGCCGCGCCCGCGCCGAAGGAAATGGCGCCGCCATGCTGCCGCGTCGCGCCCGCCAGCGTGTTGATCAGTGTGGTCTTGCCGGTGCCGTTGCGGCCCAGCAGCGCGAGCGTCTGGCCTTCGCCGAGCGTGAACGACACCTCGTGCAGCACCACGGCCTCGCCGTAGCCGGCGCGCAGTTTGTCGACCTTGAGCAGCTCAGCCATGGGCCACCTCCTCCCCATGTTCCTCGCCATGGCCCAGGTACACCGCCTTGACCTGCGGGTCGGCCGCGATCTGTTCGGGCGTGCCCTCGGTCAGCAGCGTGCCGTTGACCAGCACCGTCATGGTGGTGGCGAAGCTGAACACCAAATCCATGTCGTGCTCGATCAGCAGCACCGACACGTCGGCCGGCAGCGCGGCCACGGTTTGCAGCAACTCCTCGCGCTCGCCGGCTGGCACGCCCGCCACGGGTTCGTCCAGCAGCAGCACGCGCGGCTCGCAGGCCAGCGCCACGGCAATCTCCAGCAGGCGCCGCTTGCCATAGGCCAGCACGCGGGTCGGCTGGTCCATCACCTCGGTGAGGTGAAACTGTTCCAGCAATTGTTCGCAACGTTCGGCCACGGCCCGGTTGCGGCCCAGCGGCTGCCACCATTTCGCGCCCAGGCCGGCCTGCTGCGACACCGTCAGTGCCAGCGTCTGCAGCGGCGTGAGCGAGTCGAACAGCTGGTTGATCTGGAAGGTGCGCACCATGCCGCGCTTGACGCGCTGGTGCGGCGCCAGCCGTGTGATGTCTTCGCCCTCGAGCAGGATGCGGCCCTCGGTCGGCTGCAGCACGCCCGTCAGCAGGTTGACCAGCGTGGTCTTGCCCGCGCCGTTGGGGCCTATCAAGGCGTGGCGCGCGCCGCGCCGCAGGTTCAGGCTCACGTTGTTGGTGGCGGTGATGCCGCCGAAGCGCATCACCAGGCCTTGCGCGGACAGCACCGCGTCGCCGTTCTGCGCCGCGCTCACGGCCGGCCTCCGTGCCGACGCTGCGGCAGCCAGGTCCAGGGCCGCACCAGCCGCTCGCGGCCCACCAGCACCAGCACCACCAGGAACAGGCCTATCCAGAAAGTCCAGTACTGCGGCGTGATGGACGAGAGCGCATCCTGCATCAGCTTGAACACAATCGCCCCGGCCACGCCGCCATACAGCCAGCCGACGCCGCCCACCACCAGGATCAGCAGCACGTCGGCCGAGCGGTGAAATTCAAATAAATCCAGCGAGGCGAAGCCGGTGGTCTGTGTCAGCAGCGCGCCCGCCGCACCGGCCACGCCGGCCGCCACCGTATAGACCACCGCCAGCCGCGACCCCACCGGGATGCCGATGGCCATGGCGCGCAGGCGGTTGTCGCGTATCGCTTTGAGCGTCGCGCCCAGCGGCGAATGCACCAGGCGACGCATCAGCACGAACATCACCAGCAGCACCGCCAGCGAATAGTAGGCAGCCGTGCGGCCCGCCAGGTCGAACTCGAAGCTGCCCAGCAGCGGCCCCATGACCACCCCCTGCAGGCCGTCGGCGCCGCCGGTCAGCCAGTCGAGTTTGTTGGCGAGTTCCAGCAGGATCAGCGCCACGCCCAGCGTCACCATGAGCCGCGTCAGGTCGCTGCCGCGTTGTATGGTGAGCGAGCACAGGGCACCCAGCAGCGTGGCGGTGGTGATGCCCACGGCCAGGCCCACCAGCGGGTCGGGCATGACCAGCTTGGCGAACAGCGCCGCCGCATAGCCGCCTATGCCGAAGAAAGCCGCATGGCCCAGCGAGACGATGCCGGTGTAGCCCAGCACCAGGTCCAGCGACACCGCGAACAGCGCGACGATGGCGATCTCGTTGATGAGGGACGCATGGCTGGGCATCAGCACCGGCGCGGCGAAGGCGAGGAGCCAGAGCACCGGCTCCCAGGGCTTCCAGCGGCTGCTCTTGAGCAGCGATGTCTGGGTGTTCATTTATTTGCCTCCCTTGCGCACGAAGAGGCCCTGCGGCCGCCAGATCAGGATCGCGATCATCAGGCTGTAGACGATGAAGGCGCCCAGCTTGGGGATGTAGTACTTGCCTGCCACGTCGGCGATGCCCAGCAGCAGGGCTGCCAGCAGCGGCCCGGTGATCGACGTGGTGCCGCCCACGGCCACCACGATCAGGAAATAAATCATGAACTTGAGCGGAAAGCTTGGGTCCAGGCCCAGCACCTCGGCGCCCAGCGCGCCGCCCAGGCCGGCCAGGCCCGAGCCCACGGCGAAGGTCGAGAGGAATACCAGGTTGACGTTGATGCCCAAGCCGGCCGCCACGCGCTGGTCGTCCACCGACGCGCGCAGCCGGCTGCCGAAGCGCGTGCGCGCCAGCAGGTACTGCAGGCCCACCGTCAGCGCCGCGCACACCGCGATGATGAACAGCCGGTAGTGGCCCATGCCCAGCATCCAGGCGCCGCTGCCGATCTCGGTGCGGCCCTTGAGCCATGGGGGCAGCTGCACGATCTGCTGCGTCGAGCCCACGAAATAATCGACGCTGGCCACCGCCATGAACACCAGGCCGATGGAAAACAGCACCTGGTCCAGGTGCGGCTTGTTGTAGAGCGGCCGGTACAGCGTGCGTTCCAGCACCGCGCCCAGCAGCGCCGAGCCGATGAAGGCCAGCGGCAGGCACAGCAAGAAGGGCACGCCGAAGTGCTGCATCAGCAGCACGGTGATGTAGCCGCCCGCCATCGCGAAAGCGCCATGCGCGAGGTTGATGAAATTCATCAAGCCCATGGTCACTGCCAGACCCACCGCCAGGATGAACAGCAGCATGCCGTAGGCGATACCGTCGAAGAGGATGGTGAGCATTTATCTTTGCAAGGAACGGCGCGGAACCGGCTTTGCCGGGCCGCAGAGGTTGCCCCCAGCAGGGGGGAGGCGACGCGAAGCGGCGCTTCGGGGGGTTACTTATTTTTGCCAGGATCTTTAACGTCCTTGATCACGTCAAATTCCACGTTGTAAAGCTGGCCGTCCTTCTTCTCGACCTTGCGCAGGTAGACGTCCTGCACGATGTCGCGCGTCTGCGCGTCGATGAAGATCTTGCCGCGCGGGCTTTCAAACAGCTGGCCCTTCATGGCCGCGAGCAACGCGTCGCCGCCGCCCTGGCCCTTGCTGGTTTTGAGCGCTTCGTAAATTACCCGCATGCCGTCATAGCCGCCCACGGCCATGAAGTTGGGGCGCAGGCCCTTGTTGGCCTTGGAAAAAGCTTCCACAAACTTCTTGTTCATGGCCGAGGGGTGCGCGGCCGAGTAGTGGTGCGAAGTCACCACGCCCAGCGCGCCGTCGCCCATGTCGTTGAGCTGGTCGTCGTCCGTCACGTCGCCGGTGGCGATCAGCCGTATGCCGGCCTTGTCCAGGCCGCGCTCGAGGAACTGCTTCATCACCGCCGCGCCCGCGCCCGAGGGCACAAAGACAAACAGCGCGTCGGGCTTGTTGTCCCGCACCTTTTGCAGGAAGGGCGCGAAGTCGGGGTTGCGCAGCGGCACGCGCAGCGCGTCGGTCACCTGGCCGCCGTTAAAGGTGAGGCGGTCCTTGAAGAATTTTTCGGCGTCGATGCCGGGGCCGTAGTCGGACACCAGCGTGACCACCGTCTTGATGCCGTTCTTGGGTGCCCAGTCGGCCAGCGCGACCGAAACCTGCGGCAGCGTGAAGCTGGTGCGCACGATGTAGGGCGAGGACTGCGTGATGCTGGACGTCGCCGCCGCCATCACCACCATCGGTGTCTTGGACTGCGTCGCGATGGGCGCGGTGGCCAGGGCCGAGGGCGTGATGCCGAAACCCGCCAGCACGTTGACCTTGTCATTGACCACCAGCTCCTGCGCCAGGCGGCGTGTGGTGTCCGGCAGCGAGGTGTCGTCCTTCACGATCAGCTGGATTTTCTTGCCCGCCACGGTGTCGCCGTTCTGCGCCATGTAAAGCCGCGCGGCCGCCTCGATCTGCCGGCCGGTGGTGGCCTGCTGGCCCGTCATCGGCAGGATCAAGCCTATCTTGAAGGTGTTGTCCTGGGCCTGTGCCGGGGCGGCTGAAGCCAGTGTGGCAACGGCAAGGGCTGCAGCGGTAAAGAGGCGTCTTTTCATGGTTTGTCTCCAGTGGTCGATTTTGAATTTATAGGGCCGGGATTGTTGGCGCTAGTTTACTGAGCGTTCGTATTTAGTACCAATGTTCTTTATACGAACTTCGCGGGCACCTGGCGGTGGCGCGCTGCGGGTGCTCAACAGTCAGGCCGGTAGGAAGAATCCAGCGTCACCGAGCCGACCACGCGCGAGACACAGGCGCACAGCCGTGTGTTTTGCTGCTTCTCATGTTCGCTCAGAAAGACGTCGCGGTGGTCGATCTCGCCGTCCACCGCCAGCACGTCCAGTGTGCACAGGCCGCATTCGCCGCGCTTGCAATCGGACACTGCTTCCACGCCTGCCTGCTCCAGCGCGTCCAGCAGGCTGCAGCCGGCCGGCACGGTGATGTCCAGCGCGTGGCGCGGAATCAGCACCCGGAAAGCCTGCGGCGCATACCGCCCGCTGTTGCCGAAGGTCTCGTAACGCAGGTCGGTCACCGGCCGGCCCGAGGCCTCCCAGGCGTGGCGCGCGGCGTCCAGCATGGGAACCGGGCCGCAGACATACATTTGCGCGCCGGGCGGCAATGCCGCGATCTCGGCGGCGAAATCGATGCGCGCGTCGATAGCCGCCTGCAGCCGCTCACCCAGGCAGGCCTGCAGCGTCTGGCCGTAAGCCAGTTCAGATTCACTGCGCACGCCATACAGCATGCGCAGCGAGCGGCCCGACTGCGCACAGCGGCCGGCCAGCGCCTGCGCCATGCCCAGCAGCGGCGTGATGCCTATGCCGCCGGCCACCAGCAGGTAGGCCGGCGCGTTGAAGTCCAGCGGGAAATGGTTGCGCGGCCCGCTGAGCTGCAAGCGATCGCCGGCGGCCAGCCGCCACATCGCGCGCGAACCGCCGCGGCCGTCGTCCAGTCGCTTCACTGCGATGCGATACGTTTGCCCGTCGGGTTCGCCGACCAGCGAATAGGAACGCAGTTCCGGCTTGCCGTCGACCAGGAGCTGCACCTGCAGGTGGCTGCCGGGTTCGTGGCGCTGCACGCTTTGCCCGCCGTCTGCGGGCCGGATGCGGAACTCGCGCACGGTGGGCGTGAGGTCCTCAAAAGATTCAATGACCGCATCGGTCCAGCTGGCGTTGGCTTTCATTACTTTTTCCGTATTAAACGCACACCCGGCATCTGGTCCAGGTTGTGGCTAGCCACGGCGGCGCGCAGGTTGCGCTGGGCCAGGCGTGAGTGCTCGCGCATGATGGCTTCGGCGCGCGAGCCTTCGCGCTGCTCTATGGCGTCCAGCACCTGGCGGTGCTGGTCCTGCGCCACGATCAGCATGTCGCGCGCGCGCGGCGAGTTGGCCTGCACCACCACAAAACCCGAGGCCGAGGCAAAGGGCAGGCTGGACACGCGGTCCAGTTCTTTTGCGATCACCTCGCTGCCCGCCATCTCGCTGAGCAGCGCGTGAAAGCGTTCGTTGAGCGCCACATAACTTGAGAACGCCTCGTCGTTAAGGGCCGGCTGGCTCAGCACTTCGTCGATGCGGTTCAGGCATTCGCGCGCTTCGCCGAGCACCACGGTGGGCGCGCCGCGCTCGGCCGCCAGCCGCGCCGACAGGCCTTCAATCGTGCCGCGCAACTCGATCGCCTCGGACACGTCGCGTTCCGAAAACGTGCGCACCGCAAAACCGCCGTTGGGCAGCGATTCGAGCAAGCCTTCTTGTTCCAGCCGCATCAGCGCCGCGCGTATCGGCGTGCGCGAAACGCCCAGTTTTTCGACGATGGAGAGTTCAGCGATGCGCGCGCCGCCGGGCAGCTCGCCGGCCAGGATCATTTCGCGCAGTTGCAGCTGCGCCCTCACCTGCGCGCTCTCCAGGCTGTTGGGGGCGGCGGCTGAAGGGTTTGTCGTGGCCATGGGGATGATTTTGGTCATGGGGTTCAGGCCGCGAGGCGAATCGGGATCACGGTCGCCGGCGGCGCTTCCTGCGCGATCAGCCGGTCTATCAGGCGCCGCGCCCACATGGAACCGGCGTCGATGTTGAGGTTGTAGAACTGGTGGTCGGGGTGTTCTTCGATGGCGACCTGCTGGGCCTCGAGCACGAGTTCGTCTTCGCGGAAGATGCCGGCCACGCCCTCGCGCAGCTGGTGCGTCAGGCGCTGCTCACCCAGGCAGTAATTGCGCGCGAAGGCCCAGAAGTAGTGGCAGCTGCCATCGGTCTCGGGTGTCACCGTGTTCAGCACAAAACCGTTGACGCCCTTGCTGCGGTCACCGGGCCGGCCGTCTCTGGGCGGCGCACCCGACCCGGCCTCGGCCACGCCGACGTCGATGTTCACGGTGCAGGGTGCTTCGAATCTGATGATCTGCCAGCGGTCCACCTTGCCGGTGTAGCCGCGCGCGTGGGCTATCTGCCCGGCCCAGAAGGGCGGTGCGTCGATGTTTTCCATCCAGCGCGTCACGGTGGCGGTACGGTCGCCATGCGTGGCGACGAAAGGCGCCTCGGCCACGGCGCGCTGGCCGATGCTGGAGCCGTGCACAAAGGTCTCGTGGGTCAGGTCCATCAGGTTGTCCACCACGAGGCGGTAATCGCACTTCACGGTGATGAGCTTGCCGTCGCCGGCCCAGGCCGCGTCGTCGTTCCAGTGCATGTCGGGCACCAGCGCCGGGTCCGCCTTGGCCGGGTCGCCGGGCCAGACCCAGATGAAGCGGTGCTTTTCGACCACCGGGAAGGCGCGCACGCAGGCCGAGGGGTTCAGCGTTTCCTGGCTGGGCATGTGGGTGCAGCGGCCCTGCGCGTTGTAGACCAGGCCGTGGTAGCCGCAGGTCACTTCGTCGCCTTCCAGCGTCCCCATGGACAGCGGCAGCAGCCGGTGCCAGCAGGCATCCTCCAGGACGGCAACCTGGCCGTCGGTGCGGCGGAACATCACGAGCTTTTGCTTGCACACCGTGCGCGCCAGCAGCTTGCGGCCGACTTCGACGTCATAGGCGGCGGCATACCAGGCGTTGAGCGGAAAAGAGGGTTTTTTGGCGTCCATGGATACGCAATGTATACATAAATCGTCAAAAATCCAAGAAATCACGGGAAATTCAGGATAAATACGGAGTTTCTGTATTCAATGAGGGTCTTTCTGGCTGGCATACCATGAGACCCTGTATCTGCAAACTATGGAGACTTTCCCATGAGCGCCAAATTACCCGCCCGCTACGACCACGTCGGCAGCTTTCTGCGTCCCCAGTACCTGCTCGAAGCCCGCGAGCAAAAAGCCAAGGGCCAGATCACGCCTGAACAATTGCGCAAGGTCGAAGACCAGGCCGTCACCGAGATAGTGAAGTTCCAGGAAGACGTGGGCCTTAAAAGCATCACCGACGGCGAGTTCCGCCGCACCTATTTCCACATCGATTTCCTCGAACAGATCGGCGGCGTGAAGACCGACATCCCGGTCACCATCCAGCGGCCCGACGGCACGATGGAACTGGCGCCGCCCGTGATGCGTGTGATCGACAAGGTGCGCCACGTCAAGGACATCCAGCTCGCCGACTTCCAGTACCTCAAAAGCCAGGTCAGCGCCGGCAACACGCCCAAGGTCACGATTCCCTCGCCCACCATGCTGCACTTTCGCGGCGGCCGCGCCGGCATCAGTAAAGAGGCTTATCCCGAACTCGACCCGGCCTTCTATGACGACGTGGCCAAGGCTTATGGCGACGAGCTGCGCAGCCTGGCCGCGGCCGGCTGCACCTACGTGCAGATGGACGACACCAACCTGGCCTACCTCTGCGATGAAAAAATGCGTGAAGCGGCGCGCCAGCGCGGCGACGACCCCAACGAGCTGCCGCACCGCTACGCCAAATTCATCAACAAGGTGGTGGCGCAAAAGCCCGCCGGCATGACGCTGGCCATGCACCTGTGCCGCGGCAACTTCAAGAGCACCCACGCCGCGGCCGGCAACTACGAACCGGTGGCCGAGGCGCTGCTCAAGGAAATGGACCTGGACGCCTATTTCCTCGAATACGACGACAGCCGCAGCGGCGACTTCCGGCCGCTGCGCTACCTGCCCAAGGGCAAGACCGTGGTGCTGGGCCTGGTCACCACCAAGTTCGGCGAAATGGAAAGCAAGGACGACCTGAAGCGCCGCATCGAAGACGCCGCGAAATACGCGCCGCTGGAGCAGCTCGCGCTGTCACCGCAGTGCGGCTTCAGCAGCACGGTGCACGGCAACAACATCGCCGTCGAAGCGCAGCGCAACAAGCTGCGCCTGGTGGTTGAGACGGCGCGCGAAGTCTGGGGCTCCTGAGCACTCACAAACCCCTCCTGGCGTTGTTGCGCAGGTCTTGCTCCCTCTCCCAGAGGGAGAGGGAGTTAAAACCAGGGACCGCTTCGCTGGCCTTGTGAGCGGCTCAGCTTCTGGCCGCTAGCGCAGCAGCGGGTCGGCCGCCCCAGCGCTGCCAGGCTTTTTCGTGGAAGAAAAAGGCAAAAGCCTGCACCGTCGGCTCGAGCAGGCTCAGCGTGATCGCCAGCAGGAAGTTGCCGGTCACCGCATAGGCCACCAGCGCCGCCACTGTCACGTGCACCACGTAATAGCTGGCGGTTTTCTTCAAGGTGGGCAGGTTGGCGCGTACCAGTTTGCTCATCGGCTTCTCCTTCAAAATAGCTAAAAGCGATTGATTCCTATCCAATGGTAGGGATTGCCTAGGCTTCAGACCAATTGATTTGGCCTAAATGATCCATAGGGCTGCGAGCCGTAAATAGCGCACAAAGCCATTTGCTTACAAGTTGCAACGTTTAAGGGTGACCTCTTACGCTTGTAGCGACTGGCATCAAAAAAGTGTGAAAAAACAAACAGATACGCGCTAAACCTGTGCCTCCGAGAGGGAAAGCGTTGGACAGAATGAGTGCAAAAGACTACAACCAGAAAGCAACATTTTGTTGCATTCTGGCTTGAAAGGTCTGCGCTTGTTCCGTCCCCCTGTTCTGGTGTTCCGGCCCCTCGTCTGGGCTGTGTTGGCTGCTTGCGCCGCCGGGTCCGCGCCTGTGTGGGCCCAAGTGCGGCCGGATGCCGGCACCTTGCTGGAGTCGCCGGGCCCGCTGCCCTTGCTGCCGCCCCGCGGCGGCCCGCCGGTGGAACTGCGCCAGCCCCTGCCGGCGGCACCCGCTGCCGGCACGGCCCGCATCACACCGGCCGCCTTCAGCTTTACCGGCAACACGGTGTTCTCCAGCGAGTTGCTGGCCGCCCTGCTGGCGTCCCGCCTGCAGCAGCCCACCAACCTCGCCGGCCTGACCGAAGCGGCCAATACCATCAGCGCCTACTACCGGCAAAAAGGCTACCTGCTCACGCAGGCCTACCTGCCCGAGCAAGCCTTTCCCGCCGAGGGCGGCACCGTCACCATCGCCGTGCTGGAAGCGCGGGTAGGCCGCGTCACGGTGCGGGTCGACGGCGCGGGCATCTCGCAAACCTTTGCCGAAGACCTGGTGGCCGGCCAGCTGAAGCCGGGCGACGCCGTCACCGATTACGCACTCGACAAACCCGTGCTGCTGCTGCGCGACCTGGCCGGCTACGATGCCGCCGCGACCGTCCAGCCCGGTGCGAACCCAGGCCAGGCCGACGTGCTGGTCACCGTGCAGGCCAAGGGCCCGCGCTTCGATGGCTCCGTGAGCGTGGACAACCACGGCGCGCGCGCCGCCGGTGCCGTGCGCGCCGCGCTCAACGCCAATGTCAACAACCTGCTGGGCCGCGGCGACGTGCTCGCCCTGAGCGCGCAGCAAAACGACCAGGCCGGCTCGGCCCTGTACCGCATCGGCTACACCGTGCCGGTGGGCACCCAGGGCACGCGGCTGGGCCTGAGCCTGGCGCGACTCGATTACGCGCTGGGCAAGCAGTTCCAGGCGCTGGGCGCCAGCGGCCGGGCGGACATCGCCGGCATCAGCGTGTCCCAGCCCCTGCTGCGCGGGCGCGGTACCAACCTCTACGGCTTCGTCAGCGCCGAGCAGAAAAAGCTGGTCGACGAGACCCGCACGCCGGCGCTCGCCAGCCAGCGCGACATCAGCGCCCTCAGGCTGGGCCTGGCGGGCAACTTCGTCGACGACGTGGCGGGCGGCAGCGGCCTGAACAGCTACGCCGTGAACCTCACTTTCGGCCGGCTCGCGCTCGCCGCGGCCGACCAGGCGCTGGACGACGGCCTGGGCGGCCTGCGCACCGCGGGCGGCTTCAGCAAGCTGAACCTGGAATTCCAGCGCTCCCAGTTCTTTGACGCGCCCTACAGCTTTCATCTCGCGGCGCAGGCCCAGCTCGCTTCGAAAAACCTCAGCTCGGCCGAAAAAATGGTGCTGGGCGGGCCCAACGGTGTGCGCGGCTACCCGGTGGGCGAAGGTGTGGGTGATGCCGGTTTCCTGCTGAACCTGGAATCGCGCTACCAGTTCCCGCAGGCGCCGTGGGGCGAGCCGCTGAGCTTGCTGGCCTTCTACGACTTCGGCCACGTGCGCTTCAACCAGAACGGCCCCACCGTGCCCAGCAATAGCAACACCTTGAGCCTGGGCTCCTTCGGCGTGGGCGCCACGCTGGGCCGGCCCGGCAAGTTCCTCATCAAAACCTACCTGGCCTGGCGCACCACGCCGGCACAGCCCTCCACCGGCGACCCGGACCGCGCGCCGCGCGCCTGGCTCTCGGCCCAGACCTGGTTCTAGTTAACCGTTAGCTCCGAATGCCCACCATGACCACCACCTCCCCTACCCACGCCGCCTACCGTCCCTGGTCCGTGCGCACGGTGGTGGTCCGCCTCTCGCGCAAGCTGTCGGCCACCTACCGCATCCGCAGCGGCCGCCGTTTGTCGCAACTGCTCGCGACGCTGCTGGCCGCTGTGTCGCCCTGGGCCACCGCCCTGCCCGAAGGTGCGCAGGTGGTGGCCGGCCAGGCCAGCGTCAGCACACCCTCGGCCAATGCCATGGTGGTCAACCAGGCCAGCGACAAGGCTGTGCTCAACTGGCAAAGCTTCAACATCGGCGCGGGCCAGTCCATGCAGTTCGTGCAGCCCGGCGCCGCGTCCGTCGCGCTGAACCGCGTCATCGGCAACGGTGCTTCTTCCATCTTCGGCTCGCTGAGCGCCAACGGCCAGGTGTTCCTGGTCAACCCTTCGGGTGTGATGTTCGCGCCCGGCGCACAGGTCAATGTGGGCGGCCTGGTCGCCTCCAGCCTGGACATCAGCAACGGCGACTTCATGGCCGGCCGTTACAACTTCAGCGGCAGCGGCACGGGCGCCGTCAGCAACCACGGCAGCATCACCGCCGCGCGCGGCGGCTACGTGTTGCTGGCCGCGCCCCAGGTCAGCAACACCGGCGCCATCAGCGCCGAAGCCGGCTCGGTCGGCCTGCTGGCGGGCTCGCGTGTGTCGGTCGACACCTCGGGTGTGGGCCTGGTGCGTTTCTCGGTCGACGCCGCGGCCGCGCAGGCAGCGATCGACAACAGCGGCAGCATCGCGGCCGCGGGCGGCCAGGTCGCCGTGCTGGCCAGCGCCATGGGCGACGCGATGGCCACCGTCATCAACCAGTCGGGCGTGATCCGCGCCAACTCGGCGGTGGAGCGCAACGGCACCATCGTTCTGAGCGGCGGCGCCACGGGCGTGGTTCATGTTTCCGGAACGCTGGACGCCAGCGGCACGGCGGCTGGCCGGAGCGGTGGCTCGGTGCAGGTGCTGGGCGACAAGGTAGCGCTGGATGCCGGCGCATCGATTGACGTGTCCGGCCCGGCCGGCGGCGGCACCGCACTGGTGGGCGGCGACTACCAGGGCGGCAATGCGGCCGTGCAGAATGCCTCGCGCACCTACGTCGCGGCGGGCGCCACGATACGCGCCGACGCCACCGACAGCGGCAAGGGCGGCAAGGTGGTGGTCTGGGCCGACGGCGACACGCGTTACAGCGGCGCCATCAGCGCGCGCGGCGGCGCCAACGGCGGCGACGGCGGTTTTGTCGAGGTCTCGGGCAAACAGCAACTTGATTTGCGCGGCGGTATCGACGTGGCCGCACCGGCCGGCATCGGCGGTAGGGTGCTGCTGGATCCGCAGGACATCCTGATCAACACCACCACCCAGACCTCACCGCCCAACAGTACCGACGGCACGCCCGACGTGGCCCTCTTTGATCCACCGACCCCGACGGGCACCTACATCATCCAGATCGCCGACGTCACAGGCTACAGCGAGCTGTACCTTCAGGCCTCGCGCAACATCACGCTGGCCAACGCGCTGGCCATGACCTCGGGCAACAAGGTTCGCTTCGAGGCCGGCAACACGATTGCCCTCAATGCCGCGCTGACGGCCTCCGGCGGTGTGAACCTCTCCGCGGTCAACATCACCAGCACTGCGGCCGGCACCATCACCACCACCGGCGCCGGCAATACCAACGCCGGCAACGTCACCCTCAACGCCAGCGGCACCGTTAACCTGGCGGGCAGCATCACCGCCAACGGCGGCGCGGCCACGGCCGGCAACCCGGGCCGCAGCGGCGGCGCCGTCAGCATCACGGGCGCGGGTGTCACGGTCGCCGCCATCACGGCCAGCGGCACTCCCGGATCCGGGGCCACGCAAACCGGCGGCGCCGGCGGCAACATCAGCATCACCTCCACCAACGGCATTGCCGCCACCGGCACCCTCGCGGCGAGCGGCGGCATTGCCGGCACAGGCGTCGCAGTGGGCGGCAACGCGGGCAGCATTACCCTGGCCAACAGCGGCGCCGGCAATATTGCGGTAGCCGGCTTGACGGCGAGCACCGGCAATGCGACGACCACGGGCGCCGGCGGCACGGCCGGCAGCATTTCAGTGACCAACAGCGCGGCGGGCGCCAGCCTGGGCACCGGCAACATCATCACCACGGGCGGCGCCAACGGCGACGGCGGCACCGTCACGCTCAACTCCGCCGGCGCGCTCAGCGCGGGCACCGTCACCAGCAGCGGCGGAGGGACGTTGGCCAACACCTCGGGCCGCAATGCCGGCGCGATCAACATCACGGCGGCCGGCGCCATCACCGCGCTGGGCGCCGTGACGGCCAACGGCACCGGCGCCAACACGGTTGGCAACGGCGGCAGCGCGGGTGCGGTTTCCATCAGCGCCGCAGGCGGCATCGCCGGCGCAGCCATCACCGCCAGCGGCGGGGTCGGTGCGGGCGCCAATGGCTCGGGCGGCAACGCGGGCGCCATCACGGTCACCAACAACACAAGCGGCAACTTGGTCACCGCCGCCCTGACGGCGCAAACCGGCGCGGCCACCGGCACCGGCGCCGCCGGCACCGCCGGCAGCATAACCATCACCAACAACGCGGCCGCCGGCAACCTCAACACCGGGGCCATCAACACCGCGGGCGGCGCGGGCGGTAGCGGCGGCGCGGTCACGCTGGCCTCGCAGGCCGGTGTCACCGTGACGGGCACCCTGGGCACCAGCGGCACGGTGCTGGCCGCGGGCACACGCGCCGGCAGCAACGCCGGCAACATCACCATCACGGGCGTGAACCGTTCCGTCACGGGCCTCATCACCGCCAGCGGCAGCACGGCCAACGGCACCAACCAGGCCGGCGGCAATGCCGGTGTGGTCAGCATCACGGGCAGCGGCACGCTGGCCACCACCAACATCACCGCCTCCACGGGCGCAGCCACCGGCACGGGCGCGGGCGGCACGGCAGGCGGCATCACCCTGAGCGGCACGGCCGTGACGACCGGCGCGCTGGCCGCCACAGGCACGGCCAACGGCCATGGCGGCAACATCAGCGCCACCTCGACGGCCGGTGTGCTGACGGCGGGCGCCATCAATGCCAGCGGCGGCGCGGCCAATGCGGGAACAGCCGGCCGCAACGCCGGCACGGTGAGCTTGCAAGCCACAGGTGGTTTGTTGACTGGTACCACCGTGACCGCCAGCGGCACCAACGGCACCCTCACGGGCGACCAGGCCGGCGGCAACGGCGCGGCGATCTCCATCACCGGTGACAGCGGCATCACGGTCACCAACCTCGCGGCCAGCGGCGGCGCGGGTGTGGGCAGCAACGCGGCCGGCGGCAATGCCGGCAGCATCACCCTCAACAACAGCGGCAGCGGCAACATCGCCACGGGTACCCTGGTCGCGCAGACCGGCAATGCGCTGGGCACGGGCGCTGGCGGCACGGCCGGCAGCATCAGCGCCACCAACACGGCCGCCGCGGGAACGCTGTCGACCGCGGCCATCACCACCACGGGCGGCACCAAGGGCAACGGCGGCAACGTCAGCCTCTCGGCCCTGGGCCAGATCGCCACCGCCAACAACAGCATCATCACCAGCGGCGGCGCCACTATCAACGGCCTGGCCGGCCGCAACGCCGGCAGCGTCACCCTCAGTGGCGGCGGCCTCAACATGGGCACCGGCACCATCACGGCCAATGGCGGCGCGGCGGCAGCCACCTCGAACCAGAAGGGCGGCAGCGGCGCGGCCGTCGGCATTACCACCACCGGTGCCGTGACCACAGGCGCCATCACCGCCAGCGGCGGTGCCGGCGGCACGACCAACGGCGACGGCGGCGACGCCGGCAGCATCAGCGTGCAGAACAACTCCACGACGGCCGGTGCGATCGCGCTGGGCGCGCTCACGGCGCGCACCGGCGCGGCGGTGGGCACGGGTGCGGGCGGCGCGGCCGGCAGCATCAGCGTGGGCAACAGCGCCGCAGGCGCCAACCTCAACACCGGCGCCATAGACAGCAGCGGTGCGGCCGGCGGCAACGGCGGCGCGGTCACACTGGCCTCGCAGGCCGGGGTCACGGTCACCGGCACGCTGAACACCAGCGGCACCGTGCTGGCCGGCGGCACCGGCGCCGGCCGCAATGCGGGCAACATCACGGTCACGGGCGTGAACCGCTCCGTCACCGGACTTGTCAGCGCCAGCGGCAGCGCGGGCCTGGGCAGCAACCAGGCCGGCGGCAGTGCCGGTGTGGTCAGCATCACCGGCAGCGGCACGCTGGGCGCCGCCGCGGGCATCACGGCCTCGACCGGCGCTGCGACCGGCACAGGCGCCGGCGGCACGGCCGGCAGCATCACATTGAGCGGCACGGCGGTCACGACCGGCGCGCTGACCGCCACCGGCGCTGCCAACGCCCATGGCGGCGCCATCAGCGCCACCTCGACGGCCGGCGTGCTGACGACGGGCGCGATCATCGCCAGCGGCGGCACGGCCAATGCCGGCACGAGCGGGCGCAATGCCGGCGCCGTCACGCTGCAGGCAACGGGTGGCCTGCTCACCGCCACCACCGTCACCGCCAGCGGCAGCAACGGCACGGCTACGGGCGACCAGGCCGGCGGCAACGGCGCGGCGATTTCCATCACCGGCAACAGCGGCATCACGGTCACCAACCTCGCGGCCAGCGGCGGTGCGGCGGCCGGCACCAACGCGGCCGGCGGCAATGCCGGCAGCATCGCGGTCAACAACAGCGGCAGCGGCAACATCGCCACCGGCACCCTGGTCGCGCAAACCGGCAATGCACTGGGCACCGGCGCGGGCGGCACGGCCGGCAGTGTCTCGGTGGCCAACACCGCGGCGGCGGGAACGCTTTCCACCGCGGCCATCACCACCACCGGCGGGACCAAGGGCAACGGCGGCAACGTCAGCCTCTCGGCCCTGGGCCAGATCGCCACTGCCAACAACAGCATCATCACCAGCGGCGGCGCCACGATCAACGGCCTGGCCGGCCGTGACGCGGGCAGCGTCACCATCAGCGGCGCCGGCCTCAACATGGGCACCGGCGGCATCACCGCCAGCGGCGGCGCGGCGGCCGCCACGTCGAACCAGAAGGGCGGCAGCGGCGCGGTCGTCGGCATTACCACCACGGGAACGGTCACCACGGCGGCCATCACCGCCAACGGCGGCGCGGGTGGCACGACCAACGGCGACGGCGGCAACGCCGGCAGCATCAGCGTGGCCAACACAGTGGCCGGCAATGTCACCACAACCGCGCTCACCGCGCAAAGCGGCAATGCGGCGGGCACAGGCGCCGGCGGCACGGCCGGCAGCATCAGCGTGAGCAATGCCGCAGGCAATCTCACGGCGACCACCGTTTCCACGCTGGGCGGCACTTCGGGCCATGGCGGCAATGTCACTCTCTCAGCCGCCGGCGGCACCGTGGCCGTGGGCGCCATCACCACCACCGGCGGCGCAGCCACCGGCACGGCCAACGGCCGCAATGCCGGCACTGTGGACGTCTCGGGGGCCGGTGTCACCACGGCCGCCATCTCGGCCAATGGCAGCAACGGCAGCGGCACGGGCACGGGCGGCAACGGCGCCGCGATCAGCGTGGGCTCCACGGCGGCCATCAGCAGCACCGGCACGCTCAGCGCGATCGGCGGCAACGGCGTGGGCGCCGGCCAGGCCGGCGGCCAGGGCGCGGCGGTGTCGCTGGTGTCCACCGGCGGCAATGTGTCGGCCGCCGCCATCACCACCACCGGCGGCAATGCCGGCGCTTCGGGCGTGGCAGCGGGCGGCAATGCGGGCGGCATCACACTCGACGCGGCGGGCGCCACGCCCACCATCACGCTGGCCGGCGGCCTCACGGCGCTGGGCGGCAACCAGGTCGGCGGCGCAGTCTCGGGCGCCGGCGGCGCGATCCGCATCAAGGACGATGCCCTGCTGAATGCGGCCAGCATCACGCTGGACTCGCGCGGCGGCAATGCCGGCGCCGGCGTCGGCGCCAATATCCAGTTCGACGGTACGGTCAACAGCCAGGCTTCGGGCCGCGCGCTGGTGCTGCAGGCGGGCAAGGGCGACGTCGCCATCACCGGCGCGACCGGCGCCAGCCTGGCCCTCTCGGCCCTGACGGTGACCGCCAACGACATCGCCGTGGGCGCCATAGGCGGCGCCTCGGCCGGCATCACCGGTGCCACCTCATTGACCGCCACCACCAACGGCGCCGACACCGGCGACATCAGCCTGAACGGCGCTCTCAACGTCAATGCACTGTCGCTGACGGCCGGAAGCGCCCTCACGCAGACCAGCGCCATCAAGGCGACCAGCGCCACCCTGGCGGCCGGCGCCGGCAACAACATCACGCTGAACAACGCGGGCAACGATTTCAGCGGCGCGGTGTCGGTGGTCTCGGGGCTCAACGTCAGCCTCGCGGACGCCAATGCGCTGGCGCTGGGCACCTCCACGGTCTCCGGCACGCTGGCCGTGAACACGGCCGGCGCCATCACACAAAGCGGCGCCCTCACCGTGACCGGCGCGACCACGCTGGCGGCCGGCGCGGCCAACGGCATCACGCTGGCCAACGCCGGCAACAATTTCTCCAGCGTCGCCGTGACCAGCGGCAACAACGTGTCGCTGCGCGACAGCAACGCCGTCGTATTGGGTGCTTCCACGGCCGCCACCAGCCTGACGGTCGTGGCCGGCGGCGCCATCACGCAGACCGGTGCCATCACCGCGCCCACGCTGGTGGCCAGGACGCAGCTCAACGCCGGCGCAGCGATCACATTAAACAACGCCGGCAACGAGGTCGCCAGCGTGGACCTGCGCGCGCGCAACGGCGCCGACACGGCCAACGCGGCCGGCGCCATCAGCTACCGCGACGCCACCGGCTTCGACGTGGCCGCCGTCAACACCACGGGCGCGCTGGCGCTGCAGTCCAACGGCAACATCACGCAGTCGGGCGCCGTCACGGCCGCCTCGCTGGCGGTGGCCGGCACCGGCGCCGGTTCGCTGAACTTCGGCACCCAGGTCAATGCCATCGCCGCCCTCAACGGCATCACGGCGGCCGGCGGCTTCGCGCTGAACAACGGCAACAACGGCGTGACGCTGACGGGCAACCTCGGCACCACCAACAGCGCGGTTTCCATAGACACCGGCACGGGCAGCTACACGCAGAACAACTTCGACGTGACCGCCGGAACCGGGCCCATCACGATTACAGCCGACACGGTCGCCATCGCCGCGAACACCGGCAACAACGCGCTGGCCACCAGCGGCGTGCTCACGCTCAAGGCCAAGACCGCGAGCCGCGCCATGTCGCTGGCGGGCGCCGCCGGCTTTGACCTCACGGCCGCGGAAATCACCGCCTTCGCCACGGGCGCCACCGGTCCCATCGTGATCGGCGACAGCGCCAGCACCGGCGTGATGACGATAGGCGGCCCGGTCTCCCTGGCCGGCAAGACATTGACACTCAATGCCGGCTCCATCACCGACACCGGTGTGCAGACCCTCACCGCGCAGAACGTCTCGCTCAACGCCAACGGCCAGATCGGCACGGACGCCAGCAACGGCATCGACGTCGCGGCGGCCAACCTCAGCATCAACACCACGGGCAATGCGAGCGCCTTTGTGCGCAGCACGGGCTCCGTCAACCTCGGCGTGGGCGGCACGGCCTCCAATGTGGGCAGCGGCACGCTGGACCTGGCGGCGCTGGGCGCGGTCACCCAGACGGCGGGCACGGGCAACATCACGGCCGGCACACTGAAGGTCAAAACGCTGGTCAATGCCGGCGCCGCCATCACGCTGAACAACAGCGGCAATGCCGGCACCACCGTCAAACTGCAGTCGCGCAATGCCGCGGACACGGCCAATGCGGCCGGTGCCATCCAGTACGGGAGCGCGGCCGGATTCGACGTGGCGGCGATTGCCACCACCGCCAACGCCACCTTGTCCGCCGGCGGCGCCGTCAGCCAGTCCGGCGCCATCGCGGCCTCAGGGCTTGCGCTGACGGGCACAGGCGCCTATACGCTCACCAACGCAGGCAACGCCGTCACCACGCTGGCTGCCAATGCCGGCGGCGTGGACTACAAACAGGCCGGCGCGCTGGCCGTGGGAACCGTCGGCGCCACCGCCGGTGTCACGGCGAGCGGCACGGTCAAGATCGAAACCACCGGCGCCGCCTCCAGCCTCACGCTGAACAACGCCGTGAGTTCTTCGGCCGCCGGCGATGCCGTGGTCCTCAAGGCCGGCAGCGCCAATACGGCCGGCGTCAGCACCGGCGGCCAGCTTATCAACAACGTGGGTGCGGGCGGCATCGTGGCCGCATCCGGGCGTTACCTGGTGTACAGCGGAGACCCCGGCGCCACGCTCGAAGGCGTGGCCGGCTACAGCAAGCGCTACAACAGCGATGCCAGCTATGTGCCGGCCGGCAGCGCCAACACTTTCCTCTACCGCATCGCCCCGACCCTGACCGTCACGGCCGACAACAAGACCAAGGTCTACGGCGACAGCAACCCGCTGCTGACCGGTGTGGTGAGCGGCCTGATCGACGGCGACACCGTCGCCGGCCTGGGCGTGAACTACACGACAACGGCTGTCGACCGGACCGCCGTGGCGGCCGGCCCCGTGGCCATCACTGCAGGCGTGGGGGCAAACAGCGAAAACTACACCCTGGCCCTGAGCAACGGCGCCTTGACCATCACCCAGCGTGCCCTGACCGTCGCGGCCACCGGCCAGAACCGGGTTTATGACGGCGGCACCACCGCCACTGTGACGCTGGCCGACAACCGGCTGGCCGGCGACGTGCTGACCACCAGCAACACGGCTGCCAGCTTCCTCGACAAGAACGTCGGCACCGGCAAGACGGTGAACGTCAGCGGCATCGCCATCACCGGCGCCGATGCCGGCAATTACAGCGCCAACACCACCGCCGCGACCACGGCCGACATCACCCAGCGCGCCCTCACGGTCAGCGCCACGGGAAGCAACAAGGTCTATGACGGCAACATGACGGCCGGCGTGACCCTGGCGGACAACCGCGTCGCGGGCGACGTGTTCACCGCCAGCAATACGGCCGCGAACTTCGCCGACAAGAATGTCGGCACCGGCAAAGCCGTCAGCGTGAGCGGCATTGCCCTTACCGGCACCGACGCCGGCAATTACAGCGTGAACACCACGGCCGCGACCACGGCCGACATCACCCAGCGCGCCCTCACGGTCAGCGCCACGGGAAGCAACAAGGTCTACGACGGCAACATGGCGGCCGGCGTGACCCTGGCGGACAACCGCGTCGCGGGTGACGTGCTCGCGGCCAGCAACACCTCGGCCACTTTTGCCGACAAGAATGTGGGCATCGCCAAGACCGTCAGCGTGGGCGGCATCAGTATCAGCGGCACCGACGCCGGCAATTACAGCGTCAACACCACGGCCGCCACCACGGCCGACATCACCCAGCGCGCGCTCACCGTGGGCGCCGCGGCGCAAAACAAGGTGTACGACGGCGGCACCGCCGCGACAGTGACGCTCAACGACAACCGGGTCGCCGGCGACGTGCTCACGGCCAGCAACACGGCCGCGAACTTCATCGACAAGAACGTGGGTGCCGGCAAGACGGTCAACGTGGGCGGCATAGGCATCACGGGCACCGATGCGGGCAACTACAGTGTTAACAGCACGACCGCCACCACGGCCAACATCACGCCGGCCTCCATCGCCAACGTCAGCGGCATCACCGCCGCCGACAAGGTGCAGGACGCCACCACGGCCGCCACGCTGGCGACCGGCGCCGCAGTCTTTACCGGCCGCATAGGCGCGGACGTGCTGACGGTGGGCGCCGCGACCGGCAATTTCGACACCCCCGCGGTCGGCAGCGGCAAACCCGTCAGCATCACCGGCATCACGCTGTCGGGCGCGGACGCCGGCAATTACGTGCTGCTCAACACCACGGCCGCGACCACGGCCAGCATCACGCCGGCACCGGCCAATATGGCCGAGCGGACCGGCGATTTGCGCGTCGTCAACGGCACCGCGCTGCCGGTGCTGGAAGCCGACGACCGGCGTGAACAGGCATTCCGCCGCGCGGCCGGCATACGGCGCACGCAGGAACTGGCCGGCACGGCGGACGAGCCGACCTTCCGCCTGGCGGGCTTTCCCGAGACGCCCAACGCCGCCAATCCGGCGCAGGGCGACTGCACCGTCGGGGCCGGCATCGTGAATTGCCTGGCCGGTGTGCCGCAGGCGGGCCAGGGACAGTAAGCGGCTAAGCGGCGCCATACGGCGCCGCCCTTGCCTGTCTGTGTTTACGGACAGCAGTCACCCGGCCGGATGTCGTTTTCGCCGGGTATCATGTGGCCGACAACCTATTCCATTTTCAAAGCAAGCGTGAACGCGAAGGTTCGCCGCAGACAGTGCTACGGCACGGCAAGGCGGGCCGACAAAGTGCACGTCTGGTTTGGAATTGGAATCACTTCAAAGGGGAGCACGCCATGGCATTAATGGACTTCATCAAGAAACAGTTCATCGACATCATCCAGTGGACCGAGGACGGCGACGGCACGTTGGCCTGGCGTTTCCCGATGGCCGACATGGAGATCCAGTACGGTGCTTCGCTGACCGTGCGCGAGTCGCAGATGGCGGTGTTTGTCAACGAAGGCAAGGTCGCCGACGTGTTCGGCCCCGGCATGCACAAGCTGACCACGCAGACCATCCCGGTCCTGACCTACCTCAAGAACTGGGACAAGCTGTTCGAATCGCCCTTCAAGAGCGACGTCTATTTCTTCAGCACGCGCCAGCAGATAGACCAGAAGTGGGGCACGCCCCAGCCCATCACGATCCGCGACAAGGACTTCGGCGCGGTGCGCCTGCGCGCCTTCGGCAACTACAACTTCCGTGTCGCCGACCCCAAGCTCTTCCATACGGAGATCTCCGGCACGCGCGACCGCTATACCGCCGACGAGCTTGATGGCCAGCTGCGCGGCCTGGTGCTGCAGAACATTTCCGCCGCCATCGCCTCCAGCAATATCGCCTTCCTGGACCTGGCCGCGAACCAGCTCGTGTTTGCGCAGGCGCTGGCGGCGCAACTCGTGCCCGAGTTTGCAAAAATAGGCTTGAAGCTCGAAGGCATGACGGTGCAGAACCTCTCGCTGCCCGAAGAGCTGCAGAAAATCCTCGACCAGAAAATCGGCATGGGCATGGTCGGCAACGACATGGGCAAGTTCATGCAGTACCAGACGGCGCAGGCGATCCCGAAGTTCGCCGAGGGCGCGGGCGGTGGCGGCGGCGGCATTGCCGGCGACGCCATGGGCCTGGGCGCCGGCGTGGCGCTGGGCCAGGTGCTGGCGCAAAACCTGCAGCAAGGCCTGCAGGGCAATCCGGCGCAGGCCGCGGCGGCGGCTGCCGCCGCAGTCAAGCCCGACGATGTCATGGCCACGCTCGAGAAGCTCGGCGAACTCAAGGCCAAGGGCATCCTCACGCAGGAAGAGTTCGACGCCAAGAAGGCCGAACTTCTGAAGAAGCTGGTCTGATGCCGGTTCCGCCGCGCATCGTTCACTGACCGCCCGCCTTGGCATCCGAGCCTCAGCAACGCGCCTACCGCGCGCCGTGTCCCGGCTGCGGCGCGCCCGTTGAATTTCGCAGCGCCCAGTCCACGCACGCCGTCTGCGGCTATTGCCAGAGCACGGTCGTGCGCGATGGCGACACGCTGTCGCGCATCGGCAAGATGGCCGAGCTGTTCAATGACTTCAGCCCCCTGCAGCTGCAGGCCTCCGGCGTCTGGCAGGGCCGCAACTTCACGCTGGTCGGCCGGCTGCAATACAAATACGCGCAAGGCACCTGGACCGAGTGGTACGCCGTGCTGGACGACGGCAAGCCGGCCTTCCTGAGCGAAGACAACGGCGCTTACGTTTTCAGCCTGCCCACCAGCCTGCAGCGCGAGGTGCCGCCGGCCCAGAATTTCCGCGTGGGCTCGACCACCGCCATCAACGCCAAACCCTTCAGCGTGGCCTCGAACGAGCGCGTGTCGCTGCTGTCGGCCCAGGGCGAGCTGCCGCGCCTGCCGGCGCTGGGCGCGCCCTTTGCGATGGTGGAGCTGCGCAGCGCCGACGGCGACGTGCTCAGCATCGACTACGGCACGGCGGCCGGCGGCGCTGCGCCCGCGCTGTCGCTGGGCCGGGCCGTGCTGCTGGACGAACTCAAGCTCAGCGGCCTGAAGGACGAATCGGCCAAGGACGAAAAAGGCAAGCAGTTCAGCTGTCCCAATTGCGGCGCGCCGGTCGAGGTCACGCTGGCCGGCAGCAAGAGCATCACCTGCCGTTCCTGCAACAGCATCATCGACCTCACGCAGGGCACGGGCGCCGCGTTGAAGCATGCGATCCAGGACGAACCCGTCAGCCCGCTGATCGCGTTGGGCACCATAGGCCAGCTGTCGGGCGCGCAGTGGCAGGTTGTGGGTTTCCAGCACCGCATGGGTTATGAAGCCGACGATCCGGACGAGCATTTCGGCTGGGACGAATACCTGCTCTACAACCGGAAGCGCGGTTTTACTTTTTTGGTCGATGCCGAAGACGGCTGGAGCCTGGTCAAACCGGTCACCGGCGCGCCTATCTTCAAGCCCGGCGAGAACAGCGCCGTTTACCTCAAGACCAACTACCCGCTGCAAAGCAGCTACCACGCCGAAACCAGCTATGTGGCGGGAGAGTTCTACTGGCAGGTCCAGCGCGGGCAAAAAACCTTTAACCGCGACTTCGCCAGCGGCAGCGCCCTGCTGTCGCAGGAAGAAGCGCCTAATGAGATCACCTGGTCCAGCGGCAGCAAGCTGGACGGCGACATGGTCGCCAAGGCCTTCAAGCTCGAGGGCAAGAAGGACTTGTTCAAGCGCGAAGACGCCAAACCGCTGAGCAGCGCATCGGGCATGGGCTGCGGCACCATCATCGTGGTGGTGCTGCTGATCCTGCTGTTCCTGTTTGTGATCGGCAGCTGCACGCGCTGCGACCCCAAGGTCGAAAATTGTTCCTCATCCGGCAGCGCGCGCAGTTCGGGCGGCTCCTTCGGCGGTTTCTCGGGCGGGGGCGGCCACAAATGACAGCCGCCTCTTTGTGCTTTTTCTTCCTCTTCTGTTCAACCTGGCAGACCTTTTCTGGAGACCATCATGGGACTTGAATGGCTTAAACCCGCCGCTTTCCTGGGCTCGATTTTGTTCGCGCTGATTGGCGTGATCATCTTCTGGCTGAGTTTTGTCATCATCGACAAGATGACGCCTTACGACCTGTGGCAGGAGATTGTCGAGAAGCAGAATATGGCGCTGGCCGTGGTTGTCGCAGCAATGGCACTAGGCATCTGCGTAATAGTAGCCGCCGCCATCCACGGGTAATCATTCCCGGCTACTGCGCGAACTGGGGGCGGCGTTGGCCGGTGCTCGGAATCCTCATGTACCCGCAGGTACATTCCGGTTCCTGTGCGCCGTCCGCCTTGCCCGCAGTTCGCTCGCTACGCCCTTGAGGCCGTTGTCGGTCCGGCTCGCTTCGCATCGCCTTAGCTGCTTCCTGCTATCACCCCATCTGTTTTGAACACTGAATCCTCCACCATCCCCACTCCGCGACCCCTTGAGGTCGCGTTGCTGGCCAGCGTCTTTGTGGTGGCCGCGTGTGGGCTGGTGTATGAGCTGGCGGCCGGGGCTTTGGCTTCCTACCTGCTCGGTGATTCGGTGCTGCAGTTCTCCACCATCATCGGCAGCTATCTGTTCGCCATGGGCATAGGCTCATGGCTGTCGCGGTTCTTCGAGCGGCAGCTGCCGGCCCATTTTTTGCGCATTGAGTTGATGGTGGCGCTGGTCGGCGGGGCCTTGCCGGCCGTGCTGTTTTTGGCCAATGCTTATGTCCCCGGCGCGTTCCGTTTTCTGCTGTACGCCATGGTGCTGCTGGTGGGCACGCTGGTGGGGCTGGAGATCCCGCTGGTCATGCGCATCCTGCGGCGTAACGTGGCGCTCAAGGAGCTGGTCTCGCAGGTGCTGACCTTCGACTACCTGGGCGCGCTGGCGGTGTCGCTGGCGTTTCCGCTGGTGCTGGTGCCGCAGCTGGGCCTGATACGCACCGGCCTGCTGTTCGGCCTGATGAACGCGGCGATCGCGGTGTGGGCGCTGTGGCTGTTCCGCCATGAGCTGCGGCACCTGAAGGCGCATGCCCTCGCCTGTCTTCTGGTTCTGGGGGCGCTGGGCGCCGGTTTTGTGGGCGCCAACCAGATCACCACGCTGGCCGAAGACCACTTCTACCAGGACCGCGTGGTCTTCACCGCCACCACGCCTTACCAGCGCATCGTGGTGACCAGCGGCCGTGGCGGCCACCGGCTGTTCCTCAACGGCAACCTGCAGTTCGCCGAGCGCGACGAATACCGTTACCACGAAGCGCTGGTGCACCCGGTGATGAGTGCGCACGGCGCGCCCAAAAAAGTCGCCGTGCTGGGCGGCGGCGACGGCATGGCGGTGCGCGAGATCCTCAAGTACCCCGGTGTGGAGAGTGTCACGCTGGTTGAGCTGGACCCGGCCATGACCAAGCTGTTCAGCCAGCAGCCCGCCTTGAGGCGGCTTAACGGCGACGCGCTGCTGTCGCCCAAGGTGAAGGTCGTGAACGCCGACGCCTTCCAGTGGCTGGACAAGAGTGCGGAGATGTTCGACGTCATTGTGGTCGACTTCCCCGATCCCACCAATTTTTCGATCGGCAAGCTGTACACCAACTCGTTTTACGCGCTGCTGGACCAGCACCTTTCGGCCAGCGGCTATGCGGTGATCCAGACCACCTCGCCGCTGGTGGCGCGCCGCAGCTACTGGACGGTGGTGAGCACGCTGGAGGCCGTGGGTTTGAAGACCGCGCCCTACCACGCCAATGTGCCCAGCTTCGGCGAATGGGGTTTTGTGGTCGCCAGCCGCCGGCCTTTCAGCCCCCCGACGCAAATCGGCGCACTGCCCTCCGGCCTGCGCTTCCTGGACCCGCAAACCCTGCCGCTGCTGTTTGACTTTCCGGTCGACATGGCGCGCGTGCCGGCACCCGTCAACCGGCTCTCCAACCAGGAACTGGTGCACAGCTACGAGCAGGAATGGGGCAAGGTGCTGCGTTGAAGCGCCGTGATTTTCTGGCAGCCTCCGCGCTTCCCCTGCTGGGCTGCAAAGAGACCCGGCACATCGAAGGCGGCTTTATCGGCGTGAACCATGAACGCGGCCACACGCTGCGACCGGCCGCCAATGGCGAAACCCGCGCCTGGCCCGCCCCGTCCATCACCCGGCGCACCCGTGTGCTGATTGCCGGCGGCGGCGTGGCCGGCCTCGCGGCGGCGCGCGCGCTGCGCCTGCGCGGCATGGACGATTTTGCGATGCTGGAGCTCGAGGACAGCGCCGGCGGCAACAGCCGCGGCGGCGTGGTCGGCGGCCTGCCCTGTCCGCTGGGCGCGCATTACCTGCCGGTGCCCGGCGACGGCGCACGCGAGGTGCAGGATTTTCTCGAAGAGTTGTCACTGCGCCGCCGCGTGGCCGGCCGCTGGACGTATGACGAGCGCCACCTGTGCCACAGTCCGCAGGAGCGCCTGTTCATCAACGGCGAGTGGCAGGAGGGACTGCTGCCGCTGCAGGACATGGACGTCGCGCTGCTGGCCGACTACCAGCGCTTTGCGCGGCTGGTGCGGCAGGCCGCCGAAGCCGCGCCGTTTTCGATCCCGCTCTCCGGCAGTGCGCCGGCGCCGCTGCACCGCGTGCTGGACGGCCTGAGCTTTGAAGCCTGGCTGGACCAGCAGCAGCTCACGCGTGCGCCGCTGCGCTGGTACCTCGATTACTGCTGCCGCGACGACTACGGCGCGGGCCTGGACACGGTGTCCGCCTGGGCCGGCATCCATTATTTTGCGAGCCGCCACGGCTTCCAGGCGCCCGGCGAGCCGCCTTCGGCCGAACGCGACGCCGGCGTGCTGACCTGGCCCGAAGGTAACGGCTGGCTGACCCGGCAACTGGCCGCGCCGCTGGGTGAACGCCTGCACACCGGCCGTGTGGTGATCCGTGTCGCCGCGGGCCGGCATGGCGTGGAGGTCGACGCCTTCAACGCGGCCACGCAGGCCGTGGAGCGCTGGCAGGCCGAGCATTGCATCCTCGCCCTCCCGTTGTTCATCGCCGCCCGCGTCGTGGAAAACCCGCCGCCCGCGCTGCGCGAAGCCGTCGGCCAGCTGCGTTACGCCCCCTGGCTGGTCGCCAACCTGCACATAGCCTCAGCCCTGCATGACCGCCCCGGCGCCGCGCCCAGCTGGGACAACGTGATCTACGGCGACAGCCCCGGCCTGGGATATGTCGACGCCACGCACCAGAGCCTGCAGGCCGTGCCCGGCGCCACGGTGCTCACGTATTACCGCGCCTTTGGCATTGGCGCGGCCGGGCGCAAGGCCTTGTATGAGCAGCCCTGGACGCATTGGCGCGACAGTGTGCTGGCGGAACTCTCGGTGCCGCATCCTGACCTGCCCGGCAAGGTTACGCGCATGGAAGTTATGCGGTACGGGCATGCTATGAGTACGCCCGTACCGGGGGTGCGGAGCAGTTCGGCACTGCTGGCCTTGCAAGGGGCTTTGCCTTTGCCCTGGCGGCGGCTGCATTTTGCGCACAGTGATTTATCGGGGTATTCGGTGTTTGAAGAGGCGTTTACTCAGGGGCACCGGCGGGGGGCGTCTTTGGGATTGGCTTGAGGGGTTTCCGACGGAGCGTGCTCTTCTAAGTTCCGTTGGCCGGGGGTTGCCCGGCAGCAAGTAACTTTCTTTTGCTTCGCCAAAAGAAAGTCACCAAAGAAAAGGCGACCCGCAGTCTGGGTCCCTCCGCTGCGCTTCGGGCAACCTGCGGTGCTCGACTACGGCGGGGTCTCGCGCAAACTCGCTTCGCTCAGACAAGCGCGATCCCTGATCCGCCTACGTCTGCGCTCCTCGGCCCAGCCAGGACGGGGCAATCGGGAGCGGGGACAAAAGACAAAGAAAACCAAATACAACAAGGACTCGCCACGGCGAGTCCTTGTTTCTTCAAGTATTCGGTATTGGTATTCGGCTGTTTGGTATTTCTTCTCCCCGCTCCCACCCTTGTGGATGCGCCGAGGAGCGGAGGTTCAGGCGGATCAGGGATCGCGTTGTTTGAGCCGAAGGCGAGTTTAGCGAGACCCCGCCTGAACCGAGCACCGCAGATTGCCCGTAGCGAAGCGAAGGGACGCAGCAACCAGGGTCGCCTTTTCTTTTGGCGAAGCAAAAGAAAAGTGAGTAGCTGCCGGGCTACCCCCGGCCAGCAGCTCTCAGCAGAGGAGGCCGCCGGCGGGTCAGCCTCAACCCGCCATCAAACGCTCAATCTCATCCCCATCGACGGGAACCCCGCGCGTCATCAACTCACACCCCTTGGCAGTAACCAAAGCATCATCCTCAATCCGTATCCCAATATTCCAGAACTCCTTGGGCACGTTCTTCCCAGGCCGCACATAGAGGCCGGGCTCTATGGTCAGCACCATGCCCGGCCGCAGGATGCGGGAGGGCTTGCGCATGATGGGCTGGCCCATGGCGTCCTTGTCGGGGCGGGGTTTGCTGCCGGGTTCGCTGTAGTCGCCGCAGTCGTGCACGTCCATGCCCATCCAGTGGCTGGTGCGGTGCATATAGAACTGGCGATACGCGCCGGACTCGAGCACGTCGTCGACCTTGCCGTGCTTGGACTTGGGCAGCAGGCCGGTGTCGAGCATGCCCTGGGCCAAAACGCGCAGCGCGGCGTCATGTGGGTCGTTGAAGCGCTTGCCGGGTTTGGTGGCTTTTACGGCGGCGTATTGGGATTCCACCACGATGTCATATAGCCTGCGCTGGGCTGGCGTGAATTTGCCGTCGGCCGGGAAGGTGCGCGTGATGTCGCTGGCATAACCGTCGAGTTCGCAGCCGGCGTCGATCAGGCACAGCTCGCCGGCCTTGAGTTCGGCATCGCCGGCGCGGTAGTGCAGCACGCAGGCGTTGGCGCCTGCGGCGACGATGCTGGTGTAGGCCGGGAACTGCGAGCCGTGGCGGCGGAACTCGTGCAGCAGTTCGGCTTCCAGGTGGTATTCGCGCAGGCCGCCCTTGGTGGGGCTGCGCAGCATGGCCGCCGAGGTTTGCATGGCCCGCACGTGCGCGCCTGCCGAAATTTTCCCGGCGCGGCGCAGGATGGCGATCTCGTGGCTGTCCTTGAAGAGGCGCATCTCGTCGAGCACAGTGCACAGGTCATGCTGGCTGGGCGGGGGTTCATCGCCCAGGCGCACGCGGGTGCGCACCTTGTCCAGCCAGCCATCGACACGCGCGCCCAGGCCCTCGTGCGTGGCAAACGGAAACGACACCGACTTCTGGTTGGCCAGCAGGGCCGGCATCTGCGTGTCCAGCGCCTCGGTGCTGAAGGCGGCATCCACGCCGAGCCGGGCCGGCGCGGCCTTGGGGCCCAGGCGTATGCCGTCCCAGATTTCACGCTCCAGGTCCTTGGGGCGGCAAAACAGCGTGGTCTTGCCGCTGGCTTCGATCGCCAGCCAGGCATCGGGCTCGTCAAAGCCGGTCAGGTAATAAAAATAACTGTCGTGCCGATACGGAAAGTCGCTGTCGCGGTTGCGCGGATACTCACGCGCGGTGGGCAGCAGGGCGACGCCTCCGCCGGCTGCTTTGAGTGCGCGGGCCACGGCGGCACGGCGTTTCTGGTAAATCGTGGTGGTGCTCATGGTGGCTGCGCTTTGGAATGGTTAGGTCGTGGTGGCTGCTGCCTGATTCAACTCGTCCAGCCGGGCCGGCGTGCCCACGTCGGTCCAGGGCCCGGTGTACAGCTCGGCGCTGACCCGGTCATTGTCCATCGCGGCGCGCAGCAGCGGGGCCAGCGGGGCTTTGAGGCCTTCGGGGTTGCCGAAGGGCATGCTGTTGAAGAATTCGCGGCGGTACAGGCCTATGGTGCTGTAAGTGAATTTGGGTTCAGCGCTGTCCTTGGCCAGGTTCAGCGCCAGGCCGTCCGGGTTAAGGCCGAAGTCGCCCTGCGGGTTGTGGGGCGGGTTGGCCACCAGCCAGAGGTGGGCCAGCTTGCCGCCGGCGGCAAAACGGTCCACGGCGGCCTGGCTGAATTCAAAGCCCGGCACAAACACATCGCCCGCCAATAGCCAGAACACCTCGCCCAGCAGCGGCAGCGCGCGTGCGATGCCACCGGCAGTTTCCAGTGCGCCGCCGAAATCGGTGCCTTCGTGTGAATAGGCGATGGAAAGCGGCGAGCGGGTCTGCTGGCTGAAGTGGCTTTCAATCTGCTCGCCGAGCCAGGCGGTGTTGATCACCAGCCCGGTGAAGCCGCCGCGCGCCAGCGCCTCGGCATGCCAGGCGATCAGCGGCTTGCCGCGCACCTTGAGCAGAGGCTTGGGCGTGCTGTCGGTCAGCGGACGCATGCGCTCGCCGCGGCCGGCGGCCATGATCATGGCTTTGATGGGTGCAGAGGGCATGGCGGCAGTTTAACGGGAGCCGCTCATGCAGAATGCAGGACGACTGAAACCCGAAGAAATCGAAAGCCCGACCATGATTCCTCCCGATATCCACGCTGAAATCATGCGCCGCCTCGCGGCAACTGAACGTGAGCACGGCGTGCGCATCCTGATGGCGATAGAGTCCGGCAGCCGGGCTTGGGGATTCGCTTCGCCGAACAGCGATTTCGACGTGCGTTTCATCTACGCGCGGCCGGCCGACGACTACCTGTCGCTCGACCTTGAGGACCGCCGCGACGTCATCGAATACCCCATCGTCGACGACATCGACCTCAACGGCTGGGACTTGCGCAAGGCCCTGCGCCTGTTCTGGAAGTCGAACCCGGGTTTTGTCGAGTGGATTCAGTCCCCGATCAAATACATCGAGAACGGTCTTTTCGCCGAAGAGGCGCGGCGTTTGTTGCCGCTGGTCTACTCGTGCGAGCGGGGCATCCACCATTACCGCAGTTCGGCCAAGGGCAACTACCGCGAACACCTGCAAGGCGAGCAGGTGCGGCTCAAGAAGTATTTTTATGTGCTGCGGCCCCTGCTTGCGGTGCGCTGGCTGGAGCGCTATGGCACGGCCGCGCCCATTGAGTTCGCCAGCCTGCTGCACCTGATCGAGGGGGAGACGGAGCTGCTCGCCGACATCGCCGAAATGCTGGAGAAAAAACGCGGCGCGCCTGAATTGGGCCTGTCGGCGCCGTATCCGCGGGTCAATGCCTTCATCGAGGCCGAACTCGCCAGGCTGGACGCTGCGGTTCCCCCGCCCGACGACCTGCGGCCGGCGCTGCCCTCGCTCAATACGCTGTTTCTGGCGGCCGCGCGCGAACAATGGTGAGCCGGCTCATTGCGTATCCCCGCGGTCCAGCGAGCGCTGCTCTGTCCATTCCGGGTTAAAGCGCCGTATCAGCGCATCCATCAGGCCGCGCGCCCGGTCCGAGTGGTCGGCACCGAAGTTGCAGACGTACACGTCCAGGGTCACGGCTTTTTGCTCGGGCCAGGTGTGAACGCACACATGCGATTCGGCCAGCAGCACGGTGGCCGTGATGCCGCCCGGGCCGTGCACGGTGTCGGGAAAGGTGTGGAACAACTGGTTGACGGCCTGCAGGCCGGCGGCCCGCACGGCTTCGACGCACCAGTCGCCCAGGCGGGCGGCATCGGTGAGCCAGGCCGGGTCGCAGCGGCATTTGTAAAGGTCGGCGGTCAGGTGTAGGCCTTGCATCCCCCGACTTTAGACGATGCGCGGCCCCGTCCTGGCCGTAACTTGGTTCCATATCCCGCCAAATTCCCGGGCCGGGGCCAGACGGTAAAATACCGGGTTACCCCTGATCTTTCCCCCTCCGGAGCAGCCTACATGGCAAACAAGCAAATGATGGCGAATGCGATACGCGCACTCGCAATGGACGCCGTACAACAAGCCAATTCCGGACACCCCGGCGCTCCCATGGGCATGGCCGACATGGCCGTCGCCCTCTGGGGCAGCCACCTCAAGCACAGCCCGCACAACCCCAACTGGTTCGACCGCGACCGTTTTGTGCTCTCCAACGGCCACGGCTCCATGCTGATTTACGCCGTGCTGCACCTGACCGGCTACAAACTGCCGATCGGCGAACTGAAAAACTTCCGCCAGCTGCACAGCAAAACCCCCGGCCACCCCGAATACGGCTACACCCCCGGCGTGGAAACCACCACCGGCCCGCTGGGCCAGGGCCTGACCAATGCCGTCGGCATGGCGCTGGCTGAAAAGCTGCTCGCCAAGGAATTCAACCGCGAAGGCCACACCGTCGTCGACCACAACACCTATGTGTTCATGGGCGACGGCTGCCTGATGGAAGGCATCAGCCACGAAGCCGCCGCGCTGGCCGGCGCCTGGAAGCTCAACAAGCTGGTCGCGCTGTATGACGACAACGGCATCTCCATCGACGGCCAGGTCGCGCCCTGGTTCATCGACAACACCGCCGTGCGTTTTGCGGCCTACGGCTGGAATGTGCTGGGCCCCATCGACGGCCACGACGCCGAGCTGGTCGCCAATTCCATCGAAGGCGCGAAGAAATCCAGCGACAAGCCCACGCTGATCATCTGCAAGACGCACATCGGCAAAGGTTCGCCGAACCGCGCCAACACCGCCAAGGCCCACGGCGAGCCGCTGGGCGCGGAAGAAATCAAGCTCACGCGCGAAGCCCTGAACTGGCCCCACGCGCCGTTTGAGGTGCCGAAAGAAACCTACGACGCCTGGGACGCCAAGGCCAAGGGCCTGGCCGCCGAGGCCGCCTGGGACGCGAAATTCGCCGCCTACAAGGCCGCGCACCCCGAACTCGCCGCCGAGCTGACGCGCCGCATGAAGGGCGAGCTGCCCAAGTCCTTCGCCCAGCTGGCCGTCGACACCGTGATCGGCGCGCACACCAAGTCGGAGACCGTCGCTTCGCGCAAGGCCTCGCAGCTCGCGCTGGAGGCCTTCACCGCCGGCCTGCCCGAAATGCTGGGCGGCTCGGCCGACCTGACCGGCTCCAACCTGACCAACACCAAGTCCACGCCCAGCCTGCGTTTCGACATGAACGGCGAAGTCGTGCTGACGGCCAACGCCGACGGCGTGAGCTCCATCGGCCGCCACATCAACTACGGCGTGCGTGAATTCGGCATGGCCGCCATCATGAACGGTATCGCGCTGCACGGCGGCTACATCCCCTACGGCGGCACCTTCCTGACTTTCAGCGACTACAGCCGCAACGCCATCCGCATGGCCGCGCTGATGAAGCTGCGCGTGGTGCACGTGTTCACCCACGACTCCATCGGCCTCGGCGAAGACGGCCCGACGCACCAGTCCATCGAGCACGCCGCCAGCCTGCGCCTGATCCCCAACCTGGACGTCTGGCGTCCGGGCGACACGGCCGAAACCGCCGTCGCCTGGGCCGTCGCACTTGAGAACAAGAACAAGCCGACGGCATTGCTGCTGAGCCGCCAGAACCTGCCCTACGCACCGAAGAAAGACCTCGGCAACATCAGCCGCGGCGCCTATGTGCTGGCTGAGCCCGCCGAAGTGGGCCTGAACAAGAAGGCCCAGGCCGTCATCATCGCCACCGGTTCCGAAGTGCAACTCGCGCTCAAGGCGCAGGAAATACTCGCTGCCCACAAGATTGCGGTGCGCGTGGTCTCCATGCCCAGCACCACAACCTTCGACAAACAGAAAACCGCCTACAAGAGCGAAGTCCTGCCCGAAGGCCTGCCCCGCATCGCAGTCGAGATGGGCGTGACCGACGGCTGGTGGAAATACGGCTGCGCCGCCGTGGTCGGCATCGACAGCTACGGCGAATCCGCCCCGGCACCCGTCCTGTTCAAACACTTCGGCTTCACGGCCGAGAACGTCGCCGACACCGTGCGCAAGGTGCTGCGCAAGTAAGCGTACGCAACATACACGGCCTGTCCAATCAACCAATTTCAACTTCCAGGAGCAACAGCAGATGACTATCAAACTTGGCATTAATGGTTTTGGCCGGATCGGCCGCAACGTGTTCCGCTCGGCGATCAAGAGCTTCGGCGACATTGAAATCGTCGGCATCAACGACCTGCTCGAGCCCGACTACCTGGCGTACATGCTGAAGTACGACTCGGTGCACGGCCGCTTCGAAGGCGACGTGTCCGTCGAGGGCAACACCCTCATCGTCAACGGCAAGAAGATCCGCCTCACGCAGGAGCGCGACCCCGCCAACCTCAAGTGGGGCGATATCGGCGCCACCGTGGTGCTCGAGTCGACCGGCCTGTTCCTGGACAAGGCCTCCGGCGAGAAGCACCTGGCCGCCGGCGCGAAGAAGGTCATCTTCTCGGCGCCGTCGAAAGACGACACCCCGATGTTCGTCTTCGGCGTCAACGACAAGACCTACAAGGGCGAGGCCATCATCTCCAACGCCAGCTGCACCACCAACTGCCTGGCGCCCGTCGCCAAGGTGCTCAACGACAAGTGGGGCATCAAGCGCGGCCTGATGACCACGGTGCACGCCGCCACCGCCACGCAGAAAACCGTGGACGGCCCGAGCAACAAGGACTGGCGCGGCGGCCGCGGCATCCTGGAAAACATCATTCCTTCCAGCACCGGCGCGGCCAAGGCCGTGGGCGTGGTGATTCCCGAGCTCAACAAGAAGCTGACCGGCATGTCCTTCCGCGTGCCGACTTCCGACGTCTCGGTGGTCGACCTGACCTGCGAACTCAACAAGGAAGCCACGCTGAAAGAAATCTGCGCCGAGATGAAGGCGCAGAGCGAAGGCGCGCTCAAGGGCATCCTGGGCTACACCGAAGACAAGGTGGTCGCCACCGACTTCCGCGGCGACGCCCGCATCTCGATTTTTGATGCCGACGCCAGCATCGCGCTGGACGGCACCTTCATCAAGGTGGTGGCCTGGTACGACAACGAATGGGGCTACTCCAACAAGTGCCTGGAAATGGTGCGCGTCGTTTCGAAATAAGCGATGCCCACTCAGAAAAAGCGCCTCCGGGCGCTTTTTTTTCGGCCGTCGCACATGAAAAGCCCGCAGGCGGTCAATGTCTGTTGACCCAAGGCCGGCCAGCCCGTAAGGTCGCCCGCATGCCGCGCCCATGTCGCGCGGCGCAAGGGAGGAAACATCATGGCGCAGCAGCCGTTTCGGGAGTGGCTCGTCCAGAAAAGCTGGGCACACGGGGTGTATTACGCCAAGGCGGTGGCCTGTCTTTTGCCGCCGGCCGCGCTGGCTGCGGACGCGCCGTATTTCGGCGTCGCGCCGCAACACTGGCCGCCGGGTGTCGCGGGCCTGCTGGCCTGGCAACTCACGGCGGAGCTGTTTTTCATCGGCGTCGTGCTGGCCGACCGATTCCTGCCGCGGCTTCGAAACAGCGAGGCGGCGCTGAATACGGCCTGTGTGGGCGCGATGCTGCTGGCCACCTGGGTCGGGGTGGTCCATGGCGGGATGTGGGGAGACCTGGCCATCTACGCCGCCGGTGCGACCTTTGTCGCAGCCGTGATGTGCACGCCCAGCCCGGTGCGCCGGCCCCTGTACGTGCTGAGTTTTGGGGTGCTGGGCCTGGCCGCCGGCTTGCGGGTGGGGGACGGCGTGGAGTTGCTGGCCGCGCTGGTCAACCCCTTCTGCGTGGTCGTGCTGTGCATCGAGCTCGACAGGTTCATGCTTGCGCGCAACGTCGAGCTTTACGCCGAGATGCAGCTCGCGGAGGCCGAACGCGCGCGCGCCGACAAGGTGCTGTACAACGTGCTGCCGGCCTCCATCGCCGATGAGCTCAAGCGCGATGACAAGGTCAACGCGGTGAAGTTCGACAACATGGGCGTGCTGTTCGCCGACATCGCCGGCTTCACGAGTTTTTCGCGCGCCCTGCCGCCCGACGCGCTGGTCCTGGTGCTGAACCAGATTTTCTCGGCCTTTGACGGGCTGGTCGAAAAATACGGCCTCGAAAAAATCAAGACCATAGGCGATGCCTACATGGTCGTCGCGCACCACCGGCTTGACGCCCTGGGCCGGCTGGCGCTCGACATGGGCGAGGCCATACGGCGCTACAACACCGGCAACGGCACGGAACTGGCCATGCGCATCGGCATCCACGCCGGGCCCGCGGTGGCTGGCGTGATCGGCGTCAAGCGCTTTCTCTACGACGTCTGGGGCGACACCGTCAACGTGGCCAGCCGCATGGAATCCAGCGGCGAGCCCGGCGCCGTCCACGTCAGCGAAGCGGTGTACCTGCAGACACGCCAGCATTTTTCATTTGCCGCGCGCGAGCCCATCGACATCAAGGGGCGGGGCCGCATGTCCACTTACTGGCTGCTGGGCCACGCGGCGCGGCTCGAGCCCGCCGCTACACCCTGAGCGGTGGCGATGGCGGTGCTTCAACGGCCGACATGGCCTGCGGCAAGGCCGCCGCCAGGTGGTCGATCAGGGCGCGCACCGTGACCGGGACGCGCCGCGTCGCCGGGTACAGCGCGTAGAGCGCGATTTCCGGGGACTCCTGCCACTGCGGCATCACCGGCACCAGGCGTCCCGCCGCGAGATGTTTCGCCGCCAGGAATTCGGGCTGCAGCACCAGGCCGGCGCCCGCGACGGCCGCCTCCACCAGCAGGTCGCCGTTGTTGGCGCACAGCGGTCCGCCGACGGCCACGTGCGCCGTTTCCCGCCCCTTGCCGAGGTGCCAGATATGCCCCTTGTTGGCATGCGCGTAGTTCAGGCAGCGATGCGCCTTGAGCGCCTTCGGCGTGCCGGGCGTGCCGTGCGCGTGAAGATAGGCTGGCGCGGCGTACATGGCGCGGCGCACGCTGCACAGGCGGCGCGCCGCCAGCGAAGAATCCGGCAGCTCGGCGATGCGCAGGGTCAGGTCAAAGCCCGTCTCATAGGGGTCGAGCATGCGGTCGTTGAGTTCCACACGCAGTTCGATCCGGGGATGCTGCCTTATGAATTCCGACAGCAGCGGCGCCAGCACCAGCTTGCCGAAGGACATGGGCGCATTGACGCGCAGCGGCCCGGCCACCGTGCCGCGTATGGCGGCCATGGATTCGCGGGCTTCGGCGGCGATGGCCAGCAGGTCCACGGCGTAGTCGTGCAGCGTCGCCCCGGCGCTGGTCAGAGCGATCGCGCGGGTGGAGCGCGCGAACAGCGCGCCGCCGTACTCCGCCTCCAGCGAGGCGATGAGCTTGCTGACCTGTGAGCGCGTCACGCCGAGCTCGCGCGCGGCGGCGGCAAAGCTGCCCAGCCGCGTCGACAGCACCAGGGCCTGGAGGGCGTCGAGTCTGTCCATGATTGGTTCCTTTGTGGATACGGTTTGGTTCTAAAGCTTGATCTAGTCAACTTATTGGCTGCAATTTAGCATCCAGGCTTGTCTGTCCACTATTTATTGCAAGGGAATTCACCATGGCTCAGGGAAAACTCGAACTTCTCACCCCGCAGAACTGCGCGCTGGTCCTGATCGACCACCAGCCGCAAATGACGTTTGGCGTGGCCAACATCGACCGGCAGCTGCTGAAGAACAACGTCATCGGCCTGGCCAAGGCAGCCAAGGTGTTCAATGTCCCCACGGTGCTGACCTCCGTCGAGACTGAATCCTTTTCGGGCAACATCTGGCCTGAACTGCTCGCGGTGCTGCCCGGCAACCGGATTTTTGAGCGCACCAGCATGAACACCTGGGACGACGCAGCCGTCAAGGCCGAACTGAAAAAGTTCGGCCGAAAAAAACTGGTGCTCGCGGCGCTGTGGACCGAGGTCTGCCTGAACTTCCCCGCGCTGGAGGCCATGGCCGACGGCTACGAGGTGTATTTTGTGGAGGATGCCTCCGGCGGCACCTCGGTGGCGGCGCACAACATGTCGGTGCAGCGCATGATCCAGGCCGGCGCCGTGCCCATCACCTGGCAGCAGTTCCTGCTCGAAATGCAGCGCGACTGGGCGCGCAAGGAGACCTATGCGGGCACGACGGGTATCGTGATGGAGCACTCCGGCGCCTACGGCTCCGGCGTCGACTACGCGATCACGCACGTGCACAAGATGCCCGCGCGCAAACTGGGCTGAAGCGCCATGAACAGCGCCGCGAGCAGCACGGCCGGGCCGGCCGGACCGTCCTCTGAAAGCGTCAGCCTGGTGGTGCGCCACCGCGTGCGCCCCGGTGCGCGCGCCGCGTACGACGCCTGGCTGGCGGAGACCATGCGGACCGCCTCGGGCTATCCGGGCCACCAGGGCGTGCATGTGGTCCGCCCGTCCGGCGGCGGCGCTGACTACCTCATCGTGGTCCGCTTCGCCACCTCTGAGCAACTGAACGGCTGGTACCAGTCCACCGAACGCGCGCGCCTGGTCGAGGCCGTACAGCCGCACCTGCAAGCCGGTGAACAGGTCAGCGTGGGCATCGGCATCGATTTCCTGTTTCCCCCTGAAGTGGCGGCCGGCGCGGAGGCGCCGGTAAAGCCCGCGGCGTGGAAACAGTGGTTGATCACCACTTCGGTCATCTGGCCGCTGACCATGGTCGTGCCCTGGGCTATGGGGCCGCTGTTCAAGGCCGTTCCCGTCCTGGGCGTGTACGGCGTGGAGCACGGCATACTGGCGGCCGTCATCGTGGCCCTGGTGGTCTGGGTGGTCATGCCGCCTTACACGCGGCTGCTGCACCCATGGCTGTTCGCGCGGCGCTGACACCCTTCAACATTTTCCGGAAGACCGCATGACCGACCCCGCCATCGCTGCCACCGCCGACGTCATTTTCATCAACGGCCGTTTCACCACCCTGGACCGGCAGAACCCGGTGGCCGCCGCGGTGGCCGTGGCCGGCGGCAAATTCATCGCCGTGGGCAGCCATGAAGACGCCATGCGCCACGCGGGCGCCAGGACACAAGTGATCGACCTGGCTGGCGCGGCCGCGCTGCCCGGCCTGCACGACAGCCACACGCACCTGATACGCGCCGGCCTCAACTACGCGATGGAGCTGCGCTGGGACGGCGTGCCTTCGCTGGCCGATGCGATGGCCATGCTCAAGGCGCAGGCGGCGCGCACGCCGGCGCCGCAGTGGGTGCGCGTGGTCGGCGGCTTCACCGAGCAGCAGTTCTCCGAAAGGCGCCTGCCCACGCTCGCGGAAATCAATGCGGCCGCGCCCGACACCCCGGTCTTCATCCTGCACTTGTACGACCGCGCCCTGCTCAACGGCGCCGCCCTGCGCGCCGTCGGCTACGGAAAGGACACGCCGAATCCGCCCGGCGGCGAGATCGTGCGCGACGCCCAGGGGAATCCCACGGGCCTGCTGCTCGCCAAACCCAACGCGATGATCCTCTACGCCACGCTGGCCAAAGGCCCCAAGCTGGACCCGGACGCGCAGGAGGCCTCGACCCGGCTTTTCATGCGCGAGCTGAACCGGCTCGGCATCACCTCGGTGATCGACGCCGGCGGCGGTTTCCAGAACTACCCCGACGACTACCGCGTGATCGAGAAGCTGCGCGACGCCGGCGAGCTCACGGTGCGCATAGGCTACAACCTGTTCACGCAGCGGCCCAAGCAGGAAGCCGAGGACTTCCGGCAGTGGACCGGCATGCTGGCGCCGCTGTCCGGCACCGACATGCTGCGCCACAACGGCGCCGGCGAAATGCTGGTGTTCTCCGCGGCCGATTTCGAGGACTTCCGCGAGCCCCGGCCCGAGCTGCCCGCGAGCATGGAGGATGAACTCGAGCGCGTGGTGCGGCTGTTGGTGGAGAAGCGCTGGCCTTTCCGCCTGCACGCGACGTATGACGAATCGATAGGGCGCGCGCTCGACACCTTCGAGAAGGTCAACCGCGAGATCCCTTTCAAGGGCCTGCACTGGTTTTTCGACCATGCCGAAACCATCAGCCCGCGCAACATCGATCGGGTCAAGGCGCTGGGCGGCGGCATCGCCGTGCAGCACCGCATGGCCTACCAGGGCGAATATTTCATCGAGCGCTATGGCGCCAGGGCCGCCGAACACTCGCCGCCGATCCGCCGCATGCTGGATGCCGGCCTGCCCGTGGGCGGCGGCACCGATGCGACCCGCGTCGCGAGTTACAACCCCTGGGTCTGCCTGTACTGGATGGTCACCGGCAAGACGCTGGGCGGCACCGCGCTGTACCGCCCCGACAACCTGCTGGACCGCGACACCGCGCTGCGGCTGTGGACCAGCGGCAGCGCCTGGTTCGCTAACGCCGAGGGGAAAAAAGGCCAGATCAAGGTGGGCCAGCTTGCCGACTTCATCGTGCCCTCGCGCGACTTCTTCGGTATCCCGGAGTCCGACATCAAGGACCTGGTGTCGCACCTGACGGTGGTGGGCGGGCGCATCGTGCATGGCGACGGCGGTTTCGCGGGCCTTGCGCCGCCCATGCCCAAAGCCGCCAACGACTGGGCGCCGACAAAGGCTTTCGGCGGCTACTGGCGCGAGCCCGCACCCGGCGCCAATCCGGCGGGCCGCGCCGCGCGCGCGATGCAACCCTTCGCCGACTGCTGCGCCAGGCCCTGCGCGGTGCACGGGCATGGCCACACCCAAAGCTGGCTGGGCAACGCGCCGGTGTCCGACGAAAAAAGTTTCTGGGGCGCGCTGGGTTGCGCGTGCTGGCTTTAATTTAATAGCCGATGAGGAAAGCCATGACCGTGCGCGAGACCCCATTTCTCATACCGGCTCTCTGGGCCGCCAGGCTGTTGCTGGCGGTCGCCTTCATCTACAGCGGCGTTTCCAAGCTGCTCAATTTCGACGCGGCCGTCGGCGAAGCCTCGCATTTCGGGCTGAACCCGGCGCCCCTGTTCGCCGCCGCGGTGCTCGTGACGCAACTGGGCGGCTCGGCGCTGATGCTGTCCGGCCGCGGTTGGTGGGCGGCGTTGGGCGCGCTCGGGCTGGCCGGGTTCACGGTGGTCGCCACGGTCATCGGCCACCCGTTCTGGGCCATGAGCGGCATGGAGCAATTCCACAACCGCAATTCATTCCTCGAGCACCTGGGCTTGGTCGGCGGCCTGGTGCTGGTGGCCGCGCTGTCCTGGGACCACCGCGCCGCGCGCTGACGCGCGCCGGTTGCAACTGCCGGGTTGGGAAACTCAGCTTCCCAGCAGCTCGGCCGGTAGCGCCAGGCCGGGCCGCTCGTCGTCCCAGGCCATGGCGCTCATCTTCCAGCCCTCGGGTGCCTTGATGAACTGCGTCGAGATCACGCCGCGCGCCTCGAAATCCTTGCCGTCCTGCGTGCCGGCCTTGCCGTAGGCGCTGTAGCGGTGCGCGATGTTGCCGAAGATCTGCGTCGTCTCCGACAGCTCCCACTCTTTGAAGCGCGTCAGCGCGCCGCTGTCCACCAGGGCCTGGCGCGGCGCGATGAACTGGGCGACGCTCGAAATCTCGGGCGTGGATGCGGTGTTCTTGATCAGCAGGCCGGCCGCGATGAACAGGCCGTGGATGTTCTGGTAAGGCGGTGCGCCGCCGGCCTCGAAGGAGACGGCTTCAAAAAAAGCCGACGCCAGGGCGTCGAGTTCGCGTTTCACGGCTTCGTGTGCGATGTCTGCTGTCATGAGAGGTCCTTGAAGGAGGTGCCGGCCCCCGCTTCCGCCGGCTTCTCTTCACGCCCGCCCGGGTAGCGCGCAAAACGCGCGGGCTCGCGGCCGTGCACCGGCGCGTCATCCGCGAAAGACCAGCCGCCGAACTGCGTGCGCTGGTAGTCGGCCAGCGTCTGCGCAATCTCGGCCTGTGTGTTCATCACGAAAGGGCCGTACTGCACCACCGGCTCGCCGATCGGCTTGCCTTGCAGCAGCAGGAATTCGGCTTCGTCGCCGCCGCTGTTGGCCAGCTCCACCGCCGCATCGGCCCGCAGCGTCATGGCCGCGTGGCCGTTGATGGCCTGGCCGGCCACGCTGACCGACGTGCCTTTGAAAAAGTAGAGCTGGCGCTGCGTGCCGCTGCCTGTGGCGGCGGGCAATGTCCAGCGCGCGCCGGGCGCCATGCGAACCGTCCAGATCGCAACGTCGGCATCGGCCTGCGCGGCCCAGGAGTCGGGCGGCGGCGCGAGCGGGTCGGCTTCGGTATCGCCCAGGCGCCCGGCGATGACGGCAACTTCGGTCGTGCAGCCGGCATCGTCCGTCACCACCTGGCGTGGAATGTCCTGCGACCAGAACATGGTGAAGTGCGGGTCCGCCATCTTGCCGGCCGCCGGCAGGTTCAGCCAGATCTGGAACAGCTCCAGCGGGTTGGGGTTCTTCGCGTCCAGCAGCGGGAACATCTCGGAATGCACCACGCCCTTGCCGGCCGTGAGCCACTGCACGTCGCCGCGCCCGAAGCGCGCCGTGGCGCCCAGTGAATCGGAGTGGTCGACCAGGCCCTTGCGCACAATCGTCACGGTTTCAAAGCCGCGGTGCGGATGCGCCGGAAAGCCCGGCACCGTGCTGCCGTGGTACATGCTCCAGCCGTCCTTGCGCTCGAAGTCCTGGCCGATGTTGCGTCCCGCCAGCGAGGTGTCCGGCCCCATCTGCGCATTGGCCCGGGGGTAGGCGTCGTCGTGGTAAACGCAAAAGAGGAAGGGGTCCAGCGTCGCCCACGGAAAGCCGAGCGGCTTGACCTGCAGGATCGGGTGGGTGGCGGAGTCGGTGGCGGAAGTTGTGGCGGGCGTGGCAGGCATGAAGAGGCCTTTCTGGCTGGGACGTTCAAAAAAAACATATGCGGCCGGCCGCCGATGCTTCAAGCGGCGCCGCCGGACCGCCCACGGGGCCTGGCCCGGCCTTCTTCAGCTCTTGAGCTTCCAGCCCGTGCGGAAGATCCACCACACCACGGCGAGGCACAGCGCGAGGAAGCCCAGGATGGCCAGCACGCTGAGGCCCACGTTGACGTCGGCCACGCCGTAAAAGCTCCAGCGGAAGCCGCTGATCAGGTAGACCACCGGATTGAACAGGGCGATTTTTTGCCACAGCGGCGGCAGCATGTTGATGGAATAAAAGGCGCCGCCCAGGAAGGTCAGCGGCGTCACCACCATCAGCGGCACCACCTGCAGCTTCTGGAAGTTGTCGGCCCAGAGCCCGATGATGAAACCGAACAGGCTGAAAGTCAGCGCGGTCAGCAGCAGGAAGCACAGCATCCAGAAAGGGTGCGCGATGCTGTAGGGCACGAAGAGGCGCGCCGTCACCAGGATCAGGAGGCCCAGCATGACGGACTTGCTCGCCGCGGCGCCCACATAACCTATCACCACCTCCATCGACGACACCGGCGCCGACAGCAGCTCGTAGATCGTTCCCGACCACTTCGGCATGTAGATGCCGAAGGCGGCGTTCGAGATGCTCTCATTGAGCAGCGACAGCATGACCAGGCCCGGGATGATGAAGGCGCCATAGCCGATGCCGTCGATGTCCCCCATGCGCGAGCCGATGGCGGCGCCGAACACCACGAAGTAGAGCGAGGTGGAGATCACCGGCGAGGCGATGGACTGCATCAGCGTGCGGAAGGTGCGCGCCATTTCAAAGCGGTAGATCGCGCGGATGGCGTGCCAGTTCATGCGGCCTCCTGGATGTTGGCGGCGGGTTGGTCGGCATGCACCAGGCTCACGAAGATGTCTTCGAGTGAGCTCTCGCTCGAGTGCAGGTCCTTGAAGTCGATGCCGAGTTCGGCCAGCTGTTTGAGCAAGGCCGCGATGCCGGTCTCCTCGGTCTGCGTGTCGAAGGTGTAGACCAGGGTGTGGCCTTCCTTCGTCAGCTCCAGCGGCAGGCCGGCCAGCGCGGCCGGAATGCTTTGCAGCGGCGTTTGCAGCTGCAGGCTCAGCTGCTTCTTGCCGAGCTTGCGCATCAGCACGGTTTTGTCCTCGACCAGGATCAGCTCGCCCTTGTTGATCACGCCGATGCGGTCGGCCATCTCCTCTGCTTCCTCGATGTAGTGGGTGGTCAGGATGATGGTGACGCCGCCGTCGCGCAGCTCCCGCACCATTTGCCACATGCCCTTGCGCAGCTCGACGTCGACGCCCGCGCTGGGCTCGTCCAGGAACAGGATGGTCGGCTCGTGCGACAGCGCCTTGGCGATCAGCACCCGGCGCTTCATGCCGCCCGAAAGCGCCATGATCTTGCTGTCCTTCTTGTCCCACAGCGACAGGTCGCGCAGCACCTTCTCGATATAGGCCGGGTTCGGCGGCTTGCCGTACAGGCCGCGGCTGAAGCTCACGGTGGACCAGACGGTTTCGAAGGCATCGGTCGACAGCTCCTGCGGCACCAGGCCGATCTTGGAGCGCGCGGCGCGGTAGTCGCGGACGATGTCGTGCCCGTCGGCCGTCACCGTGCCCGAGCTGAGGTTGACGATGCCGCAGACGATGCTGATCAAGGTGGTCTTGCCCGCGCCGTTGGGGCCCAGCAGGGCGAAGATCTCGCCGCGCCGGATGTCCAGGTCCACCGACTTGAGCGCATGAAAGCCCGAAGCGTAGGTTTTGCTGAGTTGCTGTATGGAAATAATGGGATTGGCTTGCACGCGGCATCCTGGTGTGAAGGTGGTGCTCGAAGAGAGGCCCGGGCCATTCTATAGAGCGCGGGTGAAAAAAGCCGGGACAAGGGTTTTCAGGACACTGCGGCTTCCTGCGCACGGGACTTGCACGGTGCGCGGCCGTTCGTGAGGACGTGTTGCTGCCGATTCGGGACACGCCCTCGTGGGGCCGTCCTACAGCCTGCGAGGTCTTCGCTGGGTAACTTGATCACTCATCCTGTTGTCTGCATCAGAAATGATGCTTTCAAGGCAGCCAGGTATCCGGCAACCGTTCGCGGCCCCGGGTATTTGTCTTCCGGCAAAGCGTTGTGGCTGGTATCGGTTTCATGCACATGATCCGTAAAAAAACAGTTCCCGGTCAAGGCAGGAACGAACTGTTGGCGCACATCTTCGTGCGAATTTTCCCCAAAGGATCCCTATGAAATACCCCCTGCTTTTAGCCGCACTTGCCGGCACCTTGGTCCTGAGCGCCTGTGAGCGCACCGTTGTCGCGCCGCCCGCGGCGGTTGTCACGGTTCCCGGCCCCGCCGGTCCCGCAGGCGCGACCGGTGCGACCGGTACCGATGGCGCCAAAGGCGCCACCGGCGCTGGCGTGGGCATTCCCGGCCCGACCGGCGCCACGGGTGCCACGGGCGCGACCGGTTCCACAGGCTACGAAGGCGCCACGGGTGCCACGGGCGCGACCGGTGCCACCGGCAACACCGGAAGAACCGGCCAGACCGGCGATACGGTCGTGATTGTTCCCGCGCCGGCCCGTTAAGGTCGCAAGGTTCTGAGTCACCCGGGCCGGCGGATGCGCAAGCATCCACCGGCCTTTGTTTTTTCAGCGGTGAATTACGCCGCCTCGGCGGCCTGCAATGCGGGGAAAGGCTCGCGCCAGGCCGGCAGTTCATTGAGCTGCGCATGCCAGCGCCGGATTTCCGGGAAGGCCTGCACTGGCAGCCCGGTCTTCTCCGCGTAGGGCAGCGTGATCGCCACCGCAAAATCCGCGATGCTCAGCGCGTCGCCCAGCAGATAGCGGCGCCCCTTCAGGTGCGCATCCAGCACCTTGGCATAGCGTTGAAAGCCCGGGGTTGCCTTGTCGGTCTCCGCGGCGTCGGGCTCGCCGATGCCAAAGCGCGGCTTGATGATGTGCTCGAAATAAAACACACTGGCCAGCGGCGCGAACTCGGTCGCATCCCACATCAGCCAGCGCATCACATCGATGCGGCGAGCGTCCCGGGGCCAGAGGTCCGACCCGGCCTTTTCCGCCAGGTGGCACATGATGGCGTTGGACTCCCACAGCACCAGGTCGCCGTCCACCAGCACGGGCACCTTGGCGTTCGGGTTCATCGCGCGAAAAGCCGGCGTCAGGTGCTCGCCCTTGCCGAGCTCGACCCGGATGAACTCCACCGGCGACGCCAGGTGCCGCGCCAGGGCGCAGACCTTTCGCGGGTTCAGGGTGTCTGAGTAATACAGCTTCATGCCTTGCCTTTCAATTCTTGAATTCTCATGCCGCCATGCGCGGCAGGTCGGACCACACCGGCCGCACTTCGATCGTCGCCGCGCGGGCCATGGGGTGGCTGGCCGCCACGTCAATGGCTTCCTGGGGGCTTGCGCATTCAATCAGCCCGTAGGCGGCCATCTTTTCACGGCTCTGTGAAAACGGCCCCTTGCTCACAAGGCGCCGGCCTTCCCGCACCCGCACGGTCATGGCTTCGCCCGGCGGGCGCAGCGGGTTGCCGTGCTGGAGGATGCCGCGGCCCTCCATCTTCCGGACCCAGGCGCCTATGTCGGCGACCAGGGCCGGGGTGGGCGCGAAGGCCGCGTCGTGGCAGATGATCAGCAGGTACTGCATGTGATGTGATCTGCAATCTGCCGCATCACGGCATGGGCAGCGGATTGATCACCATCCATGACACGCCGAAGCGGTCGGCCACCACGCCGAAGGCCGAGGCGAAAAAGGTCTTGCCCATCGGCATTTCAACTTTGCCGCCTTCGCCCAGCAGCTTGAACACGCGTTGCGCTTCGGCGTCGGTGGCCACGGACACCGACAGCGAAAAGCCCTTGAACTCCGCCTTGCCGCCGCCCATGCCGTCGGACGCCATCACTTCCGTCTCACCGATCTTGAAGCTGGCGTGCATGACGCTGTTGGGATCGGGGGCGGGGCCGCCGTCGGGGCCGCAGCCGTCCGTCATGGGGTCGGGGTTGTCCTTGAAGCGCATCATCATCGTGACCTGCGCGCCAAGTGCCTTGCGGTAGAACTCGAGGGCCTCTTCGCAGCGGCCGTTAAAAAAGAGGTAGGACTGAACTAGCATGGGAATCTCCTTTGCGGGTGGGTTGGCAGGGAGCCAGGTGTGCGTGCCTAGCGTGGAAACAATGCGGCGGTGGCCGGCCAGTCGGCCATCCGCACGGTGGGAACAAGGGCAGGAACAGGCGTGGCCGGCCGCGTGTCGCGGCCGAAATACACCTGCACCTCGATGAGCTTGCCGCCCTGAAAGCGCAGCCACTCGGTGTTGCAGAATTTCTTGCCCGTGCTGCTTTCGGCCTCGTAGCGTATGAAGGCCTCGTCGCCCTGGTCAAAAATCTTCTCCACCGTGAAGCGGCGCAGCGTGCGGCTGTTGGGCCAGCAGCGCGCGAAGTAGGCAGCGCGGTTGATGCGGTCGTCCAGCGGGCTGCTGAAAGTGAAGCGCTCGTCCAGCAGGTCTTCAAGGACTGTCCGGTCCTGCGTCTCGTACGCCGAAAAATACCGGCGCACCAGGGTGGCGATGGGGCTGTTCATGGCGGCGGCCTTTCTTGCAAATGCTGTCCGGCTTCAGGCCCTGTCGTAGGCCTCTTTGAGGTCCTTGATGCTGATCTTGTGCATCTTCAGCATCGCGCCCATGGCGGCGCCGGCCTTGGCCGGGTTCTTGTCGCCCAGCATTTCGCCGAGCGCCGTCGGGATGATCTGCCAGGACAGGCCGAACTTGTCCTGCACCCAGCCGCACTGGTTGGGCGCGCCGCCGGCCGAGAGCTTGTCCCAGAGATCGTCCACCTCCTCCTGCGTCTTGCAGCTCACGAACAGCGAGATCGCCGGCGTGAAGCTGAAATGCGGGCCGCCGTTGAGCGCCATGAACTCCTGGCCTTCGAGTTCGAAGCTGCCGGTCATGACCGAGCCTTCCGGTCCCGGGCCTTCCTTGCCGTAGCGCCGCAGCAGGGTGATCTTCGAGTTCTTGAAGATCGAAACATAGAAGTTCATGGCTTCTTCGGCCTGGTCGTTGAACCACAGGAAGGGGGTGATTTTCTGCATGGTCGTCCTTGAAAAAAGCGCTTGTCAGAGGGGAAATCCAGGATCCGGGGGCTTGCGCGGTGGCCCAATCAGCAGTATTGTGTACAGCGTCCACAAAAGAATAGCAAAGATAATGAACGCTGTCCACATAAATACGTAACAAGCCATGTCGAGCGCGCCGCAGCCCCCACCACCCCGCAGCACCTACCGCCACGGGGACTTGCGGCGTGCGCTGCTGGAAGCCGCTGTCGAGCTGGCGCGCGCGGGCGGCCCCGGGGCCGTGGTGCTGCGCGAAACCACGCGCCGCGCGGGCGTCGCACCGAATGCCGCCTACCGCCATTTCGAAAGCCGCCAGGCCCTGCTCTATGCGGTGCGCTCCGCCGCGCTGGCGGCCGTGGCCCGCGCCATGGAGGCCGAACTGGCCGCCGTGCCCCCCGATTTACCGCCGGCCGAATTCGCCCGCGCCAACCTGCGCGCGGTCGGCACCGGCTACCTGCGTTTTGCGCAGGCGGAGAGCGGGCTGTTCCGCACGGCCTTCGGGCCCTCGGATGATTTGAAGGAAAGAGCCCAGGGTGCGCCGGGCGATAGCGAGCGCAAGGGGCAAAGCGGGCTGGACCCGTTCGAGCTGCTGGGCGCCGCGATCGACAAACTCGTGGGCGCCGGCGTGATGTCGCCCGAACGCCGCCCCGGCGCCGAGTTCCTCGCCTGGTCGGCCGTGCACGGCCTGGCCATGCTGGTCATCGACGGCCCGCTGGGCCCTGTGCTGGGCCCGCAGATGCTGCAGATCGGCGGGCGCCTGATCGACATGGTCGAAAAAGGCCTGTGCGAGAAGTAGCGGGTTGCTCAGGCCGCGCCGGCCGCTTCCGCCGGGCGCGGCGCCAAGCCCATGCCCGTGGGCAGCCCCTCGCGCAGCGCCTCGATAAAGCGGCGCAGCTTGGCCGGGTAGAAATTCGAATAGGGATAGATCAGGTAGACCGGCAGCGGCGCGGCGCACCACTGGGGCGCCAGGTGCAGCAGCCGGCCTTCGGCCACGTCCTCGGCCACCAGCCAGGTTGAGGCGATGCTCGCGCCCAGGCCCAGCAGCGTGGCATTGCGCAGGGCGAACAGGCTGTCCGTGCCCAGGCGCGGCTGTATCGCGAAGCGGACCTCCTCGATGTCGCGGCCGGCATGGCGGCGGGTCAGCGCCACCTCGTTGCGGTAAAAAGTCTGCAGCGCCAGCCAGGGCAGGGCCTGAAGCTCGGCCGGCTGCAGCGGCGGCGGTTTTCCCTGCAGCAAGGAAGGCGCGGCCACCACGATGCGCCTGACTTCGGCGATCTTCACGGCCACCAGCGAGGGGTCTTCCACCGCGCCCACGTGCACCGCGCAATCAATGCCCTGGGCGATGAAGTCGGGCGTGCCGTCGTGCAGCAGCCATTCCACCGTGACCCGCTCGTGGCGCCGTAAATAATCGACCAGCGGCCCGACCAGCCGCTGCTGGCCCAGCGCATGTGGCACCACCACGCGCAGCGTGCCCTCCGGCACCTCCTGGGTGCCGCGCAGGTCGGCCTCGAAAGCGTCCCAGCTGCCCAGCAACTCCTTGGCGCGGGTGAAACAGCGCTCGCCGTCCTCGGTCAGCTTCATCGCGTGGGTGGAGCGCTGCAGCAGCTTCAGGCCCAGTGAACGCTCCAGCGCCTGCAGGCGCCGGCTCACCGTGGGCTGCGTGGCATTCATCTGCGCGGCGGCGGCCGACAGGCTGCCCGCCTCCACGATGCGCACAAAGGTCTGCATCAGTTCAATCCGGTCCGGCGCGGTTTTCATGGGGTATCCGTTCTTCGATCTTGCATGCGTATTGCGTATGACCATTGTGCCCAATAGCCGCCTTTACAGCGCAAAACCGGGCCCGCATACTCGCATCCTGCCTCAAATCGGGATCTCCAACATGACCACCACCACCAATACGCATGACCAAGCCGCCCCCGGGCTGCCGCTTTCGCTGATTCTCCTGCTCGCCACCGGCGCCGGCCTGGGCGCGGCCTCGCTCTATTACAGCCAGCCCATGCTGGCCCTGCTGGTCGCCGAGTTCAAGGCCACACCCGCCGCCATCGGCCTGGTGCCCACGCTGACCACCCTGGGTTACGCGCTGGGAATCGGCCTGCTCGCGCCGCTGGGCGACCGTTATGACCGGCGCCGCATCATCGTGGGCAAGGCCGCCGCCCTGGTGCTGGCGCTGCTGCTGGCCGCCTGCGCGCATTCGCTGGCGGTGCTTGTGCTGGCCAGCCTCGCCATCGGCCTGGCGGCCACGCTGGCGCAGGACATCGTGCCGGCCGCCGCCACACTCGCGCCCGAGGCGCAACGCGGCAAGACCGTGGGCACCGTGATGACCGGCCTGCTGCTGGGTATCTTGCTCTCGCGCGTGGTGGCCGGCGTGGTCGCCGAGCAGTTCGGCTGGCGCAGCATGTTTGTGGTCGCCGCCCTGGGCATCGCGCTGCTGGGCGCGGCCATGTGGCGCCTGCTGCCGCGCTTTGTGCCGACCACGCAGCTGCCCTACCTGGCGCTGCTGGGCTCGCTGGCCACGCTGTGGAAGCGCCACCCCGCGCTGCGCCGCGCGGCCATCGCCCAGGGACTGGTCAGCATAGGCTTCAGCGCCTTCTGGTCGACGCTGGCCATCATGCTGCACGCCGCGCCCTTCAACCTGGGCAGCGGCGCGGCCGGCGCCTTCGGCCTGGCCGGCGCCGCCGGTGCATTGGCCGCGCCGCTGGCCGGCCGCCTCGCCGACCGCAAGGGCCCGGAAGTCGTCACGCGCCTGGGCGCGGCGCTGGTGGCCGCCGCCTTCATCGCCATGGCGTTCGGCCCCGACCAGCTGTGGCTGATCGCCGTGGGCGCCGTGGTCTTCGACCTGGGCGCGCAGGCGACGCTGATCGCACACCAGACCCTGATCTACGGCATAGAGCCCGCCGCGCGCAGCCGCCTTAACGCCGTGTTGTTCATCGGCATGTTCAGCGGCATGGCCAGCGGCGCCTGGCTGGGCAGCGTGGTGCTGGCCCAGGCCGGCTGGCAGGGCGTGTGCGTGATGGCTGCGGTGTCGGGCGTGGCCGCGCTGGCGGTGCGCATGTGGCCCGCGAAGAAGCTCGCGCCCTGCCCGGCCTGATGCGGACATTGCTGCATCCATAAAAAAGGCCTCTCGCGAGGCCTTTTTTTTCATCGAAACACCCAACTCAGGTGGCCTGCGCTTCCTTCGGGAAATCCGTCGAAGCGGCCAGCGCCTTCCAGGCCTTCACCTCGGCTTCCACAAATGCGTGTTTGTCCGCAATCACTTTCAGCGTGTCGGTGCCCATTGGCAGGCGCAGCGGCGGCGCGGCCGAATCCACCAGCGCCAGCATGGCCTGTGCCAGCCGCAGCGGGTCGCCGGCCTGCTTGTGGTTGATCTCTTTGGCGGCTTCGCGCACCTTGCCTGCGCTTTGGGCGTAGTCGTCCAGGATGCGCGGCGATACCGACAGCGAGGCCTTGTCCAGGAAGTCGGTGCGGAAGTAGCCCGGCTCCACCACCGTCACGTGGATGCCCAGCGGCGCCAGTTCGCCGTGCAGCGCTTCGCTCAGGCCTTCCACCGCGAACTTGGTCGAGCAGTACACGCCAAAGCCCGGGCCCGACTGGTAGCCGCCCAGTGACGAGATGTTGATGACGTGGCCGCTGCGGCGCTCGCGCATGGACGGCAGCACGGCGCGCGTCACATTCAGCAGGCCGAACACATTGGTTTCGTAAAGGCGCCGCACTTCGTCAGCCGTGGCCTCTTCCACCGCGCCCAGCAGGCCATAGCCCGCGTTATTGACCAGCACGTCGATGCGGCCGAAACGCGCCAGCGCGGCTTGCACCGCGGTGGCCGCCTGCGCCTCGTCCGTCACGTCCAGCGGCAAGGCCAGCAGCGCGTCGCCCGCGGGGAATCTCTTCTGCACCGAAGCCGCGTCGCGCGAGGTCGCTACCACCGCCTCGCCGCGGGCCAGCGCCGCTTCGGCGATGCGGGCGCCAATGCCGCGCGCCGCGCCGGTGATCATCCAGACACGTTTGAAATCCGTCTTTGCATTCATGGCCAGGTCCTTCAAAAAAGTTGTTGAGGAGGGCAATGTAGGATTTCCATTAGGTGTTGAATAGCCAGGAGTCGCTGGGTTCATAATCAAGCAAATCGTGATAATCACCCTCCAGCCCCGGGAGAAGCACCATGGCCTTGAATGAATTGCGCGCCATTGCCACCTTCGTCAAGGCCGCCGAACTCGGCAGCCTGCGCCAGGCCGCCGCGGCGCAGGCCATCACGCCGCAGGCTGCCAGCCAGGCGCTGGTGCAGCTGGAGCGCCACCTGGGCGTGCGCCTGTTCCACCGCACCACCCGCAGCCTGAGCCTGACCGAAGAGGGCGAGCAGTTCCTGCAGGCCGCGCAGCCCGGGCTCTCCACCCTGACGCGCGCGCTGCACGGCGCGCGCCGCGGCCGCGAAGAGATCGCCGGGCCGCTGCGCATCGCCGCGCCGCGCTCCATCATGCTCGAGGTGCTGTGGCCGGTGCTGGAAGAATATTGCCGCCGCCACCCGCAGGTCGACCCCGACATCCAGATGGACGACCGCATCGGCAACTGGGTCGAAGACCGCGTCGACGTCGGCTTTCGCGCCGGCTCACCGCCCGGGGGCGGCGTCATCTCGCGGCGCATCCTGCCGCTGCAGCTCATCGTCTGCGCCTCGCCGGCCTACATCGCGCAGCACGGCGCGCCGGCCACGATAGACGAGCTGGCGCACCACCGCTGCACCGGTTTTCACAACACCGGCACCGGCAAAACCATGCCCTGGGAGTTCAAGGTCGGCGAAGAGGTTGTGGGGCGCATGATCGCCTCTTCCTTCCTGGCCAACGACGTGGACCTCGAAGCCCGCGCCGTCGTCGCCGGCCAGGCCATAGGCCAGCTGATAGGCGTGACCGCCGCGCCGCTGGTGCGCGCCGGCTTGCTGGTGCCGCTGCTCACGCAACACGTCACCGACCACCTGGGCCTGCACGTCTATTACGGAAGCCGCAGCGCGCAACCGGCGCGGGCGCGCGCCTTCATCGACCTGGTCGTCAAGCGGCTGGTGGGCAACACGCAGTTTTTCCTGGAGCCGCATGAACTCACGCCCGTAAAACCCAAAGCCGGGCGCAAGCGGCCGGCCGCCAAATAAAAAAGCCGCGCATCGCGCGGCCTTTTTGTCCAGGGGCTCCGGCTCAGTTCAGGAATTGCAGCAGCTCAGGAATGACCTGGTCAGGCGCCTCTTCCATCAACCAGTGGCCAGAGCCCTTCACGACCACGCCCTTGACGTCATTCGCCACCAGCTTGCCCTGGTCGATCAGGAAGGTGCCGCCGGCTTTTTCGCCGGAGAGCACCAGCATGGGCATGGTGAGCTTGGTGGCGCCCAGCGCGGCGAAGTCGGCCGCGTCTTTTTCAAAGTTCTTGAAGTACTCAAAGCCCGCGCGCATGCCGCCCTCTTGCGCATAGGCCGTGGCGTAGATGCGCCTGTCGGCTTCGGGCAGCGAGTGTTTGGCGTCGGCCGCGAAGTCGTTCCAGAAGTGCTCGAAGTAAGTGCGTTCGCGGCCCTTCACGAGCGCCAGTGGTGTCTTGCCGTGGAAATGGAAGTGCCACAGGTCGCGCAGCAGCCACACATGGGTCCAGTCGCCGATGCCGGGCAGGAAGGCGTCCATCAGCACCACGCGGCTGGTCTCGGCGGGGAATTGCGCGGCGTAGGCATAGGCCACCATCAGGCCGATGTCGTGGCCCACGATGGCCACGCTGTTGATGCCCAGCGACTTCACGAGTTCGTGGATGTCGACGGCCATGTTCTTCTTGTCGTAACCGCCTTCGGGCTTGGCCGATCCGCCGGCGCCGCGCAGGTCCGGCACGATGACCGTGTGGGTCTTGGCCAGCAGCGGCATCAGCGGGTTCCACATATGGCTGGTTTCGGCATAACCGTGCAGCAGCACCACGGCCGGCCCTTTGCCGCCCACGCGGTAGTGGATGGTCGTGCCGTTCACGTCGGCATTGCGCGCCGTGAAACCGGGCACCCGGCCTTCATTGCCGACGGGTGCGGCGGCCAAGGCGGGTGTGGCGGCAGCCAGCAGGCCGGCGGCGGCCGCGCCAAGGGTAGCGGTGCTCGCCAGCAGTTGGCGGCGGGTGGCAAGCAGTTCGGAAGCAGTGGTGTTCATGGCGGTTCCTTGAGGGTGACGATAAAAGTTGAAGAAGAGCCTTCAATGTAGGGTTCATCTTCTATTTAAGGAATATCACCAGAATGGTTTAGTCATTCATGTTTTATGAATGATGAAGTCTTACTGCGAGAGGCCTCGCATCAACGCGTGAACAGCCGCATCATGCCTCGATGATCACCTTGAGCGCCTGGGTGTCCGAGGCCTTGCTGAAGGTCTCATAGGCCTGCAGGATGTCGTCCAGCTTGAAGCGGTGGGTGATCAGCCGCGCGGCGTTGATGCCTTTGGACTGCACAGTCTTGAGCAGCATGGGGATGGACAGCGTATCGACCAGCCCCGTGGTGATGGTGATGTTGTGCGCCCAGAGCTTTTCCAGGTGCAAGTCCACCTTGGCGCCGTGCACGCCCACGTTGGCGATGGTGCCGCCCGGCGCGATGATGTCCTCGCAGAGCTCGAAAGTCGCGGGAATTCCCACCGCCTCGATGGCCGTGTCCACGCCGCGGCCGTCCGTCAGCGCCATCACTTGCTTTGCAGCGTCGCCGTCCTTGCTGTTGACCGTGTCGCTGGCGCCGAAGCGTTTGGCCACGGCCAGCCGGTGTTCGTCCAGGTCCACCATGATGATGCGCGCCGGCGTGTAGAACTGCGCGGTCAGCAGCGCCGCCAGGCCTATGGGCCCCGAACCCACGATGGCCACGCAGGAGCCCGGCACCACCTTGCCGTTGAGCACGCCGCACTCAAAACCCGTGGGCAGGATGTCGCTGAGCATCACCAGCGCTTCTTCGTCCGCGCCGGCCGGGATCGGGTACAGGCTGGTGTCGGCATGCGGTGTGCGCACGTATTCGGCCTGCGTGCCGTCGATCTGGTTGCCCAGGATCCAGCCGCCCGTGGTGCAGTGCGAATACATGCTGAGGCGGCAGTACTCGCACTTGCCGCAGGACGAGATGCAGGAGATCAGCACCCGGTCGCCGGGGCGAAAAGCGGTCACGCCCGCCCCCACCGAATCGATCACGCCGACACCCTCATGCCCGAGGATGCGCCCCGGCGCGCAGGTCGGGACGTCGCCCTTGAGGATGTGCAGGTCGGTGCCGCAAATCGTGGTTTTGGTGATCCTCACCACCGCGTCGCCGGGCGCCTGGATTTCCGGTTTGGGGCGGTCTTCCAGGGCCTTCAGGCCCGGCCCGCCGTAAACAAGTGCTTTCATCGATTTCCCTGGGTTGGCCGCCATGCGATCCGCAGGACTCCACGATGGCGCATGCCGTGACCCCCAGCAGGCGCGCATTCGGCGCGCGGGTCTGTGCGCCGGCGCACGGAGCGGGCTTTGCCGCCAGGGCCGGTCGCCTCACCTACAGCCGCTTTAGCCGCAGGCTGACGCCGGGGGCGCGGAGCGCGGACTAGATTGGCTGCTCAGCCGCTGCGGTTTTTTAACTTCCCGGTGCGGTGTGCCATGGCTGAACCGCGCCCGCCAAAGAACAACAATGCCGTCCTACAACACCGCTCCTCCCGTCCCGCCGCCTCCCAACCCTGTCGACCCCCTCAAACGCCGCACGGCCTGGGCCGCGGGCCTGGTGTTGCTCGTGCTGGGCGTGCCCCTGCTGCTGGCCGGGTTCTGGCTTGTGGTGCTGGGCGGCTCTTCCTACTACCTGCTGGCGGGCCTGGGCTTTGTGCTGGCGGGCGTGCTGCTGGCGCGCCGCAGCCCGGCCGGGCTGTGGATATTTGCCCTGCTGGTCGGCGGCACGCTGGCCTGGGCGCTGTGGGAGGCCGGGCTGGACTGGTGGCCGCTGGCCGCGCGCGGCGGCGTGGTGTTTGTTATCGGCCTTTTCCTGATGACGCGCTGGGTCACCCGCACCTGGCCCATCAACTCGATCGGCCATGAAGGCTTTTTGGGTGCGCGCGGCGGCCGCTGGGCACTGGGCTCGGTGCTGGGCGCGTTTCTCATCGCCGCCGTCGTCGCCGGCTTCCATGACGACAACCGCCTGGTGGGCATGCAGCCCCTGCCGCCCATGGGCGCCGCCGCGGCCGTGCCGGGCGACGGCGTGCCGCCCGATGAATGGCACGCCTACGGCCGCACCGGCCACGGCCAGCGCTATTCGCCGCTGGCACAGATCACCCCGGCCAACGTCAAGAGCCTGGCGCTGGCCTGGGAATACCGCACCGGCGACATGCGCGGCCGCCCCGGCGACCCGCAGGAAACGACGTTTGAAGTCACGCCGCTCAAGGTCGGCAACCGGCTGTTCTTCTGCACGCCGCACCAGTCGGTGATCGCGCTCGACGCGACCACCGGCGCCGAGATCTGGCGCTTCAACCCCGAGATCCAGGGCCAGCTCGCGCTGCAGCACCTGACCTGCCGCGGCCTGTCTTACCAGCCGCCGGCCACCATGCCCGTGCCGGCCACCAGCGACGGCTGCACGGCCAAGCTCTTCATGCCCACGGCCGACGGGCGCGTGATCGCGCTGAGCCCCGACAGCGGCAAACCCTGCACGGCCTTCGGCGGCGGCAAGGGGCAGATCGACCTCTGGGCCGGCATGCCCAACCTCAAGCCCGGCGCCTACTATTCGACCTCCCCCGTGGTGGTGAGCTCGCGCCTCATCATCGTCGGCGGCACCGTGCTCGACAACGTGTCCACCAAGGAGCAGTCCGGCGTCATACGCGCTTTCGACATCAACACCGGCGCCCTGGTGTGGGCCTGGGATTCGGGCCGGCCCGACAGCAGCGCGCCGCTCAAGCCCGGTGAAAGCTACACCGCCAACTCGCCCAACAGCTGGTCGATTTCCAGCGTCGACGAAGCGCTGGGCATGGTCTATGTGCCCCTGGGCAACCAGCCGCCCGACCAGTGGGGCGGCAATCGCAGCCCCGCGGTGGAAACCTATTCGTCCTCCGTCGTCGCGCTGGACCTGGCCACCGGCAAGGTGCGCTGGAATTTCCAGACGGTGCACCACGACCTCTGGGACTATGACGTGCCGGCCCAGCCCAGCCTGCTGGACCTCAACATAGGCGGCAACAAAGTACCCGCGCTCGTGCAGCCCACCAAGCAGGGCGAGATCTTTGTGCTGGACCGCCGCACCGGCACGCCGCTGCTGCCCGTCACCGAGGTCCCCGCGCCGCAGGGCGCCGCGCAGGGCGACCGCAGCGCGCCCACGCAACCGAAGTCGGCGCTGTCCTTCAACCCGCCGCCGCTGACCGGCCGCGACATGTGGGGCGCCACCATGTTCGACCAGCTGTACTGCCGCATCGCCTTTCACCGCCTGCGCTACGAAGGCCGCTTCACGCCGCCGTCCACGCAAGGCACGCTGGTCTACCCCGGCAACTTCGGTGTCTTCAACTGGGGCGGTGTGGCTGTCGACCCGGTGCGGCAGATGGCCTTCACCACACCGACCTACCTGGCCTTTGTCTCGCAGCTGGTCCCCCGCGCCGACGACACCTCGCTGATGGTGCAGGGCAAGCAGCGGCCCGAAGGCAGCCTGCCTTCGCTCAATGAAAATTTCGGCGCGCCCTTTGCCGTCAAGCTCAGCGCCTTTTTGTCGCCGCTGGGCATCCCTTGCCAGGCGCCGCCCTGGGGCTATGTGGCCGGTGCCGACCTGACCACCGGCACCATCGCCTGGCAGCACAAGAACGGCACGGTGCGCGACTTGTCGCCCCTGCCCTTGCCCTTCCGCATGGGCGTGCCCAGCCTGGGCGGCCCGCTCGCCACCGCCGGGGGCGTCGCCTTTCTCTCCGGCGCGCTGGACGACTATGTGCGCGCGTATGACGTCAACAATGGCAACGAACTCTGGAAGTCACGCCTGCCCGCCGGCGGCCAGGCCACGCCCATGAGCTATGCCGTCGCCGACGGCCGGCAGTTTGTGATCGTGGTGGCTGGCGGGCATGGTTCGCTGGGGACCCGCGCGGGCGACTATGTGCGGGCCTACGCATTGCCGCTGACCGGCGCGAGCCGGCCCGCCCCCTGAGGTCGGCAACCCAGTCCGCAACTACACGGCGGGCGCCATGGTCTCAATGCGGCGTCATCCGTTTTTCAGCGCCAAGGCGGGCTTCAGGGATACAGCTTCGCCCCCGCCGCGAACTCCGCCATGAACACCTCCGCCACCCAGTCGGCGAAGGCGCGCACCTTGGCCGTCAGGTGGCGGTTGCGCGGGTAGAGCACCATCATGGGCAGGTCTTCAGGCTGCCAGTCGGGCAGCACGCGCACCAGCTCGCCGCTGGCCAGCAGCGCGCAGGTGCGGCGCGTGAGTGGCGGCTGCGACAGGCCCAGGCCGGCCAGCACCGCGCCCATGTGGCTGTCGGCGTCGTTGCAGCTGACCCAGTGCGGGCGATGGATTTGCCGCGCGTCGCCGCCTTTGGAAAATTCAAATGGAAACACCTTGCCGGTTTTCGCCGAATGGAAGTTCACGAAGCGGTGCTGTTCGAGGTCCTCCAGCGTCTGCGGCGTGCCGTACTTCGCGAGGTAAGAGGGCGCGGCGCAGGTCACCACGCGCAGCCGGCCCAGCGGCCGCGCCACCAGGGTCTCGTCGTGCACCAGGCCGCCGCGTATCACGCAGTCCACGCCCTCGGCCACCAGGTCCACCGGCCTGTCGGTGCTGCCGAGCTCCAGCACCATGTCGGGGTAGCGCCTGAAAAATTCCGGCAGCGCCGGCGAGATCACATGCCGCCCCACGGCGGCCGGCACGTCCACGCGCAGCCGCCCGGCCGGCGTGGCCACCGCGCGGCGCAGCGTGCCCTCGAGCTCGCCCATGTCCTGCACCATGGCCAGCGCGCGCTGGTGATACAGCGCGCCGTCGTCCGTCAGGCTGAGCCGGCGCGTCGTGCGGTTCAGCAGGCGCACGCCCAGGTGGGCTTCAAGCTCCTGCACCGTGGTGGTCACACGCGCCTTGGGCATGTGCAGGGCCGTGGCCGCCGCGGTAAAGCTGCCCAGCTCCACCACGCGGTTAAACACTTCCATCGCTTTGTAGCGGTCAACGCTCATGCTTGCTGCCTTCTTGCCTTTTGTTCTTGAAATGGGTAACAGTTATTTTGATTTCAGGCAGTTTATTCTTTTATTCGATGCCAATACAGTCCTTCTACCCGCTCACTCAAGCACTGACTCCGAATTCACCGAAAGGCTCCCAATGACCCGCAACATCCTCTCCTCCACCCGCCTGGGCTTCAGCGGCCCGCAATCCGTCTCGGCCATCGGCCTGGGCGCCATGGGCATGTCCGGCATGTATGGCGCCAGCGACGAGGCGCAAAGCATCGCGACGATTCACGCCGCGCTCGATGCCGGCGTCAACCTGATCGACACCGGCGACTTCTACGGCATGGGCCACAACGAGATGTTGATAGGCCGCGCCCTGAAAGGCCGGCGCGACGAAGCGCTGGTCTCGGTCAAGTTCGGCGCGCTGCGCGACCCGAGCGCCGGCTGGATCGGCATGGACGGCCGGCCCGCCGCCGTCAAAAACTTTCTGGCCTACAGCCTGCAGCGCCTGGGCACCGACCACATCGACATCTACCGCATCGCGCGGCTGGACCCGAATGTGCCGATTGAAGACACCATAGGCGCCATCGCCGACATGGTCAAAGCCGGGTTTGTGCGCCACATCGGCCTCAGCGAAGTCGGTGTCGAGACCATCCAGAAAGCCCATGCCGTACACCCGATCACCGACCTGCAGATCGAATACTCGCTGCTCAGCCGCGGGCCAGAGGCCGACATCTTTCCCGTGCTCAAGCGCCTGGGCATAGGCGTCACGGCCTATGGTGTGCTTTCGCGCGGCCTGCTGTCGGGCTCCAAGCCCACGGGCCCCGGCGACTTCCGCGCCCACCTGCCGCGCTTCACCGGCGACAACGCTGTCAAGAACCAGCAACTGGTGGAGGTGCTGCAGCAACTCGCCGCCGGCCTGGGCGCCAGCGCCTCGCAGGTGGCCATCGCCTGGGTGCTCGCGCGCGGCAAGGCCCTGGGCCTGGACATGGTCGCGCTGGCCGGCTCGCGCACGCTCAAACAGCTCGATGAATCCCTGGGCGCGCTCAAGCTCACGCTCAGCGTGGAGGACCTCCAGCGGATTGAGGCTGCACTGCCGGTCGATGCTGTCGCCGGCACGCGCTATGGGGCTGAGCAGATGGCGCACCTGGACAGCGAGAAATAAGAGCGGCTCCAGGTGCGGTCAGGCCGGCGCGTTGCCCGTGCCATTCCAGCCTTCCACATTGACGGCGTAGCGCGTTGCCTTGCCAACGCCGGTCACCATGAGCAAGCCGTGCTGCAGCAACTCCGTGAGGTCGCGGCTTGCCGTCGCTTTGGAGGTACCCGTGATCTTGCTGTATTTGTCGGTCGTCATGCCGCCCAGGAAGCCGCCGTCGCCGGCCTCCAGCAGGCGAGCCAGCACCTTGCTCTGCCGTTCATTCAGGGAGAAACCGGAGGCGCGCAGGCGGAACGCCGTTTTTTGCAGCGCCTGTGTCACCACCGCTTGGGATCTGAGGCAGCAGGCCGTGAAGGCGTGCACAAACCATTGGACCCAGGGCGTGGCGTCCAGGCTGCCCCGTTGTGCCTGGTTCAACGCGTCGTAGTAGGCCTCTCTTGATTCGAACATCTGCCGCGAGAGCCCGAACAGGCGCGCCGATGAGCCGATGTCCTGGGCGATCGCCATGTCGACGATCGCCCGGCCGACCCGGCCGTTACCGTCTTCAAACGGGTGTATCGACTCGAACCACAGGTGCGCGATGGCGGCACGGGCGATGCCATTGATGGAAGGGGCGGCTGGCTGGGCCGCCGTGCGCTGCGCGGGGCGTGTGTCTTCAAACCAGGCCAGGAACAGCTGCATCTGCGCCGCGACGTCGCTGGATGCCGGCGCGATGTAGTGCACCTTTTCCCGGCCCAGCGGGCCGCTGGCGATTTGCATTTCGTCCGCATGGTCGCGGTACCGTCCCACGGCGACTCGGCGCAGGCCCGATGTGCCGCCGGGGAACAGGGCCGACTGCCAGCGGCACAAGCGGTCTTCATCCAGCACGGCCTGATAGCCGTCCGTCGCGTCCTGCATCAGCTCGAGCAGCCCTTCCACATGGCGGTCCTGCGTGGGCAGGTCCGCCAGTCCCAGCCGGCGGCACACGGAAGACCGCACCGCGTCCAGGTTCAGTTTTTCACCTTCAATGGCCGCTGTGGCCATGGCCTCCTGAACCCACAACTCGCCGGTGATCGCCTGCGCCTCCGCCAAGCCTATGGCCTGCATCTGTCCCAGCAGCCGGCCTTGCTCCAGGCGCGCCTGGTTCAGCTCATGCTCAAGCGCGCTGGCGTCAAACACCAGCGCCGGCCAGCCCGGCTGTTGCCATATATAGGCGGGCTTGGAAAACGAGGTTTGGGATGGCATGACGCGCATTTTAGCAAATACGGCTCAAAAAATGAGGTGTATTTCCTCAAATACGCCTCATCCCGGCCTTTCCCCCACGCAAACTGGCAGCCCGGCCACCCATTCAAGCCGCCCCCAGCCCCGCAAAGCGCCTGCGGTAATCCTTGGGGCTCACGCCCAGGCGCCGTGCGAAAGCGCGCCGGAAGCCGTCCACATTGGCATAACCCAGCGAATCGGCCAGCTTCTTGATCGGCACTTCCGAGGCCTCCACCTGCCGCCGCGCTTCGTCGATGCGCGCCGCCTCCACAAAGGCCGCGGGCGTCACGCCGGTGGCCGCGCGGAACACGCGCGCGAAGTTGCGCTCGCTCATCGCGGCGCGTTCGCACAGCGCCGGCACCGAGAGGTCCGCGCCCAGGTGGGCCAGCACATAGTCCTGGATCTCGCGCACCACCGACTTGTCCGCCGTCTGCGCCGCCAGGTGCGCGCTGAACTGCGACTGCCCGCCGGGCCGCTTCAGGAACATCACCATCTTGCGTGCCACCTTCAGCGCGATGTCGCGCCCGTGGTCTTCCTCCACCAGGTGCAGCGCCAGGTCCATGCCCGCCGTCACGCCGGCCGAGGTGTAGGTGTTGCCGTCCCTCACGTAAATCGCATCGGCCTCCACCCGCAGCGCGGGAAAGCAGGCGGCCAGCCGCTCGGTCGAGTTCCAGTGCGTGGCTACACGCTTGCCATCCAGCAAGCCCGCTTCCGCCAGCAAAAAAGCGCCCGTGCAGACCGAGCCCAGGCGCCGCACCGAACGTGCCTGCCGTTGCAGCCAGGCGCTGGTCTCCGCCTTGCCGGCCAGTTCTTCGGGCAGCGGGCTGCCGGCCACCAGCAGGGTGTCGATGCGGCCGCGGTGGTCGTGGATGGTGCTGTCCACCACCATGCGCATGCCGTTGCTGCCCTTGAGCTCGCCGGCCTGCGTGCCTATCAGCTGCAGCCGGTAGGCGCGCGGATTGCCCAGCTGCTGCGCGGCCTCCGCGAAAACGTCGGCCGGCCCGATCACGTCCAGCAGCTGGACGCGCGGGACGGCGAGTATGCAAACCTGGCAGGTGGCGGACATGGGGGCCTCTTTGGCGGGATCGGCTGCTTTTGCGGCCTTGTGAAAAACCAGCATAGCCGAAAATAGCGTACACGACAAATCCAGCCAACTCCGGCAGACCCCAAGGCCTTGATGAACACGACCACCGCCTCCACCGCAAGCTCCCCGGCTTTTCCCGCGGGCGCCTATTCCATACGCCAGCTGCCCATCAACCTCTACGGCGCCGTCATGGGCCTGGCCGGCATGGCGCTGGCCTGGCGGCTCGCCGTGCCGGCCTTCGGCGCGCCCGCCGCCGTCGGCGAGGCCATGGGCTTTTTCGCGCTGGCCGTCTTCATCGCGCACTCGGCCGGCTACCTCACCAAGCTCGCGCTGCATACCGATGCTGTGCGCAAGGAGTTCACCGACCCCGTCTCCGGCAACTTCTTCGGCCAGTTCGCGATTTCCCTGCTGCTGCTGTCCTCGGTGCTCATGCCCTACGGCCAGGCCTTCGCGCAAGGCCTGTGGACGGCCGGCCTTGTGGTGACCTTTGCCCTCGGCCTGCTGACCGGCAGCCGCCTGCTGCAGGGAAAGCTGGCCGCCGCCCACATGCTGCCGGTGTGGATCATCCCCGGCGTCGGCGTGCTCGACATCGGCGTCACCGGCGGCCACATGCCCATGGCCTGGGCCGGTGAAATCAACCTGCTGGCCATGGCCGTCGGCGCCATGGTCGCGCTGGTGCTGTGGACGCTCATCATCCACCGCCTGGCCCACGGCGAGCCGCTGCCCCTGGGCATGCGGCCTTCGCTGATGATTTTGATGGCGCCCTTTGCCGTCGGCTTCCTGGCCTGGGTCAACGTCTTCGGCCAGGTCGACCGCTTCGCCGGTGCGCTGTTCTACTTCGCGCTGTTTGTCTTCGTGGTGGTCTCGCCCAAGGTCTTCCGCCGCGACGTACCCTTCTCACCCGGCTGGTGGGCCGTCAGCTTCCCCATGGCCGCGCTGGCCAGCGCAGCCATCGTCTATTCAGAGGCACACGGCGGCGCGGTGCTGCACGGGTTGGCCGGCGTGCTGCTGGCGGTGCTGACCTTGGCCCTGGCCGTGCTCACGGTGCGCACCTTGCACTGGGTGTTCAGCGGCAAGCTGTTCGCCACTTAAGCAGAGCCTAGATCACGTTCTTCTCAACCAGGCGCTCGCCCCGCAGCAGCCGCTGCGCCGACAGCGGCGACAAGTCCAGGCTGGTGTAGCGGCCTTCGCAAATCCACTCCGCGAGGCCGCGCCCCACGGCCGGCGACTGCTGCAGGCCGTGGCCGCTGAAGCCATTGGCCAGCAATAAATTCGGCAAGGCCGGGTGCGGGCCCAGCAGCGCGTTCTGGTCGTGCGTGTTGTATTCGTAATAGCCGGCCCAGGCGCGCTGCAGGCGCAGTGCCTCAAACTCCGGCACACGGTGCGCGAGGGTCAGCCAGGCCTGGTCGAAGAGCTCATGGTCCACCTCGAGCGGTGCATCGTTGTCGTCATGGCCCTCAGCGGGCGGCAAGCCGCAGATCCAGATCTCGCCCTCGGGCCGGAACCACAGGCCGCTGGTGTCTATCACCAGCGGGCAATCGGGCGTCTTCGCGGGGCTGGCAAACGCATAGACACAGCGCCTGCGCCCATACACCGGCAAGTCCAGGCCCGTGCCCACCAGCAGCGGCCGCGCCCAGGCGCCCGCCGCATTCACCGCCCAGTCGCAGGGCAGCTGCGCGCCGCCTTGCAAAATCACCGCGTTCACGCGGCCCGCGCTGTGCGCAAAGCCCGTGGCCTCCGCCTTCACATACTGCACGCCCAGGCTGCGCGCTTTCTGCTTGAAGGCCATCAGCAAACCATAGCCGTCAAACCAGCCTTCACCGCTGAGGCCCAAAGAGCCCAGCGCGAGGTCGTCCACGTTCAGCCAGGGAAAGCGCTGCCGCAAGGCATCGGGTTCCAGCAGCGCTACCTCCACACCAAGCGCACGCTGCGTCGCATGGTTCTCGCGCAGGGTCGCCGCACCGGCTTGCGTCGCCAGGTACAGATAACCGCGCTCCGCCAGTCCGATCTCAGGCAGGTCGCCGTCCACGGCCAGGTGCTGCTTGATGTTGCGAAGGAATTCAATGCCGAACTGCGAGGCCGCGATGTTCACCGGCTGCGAGAACTGCTGGCGTATCGAACTCGCCGACAGCGCCGACGATGCCTGCGCATAGGTCGGGTCGCGTTCGAGCACTGTGATCTCGCCCGAAAAACGCGGATGGCGCGCGAGGAAGTAGGCGATCGCGCTGCCCATCACGCCGCCGCCCGCGATGACGATTTTTTGTGAATGTGTTGAGTGATGCATGCCGTTCGGTTTTCCCTGACGTCCTCGATGCGCCACATCCTACAGGCAGCGTGCATTTGTCGCCGCACAGCGACAAAAGAGGTAAAGCGCGAGCCCTCAAGTGCAACGGTGTGTGTGACGGGTCAACAGCGTGCACCGCCATGCCGTTGAACACGGGCTAGTGATATCAACGATTCAACCTTCCATCTCCAAAGGACTCTCTCTCATGAACAAACTGCTCGCCACCCTGATCGCCACCCTGTTCGTCGGCATCGCTTCCGCACAAACCCCCGCACCCGTTGCACCGGCTACTTCGGCCCCCACGAAAGCTGAAGTCAAGGCAGAAGCCAAGGCTGACAAGGCTGTCGCCGGCGCCGTGAAGAGCGAAGCCAAGGTTGATGCCAAGGCCGACGCCAAGGTCGCCAAGGCTGAAGCCGCAGCTGCTGCAAAAGCCGCCAAGGCCGATGCCAAGGCCGCCAAGGCAAAAGCCAAGGCCGACGCTAAAGCCGCAAAGGCAGCCAAGGCAGACGCCGGCGACCAGGCCAAGGCCGAAGCCAAAGCTGAAAAGACCAGCGCCAAGGCCGACGCCAAAGCCGCTTCCACCAAGGTTGACGCCAACGCCAAGGTCGACTCCCTGAAAGTCAAGACCGACGCCGACAAAGCCAACGCCAAGCTCGACACCAACGCCACCAAGGCCGAAGTCAAGGCCGACGTGAAAGCCGCCGGTAGCAAGTAATTGCGCAACACGGGCCGCCGGTCATTGATCGGCGAGCCCCACAAAAAACGGGGGGCAGGTGTTGAAACCTGCCCCCCGTTTTGCGTCAGCTCTCAGTTCAGTTCTCAGCCCTTCTCCAGCTGCTGCTTCGCATGGCCCGCGCCCGGCCCCGTGGGCGCCAGCTCCAGGTAGGCGCTAAAGGCCTTCTTCGCTTTCTCGGCGTCACCGGCCTTCGCATGGGCATCGCCCAGGTTCAGGTAGGCGACCGCGCGCGACGGGTCCATCTTCACGGTGTTCTCAAACCAGCGTGCCGCTTCCTTGAACTTGTCCTGCTTGAAGTAGACAAAACCCAGGTTGTTCGCGGCCAGCGCGAAGTCGGGGCGCAGCTTCAGCGCTTCGGTGAACTGCGCTTCGGCCTCGGCATAACGCTTTTCCTTGTAGAGCTGCAGGCCGCGGTCGTTGGCGCGCTGCGCCAGCTGCCGCGCCGAACTCGGCACGGCCAGAGGCGTGACGATCTTCTGCTCGCCGCCCTGCAGGTCCTTCACCACCACCGTGGCCGATGCCGGCAAGGTGGCCGGGCTGTCGCCCGCGGCGGTGGGGGCGGCGGCCACTGCCGGCGGCCGTGTCGCGTCCAGCTTGCTGTTCAGCGCGATCGCGTCCAGCGGCAGCTGGCTGGTCTGCGCGCTCAAAAACTCCGCCTCGGCCGGCAGCGCGAACACAAAGTCGCCGCCTTCAGAGCCCGGCAGGCTGCCGAAGGCCGGCGTCTGGCGCGACACCGAGGCCACCGCCGGCGCCACGTAGGCGGCCAGCTCGGTCGCGGTGATCAGGCCGTCGCCGTTGAGGTCGGCCTTGCCCGTCAGCGCCTGCAGCAGCGTCCAGGTGAACACCGAATGCCCGTTGGGGCCGCCGTCGGCCACCAGCTGGTCGGCGCCGCCCGCCGTCAGCATCTGCCGGCCCATGCGCTTGGCGTTGTCGCGCAGGAAGTTGCCCGAGCCCGCGCCGCGCGTCAGCCCCAGCCCGCTGTAGCAGGCGTCCATCACAAACAGCACGTGTTTGGCCGTCAGGCTCTCGGCGATGTTCTGCAGCTCCGTCATCGGCACCGCGTCGGTCGCCAGCTTGTTCGGGTCCGAATCGGCCGGGACGATGTAGCCCAGGTCGCGGCCCGAACTGAGCTGGCGCGTCGCGCCGTGGCCCGCGAAGAAGACGAACAGCCGGTCGTTCTTTTTCATGCCGCTGCGCGCCAGCTTGTCGTGAAACGCGCCGAGGATGCCGGCCCGCGTCGCTTCGCGGTTCTCCAGCGACAGCACGTGCTCCGCGCTGAAGCCGAAGCGCTGCACCAGCGCCTCGCGGATCGCCCGAGCGTCGCGCACCGCGTACTGCAGCTTGGGCCAGTTCGCGTAGTCGTCGATGCCGATCACGATGGCCCATGAATCGCTGTAGCCCGGGTTGGCCGCCACGGGCGCGGGTGTGGCCGCGTTGTTGTTGCCGCCCTTGGCCACGCTAAAGCCGTTGCCGTCCCAGCCCGCGAACTGGTAGCCCTCGGCCGACAGCCGGTCCAGGATCGCCGGCAAGGCTTTCACCGTGCGCTCGTGGATGTCATGGAACAGGATGATGCCGCGGCCTTCCTTGTCCACCGTGCGCAGCACGCGCTCCACGATGGAGCTCGGCACCGGGTCGGCCCAGTCCAGCGAATCGATGTTCCACATCACCGAGCGCAGCTGTGCGCCCGACAGCAGGTCCAGGCCCTCGTCATTGCGCGCGCCGTAGGGAAAGCGGAACAGCGGCGAACGCCGCGCGTCCACCGCTTTGAGCAGCTCGTCAGTGCCCATCACCTCCGACTTCAAACCGTCGCCCTTGAGTTTCGAAAGCTGCGCATGCGTCATGCTGTGGTTGGCCAGCGTGTGGCCGGCCTCCAGCAGCTTGCGGCTCACGTCGGCGCGCGGGCCCAGCTTGGTCTTGCCGTCCGCCGCCACCGTGCCCAGGTTGCTGCCCACCTGGAAGAAGATGCCCGGCGCGCCGTACTGCTTGAGGATGGCCGCGATCTCCGCCGTGTACACGCCGTGCGGGCCGTCGTCGAAGGTCAGCACGATGGTCTTGGGCGGCAGGCTGTAGCCGAAGACCTCGCCCTCTTCCTCGCCCTTGGCCTTGCGCGTCGGCGCCTTGGGCGCCGGGTAGGGCATCACCACGCCGAAGTCCTTCAGGATCTGCGCGCGCGTGTACAGCTTCTTGAGGCTAGCCACATAGTCTTCCCAGCGCTCACGTTTCAGTTCAATCGCGCGCGGCTCAAAGCGGCCGAAGACCAGGCGGATTTCTTTTTCGTAGTTGCGCTCGATTTCCTGCAGCGCGTCCAGGTCCTCGCCGATGCGCTTGTGCAGCTTGATGGCCGGCAGCGAAGAGTCCGCCGCCACCGCGGCCTGCAGGCTGCGCAGCAGTTCGCGAAACGCCAGCCGGTCCGCATCAAAGAGGTTCTTGTCGCTCTCGATGTAATCGAGCAGGCCCGCCACCGCATCAAAACGCTGCGCGTTGCCCGAAGCCGCCAGCGCCGCCATCTGCGTTTCCAGCGCGGCCACGCGCGCACGGTTTTCATGGAACAGGCCCTGGCCCACCTGGTTGGCCATGGCGCGCTCGTTCACGCCCAGGGCTTTTTCGTCGGCGAACAGCACGATGATCTTGCGGTAGCTGGCCAGCACCTCCTGCATGCCCGCCAGCAGCTTGCTCGTGTCCAGCGGTTCGGCTGTCACCGTGGCCACCGCGGCAACCACCGCCTTGTCCTGCTTGCCGCGCCAGGCCCGGCTGTCCAGGCCGATCACGACGGCCGTGCCCACGGCCAGCAGCAGCACGGTCCCCGCGGCCGCCAGGGCCAGTTTTGTTTTTGGTGTCATGGTGTTGTCGTTGTCATGGCAAGCCCGGCCGCGCCGGGTGTTGGTTCAATCGCCCTGCGGCGCGCTCCCTCAGCGATCGATCATAACTTTGCGCCCGCGCTCGGGCGTGTGTCAGCGCGGCGGCAGCGGCGCGGCGCGCAAGGCCACCGAGTGTGGTGGTGCGGGGGCAGGTGCCGGGAGTAGGCGGGATGCCCGGTGTGGGGCTGATCGTGGTGGGTGTGGGATTGCATCGGGCTTCGTAGTGTTTTGCAGGTTGTTATGCCTGCGCACCCACCCCCTATGATCGGGCCAGCTTATGTCATCAAAAGATAATTTGCAAAATCAGGTGCCGTCTTGTCCGGCAGCTTCCCAAGCTCGTCCGCACTCTGCGGGGCTATGAAGGAAAAGGGGTACTCATGAACAAGGAACTTGACCCACTCGGCGAACTGCTCATGTTGAAGCTGAGAGACGTATCCCTTGAACTATGCGAAGGCTTGCTTGAAGGGCGTTTCGAGTCACCCGGCCACCGAGCCATGCAGCGCGATCTGGAGAATCTGCCGCCAGAAGCAAAGCAGTTCCTGCTCCGGTTCGTCGCTTACTGCGTCGACGGTGGATTGAACGATTTTCTGGCCTCTGTTGACCGGGAATCCAGGCGCATGGGAGCCGTACAGCTTTCTGTCGGCGGGGTGTTGGCGACGGATCGAACCGACGGGTTGCACAAGGAACTCCATGGTGACGACGGCTGGAAAAAGCGGTTCAGCAAGTACAAATGATTTGCCTCCTGTGAGAGCCCTTGTCAGCGCATTCCCACCTTTCAGGGCTACACCGGCTGTCACTGAGCCACCCCGCCCGCCACGAGCATGGAAGTTTTCAAACAGGAGATTCCCATGCACATCATTCTTGGTGGAACCGGGCACGTCGGCTCGGCACTTGTTAAACGCCTGGTCGACGCGGGCGAACCCGTCACCCTTGTCACACACGACCCCGATAAGTCCGGCAGGGCCGGCAAGGCCAAACACGAAGTACCCCAACGGGCCAAGGTGGCGCTGGCTGACGTCCACGATGTACCGGCCTTGCGCAAGGTCTTCCAGCAGGGCACGCGCCTGTTCCTGCTCAACCCGCCCGCTGCGCCCGCCACCGACACCGACGCCGAAGAGCGCGCCACGGCCAAGTCCATCATCGAAGCGCTGCAAGGCACGCGCCTTGAGAAGATCGTGGCCGAGTCGACCTACGGCGCGCAACCCGTCGAGCGCGCGGGCGACCTGGGCATTCTTTACGACATGGAAAAAGCCCTCGAGGCCCAGGCCATTCCTTTCAGCGTGATACGTGCGGCTTATTACATGAGCAACTGGGATGCGTCGCTGAAGACAGCCCGCGATGAAGGCGTGATCGATTCCATGTACCCGGCCGACTTCAAACTGCCCATGGTCGCACCGCAAGACCTGGGTGAGTTCGCCGCACGGCTGATGACGGAGCCGGCCGAAAAAACCGGCATCTTTTATGCCGAGGGCCCCGAGCAATACAGCCCCGGCGACGTGGCTGCGGCTTTTTCGGAGGCGCTGGGTAAACCGGTCTCGGTGCGTGTCACGCCCCGCGAGCAATGGGTGGCGACTTTCCAGGCCCTGGGCTTCTCGCCCGCCGCGGCAAAGTCTTATGCCGAGATGACACGCCTCACGCGGGACCGGCCCTACACCGCCGATGCCCCGGTGCGCGGCCGCACGACGCTGCGCGCTTATATGCAGGCGCTGGTGGACCGGCAAGGCGCTTAGCTTCGGGGCCTTGCGTCATGGCGCAGCGGCCCAAGGGCTGGCATCATCCACCCATGCCCGCTTCGCCCCCGCACCAATGCCGCGTCCTGGCCACGCCCTGGGACGGCGTGTACGGCACGCACATTGAGAGCGCCCGCCACTACCGCCGCCATTCGCATGCCGTCTTCGGCATCGGCCTGATGGAACGGGGCGCGCAAAAATCCGCCAGCGGCCGCGGCCAGGTCGAGGCCTATGCCGGCGACGTGATCATGTGCAACCCCGGCGAGGTGCACGACGGCCAGCCGCTGGGCAGCCCCTCGCGCCGCTGGCGCATGTTGTACCTGGAGCCAGCCGCCATGGCCGCCGTGATGGGCGAGCCCGGCTCCGCAGCCGGGCTTGAGCTTACCCAGCCCGTCGCGCAGGACCCGCGCCTTCGCCTGGCCTTGCATGAGCTGCTGGATCGGCTTCAACACCGGAGCGGCGGGCGCGGCCCGGTTGTCGCCGCTCACACGCTCGCCTGCGACGAGGCACTCGCGCAGGTCTTCGCCCTGCTGCCGGGCCGCCACGCCCTCGCCCCGAAGGCCACGCATTCCGCGGCGCCATCCGCCACCGCGCGGATACAGCAGGTGCGCGATCACCTGGCTGCCGACCTGCTCGCGCCGCCCACGCTGGGCGAGCTGGCGCTCGCAGCCGGCCTCAGCAAATTCCAGCTGTTGCGGCATTTTGAAAAATCCTTCGGCCTCACGCCCCATGCCTGGCTGTTGCAGCAGCGCGCCGAGCGTGCGCGCGGCCTGATACGCGGCGGCGCCGGCCTGGCGCAGGCGTCCGCCGCCTGCGGTTTCGCCGACCAGAGCCACATGACGCGGCTGTTCACACGCCAGTTCGGTTTCACGCCCGGCGCCTGGCAGCAGGCGGCGGCGCGCAACACCGCCAAGGGCGCGCTGCAATAACGTTCAAGACGCGGGCCGGCCGCAAGGGCAGACTGCGGTGTTTTACCCAGACCCCCGGAGCGCCGCCCATGTTCTTTCGCCATTCAGAAGCCTTGTGGGCCGAGCACCCCGAACTCGTGCCCGGCGTGCTATATGCCGACGGCATCAGTGCCCCTGCCGACGTCAATCCGCAAGTCGCCCGCTTCAACGCGATTGCCGCATCGCGGCTGGCCCAGGGCCCTGAAGGCGAGTTCCCCGAGGTGCAGGCCTGGCGCCGCACGTTTTCAAAAATGGGCCTCAAGCCCACGCAATACCGCTGCGCATCCGAGTCGCTGCTGCGCCGCTTCCGCAAGGAAAACGCCCTGCCGCCGCTGCATCCGCTGGTGGATTTGTGCAATGCCGTTTCACTCGCCTTCGCGATCCCGATTGCCGTGTTCGACGTCGACAAAGTGGCGCAACAGCTCGAGGTGCGCCACGCCACCGGCGCTGAAAATTACCGGAGTTTCAGTGGAGAGATCGAACATCCCGAACCGGGCGAGGTGATATTCGCCGATGCCGCCGAACCGCCCAAGGCCCATGCACGCCGCTGGACCCACCGGCAAAGCGGCCTGTCTGCCGTCAGCGCCGGCACGCGCACTGTGCTTATCGTGGCCGAAGCGCTGCACGCCTCGGCCGCTGAAGACGTGGGCCGGCTGGTCGGCACTCTTGCTGAGGCACTGGCGGCCGCCTGGCCCACGCAGCCCAGGACCCAGCTGCTGAGCCGAGCCTCGCCACGCTTCGAGTTTTAAAGCGCGCCGCTTCTTTCCTACTCCCTCTCCCACTGGGAGAGGGTTGGGGGTGAGGGCTAGCGGCCTTCAAAACACGTGCAGCGAAATATCAAGAGCCGTCGGCCCTCATCCCTGCCTTCTCCCAAACGGGAGAAGGAGCAAAACCAAGAAACAAGATTGCAGCGCGCAGCTTCTTCTTACTCCCTCTCCCTCTGGGAGAGGGCGGGGGTGAGGGCTAGCGGCCTTCAACACTGCGCGGCGACGCTTCGAGCGCCGCGGGCCCCCATCCCAACCTTCCCCCAGCGGGGGAAGGAGAAACACCCTGAGCAAGACCCTTCAAGGCTGCTGCTTGTTCACAAACCCAATCACCAGGCCCCTGGCCGTCACGGCGATGCTGCCCGGCTGCACGCCCATGCTGTCGGGCAGCGCCAGGTCTTGCTGGGTGAGGGTGTGCAGCACCGCGCCCTGCAGCGCCTGCTCCGCCAGTTGCGGCCCGTAGCTGGCCAGCAGCATCGAGGCCTCGGGCGGCAGGCCCTCAAATTGCAGTGCGTTCACGCGCAGCTCGTGCGCGCGTATCGTCATGTCGCTGGCCTCATAACGCAGCGCGAAGTCCAGGTCGAAGCTGCCGGGGTAGGCGCGCCGCAGCGCCTGGCCGCCGGCTTCCACCGCCATCACGGCGCCCAGCCGGTTCTGTTCGGGCATCATGCGCAGCCGCGGCGCCTGCACCGTGAGGTCCATGATGCCCTGGGCGCGTTTGCGCAGCGGAAAGCGTTTGGCAACTGCCTCCTGCAACTGGGCGGTGGTGACGGTGTAGCTGGGTTGGGCCTGCGCGCCGAACAGTGCCAGCCAGGCCGCGCCGCCCAGGGCCAGGCGGCTGGAAGCGGCCAATAGCCGCCGCCGTTGCATCAAGGGGTGTGGGTTCATCATCATGGCTTTGATGGTGCATCGGGGGATTGGTTTCCCGCGTCAGCCAATGCCGCCATCCAATGGAAGTGCGCGTAAAGTTCACGCGCCCGGACGTAACAAAACCGTTGCTTAGCGCCCCACCACCGACCAGCCGGCCTTCTGGTTGGTCTTGTCGTTCTCGTATTCCCAGGCCGTGCCGCAGCGGTCGCATTTGTAGCGCGTGATGGTGACCAGGCCGTGGCGGCGCGTTTCATGGCGCGGGTCGCCCTGCACCAGCTCGGGGTGGCCCGGCGCCTTGCGCCAGTTGCGCTGTATGCCCGCGCAGGAGTCGCAAAGCTCCATCTTCTTGAGTTCCTGTTCGCGCTGGGGGTCTTGGGTCATGAGGTGCTTTGTTAAATCTTGTGGAATCGGGTGCAGTCCCCGATTGTCGCCTGTGCTTTTCCCCGCCGCCAGGGCGGCGACCACGTTGGCGCAGGGGCGATCATTTGACCGGCTCCCGCGGCGGGCCTATTCTGGAATCGCCCAGTCTTTTCATTCGGGAGATGCACCATGTACAAGCGAATTTTGCTGGCGTACGACGGCTCCGAATCCGGCCAGAAGGCCCTGCTGGACTGCCGCGAGATCGCGCAGTGGAGCGGGGCCGCCTTGACGCTGATCGCCGTCACGCCGCTGCAGCGGCAGGTGGTCGCCGCCGAAGGCGTGATCTACGAACAAGGCATCGCCGACCAGGAAAGGGAACGCTACAGGGGCATCCTCAACGACGGCTTGCGCCGGCTCATCGAAACCGGCCACGAGGCCAGCGGCGAAGTGCTGTACGGCGAAACCGTCGATGAAATCGCCCGCTATGCCAAACAGACGGACGCCGACCTGATCGTGGTCGGCCACAAGCACCTCGAAGGCTGGGCCGCCCGCTGGTGGCGCGGCTCGGTCTCCAAATCGCTGATCGCGCAGGCGCCCTGCAGTGTGCTGGTGGTGATCACCCGCTGAGAGCCCGGGCCTTGCAAGGTAGAGGACCATCAAGTCTTTCCCTGTATTTATCTGCGCTAATCTGCGTCATCTGCGGATAAATTCAGTATCCGCAGATGACGCAGATGAACGCAGATTGAAAACCCGGTAGGGCAAAGCAATAAGGTCAGATGGGTTTTCTGAGGATCCCCCTTGACTTCGAGCGCACTCGAAGTTTTAAAGTCCTCACATGTCTGACGCACCCACCCTTTCTTTAAGCATCGCCGAAGCCGCGGAAGCCTCCGGCCTGAGCGCCTACACCCTGCGCTATTACGAGCAGATAGGCCTGATCGCCCCCATAGGCCGGCGCAGCGGCGCGCGCCGCTACAGCGAGGCCGACATGCGCTGGCTGGATTTTTTGGTGCGCCTGCGCGCCACCGGCATGTCCATGCGCGACATGCAGCGCTACGCCCAGTTGCTGCGCCAGGGCAATGCCGCCGCCAGCGTGGCCGAGCGGCAAACCCTGCTGGAGGCGCATGCCGAGCGCCTGGAAACCGAGATACGCGCCCAGCGCGAAACCCTGGCCTACATCCGCAAAAAAATCCGCGGCTATGAAGAGATGCGCACCGAACCCAAACGCGCCTGAGCCCTTCCGGAACCGCTTTCACCCCTCCATTTCAAAGGACCAACACACCATGATCAAAACCCGCACCCTGGGCCGCAACGGCCCGCAAGTCTCCGCCATCGGCCTCGGCTGCATGGGCATGAGCGATTTTTATGCGAACCGCGACGACGCCGAATCCATTGCCACCCTCCACCATGCACTCGACCAGGGCCTCAACTTCCTCGACACCGCCGACATCTACGGCCCCCACACCAATGAGCTGCTGATCGCCAAGGCCATCGCCGGCCGCCGCAAGGACGTGTTCATCGCCACCAAGTTCGGCATCACCCGCGACCCCGCCGACGAAAAAGCCCGCGGCGTCAACGGCCGGCCCGACTACGTCAAGGCCAGCTGCGACGCCAGCCTCAAACGCCTGGGCATTGAGCAGATAGACCTTTATTACCAGCACCGCGTCGACAAGACCGTGCCCATCGAAGACACCGTGGGTGCCATGGCCGAGCTGGTGAAAGCCGGCAAGGTACGCTTGCTCGGTTTGTCCGAGGCCTCGGCCGCCACCCTCGCGCGCGCCTGCAAGGTGCATCCCATCGCCGCGCTGCAGAGTGAATATTCGCTGTGGACACGCGACCCGGAATCCACCGGCGCCCTGGCCGCCTGCCGCGAGCACGGCGTGGCCCTGGTCCCCTATTCGCCGCTGGGCCGCGGCTTTCTCACCGGCGCCTTCAGCAAACCCGAAGACCTGCCCGCCGACGACTACCGCCGCAAGTTCTCACCGCGTTTTGCGGAAGAGAACTTCCAGCGCAACCTGGCCCTGGTGGATGCCGTCAAGGACCTGGCCGCGGCCAAGGGCGTCACCGCCTCGCAAGTGGCGCTGGCCTGGGTGCTGGCCCAGGGCGAGGACATCATCCCGATTCCCGGCACCAAGCGCCGCAGCTACCTGGACCAGAACATAGGCGCGCTGGATGTGGTGCTGAGCCCGGCCGAGTTGGCAGAGCTCGACAAGGCCTTCCCGCCCGGCGCCGCCGCCGGCCTGCGCTACCCGGAATCCTTTCTGGGCACGGTGAATGCCTGACGCTGGATCGAAGCTTAGAAGCGGATCTCCACCACCGAGCCTTTGCTCACCGCCGACGAAATCGCCAGCGACCATTTGAAGCGCTCGCAGATCCGCTTCGTCAGGAACAGCCCCAGCCCCCGGCCGCCGCCGGGTTTCATCGACGTCTGCAAGGCCGCGCTGTAGCTGCGCGCGGCCTCCACCGCGTCGAAGCCTTCGCCGGAGTCACTTACCCGCAGCCTTTGCGGCGTGAGGCTGACCGTGACGTCCCCCTTCTGCGTGTTCTCGGCGGCGTTCCTCAGGAGGTTGGCAATGACGATCCTGACCATCGCTTCCGGCGCATCGACGCAAAGGCTCACACACTCGACCAGCACAAAGCGCGCGGGCTTGAAGGCCAGCAGGTGCTCATGGTCCTGCATCAGCTCCTGCAAAATCAGGTCGACCCGGGTGGTCTCCACCCTCGTGTTGCCGTCCGGCTCGCGCGACAGGTAGAGCAGAGCGGCCATGGTTTCGGTCAGGTTGTCGACCGTGCCGCGAATCCGCTCCAGCGGGCCGTTTGCCTGCGCGGGCAGTGCCTGTTTCGCCAGCACGTCCACCGCGCCGCTGATCACGGCGACCGGCGTGCGGAACTCATGGCTGGCCTGGTCCAGCAGGCTGCGTTCCCGCTCGATGAAGCGCTCCACCCTCTCCAGGTGGCGGTTGGCCTGCACCGCGATGTCGTGCAGCTCCGCCTGTGGATAGTCGACCGACAGCCGCTGCGAGGGCTGCTCCGGGTCCAGCGCTTCCATGCGCTGCGCCAGCGCCCTGGCCGGCTTGCGCAGGCTGCCGTGAAGCCACAGCAGCGTGGCGCCCACCAGCGCCAGGTTGACCAGCACAAAGACCAGGCCGCCGATGCCGACCTTGTTCTGCAGGGTCTCGATGTCGGTCATGTCGATGACGGTGACCACGCGGCCGTCCGCGACCGGCGTGACCAGGGCCGCGTAGTCGTGCTCGTCAAACCGGTCCAGGTCCTGTTCGCTGTAGAAGCCGGCGGGCAGCGTGGCCAGGTAGGGCGGCATGTCGGCGGGCAAGGCCGCGCCGCTCTTGAGGTGCCATCCCTTGTAGGCGCCCTGTGTCGGCAAGGGCACGGGCGTGTTGCCCGTGCTGCCGGCGATGTAGTGCTGGGTGGTCGAGCGCAGTATCTGCTCCCACACCGGGTGCGTGATCATCACCTGGCCGAAGCCCACCGAGACGCTGACGCCCACGGCCAGCAGCAGCCCGAACGCGACAAACAGCGCGCTGATGCGCCAGTGCAGGTCGAACATGCGCGGTTTATTCGCCATCCTGCACCCGCAAGCTGTAGCCCTGCCCGAGCACGGTGTGCAGGATTTTCGGGGCACCCTCGCCATCCACCTCTTTGCGCAGCAGGTGCATGTGCGACCGCAGGATGTCCTTGTCCAGCGTCCGCTCGCCCCAGATCTGCGACTCCAGGTGTTCGCGGCTCACGATGTGCGGCGAGCGGCGCATCAAGACCTCCAGAATCTGCCGCCTGATCGGTGACAGCGACAGCTCGCGGTCTCCCCGGGTCACGACCAGCGACTGCAGGTTGAAGCGCAGGTCGCCGACTTCCAGCACCTGCCCCGGGGCCTGCGCCGCATGGCTGCGCGTCACCAGCACGCGCAGCCGCATTTCGAGTTCCGGCAGGGCAATCGGCTTGACGAGGTAGTCGTCGGCCCCCGCCTCAAAGCCCTGCAGCTTGCTGCCCAGCTGGTCTTTGGCCGTCAGCATGATCACCGGCGTCCTGGACTTGAGTTCGTCCCGCAGCTGCGTCAGCATGGTCAGGCCGTCCATGCGCGGCATCATCCAGTCCAGCACGATCGCGTCGTAGTGATTCGCCTGCACCATGCCCAGGCCTGATTTGCCGTCGGGCGCCGCGTCGGGCTTGTGGCCGCAGGCTTCCAGGTAGTCGTAGATGTTCGCCGCCATGGGCGCGTTGTCCTCGACGATCAGGATGCTCAAGGGGCCTTCAATCATGTCCATCTCGGTCCTTTCGCGTTGTCACGCGGCGGGGTCAGAATTTCCGGGAAACCCCGACAAAAACCGAAGTTACCCCATTTGCGTCCCTGTCCACCAAGGGGCTGTTGCGGATCTTGCCAGGCAGCGCGCTGTAAGACAGGCCGCCCGCCAGAATCCACTTGTCGGCGAAGGGCCGCATCAGCTCAACACCGACACGCGGGATCACCGCGCTGCCCGGCTTGTAGTTCACCACACCGCGCGCGACTTCCGCGTCCAGCGTGCCGTAGTAGTAGTTGGCCAGCTTGCTCGAGTAATGGCTGACCGCGATGTTGGGCGTGATCGTGGTCGATCCCCACTGCAGCGGATAGCCGTATTTGGCCGAGGCCTCGTAACCCTTGCTCGCGCCCGACACATCGGCCTTCAGCGCCAGTTCCACCACGCCCATGCCGCCTTTGAAGGACCCGGCAATCCCCAGGTCCAGGCCGATGTCGCGGTCTTCCAGCAGGTTGCGGTTGATGCCCCGGGCCGCAAGCTCGGCCACACCGAAATCCTCTTTCTTGATGCCGGCCAGCCGCGCGCCCAGCGTGGCATCGAAGGTGAAACCGTCGCGGCTGAGCACGTGGTAACCCCCGCTGATCCCGCGCCAGAAGAACTTCTCGCCCTGGTAGCTGATCAGCGGCACCGCGCGCAGCTTGGCGCTTTCCCCCGCGTAAATGTCGGTCCTGGCCGCCACGCCCAGGCCCAGGCCCCAGGGTGAGGCCCCGGGCTCGGGCTTGGGCTGCGCATAAGCGCCTGTGAACGCCGACAGCAACACCGCACCGGCGGCGGGAACAACAACAGATGTGCGCTTCATAGGGAACTCCTCTTGGACGGTTTTTGGAAAGGGCCGCCGGCGGACCGCCGGGCTGGACGCACTGTGCCGCGCCGCTGTCGCGGAGATGTCGCGGCCGGGGCGCGGGGGTGGAAGCACGCATCGCGACATCCCGGCGACAGCCGGCGCCCACCATCAGCGCCTTGCTTTCCCTTTTCTAAATTGGACACACCAGGATGACCAAACCTCAAGCCCGCCCTTGCGCAGCCTCTTCCCCGGCCGCGAAGCCCGCCTCCCTGGCCCGCGCCGAAAGCCCGCGCCCGCCCGGACACGACCCTTCCATCACGGCACCACTGCCGCTTCTTTCGATGTTTTTCCTGGGCGCATGGGCCGGCAAGCCCGGCGCGGGGCGCGGGCGCAAGCGATGAATGGGGCCGCGCGCAAAAAAAAGCCAGGCAAGCAGCCTGGCCGATCGCTTGTTTACTTCTCCGTGTCTGGAAAGTACGGCGCGCCCTGTATCGCCGTCAGTGGCAGGTAAAAAGTTTTCACCGGCACCAGTGGCGGCGGTTTCACGGACGTCGCGCGTCCGGCCGCTATCTCTGCGGCTTCTTCATCGCTGGGGCGTTTGGCCTCGGCCAGCGCTGGCTGTATACAGGCGGTGCGAATCCTTTCCAGCGCTTTTTCCGGCAGTTCCTTGCGCACGCCAAAGCGGCGGCCGTCCACATGCAGCACCTCGTCGTCTTTCAGTGCGGCAGACAGGTTCAGCGGCGGGCTGCCAAACGCCCGGTTGTAGCCCACGCGCAGCATGTTCACATCGCCACGCCGGTACTGCACCACGCGCAGCCGCTTGGGCTGGCGCATGTCATCGCCTTCCACGTCGCCCATATAGAAGTAGCGTACCTGCGCCGCCGGCATGGGCGGCAGCTTGTAGCTTGAAGACCAGCCGTTGTGGTCGGCGTTGAACAGCGGACGCATCGTGGTGGGCAGCGCCTCGTCGCCCGAGGTGGCAAACACCGGTGACGTTGCGCCAGAAAGCGAGCTGCCATGAAAGTCAAACGCCACGCTCGCCTTCTGCTCAGCCGCCGCGCGGCCAAAGGCGGGGAAGACGGAGCCGATTTGCCGCACTTCCTCCAGGCGCACACCGTTGCCCTCGGCCTTCCAGCGCCCGCCGGCCAGCATGTCGAGCGAGCCGCCCATAAAGCTGAAGCAAAAGGTGTTGTCGTCCAGCAGCATCAGCTGCGCACGCGAATCCACCGAGCCCTGGGTGTAGCCGCCCACATAAGGTTTCTCGGCCGCGGTCAGCGCCTGCGCGGCAGTGAACGGCAGCAGGCTGAGGGTGAAGGCGGCAGAAAGCGCGTGGAAGCTTGGGCGCATGGGCAGTCCGATGGTGGTGAATCAATCAGGTAAATGTATGCCAGCGCCGGCTTGCACGACCCTGAGTCTTTTCTGGGCCCGGTCAACGCCTGAGAGCATCCACGCGCTTGCCTAGAGAAGGCCAAGGCAAGCGCGGTAGGTGGCTGTGGAGACCCGGTCTTGAACAAAAATCAAGGTCACAGCGCTGCCGAGAAAAAGCGCAGCCCACAGCCAGCCTGTGAAAACCATGGAATTGAGCTTCGCGTCCTGGAGGTTTTTATGCTCACCACGCCACAGGTACCGCTGCATGGCAGCGGTCTGCATGTCACCCTCCACAAACATGATCTTGCGATGGCGAAGGTCCGCCCACACCTCGGGATGCTTTTGCTGGAGATGGGATGCCAGCCTTCCCTCGTGGAGCCCTCCTCCAATAAAGGCGCCCACCAGGCCGATGATGGACAAGGCATGCAGCAGGGCCAAATGGCTGCACATCAGGACGCACCAGCGGAAGGCAACGGGTCTGCCTCTGTTCGCAACCCGCGCAACCGTTGGTGCACCGCGTCTTCTAAATCGAGCGGCTGCTGCTGCTTGGCCTTTAAATAGTGGTTGGTGAACACGTCAAGGTAAGCCTCCAGCGTCTCGGCCACCTGCACCTCCCCGGCCAGCGCCAGGCACAAGGCCGCCACTTCCGAGGTGCAGAAATGCTCATCCCGCTGCGAGCGCCTTAACTTGTAGCGTGAGAGCTGCTCGCTCTGCAAACTCAGCACCGGCAGCTTGTCGAGGTAAGGACTTTTGCGAAACATCTTTCGCGCCTCGGGCCAGGTCGCGTCCAGCAGCACAAACAGCGGGCGTTTGGACGGCTTACCGTCGCTTGAGACTGAGGAGGGCAACACCTCCGTCACCACCCGCTCCGCCGCCACAAACTCGCCGGGGAAAACCAGGTAAGGCTGCCACTGCGGGTCCGCCAGCAAAGCCAACAGGCCAGGGTCCACCACGGTGCGCGCCCACTCAAACGCAAAGGTCTCCGCCACCACATCGGCAATCAGCCAGCCCGTGTTGCTGGGCTTGAGGGCTTCGATATCCGCCATCACCAGGCACACACCGGCTCGCACACCCGGCACGGCCGGCCGCAGCGCACACATGCAATGGCTGGGAATCAGCCGGCAAGCGGCACAACGTTCATTGCGCGGGCCGCCGCGAGCGAGAAAGGGCTTGGAGGCGCGCGCCAGGCGGGCTGTGCGCAGGCGGGAGACGGCGTGGGGCATGGGGAGGCAGCTTTAGCGGGCTTGGCGCAGGCGTGAGTGCCGCGCATTTATACCGATGCTAACCTGCGCGTTAGCAAGAGCTACAGCTCGCCAATGACTTTGACGGTAGCGCCGTCAATGGCAACACGCCGAACATCACCTGTGCGTGGGTCATAAAGCATGACCGCGCTGGATGTCGCGAAAACCACCCGTCCGCGATCCACCTCTTCCTTTGCTCGAATGATGGCGATGCAGTTTGCTCCATAGACTACCGGTGCGCCGGGGTTGGGTGTTCTAACGGCCTTATCCATTCGGGCATCACGAGTTCTAAGCGCAATGCAGACCTGGGGCCGGATGACCCAGTCATCGATATAAGTTTTCCCCATGGCCAATCCCACTTGAGGAATCAGCGCCAGCACGGCACACAGAAATACCAGTGCGATCAAACCCAGTGCTATCACGAGCGGGGTACCGACGATCATTCCGCCGGAAACCACCATCACGGCCGCTATCTTTCCGGCGTAGCGATGATCGCGCAGAAAATCTAAAACGCTCGTTGTTGAATTCCGTCGAAATCTGATCCAGTTAGCGCAGTAATTTCCATCCAAATCTGACCCACGTAGGCACTACCCTGCTTGTTTTAAAAGCAGGGGAATTCAGGAGTGATAGACGTGGCGACATTGAATGTCATCAGACGTTGGGCATTGAGGGATCAGATGTCCATCCGCGAGATCTCAAGGCGTACAGGCCTGGCTCGCAACACAGTGAAGAAGCACCTGCGATCGGAAGAGAGCGAGCCCAAGTACCCAAGACGGGTCAGCTCAAGCAAGCTCGATCCCTACGCCGAGAAGCTGGCCACCTGGCTGGTAATCGAGGCAACAAAATCGCGGAAACAGCGGCGCACTTTGAGGCAGATCCACACACCATGAGCCAACAGCAGCAGGATTTCAAAACCTTTATGAAAGAGCGCCAGCAGGTCGCGGCCGCTTATGTGAGCGGCGATGCGGAGCCGCTGGGGCGCATCGTGGCGCAGCAGTCACCGGCCAGTTTTATGAGCCCGGGCGGCGGTGTGGTGAAGGGCACGCAGGCCGTGTGGTCGCGCTATGAAAAAGATGCCGGCCGGTTCGAGCCGGGCAGCACGACCGAGCTTGAGATCATCGACATGGCGGCGGGCGATACCGTCGCCTACTGGACGGGTATCCAACAGGCGCAGGCGCGCATGAAGGGCCAGGCCGAACCGGTGGCGAACAAGCTGCGGGTGACGGAGGTGTTCAGGCGCGAAGGGGATTCGTGGAAGCTGGTGCACCGGCACGCTGACCCCTTGGTTGAAGCCAAGCGATAGCCCGATCAGGAAATCGGCCAGGGCCTTGTTCAGCAGTCGAAGCCGTGGTTCTTCCGGTAGTACTCGGCCTGCTCTTTGGGCGCGTGCTTGAACATGGCGCATACCGTGAAGCTGCCGACCTGGCGGCCGTTTTTGACGTAGCCCCAATCTGTGATGTCCGCCCGCGTGAAGGTCAAGAGTTGCCCGTACTGGACGGACTTCACGATCCGGGGCTCGTTCCCCAAAGTGCCTTCAAAGCCGGTGGCTGTGGGTTTGAAGGGGGCGACCCAGAAGTGCTCGGTGCCGTTGGAATCCTTGACCATGACCTTAAGTCTCAGGCCCGAGACCTCGGGCGGCGGGTTCCGGGCCAGCGCCAGAAAAGTGTCCAGGGTGCTTCGGGCCTTTTGTATGGCGGCCATCATCTCCTTGTCCTGGGCGCTGACCATGATGATTTCGTTGTCGTCGCGTTTTTGCGCGAAGGCGGTGCCTGCAACAACGACAACAAAAGACAGGGCCAGCGTGAGGCGTGGAAGGAATGGGCGCATGTGAAGCTTCCGGGAATGGGGCGTGAGGGGCGGAGCGTGGCTTTGCACTATATCGCCACGCCGGGCGCGGAGCCCAAAAAAACCGCTCCTGCCTTGTCCTGCGCCGCGGCCCGCGCGCCGGTCTTACCGCGGCTTTTTGACAAGGCTCAGCAAGATGGTCTCACCCCCTCAGCAGGCCGCGGCCACTGATGTGAACGGAATGCCGCTGGCGGTGTGCGGCATGCCCGTTCGGGCTTAGCGTTTGGTCAGCAGGCGGTACAGCAAGAGCAGCACGATGGAGCCGAGCACGGCGGCGATAAAACCGGCTGTTTCGCCGTTGCGGTACCAGCCCATGGCCGCGCCCACATAGCTGGCGATGAAGGAGCCGGCAATGCCGATCAGCACGGTGATGATGAAGCCACCGGGATCGCGGCCAGGCATCAAAAACTTGGCGACGAAGCCGATGATGAAGCCGATGAGGATGGTCCAGAGGATGGTCATGGTGTGGTTCGTGGGGAGTTGCTGGTAGGTGGTGGCAGGCGGGTTTGCCTGCCTTTGCCAGCGTGCCGGGGGCGGTGGGTGCGGCCTATCGGCGGGGAATCCGCAGGGATGTAGGAGAAGGCGGACGCGGCTTTCCCTTTCTCTGTGGAAGAGGCGTCAGGCACCTTCCCCCGCTGGGGGAAGGTGAGGATGGGGGCTGTCGGCGCTGGAAATTCCGCTGGGCTGTTCAAAGGCCGCTGGCCCCCACCCCAGCCCTCCCCAGCGGGGGAGGGAGTGATTCAGGAGAAGCGCTGCGGTTGCGGCTTGCTCCTTCCCCCGCTGGGGGAAGGTTGGGATGGGGGCTGTTGGCGCTTGAAGTTGCGCTGGATGTTCAACGGCCGCTAGCCCCCACCCCTGCCCTCCCCCAGCGGGGGAGGGAGTAAATACCCAGAGGGGGAGGGAGTTGAAGGCGCTCAGGCCACCTTGACGTTGATGCGGCGCGGTTGCGCGTGCGCGGCTTTGGGGATGCGCAGCTTGAGCACGCCGTGGGTGAGCTCGGCCGTCACGTTCTCGGTGTCCAGCTCCTTGCTGAGGCTGAAGACGCGGTGAAAACGTCCCAGGCCCACCTCGGTGTGGCTGGACTGCAGGCCTTCGGGCGCGGCCAGGGCGGACTCGGCTTCGATGGTCAGGGTGTCGGCCTCGACCTGGAGCTTGAGGTTCTCTTTGGGCACGCCGGGAAGGTCGGCATACAGGGTGATGCCGGTGCTGTCTTCGAGCACGTCGACGGGCGGTGTGAGTGTGGCATTGGCGTAGCGGGCAGATCGCCCTTGCTGCTGCTGTTGCCGCGTGACCTCGGCGGATGGCGATGCGCCGTTTTGCGTGGCGTTGTTGCTGTTGTTGAAGTTGCCGACATTGCGGCCGGTGTCGTTGGTTTGGGTGGATTTACCGAACATGGTTGACCTCCTTGTCTGTCTTCAAGTCCTGTCGTCAGTGGATGGTGATACGGCGTGGCTGGGCGGCCGCGCGGCGCTGGATGCTGATGTGGACCAGGCCGTCCTTGAAGCTGGCCTCGACGGCGTCGGGGTCGGCATCCTCGGGCAGGCTGATCACGCGGCGGAAGCTGCCGGCGAAGCGCTCGTTGATGTGCAGCGTGGATTGCGCGCCCTCATCCGGCAGCTGCGAGGTGCGCTGGCCGGCGATGGTGAGCATGCCGCGCTCCAGGTCGATCTCAAGTGTCTTGGGGTCGACGCCGGGGGCGAAGGCATAGACCTCCACCGTCTGCGGCGTGCCGCCTATGTTGAGGGCGGGAAAGCCGCCGCGGCCGAAACCGCGGATGTTGGGAGACAACTCGAGGGCCTGCTGGATCTCACGTTGCAGGCGGTCCATCTCCCCGAACATGTCGTAGGGAAACAGCGATCGAAACATGGCGATTTACCTCCATTCAGGTTGATCAATGGTCATTCAATGAAGGGGCGCCGGACCGGCGGCTCAGCGCCCGGATGGAGGAATTAGGAGTTCGCCGGAAAATTTCAAGGGGGGGGTGTTTGCGGCTTTTGCGTTTGCCTGCATTTGAAGCGGCTTGTTGCAGGCGCGGCCTGGTTTTTCTCCTTCCCCCCGCTGGGGGAAGGTTGGGATGGGGGCCGGCGGCGCGTGAAGTGTTGCGGTGGGTGTTTGACGGCCGCTGGCCCCCACCCCCGCCCTCCCCCAGCGGGGGAGGGAGCAAGACTTCTTAATCCAGCCGGGGCCGCGGAACTGGCTTTGCCGGGCCGCAGGCGCAGCGGCCCCATGCGTAAGGAAAGGGGCAGCGTGCCGCAGGCTCGCAGTGGGGAGCGTGGGGGTCCCATCTTCACCAGCCGGGGCCGCGGAACCGGCTTTGCCGGGCCGCAGGCGCAGCGCCCCCTCGGGGGGCAGCGACCCACACGCAGTGGGGGAGCGTGGGGGCTCTACTTCCGGCTAATGACCACAGCGCCGCCCACGCCCTTGGTGTCGCTGTTTTTTCCGCGCAGCAGGTTGGCGCTGCTGACGGTCAGGAAGTAGTTGTCGGCGTTGTATTTGCCGGTGCCCAGCAGGTAGACCGGGTTGCTGGCGTTGACGGTCACGCTGTCGCCCTGCACGGTGATGATGGCGTCCTGCTGCACGCGCTTGGATTCGCCCTCGGTGTTGGTAAAGCCCAGCACCAGCACGCCGCGGTAGCTGCCGCCGCCCAGGTTCTGGCTCACGCGCAGGCTGCCGTTGGCGGTGTAGCCGGTGGGTGAGACGTAATCCACCAGCCATTCACCCATCATGGGGAAGCCGGCCGCCGCCTTGTTGTTATTGCTGTTGTTTGGGGTGGCTTGCGGGCGGGCCTGGTCGAACTGCTGCGTGCCTTGCGGTGCTGCTGCAGACGTCTTGGTGGCGTCGCAGCCCCAGGCGCGTACCTTGCAGCTGGAGCCGCCCCGGGTGCGGCATTCGGACATGGCGCGCGCCTGGCTGTTGGAGCTGTTGGCTGCCGTGCCCCAGCCGTAGGCGTTGGAGCCCTTGGCCTGGTCGGCCGCGTAGGCGCCGCATTCGCCACCGCCAAAGCGCAGTACGACGGCGCAGTCGCTGCCGCATTCGCGCATGGCGCGCGCGTCGGCCTGGTCGGTGCTGGGGTGGTTGAAAGAGAAGCCGTATTTTTCGCCCTGCAGCGAGTCGATGGCCAGCGAGCCCGCGGCCATGGCCTGGCTGCCCGCAAAACCCAGCAACATGCACACGGCAAGCCTGGCGGCAAGCGCCTTCAGTCCGGAAATCATCATGGTTGTTTTCCCTCCAAGGAAATGGTGTTGTCGTTGCCGCGCGGGCTGGGCCTGCGCGTGCGTTTGTAGTCCTTTAGTAGACATTGAAATTATGAGCGGACTTCGGACGAGTGCCTAGGGGGGATTTACTCCTTCCCCCGCTGGGGGAAGGTGGGGATGGGGGCTGGCAGCGTTTGGTGTTTCACGGGGGGTGATTTGACGGCCGCTGGCCCCCACCCCACCCTCCCCCAGCGGGGGAGGGAGTTCAATCAGGGAGAGGGAAAAGAGGGGTGTGCCTAGCCGCCAAACAGCTCGGTCATGAACTGCGTCGACTTCAGCCCGGTCCCGGTCAGCAGCACCACCGTGGTTTCCTTCGCCTGGATGGCGCCGGACGCGTGCAGGACGTCGAGCGCGGCGGCGGCCGAGGAGCTGGTGGGTTCGGCGTACAGGCCGGTGGCGGCCAGGCGGCGTACCGCGGCGGCGATCTGGTCTTCGGTCAGTGCCACGGTGCCGCCGCCGGATTCGCGCAGCGCTTTCAGCAGCTCGGCCAGGCGTATCGGCCGCTTGATGGCCGTGCCTTCGGCAATCGTCGGTTTGACGATGCGCTCCACGGGCCCCTCGCTGCCGGCCGCAAAACTCGCGTCTATCGGCGAGCAGTTGAGCGGCTGGGCCGCGAAGAGTTTGGGCAGCTTTTTGATCTGGCCCGAGGCCAGCAGCTCGCTGAAGCCGATGTGGCAGCCCAGCACATTGCTGCCGGCGCCGCAGGGGATGATGATGTTGTCGGGCGCCTTGAAACCCAGGTCTTCCCACAATTCATAGGCGATGGATTTGGTGCCCTGCAGGAAGAAGGGGTGCCAGTTGTGGCTGGCGTAAAAGATGCTCTCGGACTGGCGGATGGCTTCGTATTCGGATTCCTCGCGCGGGCCTTCGACGAGCTGCACCTCGGCGCCGAAAGCGCGTATCTGCGCGACCTTGGGCAGGGGCGTGTAGCTGGGCGCGAGGATCTTGACCTTGATGCTGGCCGAGGCGCCGGCAGCGGCAATCGCCGCGCCGCCGTTGCCCGAGCTGTCTTCCAGGATGTGGCCCACGCCCAGCTGCTTCAGGAAGGACACCATGACACTCGCGCCGCGGTCCTTGAAGCTGCTGGTGGGGTTGAACCACTCGAGCTTGAAGTGTGGCCGCAGCCCGCCCCAGGATTTTTCGACCAGGGGCGTGCAGCCTTCGCCCATGCTGGCGCTGCTGTCGATTGCCAGCGGCAGCGCAGCACGGTAGCGCCAGATCGAGCGCTCGCGCGTGTCTATGTCATCGCGGCCGATGCCGGGCAGCGCGCTGAGCATCAGCGGGTTGCCGTCGTCGGAGCGCCAGCGGCGGTCGGTGAGCGGGTAAAGTTTGCCGGTGCGGGGATCTATGTAGTGCGGCTGCATGGGGGCTTGGTTGAAAGTCCAGAACTTGGATAATATATCCAGTACTAGATAAATCGTCAAATCACTACTCCGGTCCAATTCCCTCCCCCGCTGGGGGAGGGTTAGGGTGGGGGCCCACGGCCTCCAGATCCACACACTGCGATACGATGGCTAACCAGACAATTTGTCTGAATTCCGAAATCACCGCCATGCCCAAGCCATCCGCCAAGCCACCCGCCCCGCCCAGTAACAAACACCTGCTCGCCGAGCTCAAGAACATCGCCGAAGGCCTGGGCAAAACGTTTGCGCCGTTTTGCGAGGTGGTGGTGCACGACCTCACGCACCCGAAAAACGCCATCCTCGCGATCGAGAACAACCTGAGCGGCCGGCGCGTGGGCCAGCCCGCAACCGAGCTGGGCCTGGCGCGCATCCAGGACCCCGACTATCCGGCGGTGATCGCCAACTACGCCAACCAGTTCGCCGACGGCCGCAAGGTCAAGAGCACCTCGGTGGGCATACGCAATGAAGCCGGCGAGTATGTGGCGGCCATCTGCCTCAATGTGGACCTGACGCTGTTCAACGGCTTCCAGGCCGCGATGTCGCAGTTCACCGCGATTGAAAGCAGCGCCGTGACCGAGACGCTGGACGCGGCGAACGCCGACCGCATCCACCAGTGCATAGACGAGTTCGCGGCCGCACGCGCCACCACCTCACGCTCGCTGCGGCCTTCGGACCGCAAGCAGCTGGTGCAGGACTTGAAGAAGGCCGGCTACCTGGAGATACGGCGTGGGGCGGAGATTGCGGCGGCGCATATGGGAGTGTCTAGAGCTACGGTGTACAGCGACGCGAAGTAGGGATGTTGAGGCCGCCGGCCCTCACCCCTGCCCTCTCCCAGGGGGAGAGGGAGTAAAACCTCTCAGTCCCCTCTCCCCCTGGGAGAGGGTTAGGGTGAGGGCCAGCAGCCTTAGCCAATCAGCCGCGGCAACCACGTGGCAATCGCCGGAATCCAGAACACGGCGGCCAGCAGGACCAGGCTCATCACCACATAAGGGATGACGGCCATGAAGATGTGGGCCATGCTGACCGAAGGCGGCGCCACGCCGCGCATGGTCATCAGCAGCAGGCCGTGCGGCGGCAGCAAGAGGCCCAGCTGCATGCAGATCAAAAACATCACGCCGAACCAGACCGGGTCTATGCCCAGGGCCTGCACCACGGGCATGAAGATGGGCAGGGTGATCATCATCATGCTGACCTGGTCGACGAAGATGCCTAAAAAGATCAGCATCAGCATCATGCCGACCACGATCATGTTGGTCGACAGGCCCTGGCCGGTGATGTACTGCACCAGGCCGCTGCTGGCGCCCGAAAACGAGAGGATTTGCGCGAAGGTGGTGGCGCCCAGGATGATGAACAGAATCATGCCGGAGATGCCGGCCGTGCCTTTCAGGGCCTTGAGCACCGCGTCCACCGTCAGCGCGCGGTAGCAGAGCGCCAGCAGCATGGTGGCGAAGGCGCCCAGGGCCGCGCATTCGGTGGGCGTGGCCCAGCCGGCGGCCAGCGCGCCCACCACCACGCCGAAGATGGACAGCGTGGGCAGCACGTAGCCGAAGAAGGGTTTCCAGCGCGCCCAGCCGCGGTGCTGCACTTCGCCGTCCTTGTCGGGCGGGGCCAGTTCGGGGCTGATGCTGACGCGCAAGACAATCCACAGCACAAAGGCGATCGAGAGGATCACGCCGGGCAGCACGCCGCCTATCAGCAGCTTGGAAATCGAGATGCCCGAGAGCGAGCCCAGCAGCACGGTGAGCGCCGAGGGCGGGATCAGCATGTCGACCGCGCCTATGGCCATGATGGGGCCGGCGGCAATCGTGGGGTGGTAGCCGCGCGACAGCATCACGGGCAGCATCAGCGAGCCCAGCATGGCGGTGGTGGCAATCGTCGAGCCGGAGATGGCCGAGAACACCGTGCCGGCCACGACGGCGACCACGGCCAGGCGGCCGGGCACGCGCTTGATCAGGCGCTCCACGCCCTCGATCACCTTGAGCGCCAGGCCGGTGTGAAACAGGATCTCGCCCATCAGCACAAACAGCGGGATGGGCGTGAGCGAAAACGCGGTGACCGAGCTCACGCTGCTGCGCGCGAGCTGCGCGAGGCCGGCCTCGCCGCCCATGTACAGCCAGGCGCCGACGATGTTGATCGCGATAAAGGTCAATGCCACCGGCATGCCGATGAACAGCAGCACGGTGGAACCGCCCAGCATCAGCCAGGCGGCGATGCCCCACGAGCTCATGCCGCGCTCACCGCGTCATGGCGCGGGCCGCGCTCGCCGCGCTGCAGCCGGGCCATGCGGAACACCATCTCGATGGCCAGCAACACGAACACCAGCGGCAGCGGCGCCAGCGCCCACCATTCGGGCGTGACGAGGGTCTTGATGTTGACGGCGCCCGACAGGTAGCTGGACCAGGCCGCCTGCGTGCCGTACCAGGCAATCACCACGCAGCAGGCCAGGCCTATCAGGTCGCCCAGCCATTCGAAATACCAGGCGAGCTGCGGCGGCAGGGCCTGCAGCACGATGTCGACGCGGATGTGCTGGCCCTGGCGCAGCAGCCAGGGCGCGACGCACATGGTGATCAGGTAGAGCATGAGTTCGGAGATTTCATTGCTCCACGCCAGGCCTTGCGGCAGGCCGGGAATGGCCAGGTTGCGCAGGGCCACATCGGCCACGATGATGAACATCATGGCCAGCAGGATGGCGCAGCCCAGCAGGGCCAGGCCCGCGAGGAAGCGGCCGTAGGCGTTAGAGAAACGGTCTATCACGGCTTACTTGGAGAAGAGGGCTTTGAAGCGCGGCGCGATCTCGGGGCTTTGTTTGATGGCGCCGGCCCAGCCCACGTCATAGGCCTTGTCGCGGAAGGCCTTGGAGGTGGCCGCGTCGAACTTGATGGTTTGTATGCCGGCTTTTTCCTGGCGCGCGGTTTCGTCCGTCGTGTATTTGGCCCAGAAGGTGTTCTCGGCTTCCAGCGCGAGCAGCTGCTTCTGCAGGTAGTTGCGCTGCGCGTCTGTGAGCTTTTTATAGGCCGGCAGGTTCATGATCAGCGAGACCTCGGCGTCGTAAAAGCCGGGGTCTATGCGGTACTTGGTTTTTTCGTGCCAGTTCAGGTCGAAGATGCCGCCGATGGGCCAGCCGTAGCCGTCGACCACACCGCGCTCGAGCGCGGTGTAGACCTCGCCGGGCGGCGTGGTGATGACGTTGGCGTTGAGCGCCTGGAAGAAGTCGCGGTAGACCGGCGTGATGCGGATCTTCTGGCCGGTCAGGTCGGGCTTGTCGACCTTTTTGTTGGTGTAGATGTGGAAGGGCTGGTTCTCGACCATGCGGGCCAGGTACTGCATATTGCCCTTCTCGTTCCAGACCTTGTTGATCGCGTCGAAGGCGCCGTTCTTGCGCTGCTCGGCGACCGGGATCTGCGTGAGCTTGAGGAAGTCGGCCTCGGGCATGACGTTGGTGTAGAAGGCGCCGGTGTTCAGCGCCATGTCGACCACGCCGGTTTTCACCGCATTGCCGGCCTCGAAGGTCGGAATGGCCTTGGGCCCGCCCAGGAAGTTGATCTGCAGCACGCCCTTGCCTTCGGCGTTGACCTTGGCGATCCAGGGCTGCAGGCGCTGCACGTAGATGCCGTTTTCGGCAAAGGCGCTGACCAGGCGCAGCGTGACCTCCTGCGCCAGCGCGCCGGCGGAAAAACCGGCGGCCAGCAGCAGGGCCAGCGTGGGCTTGAGGGTTTTCATCGTGGGGCGTTTCATGGTGTTGTCTCCTGTTTGTGGTTTTAGCAAGCGATGATCGGTGCGTGGCGGTGGTGCGTCAATGCGGCTTACACGGTGGCCGCGAGCAAGGTGTCCAGTGCCTGGCCGCTGTCGTCGGCCAGCGCGGCTTGCACCAGGGCCTTGAGCTGGGCGGGGCCTTGCGGCATGGCGCGCAGCTGCGGCAGCTTGGCCATGATTTTCTGGAAGTTGCCCCAGCCGCGCGCATGCGTGTCGCCATACCCCTTGACCAGGCGCTGGGCGCGCGCGATCTCGAGCGCCAGCGCGGGTTGCATGGCCGCCAGCCGAACGATGGTCGCCAGCCAGTCGGCGATGCGCTGGTGCTCAATTTCAAAGCGCAGCGACTTCGGCCGCAGCGGCCGCAGGGAGGCAATCACGTAAAGCAGCAGGTAGCCGCGTATCGAGCTGGTCTGCACCACGCGGCCCTTGCGCGTGAAAGGCTCCACGCAGGCGCGCGCCCAGCGCGTGGCCAGCAGCCAGCGGCCCAGGCCCGCGGGCAGGGTGTCGGCAATCTCCTCGATGCGCGGGTGCAGGAATTCGTTGATGCCGAGGTGCTGCGCGCCGCTGAGCTTGACCTCGCCGCCCACACGGCTGAAGCGCGAGCGCCGGGTCTTGAGGTCGGCCACGCGCACCGTGTCTTCATACGACATCCACAGCGCGAGGTGGCGCGCGGTTTCGTCCATCAACTCGGCGGCGACCGCGGCATCGGCGGGCAAGGCATTCGCCAGCGGCTCGAGCAGGTCCAGGTAGCGGGCCGCGTAGTCCACATCCTGGTAGTCGGCCAGGCGCAGGATGCCGGCCGTCAGGGTGGCGTGGTTAGTGGGCGCGAAACCTGAATGGATGCGCGCGCTGAGCGCGGCCAGTTTGGGGCCCACGGCCGGCACCGGCATGGCGGGCGCGGCGACGGCCACGGGCGGCGGTGAAAACAAAGCCGTCTGGGCGGCGTCAAAGCCCACCGCGAAGGCCTTGAGGCTGGAGCTCACGCCCACGCCGCCGCGTGAGATGGTGGCCTCGAACTGCGCGCGGCTGAAAGGCAGGCGGCTGGTGGCGGCCAGCGCGCCATAGAGCGCGGGGCTGATCAGGCTGCCGGCGGCCTCGGCCAGCTGGGCGAAGTCGGCGCTGATGAACTGTTTCGCCGCCGCCCGGCCGCCGGCCAGCAGTTTCTCGGCACTGACACGGCCGTCGCCCATGGCCGTGCGTTCGGTCATGGAATACACGCGGTGCGTCGAGGCGACAAAGGTGGTGCGGTCGGCCGTGACCAGGCCGCGCTGCAGCGCGCGGCCGGCTTCCATGAGCTCGGAGGCGATCACCACGTCGACGTCGCCGGGCACCGGGCTGAGCGCCATCACGGGCATGCGGCCGGCGGGCGTGGCGGCCTCGGGAAACATCTCGAGGTAATACACCGTGGCGCCGGTGCGCTGCGCGACGCCGGGCACCGAGGTGGTCTGCGCGTAGTAGCCGTTCTGCTCGGCCAGGTCCACCAGCCAGTCGGCCAGCACACCGCCGCCCTCGCCGCCCATGGCGAGGATGGCAATCGTGATGCCGTGCTTGGTGGAGGCGGCCTGTGCTGCGGCAGGCGTGGTCTTTTCGAGGACGGCGCTCATGCGGCAATCCCTTCCAGCCGGCGTTCAATGCGGTTCTGCAGCCAGCCGATTACCCGGGTACGCAGGCCCAGCTTGAAGCGGTCCCAGGCGCTCGGGTTGTTGATGATCTCGGCGCGGTAAAACGACGGGCAGAGCACGGCCGCATGCGCGACCTCGCCGCACAGGCCGCAGCCCACGCAGCTGTCGATCACGGTGGCAATCGGGTCGCGGCGCAGCGGGTCGGGGTTGGGCTTGATGGTCAGCGAGGGGCAACCCGACAGGCGTATGCAGGAATGGTCGCCGGTGCAGGTGTCGGGGTCTATGCCGAAGCGCTCGCGCACCACACGCTCGCCGCCGGCGATGCGTTTTTTGATCTGCGGCTTGATGCGGCGCTGGCGGTTGAGCTGGCATTCGCTTTGCGCGACGATGACTTTCGGGCCCTTCTCTTTGGTCGTCAGGGCCTCGCGCAGCACGTCGCGCATCTGCGTGAGGCTGTAAGTGTTGGTCACCGTTTTTGCCCATTTCACGCCGACGCCGCGCACGGCTTTTTCAATCGGGTTGTTGGTGCTGCGGATGGCGTTGGCGGCTTTCGATGACAGCACGTCCTGCCCGCCGGTGGCGGCCGAGTAACCGTTGTCGACGACCAGCAGCAGGTTGTCGGTCTGGTTGAAGACGGCATTGCCGACGCCGCTGGTCAGGCCGTTGTGCCAGAAGCCGCCGTCGCCCATCATGGCGATGGTGCGTTTTTGCGTCTCGGGCGTGTTGAAGGCCGAGGCGCCGGCCCAGCCCAGGCCGTAGCCCATGGTGGTCGCGCCTATGTTGAAGGGCGGCAGCACCGAGAACAGGTGGCAGCCGATGTCGCAGCTGATGTGGTGCTGGCCGAGTTCGCGCTCCAGCAGCTTCATCGCGGTGAAGATGGGGCGCTCGGGGCAGCCGGTACAGAAGGAGGGCGGGCGGCCCTGCACTTCGTCGGACGCGGCCTTGATCGCGAAGGCCTTGGGGTTGCCCTCCATCAGGGCCAGGCCGGTGGAGGCCTTTTGCGCGGAGGCGGGCAATTCGCGGCCCTCCAGCAGCTGGGGCGCATAAATCTCAATAAAACGCGCCACGCCCTTGAGCACCACGCCGCCGGTGTATTCGCCGGCCATGGGCAGAACGTCCTTGCCGTGGACCTTGGTCTGCACGTCGGCCTTGCGCAGCAGCGAGTTGAGGCTTTGCTCGATGAAGTCGGGCTGGCCTTCCTCGACCAGCAGGATGCCGCGCTTGCCCAGGCAAAAGCGCTTGAACTCGTCGTCTATCAGCGGGTAGGTGATGTTGAGCACGTAGAGCGGCACCCGCGACTGGCCGAAGGCGTCGGCCAGGCCCAGCATTTCGAGCGAGCGCAGCACGCTGTTGTAAAGCCCGCCCTGCATGACGATGCCGAAGTCCTGGGCGTCCTCGGCGAAAAATTCATTGAAGCCGCGCGCCTGGATGAACTTCACGGCGGCGGGCCAGCGGTCGGTGATCTTCTCCTGCTCCTGCGCATAGCTGGCCGGCGGCAGCACCACGCGGCTGGTGTCGCGCCGCGGGTTTTCGATCGCGTCCTTGAGCGTGAAGGACGGCCGCAGGTTGGCCTTGGTCTTGAAGCGGCCGTGCACGTGGCAGGCGCGTATGCGCAGCTCCAGCATCACCGGTGTGCGGCTGGCTTCCGAGAGCTCAAACCCCAGCTCGACCGCGCGGACGATGCTTTCCAGGTTGGGGCGCGGGTCTATCAGCCAGACCTGGGACTTCATCGCGAAGGCGTGCGAACGCTCCTGCATGATGCTGGAGCCCTCGCCGTAGTCCTCGCCGACGATCAGCATGGCGCCGCCCATGACGCCGCCCGAGGCCAGGTTGGCCAGCGCGTCCGACGCGACGTTGGTGCCGACCGTGGACTTGAAGGTGACGGCGCCGCGCAGCGGGTAGTGGACGGAGGCGGCCAGCGTGGCGGCGGCCGTGGCCTCGGAGGCGCTGTGCTCGAAGTGCACGCCGAGTTCGCGCAGGATGTCGTTGGCGTCGGTCAGCACGTCCATCAGGTGCGAGATCGGCGCGCCCTGGTAGCCGGCGACGTAGGACACGCCGGCCTGCAGCAAGGCCTTGGTCACGGCCAGGATGCCTTCGCCGCGAAACTCGTCGCCCTCGCCCAGGCGCAGCTTTTCAACCTCTTGCGTGAAGGAACGCTCAGCCATGGCGCGGGCCCCGGCGGCGGCATTGCAGTCTGGATGTCATCGTGTGGTCTCTGGTGCGGGCCGCGGGTTCGGAGGGTGCGGCGCCTTGTTCTGCAGGCAATTTACGCAGCCGCAAGGCATACGGCAAATGGATTTTTTGGATGAGGCACATCCATCTGGTGAATAATTGGTAACAACCCTGAGGCCTGGTGAAGGCCCCGGGAACGGAGACAAAACCATGAACTTCCGCCAGCTGGACCTCAATCTTTTGCGCGTGCTCGCGGCCATCCACCGCACCGGCTCGGTCACGCTGGCCGGCAAGGCGCTGTCGCTGTCGCAGCCGGCCACCAGCAACGCGCTGTCGCGGCTGCGCGACTACTTTGGGGACGAGCTGTTTGTGCGCGCGCCCACGGGCCTCACGCCGACCCGGCTGTGCGAGCAGCTGGCGCCGGCCGTGCTGGCGCAGCTGCTGGCGCTGGAGACGGTGGTCACCGGCCATGAGGACTTCAAGCCCGCGCACAGCGACATGCACTGGCGGCTGTCGCTGTCCGACCTGGGCGAGATGCTGTTTTTACCCGGGCTGGCCGGCGCGCTGCGCAGCCAGGCGCCGGGCGCCCGGCTGTCCAACATCTCGGTGGCGGCCGGCGACGTGGCGGCGGCGCTGGAGGCGCGCGAGATCGACCTGGCCATCGGCATCCTGCAGCCCAAACACCGCGGCATACGCACCGAGCTGCTGTTCCGCGAAAACTATGTGGCCATGGCTTCGCCGCAGTGGCGGCCGGCCTCGGGTAAAAGCGGCCGCACGCTGACCCCGCAGCAGCTGGCGCAGGCGTCCTTTGTGGTGGCTTCGCCCACGGCGACTTTCCATGGCAGCGTCGAGCAGATGCTGGTGCGCATGAAGCTCGAAGACCGCATCGTGCTGCGCGCCCGGCACTTCGGCGCCCTGCCCGACCTGGCGCTGACGACGGACCTGCTGTCCATCGTGCCTGAGATGTACGTGCGCAACCTGCGCGAGCGCTACGACTTCCGCGTCTGGGGCATCCCGGGCGTGCCGGCCTATGAGGTGCGCCTGGTGTGGCACAGCAGCACCGACAAGGACCCGGCCCACCAGTGGATGCGCGCCCTGGTGCACAAGCTGTTCAAACGGCCAGTAAGGGCGGAGGCGGCCTGACCGCCGGGTGAGGCAAAACCCTTACAAATCAAACCGCCAAAACCGCGCAGACGGGCGTGGCTGGCCCGATGATGATGGGCGCTCCAGCCAGCGCAACAACACCCACGGAGGACGCCATGAAAAACACCCCCATCACTACAAGCCTGGGCCTGCTCACGGCGGCCGCGCTGCTGGCCGGTTGCGGCAGCGGCGCGGGCGAGCCGAAAAACATCAAGCCCGCCTACCTGGGCCCCATCAGCGTCGGGGTTTATGACGGCGGCAACGACGACCTGCTGACGGCGGGCCTGGGCAAGACCGGCCTGGGCGGCACCGCGCCGCAGCCGGTGGACCCGCTCAACCCCAGCGCCGCCGAGCTGCGGCGCATCGCGATCTACAACAACTACCGCGCCATCCTCGATATCTCGCCGGCCGGCGGCTACGGCACGCTCTACGGCCCGAATGTGGATGCGCGCGGTGTCATCACGGCCGGCGAGGGCAAGATCGCCGGCACCGAATTCATCGCCTACTCGGACGACGGCAGCGGCCGCCACAATGTGACCATGATGGTGCAGGTGCCGGCCAGCTTCAACCCGGCGAATGCCTGCATCGTGACCGGTACCTCCAGCGGCTCGCGCGGCATTTACGGCGCCATCGGCTCCTCGGGCGAATGGGGTTTGAAGAACGGCTGTGCCGTGGCCTATACCGACAAGGGCACGGGCAGCGGCATGCACGACCTGCAGAACAACACGGTGCACCTGCAGAACGGCCTGCGCGCCGACGCCACGGCGGCCGGCACGGCCTCCAACTTCACGGCGGCCTTGAGCCCGGCCCAGCGCACGGCCTTCAACGCGGCCACGCCGAACCGTTTTGCCGTCAAGCACGCGCATTCGCAGCAGAACTCCGAAAAAGACTGGGGCCGCTTCACGCTGCAGGCGGTGGAGTTCGCCTACTTTGTGCTCAACGAACGTTATGGCGCGCCGTCACGCGACGGCAGCGCGCGCCTCATGACGCTGAACCCGTCCAACACCATCGTGATCGCCTCCAGCGTCTCCAACGGCGCCGGCGCGGCGCTGGCGGCGGCCGAGCTCGACACGCGCGGTCTGATCAGCGGTGTGGCGGTCGGCGAGCCGCAGGTGCAGCTGGTGCCCGATGCGCGGCTCAGCGTGCGGCGCGGCAGCACGGTGCTGGCCGGCACCGGCAAGCCGCTGTACGACTACACCACGCTGGCCAACCTGCTGCAGCCCTGCGCCGCGCTGCTGTCGCCAGCCACCAACGTCTTCAACACCATCAACCCGGCCATCGCCGCGAACCGCTGCGCCGCGCTCAAGGCCCAGGGCCTCATCAACGGCAACACGGCCGCCGAGCAGGCGGCGAGCGCGATGTCGGTCTTGCAGGCCGCGGGTTGGCAGCCCGAAAGCAACGACCTGCAGGCTTCGCACTATTCGTTTGCCACGCTGCCGGTGGCGCTGACCTATGCCAACGCCTACGGCCGCGCCGGCGTGCAGGACAACCTCTGTGGCTACAGCTTTGCCGCCACGGCCCCGGCCACCGCGCCTGTGCCCAACGTACCGGTGCCCGCACCGGCCGCCGCGCTGGCAACTTCTTTCGGCACCGGCAACGGCGTGCCGCCCACGTCAGGTGTCAACATCGTCAACAACCTGAGCGTGGGCGGCCCGTTGCTCGACGCGGCCTCGGTGTCGGCCGGCAACGTGCAGGACTACAACAGCGCCGGCGCGCTGTGCCTGCGCTCACTGGTCACCACCAGCAGCCCCGACGCCCTGCGCGTTCGCGAGGGCATACAGCAGGTGCTGCGCAACGCCAACCTGCAGGGCAAGCCGGCGCTGATCGTGCACGGCCGTTCCGACACGCTGGTGCCCGTGGCCTTCAGCTCGCGTCCCTACTTCGGCCTGAACAAGATGGTCGAGGGCCGTAGCAGCAAACTCTCTTACATCGAGGTCACCAACGCCCAGCACTTCGACGCCTTCCTCGGCTTCCCGGGCTATGGTGCGCGGCTGGTGCCGCTGCACCGGTATTTCATCCAGGCCATGGACATGATGTATGCCCACCTCAAGACTGGGGCGCCGCTGCCCGGCAGCCAGGTGGTGCGGACTGTGCCGCGGGGGCAGGTTGGCGCGGTGGTCAACCCGATCACACCGGGGAATGTGCCGGCTATCAAGGTGGTGCCCGACGTGGGCGATCGGATCACCTTTGCCAACAATGTGGTGACGGTTGCGGATTGAGGGCCGGGTCTTGCGCCGGCGGGTGCGCTCCCTCTGTTCTCTCTGCTGAGGGCGGCTGGCCGGGAGTGGCCCGGCGGCCAGTAACTTTCTTTTGCTTCGCCAAAAGAAAGTCACCAAAGAAAAGGCGACCCGCAGTCTGGGTCCCTA